>NZ_JBQCKS010000001.1:2400116-2529002 GCF_051966755.1 Paenibacillus sp. SAFN-054
GGCAAAGGCGAACGCTTCGCTTGTGCGCATTCGTCTGCCCTCTTCGCTGGGATTGTGCTTGTTCGTCACTTCTTCGAGCGGATTCAGGATGCCTCTGCGGCATATTGAAGACGCTGCGAATGAAATTGTTACGCATCACTCGGCGCAATAAAGCCCTGCGCGGTCAGACGATGTTTATGGACTACCGATTACCCCCACCACTTTCCCCTCAATTTTATCTATGGGTAATGGGCCGAACAACCTGCTATCATTACTCCGAAACCAATCATCCCCTACCAGATACACGCTGTCTTCGGGAATCCTGATTTCTTCCATGCTCTGTTGTCGGAAATATTTCAACTGATTTTCTATGTTTTTTCGTATGTACTCTTCGAAGTCTTCCCGCTCTAAAGCTTTTTCCAAACTCTCAAGATCATCACCCAGTCGATGTGCTCTTCCGTAAAAAGTTTCAAGCCGTTTGCCGTTAATATAGATCTGTCCTTTTTCCATCTTTATTTTTTCGCCGGGCAGTCCGATAACTCTAGAAATACTGTTTTTGCCAAGATTTTTATTAGTTTCAGGATTTGTGAAGTATACGATATCGCCACGGCTAATCGCTCGATCATGGTAATACTTCAAATCAAGTACAATCTGTCCTTCTAAATCATGATTCCCACGATCCATATTGTCATAGTTATGATGATAAATCATCTGACCGGATTTCAACTCATTGCTGGTCCATGTACTCATCGCTGGCTTGCTTATGGAATCCGTAATGATATCATCTGAACTGCATCCAGCAAATATCAATACCGATACAATAGCGAAAATGACCACTTTCATCATTTCTCACTCCCTTCGATTTCTTATTCCTTATACGAAATCTCAAGGCTAATTATACCTCATCAGCAGCAGAGCACCGGTTGGATAACTCATCCATAAGAAAAGGAACAGGCCTCACTTTTCAGTCTGCTCCTTTATTTATATCACTCACCATTACTCTGAATAGAGGAACATAGAATGTTATTTCGCGCGCCGGTCCCAATCCCATGGAGCAAAACTGGTGAAGGTGAGCGTTTTGACCATAAGCAGCGTAATGGCTGGCACGGCCGTCAGCCCCAGTATAACAGCAATCCGATGTCTCCCTTTACTGGGTTTTATCCGTAACCTTCTTTATGGCTTTGCTGACTTCTTGGTGAACAGATGCCTGATAGAGGTCGGCGTAAGTTTTCGAATCTTTGATGAGATCGTCGCAGAAAGCCGCTACGTCTCTGCCGGTGACTACGAGCACGCCTTTTCCCGAAGCGGCACCTTCTTCAAACAGATCGACAATCCCCGATAGCACCCCCGTTCCTTCCGTTAGCTCCACAGGGCCGACCTTAAAAAGATATTTTTGAATCTCTTTATACACGGTCTGGTAGTCTTGCGGAAGCGCTTTGACACGCGCCACGTGTGCCCGCCACTCTTTTTTGCCCTCGATTATATCTCTTATTCTCATGATATCCTCCTCATTATAGATAGAATGAACGAAAAGAAATAATGATTTACTCACCTAATTTTTTAGCGATATTATTGTTGAGCTGCTTGCGCCACTTGTCGCGAAAAGACTTGGTTCCCTCTTCGCCGGCCAGCGCTGAACAGAAGCCCTGGATATCGTCCCCCAGCACCTCTTGAACGCTCTGACCGTCCGCCGCTGTTTCTTCAAGCAGACCAAGCACACCGTCAAGAATAGGCATGAGGTTGCGGCCCGTGAAATCGGAGTGCGGCCAAAGGTAGGCATTGATCTTTGCCCATGCCGCTTGATAATCAGCCGGCAGCTTTTGGGCACGTGATTCAAAAGCTTTCATTTCCCTCGTCATGTCACTTCCCGTAATTTTTTCCCAAAAATTCATTGTTTCTCCTCCTTTAACTCGTTCAGTTTTGATGATACGAACTCCCATTTTTCCCAGAACGTCCGCAGCTCCTTCAGCCCTGCGTCGTTGATCGCAAAAAACTTCCGCGGCGGTCCCATGTCGGAGGGCTTTTTGGTGATCTCCACCCATTTGTTTTTCTCAAGCCGAGTCAGAATGGTGTACACGGTTCCCTCCACGACATCGGTAAAACCAAGGGCGTTCAGCTGCCGCGTAATTTCATAGCCGTAGGTTTCTTTGCGGCTTATAATTTCGAGGACGCAGCCCTCAAGCACACCTTTGAGCATTTCTGTTAAGTTATCCAGCTCAATCACCCCAAGCTATTCTGTATGACTGGTATAAAGTATTACTTACTTCAGGTATAAAGTATTACTTACTTCAGGTATAAAGTATTACTTACTTCAGGTATAAAGTAACACGCAGTAGTTGGTTTGTCAATCCTATTTGCTCTGCTCTTTTCCGTTTGAGTTTTAAGCTTATGTTTCGCTACAAAACAAAAAGCTGTCCATAAAGACAGCTTTTTGTCATTCCGATTGACTTTCATCCTCCAGAAGGATATCCAGCATCTGCTCGCGGTTGTTCATCATTTTCCGGGTGATAATGTAATGCTCGGTATCCTCGAGTGCGACCAAACGCATTCCTTCCTCATCCAGCTGCCAGATCTCGGCATTCGGATAGGACATTAAGATCGGCGAATGCGTGGCGATGATGAACTGCGACCGCTGGCGCACCAGTTGATGCATGCGCGTCAGCATCGACAGCTGTTTGAGCGGAGACAAAGCTGCCTCCGGTTCATCCATCAGATACAGCCCCCGGCCTCCGAACCGGTGCATGAAAGTTGCAAAGAAGCTTTCCCCATGGGATTGCTCATGAAGCGATTTGCCCCCATACGAGTGCCTGATGGGCGGCCCGCCCCCACCCTCGGCATCCATTTGGTCGATATTCGTTGCAACGTTATAGTAGCTTTCCGCCCGGAAGAAAAAGCCATCCTTGGGGCGGATCACGCCACGGGCCAATCGCATGTAACGGTGCAGCTCCGAGTGGGATGCCTGCGTTTCGAACGTAAAATTCTTGGTTCCTCCCTCTGGATTAAAACCCCAGGCAACCGCCATCGCTTCCAGCAGCGTCGACTTGCCCGATCCATTCTCGCCCACGATAAAGGTAACCGGTTTTTGAAAAGAAAGACTGTAAAAGTCGTGAACGGCCGGCAGACTAAAGGGATAAGAGCGGAAGGAAGGGACCTCTTCCCTTCTCAGCATGATGCTCCTTAAATACAGTGAGCGCGCATCCAGCATAATCAGCCCATCTCCTTTCGGCTTGGGTTCGTTCCTCTCCTTGCAAAAAAAAGGCATCATTTCAATCCATTATGGATTGAATGATGCCTTTTTACAACTTATCCGCTCTAAATTACAGCAGCTCTTTGCGAAGCTGTTCGGCCGATTTAGGCGACAGCATCCCAAACGGAATGTCGAACACGGTTTTGGCGCCTTTATCCCCTTGAGCAGACAACTTCGCTGCCGCACGGGCATAAGCCACCAGTACGCTTGCCGTGAACTCCGGATTGCTGTCCAGCTTCAAGCCGAATTCGATGATCTGCGTGCTGTTCTCGCCGGTACGTCCGCTGCGCAGCACGGTACCGCCATGCGGCATTGCCGAATGGCTTGCCTTCAGCTCTTCTTCGCTAATGAAGTTCACTGTCGTGTCATAGTCGGAGAAGTAGTTAGGCATTTCTTTGATTTCTTTTTCGATGCGTGCTTGGTCCGCGCCTTCTTCGGCTACCACGAAGCACTCGCGCAGATGCTTTTGGCGGGTCGTAAGCTCCGGATTTTCGCCAGAACGCACCTTGGCTACCGCTTCTTCGACCGGAATGGTGTACTGCACGCCGTTCTTCACGCCTTCGACGCGGCGGATCGCGTCCGAGTGACCTTGGCTCACGCCGCGGCCCCAGAAAGTATATTCCTTGCCTTCAGGCAGGATGGCTTCTGCAAGCATGCGATTCAAGGAGAAGAGACCTGGATCCCAGCCCGTGGAAATGACGCTGACATGACCGGCAGCCGAAGCTTCCGCGTCCACCGTCGCAAAATATTCAGGAATACGTGCATGCGTATCAAAGCTGTCAACCGTGTTGAACAGTTTAGCAAACTGAGGACCTTGCTCAGGCAAATCCGTCGCAGAACCTCCGCACAGGATCATCACATCGATTTTGCCGATATATTGTTCAGCTGCGGAAATATGCAGCACCGGTACGCTGGCCTCAACGCCATTCGGCTCGCGGCGGGTGAAGATCGCTTCAAGCTGCATGTCCGGGTTTTGGCGGATTGCCTTCTCCACACCTTTACCCAAGTTTCCGTACCCTACAATACCAACCGTAATTTGTTTCATATAATCCTCCCAAAGCAATCATTATAGTATCTTTTTTTCGTTCTCTATAAAATGAACTCATGTTCTATCTTTCTCTGGTTCATTTTATGTAACTGTCCTCTATTATAAACAGAATTACGCAGACATGCCATCTGGTGTGAGGAAAAGCACAAATTTTTCATCAAAAAATACAGGGACTAGAATGCCCCTGTACCACCGCCGCCACCGCCGCCGCCTCCTCCGCTGCTGTAACTGCTGCCGCTCGAGCTGGAGGAACTCGAGGGACTGAAGCTGAGATGGCTTTGCGTATACTGCATGGACGACAAAATATCTGTGCTGAACAGCAGCGGAACCGCTGCGGCATAAGCAGCCGTGCTGCCCTGCTCATCGGATTTCAGGCGCTTGACATATTTCGGAATCACACCGAGCAGAACCGCATGCTCCGCATCCCGCTCCGCCTGTATGGGATCGGATACCGCGTTCACGCCTTTGCCTTTGCGAAGCTCTTTTCTCCAATCCTTGAGCGCATACCGGAGCTGCAGCGTTCTCCATCTCATCCGGTATTTTGGAATCAGCGCCGCAAACAGGGCTGAACACACGACGAGCAGTACATAATCCCCCACCGCTTCCTCATGAACGATCTGACTTCCAATGATGAAGCAGGCCAGGTGGAAAAGGAGTATCCACAGCTTGGATTGATACTTGACCACAGTCCAAATTCCGCCAAGGCCGAGTAAACCTGCGACCAGAACGATGCTCACCAGGGATGCCACATCCGCGTAATACAGATAAAGCAGCAGCAAATAGTGAATGATTACCGTCACCGGAACGAATATCTTCAGCAGCCCGTTCTTTGTGATCTCTTCTGCATATGGTTCCGTGCTCGCCAGGGATTTGCTCCACTCTTTAAAATGCGCTGCATGCTCAAGAGATCTTTTGCGGTATTTTGCGATTAAATGGTCATCCTGCTTTTCTTTAAAAGTAGGTCCAGCCAGCGAGTCCATGCGGAAGGTCCGCACCCCGTCTTTTTCCACGAACAGCCATTCGACCAGCTTGCGGTCGGCAGCATTCAGCAGCCCCCTGTCCCCTTGGAAGGTGAACAGAAGCGTCGTATCCGGCGCGGTCGGCTCTTCCTGGAACCTTTTGGCGGAAGGAACCTCCTTGACCGTGACGAACCCGCGGCTGCGCAAGGACAGCAGGCCGGCAATGAAGTCCTTTTGCTTCAAACGGCTTTTTCGGATAATGAAGGTTTTCATCAAGGGGTCCAGCTGCTCCAGCTCTTCTTTGGAGACCTGCCTGCGGCTGAGCCATGCCGATATTCTTTTCCAGGACAGCAAATACAGGACGGCGCCTGCAAGAAAGACAACCGACAATACCTGAATGACCTTTCCAGCTTCCGTCATCCTTCCCTCGCGCTGCTCCAGCCGTCCTTCGCGCTTCTGCTCGGCGGCAAGCATCTGTTTCAGGGATACATCCTTATTGCTTACTTTCATTTGGGAGAGCTGGTCCTGAGGGAACAGAATCCTCATTTCCGCGTCACCGTATTCGGAAAGCGTTTCGTTCTCGTAATGAACCGCAGGCTCCCCCTGAGTCGTAATCTTGCCTCCGGTCCGATCATGGAGGAACGCATGCACGTCGGCTTTGTTGTAATCCGATGGCAGGAACACATCCACGCTGACGTGATGAATATCCTGGTTGCTGTTCTCAAAAAAACGGAAGTCCAGCTGTCCCACATCGCTGTATCTTACGGCAGCCTGACTGATGCGGTAGCGGTAGTACACCTGCTTCACTTCGTCTTTGGCGCTGTTGTATATGTAATACGTGTCGTCTTCCCCATCCCATTGAACGTTCAGGCTTTCGAGATTTTCATGGGAAAACTCGCCCAACTTTTTTCCTTGCGGAGGGGTATAGGCCTCAAAAAACTCGATGCCTTTCTTTTCACCCGGGTCGATATATCGGGTCGTCCCCTGGTAGCTGCCATGAAATGTGTACGTAAAAAGCTCTTCCACGTACAAATCCCCGTCAGGCATGACGTATGCTTTCGTGTCGACTTGGTCCATGGAGAAGCTTTTTTTGTCGCCGCAGCCAGCCAGAACCAATATAAAAACAAGACCGACCACCACCAGCATCCATTTCTTCATCCACTCACTCCTATCCTCATGCTCTAAGTTGAATGTCTCTCTACGTAAATTAAATCCGTTGTGTTCTCTTTAATATTAACAAATGCTGCCTATGGTGAATCAAGAGGATATGGTACCAAAATAAGGCCAAACTCAAAGCAGTAGCCTGTGTCATGCAAAAGAATCCCCTCGCCCTGATGAAAACGTATACATGGCGAAGGGGCAAGGCTTGGAATGTTAGCCTGCAGCTGTATTCCAACCCATTCACGGGATCAGCTCACGATGAATCTTAGGCACTCGGTCATAGGTGGGCAGTCTTCTCATTTCCTGCTTCCTGTCGGTAATCTCGTATACCGGAGGCCCTGAACGGCTGCTGATCCCCGGATCCGGTCCAATAGACCGCTGCAAGCAGGCAAGAAAATCCGAGTCCTACATGATCATCACAGCCATTACAAAAAACCGCTGTCAGCGCGGCGCCGGCCCGCTTTGAAGCCGGGCGGAACGCTCGCATGACAGCGGCTCTTCGCTTGAAACGACTATGAATTGAAATGCGGTATGAATTGGCGTGGCACAGGGTCGACCGGATGAAAGCCGGTGGACGTCTCAAACTGCATGTGATGAGAAAAGGGCTCCAGCAGCAGCTGGCCTGGAGCAAGTGCAGGCTCCTCCCGGGGCATGCCCTGTCGGTCGAAACAAACGGACAATATCGTTACATACTCCTCCTGACCGCTCTCCAGATTGGCCATCGTATCCCTGGCATGGACCAGAACGGTCGTCAGCGGCAGCAGCGCAAACAGCTCGCGGGCAATCCGGAACACGGAGCCGCATACGTACTTCAGCTCCAGTTCATGATATTCCCCGGGACTGAAACGGGTACGGATCACGCTGCCTTCGTCCGTCAGCCGCTTAGATTCATTCGGTATGATTCCGCCTAAATTAACGTCGAGTTCGACCTCGACGTTTTCAGCATCCAGAACGCTAAATTCCATGCCGCTGCCGAGCGAAAGCAAATCTTCAATTGGAGCAAGCTCCTCCAGAACCCGAAGATACGCCGTCCGGTTTCCCTCCAGAATATCCTGCGCAAAAGCGGTCAACGACTTCCATCCTGCATATTCCTGCCGGTCTTTATCCCTCGCTGATTCCAGCCTTTCCTCCATCTCTTGCTTTATTATGGCCTCCTGCTTGAGCAGCTTCTGCATCCGAGTCGGCTTATATTCAGTGTACTCTGCCTCTATCTGCCTTTCATGCGGCCCCTGTTCCCCCCGAACGAATGGTGCGGGCATTGCAGCGATCTCCTCCCAGGAAACCGGCTTCCCGCAAATATAGTGGATCGTTTCAATCCACGCCAGCTCATTCTCATACCACTCAGCTTCGAATGCTGCTTTTTCAGCCTCGGTCCAGTCCGCCCCATTCCGATGTTGGGAGCTTTTCTTCGCAATCAGCTCCTGCCGCTTCAAGCAGACGTCGCTCTGAATGTGCCGTTCGCGGAAAGGCTTCATGAATATATCGTATCCCATATCATTCTTCTCCTCATAAACATCCATGAATAGATCACAGATAATAGGTCAAAAATACTAGTGTTATGTAGGTAAATTTCGCCATCTCCTCCGAAATTCCTTCATAAATCCTCTGAATATTCAAAGAAATCGCTGGCTTGAGCTTAACTTCGTTCTTAATCATAGGAATTAAACCCAAAAAGAGAAGCCTAATCTGTTATAGGCTTCTCTTTTTGGGATCATGCTCCATTTTCGTCTTATAAGGCTAGTAGCTCGCGTATTTCCTTCTCCGAAAGGGCGGTCTGAACTTCCTCACCAGGCTCCATCACCTCGCGGATCAGATCCTTTTTACGCTGCTGAAGCTCAAGCATCTTCTCTTCGACCGTACCTTTGGTGACAAGCCGGATGACCTGAACGACATTCTTCTGGCCCATCCGGTGGGCGCGTCCGGCCGCCTGCTCCTCCACCGCCGGGTTCCACCACAGATCATACAATATGACCGTGTCAGCCCCAGTCAGGTTCAGCCCCGTTCCACCGGCCTTTAGCGAGATCAGAAACACGTCGTGCTCTCCGCTGTTAAACCGGCTGCAGATGTCCACCCGTTCTTTTGCCGGCGTCTGTCCATCCAGATAAAAGACAGGGATTCCCAGCTTCCCAAGCTCGCTGCGGATGATACGCAGCATGCTGGTAAATTGGGAAAAGATCAGCATCCGCCGGCCGCTCTCCAGGCAATCCTGCGCTACCTCAAGCAGCTGCTGCAGCTTCCCGGATTCCCCTTCGTAGCCGTCAACGAACAGGACAGGATGACAGCACAATTGCCGCAATCGTGTAATGCCCGCCAATATTTTCATCCGGCTGCGCTGGAAGCCCTCGAACTCCAGATCGCGTATCGTTTCTTCCTTGAATTCCTCGAGATAAGCGGCATAGAGCTTCTTCTGGTCACGAGTAAGCTCCGACTGCTGCACGGTTTCGATCCGTTCAGGCAATTCTTCCAGCACGTCCGCCCGCAGCCTGCGCAAAATGAAGGGCTGCACGATTCGAGCAACCCGGTCGCGGCTGAGACCGCGAAAATTTTTCAAACCGTCAAACAGCCCCGGGAAGACCGCGTCGAAAATCGACCAAAGCTCGTCCACCGAATTCTCAATAGGCGTTCCGGTAAGCGCAAACCTGCGCCCGGCCGAGATTTCCCTCACCGCCTGCGCCGTCTGGGTCGATGAATTTTTGATGGCTTGGGCTTCATCCAGCACTAATGTACTGAAATTGATTTCCCTATAGATGCGGATGTCTTTCCGCAGGGAAGGATAGGAAGTGATGATGACGTCCGCATCGAAATCGGGAGTGCTTTCTTCATCGGCCCCTTCCGGATCCAGCTCGGCCTCCGCCATGCGCAGAAGCATATCGTTCCGCTCCTTTTTGGCTCCGAGTGCGACCTGCACGTTAAGGGACGGCGCAAATCTCTGAAACTCATTCTCCCAGTTATACACGAGCGAAGCCGGGGCCACGATCAGGACAGGCTGCCGCACGGACTGCTCCCGGGCTTCCGACAGGATGTAGGCGATGCTCTGAAGCGTTTTGCCAAGGCCCATATCATCCGCCAATATGCCGCCGAAGCGGTAGGAACCAAGCGTCTTCAGCCACTGGAAGCCCTCCATCTGATAATCGCGCAGCACGGAGGACAGCTCTCCCGGAACGGGGAACTCCCCTTGCTCGGGACGCAGCATGTGATCGAGCAGGCCCCGGAGGGATCTGCCGAGCTGGAGACTGCCGCTGTCTTTATCCCGAAGCTGGAGACCCCTGAATACCGGAAGCTGCATGCGGCCGCCCGTGACGTCTCCTTTTCTCATTCCCAGCTCATCATACAGCTCGCCGAACAGCTGATAAGCCTCTCCCTCGAGCGAAAGGTAAGAGCCTTCGGGCAGCCTGTAATATTTCTTCTTCTCAACGATGCTGAGCAGAATCTTGCGGATGTCTTTGTCGCTGATCCCGTCCAGCTCAAACGTAATTTCAAGCCAATTGGTCGTCTGGTCGGTATCCGCCTTGATTTTGGGAGCCTTGCGACCCGTATGCATCATCTGCTTGACGCCGTCCGTGGCGTACACATCTACCCAGGATTCCAGTCGGGGAAGCAGATGATAGAGCACATCGTACACGCTGTCCTCCTCCGACAGGTCCAGCGACCACTCCTTGTCCAGCCGGATAAAATCGCTCCCGTTCAGCACGTCCAGCAGCCTTTTCTCCTTCTCCGTATCCCGGACGAGAATCAGGTCGCTGTCTTTGCGCGCTTCCCAATCGTCAGCCAGCGCATCGATGATGATGCCCCCATACCCGAACTCAACCCTGGCATAGAGCGCCGTTTCGTCCCGGTCGAGATAGAGCTTGGCGGACAGCGAGGGCTGGACGATGCGATCGCGTATCGCCGAATCAACCGATACCCTGCCGATTTTACGCAGCCCGGGGACCACCCTTTCCATGAGCGCATCCATTTGATGCGGGGATACCTGAATCTTCGTGTGGTCATTGCGGTACAGCAGCGATTTCATTTCTGACAGCAGAAACAGCTCGGATTCCGGGAGAAGGTACACCTTCCCTTCCAAAACGGCGCACTGATAGGCATCCATCACCATGACCCTTTTCAATCCCCGAATTTCCAGGCCGTAACCGTCACCGCTGCCGCTGCTGATATCAAACGTGACCGGAAGCCGCTCATCGGATGCCTCCATCGCGACCGGTTCTCCCAAATCCCGTTCGAGCAGCGCGCCTGCTGCGATCAAGCGGGGAAGCAGCGACTCCCACGCCAGAGGAGGCACCGTCAAAAGCCGCTGATTGCCTGATGTAGCGTAGCCCGCATAGAATCTTCCCGTATCATCGTAAGCGAATTCGCTGCCTGCAATCCGAAGCAGCTGCTCGATGACCGCCCAATCCTCGTCGCGAAAGGTCTGTAGGCTTGGATCGTACGTAAAGAGCTTGGTGAAGGGAAGCGGCCTTCCTTCCTCGATATGCAGCAGCAGCTGACGGATGTTTTGTACGACATACAACCGCTTCTGACCGACTTTCATTTCAATTCTGAATTTCGGGTCCGGCAGAAATTCGTCCGTTATTTTGCAGACGAATTCGACGCTCAGCGTCTCCTTCAGAGCGCTTGCGAGCCGCTGCCCCGCCTTGATCCGTCCCAGATCAGCCGCCTTGTCGAACAGCTCAATCAGGCCGCCAGCGAGCCGGATATCGCGTGAGGTAATACCTGGGGTCGGAAGGGGTATCACTTCGCCTTGGCGCGGGTTCAATGCTTCTCCCCCGTTCTTTTCTTCCTCCAGCATCTGAAGCAGCACAGCCGCGATATGCTTGCAGTAGGGATAATACCCGCCGTAACCCGCGCATTCGCATTCCGCGCTGAAATCCGCTCCGTCGACGTCGACATGGACGTGGAAGACTTCTTGGTCTTGGACGACAGCCAA
Organism: Paenibacillus sp. SAFN-054; assembly: GCF_051966755.1. NCBI lineage: Bacteria > Bacillati > Bacillota > Bacilli > Caryophanales > Paenibacillaceae > Paenibacillus > Paenibacillus sp. SAFN-054. The sequence continues at coordinate 2,411,435 of NZ_JBQCKS010000001.1, forward strand.
GCTGCAGCGATTGTCCTCATCTCGCTCCATGACCATCACTTGGCCCTGCTCCATCATCGTCTCTCCGCGTTTAAAGCCTGTGACCCCGCACAGGTTCTTGATTCGCTCTGCAGTAAATGCCAGCATGAATGAATGTATCCTTTCCGAAAAGCCATATTCGTCTATCCAATATACCATAAAAAGCACGGATAAAGCGAAAAATAGAGAACGGCTGTTCTCTATTTCATGGTTGCTTCGCTGTCTCTTTAATCAGGCGGAAAACGGAGGAAAGAGCATCCGGATGCTTATTATTTTGCATGGCATCCACGAATTGCAGACGATTGCTATATACTTCATTCACCTCATGAACCAAAGAAGCTGCGTCCAGTCCCTCCTCATCCAATACCCGGCAGTACCCGGATTTCTCGAACGAACGCGCATTCAGGATTTGATCTCCCCTGCTCTGCTGCCGGGTCAGCGGTATGAGCAGCATCGGCTTGTGCAGCGCCAGAAACTCAAAGATGGAATTGGATCCGGCGCGTGAAATGACCATATCCGACATGGCCAGTACATCCGGCAGCTGTTCGTTTATGTATTCGTATTGCCGGTATCCGGGCACGTTGAAGCTGGAATCCACTTGGCCCTTACCACATAGATGGACAATCTGGAAGCGGGCTGTGAGAACCGGAAGCGCTGCTCTTACGGATTCGTTGATTTTACGGGCGCCAAGACTGCCTCCCATGATCAGCAGCACCGGTTTGCCCGGCTGGAAACCGCAATAACTTCTGCCTCTAGAGGCATTTCCCTGTTGCAGCTCCTTGCGAATGACGGCGCCTACATAATGCGTCTTGTCCTTGCTCATTTGTTCGGCAGTCTCCGGAAAAGTCGTGCAAACGGCTGATGCCATCGGAATGGAAATCCGGTTGGCGAGGCCCGGCGTAATATCCGATTCATGGATGATGACAGGCACTTTGTTCAGCCACGCTCCAATGACCACCGGCACCGAAACAAATCCGCCTTTCGAAAACAGAACCTGCGGTTTCCTTTTCCGGATCAGAAGGTAAGCTTGCCATACACCCTTCGCGATTTTAAAAGGATCCTTCACATTCTGGATATCCAGATACCTCCGCAGCTTACCTGTGGAAATCGGGAAATAATCCACACCCTGAACCTTCCCTACCAATTCTCTTTCGATTCCGCCGGCCGAGCCGATGTAATCCACGGACCAGCCCTCCTGCAAAAATTGCGGCATCAGAGCCAGATTCACAGTCACATGGCCCGCAGACCCGCCCCCGGTAAACATAACCTTCTTCATATGTACCTCCCGCTCAAGCGCTCTGTTGCTATTGTATTATACCGCGGGATTTTATATAAGCGTAATCGCCCCCGTTTCTCCTTGGCATGATCAGTGACCTCTTGCGTTCCGGCAGCAAACCGTTTAAAATGTACGTAACTTTTGTATTGAAGGAGGTGAGGTAGCAGTGGCACAACATTTTTCGAACAACCGGATTCATCAGCTTCCGATGATCATTTCCGGCATTTTTTACAATGTCGCAAATCACGGGATACGTCTGTCTATTTTTAAATATCCGATGGTTCTAAAAAAATGTGAAATGCCGCTCCTACCTTAACTTCAACGGAACATTTGCGTTGAACGTTCAGCCGCAGGGTCATTTCCCTGCGGCTTTTTTCTATGGGTCCGGCATCTATGGAGGAATTCAAGATGATGATTCAATGCAAAAACGTACAAAAATACCACGGCGCCCAGCTGGTGCTGTCGGATATCAGCTTCGAGATCGGGCGCGGGGAGAAAGCCGCCCTGATCGGCCGCAACGGCAGCGGCAAAACGACCTTGTTCCAGCTTCTGAAGGGAAATGATGTTCCGGATCTAGGAAATATCGCCGTCCAAAAGGGCGCGAAAATCGGCTTGCTCGCCCAGATTCCGGGTGCCGCCGCCGAGGAGACGGTATACGATGTGCTGCTGCGTCCATTTGCCGACGTGCTCCAGTGTCAGCAGCGCTTGCGTACCTTGGAAGCCCTGATGTCCGATCCCGGGGAAAGCGGCGATACCGAGGCGCTTGCACGCTGGCTTGAGGAGTACGGCAAGCTCCAGGAGCGGTTTGAACAGTCAGGCGGCTACGAGGTTGAAGCATCGATCGCAAAGGTTGCAGGCGGTCTCGGGATCCCTGCCCAGCAATTTACGCATCCCTTCGCCTCCCTTTCCGGCGGAGAGAAGACCAAAGTCGGGCTTGCCGTCCTCCTGCTGGAAAAACCAGACGTCCTGCTGCTGGATGAGCCGACGAACCATTTGGATTTGGGGGCCATTGAGTGGCTGGAACAATTTTTAGCAGAATATGCGGGGACCATCCTCGCCATCTCCCATGACCGCTACTTCCTGGACCGGCTTGTCACGAAAGTCATCGAAATCGAAGACGGCGAAGCCTTCGTATACCATACGAATTACAGCGGCTATCAAAAAGAAAAGGAAGAGCGGCTGCTCCTGCAGTTTGCGCATTATCAAGAGCAGCAAAAGAAGATCAAGCAAATGCAGGAGAGCATCAAACAGCTGATTCAATGGGGAAACGAAGCCAATCCGCCGAATGCCGGCTTCCACCGCAGGGCTGCCTCGATGCAAAAAGCGCTCGACCGCATGGTCAAACTGAAACGGCCCGTGCTCGAGCGCAAAAAGATGAACCTTCATCTACAACAGAGTGACCGTTCGGGCAAGCAAGTGCTGATCCTCGATCAGGTTGGCAAAGCCTTCGGGGATCGCCGTCTGTTTCACGGCCTGAATGGGCTTCTCCGGTACGGTGAAACGGTCATGCTTCTAGGGCCGAACGGCTGCGGCAAAAGCACCCTTCTGCACATGATCCTGGGTAGCGAGGACGTATCTGAAGGGACCATCGCGCTGGGCTCGCGTGTTTCCGTCGGCTATTTGGCACAGCAGGAGAATCCCGGGAACACGCGCCAAACGGTGCTCCAGTTTTACCGTGAGCAGGCTCAGATCGAAGAGGGTGAAGCACGGGGCAAGCTGGCTCGCTTTTTGTTTTATGGAGCTGATGTGTTTAAGAGCATCTCCAGCCTGTCCGGGGGTGAATGGACGCGGCTGCGATTTGCCGTTTTAATGGAACAGAAGCCGAATCTGCTGATCCTCGACGAACCGACCAACCATTTGGACATCGATTCCAGGGAAGTGCTTGAAGAAGCGCTGGAGGATTTCGCAGGAACCGTTCTTTCCGTTTCCCACGACCGCTATTTCATTAACCGCCTGGCGGATACGATCTGGAGTCTGGAACCCCATACGCTTCGGGCAGTTACCGGGGGATTCGATGCATACAGGGCACGTTCCATTGTAGACAAAGCGAAGGTAACGGCGGATTCACTGAAGCCGACTACCGCTCCTGATTCGACTCCCGCTAAATCGCGTGCTCCCCTTCCGAGAGCCGTCTCGTGGGAAGCTGAAATCCAAAACGTGGAACGCGCTCTTCAAGAGCTTGAAGAGCAAATGACGAATCCTGAGATTGCTTGCGATGCGGGCAAGCTTGCCGAGCTGCACGGTGAAAGCGAGCAATTAAAGGCACAGCTGCAGCAGCTCTATGAGGCATGGATGGACTCCGTACAGTAAGACACCAGCCCGTTCTCCTTGGGCTTTCGTTCATATTCCAGCAAAGAACCCCCGGCCAATTAGGCCGGGGGTTCAAGTATATATGCATTCAACCGATGTATGTTATTCCTGGGACTCTTCCCCCGAAGCTTCAGGAGCTGCTTCCTCCTCGGAAGTCGTCTCGCCTTCTGCTTCCGCAACGGCGCGTGGAGCGATCACGTGAGCGACCAGTTCTTCCGGTGAAGCGGTCAATGTTACACCTTCAGGCAGCTTGATGTCTGCAGCAACCAGCTTATCGCCCATATTCAAGTGGCTAACGTCCACTTCAATGGATGAAGGCAGGTTCGCAGGAAGTGCTTCAACCTCAAGCTCTGTTTCCAAATGCTGAATGATGCCGCCGGATTTCGTACCTTCCGGAGTACCTTGAAATTCGATTGGCACGCGAACTTTCAGCGGTTTATTGGCGGAAATTTGCAAGAAGTCGACATGGCTCCAAGCCCCGCCCTTTTTCTGGAAATCTTTAATGATGACGTTGAAATCGGAGGAGCCCTCCACTTGAAGCTTGAACATCTCCGTACGTCCCGTTCTGGCTACCTTCGCGAGTTCCTTGGCATCTACGCTGAGCGGGATGCTTTCGGTCTGGGACCCGTATACGACGGCGGGAATACGACCGCTTTCTCTAATGCTGCGCAAGCTCGAATGTTTGGTGTCGGTTCTTCGTTCTGCTGTAAGTGAATGAGATGACATCTTGAATAACCTCCTTTGATAGTTGCTGTCTATGGGCCGCAAGTTAGACGGCATATCTATGTATTACCCAATCCGGCATTGATACAAACGTTTTTCCGTAAGAAGTATTCCCCATAAAGCTTTTTTGTACGCAAAAAAACCTGCCGCGGTTGTCCTGCAGCAGGTTTTTTCGATTCAATAATCGGAGTTTGCGTATATGAGGCCCGGTTAATCAATCATCGTAAAATCGTCAAAATGAAAGCCCGGAGACACGACGCAGGATACCAGAATCGGTTCATCGCCAAGAGGACGCGCCTCTTGCCATACATTGGCCGGAACGAGAGCCTGAGGTACCTGTCCTTTCTCCAAATCCATGCCGAGAATGATCTCGGTACGCTCGCCCGGCTGATCGTCGTCACCGCCGAGGACTAGCAGCAGCGGACTGCCGGAATGCCACATCCATAATTCGTCCGAGTAGACCCGGTGCCATTTGGAGAATTCATGCGGATGCAGCAGGAAATAGATGGACGTCGCTGCCGGACGGGGGCCGGAATATTTCGGGTCAAGCACATCCTTCGGAATTTCGAACGAAGCTTCCCACAGCCTTTTGTACCAGCCGCCCTCAGGATGAGGCTGCAGGTCGAGTTTTTTTACCCAAGGGGACAACAATGCTTCTGTCATGCTTTCTGCCTTCTTTCTTCGGTCGGGATTCCGTCAAAAATCCTCGTGTAAGTAACCCTGTTCACAGGGAATCTGCCATTTACTTTAACAAACGGGTACAAGCTTGTAAATGATTGAATGAAGCTATTGTTTAAAGGCTTTCGCTGTCCATATCATGATGCCCGTTTAAACCCCGATTGGTACCAGCTAATTTCCGGTTATCCGCTGCCGCTTTCCGGATTCAGGGTCAGAGACCCGTTTGCTTTCCTTCCCGAACAGCATCGTCCAGCGCTTATCGCCGCCATACGAGGGCCAGTCCAGGTGTTCCGTGGACGGACTGCCACTTTTGGCGAATGCCGCCCAGGCATCCTGCATGATTATGGCAACAGCTTCAGCCCCCGGATCAATAGGCAGGCCGGCTGACGCCAGCAGCCCGAGATTCCCGAGCACGAACGGGATCTCGGCAGAATGGAAGGCCGTTCCCAATACACGGTGTCCAGGAACCAAAGCGAAATCGAAGCGGTACATCCATACGGGTGCGTATTTCCGCTGTGCTTCGGCAAACTTCAGTGCCGATCTCCAGAAATAGAGCTCGGTCATTGCCTGGCGCTGGCCGTCCACGGTCTCCGGATAATCCCTGATCCATGTCGCCGCTTCAGGCTCTCCCGTTACCGCCGCATACGCCTTGGCATTCTTGTCTCCGGACAATAGCGGCATGCCGTCCTGTATAAAGAGCGCCCCCTCCTCACGGTTGGTACCAATGATGACTTCGATGCCTGCAGCGGAGCCTCGGGCAACGCACTCCAGCGGATCGAGCGGGAGTTCCTTCCCGTCGATGACGGGCTGAAACAGCATGATCGCGCTGGCTCCTGCAGCCTGTTTCAACTTGTTCCCCGCCGTTAGGATGTCTTCCGTCTTCAAAGAAGGTAACGTATCCAGGTTATCCTGGGAAACGCCGAGCGAATCCAGCAGCTTTCGTGCGAGATAGCTTCCTTGCTCGCTTGATATCGCCTGGGAAGCTCCGCTTTGCATAATGGCACGGCCGAACAGTCCCTTGGCCGCCGGCATGGCAAGCAGGGCCGCGATGCTCATGCTGCCCGCCGATTCCCCAAAAACCGTCACCTGCCGTGGATCGCCTCCGAATGATTCAATGTTGTTCTGAACCCATTCCAGCGCGGCGATCTGATCCAGCAGACCCGCATTGCTTACATATCCGTCCTCGCTTCCGTCCGAATAAGTTCCCATATGCGTGAAACCAAGCGCACCGAGCCGGTAGCTGATCGAGACGACGATCAGACCACCCCGGCGTGCAAGCTGCGATCCGTCGTAGATCGGCAGCCCGCCGCCTCCCGTTACGAATGCGCCGCCATGAATCCATACCATGACCGGCAAAGGCTTGTCCGTCACCGCATCAGGCGCCCAGACGTTCAAATACAAGCAGTCCTCGGACTGCGGAATTTCGCCGCGTTTCAGGCCAAATATCCCTCCGGAAGGGTCAACCGGCTGGGGGGCAAGAGGCCCGGAAACATCGGCTTGGCGAATGCCATTCCATGGCTGTGCCGGCAACGGTCTGCGGAAACGGCGTTTACCGATCGGAGGCTCGGCATAAGGAATTCCCTTCCAGGCACGAACGCCAGGCTGCCTGATCCCTTGCAGTAACCCCTGTTGTGTACGAATAACGAGCTCGTCCAATATGTAAACATCCTCTCTGTCTTCGGTTGTTCTCCCATTTTAACATTAAATAAAATGTAAACCCAAGCGCTGGTGCACCGGGCTTCGCGCCGCTTCACCCGGCCGTCCAATTGAAAAAGGAACCTGCTCCGGGCAGGTTCCCTTGGGCTCACTTTTATTGATTTACCAACGCTCACCTGTCTTCCTAAGCAGACAATAAGCCGATTCCACTTCTTGCATCAGCCTTTGGGCGGCACCTTGCGGGTCAGCCTCGGCCGTAACCGCCGAAATGACGGCGATGCCATCCGCCCCGGCTTGGATGACCTCTTGAACGCAATAGCAGTTAATTCCCCCGATCCCGACAAGAGGCAGCGTCACGTGCCCCGCTCTAATCTCGCGGATGGGTGCCGTCCCCCTAGCCGCACGGGCATCCGCCTTAGAAACGGTCGGATAAATCGGGCCGACGCCGATATAATCCGCATCCGCCTCTGCCGCCAGCAACGCTTCTTCCGCTGAATGGACCGATATCCCCAATATTCTGTTTCCGATCCGGTCTCTTACGGATCGTGCCGATTCATCTTCCTGTCCGACATGGACCCCGTCGGCATCCACCGCCAGCGCCAGGTCAACGTCATCATTGACGATAAACGGAATGCCGTATCTGCGGCACACCGCTTGGATCCGTTTGGCGAGTTCTTCCTTCTCGCCCCCCGTCTTTGCGTCCCTCCCCTTCTCCCGGAACTGCACCAACGTTGCCCCGCCCCGGATGGCCGCCTCCGCAACCAAGGCGGGATCATCATTGCAATCGGTGCTTCCCAGAACAACGTAAAGCCGCAGCGCATCCTTCAGCCGTTCTGTATTCATACGGCTCATCGCAAGGCCCCCTGTCTTCTGCGGTTGTATGCCCAGTGATTCGTGGGCCCGCATCCGCCGCCGATAGCAAGCGTATCCTCAATGGCCGCCTGAATATATTCCCGGGCCGTACGAACCGCCATGGCGACCGGCATGCCCTTGGCGAGTCCTGCCGTAATGGCCGCCGAGAAGGTGCAGCCTGTCCCATGGGTGTGTTTTGTCGTTATTCTCGGACATGAAAGCAGGGTGAAGGATTGGCCGTCGTACATCAAATCTACCGCGTCGTCCGTTGCCGGATCATGTCCCCCCTTGATGACGACGACCCCCGCTCCGTATTCCGAGATTTTCAAGGCTGCCTCCCGGCGATCCTCCATCGTCAGAATCTGCATGCCTGCGAGCACCTCTGCCTCGGGGATATTGGGCGTTACGACCATAGCCAGCGGAAGTAACCTGCGTTTTAGAGCGGATACGGCGTCTTGGCGCAAGAGCTCGGCTCCACCTTTCGCCACCATTACAGGATCTACCACGACATTCTTCGATCCGAAAGCACGGATTTGATCTGCGGCTGCCTCAATGATGTCCGCGCTCAGCAGCATTCCCGTCTTGATCGCATCGATCCCGAGATCCGTATGAACGGCGCGCATCTGCTCTGCCACTGCATCCGCCGGCAAGGGATACAGGGCTTGAACGCCGAGTGTATTCTGGACCGTTACAGCCGTGATGGCCGACATGCCGAACACGCCCAGCTCCTGAAACGTTTTGATATCTGCCTGAATTCCCGCTCCTCCGCTGCTGTCGGAGCCCGCCACCGTCAACGCCTTGACCGTGCTCATTGCAGAAACCCTCTTCCGGCCAATGCTCTGTGGCAGATGATCGACTCATCCATAACCGGGAATTGATCCATTTCGGCTAAAGCGTCCAAAAAAGCCGTCTGGAAACTCCCCGGGCCGCGGTGCCCGGCCGCAGCGTACGCACGGTCTGCAGCCGCTCCATAGAAGGCCAAAGCCGCAGCGCCCGCCGTCAATAAATCAGGCTCTACCGCCGCAAAAGCCCCCATCACGGAAGTCAGCAGGCAGCCCGTCCCGGTGACCCGGGTCATGATCGGGTGGCCGCCGCGGATCACGTAACCCTTCGTACCGTCCGTAATGACATCTTCTTTGCCCGTTATGGCAACCACGGTACCGATGCGGTTGGCAGCCCGCGCCGCCAAATCGACAGGCGCCTCGTCTTCCGCCTCATCGGCATCCACGCCTTTGATGACCGCTGCCTCGCCGATCAAATGCGCGATCTCTGCAGCGTTGCCGCGAACTATGGAGACGCGTACCTCCCGCATAATTTCGAGCGCCGACTTCGTCCGGAACAAGGTCGCGCCCGCCCCAACAGGATCGAGAAGCACCGGGACACCGTGCAGATTGGCTGAACGTCCCGCGAGGATTGCCGACTCGACCATTTCCGTGCTGAGCGTCCCCAGATTAAGCACCAAAGCCCCTGCCATCTTCGCCATATCCGCAGCCTCTTCGCGGGCATATGCCATCACGGGGGAAGCGCCGATCGCCAGCAGTCCGTTCGCCGTAAAATTCGTCACCACCACATTTGTCATATTATGTACAAGCGGCCGCCGCTGCCGGATCCTTTGCGGAAGATGCTCCATATCGGTCATCATGAGCGCACCTCCTCAGCCTGCGCCATGCCGACCGGCCATTTTTCAAGGGTATATGCCATGTTCCAGAACTTATATTCCAGCTGGCAGCTTTTCACAAAATACTCCGTCAGCCGGCTTTTTCGCGCAGGAGACAACAACTCAGCCCCATCATCAAGCAGGAGGCGAAGCTGCTCCGTCACGCCGAATTCCCGGTCTCCATAAAAATGCATCCAATCATAAAACGGATGGCTCCGTTCCGGCCTGATTTCCTCCAGCAATCGCTGCCCGATCTCCGCGTACGTCCATGGGCATGGAAGCAGGGCGGCAACAATATCCTGGAGCGTTCCCTCGTGCGCAACATTCAGCATATGCCGGATATAATGGTCGGCGGAAGGGGCTAATGAATATCCCTGCATCTGTTCGTAGTTCACACCGGCCACCTTACAAAAGTTATGATGTGGATGAGTCTCGCTGCGGAGAACAAACGAGATCTGTTCATTGAAAAGCGCCATGGCAGAACGGCTGTCGCATTTGGAGATTGCGATTCCGTAAATCCGGATAAAAGCATTCAGGTACTCGAAATCCTGCTTGACGTAATGAATCAGCTGTTCTTTCCCCAGCGTTCCTTCGGCAATTCCCCGCACAAACGGATGATCAAATATCGCGTTAAATATCGGATCTGCCACACTTCTGAGTTCCTCGGTAAAACGGTACATATCAGGACACCTCCGCCTCGATTTGGATGAAATCCGAAAGAGAGCCAAGGTTGGTCGAAAGAGGCAATTTTGCTTGGAGAAACGCAGCATTGAATCATGTTCCAATACGGCAATCAGGGGAGCATTTCGGGCCACGGCATTTGCGTATCAAAAAAGCCGCCCCGAAATGGAGCGGCTTATCAAGTCATGTTGAAATCATCATCCATCCATACATGAGAAGGCCGTCTCCACTTCCCTACGCCGGTATGATCCGGATCAGGTTCAAAGGGTCCAAGCATCCTTGTCTCAGCCGCCTACGCGCGGCTCCCCCAGTGGATTTCGTATGAAGTTTGTATACACGTCTTACTTTAGCCCGCCTCGTGCACCCTTGTCAAATCCCGTTTCAAAACTGCGCTTGTCAGCTGATCATTTTGGACGGATCCGCACCGCTTCGTATTTGTACCTTAACGGTATTTTGACTATGGCTTAGGTCGATGAACCGATCCTGCTCCACGTCCTTCGCTTCCCACTCGTTCAAACGCACGATAAAGCCAAGTCTTTTCATGGATGCAGGAACTGTTATCGAAGCAACCGCTCTGCCGTGCTCTACCCGTTCAAAATCCACCTGGTGCTCGCCGAGTCCCGTACCCCAGACCCACAGATTCCAGCCGTCGTAATTGCCGTCGGGCCGCTCATATTGAAACTCCACGCGTTTGGCTGGCCGAGGTATACCCCCGACTTCTTCATAGAGCACCATCATGGTCAAGCCGGGAACATTCACGGTTTCCTCATTGAGCGATTCGAGCGCTGCATTTCCGGCACGCTCCCCATTTACAGCTATCTTCCAACCGGTAAGGGAAAAGGGGATCTCCATCCGGATTTCATGCCTGTTGGCATTGTAAATGACGATAATATTTTTCCATGCGTCGCCGTTCGCACAATTCTGCAGCATGTACGCCACTGTGTTGTCCTGGCAGCGGAGCACCTTCAAATGCTTCTCGATCTGTTCCCTTGATGTCATGCGAAAGGCCGGATGGCTGCTCCGGAGCTGGATCAGGCCGCGATAATAGTCAAAGACCGGCTTGAATCTCCGCTTGTTCTGCCAGCGGATCGCATTGATCGCATCGCCGCTGCGATAGCTGTTATGGTCGCCGTATTTGGTGCGGAGCAGCTCCTCGCCAGCCTGGATCAGGGGAATACCTTGGGAGGTAAGCACGATGCCATTGGCCAAAATGGCCCTTTTCACGGTTTCGCTGTTCATGATATGGTCGCTATTCACGCTTCGGTACGGTTCGGTATGCTCCACCGCTTCCCGCAGGATGCCTCCCCCGGCAAGCTTACCGTCCCGAATCTCCTGGAATCCCGCCTCACCCTGTAGCCCTTGCGTAAGCAGCACTTTATCCCATAGATTCAAATTATCATGCACGGTGACATAGTTGATCGATTCGGACGGAGCATCGGCAAAATCATGCACGGCGCCCTTGATCCCTTCGAGTATCGCGCCTTCGAGCCCGGGCTGGCCTGTCGCAAAGCCAAGGCCCGCGCCGTCGCTGTCGCCTTTAATGGCGCCCCGGAAGTGGTCGTTGAAAACCGCATACCCCCGATTTCTTTGAGCCCCCTTCAAGGTTTGCTGCTTCAAAGGCGTCGCCCCGCCGGTCCAGGGCTCACCGTAGACGAGAATCGTGGGATCTACCTCGCGGTGCAGCATCTCCGTAATTTGGGCCATCGTATCGGTATCGATAAGTCCCATCAAATCAAAGCGAAAGCCGTCAATGTGATATTCCTGCGCCCAATACTTAACCGAATCCACAATATATTTTCTTACCATTGGACGCTCTGTCGCCAGCTCGTTCCCCACGCCGGAACCGTTGGAAAGTCTCCCCTCTCCATCCCGCCGGTAAAAATAACCCGGTACGATGGGATCGAAAGGGCCGTTCTCCACGCTGTAGGTATGATTGTATACCACATCCATGATAACGCGTATGCCCTGGCGGTGCAGGGCCATGATCATTTCCTTGAACTCCAGAATCCGGACTCCGGGGAGCTGCGGGTCAGTCGCGTAGGAACCCTCCGGAACATTGAAATGCTGCGGATCATATCCCCAGTTATATTCCGGTTCGACCGTATCCGGATGATCCGCCTGGAGCTCGTTGACCGTTGCAAAATCGAATACCGGCAGCAGGTGGACATGTGTGACGCCCAGCTCCTTCAAGTGGTCGATGCCTACCGCATTGCCGTCCCTGTCTTTCAGTCCCGTTTCGGTAAACGCTTTAAATTTGCCTTTGTGCTTAAAGCCCGCATCGGGATCAGCCGAAAAGTCCCGCACATGCAGCTCATACAATACGGCATCCTGCGGTCCCTTCAGAGCCGGCCGCCGGTCCTTCTCCCAGCCTGGAGGACTCCAGTACTGCATATCTATAATGGCCGACCTGGCCCCGTTCGCGCTTACGGCCCTTGAATACGGGTCAGCTGCATAACGGATGCTTCCATCCGGACCTTCGATTTTGTACATGTAATATCGTCCGGCAAGATCCCCGTAATAACGCAAAAACCACACGCCATCCTTGAGACTTTTCATAACGATTTCCATACCGCCCGTGTGGTCAGCAACCTTTCCGCTTGGGTCATAGCTCCCCGCATTTTCGTAGAGGGCCAGAGTTACCTTCACGGCATCGGGAGCCCACAGCCTAAAGGCGCTTTCCGTTCTGGTATAATTGCAGCCGAGATCATCGCCTGCGTAATATGCGTTAAATTCATTCATGATTTATACACCACCATATTTATGACATTCGATGTATGCACATCACATCCTATGTGTCTTTGTTGCCATTTGCTAGGGTTTATATGCGTTATATCGGCCCAAATTCATGCTTGCTGAATAGCAAAGGGCTTGTCCGCTCAGGAAAATTAAGGCCGGGATCCAAATCGATGCCTAATAGATTCATAGTATAATCCAGGTGATTTTATGCGGGGAGATTCGGCAAGGTTAAAATGCTTTGCTGCACTGGTTTTCGCCTTCCTGACAGCTTTAGGAAGTTCAGCAGCCTGGAAGCCGTACCCCCGCAGGGCAAAAGAAAAGGCGTGCCGGATATGAGCATCCGCACGCCTTTTCTCGCTGTAGCTATTCCTCAAGAAACTTCTCATATTGCTCTGCGCTGAGCAGTGCGGCAAGCTGTTCATCCAGATCGCCCTGCACTTCGATCTCTGCCATCCATCCGCCTTCATAAGGTTCGTTATTCACCAGTTCCGGTTCATCGGTGAGCTGCGAGTTGATTTTCGTGATTTGACCGCCGACAGGACTGAACAGGTCCGACACGGTTTTGACGGATTCAATCGTCCCGATGCTCTCCTCGGCTTTGACTTCCGCACCTTCCTCGGGCAGCTCCACAAATACGATATCGCCCAGCTGATGCTGTGCAAAATCACTGATGCCGATGCGCACGACATTTCCACTTACCTTTTCAACCCATTCATGGTCCTTGCTGTACCAACGGTTTTCCTTCACATTGCTCATTCTTTTCAACTCTCCTTTGATTAATGTAATCATCTGGCGATATTCGATGAATGATGAAGAGCGGGCCTTTATTCGGTGTCTGACGGTGGCTGTTTGGCTTCTTTCGCTTTTCTGCGGCGCTGCTCCACCAGCTCCTTGGTCAGCTTGCGGCCGGTTGGTGTCGCGGCCAAGCCGCCCTTACCGGTTTCCCGGTGCTTGGTCGGCATGGCGCTCCCCACTTCCAGCATGACCCCGATGACTTCATCGGCCGGTATGACGCTGCCCACGCCGGCAAGGGCCATATCGGCAGCAGCCAGCGCGGTCACGGATCCAAGGCCGTTTCGCACGATGCAGGGAATTTCCACGAGCCCGGCTACGGGATCGCAGATCAGGCCCAGACAGTTTTTCAAGGCAAGGCCGACGGCGTGAACGGCCTGCTGCGCGGATCCCCCTCTGAGCTCCACCATGGCCCCGGCAGCCATCCCGATCGCCGAGCCGACTTCCGCCTGGCAGCCCCCTTCGGCGCCGGAAATCGACGCGTTGTTGGCGATCACGTAACCGATGGCCCCGGCGGCAAATAAACCGCGAACCATCCGGTCATCGTCCCAGCCAAAGCGTTCCTGCGTGCTCACGAATACGCCGGGAATAATTCCGCAGGAGCCAGCCGTCGGCGTGGCGATGATTCTGCCCATGGAGGCGTTCACCTCGGAGACGGCCAGCGCATAAGCCATGGCCGCAGCGGAAGCTCCGCCGAGCAGCGGTTCACTCTGCCGCATGTAGTCCGCCACCTTCTTGGCATCGCCGCCGGTCAGACCGCTGCGGGATTTGGTATTGCCTGTCAGCCCTTTCTGAACGGCTTCCTTCATAACCTGATAGTACTCCGCCATCTGCCGGAACACATCGTCCTCCGGGATGCCCGTTTCCTTCGCTTGGTCCTCGAGCATCACTTCGGCAATCGTTTTATTCTCTTCCCGGCATATGTCTGCCAGCTGTTCCAGCGTTTCGAATCTCATAGGTCTACGAGCTCCTTTGGGTCAAATCAATCATCGTTACTTCCAAAATATGCGGCAGCTCCATCATTTCTTCGATCGTCCCCTCAGACGGAGTCGTGTCCAGTTCAAAGACCGTCATGGCCGCACCGCTGCGTCCTTTACGATCGACATCCATGTAACCGATGTTGATGCTTTTCCGGCTGAGCAGCGCCGTCAGGCTGGCCAGGACGCCTTGACTGTCAGAGTGCATAACGGCAATGGTTGGATATTCGCCGGTAATCTGCACGTCGAAGCCGTTCAGGGAATATACCGCGATGGTCCCGCCCCCGATGGAGGCCGCAACGATCTCCGCTTTGCGCTCGCCTGCAGACAACGTGATTTTCACGGAATTCGGGTGAGGACCATTTCCCTTTCCCTGCACCCATTCCATGCTCATGCCGGCTTTTTCCGCTTCGAGGTCCGCTTCCGGAATCCGTTCATCGTCCGTATCAAAGTTCAGCAGCCCTGCGGTCAGCGCCAAATCCGTACCGTGCCCCCAGTAGGTTTCGGCAAAGGAACCGAACAATGTCATCTTCGCCTGTTCCGGCTGGCGTCCGAGCAGCTGACGCGCCACACGGCCGATCCGGACGGCGCCCGCGGTATGGGAACTGGAGGGCCCGACCATGGAGGGACCAATGATGGAAAATACGTTTTTGAATCTCAAGGTCTTCCACGCTCCTGTAACATATTCATATCAGGAAATGGTACAATCTTCAAAATTACCAGCAAAAAAAGGACAGCAAAAAAGGTGTGCAGCACCTTTTCTCTGTCCTTTGTACCTGAGAGTTTGGTCGGAATCCTGTGATTCCGCGTTCCCCTTGGGTGGCTGACGCTCTCTCCAGAGCTGCGTCCGGCGACGGTTCCTTGTACCTGAGAGATTAGCCGCGCGGCCTGCGCGTACCTGCAGCTTGCTCCTTCGGTGCCGCCCCGATTTCCGGGCGGTCTCTCCCTTTCGCCTTCATCCGCTATATATGAATTTCAATGACATGTGCAACCATTTACGATCCTAATCCCCTTAAGAATAAAGCAGAGCGAGCGCCGGTGTCAATATAACGTCCCGTGTCCAATTTCCTGAAGGGTCGGCCACCATATTGGCAGGAATTGAAGGTATTGTCTCTTCTTCTCGTATGAATGGGAAACAGCTTATACTAGTGCCTGAATCTCCCCGCCTACAGCTGCATGCCGCTGCGCATATACTCCATGGCGCCGAGCGCGACGATTCGCTTGGGATCTTTTACGGGAGCAATCAGACAGCCATTGAACATATCCGGCAGCGTATGCTTTTTCGCTGTTTCAAGCGCATGCTCCATATACCCCGGATACGTGGCCGTACTGCCGCCAATGACAAGCGCATCCGGATTAAACAGATGGATCACATTGGTTAATGCAAGACCGAAATGCGCGCCTGCCTGTTCAAGCAGCTTCAGGGCAGATGGCTCCTCGCCGTGAATGCGCTCAAGAAATTCCTCAATGCCGCAGCCCGCCTGCATCAATATGCCGATCCCGCCCGCGATGCTGTCCAGCGTTTTAGGACCGTTCTCGGTATGCGTGACACAGTAGCCCAGTTCTCCGGCAAACCCATGTGCTCCCGTAATCATGCGGCCTTTCGAGTAGACGCCGAGCGCAATGCCTGAACCTGCCATGATCACGGCGATCGTGTCCTTGTCCTGATAGTTGACGGTTTCCGCGACGGTCGCAGCTTTAACGTCATTGATGAAGCGTACCGGAAATCTTCCCCCTCCGAAATAATCCGCAGACAGGCCGTTCAGCGAGCTGATATCCGAAAACTTGACCTGGTGGTCCCCTTCCACGAGACCCGGCACGGCCATGCCCAAACCTTCCGGCACAAACGGCAAACCGTCGATAAAGGAGTCAATATCGCGTTTCAGCCGCTCCTTCGGGCAGTCCAGCCCGGTCGGTACCTTCTTCTCAATATGTTCCCCGTTCACCTGCGCATAAAGAAACATTTTCGTGCATCCCATGTCTATGCCAACCACTCGATCCATCCCTATTCCCTCCCAATAGTTCATAAATGGACACTCCTGAGAACATTGTACCTTGCCCGGCTGCAAATCTGTAGCACGAATTGAACGAAAAGAAGACACGGCGTTAGGACGGTAATTCTTTGGCATTGAAACGGTTCCCCGCCTGATTTCCTGTTGACACAAAGCAGGGCTTTGAGTATTAATGATAATAAGACAATTCAATAGCGGATGAAGGTAATGGGAGAGATTGCTGCTTGTTGGTGACGCCGAAGGAGTAAGCCTTTGAAGAAGGTGAATCTCTCAGGCAAAAGGACCATTATTGGACGCGTCTCTGGAGAGAATTCTTAAGCGAAAAGAATCACCCAAGGGGAAACTTGCTGGCCGGTACGGAAATCGCAATGAAAGCCTTTTCCTTTTTTGGCCCGGAATCAGCAAGGTAACTCTCAGGTACCAAGGACAGAGCATAAGTTCAGTATGCCGGATAAAGGCATGCTTGTTCTTCTGCCTGTCCTTTTTGCGTTGCGACCAAAGAGATTCTTATTTTCTATTAAACGAAAAGAGAAGGTGATGACGTGTCCGAGCTTAAACGTACTCCGCTTTACCCTCAATATTCGCAAATTCCCGGCGTGCGCTGCATTGATTTTGGCGGCTGGGAGCTTCCTGTCCAGTTCAGCGGGATCCACAAGGAGCATGAGGCTGTCCGCGAAGCGGCCGGCCTGTTCGACGTATCGCATATGGGCGAATTCTTGGTGAAAGGGCCTCAGGCCGAGAGCTTCATCCAGCATGTTACCGTTAATGATGTCAAGACCCTCGTTCCGGGGCAGGCGCAGTACAGCGCGATGTGTTATCCGGACGGCGGCGTCGTGGACGATCTGCTCGTCTACAAGCTTGAAGAGCAGTCCTATATGCTGGTCGTGAACGCATCAAACATCGACAAAGACTGGGAATGGCTGCAGCAGCATCTTGAGGATGGCGTGCAGTTAACCAACGAATCGGAGGGAACGGCCCTGATCGCGCTCCAGGGACCGAAGGCGGAGAACATTCTGTCTCCACTTGTCAGCGAGGACCTCAGCAAGCTTGGCGCGTTTCACTTTCTGCAGCAAGTGCCGCTGCTCGGCGCATCCGTTCTGCTCTCCCGAACCGGCTACACCGGCGAAGACGGTTTTGAGATTTACCTGCCCGCCGCCGATGCGCCGTCCGTATGGAAGGGACTTCTTGAGCATGGCGAAGGCAGCGGTCTGCTGCCTGCAGGACTTGGCGCCCGCGACACGCTCCGTTTTGAAGCCAAGCTCCCGCTCTACGGCCAAGAGCTGTCTCAGGACATCTCTCCGCTGGAAGGCGGCATCGGCTTTTTCGTGAAGCTGAATCAGGCGGATGATTTTATAGGGAAAGAAGCGCTCCAGCGGCAAAAAAACAATGGCGTTCCCCGCAAGCTGGTCGGCGTGGAAATGATTGAACGCGGCATTCCCCGTTCGCATTATCCCGTCTATGCCGGAGACAAGCAAATCGGTGAAATTACGACAGGCACCCAGTCTCCCACGCTGAAGCGCAATCTGGGACTCGCCCTGATCGACAGCAGCCATGCCGCGATCGGTACCCCGCTTGAAGTAGATATCCGGGGCAAACGCCTGAAAGCCGAAGTCGTTAGTGTTCCATTTTACAAACGAGCCCGAAAAGGAGCTGACTCCCAGTGAAGCACCGTTATCTGCCCATGACCGAGCAGGACCAGCAGGAAATGCTGGCAACCGTCGGTTTGGAATCCATCGATGATCTGTTCAAGGACATTCCGGAAGAAATCAGGTTCAAAGGCGATCTTCCCGTATCCAAAGGCCTTGACGAATATGCCCTGACCACCCATTTGTCCGCGCTTGCCGCGAAAAATGCGAACACCGACCAATATCCAAGCTTCCTCGGAGCCGGGCTGTACGACCACCATATTCCTTCTGTCATCAACCATGTCGTATCCAGATCGGAGTTTTACACCGCTTATACTCCATACCAGCCCGAAGTCAGCCAAGGCGAGCTGCAGGCGATTTTCGAGTTCCAATCCTATATTTGCGAGCTGACCGGCATGGCCGTAGCCAATGCAAGCATGTACGACGGAGCCACCGCGCTTGCCGAAGCAGGCTCTCTCGCAAGTGCTGCCACCAAACGCAGCAAGCTCGTCGTCTCATCCGCCGTTCATCCTGAATCCAGACAAGTGCTGCATACGTACGCTCACGGCCTGGGACTCGAAATCGTAGAGGTAGCTTTGACAAACGGCGTAACCGACATGGATGAACTGTCCAAAGCCGTTTCCGACGATACCGCTGCCGTGCTGGTGCAGAATCCGAACTTCTTCGGGTCTGTTGAGAATCTGGCTGCCATCGGCGATTTGGTCCATGGGTGCAAGGGCCTCATGATCGTGAGCACGAACCCGCTATCCCTTGGGCTTCTGGAAGCACCCGGCAAGCTTGGCGCCGATATCGTTGTCGGCGACGCCCAGCCGCTTGGCATCTCTTCCTCCCTGGGCGGTCCTACCTGCGGATTCTTCGCCGTATCCAAGGATCATATGCGCAGAATGCCGGGGCGCATCGTTGGCCAGACGGTGGACCGAAATGGCAAACGCGGCTTCGTGCTGACCTTGCAGGCACGCGAACAGCATATCCGCCGCGAAAAGGCTACCTCCAACATTTGCTCGAACCAGGCGCTGCTCGCCCTTTGCGCTTCCGTCTACATGTCCGTCATGGGCAAACAAGGCATGATCGAGGTCGGACAGCTGAACTTGCAGAAGAGCCATTACGCAGCCAAACGCCTTGCTGGCGTGCCCGGTGTAACGCTGCCCTTTACATCCCCATACTTCAACGAGTTCGTGATCAAGCTGCCTGAAGGCGTCTCTATATCCGCCGTGAACGCGAAGCTGCTGAAGGAAGGCTTCATTGGGGGCTATGATCTCGGGCGTGCTTATCCGGAGCTGGAGGGCCATATGCTGGTTGCCGTGACGGAACGCAGAACCAAGGAACAAATGGACCAATTCGCATCCTTGCTGGAGGGCTGTTTATGAACCAGGAAAAAGCACTGATATTCGAGCTGAGCCACCCGGGCCGCATCGCCTATTCCCTGCCGGAGCTAGACGTCCCGGCCGAGGCGACCGAATCCATGATCCCGGCCTCCATGCTGCGCAGCGAGCCGGCTGCGTTGCCGGAGGTATATGAAGTAGACGTCATCCGTCACTATACGGAGCTGTCGCGCCGCAATTTCGGCGTGGATAACGGCTTTTATCCACTGGGCTCCTGCACGATGAAATATAATCCGAAGGTCAATGAAGACGTCGCACGTTATCCCGGCTTTGCCAAAATCCACCCCTACCAGCCTGAAGAGAGCATCCAGGGCGCCCTGGAGCTCCTGTATCAGCTGCAGGAGGACCTGGCCGGGCTCACCGGCATGGATGCAGTCACGCTGCAGCCGGCGGCCGGCGCCCATGGCGAATGGACCGGCCTGATGATGATCCGGGCTTACCATGAAAGCCGGGGAGAAAACCGCGATAAAGTTATCGTGCCTGACTCGTCGCACGGCACGAATCCGGCGAGCGCCTCTGTTGCCGGCCTCACAACGATCACGATCCCGTCGACCGACAAGGGCCTCGTTGATCTGGAGGCTCTGCGCGCAGCCGTGGGCAGCGACACCGCCGCCCTGATGCTGACCAATCCGAACACGCTTGGCCTGTTCGAAGAGCAGATCCAGGACATTGCGGCGATCGTGCATGAAGCGGGCGGGCTATTGTATTATGACGGCGCCAACTCCAACGCAATCATGGGCATCACCCGTCCAGGCGACATGGGCTTTGACGTCGTACATTTGAATCTGCATAAAACGATGAGCACGCCGCATGGCGGAGGCGGTCCCGGTGCGGGTCCCGTAGGCGTCAAAAGCCTGCTTGCGCCGTTCCTGCCGCGTCCGTTCGTCTCGAAAAGAGAAGACGGATCCTTTACCCTGGATGGCGGAAATGATCAATCGATCGGCCGCGTGAAGGCCTACTACGGAAACTTCGGCATCCTGGTACGTGCTTACACCTACATGCGCAGCTACGGTCCGGAAGGTCTGCGCCGCGTATCCGAATGCGCCGTGCTGAACGCCAATTATATGATGAAACGGCTGGAGCCGTACTTCGATGTACCTTATCCGGGCATCTGCAAACATGAATTCGTCATGTCCGGAACGCCTCTGAAGAAATACGGCGTGCGCACGCTCGACGTAGCCAAACGGCTGCTCGATTTCGGGTATCATCCGCCGACCATCTACTTCCCGCTGAACGTAGAGGAATGCATGATGATCGAACCGACCGAAACCGAAAGCAAGGACACGCTTGACGCGTTTATCGATACGATGATCCAAATCGCCAAGGAAGCCGAGGAGCAGCCGGAGCTGCTGCTGAACGCCCCTTACGACACGCCAGTGACCCGGCTGGACGAAACGACAGCGGCGCGTAAGCCTGTGCTGAATTGTGCCTGCAGCTGATCGGTCTTCATCTTTATTCATGGCAACCCACGTTCTCTGCCAAACGACTCTTTCAATTTGACTGCAAGCTTGAAAGCCATCATAAAAAGCGCATTCCCTCGCGGAATGCGCTTTTCTTTAAATTCATCGGTGAAGTACAAATGGAGCATATACCTTAAGTACTATATTATTCCTTCGCCGCTCCGGCCTCCAGGCTCACCAGGTCAGGCACAGGCTGCTGGGCAACTACCGGAGCTGGCCTGGACTTGCCGGTCAGGTTCTTGATCAGGCTCTCCACATCGATGCCGGACACGTTCTTCAGCATTTCAGGTGCCGTGGACATCAGCTCGGTGACATAGTTGCTCACGCGTGCTGCCCCTTCGCCTTTTCCAGTGTCGACCACCGTAAGCTTGTCGATCGAGGAGATCGGCTGCGCGATTTTACCTGCCAGTTCAGGCAGCATCTTGACGATGATATCGAGTACGGCGGCTTCGCCGAACTTCTGGAAAGCTTCCGCGAGCTTCTCTTTCGCCTCGGCTTCGGCCAGACCGCGCAGACGGATGACTTCCGCTTCCGCGGTACCCTTTGCGCGCTCCGCATCGGCTATAGCCTGACCTTCCAGGCGCTTCTGCTCCGCAGAGGCCTTCGCCTGCGTCTCGATGGAGTATTGCAGCGCGTCGGCTTCGCGCATTCTCCGTGCTTTGTCCGCCTCGGCCGCCTGCTCTACTGCATAGCGGTCGGCGTCCGCCTTTTTCTTCACTTCCGCGTCATACTGCTTCTGGCGAACCATGATTTCTTTCTCCTGCAGGTCAATTTCGCGTTCCTTGCGTACCAGCTCTACCTTCATTTGCTCCTCGACCATGGTCTGCTTGGCGCGCGCCTCCTGAATATGATACGCCTGATCGGCTTCGGCCTTGGCGGTATCCTGATCCTTTTTAAAGGAGGCGACCTTCAGTTCCTTCTCTTTCGATGCTTCCGCGATATTCGTATCCCGCAGCAGCTCGGCTTTCTGCCCTTGCTCCTCGGCATTGGCTTTCTGAATCCGCGCATCGCGCATCGCTTCGGCTTCCGCAATTTCCGCATCCCGTTTGACGGCTGCAATTCGCGGTTTACCCAGCGCGTCCAGATATCCCTGCTTGTCGCGAACATCCTTGATGGTGAAAGAAACGATCTGCAGACCCATTTTCTTCAAATCGCGTGCGGCCACGCCTTGAACCTCCTGCGCAAATTTATCCCGGTTCCGGTACACTTCCTCTACCGTCATGGAGCCCAGGATTGCGCGCAGATGCCCTTCCAGCACTTCCTGGGCCTCGCCCTTCAGCGCTTCAATCGGTTTGCCGATGAACTGCTCCGCCGCTGTTGCCACGTCTTCGATCGAGCTGCCTACCTTGATGATGGCAACGCCGTCCGCGATGACCGGTACCCCCTGCTCGGTGTATACTTCCGGTGTTGACACGTCCAGCTTATGGGACAGAAGCGAGATAAATTCAGATCGCTGAAACACCGGCAAAATAAAGGCACCGCCCCCGCGGACGATTTTGATTTTGCGTCCGGATTCATCCTCCGCAATGTTTTTGTTCCCCAGGAACGAACCCGTCACGATCATGGCCTCATCGGGTCCAACCGTTTTGTAACGGGCCCAAAAGGCTAAACCAAGAACAATTATAACCCCTACCACAATCGCCGGGATCATCAGGTACTCAGGTAATTCCATTAAACAACATCTCCTCTTCTCTCATCTAATTTGGTGACGCGCAGTACCCCATCATGCACATCGACGACGACGACTCGCGTGCCGGCAGACAGCAGGTGACGCTCAAAACTGGATGCAATATGAACGGTATTGCCGGCGCCGAGCTTGATCATGACCTCGCCAAAACCCGTTTCGGGGATCGGAATGGTCACTTCGCCAATGCGGCCGGAAAGCTCGCGGATGGAATAACCTGTGGAGTTCTCGCTGTTGTCCATCGGCTTCACGTAAAATAAATAAACGAGCGCCGAAATCACGACAGCAACCACTACCGAGAGCAGAATCGTAATCATACCGCCAAGCTCCGTGTAATGCGTCAATAAAATGCCCGCTCCGCCAAACACCGTTACCGCGCTTGCGATGACCATCGGCTTCAGGAAATCGACCGATAAAAAGTCGAGCAGCCCGTCTAGGGCATGACTGACCAGGTCTCCAAGCACGACACTAACCACCGCAAACAGGATTCCGCCTGCCAGACAGCTCAAAAAAAGCGTTTCCATGGTAGCATCCTCCTAAATATGTTCCAAACTGTCTATATAAGGATATACGTATGAAGGTTCGATCTTGTTTCAAAACTTTCCTGCCTGATAAAATACTGGAAAGAAAAACGTCGTTTTTTGATAGCATGGGAACTTTACGGTCGGTCGATTGTCTACTTTATCAAGAGGGGGGATACGTATGGAAAGCGCCGGCGGCATCATGATCTCTGATGATCCTTATGACGCGCTGCAGGAATTAATGCGGGATTATGGTCAGGATGTCTGGCATTTCGCCTTTGTGATTACGAAGAACAAAGAAGCGGCCGACGATATTTCGCAGGAAGCGTTCCTGAAAGCCTTCAGGCATTGGAGCGGATTCGAGAAGCGAAGCTCGCCCAAGACCTGGCTGCTCGCCATCACACGCAACTTGGCGCGCAATTGGCTGAGATCCCATTCAGTAAGAAGAATCGTGCTCTTGGACCGAATGGATGATCGGAATAGCGCCGGCTCCGCGGAGAGCGAATATATGGACCGGTGGACGACGCAGACCATCTGGCGCCATGTGCTGGAGCTGCCCGCGAAGTATCGGGAGGTTCTTTTGCTTGAAGCGCATTACGGACTCGGCTACAAGGACATATCCAGCATGCTTGGAATTGCGGAAGGGACGGTCAAATCACGGATTCACCGGGCCAGGAAAAAGATGGAGAACGCGATGAAGGGAGATCTCACTTATGAAGAGTTCTGAACCGCATTGGTATGAGGAACTGAAAAAGCCGCCTTCTGACCGGAATATGTTCACGCCGGAAATGGAGAAGCGGGTGCTGCGTCACCTAACAATCCAAGGCAAACGGCAAAAACCATTTATACGCTTCGGGCTGTTTGCCGCCGTTTGCGCTGCCGTCCTTGCCACTGTCATTGTACTCTCTTCTTCCGGAAAACTGCCAGCTGTCAGCAAGCTTGCAAGCATGGCCGGGATTCCTTTGAAAACCAGCACGCCTAAAGATTGGCAACCCCACTCCTTTTATAAGGATGGGCCTAATTTACTTCTGGAGGCTTATCCTGGAGGAGATTTCAAAGCCGGTCAGCGGGCCGGAAGCTGGTGGAACATTCACGAGCCTTATGAGGAGCTGCAGTACTCCACGATCAAAATCACGGCCACCCATCGCCAGAGCGGGATCGTCGTAGACGAACTGCCGGAGACCCCCGTCGATAAAAGCATGATCTATGATGATTTCGTCCGGGTATCCTCCGACTTTGCGCTTCCCCTTCCCGGGACCTGGAGGTTCGATGTATGGATCGATGGACAGAAGCTGGGAGATACCGTATTCGAGGTTTCCGATTCCGATTGGCAGGTAAGCCCCCGATTCGAGTACGAGAAATCAAAGCTCAGAGGAAACCAGGGCAGGAGCGGGTATGTTTCAAGCGGATTCATTGCGGGAAGCGGCAATAAATTTCTGTGGCATCTTTGGGATACGAAGGAATTGTCCGGGCAGCTGCTCGTCAAAGCCGTTAAAAAGGATACCTCTCAAGTCCTTACCATTCTTGACACCAAGCTCAGCGGCAGCCAGAAGCATCAATCGGTGCCCAGCACCATGGAACTACCCGAAACGGGACTGTGGAGACTGCTGATTTATGTGGACGGCACATTTTTTGACAGCATGGTCGTGAAAGTGGAAGCAACCTGGACGGATGAGCAGGATTAAAATAAGAGATCAAAAAAAGGCTTCCCGAGTCGGGAAGCCTTTCGAGTGTTACCTTACAGCGACATTTTATAAATTTCAACCACGTCTTCTTTATTAAGCGTTCTGAATTTGCCGAAAGGTCCGAAACGAACCGTCTTCTCGGCCATCACGTCGATGTGGCTGGCATCGATATCATAGTCAGCCAAGCGGCTTGGCGCACCGATGGAGCTCCAGAAATCGCGAAGGGCTTGTATCCCCTCCTCGCCCACCTGCTCGGCGGTTTTGCCGGCCGGGTCGATATGGAATACGTTCACGGCAAGCTGCTTGAAGCGTTCCGGGTTCGTATGAAGGTTATATTTCATCCAGTTCGGGAACAGGATGGCCAGGCCGCCGCCATGCGGGATATCGTATACAGCCGATACGGCATGCTCGATGTTATGGGTAGCCCAGTCCCCGGCATAGCCCATGTTCAGAATACCGTTCAGCGCCATCGTACCGCAGTACATAATGGTTGAACGGTCCTCGTAATTTCCCAGATCGCCAATCAGGCGCGGCGCCGTTTCGATCACGGTCCGAAGGATGGTCTCGCAGAACCCGTCCTGCACCGGTGTGTTCGTCTCCGGATGGAAGTAATGCTCCAGCACGTGGGACATCATGTCTACCATGCCGTACACGGTCTGGTCTTTAGGCAGTGTGAAGGTGTTTACCGGATCCAGAATCGAAAAAGCCGGATAGGCATGCGGGCTGCCCCAGCCCATTTTTTCCTGCGTCTGTTCGTTGGTAATGACCGAGCCGCCGTTCATTTCCGAGCCGGTTGCCGCAATCGTCAGCACCGTTCCGAGCGGAAGCGCATCTTTCGGAGCCGCTTTGCGCTCCACGAAATCCCACATGTCGCCTTCGTATTTGGCTCCAACGGCAATGGCCTTCGCGCAATCGATGACGCTGCCGCCGCCAACGGCCAGAATGAGATCGATGTTCTTTTCGTGGCACAGCGCTACGCCCTTATGAACCGTGGACAGGCGCGGATTCGGCTCGACGCCGCTCAGCTCGCTAACCTCGGCGCCGATTTCCTTCAGCAGACCGATGACGTTATCGTATAGGCCGCTGCGCTTGATGCTGCCGCCGCCGTAAACAAGCAAAACGTTCTTGCCGTACTTTGGAACTTCGTTCTTTAATGTATCAAGCTTGCCTTTGCCAAAGATCAGCTTGGTTGGATTATGGAATTCAAATGGATTCACTACAGGATCGCCTCCGGGTTAAAAAGTAAATGTTGCTCAACTATTATACCCCTGTATGCATATAAGAAACAAACCGCCCTGATCCGAATACACGGAAATGGACGGTTTGCCTTATCGAAACTTGGCCGGAAACGGCCTATGAACGATAGAATATATTATTGCACAAGACCACAGCCGATATGCGAAACGAAACGCCGGAACGCTTCCTGGCCTTCATCCGTTCTTTTGTATACCCCAGCATGACCCAGAATCTCGACGAAAATGCTGCCCACCTCGGATTGGACGAGCTCCCACGCCTCTTGCTTGCTGCGGTTGGTGCCGTATTTCTCTACGAGTTGACCGATCCATTCCCTGTGCAGTTTCAATGCATGGTCTTCCTGCTGCGTCAATGCATCGTAAAGAGCGGTGTCACCGGCAAGAATATCGGCCGTCAAATCCAGCTCCTCCTTCAGTCTACCCGGTAGAATCGCCAGACCCATCACTTCGATCAGGCCGATATTTTCCTTCTTGATGTGATGCATTTCCTCATGGGGATGGAATATGCCTGCCGGATAAGCCTCGTTGGTACGGTTGTTGCGCAGCACCAGGTCCATTTCATAGCTTCCGTCCGGCGTACGATGCACGATCGGCGTCACCGTGTTATGAGGAACTCTCTCCCCGTTTTCTTCGCTGAAAGCCAGTATGTCTGCTGCCGGGTCGCTGTACTGCTTCCAGGATTCGTAAATCATGTCGGCCAGTTCGAGCAACACGCTGCTGTCCTTGCCCGTCAGACGGAGCACGGACATCGGCCATTTGACGATGCTCACCGTCACACCGGCATAATCCGGGTGAGTGAACACAGCTTCTTTCGGTGCATTCTGGATGGGGAACGTATGCCGTCCACCCTGAAAATGATCATGCGTCAGGATCGATCCGCCCACGATCGGCAGGTCGGCGTTCGAGCCGATAAAATAATGCGGATAGTGATCCACGAACGCCAGCAAACGACGCAGGCTGTCTTTTGTCAGCTTCATCGGCACATGGTCATGATGGAATACGATGCAATGCTCGTTATAGTACACGTAAGGCGAGTACTGAAAAAGCCACGGCTCTCCGTTCAGCTCAAGAGGTATAACCCGCAAATTTTGGCGTGCAGGATGGTTAACACGGCCCGCATATCCAACGTTCTCACGGCAAAGCTGGCACTTCGGATAGACCGGAGGCGGCAGCAGCTTCGCCATGGCGATCTCCTTGGGGCTTTTCTCAGGCTTGGACAGGTTGATGGTCATTTCGATCGTGCCGTATTCGGATTCATGCTCCCAGTATACGTTTTTATTGACCCGGTCCATACGAATGTAGTTGGAATCAATAGACAGCCGGTAGAAGCGGTTCGTCGCGGCCTCGATCCCTTCGGTCTCTGCCAAATGGTTGAATTCCCGAACAATCTCCGATGGACGGGCCATAAGATGGCCCATAATTTTGGCATCAAGCAGGTCGCGGTAAGTGTCCGTATTCTCTGGAATAAGTCCGATGCTGAAGCCATAATCGATCAATGCATCCAGGGCCGGCTGCGGTTCCGCCAGCTGCTCCAGCTCCTCCCCTTCCAGATTCGGCTCGCTGAAGCCGAACAGCTCCAGCAGGAGATTGCGGCAGTAATCTTCGTCCAGCGGCTCGATCAACCGATTGTCCAGCGCAAACCTTACAAGCTGGTCGATGGCTTGAAGCGCTTTTTGCTCCTGGGGCGTTCTTGTCGTTATCTGTGTGCTCAATGCTCTTCCCCCTTACTCTTCCCCGTATCCCTGCGGATGGTTCTGGTGCCAGCTCCATGCGCTCTGAATGATGTCCTCCAGCTTCTCGCGGGAAGGATTCCAGCCAAGCACCTCTCTGGCTTTCTGCGACGAGGCGACGAGTACTGCCGGATCACCTGCACGGCGCGCCTGCATGACGACAGGAATTTCAAGACCGGTTACCTTCTTCGCCGTTTCAATGACTTCCTTGACCGAAAAGCCTTCGCCGATGCCGAGGTTGAATACGTTGCTGCTCTCACCTTTGCGCAAATAATCGACGGCGAGCAAATGCGCGTCCGCCAAATCGCTCACATGGATATAGTCGCGGATACAGGTTCCGTCTGCCGTTGGATAATCGTCACCGAATACGGCGATGCTGTCCCGCTGTTTCAGTGCGGTTTGCAGCACGAGCGGAATAAGATGACTTTCCGGGCGATGATCTTCCCCGATCTTGCCGCTGTCATGTGCACCGGCTGCGTTGAAGTAACGCAGGGCCACGTATTTGATGCCAAGCACCTGATCGAACCAGGACATCATCCGTTCCATCATCAGCTTCGTTTCCCCATATACGTTCGTTGGCTGCGTACGGTCGCTTTCCATGATCGGCACGCGTTCCGGCTCCCCATAGGTTGCTGCGGTCGAGGAGAATACGATGCTGCGCACGTTGGCCGCATCCATCGCTTCCAGCAGGCATAGCGTTCCAAAGACGTTATTGTCATAGTATTTGACCGGCTTCTGCATACTCTCGCCTACCAGCGAATTGGCTGCAAAATGAATCACCGCATCGATGCTGTTCTCGCCGAACAGCTTTGCAAGCAGCTCTTTATCACGAAGATCCCCTTCGTACAATTTGCCGCCCAGCAAGGCACCGCGGTGCCCTGTTTGCAAATTATCAAGCACCACGACTTCTTCGCCGCGCGCAAGCAGCGCCGCTACCGTATGGGAGCCGATATATCCCGCCCCGCCCGTTACTAGAATGGCCATCTTATTTGTCCTCCTTCAGTTCTTTTACGCCATCGCCCGTACCGCAAACATAAAATTCAGGCTTCAATCCCGTCCGCTCTTCGTAGGCTTGGCCCACCTGCTGCACGAACCGCTCCACGGAATCTTCGTGGACCAGCGAAACCGTGCATCCGCCAAAGCCGGCTCCCGTCATGCGGGCACCCAGCGTTCCCGGTATGCGCTGCGCTTCCTCGACCATGACGTCAAGCTCCTCGCAGCTCACCTCGTACAGGTACCGCAGGGATTCATGCGATTCGTTCATCAGCTTGCCGAAAGCTTCCAAATCGTTATTCTTCAAGGCTTCCACGGAATCGAGCACGCGCTGGTTCTCCTCGACGACATGCTGCGCACGGCGTCTGACCGTTTCATCCGCAATGTGGTTTTGCAGCGTTTCAAACTGCTCCGGCTTCAGCTGCGCCAGATACTTGAGCGCATGAATCTCATTCTTCAGAATTTGCAGGGCCTCTTCGCACTGCTGTCTGCGCTCGTTGTATGCCGAATCCACGAGACCTCTGCGCTTGTTGGTGTTGCCGATAATGATTTTGTACGCTCCCGTGCGGAACGGTACATGTGTATATTCAAGCGTATCGCACATCAGCAAAATCGCATGATCCTGCTTGCCGTTCGCTACCGCGAACTGGTCCATGATGCCGCAATTCACGCCTACGTATTGATTCTCCGCGCGCTGCGCAAGCAGCGATATTTTGACGGTATCCGGCTCATAGCCTTCCAGGGTCTGCAGGGCAAAGGCTGTGACCACCTCAATCGAAGCCGATGAAGAAAGCCCTGCTCCGTTCGGTATTTCGCCATGGTACAGCAGGTCGTAGCCTGTCGTGAGCGGACATCCCGCCTTTTTGTTTTCGACCATCACGCCTACCGCGTAATCCACCCATTCGCCCGTTTTTTCCTTGCCCAGCTCTTTCAGGGTGAATTCCTTCTCATATGGGAAATTGGTTGTAGCAAGATGGATTTTTTCGTCGTCACGCTGGCGGGCGAGCAGCGTCGTGCCGAATTCCAGAGCCGCCGGAAGCACATAACCTCCGTTATAGTCGATATGCTCTCCGATCAGATTCACGCGTCCCGGTGCCAGAAATACCTCCACGTCTTTCTTGCTTTCGCCGTACTTTTCGATAAATTGTTTTTTTAGGGAATCTACTTTCATTTGCAATGCACCATCCTTTCCTTATGGTTTGGTTCTATTTACATTATAGGAACAACACGGCCTTCCGTTAATGCAATTATGTTTGTTCAATATGGATTTATGTGACCTGAGAGCATATAATGGCATTAACATCTATCTATCATTACCCCGTTCAGCGGAAAAGGAGACTGATTTATGGCCTACGAGGAAAGCTACAGCGTTGCTTCCAATCCGGTATTTCATGATCAAAGCCCGCTCCATGTGCTGTTTGCCGGCGAGAGCCAGACCAAGCCGCTGCACATCGTCGGTCCCAAAATATATGACTACTACTTGCTTCATTACGTGGAAAGCGGCAGAGGCATGTTCCGCTCTGAGCAACACACGTACGAGCTTGGGGAAGGAAGCTGCTTTCTCATCCATCCCG
Organism: Paenibacillus sp. SAFN-054; assembly: GCF_051966755.1. Classification (NCBI taxonomy): domain Bacteria; kingdom Bacillati; phylum Bacillota; class Bacilli; order Caryophanales; family Paenibacillaceae; genus Paenibacillus; species Paenibacillus sp. SAFN-054. Next base: position 2,441,731 of record NZ_JBQCKS010000001.1, read on the forward strand.
GGAGGCTGGTCAGCTATGCTTCGGACGCAAGCGACCCCTGGCGCTACCGCTGGACTGCCTTTTCAGGGAGTGAGGCGGGAGCCCTTGCGGATTCGGCGGGATTCTCGGACGGGCAATCGGTCCTGTTTACGGACTGCGAAAGTCTGATCCCCTCCTCCATCACCCGGATCGCAGAAGCCTTCTACAGCAAAAAGGAAAGCGCGGACATGGCTGCGCTTGGCCACCTGTACCTTATTTTTTCCGAAGCCAGGGACATCCTGACGAGCGAGATCCGTATGACGGGAACCGAATCGCAGGTGCAGCGGACCGTAAAGCAAATGATCCATTATATGTCGGCGCAGTACGCGCACCCCGTATCGATCGAGCAGATGTCCGAAAGCCTCGGCTATAACAGGGCTTATCTGTCCCGCATATTTAAGAAGGAGACGGGCATGTCTCCCGTCACGTATCTGCTGAAGCTGCGGATCGACAAATCGCGCCAGCTGCTGAGAGAACGGCCCGAGCTGTCCATTGAACAGGTTGCCGCTTCGGTTGGCCTGACGGACGCCCTATATTTCTCGCGCCAGTTCAAACGGCTGTGCGGACATTCGCCCAGCCATTACCGCACGCTAGTTGCCGCCTCTCCGGCTGCTCTGCACGACTGTTTATACTAACCTGACCGCTTAAGTCAAGAAGCCCGCTGCTCCTTCCGGAGAGCGGGCTTCTTACATGCAAGCAAGCATATGGATATTTAGGATTCGTTTTCCGTCTTTAAAATGGCTTCGATTCGCTCAAGCTCTTCGGTGGAGAATTCGAGATTTTTCAAAGCTGCGACGTTATCCTCAATCTGGCTCACGCGGCTTGCCCCGATCAACGTCGAGGTGACCTTGCCGCCGCGCAGCGCCCAGGCCAGTGCCAGCTGTGCCAGACTTTGACCGCGGGCAGCGGCGAGCTGATTAAGCGCACGGATCTTGCGCAGCACTTCAGGCGTGATATCGTTCTCGCTTAAGAATACCGATGAGCTGGCTGCCCGGGAATCGTCCGGTACGCCGTTCAAATATTTGTTCGTAAGCAGGCCTTGTTGAAGCGGTGTGAAGGCAATGCTGCCGACGCCGTTCTCCTCCAGCACGTCCTGCAGTCCGTTCTCGATCCAGCGGTTGAGCATGGAATAACTCGGCTGATGAATCAGCAGCGGCGTTCCCAGCGATTTCAGTATCGAGATGGCTTCCGCCGTCTGCTCTGCCGTATAGTTGGAAATTCCCACGTACAGGGCTTTGCCTGAGCGGACGATATGGTCCAGAGCCATCATCGTTTCTTCGAGCGGCGTATTCGGGTCAAACCGGTGTGAATAGAAAATATCCACGTAATCCAGCCCAAGCCGTTTCAGGCTTTGATCCATGCTGGAGATCATATTTTTGCGGGATCCCCATTCGCCGTATGGTCCTGGCCACATATAGTACCCGGCCTTTGAGGAAATGATCAGCTCGTCCCGGTATCCCTGTAAATCCTGCTTCAGGATTCTGCCGAAGGTCTCCTCGGCGGAGCCTGGAGGCGGGCCGTAATTGTTCGCCAGATCAAAATGAGTGATGCCCAGGTCAAAGGCACGCGTGACCATATTGCGGGCGTTGTCGAATGTAGTGACGCCGCCAAAATTATGCCAGAGGCCAAGGGAAATCGCCGGAAGCTTCAAGCCTGACCGGCCGCAGCGGTTATATACCATTTCTTCGTATCTTGCTTCGCTTGGTGTGTAAGCCATTGCAATCCGCCTTTCTATAATAAGGTGCCGTTGCTTTTTAACCATTCTATCTCTGCCGTGATGCCTTTGACAAGAAACCATTTCACATTAAATTCTCCGCTTTCAAACTGCTGCCCGATCAGATGCCAAGAACGCTGCTCACGCGATCCATGACTTCACCGATTTTGTCGTTCATCTTCAAACTGGCCTTTTGGTCATATGGAGTCGGATCCATGTTCAGCAGTACCGATCTGGTTCCTTCAAAGTACGATACGAGCTCTGCCGCCGGGTGCACCGTAAGCGACGTCCCGCCGACAATAAGCAGATCGGCCTGGGCGATCGCATCCATGGAGCTGATGAGCACCTGTTGATCCAGCGCTTCTTCATACAAGACGACATCGGGTTTGATGATATCTTGGCAGTATGGACACCGCGGTACAAGATGCTTGCTGGCCATGACCTGCTCCAATCCGAAATAACGCCGGCATCCCATGCAGTAATTGCGGTGGACCGAACCGTGGAGCTCCAGCACTTCCTTACTGCCTGCCTTTTGATGAAGTCCGTCGATATTTTGCGTTACGACAGCCTTCAGCTTCCCTTGGGCTTCAAGCTTTGCCAGAAGCCGGTGACAGCCGTTCGGCTGGGCATCGGGATGCAGCATTTTGCTGCGGTAGAAATCAAAGAAGATGTCAGGCATTTTGACAAAAAAGGACCGGCTGAGCATCTGCTCGGGCGGGTATGGAGAATGCTGTTCGGTCTGATATAGGCCCGCGGCGGATCGGAAATCGGGAATACCGCTTTCAGTAGAGGTACCGGCTCCGCCAAAAAAGACGATGTTATCACTCTGTTCAATCCAAGAGGCCAATGTTTCAATCTTTTGCACCTTTTGTGCACCTCCACTTGTGATCGGGGTTTTCCCATACATATATAATGTAAATCCATGCTCTCTGAATCTGGGAATCGTATGGATACGTGATCAGCCTGCCTCCCAAGGGGATGGCAGGCTGCTGCTTCGGCCGTAAAGCAGGTTCAAATGAACCCCGCTCCCCGGCAGGAATGAAGATAGATAAGATTACATTTGCTTTGCTTGGCGGTAGGCCTGTATGTACTGCTCGGATTTTTGACGCACAAGATCCATATTTCCGGTCTTCACGGCGTCGCTTGTCAGGTCTGAGCCGATGCCCACGGCAACGGCGCCGCCTTGGATCCAGTCTTTCAGGTTCGAAAGCGAAACCCCGCCTGTCGGCATAAAGTTGGCCTGCGGCATCGGTCCCTTCATCGTCTTGATAATGCCCGGTTCATACAGGTTGCCCGGGAAGAGCTTGACGATGTCGACGCCGAGCTCCAGCGCGTGCTGTACTTCCGCAATCGTCATGACCCCAGGCATGATGGGAATCCGGTACAGATTGCATATTTTAACGGTCTCCGGATTCAGCGAAGGCCCTACGACGAACTCGCTGCCGGCCATGATGGCCGCACGTGCGGTCTGCGGCTCCAAAACGGTCCCCGCGCCAATCACCGCGAATTTCTCCGGATCTTCCGTTCTCCAGCTGTACATGCGGCTCAGCTTCTCTATGGCCTGCAGCGCCCCCGGGACGGTCAGGGTAACTTCAATGACTTTAATGCCCCCGGCGATGGCCGCTTCGGCCATGGCAAATACCTGATCCGCAGACTCCCCGCGCAGGACGGCCACTACGCCGTTGTCCACAATTTTCTGTATGACCTGAAGTTTTTTCACGATAACATGCTCCTTTTCACTCATTATATGGAAATCCTGTCAGGATGTCTACGGATGTGAGCAGCGGCAATGATCCCCGGAATTCCACGCCAATCTATGTACATACTTATCGTTCGATATGTGCCTTGCGTCCAAGCTTGGCCTCAACCTGCTCCCAGGTTGGGAGCGCTTCCCAATCTCCGACGGCTTGAATGACCATGGAGCCCATGAGATTGCCGAGGCGCACCGCTTCCACGGTTGTATGCCCTTTCAAAAGTCCGGCGATAAACCCGGCGCAGAAGCCGTCGCCAGCTCCGACCGTATCGAGCACCTGCTCCGCTTTGAAATAAGGAACTTCCGTCAGGGTACCATGCTCCAATACATAGGTCAAATCCGGTCCGCCCTTAATAATGGATATGGCCTGAAGCCGGGATAATTCGCTGAAGACCGTCTCGTCCGCTTCCGTATCATAAAGGAGCTTCAATTCATCCAGCCCGGGCAGAAAATAATCGGCCTTTTCCGCCAGCCGCAAAAGCACGCCCCTTGCTTCTTCCAGTGTCCACAGCTTCAGACGCAAATTAGGATCAAAGCTGACCTTGACGCCGGCGCTGCGCGCCACATCCATCGCCTGTTCCACGCACGCCAAGGCAGACGGGCTGATCGCCGCCGTAATGCCGGTCACGTGTAGGATTTTCGCATTCCGGATGTAGGATTTGTCCAGCTGTTCAACGTGCATCATGCTGGCTGCTGAACCTTTGCGATAGTAATATACCGAGGATTTGCCAGCCGTGTTCTCGCGGATCATCATCCCCGTAGGCGCCTCGCTGCTGATCACGGCACGCGAAACGTCGACGCCTTCGCCGCGGATCGCTTTATATATCATCGTGCCGACCGGGTCGCTGCCAAGCGCGCCAAACCAGCCCGCCCGGTGACCAAGTCTCGCTACGCCGATGGCCACGTTGCTCTCTGCTCCGCCGAAGGACTTCTGCAACGTCGAAGCATATTCCAGTCCTCTGGAATCCTGTGCCGTCAATAATCCCATGCTCTCGCCGAAGGTAACCAATTCAGGTGCAATGACTGCTGTATCCTGCTGCATAATAGTCCCCTTTCCGTATTCGAATCTCTACTTATTGTCGGCCGAGGGGCAAAGGTTGTCAATACAAAATGATTTCATCACTTTGACACACTTACAATGAATGATAGCGTTTGCTTATGTGATTATAATCACAATGTTGCGTAGTCCTGCGTAGTACCTTAAAGATGTAGAAAATGGAGGGAATCATCATGGAAAAGACGTTAAGTAAACAGGGAGAAACCTACTTTTTAAATTTACGGTTCATTTTGATCCTGACCGTTCTTATAGGCAATGCCATCGAGCCGTTGATCCGTCAAATGGACGGCGTCCACGCGCTTTACCTTTGGATCTTCACCTTCCACATGCCGCTGTTCGTGTTCGTGACCGGGTATTTTGCCAAAGGCACCCTCGCCGGGGCGGCCGGTCGCAAAACCCTGCTGCAAATCGGGCTGCAATACGTTATATTTCAAAGCCTGTATCAGCTTCTGGACGTCACCGTGTTCCAGGTTCAGAACATCCATCATTCGTTCTTTGCGCCTTACCTGCTGCTCTGGTTTCTCGCGAGCCACCTGGGATGGAGGCTGCTGACGGCAGCCATGCATAAGCTTACGCCTGCGATGCAAATCGCCATATCGCTCATTTTCGGCGTCCTGATCGGATATTTGCGGCTGGACGGAGCTTGGCTGAGCTTTAGCCGGACTTTCGTATACCTGCCCTTCTTCGTGATCGGGTACCATTTTTCGTTTGAAGCATTCGCACAGTTTTTTACGAAACAAAAGAAACGGATTGCCGCCGCTGCATCGGTCGTGCTTTTCGCCATCATCGCCTTGTGGGGGCTGCAAATGCCCGAAGGCTGGCTTTTCGGGAGCATGACGTATATGCAGCTTGGACATCAAGAGTGGTACGCAGGATTTTACCGGATCGCACTCTACGGCCTTGAGTTTATTTCGGGCGCAGCGTTCCTCGCTTGGGTGCCCTTCCGTGAACGCCGTATAACCGATCTGGGCCGCCGTACCCTGTACGTCTTCCTGCTGCACGGCTTCATCATCCGCTTGGCTGCGGTATCGGGACTTTACACTTATATTCACCATCCGCTCGCCGTGCTGGCATTGATCACCGGAGCCGTCGCACTCGCGTTTGTGCTTGCACAGCCAGCCGTGAGAATGATAGCCCGTCCCGTTATCGAGCCACCGGTCACGTGGATCATTCGACTGGAGCGCATGGCTTTGGGAAGACCGTTATAATAAAAGCCCCATGTTAGCAAGCAAGTTATTTACCAAATTCTATGTAAATTAATTGTTTCACTCCATTTTAGTGGTGGTAAGTAAATGTTGCGGGCAACAAAAACAAAAAACGACTACTAAGGAGTGATTTGTAATGGCACGTAATAATGACGGTAAAATGAGCAGAGAAGAAGCAGGTCGTATGGGTGGAGAGGCAACCGCCAAAAACCATGACAAGGACTTCTATCAGGAAATCGGTAAAAAAGGCGGAGAAGCAACCTCCAAATCGCATGATAAAGATTTCTATCAGGAAATCGGCCGCAAGGGCGGAGAAGCAACCTCCGAATCCCATGACAAGGATTTCTACAAAGAAATCGGCCGCAAAGGCGGAAAAAACTAAAAAATAAGCTTCATTTTATGATAACAACGGCGGAAAAAAGGCATCTTCCATCCGGGAACGGATTGGAGGTGCCTTTTTTTCTCCTTCCCCTTCCTAGCCCCTTTTTCCTTTGGATTCATTGCTAGAAAAAGCTCTCATTTTGTGATAGACTCATTTAAAATCGTTTATTCGGGCACTTCTTTGAGTAACCGCGCTAAAGCGAGAATCGTCTTCACATTTAACTAAATAGGGGGAAGAGACATCATGGCAGCTAATAAAATGCGTTCAGACATGATCAAAAAAGGCTTCGACCGCGCTCCACACCGCAGTCTGCTGCGTGCAGCAGGCGTAAAGGAAGAGGATTTCGGCAAACCGTTTATCGCTGTGTGCAACTCCTACATCGACATCGTTCCAGGACATGTCCATCTGCAGGAATTCGGTAAAATCGTGAAGGAAGCGATCCGCGAAGCCGGCGGCGTTCCATTCGAATTCAACACAATCGGCGTTGACGATGGCATCGCCATGGGACATATCGGCATGCGCTACTCGCTGCCAAGCCGTGAAATTATCGCTGATTCCCTGGAAACCGTCGTTTCCGCTCACTGGTTTGACGGGATGGTCTGCATTCCGAACTGTGACAAAATCACTCCCGGCATGCTGATGGGTGCCCTGCGCGTGAACATTCCGACGATCTTCGTCAGCGGCGGACCGATGAAAGCAGGCGTAGACAGCAAGGGCCGCAAGCTCTCCCTGACTTCCGTATTCGAAGGGGTAGGCGCCCACCAGGTCGGCAAAATCACCGACGATGAACTGATGGAGCTTGAACAATACGGTTGTCCTACTTGCGGCTCCTGCTCCGGCATGTTTACTGCCAATTCCATGAACTGTCTGGCAGAGGCGCTCGGCCTTGCGATGCCGGGTAACGGAACCATCCTCGCTGTCGCTGAAGAGCGCAAGGAATTCGTTAAACAATCGGCACGCCAGCTGATGGAACTCGTCAAAATGGATCTCAAACCGCGCGACATCGTCACTCGCGAATCGATCGACAATGCTTTTGCGCTGGATATGGCCATGGGCGGCTCCACCAATACCGTACTGCATACCCTGGCACTTGCCCAGGAAGCAGGCATCGATTACCCGCTGGAGCGGATCAATGAAGTCGCTAACCGCGTGCCTCATATTTCGAAGCTTGCTCCTGCTTCCGATTACTTCATCGAGGACGTTCATACTGCCGGCGGCGTCAGCGCCGTACTGCACGAGCTTCTCAAGAAGCCGGATGCATTGTTCGGAGACTGCATGACCGTAACCGGCAAAACGATCGCAGAGAACGTAGCCGGATGCGAAATCCAGGATAAGAACGTTATCCATCCGATCGATCAGCCTTATTCCGAACGCGGTGGTCTGGCCGTATTGTACGGCAACCTGGCTCCGGAAGGCTCGATCATCAAGGTCGGAGCGGTAGACCCTTCGGTTGGCGGCTATCATAAAGGTCCTGCCATCTGCTTTGACTCCCAGGAGCAAGCTCTCGAAGGCATCGCGAACGGTAAAGTCAAAGAAGGCATGGTCGTGGTTATCCGTTATGAAGGCCCTAAGGGCGGGCCGGGCATGCCGGAAATGCTGGCTCCTACTTCGCAGATCGTGGGCATGGGACTCGGCGCCAAGGTCGGCTTGATTACCGACGGACGTTTCTCCGGCGCATCCCGCGGCATCAGCATCGGGCATATTTCTCCGGAAGCTGCCGAAGGCGGACCGATCGCTTTCGTTCATGATGGAGACATCATTGAGCTTGACCTGAACAACCGCAAGATCGAGCTGCTGGTAAGCGAAGAAGAAATGGCTGCCCGTCGTACCAACGAGTGGAAGGGCTTTGAGCCGAAAGTAAAAACAGGCTACCTCGCCCGTTACTCCAAGCTTGTTACCAACGCCAGCCAAGGCGGCGTCATGAAGATCTAATATCATCCCATTATGCGAAAGGAGCAGTTCCGATCGGTTCTTCATCGAACCGGCAGAGCTGCTCCTTTTTTATGGCCTTCCCTGCCCGTGATCAAGGATAACTTATAGGTACAAAAAGAGCTTGTCCCGTAGCAGCTCACCAACCTTCTGCTTAAGAACAAGCCCTCTATTAAATGCTTGGCATTATCGTCATCCTTCAAGGAATCCGATCCCAGCATTATATGCTCATCATTATTATTTCCCAACCAGGACAAACACATTGCCGTCCGGCGCTTCCATAATGGCCACATGCCCCGATTCGGTCTCGAAAGGCAGGCCGATCCATTCGATCTCCTCATGCTTGCTCAGCTCTTGATACGCTTCCCTCACATCATCTACGAGGATTTCAATTTCTGTTGACTGATTCTGAGGATGGTTGCTGAGCACGAGTTCAGAGCTGTTAAGCTCCGGGAATATCAATCCGACCAATGTCCATACAAAACCGCTGTCCAAAACCCTTTCGATTCTCCAGTTCTCTTTCAGTCCCATCGAGGTGTAAAATGACAAAGATTTATCAATATCCTTCGTATGAATACATACACATTCCAGCTTCTTAAACATCGGATGATCCCCTCCTCACCATATCAGAACAAACGTTCCTATGCCACTATAATATGCTATTCAGAAAGGGAATGCAAGTACTTTTTACTATAAAATGGATTATTTTTTCATAAAAAGAAACCCTGCTGGCACCAAACCAACAGGGCTTCATGGTTGTATATATTATGAAAGGTTAAATTGCAGGAGTCGAACTTTCCAGGCCCTGCGCCGACGCGGCCAAGCTGAGGTCGCTGTTGTCGGACGAATCCGGCTGGCTGTTTTGGGCCCGTTTCATTTCCTGATGATGCCTGTGTGATCCGTTCTCGGCAAAACGCTCCAGAAGTACGCTGATCGGCATGAGCAGCATTTTTGGAATCAACTGCTGGGTATGCTCCTTCAGTCTGGATTGTCCCGAAGGGTGAATTACGCTAAGCAGAAATTTCAAATAAAGGCGTGACGACCTTGCAAAGAGCCCGTCCTTCAAGTCAACGATCTGAAACCCGAACTGCTGAGGGCCCCGATTTACCATGGTTACGCCATACAGCGCTTTGGCTTTTCTGGTGGCAGGATTCTCCATCATCAGATGGGCCAGCGTCGGCAGTTCCTTTTCCATGGAACGGATCATCTGAATGGCCAAATGAACCGATGAGCGTGAACGGATACCGAAGCGGAACAGCTTCTCGTTGTCAAAATGCAGTTCCACAACTTTATCGCCCTTTTGCAACAGCTCTCCGTTCTCCAGCTTAATGGTTTCGCCGCTGTATTTGCGCAGGCGGTAATGGAGCAGCGGATCATGAGGATTGACTGTCTTGAGGCGGAATACTTTGTGAAAGATGGTTTCCCAGATCAGCCATAGCTTGACGATGGCCAGCTTGCCTCGGGAAAGCTTTTTTTCCGGGGCGTTCTCTTTGGCCTTGATCATCTCGTCGACCCGGATGCTTTTCAGGCCGCGGCGACCCGCTTCCTTCAATACTCGTTCCAGCGCGATCAGCATCTGCTGAGGCGCATCTGGATTGGCTCCGGCCGTCGTACCGCAGTCATGGAGCAGCAGCACCTCTCCCGGCTGCAGCTTGTTGAGAATCCGTTCCGTGAGCCGGTCTGCGCCGATTCTTTCCCTCCAGTCGCCGAACATGGCAGACCAAAGCACGATTTTGAATTGGCCGCCCCTTTTTTTGAGGTCGAAAAGGTTGACGATGCCCCACGGTGGACGGTAATACGACGTGCGCTCACCCGTAATGGAGTGAATGATCTTGTCGGTCTTCATAATCTGCTGGCTCACAGTCGCAGGCCGCATCAGCCAGTTTGACTTGTGAACATAGTTATGAATGCCGATGAGATGTCCTTCATCATGCATCCGCTTGACCAGCTCGGGATTCTGCTCGGCATGCGAGCCGACGACGAAGAAGGTCGCCTTGGCGTCATACCGCTTCAACAAATCCAGCAGCAGAGGCGTATAATGCGCGTCAGGACCGTCATCGAAGGTCAGAGCATATTCATGCTCGCCGCTGCCCCTCCGAAATACGCGGAAACCGAAAATACGGGTAATGAGTCCGGGAATGAAGGCATAAAACGATGAAATATAAAACAACCAAAGCAGCAAAGTCTGCATGTCATAATCCCCACTTTTCTCTGATTGACTTTGACTTGCCGAAAGGCAGGTTACTCTATAGAATGAACTAAGAGCGGAAAGCTGTTACCAAGATATAGGAAACCCGTCTCATTTCTGCATAAAAAATCAAACGTTCAATGAAAAATATAAAGACGCTATCTTTTATTTTATCACAGCCGCCCGCGAAATAGGCGTTTTTTTATAAATTTAGTCCCGGGTTACAAAACAAACCTTTAGGAGTGATGTTCATTCATGCTTCCGCTGTACAAAAAATACTGGAGGACTTTTATTGATATTGGAATGATCGTGCTGACCGTACTGCTCATTATGTACGTGTTCAGCAAGCTGTACCAGATCGCGGCCCCCGTCTTCCTGTCCTTTCTCGTATTTTTCATGATCGAGCCTTTGGCCAAATTCCTGAATCGGCGGGGACTGCCCAAGACGCTTGCGGCAGCCATATCCGTCCTGGTCTTCGTGCTCGTCATACTCGGCATTCTGTTCGGCATCGGACTTGTCGTCGTATCCCAGATTGCCCAGGTTCAAGATAATTTGCCCCAATACACACAAATGATTCAAACGGCTTTTTCCAAAACGACTGCATTTCTCCAGCATAAGATCGAAGCGCTTCCTCCAAACATAACCGACAAAATGAACGAGAACTTCAGAAACTTTACCGACTATGCCACCGGCTGGGCCACCAGTTTCTTAAAGTATATGGTCTCCCTGTTCAGCTCGTTCTCATCTTTTATGGCTAATTTCGGCGTTGCGATCATTCTGGCCTTTTTCCTGAGCACGGAAATCGGCGGCTGGCGCAAAATCGTGAAGGACAAGTCTCCAAAAACGCTGAAAAACGCCTATACGTTCTTGACGACATATGTTCTTAAAGCTATCGGTTCCTACATAAAAGCCCAGTTTATTATGGTGCTGATCACCTTGGTCCTGGTCTACGTCGGTCTGCTGATCCTCCGAACTGGCAACGAATTGTCGCTCGCGCTCGTATGTGCTGTCTTCGATATTCTGCCGCTGGTTGGCGTGCCTGTCATTCTGATACCGTGGATCGTATATTTGTTCATCGTCGGCAACGTCAGCCTTGCCATCGGCCTCTGCGTGCTGCTCGTCGTGGTGCTGCTGACCCGCCAGCTGCTGGAGCCTAGAATTACCGGCAATTCCATCGGCATCTCCTCGGCTTTTCTGATGCTGTCGTTCATGATCATCTCGCTCTCCATCTTCGGCGTAGCGGGCCTCATTTTGTCGCCCATCCTGCTGATTCTGCTAAAAGAGCTTTTACAGCAGGGATATTTGCAGCGCTGGATCCGGCTTCCGCAGGAAGAGTTCGATATATCTCCGTTCGATATGAGTACCGCGGCAACAGCCCCGGAAACTACGATGCCCGAGAAGCCAGCAGATTCATGATTTCGCCGAACAAAGCGGTGGCTTGATTGCCGCCTTCGGTAGGCATATCCTGGAACAGGACGGCAGCTGCATATTTCGGGTGGTCAACGGGTCCATATCCGATGAACCACTGATTGTTGCGCTGCCTGCCCTGCACCAGCACCTGAGCCGTTCCTGATTTACCCGCAAGCCTCCATTTGGAATTTCGCAGCGACTTCCCAGTCCCCTCCTTAACCACGGTTTCCATCCACCCGCTGACCAGCCGCGCCGTTTCCGGACGGATGCTTCCCGCTTGAGATGGGGCAAGATGCGGCTTAAACTCTTTCATGAGCTGTCCGTTTGCGTAAGCAACACTCTGTACGATCCGGGGTGCACGCACCTGCCCCCCGTGCAACAGCGTAACCACCAAATTGGCTGCCTGCAGCGGCGTTACCCGCACATCCCTTTGTCCGATGCCCGACTGCGCTCTGATGCCCCCGTCAAGCGAAGCGGCTGCGCTGGAATATACGATACCGGCCTCTTCATGATCGAACGGTCTCAGCAGCGGCATTCCCGCCACATTTTTGGCTTCCCAGCCAACGACCCGGCCGAGGCCCAATTTACTGGCGGCGGTTTGAAGTTCTTCCCCCGTCATCCGCTCCGATAGCTCTGCAAATACGACATTGCTGGACTCCGCGAAGGCCTTCTCCAACGTAAGCTTGCCATGACCGTCCGGTCTCCAGCAGGAAAGACCATATTTGCCGTACGCACCCGTGCAGTAAAATACTTCATCCTTCGATGTGACCCCTGCCTCCAGTGCCGCAGCTGCAACGACGGTTTTGAAGATGGAGCCCGGGACAGCAGCCTGTACCGCACGATTGTTCCACGTAGCTTGCTCGGGATGGACATCAAGCGGATTGTAAAAGGGGCGGGATACCATCGATACCACATCGGCATTTGCCGCATCCAGCAGCACGACAGCCCCTTCCTTCATTCCCGCTTTTACAGTCAAAGCCTCGATTTGCTGCTGCAGGGATAAATCGATGGTCGTGCGCAGCTTCAGCGGATAATAAGGGTTATGAGGCGATTTGAGCTGAATGCCTACGCCAGGTATCGCCCGATTCGTTCCATCCACAGAATAAAAAGCCGTTGTCGGCCCTACGCCGCGAAGAAGCGGTTCCAGTGTCTTCTCGAGTCCGGCTCCTCCTTCCTTGAATGCAAAGCCCGTATGAGGCATATGCTTCTGATCGGGCCGCTCCGTCAAAAAGCCAAGCCACTGCATCCCGTTTTGCCTGTTGACATATCTTTGGGTATAAGGAAGCACTTCCAAACCGCTGTAATGAAGCGCCGCAATCTTTTCAGACTGTGCTTTATTGAGCGCCGCCGGCGTATTTTTGAGTGTCCCCTGCCATAGGACGGGAACGCTCAGCTTGTCCCAAAGCTGGCGCAGCTTCCCGGTATCCGTTCCGAGCGCCGCTGCAACCCCATCCAGACGGCCATCCTTATTGGATAAAGCCTTGTGGTCTATCGGGAAGAGAACAGCAGCAGAAACCGTTTCTCCGGTAATCGGTAAGCCGTTCCGATCCAGAATGTTCCCCCTTCCGGAATCAAGCACGACTCCGCGCTCGCGCTGCAGAACCGACATTTCCTGCAGCGTATATACGCTGTCCGGCAGTTTGGATACCCGGTATACGAGCTGTATATATGCCAGTCTCAAGATGATGACAACCAGGATTCCCGTAAGGAAGACAAGTCCGTAAAATATCCGCTGTTTCTGTTTAACCATGCCGCGCGCCTCCGCTTCCCCTGTATTCGACGTTTTTTTCCATTATGTCCTATTCCGCAGGCTTCCAGTCAGCCTTTCCAAGACTCCGTCTGAAGCAAAAAAGAGGCTGCTCCCAAAGGTATACATACCTTTAGGAACAACCTCTTGCTGAACATGCACCGGGCAGATCAGCGAATAATCTTATAGGGTGAAGCGAGACAGCGTTTCTTTCAGCTCGTTCGATACGTTCTCCAGCTTGCCGGACAGCTGTACCAGCTGACTGCCGATGCTTTGCTGCTCGTTGCTGAGCGATGCGACCTCTTCGGAAGTCGCGGAGGATTCCTCCGCAACCGCGCTGACATTGCTCATCGCGTCGGAGAGCACGGCCTGCGAGTGGTTCAAGGTCTCGATCGATTGGGTGACGGAATCCAGACGCTGAGTGAAATCAGCCATTTGCTCCTGCACGGAAATAAAGATCGCATTGGTTTCCTTAACCGAATTCATTTGCTGCTGGAACAGCGGGTTGGCTTCCTGCAACGCCTCGACCGTCTCGTTCATCTCATTCATGATTTTCTCGGTAATTTGTCCTACCATATCGATGGATTGTCTCGATTGGTCCGCCAGCTGGCGAATTTCATCCGCAACGACCATGAAACCCTTGCCGGCAGCGCCTGCCCGCGCGGCTTCGATCGTCGCGTTAAGGGACAGGATGTTGGTCTGTTTCGTGATGTTTTGAAGCACGTCCAGCACCTTATTGACGGAGGAGGTCGTCTGTTTCAGATTGTCCACCTTATGCATGAGTGACCGGGTCATATCTTCAGTTTGATGCGTTTTCTCCATCAGGCTGCTCAAATGGTTCGTTCCCCGCTCGCTCGACTGCTCGACATGATGTGCCGCGCTGCTCATTTCCTCATTGGCGGTCACCACGATTTGCATTTGCCGCGAGATATGGTCCGTCAGCTCGTTGCCGCGTTCCGCCTCCGTTGCCAGGCTGCTGGCCCCATTGGCGATTTCCTCTGTGGCGACGGCGATTTCTTTTGCAGAGAGGGCGGTTTTCTTCGAAGCATCCGTCAGCTCGCTCGCCGTTTCGAGAACGGCCTGTGCCGTCGTATTCGTCTGCTGAACGAGCTTCGTGATCTGATCCATCATCAGGTTGAAGCTGTGGCCGAGCTCCCCGATTTCGTCCGAGGATTTATGGCTCGTGCGCACTTTCAAGTTACCTTTCGATCCTTCGATCATCAAATCTCTCAGATGGCTAACCGGTTTAGCGATCAGATGGACCATCCACCAGCCGATCAGGATCGCGATAATGATGACCCCGAATACGAATCCGAGGGTCAGCAGCAAAATCCCCTGCGCGTCCTTGACAAGCAGCTCTGTCGGAACCGTGCTTACAAGCTTCCACCCGTTGGAGCTCAGGGTGTTGTAAACAGCCAGAATGCTGTGGCGCTGGTTATCCTTCGTATAAAAACTATTCACGGCTTCCTTTTGGTCCTTCATAAACGTAAAGCTGGAAGCTTTACCTGCTTCACCTTCTTTGCTCGAACCAACCACTTTGTTATCCGTAGAGATCAGCTGCAGCTCGCTGCCTTTCCCCAGGTTGACCGCTTTCAATTGATCTTCAACAAGCGCGGATTTCAGTTCAACGACGATCACGAACGATTGTCCGCCGCGGTTCAGGCTCTGCAAAGGTCGAACGAGCTTGAAGTTCTCCGCTCCGTCTTTGCCCATCTCCGTTGCAACCCAGAATGGCTTGGTTTGTCCTGCCGCCTGCTTGAACCAGGCTTGATCCCGAATGGAGCTCATTTCCGTACCGCCGCTGCCGGCGATGATCGGATTCTGCGCGGGCTTTGGCGGAATCAGGTAGATCGCTTTAATCGTACTGTTGCTGTTGATCTGATTGCTCAGCTTTTTGCCGATTTTGTCGTTCAGCACGAAGCTGTCATACGCGCTCAAGGTTGACGAGGACATCTCGTCGATCAGCGATTGCGTTTCAGGATCGAAGAAAATTTGCATCGAAATATCCTCGTACTGCTTCAAGATGATATCAAGCTTTTGGGACGTCTGAATGATGGTCTGCTGGTTAGCGGATGCAGCATTATTTTTTATCGTGCTTTTCGCTTTGTTGTAAGACGTCAGACCCAGAATCAATACAAAAGATACAATAGCTATGAAAAAGATTAAAAACAGCTTAACCCCTACCGACTTTGCAGGATTCATCTTTCCTAACCGTTCCCCCGCGGAACGCATGCTGAATTTCTCTTTCTGCGCACCTGCGTTCCCCGGAACGGCCGCCGCCTCCTGCTGCTCCTTTTTTCGCTGCTTCCCCCAACGGCTTGCCTTGCCTTCTTCCTGTTCCTTCTTCTGAACCTCTCCCATTTCCTCACCTACCGCAATAAAATTCTTGCCTCACGTGAATATGTAAGCAATCCTACTTTATTCTTCGACATTTTCCACCATTATCCTTTGGTTTTCCGTAAAATTCTTTATAACTATTTTCCTAAAGAGGATGGTCCTGTCGTCCCGCATCAAAAAAACCGCTGAACGTGAAGTGTTCAGCGGTTTCACCGGCAGTTTGTAAGGGGAACTATCAGCTGTTAATGCTTTCTGCGCAGCATATCGAAGTATGCGACCGGATGATCCACCCGCATGTGAATTCGCTGCAGGGGATGCCGTGCTGCTTCCAATGGTTGTCCCTCGTCATCCCACATTTCCGTCACGGTTTGTTTGAAGAAGGTTCCGTTCGGGCCAAAAAACTCGATCTCCTGGCCTTGCTTGAAATAATTGCGCTGCTGAATGACAGCCATTCGGGATGTTTCATCATACTCAAGCACTAGTCCGGCAAAATCATAGGGAGCAGCCTTATCTTCAGGCTCGTAAATATGATCCTCGTGATCCGGAATGTCATAGAAAAAGCCGGTGTTCAGCGGACGGTTGGCAGCTTTGTGGAGTTCGTCCAGCCACTCCTGCTTCAATTCATAATTTTCGGGGTCTTCGAAGTAGGCGTCGATGGCTTGGCGGTATACGTTGACCACCGTTGCAACATAATGGATGGACTTCATCCGTCCTTCGATTTTGAAGCTGTCGATGCCTGCCTCAATCAAATCCGGAATGTGCTCCAGCATACAGAGGTCCTTCGAGCCCATCGTAAAAGCAGGGTCCTCCTCTTCAAATAGCGGAATGCGCGCTATCCCCCCAGCTGGATTCTCCTCTTCCGTTCCGTCTTCGAACAGATCGTATTTCCATCGGCAGGACTGACAGCAGCCTCCCCGGTTGGAATCCCGGTCTGTGAAGTGGTTGGAAAGCACGCAGCGGCCCGAGATCGAGGAGCACATCGCCCCGTGGATAAAGGTCTCCATCTCGATTTCGACATTATTTTTAATCTCCGCGATTTCCTCCAAACTTGCCTCTCTGCCCAAGACGACACGAGGAAGTCCTTCGTCCTTCCAGAACTTAACGGCCTGCCAGTTCAGCGTGGACTGCTGCGTGCTGAGATGCACCTCAAGCAGCGGCACGGCCCGCTGAGCCACCTCGATAATGGCGGGGTCAGCCGCAATGATGGCCGTAATTCCGGCTTCATAAAGATTTCGCAAATATTCCTCAATACCTTCGATATCCTCGTTATGCACGTAAATGTTCGTAGCCACGAACACTTTGGCTCCGTATTTGCTCGCAAATTCCACACCCTCGCGCATTTCCTCGAAGGAGAAATTGTCAGCGTTTGAGCGCAGTCCGTATTTTTGGCCGCCGATGTATACCGCATCCGCTCCGTAATGAACGGCGAATTTCAGTTTTTCCAGGTTGCCGGCAGGTGCCAGCAGCTCGGGTTTGTCGAGTCTGACCCGTTTCCCCCGGTATTTCGGTTTAGAGAGCATTTCCTCCAAGGCGATTGACACCTCCCTTTCATGTTCTAATAGACTTGCTCCTTGTAAAAGAATCCGAACGTAAGCTCCCGCTCCGGGTCCTGAAGCTCCCTGACCTGATCGAGCCACTCCTCGCGGAAGACATAATCCGCCGGATGATTCAGGTACGTATCGATCGCCGTCCGGTATGCCTTCACAACTGCCGTGTTGTAATCAACGGGCTTCATGAAGCCTTCGATTTTGAAGCTGTCGATGCCTGCCTGCATCAGCAAATGCAAATCCTCCAGTATGCAAATATCGTCGGAGCTCATAATATGCGTCCCGTTATGGTCTTCAAAAATCGGGTATTTCTCCTGCGGCCGGTCTGCTTCGACCAGAAATAATCCGCGATCCTTGTCCAGACTGCCGCCTTCGACCGGCCGGCCTTGACGGATCATGTAGCTCTCGACCAGCTTCCTTTTGGAATGGTAGATGTTCGTCATGCCATGTACCTGGACCTGAGCCTCGATATCCAGATGCTGCTTGAGCTCCAGAAGCTCGTCCATGTTCAGCTCTTTAGCCGTGGCAATCCGCGTAGCCCCTTTGCGTCCCCAATAGTTGGCAGTGGCATAGTTGGTGGACATCATTTCTGCGTTCCAATGCAGTCTGATGGATGGTGCGTAAGTTTTAACGGCGGCGAGTACGGAAGGATCGCTGTATTCCACCGCGTACACGCCCGCATCCTTCAGCAATAAAATATAGTCGGGAAGCAGCTTGAGCATGTCATTCGTCATGACGTTGGTCAAACTTACGATGACTTTGGCATGGCGGGCATGTCCAAGCTGCACCGCCTCACGAATCTCCGATTCTGTAAACGGCCCGGGCAGCCTGAGCCCGAACCGTGCATCTCCGATAAGCAGTTCGCTCGCTCCCGCGTCCAGATATGCAGCACATTCCTGCAATGAGCCTGCGGTAACGAGCAGCTCAAGTTGTTTCGTCATACGGCACCTCTTTTATTTCGTCGTGCTATTGCTTTTCTTTATGTTTTTCAAATGCTCCTGATACGTCTTGGCAAACAGATGCTCATGCGAGCCGTCCTTCTTCGTAACGTAATATAAATATTCGGATGCCTTGGGGCTGAGTGCCGCTTCGATAGAGGCCACGCTCGGACTGCAGATCGGTCCCGGTGGCAGCCCGTCGTGCAGGTACGTGTTGTATGGGCTTTCGACCTTAAGGTCTTTGTATAGGAGCCTTTCCTTCGGTTCGGCTAGCGCATATTGTACCGTGGCGTCGATTTCAAGCTTCATTCGTTGATCCAGGCGGTTATAGATAACTCCAGCCACCAAAGGCCGCTCCTTATCCACCACGACCTCGCGCTCAACAAGGGATGCAATCGTCAGAAGCTCATGCAGCGTCATATCACGATCCTTCAGCTTCTGCTGCAAATCAGGAATACTGTCAATTTTACTTTGCATTTGCTCCATCATTCTATGAAAAATGTCACTGTCATTTGTTCCTTTTTTGAACTCATAGGTGTCCGGGAACAAATATCCCTCTGCTGCATGCTTCAAGTCTGCGTCTGCCGGAACCTCTTTAAAGGCAACGACCGCCTCATCTCCCGGATGATCCGCCAGCTTTATAAACTCCTCTGCCGAAGTTCCGGTTGCCTCGCTAACCTTCTTGGCGATCTGCTCGACGGTATAACCTTCAGGAATCGTAATCTTGACCATCTCTTCCTTGGCGACATCCCCGCTATTCAGCTTCGCGATCAATTCGCCGAATGTAGCACCGGGCTTCGCTTCGTACACGCCAGCTTGAAAACGGGAGCCTTCATGCTTCCACTTCAGGTATCCTTTAAAGATCGTTGAATTCTTGATCAGGCCATTCTGATGCAGCACTTCCGCGATTTTCGCGGTTCCCATACCCGATTCGATCGTGAATTTCACAGGTTGGTCCGAGGCTTTCACCGGCTGCAGGCCGTTCCATACGTAATACGCTCCTCCCCCTGCCCCAAGCAGAAGAATCACCAGAATTACTACAAATACTTTCACAGCTTTCAAGAAAAATCCAACCCTTCACAACCAAAAAGGACGGTCTGCACCGCCCTCTTAGGTTTATTCATTTTGAAATTTTGTCTGTTCATAAGGAAGCTGCAGATCTTTAATCTAATTCATGCTGTCATCCGGGAAAGTCATTTCATCGTACAGCTCGGTGATGTTTTCCCATTCGTCGTCATCATCGATCGTTGCCAGCTCGAGACTCCCGTCTTCCGCCTTCACGACTTTGAGTATATTGTACTCGCCGTCGCCGTCCTCGGGGCTTTGAAGCACCGCGTACGTTTGGCCGCCTATTTCAAATTCCGCTGTCAGATCATAGACTTCTGTGGAACCGTCTTCATCCTCCAGCTCTACAGTCGGGCCGAAGGCTTCCTTCAGAACGGAAGTCCAGACAGCCTGGTCTGCAGAATAATCAGTCATGTTCATTACCTCCGTCGAGTTCAGCCACCAGGGTGTTGAATGTTTCTTCGACGATCTGCCACTCTTCATCGTCTTCAATCATATAAAGCTTCAGGTCATCGCCGTCTTCTTCATAGCGGAATGCGTAAACCTCGTCTGAATCCTCGTCCCCGGCTTCCAGCGGAACGACCATCATGTACTTGGAGTCCGATCCGTCCACTTCGAATTTCATGATGACTTCGAATTCTTCCTCGTTGCCTTCGTCATCGGGAATATATATAACTTCCGGTTCTTCTTCCTCAAATAAGTTACGCTCATTGGCCATCTGTTATCACCCTCACCCTTTAGTCTTTGAGTCTAAATAATTTTGCAAAATCAAGCTTGCAGCCATCTTATCCACAACTTGCTTTCGCTTCTTCCGGCTGACATCAGCCTCAATCAGCGTCCGCTCGGCAGACACGGTTGTCAGCCGCTCATCCCACAGGTGGACGGGTAATTCCAGCATTTCCTTAAGCTTGTCAGCGAAATCGATACAGATTTCACCACG
Source organism: Paenibacillus sp. SAFN-054 (assembly GCF_051966755.1). Taxonomy (NCBI): domain Bacteria; kingdom Bacillati; phylum Bacillota; class Bacilli; order Caryophanales; family Paenibacillaceae; genus Paenibacillus; species Paenibacillus sp. SAFN-054. The sequence goes on from NZ_JBQCKS010000001.1 coordinate 2,461,961, forward strand.
GGGACCGATGCTGCCATTCATGTTCTTGGGCAGTCCAACGACGAGCTCCTCGACCTCGTACTCACGGACAAGGTCCGCGATACGCTCCATCTCGGCACCGTCACGCCGGCGTTCCACCACTTCGAGCCCCTGTGCAGTCCATCCGAATAAATCACTGACGGCAACGCCAATTTTGCGGTCGCCGTAGTCCAATCCCATGATTCTCATAAAGCTCTCCTAACGGTGATTGGCTAAGTAGAACCGGACCAGCTCTTCAATCAACTCATCACGCTCTTTTTTTCTTACCAGGCTTCTGGCGTTATTATGGCGCGGAATGTAGGCCGGATCCCCGGAGAGGAGATAGCCGACAATCTGATTGATCGGATTGTATTCCTTCTCAACCAGCGCGTCATACACCGTAAGAAGGATATCCTTCGAGGATGCTTCCTTCTCGTCGCCCTTAACGTTAAACTTCATCGTTTTATCCATGGAGTCCATTTGTGACACCTCGCTTCTTCAAAAGCATGCCTTACGCACACTTTGACGAATTGATTCTTTAGGCTTCATATCTACTTCTAATATAACATACTCATCCCGCGGTAAGGAAACTCCATTCGCAAATAAAACGAAAATTCTTCGAATTTGACAGCTTCAGGGTTTATTGTATAAATGGAAGGTTCGTGCAAATCAGCCCCTGCTTCATTGCCGAATCCCTCCATTAGAATTTTGTGTTAAGCCTGCGATACGAGCTCTTCCGCCAGCTTCAGCGCTTCATCCAGCTTGCTTGCGTCCTTGGCACCAGCCTGCGCCATATCTGGACGCCCGCCTCCGCCTCCGCCGCAAACCGAAGCGATTTCCTTCACCAGCTTGCCTGCGTGCAGTCCTGACTTGGTCAGTTCCTGAGGCACGGATACGACGAAATTCACCTTGTCTTCGATCGCTGCGCCAAGAACCAGTACTGCCGATGGCAGCTTATTCTTCAGCTCATCCGCAAGGGTACGGAGCCCATCCATGCTGCCGACACTCACGCGGGCCGCAAGCAGTTCCTTGCCGCCTACCGTCTTCACCTGATCCGTCAGCTGTCCGGCTTCAATCAGGCTGAGCTTGCTTTGCAGCGATTCGTTCTCCCGGCCCAGTTCCTTCATTTGGGCATGAACCGATTCGATGCGTTTTGGTACGTCATTCAGATTGGACTTCAGCAGCTCTGCCGATTGTTTAAGCAAATCGAGCTGACCTTCGATGAACTGGTATGCGGAGCGTCCGGTCACCGCCTCGATCCGGCGCACGCCGGAGCCGATGCCGCTTTCGCTCACAAGCTTGAAGATGCCGATCTCTGACGTATTGCGGACATGGCAGCCGCCGCAAAGCTCAAGGCTATAATCCCCAATTTGAACGACGCGCACGATGTCGCCGTATTTTTCGCCGAAAAGGGCCATAGCTCCCATCGACTTGGCTTCATCAATCGGTTTGAATTCGATATTGACCTGAATGCCGTTCCAGATTTGCTCGTTGACGCGGCGCTCGATATCGGTAAGTTCTTCAGGTGTAATGCTTCCGAAATGGGAGAAGTCGAACCGCAGACGCTGCGGCTCTACCAAGGAACCTGCCTGGTTAACATGCTCGCCCAATACTTCTTTCAGCGCTTTATGAAGCAGGTGGGTCGCCGTATGGTTCTTGACGATATCCCGGCGGTTCGCTTGATCCACTTCCGCCTTCACCGTTTCACCGACCTTCAGTTCGCCGGCCTCAACGGTAACGACATGCACGTGCTGGCCATGCGGGGCTTTGTACAAGCCTTCCACTTTCGCCGTTACGCTACCGCCGCGCAGAAGCCCCTGGTCGCTGACCTGGCCGCCGCTTTCGGCGTAGAATGGCGTCGCATCCAGAATGACCTGGCAGGACTGTCCTTCTACTGCCGTGTCTACCATCGCATCATCCACGATGATGGCTAATATTTTGGACTCGGTTACGGTGTCATTATAACCAACAAATTCGCTTTTAACCGTATAATCGGAGAGTACGCCGCCCTGCACCTTCATGCCGCCGTTATCTTGACGGGCTGCACGCGCGCGGTCGCGCTGCTCCTGCATCGAGGCGTCAAAGCCGTCCTTGTCGACGGTCAGGCCATGCTCCATGGCGTAGTCTTCCGTCAAATCGAGCGGGAAGCCATAGGTGTCGTACAGCTTAAAGGCATCCGGGCCGCTGATCATTTTGCTGCTGCTTTCCAGCGCGTTTTTGCTGATGTCTTCCAGAATCGCCAATCCCTCGGACAGCGTCTCGTGGAAACGTTCCTCTTCGGTACGGATGACCTTCTCGATGAATTCGCGCTTCTCGACAACCTCCGAATAGTACACACCCATAATGTCGCCGACCGTCTCGGTCAGCGTGTACAGGAACGGACGGTCGAGACCCAGCACCTTGCCGTAACGCACGGCACGGCGGAGCAGGCGGCGGATAACGTATCCGCGTCCTTCATTGGAAGGGAGCACCCCGTCCGCTACCGCGAAAGCAACCGTACGTACGTGGTCGGCAATCACTTTAAGCGCCACGTCTTTTTCCACGCTGTCATTGTATTTCACCCCCGCCAGTTTGGCCGTCTGCTGAATAATCGGCTGGAACAGGTCGGTATCGAAGTTCGAATCCACGTTCTGCAGAATGGAAGCAAAGCGCTCGAGACCTGCGCCGGTATCGATATTCTTGTTGGGAAGCGGCGTGTAAGAGCCGTCTTTGTTATGGTTGAACTGCGAGAACACGAGGTTCCATACTTCCAGGAAGCGCTCGTTTTCCCCGCCAGGGAACATTTCGGGATCGGACAGGTCGCCGTAGGCATCGCCGCGGTCATAGAAAATTTCCGTACATGGTCCGCAAGGACCTTCGCCGATATCCCAGAAGTTGTCCTCCAGCTTCACGATGCGCTCTGCCGGCAGGCCGATTTTTTCATTCCAGAACTTGAATGCTTCTTCATCCTCCGGATATACGGTTACGGACAGGCGCTCAGGGTCGAAGCCGATCCATTCTTTACCGGTTAGGAATTCCCATGCCCATGTAATAGCTTCTTCTTTGAAGTAATCGCCGATCGAGAAGTTGCCGAGCATTTCGAAAAACGTATGGTGACGGCGGGTTTTGCCGACGTTCTCGATGTCGTTGGTGCGGATGCATTTCTGAGAGTTGGTCAGGCGCGGGTTCTCCGGGCTGATCCGTCCGTCGAAATATGGCTTCAGCGGTGCCATGCCGGCATTAATCCACAAAAGGGATGGATCGTTATGCGGAACGAGCGGTGCGCTCGGCTCGATTTTGTGTCCTTTACTTGCGAAAAACTCCAGCCACTTGGCACGGATTTCACTTGCTTTCATTTTTAACAGCCCCCAGCTTCAAAATTAGTCTTTAGCAAAAACGGTTCAACAATCACAAATAAGATTTGATCAGGGCAAGAGCAGCGGAGGTATGATCAAATGAATACAGTTGGTTATGTATTTCATGTGATATTCACGGAATCGGTCTGAAGAAGACAAGAACGATCCGTAACCGAAGTCGCCACCTTGCACGCGGTCAAGAAATTATTTTTGTTTGTTATGACCCTGAACAACATAAAAACGCCCCTGAATAAATTCAGGGACGATCATATCGCGGTACCACCCTGGTTATTGCGCTTCGTATCTTCAGCAAATGCAAGCACATGACATGCACACCGCTTCTATACTTCGAGCAATCTCCTCGTATCAGCCTGTAACGGGGCTATCCGGCGGGTTTTGCCCGCACTCCGAAATCAGCTTTCCGGCATCGCCCGCATGCGGATTCTTGCAGCCATCACGCGAAGCGTGAAGGAATCCGTTCTCTGTCCCAGGGAGCTCAGCTGCCGTACTTTATTTCGTCGACGCTTTGTCCATTTTTACTCATATGTTATCCAGTATATCGGCGGCGCATTTGAATGTCAATGAGGCAGCTCAGACGGTTTTGCGCTTCACGTAATAAGCGAATATATGCTGGAGAAGCACCTTCAGCACCGCAAATACCGGGACAGCCAAAATGAGGCCTACGATACCCGCAAGCTCTCCCCCGACCAACAATGCAAAAATGATGACGATGGGATGCAAATGCAGCTTTTTCCCGACCACCTGCGGAGAGATGACATTGCTTTCGAGCAGTTGGCAGATCCAGTTCACGACGATGACGAGCATCACCATTTTCCAGGAAATCGTGGATGCCATAACCACCGCTGGTGCTGCCCCAAGAAATGGGCCCAAATACGGTACGATGTTAAATACGGCGACGATACTGGCCATAAGCAGCGCGTACGGCATGCCGATCAGCATGTACCCGATATACGCAAGCACCCCGATGATCAGGCATACCAGGAACTGTCCGCGCACATAATTCCCGAGGGCAAGATCGATCTCCTTGAGCAGGCTCACCGTTGCTTTTCGGCGGGAGCGTGGCAGATAGGACACAATAGCCCTCTCAAACACATCAAAATCCTTGAGAATATAAAAGATAAGAAACGGAATGATGAACAGGTTCAAAACGATGTTGATCGTTGTGCCGATATGGTCGATGAAATCGGATATACCTTTGGCAAGCCTGTCCTCCCACTGCAGAAACCATCGGTCTACCCCGGCCATAACCCCGTCAGGCAGCAGCTTTTGATCCAGCCGGGTCATCAGGCTCTGGGCGTGCATGGTCATTTCGGGCAGATGCTCGTTCAGTTCTTCCATCTGTTCCAGAAGCAGCGGGATCATGTTGATCAGGATGACGGCCAGGCTGGTAAGGAAAACAGCATAGATGAGAAGCACCGCAATGCCCCTCGGCATTTTCCGGTCAGCCAGCATACATACGACGGGATTCAGCACGTACGAGATAATCATGGCCACGATGAACGGAGCCAGAATCGCCTTGAAAAAGTGATAAATATTCATGAACATCGGCCGGAGCAGCCAAATGAAATATAGTGCGATGAGGCCAAGTATGACCCATATTAACAGGCGGAACCATTTGTTAGAAGCCAGCTTTTCCAAGCGTTATCCTCCTTCCGGACTTGCTGTACACGTTATTATATGTACGAAAGGAAAAAATTAACCTTCTTCCAAATGAACCTTGCGTTCCATTGATATACCCATGTATGATGCGAAAAAAAGAAACCCATCACTAACGTGCGCCTCAAGCGAGCGCTAGTGATGGGTTTCTTTTAACATGAAAATTGCTTGTTCATAAGTTCACGATCCATTATAAAAATTGAACTAGAGTTTCGCCTTACTTCGCCCTGATTCCATATGGAATACGGGAGACATGCGTTCCCTTTCATCAGTTCAAATTATGAGGATGCATGAATATGCGGAAAGTCTTGGGGAATCTCTTCGAAAAACAGGTCATCCAGCGAACTCAGCGTTCCGTCTTCCTCTACTTGATACACGGACATTTTCTCTCCGTTGACCGTCAGTTCGATAAAGCAGCCCCAGCAATAAAACTGATGGGAACCGATTTTACCGATATCTTTGGAATTGCAGTTGGGACATCTCATATTCATTAATCACCTATCCGTTAACAGAATGAATGGTTTTCTCCAAACGCTCCTCGCTCATTGGAGGGACCATAATCGCATTTTTACCGATGGACATGTCCTGTGTAAGCGGCAGCCATTTGCGGCCTTCCATCAGGTCCGAGACAAAGCCGTCGCTGATTTCCAGACCTAATATTGTATTTCCCATTTCCTGGTCAAAATAAACATCCGTTACTTTTCCGAGCAGGATGCCATCCTCCGTCAATACGTTCTGGTCCTTGAATTTGTTTTTACCCAAAAGATAGGTATATTGTATGTCGTCGGCCCCCGTCTTTCGAACAGCCTGTTGATTACGAATCATCACAGCGTCCTCGCCATATGCCATAATGTCCTCCCAGGACACGGACTTGGCCGAACTGGAAAAGAGTCCTTTGCCCTCAAGCTCCAGCGCTTCTATTCTCCAGTCCTCGCTGATCCAAACATCGCTGACTTTTCCGATCTCCTTGCCTTCCTCTACATCAAATACGGCAAGCCCGATCAATTCTTGGAACTTCATGGCCAGGATCCCACCTATCCCTATTCAGATTTAAACCAAGGAATCCCGCCAGGCGCGGGAAGGATGCCTCCGAGGCATCAATCCATTGATTTTCCGGATGGTATGGAACACTCCTCCCTCCTTGTCCATACATAGAGAATCCCTAACTTCTATTACGTAAACGACGAAGAATGGTTGCAATTTTGTGGGCGGTGTATTCCATATCTTCAGTAGTATTACCCAATCCAAAGCTGAAACGAATCGCGGAGCGCAAAACATTTTGTGGAAGTTTCATAGCCTGAAGTACATGGGAAACTTCAAGTGAACCCGAAGTGCAAGCTGAGCCGCTGGCGGCTGCTATGCCTTCCATATCCAGGTTCATCAAGAGTGTCTCCGTGTCGGTGTCCGGGAAGCTGATATTCAGTATGTGAGGTAAAAATTCAGAGGGGTGTCCGTTGATGATAAACGAGTCTCGTCCAAGTTCCTGTTCCAGCGTGCCAATCAAGGTGTGCCGGAGCATGAGATCATGATCTCTGCGTTCCTCCAAATGCGCGGCTGCGATGCTCACGGCTTTGCCAAAGCCGGCAATTCCCGCCATGTTTTCCGTGCCCGCACGGCGTTTTTTCTCTTGCAGACCTCCGTGAAGCCTTGGCGCCAGGTGAACACCGCGGCGAACATAAAGCGCGCCTACTCCCTGGGGACCATTGATTTTATGGGCGGAAAAGCTCATCAGATCGACCGGCAACTCGTGGCAGGATATCGGTATCGCTCCCAAAGCCTGCACGGCATCGACGTGGAAAAGAACTCCACGGCGTCTTGCAAGCTCCCCGATTTCCGCGATAGGCTGCACGGTTCCGACTTCATTATTGGCATACATAATGCTGATTAACACGGTATCCTGCGTCAAGGCATTCTCCACATCTTCGATCCGTACCCTCCCCGTGGAATCCACGGGCAGATAGGTGACGCGGTATCCGAGATTCTCCAGCTCCTCGCAGGCATGCAGTACGGCATGATGCTCGATCGACGAAGTAATGATATGCTTGCCGGCGCCTTCGATGGAAGGCAGGGCACCAAACAAGGCAAGGTTGTCGCTTTCGGTCCCGCCGGCGGTAAAGACGATTTCATCCGGAAAACAGCCCAGAGACTTGGCGATCAAATCTCTGGCTTCGCTTACCGTCCGCTTGGCGGAACGTCCAAAAGCATGAACGCTTGAAGCATTGCCGAACTGTCCGGTCATCACTTTCATCATTTCTTCGGCTACTTGGGGATGTACGGGTGTGGATGCCGCATGATCCAAATAAATGGAATTCATCATTGCATCTCCTTTATTAAATGTAGAACATGTAGTTGTCGGCAGCATCCTGTTCCTGATACGATATCAAGTCCAGCAGCGTCGTTGAATCCAGGACGCTTGCAATGCCGTCGCGGATGCGAAGCCACAAGTTGCGCTTGGCAGGATCATCTTCTTCTGTAAAATCCACCGGGGAGATCGGTCCTTCCAGCACACGGATCACGTCCCCTGCCGTAATCTCAGACGCCTCGCGCGACAGGATATAACCGCCGTATGCGCCGCGGACGCTTTTGACGAGACCCGCATTTCGCAGCGGTGCGATCAGCTGCTCCAAGTAATGTTCGGAAAGCTGGTTTTTCTCGGCGATGCTTTTCAGAGATATGGGGCCTTCGCCGTATTTTGCCGCAAGCTCCATCATTATCGTCAGGCCGTAACGCCCTTTTGTTGAAATCTTCAAAGGTGGCACCTCTTTCAAAATGTTCATGTTTCTTTGGTTTTATCCACGTGGTCAGAAAATGGAAATCCCCGCGTCAACAGGCATTTCTGCGTATTCCGATCACAACCCTTTGCTTATGGTAACATATCCGGCAGGCTTTTGGTATGAAAACCGTCTTTCGAAGTACTTCCACAGAAGACAGACGCCTTCAGCGAAAATCCCCCTGCCGTTCAGGAATCGCTCTCGCTTTACCGGAACCGGGCCTTTCATTCATCTTAAATCCCCCGTGTCCGAACTTCCCACTGTTCTTCCGGTGCGGACAATCCTTTTCTGGTGTGATCCACGTCAGGTTGTGTTAAAATACGATCATGGGCACAATTTCAAAATAGAAATGGTGATTACTTTGTCAAACAACAATCAAAATACACGCGTCGTCGTCGGCATGTCCGGCGGGGTCGATTCCTCGGTTACCGCACTTCTGCTAAAGGAGCAGGGATACGATGTCATCGGCATCTTCATGAAAAACTGGGATGACACCGATGAATTCGGGGTCTGCACCGCCGAGCAGGATGCGGAGGATGTGCGCCGCGTTTGCGAACAAATAGACATCCCTTATTACACGGTCAATTTCGAAAAGGAATACTTTGATAAAGTATTCTCCTATTTCCTTGATGAATATAAGGCGGGACGTACTCCAAATCCTGACGTGATGTGCAACCGCGAAATCAAATTCGGCGAATTTCTTCAGAAAGCGCTCAATCTCGGCGCTGATTATGTAGCCACAGGCCATTATGCCCGCGTCGTGGAAGAAGACGGCGTCTTCAAACTCCTTCGCGGCGTGGACGGCAACAAGGACCAGACGTACTTCTTGAACGCGCTGAACCAGCAGCAGCTGTCGAAGGCGATGTTCCCGATCGGGCATCTTCCAAAACCGGAAGTACGCCGGATTGCGGAAGCCGCGGGCTTGTACACCGCCAAGAAGAAAGACAGCACCGGCGTCTGCTTCATCGGCGAGCGCAATTTCAAGGAATTCCTGAGCCAATATCTTCCCGCCCAGTCCGGAATTATGGTGGACATTGCTACGGGTGAAGTCAAAGGCCGCCACGACGGCCTGATGTATTACACGCTCGGACAGCGCCAAGGCCTTGGCATCGGCGGTTCCGGTAACGGCGAGCCTTGGTTCGTGGCCGATAAGGATCTGGAACAGAACATCCTGTATGTCGTGCAAGGCGACAAGCATCCAAGCCTGTATTCGACCGGTCTGGTTGCTACCGGCGTGAACTGGATTGCAGGCGAAGGGAACGTGCCCAAAGAGCCTTTCAACTGCACCGCCAAGTTCCGCTACCGTCAGCCCGATCAGCAGGTGACGCTGGAATGGCTGGAGGACGGAAGCGTCCATGTCCAGTTTGCCCAGCAGCAAAAAGCGATTACGCCAGGACAAGCCGTTGTCTTCTATCAAGATGACATATGCCTTGGCGGCGGGACCATTGATAAAGTAGAGAAAGTCCCTTACAAGCTCCCCGTGCTGCAAAAAAAATAAAGCACAAACGCTGAAGCCATTGCCCGGAAACTCCGCGGCAGTGGCTTTTTCGTCTGTGCAAAACATTTCTCTATGGAGCCTATGGAATCCTGCTCCTATCCTCGAATATTTCCCCGTAAGGCGATCATTCTTCTCCGGAAAGGAACTGTTTGCGTCTGCGCTCTTGATTGATCTGAATCTTGGACTCGTTCCCCTGCTCCGTCGCCTGGTAGAATACGCGCCGCGAAATCTCCTTCGGCAGATAATCCTGCTTCACATAATGACCCGGAAAGTCATGAGGGTATTTATAACCTTCATGCCCCAGCTTTACGGCGCCTTTGTAATGGGTGTCCCGCAGATGCAGCGGCACCTCCGCCGATTTCATGTCGTCGATCGCCGTCATTGCACGCGATATTGCCGTATAGACGGCATTTGATTTCGGACTTTCAACGGCAAACAGGATCGCCTGGGCGATGTTCAGCTTCGCTTCCGGCCAACCGTTGTTCCGGTATGCGTCAAGCGCGCTCACGGCCTGCACCATCGCCTGCGGATTCGCGAGACCGATATCCTCGCTGCTTGCCGCGATCAACCGGCGGATGAACACCATCGGGTCCATCCCCAGCTTCTCGACGGCATAGAGAAACCAGAAGAGCGCGGCATCGCTCGATCCGCGGATGCTCTTATGGAAGGCGGACAGCACGTCGTACTGCGTCGATTCGTCGGCACGCACGATGGGGCGGCGGATCGATTCCTCCGCCACCTCCAGCGTAATATGCACGGTGCCGTCAGCCTCCGGCGGCGTCGTCATGGCTGCAAGCTCCAGCGCGTTCAGCGCCCTGCGAATGTCGCCGTTCGCCATGGTCGCAATGTGAGCCAGCGCTTTTTCATCTACCTGCAGCTTCATGAAGCCGAGCCCCTTGTCGGCATCGACAAGCGCACGCCTCATGGCAATGAGCGAGTGCTCCTTCGTCAGAGGTTCCAGCTGAAATAAGGTCGAGCGGCTCATCAAGGCCCCGTTCACGTAATGGAACGGATTCTCTGTCGTGGCACCGATAAAGATGATCGTTCCTTTCTCTACCGCCGGCAGCAGCGCGTCCTGCCGCGAGCTGTTGAAACGATGCACCTCATCCAGAAACAGGATCGTCTTCGTGCCGTACATCGATTTATTGGTTTGTGCGCGGTCGATCACTTCCCGCACGTCTTTGACGGAGGCATCCACCGCATTCAGGCGGACGAAGTCTGCCTGCGTCCTTTGCGATATGATATGGGCCAGCGTCGTCTTGCCGCATCCCGGCGGACCGTACAGCAGGATTGACGAAACCTGGTCCGCTTCGATCGCCCGGCGCAGCAGCTTTCCGGGGCCGATAATATGTTCCTGCCCGATATATTCATCCAGACTGGTCGGACGCATCCGGTCGGCAAGCAGCCTGCCGCTCGGTTCCGACTCCTGCTGGAAAGAAAATAAATCCATGTGTATTCACGTCCCTCGAGCTAATTTCGTTATGAATTGCTGTCCCCCTATCATAACACATCAGTCCGCCCGGATCATGCGTTCGTATCGCTGCCATATACCTCGAAGGCGGAGAGATTCGGCCACCAGCGCGATTCGGTGATGTTCAGGCGGATGAAGCGGCTGCTTACGGCTTCGAATCCGCATATTTTTTTGCGCCCGACCACGGTACCGCTGTAGATGGACTTCCACTCGCCGCCGATCTTGCATTCGAGCGTGAAGCGCTCGATCCGCTGGCTGTAGCGGTATTCCTGCAGAATCACGCGGCCGAAGGTCTGCTCCTGGCCCAGATCGATTTCGATCGAGGCCTGCTCCGTCCCCGGCTTCGGTGCCCAGAACGAGTCGCGGTTACCGTCAACCGCCTGCTCCGCACCATGACCTTCTTCCGATTCGGACGCGCTCGCAGCGGCAGCTGCCGCCAGATTGACGCCGTATCTACGGCGAAGGGCTTCGCCCAGCTCCCGCAGTCTTTGCACATCCTTCTCATGAATGAGCCCGCGGCGGTCCGGCGGCAAATTCAGCAGGAACGTCGCATTGCCGCCGACGGAGCCTTCATACACGTGCAAGAGCTCCTCCAGCGACTTCACCTTGTCATCCTCGGCAGCATGATAGAACCAGCCCGGGCGGATCGACGTGTTCACCTCGGCCGGATACCATATGAGGCTGCGCTCCGGGCCGATCGCTTCCCTGCTGCCCAGGTCTTCATCCACCGAGCTGAATTTGCGCGCAAACTCCGGATTGTCCTCCTGCTGGGAATTTTCCTGGATCTTCTCGTTGTCCTGCAAGGATGCCGGAACGATGCTCCACTCGGACGGACGGCAGTGGCCAGCTTCGTTGCCGCACCAGCGGATGTCAGGTCCGCACACCGAAATGCAGGCATTCGGCTGCAGCTCGCGGATTAGCGCGTAATAGGCGTCCCAGTCGTAAACCTGGCGCTTGCCGTTCGGCCCTTCTCCACATGCGCCGTCAAACCAGACGCAGAAGATATCCCCGTAACCGGTGAGAAGCTCCCGCAGCTGGTTTTTAAAGTATTCGTTGTAGACCTCCGAGTCCCCGTACGTCGGTTCATGCCGATCCCAAGGAGACAGGTAGATCCCGAACTTGATTCCGCCCCTGCGGCAGGCATCGGATACTTCCCGAACCACGTCTCCCTGCCCGTTCTTCCATGGACTGCTCTTGACCGAGTGCTCCGTGTACCGGCTTGGCCACAAACAGAAGCCGTCATGATGCTTGCATGTCAATATCAGCCCCTTCATACCGGCTGACTTGACCGCTTCCACCCACTGGTCTGCGTCCAGCTCCGCCGGATTAAAGATCGCAGGATCCTCCTGTCCCGTCCCCCATTCCTGATCGGTATAGGTATTGACCGTAAAATGTATAAATGAATAAAACTCCATTTCCTGCACCGCCAGCTGCCTTTCCGTCGGTTTCACCTGCGCGGCATACTGAATTCTTTCACTCATTGCTGAACCCTCCCATGTGATTAAGCTGTAGTTCCTTAAAACATTCTTCCAGAAAAACAGGATACCTGCCGGCTGCCGGAGGTATCCTTAACATTTATTATTTCTGAAGTGCTTTCTGGTATATCGCTAAACACGGTTCCAGCCGGAGATCCTTTCTGGAATTTAGAGAAAACGCCGCAGTCCGGGTTCCGGCGGCCTGCGGCGTTATTCTTCGAACAGAAACGAACGGACGATGCTCTGCTCAATAAACTTCCTTACATAACGTTCCCCTGGGATGCTTACTTGTCCAGCAGCTCCCCGTTTTGCATTATCAGCCGATCGTCGAGATAGACATCGGGCTTGCCGACGACGCAGTCCAGGTGGACGCCTGCCGCAACCGTGCCGCCGAACGTGTTGTTGCTGCCAAAAGCCACATGGATCGTGCCATATACCTTCTCATCTTCCAGGACCACACCCGTGATTCTAGCCTTTTCGTTCGTGCCGATGCCGAACTCACCAAGCAGCCGGCCATCGCCGTCACCCAGCAGCTCCAGGAGTTTTGTTCCCTCCCCGCCGCCTTCTGCAGCAACAAGCCGTCCCTTTTCGACGCTCAGTACGATGGGACCGGCAAGCTTGCCTATGCCTGCGATCGAGCCGTCCACGACGATCTGGCCTGATGCAGAGCCCTCGATCGGTGCGATGTAGGCTTCGCCCGAAGGCAAGTTACCCGATTGTCCCGGCTCCGTATACATGCCTGTGCTCGGTACGCCGTCGCGGCCGTCGATGGAAAACTCAAGCGAGCGGCCGTCCTTTTCAATCCGTACCTTTCGGCTTTCGGTCAGCAGCTCCGTCACCTTCTCCGTAAGCGCTTTGACCTCCATATAATCGGCTGCGATAGCTCCTTCGAGGAACATATCCTCTGTGATCCCCGGCATTGTCGCAACACGTGCTCCCGCAGCTGCCGCCAGTTTGCGGGCCTGCGTATGGGTAAGCGAATGCTTCGTGATGCATACGACAGCTTGGGCGCTGGCCATGGCCGCCGAAACGGCGGCAGGCGGTTCCTCGCCGGACTTGCTCCGCTCCTTCATCAGCATCAGCATCGCTTCCGTACCAAGACGTTTGCCCGCTTCATAAAGAGACTCGGCAAGTTCCTTGCGCGTATCGTCAGATACGACGAGGAACGTCTCCCCCGCTTGTAGTCCAAGGCAGTCCGCCAGCGTATTCATGCTTATTTCCACGATTTTTTCATTCATGCTATGGTCAGCATCCTTTCATTCTTATATAAAATATCCCAGCATACCGCCTATATCATCTCGGATACGATTTTAGCCATTATCGCATTAGACAGAATAACGGGCAAGCCTGCCGCTCCGGACACCAGCTCCCGTGCTTTCTCCGTATATCCCATGCAGTCCAGCAGAATAAGGTCAACCTTATCCTTCAGCTCGTCTGCGGCCGCCTGGAAGCTACTCTGATCGAGAATATAGGGCGAAGCCACGGCAAATTCCGGATAAAGCCCGTGAAGCTCGTATTTCGGCTTCAGGCTTGCCTGTTGCTCCTCGAGCGGAACGATCACGCCGAGCCTTCGTTCCCTGACCATCGCTCTGACGACTGGAGGAATGATATGATCGGGCTCGATCATATGCGACTGTCTCGCATGCAGGCCCGGAAATACGCCTGTACACAACAGCAGGATATTGGGGATGCCTGCGATCTCCATGTCGTATATTTTTTTCTGTAGAAGCGGTTGTATTTTACTTCTCCCCATCACGACGGAACTTCCGTCCGTCAGCCGGGAGGTCAGCGTGTAGTCTTCCCCGTCCGGCCGCAGATGAGCGTTAATGTATTCCTTCGTTAGCCCGTCCAGCACACCTGCCTGAACAAGCTCCACTCGTGGCGGCAAATGATCCTCCAGAATCGGCGTTACGTCCTTGCGCGGCGCTTGGCCGATCGTAATGGCTCCGAGTTTCGTCACTTTCGTTTCCTCCCTCCGCATGCTTACCTGCAAAATGCGCTTATTGCCATCTCTCCCGCTTACCGTCTGCTGCCAAAAAGGGAAGAGAGCTTGCGCAGCTCTCTTCCCCCTTCATATCCTATTTTAGGCTTTGCCGGCAGTCTGCAGCGTTTTCATGGAACCATACAGCTTATGGATCAGATCGAATTCCGCCTCGTCATAAAAAGCGCAAATTCCGCCCGTGAATTCTTTGGCCGTTTCCACCGCGAAGCGGACGGCTGCCGCAATGTCGACTTCGTGGCTCGCACCCGTGCCGCAGCCCGGAACGATGGATTGCGTCGTGATCGCTACGCCAACCACCGGCGCATCTGTTGCGACCGCAGGCTGCAGAATCGAATTGATATGGTACAAATCATTCCCGTATGGCGTAATGTCCTGCATAGATACCGGAAAAGTCACCGGCAGAAGTCCCGTCGTCATTTCCATGATCCGCAGCAGGTCCTCGCTGACACGCAAAATGTAGCCCTCCTTGACGGTAGGGGAAATCGCAAATCCTTTATGATTGATCACGCGGTTGCCTTTGGTCGTATCGATGGAGAGCACGGCTTCCATTTCAGGCAGCACCTCGTGGGCATTCATGGCGCCGATATCGACCGGCGAATCCATGAAGTCGACCGGTTCATGCGGACGGGTCGGCGCGTCGGGACAAATATGCGTCGTGACGATCACGTCGCCCGGCAGGCAGTCACCCTTCGTACGCATTTCGGCCAGCTTAAGCGCCGAGGCTACGGCCGCCACAGCGCCGTCGGCGTCAGACACGAGTCCGATTCGGCTTGGACGGGCTCCGATGCCCCCAAGTCGGCCGACTATGCCGAACGTCGGGGCGCTTCCGCCGCCGGACTTGCCATCCGCGCCCGGAATCGTGATTTTGATGAAATCGGTACTGCCCTTCTCCCCGGCTACCTTTTGAACCTCAACCGATACCTCCGGAAATCCGGCAAAAAGCTCCTTTACCTGCCGGCCGCTTGCTTTCGAGTCATCGAGCGCCTCAAGCGCCATTAGAGTCTGTTTCAGTGTCATGTGTCCGATCCCTCCGTGTTCGTTCAATTCGTAATTAGAAAATATAATGGATTACCGGCTTCTTAATTACGTCTTCGACAGGCTGCAGAAGCTTCTTGTTATTCATCGTGCTGCTGAGCAGCAGCTTCGCCTTGGGCACGACGATGACCGTAAGCTGCTGCCCTTTCTCCAGCGCTGCCGTCACGACCGGTCTGGCCGTCTTGGCATCCAGCGTCATGATCAGATCCGGGAAGGTCGCATAGCGCTCTCCGCCCTTTTCAAGCGTCATGTATTCGTTCCAGAATGTCATCTCGAAGCCGTCGACCGTGACGCTGCCAACATCGAAGCCGCCTGTCGTTTCGATCTTAAAATCCGTGACCTCGCCGCTTCCGACCACCTTGCCTCCAAGCTTGGATACGACGGCGGCAATGGCCGCCTCGCCTTTGGCTCCGAGCAGTGCTTCGCCGACTTCAATCGCCTGCGTGATTGCACCGGGTGCGCCGTTTTGTTTGGCATACGCCGCCGTGACCGGATTTCTTGCGACGGCGACCAGTCCGCCGGCTTCGACAGACGCATTGCGGATCAGAGAAGCCGCCTTGCCGAGAGAACCGGAAATGCTGAACTCAAGATAGTTCTCATCCTTCCCCCCGACCGCCGTTTGGTGAGAGACGTAATCGCTGACCTCGGTCAGATTCATGGCACCCATGGTGCCTGTCGGGTGAGCTCTGCCGTTGCAGGCAAAATCAATGAGAGGAATGCCGGTCATCACCGACTGGAGCCAGCCGTTCACCGTTGTTCCCGCGCCATTTTCGTTGGTATGGATTGCGGAAATCGGTTTCTGCAGTCCGTGGGCAAGCATGTCAAGGGATCTTGCATAATGAATCGGCTTCAAGAATTTATCCTTTGCGCCGGGAGCGCCGACAAGCGACACCGTTACAAACGTATCGTCATCCGAGAATCCATCCATGGCATGCAGCTCGGGCTGTCCGAGCTCAAGCGCCAGCCGGCCGATCTGGAGGCCTTCTTCAATCCAGCCTCCGCCTCCGCCGCCGAGCACGGCGCCGCCAAAGACGGCGCTCTCCATCATCTGTTCGTCCAGTTTGATTGTTGCCATAACGATCATGCACCTACTTTCTGATTCTGAAGATCGAGTTAAAGAAGCTGTACAGCGCATCGCCTGCGATAAAGCCTGCAGCCAGAATGCTCATCGGCGTCTCGGCTTCCTTGCCCTTGACCTTGAGCACCACGATTCGGATCAGCAGGCCGGCGAGCACCGCCCAGCAGGCATTCGGCGTCAGGATCAGAAGACCCGTTGCGAACATGACGCCGATCTGGCGCTTTGCGCCGCCGATCCACTGCAGGATCGCGCCGGGTATGGCCCAGATGAGAAGCTTCATCGCAACGTCCGGGGAGGCACCCGCCTGAATGGTCGATACGTAGACCGTATCGATTGGCGGAACCATGTTCTGCGCGAAATAGGTGCGGTATGTCAATGCGACGACGATAACTGCGACGCCGAAAGCGATCATGCCCGTCATGTACTGATGCTTGCGTCCGCGGCGCTCAAACTCCGGATCCTCGCCGTTGCCGCGGAGAATGTAGCCTGTCTTCAGGTCATAGCCCATATCCGCGAACGCCGGCCCCGTAGCTGCGCTGAAGCCGGCCAGCATGGCGAGCGCTACCGTCGGAAAACCGATCATCATGCCAAACAGCAGCGTAATGAAGGCGACCGCAAAAGCCGGAAACCAGCCCGAGTGCATCGCCGCGATGCCGACGATGAGCTCGTGCACGAAAGCGGCAAAGGCTGCGAAGAAGAGGAACCCGATCAGCATGCCGAAGGACATTTTCGTTACCAGGCCGCCGATCAGCGCAATGATCAGCGCGATGACAAGATAAGCTGCGAAGCCCAAGCCGAGCGCGCGTTTAGCCTCGCCTTCCGTACGCGAATATGTGCTCGCGTCGGCTTCACGCTCTTCTTTTTTGGGACGTTTCAGGATCAGGAACGCGGCCTGTACCAGCGCCACGATGCCAGCGCCGATCATCACGCCGTGCGCGATATACAGCTTGTCAACATCGATATCGAACCAGGGAATGGAATATTGACGGATCAGAAGACCGATGCCGAACATGCCCAGTGCCCAGATGTTGCCGATGAAGGCTACGCCGAAAGCGGACATGGAAATGTGAAAATACGAGCCGATGAGGCCGATCACGGTACCGACGCCGAGCAGGCCTGCGCGTTTGCCGCCTTTATCCCCGGCGATGATGGATTCCGCGGTTGCTACGCCGGGCGCCCAGGTACCCGATGCCGGAAAGAGCTTCGAATCGAACAATTTATACAACAGCGCCGAGTCCACGAACATCGCGAGTGCGGCCCCGATCAGCATCGGGATAATGAGCTTGGTCTCGCCAAGGACAAATGGAATCCCGATCGGGATAAACAAACTATTCGCTGCCCCGAACGTCGCTGAGGAGATGGAGGTTTGCACCAGATTTTGGCGGTGCACCGATTTATACTTTTTAAACGCGGCCACCGGTATTCTTGCAATCAGCATAGCGACAAGCGCACCGATTATGGCCGTATTCGGCGTCACGCCGAGCGTCGTGACGATCTGAATGCCGACAATGGCGCCAAGTACGCCCGTAACGATGTTGAGAATCAGGCCGAAAGGTTCAAATATGCTGGGATGCGTTTCTTTTTTGCCTGCGTGTTCGACTTCCGTTTTGTTTTCGCTCATCCATATGCCTCCAATTTTGTCTAAGTTGATCACCCGTGCATCCCCAAGGAGAACTCCATTAGGGCGATTTTTGCCTCTTCACATTTGTTTATAATAGTTCGAAGCCAGCAATCCTTCCGCGTCGACGGGGTCAATGACCGGGATGTGAAGCTCTTGGCGGATCACGTCCGCAAATGCGATCGTCGAGAATCCTGTGCAAGCGAATACAATTGCCTTTGCTCCTTGGCTCATGAGCATGCGCGCAGCTTCCAAAGCCGCTATGCGTCCCTCGTCCGTCAATAGGTCGGTCGTATTGTGGACTCCTTCCGGACGGATATAGCCTGCAATAAGACCTTCAAGCAGGCTGCTCATCACGGGCGGAACTCCTTCGGTTATGCCCATGAGCCCCACAGGTTCGCCAAGTGAACGCGCCACAAGCGCCGCAGCGCTTCCCCCTCCGATAACCGGAACTTTCACCTTTTTACGAAGCTCCTTGACTCCTGGGTCCGCAGCACAGCTGACGATTAACAGCCGGCAGCCTTCTTTCTCCATTTCAAGGCCAAGCTCCACGATTTTCGGAAGAGCCTTCTGTTCCGATTCGTGGTCGTAAATGCCAAGCGGTTGATCAGGAATGCACTCGCTCCTTACGGGGACACCAAACCGTCCGTGGATGATATTTCCATGCGATTGAATTACTGCACTATCCTTTGCGGTATATACGCGAATTAATCCTATCATTGCCGACCACCCTTTCATCCCTTTTCTATGATTGCTCAAAATTTTTATTAAATCTGATTTTATGCTTTAAACCATTGAACAACAATGTGCTCAACCACCAAAACTGAAAACGCCCCCTTGTGCCAACAGCACAAAGAGGCGCATAATCAAAAACAAGATGAACATCTATCCACCCAGGGAGGACAACACTACTTTCCTTTTTAGGTATGCTTTAACAAATAATAGGCAGTGCACAGATACAATTCATATCGGTTCAAAGCCTGTCCAATGTCCATGCCCAAGATCGATTTGATGCGGTCCATCCGGTAATTGACCGAGTTGCGGTGAATATACAGCCGTTTGGACGTCTCGTTCAAGCTCCCGCCCGTCGCCAAGTAATGGTAGAGCGTAAACATGTAGCTTGTTCCGTTCTCTTTGTCATACTCGGCGAGGCTGCCGATTCTTTCCTTCACGAACTTGCCAAGCCGGACCGGGTCCGTGGACTCCAGCAGCAGCTGAATCATCTCCACTTCCTTGTACTGGAACAATGGGTGCCCGGGATTCAATTTGGAGCCAATAGATACCGCCGTTCTGGCTTCACCGTAACCCCGATGGGCTTCATACAGCGAGCACGGCCGGCTCATGCCGGCACGGACCGACTCCCATGAACCGAGCTGCTCGCGCAGAACTTCGCTCCACAAGAACGGCTTATCACGAGCGGGGGAATCATCATTTATATCGGATTTGGAAGTAGGCAGGAACATGACGATTTTCCCGCCGTAAATCTGCAGATGGGAACGGATCCTCCTCGCTTCGGACACCTCGTGAATATGCGCACCGATCGAAACGGCAATTTCAGACTCGTCGCTGTAAAAAGGCTCGTCTGCTTCCAGCACAGCAACCTCCCATGTCCAATCCGGCGCCAGACCCAGCTGCAGTCCTCTCGATGTGGCGAGTCTTTCGTCGGCGGCCGGGTTCAGGATCAGCTCTTCGAAAAATGTCCCCCGCAGCCTGCTTTCGGTATCCGCTGCTATTTTATTTCTCATGAGCTCCAGTGAGAAGACCAGCCTCGCCTGCTCGATCAGCATCAGGTCCAGCTCATCCAGCTCCTGCTTTTCCACCACAAACTTCCCCAATATTCTTTGATCGGCATTGACCTCCCACTGTCGATGCTTTCTCGATGCCTCATAGGGATATTTTACAGGAGACGAGGCAATCACTTCCCCGCCTTTGCCGACGACCCATATCGGCGAGCCGATCAGCTCGGATACTTTATCCGCAACGACCTGAATCCCTTTATTGTTCAGGACAAGCCCTGTCAGCGCCTTGTTCACTTCTTCGGAACGCTTCAGCAGCACCGCCTGCCTGCTCAAAATTTGCTCCATGACATTATAGGTGATATCGATATATGCCATCCCGCTCGGCAGCTGAATAATCGGGACGTCGTACAGGTTGCTTTTATCGATCATTTCCTGTGGAATATGAGGAATAAAGCGTTCCGGTTTAATCGCGACTCCCGCCCCGTTCACCTTGGCAAGCTGTTCAACCATTTCCGCCAGGAGCGAGGGATTATTGCGCGTCGAATAGCCCGTCGTCAGCACCATTTCGCCTTCCCGCAGCCAATCGCCGATATCGGGAACTTCCCAGATATCCACATACTGAACGATCCGGTCCAAGCCCTTTTCGCCGCTGATCAGCACGGCGTGCTCCATGACCGGCAGCTTAAGCATCTCCCTCACCGTAAAACCTTTCAAACTCATGCTCTCACCTCTCACGGTTCTGGATTGTCATGGTGTCGTACCTTGATGCTTCCATGACCGCTTCCATCAAAGCTCTCCTCTCATTGTAACTCGCTTAACCGGAAACATACCACCTTGAACAGCCTCACTAACAGCATCCTTGACCGCATAACTGGGGGGAAGTGTCATTTTCGATTAAGTCCGGATGTATTTTCACACAAAAAAAACAGCCGCTCCCCATTGAACGGCTTCTCTTTCATGCTATTACTTATAAAATTGAACTTGTGGCTTATGCACCGCCGAAGCGGCTCTCTATATCGAAGAGATCTAGCGCTGCGCCGATACCTTCTGATTCAGAGCTTCATGCTCCGCCCGTTTTTTGAAAATGACTTTCCGGATACTGTCCACGGATAAATGATAGGTTTTCGTTAAAAAATCTATGGTATGACCGCTGAGGTGAAGGCTGTAAATCTCTTCGTTTCTGCGCTCGATCATTTGTCTCGTTCCGCTGTTGACTCCCCAGCCGACACGTTCATTGCTTTTCTTGGGGATGTAGATCAGCTCACCCTCTATATGCTTTTGAAGCTCCTTCAGCAAACTAGGGGGAAGCACATCCCTCCCATTCCTGTAATTCACGATAAACGTCCTCCTTCGGATGATTGTTCCGAACTGCGATTTTAGTGTTGAACATTTTATCGTTACCTCCCTTCGTTATGTATGATGTATTTTTAAAAGGTAATTAGGGAGGCCTATGCCGGCCTCCCTGCACTTTGCGATTTCCGCTTTAGGCGGAAACCACCTCGTAATTTGTGATCAAAATTGCATCAGCTCCTTTCTTTCGAAAAGTTGTCGGCCGTCCGACACCTTTATTAACTCATATTTGGAGCTCAGCTTCAAGCGAAAGAACAAGTATAGACGTTCTTTACCTATTTTTTTTGGATCAATCGCATCAGGACGTCCACTTGACCGGACCAGAACCCGTCGCCTTGGGGGCTTTTCTGAAGCATAAGTCCGGTAATCACTGACAAATAACACATCAACAACGTACCGGCATCCCCCTCATAGAAATCGCCTGCCTCTTGGCCTTGAATGAACACGGGAATCAACCGCTCGATCGTCCTTTCAGGAGAATGCTGCTCGATAAGCCTCTTGGCCTCTTCCGGCACATCGTCTGAAATCTGTACCTGCCGGATCAGTAAAAAGGACGATTGATTGTCCGGATCCAGCATCAGACGGGTAAACTCCCTGATTTGTTCCGCCGGGGAGCCCGGCAGATGATGAATGCTTCCGAGCGCAGCATCCGCCTCCTCCAGCGCTTCCTTGACAAGTTCGGTGAACAGCTCCTCTTTGGATGAAAAATAACGGTATGAGAGCCCCTGACTGATGCCTGCTGCAGCGGCTATGGAGCTCATTTTCGTACCCGCGATGCCATGGAGGGCAAATTCCTTAAGCGCGGCTTCTTTGATTTGCAGTTTGCGTTCCTCCTGAATCCGCTCCAGTTGATGCTCGGTTAATGGCGACACGCTCCTCTTCAACTCCATTCCTCACTTGGTTGTTACTTCCCATTGTAGGCCTGCGGCTGCAAGTCTTCAAGCGATCCGGAAAAAACGCTGTTCACTTGTCGTTCGCTCACTTCCCACAGTCTGGCCGCACCTCCCGAATCCTGAGCAGCCCTGGATGGGATGCCGAGCTTCATATCTTTGTAATAATTCCCGCTTTGGCCGGTCAGCAGCGCAGACTCCGCAAGCCATACCAGCGTCTCGGCACCCTTCTCCGGCGTGCGGGAAAACGGCCTCATGCAGGCCATCGTCATTCTTGCGAGCTTTCCGTTATTCATGTTAAAGCCAGTGGAGACAAGTCCCGGATCAAAACAGTTCGCACTTACCCCGGTTCCTTGCAAGCGGTTCGACAGTTCGACCGTTAACAAAAGATTGGCGAGCTTCGTCTCGCCGTAGCGGAGGTTGGCGCCGCCCAAAAGCCGCTTGAAGGGGCTGTATAGCCGGTTTCCATCCAAATCCTCGTACCCGATGCCGTCCTTAGCCATTTTATGTCCATGGGAAGACGTAAAGATGACCCGTGCCTCGCCATTTTCCTTTAAACGGTCCAACAAAAGCGTCGTAAGCAGAAACGGTCCCAAATGGTTGACAGCCCAAGTCATTTCAACATGCTCTTCACTCCAGTACCTGCGGTCATAAAAGGCGCCGGCGTTGTTGATCAGTACATCGATGCGGGGACAAGCCGCCAGAATTTCTTCGGCAACGTTTCGAACCGAATGCAGGGAGCCCATATCGGCAATAAAGATATCGATCTGAGCATCACTTCTTCCACTCTCCTGACGGATCTGCTCAGCACACGCAGCGGCTCTGTCCTTGTTACGAGCGACCAGGCCAAGTCTCGCACCGTCCCTTGCCAGCGCATGTGCCGCTGCCAACCCGATGCCGTTCGTTGCTCCGGTAATCAGTACATATTTATGTTGAATCGTCCAAGGTTTCGAAGCAATATGTCCGTGTGGATGTGTCATGGGTTACTCCTCCAATTTTTTGAATGAATAATTCATTCATTTATAAAAGTAATATATTCCGTTTTTTTCCTTTTGTCAACGGCTCGAACGATTTATTTTTTATCCATAAAAAAAGAACTGTCTTTAGTAAGACAGTTCTTGTTAACGACTGGCCGTTTTTACCAGCCCGTCACAGCGATATCTTCATGCATATTTTGCAGATAATCCGGCAGCGGACCGTCATGCATCAACCATAGTTCATGCAGCGCGCGTGTGCAGCCGACATACATCAGCTTGGCATCCCAGGCCGATGTGCCGTAATGCTGCGGATCCGCATCCGCCACGATCACCGCATCGAATTCGAGGCCCTTCGACAGGTATACCGGAAGAACGGACAGTCCTCCCTCGTATGCCTTTTTGCCGCCGTCAATCAAATGAAGCTCCGGCACGTCTGGAAGGAGCTGATCATAGATCTCCTGCGCGTCGCGGAGCGTCCGGGTCAAGATGGCAACCGTGCGGTATTCGCCGGAAGAAAGCTTTCGCATCCCGTGACGCAGAGCGTCCAATCGCTTCTCCTCCGGGGCTTCATAAGGAATCATCCGGACCGGATTCCCGCTCCGGAACACGGGCACGGCGAGCAAATCGCTGTTCACGCCCTTTTCCAGAATGCGGTTCGCGAACTCAATGATTTCCATCGTCGACCGATAGCTTCGCGTGAGGGCAAAGTAAGCTGTCTGCTCGGCCGCAAACAACGAGCTCATCTCTTCCCAGGCATGAACGCCCCGGTACGCATGAATGCCCTGCGACAGGTCTCCGAGAATCGTAAAGGAATGGCCCTTCACGAAGAGATCGAGAATGGCAACCTGGAAAGGCGAGAAATCCTGCGCTTCGTCGATGACGATATGGTCAAAGCGCTGGTCGCCCGAAATATCGTTCAGCAGGTAATGAATGTACAGCAGCGCCGGCAGATCCTCTTCACGGATGACATCCTTTTTCAGATCCTTTTGCGTTGATTTCTGCACGCCTGCGGGGATGGCCGACAAAAGTTCTTCCGGCCAGCCGGCCTGCAGCTTCAGCGCCTTGAACATCTGCTTGTAAAGCACGAGCGGCTCGTATTTCGGCCATTTGGCGGCATAGGATTTTTCGCGCTGCGCCGCCTTTTTCTTCCGTTCTTTCAGCGCTGCGGCCGATGGGGACTTCTTCAGCTCCATTTCGACCCAGCGGTGGACTCTGGCCATGACCCGTTCCTTGCGCTTGGCCAGCGGGTAGGGCTTATATTCCTCATTGAACCAATGAAGAATGGTGCTGCGCTTCAGTACGGCGCCTTCCCACGGCATGAAATCCGCTTCAGGCACCGAGGAGCCTTCCATGGCTTCCAGACAGCCGCGAATCATATCCATGAACTTCACCGAGCCCTTAAAGCGCCCGGGAACGTCATCGCTGATTTCCAGCATTCCCCCCGGGGATTCAAACCAGTAATCCAGCGTCTCTGATGCGTCCGCAAGCGGAAGATCGATCTCAAGCAGCCTCAGTGCCCAATCCGCAAACGTGCTCTGCTGAATGTCCCCTACCCCGAGCTCGGGGAGGACATCGGAAATATAATCGAGGAACATGTGGTTCGGCGCGAAAATGATCATTTTCTCGGCCGTGACCTGTTCCTTGTACTGATACAGCAAATAGGCTAGGCGGTGAAGGGCTACCGTCGTTTTCCCGCTGCCCGCAACCCCCTGAATAATAAGTGCTGTGTTTCGCGCGGCCCGGATAATTTTATCCTGTTCAGCCTGTATGGTGGATACGATATCGCGCAGCTTGTTATCCTTGTTCTCCCCAAGCCGGTACACCAGAAATTCGTCTGACACGGCCGGTTGGTCGCTGCTCCGGTCATATGTATCGGATACTCGCTCCAATATCTGTTTCCGGATCACCAGGTTCCGTTTCAAGTAGACGAGGCCTTCGATCGTGCCTTCGGGTGCTTCGTACGCTGCCGGGTCATCGCCGCCCGTGAAGGAATAGAAGACGCTGGCGATCGGAGCGCGCCAATCGATGACCATCGGCTGGTCTCCGACCTCGCCGTGATCCACACCGATTTTCCCGATATAAAGCGGCTTCGGCTCCTGGTCTTTATCCTCCTGAAAATCCAGGCGTCCGAAATAGGGCGCCGTCAGGCTTTTTGCAAGCGACTGTCTTTTCTCCTCGCGTCCTGCTTCCAGGACCTGTTCCGTAAAGTCATGCCCTGTGTACACGTCAATACCGCGCAGCCGCTCCAGTTGTCTGTCAATTTCTGAGATCGTTTCATTTAGCCTTCGCTCTTCCTCTTGATAGGCACTTTGAAAAGTCTGCTCCAATTTCAGTTACCTCCTAAAAGTATTTCCGCAGCCGAGAAGGCTTCGGGTGGACCGTTCGTGCCGCCTTCCGAAGGTGCACCGGGAAGCGCCGCCGAACCGTCCATTCCCTGGTAAGCTGATGCTTATGTCATGAGCCGTAAGCCCGCTTAGAAAGGATTTTCAGTATATCACACTGATGGCGCATTCACCATAGGCCCTCAAACAGCCGCAGCAGCCATCCCTTCCAAAATGAAGATGTCCGGTTGGTGCGGACATCTTCTAACGGAGCTTCGCTCATTCGCTGCGCCCGCCGATAGCTTACTTCAGCAGGTCCGATCGCCACTCTCCTACCTTCCACACATCGCTGATCCAATCCTCATAGAAGGCAGGTTCATGTGAAACGAGCAGAATGGTGCCTTTAAAATCCGCCAAACCTTTCTTCAGCGCTTCCTTGGCCCTGATATCCAGATGGTTCGTCGGTTCGTCCAGGACCAGCAGATGGCATGGCGTAAGCATCAGCTCCGTAAGCCGTACTTTAGCCTGCTCTCCGCCGCTGAGGGTCCGGATCTTCTTGCGGATATGCTCCGCTGTCAATCCTGACATGGCCAGCGCCTTCCGAATGTCCTTTTGCGTTAAGTCAGGTCGCAGCGACCAGACCTTCTCCATCGGCGTCTCATCCGGCGCCGTGTCCTCCTGGCGGTAATAGGCGACCGTCAGCCGCTCGTGGGCCTTCAGTTCGCCGCCAAGGGGCTTCATCTGCCCCAGCAGTGTATTCACCAGCGTGGACTTGCCAGCCCCGTTTTCACCGACGATCGCAATTTTATCGCCTCTGCGAACCTTCAGCGTCACAGGCCTGAACAGCGGCTTGTCATAGCCGACTTTCAGCTGCTTCGTGTCGAACACCGCTGCGCCTGCCGCGGTACCCGGAACGGAGAACGAGAATCGGGGTGCCGGTCCCTCCTCCGGCTTTTCTACCCTCACCATCCGGGAGAGCATCTTCTCGCGGCTCTTGGCCTGTTTGGCTTTCCGAATCCGGTTCTTATCGATAAAAGCCTCCAGCTTTCCGATCTCCTTGTGCTGCTTATCATACGCAGCCTGCTGCTGGGTCCGGCCGAGTGCCAGCTCTTTTCTGAAAAACTCATAATTTCCCGCATAGCGCTTCATCTTCTGATGGGACAAATGAAATATCACCGTCGTAATTTCATTCAGAAAATGCTCGTCATGAGATACGACGATATAGGCATGCCTGTAACGTTTCAAATAACCGGTAAGCCATTCAATATGAACTTGATCCAGATAATTGGTCGGTTCATCCAGAAGGAGCACCTGCGGCTCTTCAAGCAGCAGTTTGGCCAGCAGGAGCTTCGTTTTTTGGCCGCCGCTCAGCTTGCTGACGTCTTTGTTTAGTCCGATTTCGGTCAAGCCAAGTCCCGAAGCGATGTCTTCCACTTTGGAGGAAATCTGGTAAAACTCATGGTGCTCTAAGGCTGCCTGAAGTTCTCCGTATTTGCGAAGCAGCACATCCAGCTGATCGCCCGCATCACCCAGCCGTTCGGCAATCGCGTTGAGCTCCTGCTCCATCTGGAACAGCTGGACAAAGGCCCTCTCAAGATACTGCCTGACGTTCATGCCGGCCTGCAGTTCGATATGCTGCTCCAGAAAGCCGACCTGCACCTGTGATGCCCATTCGATCGTCCCCTCGTCCGGTAGCAGTTGGCCGGTTAACAGCCTGAATAAAGTGGATTTGCCTGCGCCGTTGACGCCTACAAGCCCGGCATGTTCTCCCGGCAGCAGCCGAAAATTCATTTGCCGGAACGTTATCTGATCACCGTACATATGCGTCAGATCGGTTACATTCAGAATACTCATGATCATGATCTCTCCTTTTGGTTTCAACTCGTTTACAAGTGAAGCCATCCGGAGAATCAGCAGCTATGAATGGGAAAGAAGCATATTTCTTATCGTTCATCTGCTTCAGGCATAAAAAAATGGGTAAGGCGAATACACCTTACCCATTGATGCTATGGCAGAGTAAGAAAGGATTCGGATCATATCAACTGTTCTCGAGATGGCTTAAAATGGGCAGACTTCTCCCGTTTTAATGCAGATCTCTTCTTAGAACAGTCGATAATATTTCCATTCCCTTTCCACCTCATATCGTTAAAATGATGATCAGACTGATGCATGACACCATCCATGCCGTCTTCACGCAAAAATTATAACGGAATCCGTTCCTTGATGTCAACAACCCGGACGACTTCAAGCTGGCTCAGACGATAGTATCCGGATGGCGTCCAGCCCTCGGCCGAGATGGAGAACTGATCGAAGCGGCAGTAGGCAGACAAGCCGCCGGACGTCGTCCGCAGGATCGTGCCGGTGCCATATTCCGGATGCTGTTTGTGTCTCACTCTGGTGCCTGGCGTCCATCCGGGCAGGAAGCAAAGCACCGGGGCAGGAACCGTTTGGTCCATCTCACGCATGATGTCTGCTGCCTGCCGGAGCTGATCCTTCAGCTGCGGAAAAACCGGACTGCCGCTTTCCCCTGATCCGGATGCATGCCGGCGGCTTCCCCTGCTCAGCCGGAATGTCTTGTGCGGAGCGTCATTATGCTGTTCTGTCACCGTAGGTTCGCTCCCATGCTGTGATGTCCTATTCGCCTTTAGCCCGGTAAAACGCCTTGTTCTCCAGTGCCCGAACAGGTGCGGTCCACTGCTCCGTGGACGGCATCATGGAGATGGCATCCTCTGCCGCCTGAAGCTTGGCATCCATCTGATCGATCAAATGCAGCGCCAGCGCCTCCGGAATCTGGGGCTGTACGGTGCTTCCCCATTCCGGCAAATTGTGATGTGCGAGGATCATATGCTGCAAAAGCACGACTTTTTCCGAGTTGACGTCGATACCGTTAGCCAATGCGGCTTCCGTCACCCAGCCGGCGGCAAGGGGAATATGTCCGATCAGCTTCCCTGTAAAGCTGTATTCGCTGACAATCCCAAGCTCCGCTGTAAGCTCCTCCGTCTTGGCAATGTCATGGACGATGATGCCTGCAACCAGCAGATCCCTGTTCAGGAACGGGCGCTGCTTGCAAACGAATTCGGCGAGTTCTAGCATCCGCACCATATGGTAGGCAAGTCCCGCGTAAAAGGCATGATGCATTCCTTTTGCAGCCGGATAATGCATCAATTTATCGCCGACTTTTTCAAAGCAATGCTCGAGGATCACCTGCAGTTCCACGTCCTGGATGCTGGCTGCCGCATTTTTAATGGCGAATACGAGATCGTTCGGCGGGACCGGAGCCGCGCGGACGAACTCCGTAATGTTATAGCCGTCTTCGTCGGTTGCCGGACGAATTTTATTAACCTTGAACTGCAGACGGTCACGGTATAGCTGGACCACGCCGCGAACCTTTACGAGCATCGGCGCGAAAAAGGTTTCCTTGTCCGTCGCGGACGCGTCCCAATATTTAGCCGAAATTTCCCCGCTGGTGTCTGCAAGAATAATATCCAGATAGTCCTTGGGCGGCGTGGAATTCGTTTGCTTGACCATGGCTGACTTGAGCAGATAATACCCTGTTACATCCTGACCTTCCGTGAATGATTGTATAAGTGTCAATGTCATTCCTCCTCCCCAAATCTTGCGAGCGAATCCTGCAATCAAAACCAATGTTTTGCACTTTAAAGCAAGGGACCGGCTTATGGAAGAACAAGCGGCCCCGTTTCCCCGAATATGATTGGCCTGCTCTATAACAAGTCAAGCAGCATGAAGTTGGCTGCGAATACGGCGGCTATGCACAAAGCACATTAGAAGCCTCCTGCCTTGTCCCCGCGCCAGCTTTACGAATAAATTGAATAAGCGATGAATTCAACAAGCCATGCCGTCCACAATACTGTATGTGAAAGGCATCCTGACCATGATCAAAATTGCCGGAAAAGCTTCCGTCAGACTGCTAAAATCCATCCCTGCAAAAAACCTTCTCTTTCTTCTTACCCTCAAAGTCTAGCAAACGCAGCAATTTTACCATAAGCCGGAAAGAAAAAGGCGTGACCGCCGTTATATACGGCCATTCACGCCATATGATTGTATCCCTTTCGAGTTCCGCATAAAAGCGGTCTTTATACCTCGATGCCGGCTTTTTTCAGCAAATCCTTCACGGCAACACTGACCATGATCAGGCCGGCTACAGGCGGAACGAAAGCATTGCTCGCCGGAGGCTGCTTTGCCTTGCGGATGGCCGGCGCGTTTTCGGGCACGATTTTTTCCGTCACGTCGACGCGCGGCTTCATCGGCTCCTCGGTCGAAAATACGACCTTCACGCCCTTTTTGATACCGTCCTTGCGCAGCTTCGTACGGATAACTCGCGCAATCGGGTCGACCGTCGTCTTGGAAATGTCCGCCACCTGGAAACGGCTCGGGTCCATTTTGTTCGCGGCGCCCATGCTGGAGATGAGCGGAATTTTGCGTTTAAGGCATTCTTTGATCAGATGGATTTTGTAGGAAACCGTATCGGAAGCATCCAGCACATAATCCAGATCATATTTGAAGAGCTCTTCGCAGGTTTCTTCGGTATAGAACATATTTAGCGCGATCGCTTCGCACTCGGGATTGATCAGCTTGATCCGCTCGACCATCAGATCGGCTTTTTTTTGGCCGACCGTCGTGGTCAACGCATGAATTTGACGATTGATGTTCGTAATGTCCACGACATCCTTGTCAATCAGGATCAATCTGCCGACGCCCGTGCGGGCAAGGGCCTCCGCCGCAATGGAGCCCACACCGCCGATACCGAGCACCGCCACCGTGCTGTTCTTCATGGCTTCCAGACCTTCCGGTCCAATGGCTAGTTCCGTACGGGAAAATTGGTTGAGCATCGAGTATGGAGGCCTCCCTTTTTCTTAGGCATTCGCCTTTTTATCTTCAGGCTTTTTCGCCAGTTTGATATGAAGCTGTTCAAGCTGCGCTTGGTCGACCGGCGACGGCGCATCCATCAGCAGATCGGTCGCGCTTGCCGTTTTCGGGAAGGCGATCGTTTCGCGCAGGTTGGTGCGGCCGGCCAGCAGCATGACGAGGCGATCCAGACCGAAGGCAATGCCGCCATGCGGAGGCGTGCCGTATTCGAACGCGTCGAGCAGGTGACCGAATTTGTCTTTTGCTTCCTCAGGCGACATTCCAAGGGCAGCGAACATTTTTTCCTGCATGTCGCGTTTGTAGATCCGCATGGAACCGCCGCCGACTTCATAACCATTCAGCACAATATCATAAGCCTGGGCCAGAATTTGTCCTGGATCCGTATCGAACAGATGCTGGTCTTCATCGCGTGGACGGGTGAACGGATGGTGCAGAGCTACATAACGTTTCTCCTCTTCATCCCACTCCAGCAGCGGGAAGTCGACCACCCAGGCGAACTTGAACTCGTTTTCGTTGATCAATCCCAGCTGTTTGCCGATTTTCAGGCGCAGCGCGCCAAGCACGTCGGCCACAACCTTTTTATTGTCGGCGGAGAAGAGCAACAGGTCGCCTTCTTCGGCTCCGGTGCGCTCTCTCAAGGCTTCGATTTCCTCAGGCGCAAAGAACTTCACGATCGGCCCTTTGAATTCGCCTTCCTTCACTTGAATCCAAGCGAGCCCCTTGGCGCCGTAACGTGCAGCGAATGGACCCAGATCGTCGATTTCCTTACGGCTCCATGTGCCGCAGCCTTTGGCGTTCAGCACTTTGACCTCTCCACCCTTCTCGATGACCGAAGCAAACACTTTCACACCGCTGGACGCGACAAGGTCGCTGACTTGAATCAATTCGAGGCCAAAACGAAGATCCGGTTTATCCGAGCCGTATTTGTCCATGGCTTCGGCATAAGTCAGGCGCTGGAAAGGCGTAGCCAGCTCGACGCCGACCGTTTCCTTGAACAACTTGACCATCAGCTTCTCCATCATGTCAAGCAGCGTGTCGCGGTCCAGGAACGAGGTCTCGATGTCGACCTGCGTGAACTCCGGCTGGCGGTCAGCGCGCAAGTCCTCATCCCGGAAGCAGCGGGCGATTTGGAAATAGCGTTCGAGGCCGCCCACCATCAGAAGCTGCTTGTACTGCTGAGGAGATTGCGGCAGGGCGAAGAATTCGCCATCATGCACGCGGCTCGGCACCAGATAATCGCGCGCGCCTTCCGGGGAGCTTTTGGTAAGGATTGGTGTTTCCACCTCGATAAAGCCTTCCCCGTCCAGGAAATCGCGGAACACTTTGGATGTCTTGGAACGAAGCAAAAGGGTCTTCTGCATTTCCGGGCGGCGCAGATCCAGGTAACGGTATTTCAGGCGCAGGGCTTCATCGACTTCCACGCCGTCTTCAATGAAGAAAGGAGGCGTTTTGGCGGAATTCAGCACTTCGATCTCGGTAATTTGAACTTCAATCTGACCGGTCGGCAGATTCGGATTGATCGTTTCGGCGTCACGTTGTACAACTTTACCGGATACGGACAGCACATACTCGCTGCGTACTTTATCAGCGATAGCCAGCGCCTCGCCGGAATAAGCAGGATTGAACACGACCTGCACGATGCCGCTGCGGTCACGAAGGTCGATAAACAATACGCCCCCAAGGTCGCGGCGGGTCTGTACCCATCCGTTCAGTGTTACGATTTCTCCAATATGGCCTGTCGTCAGGCTTCCGCATTGATGAGTCCTAAGCATGTTTCTCATACCCCTTTTCGGTTATTGCGCCTTTTCGGCGAATTCTCTTAATTTTGTCACCAGTTCACTGATCTTCACGGTATGCTGCTCGCCGGTAACCATGAGCTTCAGGGCAATCTCTCCCCGCTCCAGCTCATCGTCGCCAAGAATTGCCGTCACTTTGGCGTGGAAGCGGTCCGCAGATTTCATTTGGGCTTTCATTTTTCTGCCCAAATAATCGCGTTCGCCGGACAGCCCCTCTTTGCGGGCAAGATAGAGCTGCTTCGTAATTTCGCGATCCGCCGCTTCGCCCAGCGCCACGAAATATACATCCAGCGGTTTGACCGCCTTCAAATCGATCTCCTGCTTTTCCAGAATGAGCAGGATGCGCTCCAGACCCAGCCCAAGACCGATACCCGGCTGCTCCGGTCCGCCGATCTCGCTGACGAGTCCGTTATAGCGCCCGCCGCCGCCGATCGTATCGATCGCGCCGATGCCTTGGGCTTTATATTCAAACGCCGTGTGCGTGTAATAATCGAGTCCGCGCACAAGGCGGTGGTTGACGACGTAATCCACGTCCATATCGGTCAGGTACTTCTTGACCTGCTCAAAGTGGGTCGTGCATTCCTCATCCAGGCTGTCCAGAATCGAAGGTGCATTCGTGAACTTATCCTGATCCACCTTGCAGTCCAGCACGCGCATCGGATTGCGCTCCATCCGGGACTGGCAATCCTTGCACAGGCTTTCCTTCATCGGGGTCAAGAACGCCAGAAGCGTCTCACGGTAGGCCGCGCGGCTAGCCGGGTTGCCAACGGAGTTGATCTCCACCTTGACGCCCTGCAGGCCAAGCTCCTTGCAAAATTGATAGCCGAGCGACACGACTTCTGCATCGATTGCCGGATCTACCGCGCCGAATGCCTCGATGCCAAACTGATGGAACTGGCGGTACCGTCCCGCTTGCGGACGTTCATAACGGAACATCGGTCCGATGTAATACAGCTTGCTCACATCCGGCTCTCCGTACAGCTTATTCTCCACGTAAGAGCGAACGACGCCTGCCGTTCCTTCTGGACGTAGGGTCATGCTGCGGTCGCCTTTATCCTTAAACGAATACATTTCCTTTTCGACGATATCCGTCGTCTCGCCAACGCCACGCTCAAACAATTCTGTCTGCTCGAACAGCGGCGTGCGGATTTCGCGATAATTAAAACGCTGGCACAAGTCTCTGGCTTTTTCCTCGACGAACTGCCACTTTTCCACCACACCAGGCAAAAAATCCTGGGTACCTGTCGGTTTTTGGTAAGCCATGGTTCTACCCCCACTCAAATTGTTCTATTTCTATAGCTAAGCAAGACTTATCAAAGCATGAGGTTGCTATCAGGATATGACAAAAAATCCCCCGCCCCGCTGCTTCAACAAGCAAACAGGGACGAGGGATTGTTACTTGATCAATCACCCGTGGTGCCACCCACATTCCGGATATGCAGCTTACAAGCCGCTGCGATCCGCTTCATACGATTAACGCCCGTTCCGCGCAGTGCGTCTAATCACATGATCTTTCTCCTTGCACGAAGATTGATCTGCTTTCGCCGCCTGTTCTCGGGGAAGTCATTCATCCGGTCATCCATAGAATCCTTCCAGCCTAAGGGATTCCTCTCTGTATGGTGGGGCGCGAACTACTTGGTCCCGTCATCGAATCAAATTTAGATTATTTTTAGATTGTAATGAACCGCTGTACTAAAGTCAAGCCCAACGCAAAAGAAAAACCTACAATCCGTATTGTAGGTCCAAAAGGTTATATATTAAAAAAGGGGGTCATGCTGTTATTATAAACAGGCTATATTAAGGGATCATGAAGCTAATATTACAGTTACATTACAAACAAGAAAGCGCTTTTAAATATATACCCGTAAAAAAGCTCTCCAACAGCTTGCGGCTGATGGAGAGCTCCCGGTTTAATCGAAGATCTCGACGTAGCCGCCACTCGTGCGCAGCTTATTCACGACGTCTTCATAATTGGCATCATCTACTTTGCAGGAAAGCACATAATCCAGGTCACCGAAGTCATCCGGATTCGGGGTGGCGTCCGCAACGCCGAACAACGGCTCGTCATTGTTCGTATCCCGGCGTGTCACGCGTTCCTCGGGCGGCGTATCTTCGCTCTGCCGATAAAGGTCGTTTTCATCGTCTGCCAACGGCACGACCGGAGCGGTATAAGCAATGCCTGGCACGCCTCCGGCTCCGACAGCGCCACCTGTATTCATGTTTCCGACCATATTGGCGGGAGCGATCGGAAGCAGGACTCGCCTGTCATTGTCGATTCCCGTGGCTAAACGGCTGACCTCCAAATGCTCGGTACGCGTACCGATTAATTTGGTTTTTGCCGTTTCCGCGTCGTCCTCTGTCTTGAAGTAAGCTTGAATTTGCTTCGTCATGATCATTACCTCCTCGAATTTAGGATTGGGTCAATCCTTGCAACATAATGATTCATAGGCTCAGCTTCAAAGCACTCCGTATGATGGCTTACAGCACTTTCAGCAGTTCCCGGACAAAGGCCGGTTCGTCTTTTGGAGTCCGTGAAGTAATGTAGTTGCCGTCTACAACGACCTCTTCGTCTTTGAATTCTGCGCCTGCATTCACCATATCGTCCTGAAGCGGCGGATAAGAAGTGATCGTGCGACCTTTCAGCAGATCGGCGCTTGCCAGAATTTGCGGGCCGTGGCAGATTGCCGCGATCGGCTTTTTCGAGCTGTTCATTTCTTTTACGAATGTGAGTATGTCTGGATCCAGACGCAGATTCTCAGGAGAAGAACCGCCAGGAATCACGACTGCATCGTAATCAGCAGGATTGACCTCGGAAATGGATTTATCCGTCGTGTAATTGGCTTCGCCATTTTTTCCTTTTAACGTTTCGCCTTTCTGGAGGCCGATGATATCCGTTTCATGACCTGCTTTATTCACTTCGTCATAGGGAACTTTCATTTCAGAATCTTCAAATGCGTTAGCCAGTAAAAAAGCAACTTTACTCATGGATGTCGATCTCCTTTCAGGTTGTTGTCCACGCTTTGTTATTACCCTAAAGAATGGGCTTTATAACAGGGCTCCGCAACTTTGCGCAAGGCCTAAGCCTTTCGAGGAACCAAAAAAGCAGGCTCCCTTGGCCCTTCCATTGTTCATCAACCTGACAATGGGGTAGGACGTAAGGAAACCTGCTTTTTTGATTGTTCATCCGGCTTATCGCATCAGGTAGGGCGAACCTTTCCCTTTGCGGTAGCCGTTCCATAAAGGGAAAGGAATTTCGCCCGCACGCTCCAGCCGGACGGCTTCTTTGGCCGATTCGAGCGGAATCAGCGGGACTAGCTTCAATGCGATTGCATGGGAGGATTGTCGCATAGATGACGGCTCCTTCAGGTGCTTGCTGTTATAGTATCAGCATTCCCCTGATGCCGGGATTCTATGCCGTCGTTTTGCTGTCGATGATCAGCGTGACCGGTCCCCAGTTGGTGAACGTCACGTCCATCATTTCCCCAAAACGCCCGGTTGCCACCTCAAGGCCTTTTGCCGCCAGTTCCCGGTTAAAGCACTCATAGAGAGCGAGCGCCGCCTCAGGCTTGGCCGCAGCCATGAAATTCGGGCGCTTGCCCTTGCGGCAATCGCCATATAATGTAAACTGCGATACGGACAGGATACCTCCGCCCACATCCGTCACGCTGAAATTCATTTTGCCTTCCTCATCCTCAAAAATTCGCAGCCCGGCCACTTTATCCGCCAAATACTGCGCGTCTTTTTCCGTATCCTCATGGGTCACGCCGACAAGCACCATAAGCCCTTGGCTGATCTCCCCCGTGATTTCCCCATGCACAGTGACCTTCGCTTCCTTACAGCGCTGTACGACGACTCTCATGCTGTATGCTACGCTCCTTTTTGACCTGAAACTTCTAATTACTGAATGATGCGGTGCACCGTGTATACATCCGTGACCCGCTTGATCCGTTCCACGACCGCATGCAGGTGGTCGGTATTGCGGATGAGGATCGTCATGTGGATCAGTGCCATTTTATTTTTATCCGAACGGCCGGTGACCGCCGAAATATTCGTTTTGCTCTCCGATACCGCCTGGAGAACCTCGTTCAGCAGGCCGTTACGGTCATGTCCCGTAATCTCGATGTCGACGCTGTAATTTGCCTCGATTTCGGTTTCCCATTCGACTTCGATGACGCGAGCGGCTTCTTCGCCGTCGCCTGCGGCCGGAATGTTCGGGCAATCGGTCCGGTGCACGGACACGCCGCGTCCACGGGTCACATAACCGACGATTTCGTCGCCCGGTACCGGATTACAGCAGCGGGCAAAGCGAACGAGCAGATTATCGATGCCTTTGACGCGAACGCCATTGGTCGGGCGCGATTTTTTCTCCGAAGGAACTTTGATTTCCTTCTTCTCGGATGTCAGCTCCAGCAGGCTTGCTTCTTCCTGCTCCTTACGGAGGCGTTCGGTAAGGCGGGTGCAAATCTGTGCGGCAGTAATGCCGCCGAAGCCGATGCCCGACAGCATGTCATCAACATCGTTAAAGGCGAACTTCTTCGCGACCTCCAGCAGCTTGTCGTCAGTCGTCCATTCGGACGCATCGAGGCCGCGGCTCTTCAGCTCGCGCTCGACCATGTCGCGTCCCTTCTCGACGTTCTCTTCGCGTTTCTCCTTCTTGAACCATTGCTTGATCTTGCTTCTCGCATGGGAAGACTGAGCGATCTTCAGCCAGTCCCCGCTTGGTCCGTAGGAGTGCTTCGAGGTTAAAATTTCGACGATATCGCCAGTTTTCAGGCGGTGGTCCAGCGGCACGATCCGTCCGTTCACCTTCGCTCCAATCGTTCGGTTGCCGACTTCGGTATGGATGCGGTAAGCGAAATCCAGAGGTACCGATCCCGAAGGAAGCTCAATGACCTCCCCCTTCGGCGTGAACACAAAGACCAGATCCGAGAAAAAGTCCATTTTCAAGGACTCGACAAACTCCGAGGCATCCTTCGCTTCGTGCTGAAGCTCCAGAATTTCACGGAAGAACGTCATTTTGTTCTCAAAATTCCCACCTGGGGTCGTGCCTTCCTTGTATGCCCAGTGTGCTGCGATACCGTATTCCGCCGTCCGGTGCATTTCCGTGGTACGGATTTGCACTTCGGTCGGCTCCCCGTTCGGTCCGACGACGGTTGTATGCAGGGACTGATACATGTTTGCCTTCGGCATGGCGATGTAATCTTTGAAACGTCCGGGCATCGGCTTCCAAAGCGTATGGATGATTCCGAGCGTAGCATAGCAGTCTTTGATGTTGTCCACAATAATCCGGATGGCGATCAAATCGTAAATCTCGTTAAACTGCTTGTTCTTTGTCGTCATTTTATTAAAAACGCTGTAAATATGCTTCGGTCTGCCGGACAAATCGCCGTCGATGCCCATTTCATCCAGCTTCTCGCGGATGCGGGAAATGACCGTGTCGACAAACTGCTCGCGCTCAGCGCGTTTTTTGTGAATCAAATTGGCAATACGGTAATATTGCTGCGGATTCAAGTAACGAAGGGACAAATCCTCCATTTCGCTCTTGATCGCCGATATACCGAGCCGATCTGCGATCGGACAGAAAATCTCCAGCGTTTCGTAAGCAATGCGGCGCTGGCTTTCCTCGGACTGGTATTTCAGCGTTCTCATATTGTGGAGCCTGTCGGCCAGCTTGATCACGATCACCCGGATGTCCTGCGCCATGGCGATGAACATCTTGCGGTAGTTTTCGTTCTGCTGCTCCTCCTTGGAACGGAACTGAATGCGTTCCAGTTTGGTCAGCCCGTCGACCAGCATCGCACAGGCGTTGCCGAACTTATCACGGATTTCCTCCAGCGATACGGTCGTATCCTCAACGACATCATGCAGCAGCGCGGCCACGATGGAGGTTGTATCCATCATCAGGTTCACGACAATATCTGCAACCGCAAGCGGATGCAGAATATAGGGCTCGCCCGATTTGCGGACCTGGCCGTGATGGGCTTGATCCGCGAAATGATAGGCTTCCCGGATGCGCTCCAAATCTGGCTCTTTTATATAGGCTCCAGCCTTTTCAAGTAATCGCTCTATGCCCATCTAGTCGTTTCCGTTTCCCTTCTATATGAAATAGAACCCGCTGACGATCCTCTTTAGCAGGTTCCCTGTTCAAACAAGATTTTATATAATTATGACGCTTGAAGGGCTCTACGTCAACATTTCTTACCAGGATCAGGAAAGGCTGACGGCAACAAACTTCACTTTTTTGCATTTCTTGGTTGTTCACTAAAAAAATGATTGAAAAATGTCGGTTTCTTGGCTAATCTAGATTGAATGCAATTTGAGATACGATAAATTTTAAATGGGGAGTGAGCTCATTGCAACGCGAAATTCAAGTAAATGAAAGGCTTCCTTTCGGTCCGGGATTCCTTCTCAGCCTGCAGCACCTCTTCGCCATGTTCGGCAGTACGGTGCTTGTGCCTAACCTGTTCGGCGTAGATCCCGGTATGATTTTACTTATGAACGGAATCGGAACACTGCTGTACATTCTCATCTGCCGCGGAAAAATCCCCGCCTACCTCGGTTCAAGCTTCGCCTTTATTTCTCCTGTACTTTTTGTTCTCGCTGGAACCACGGATAACTACCCGCTAGCACTCGGGGCCTTTATCGTCACTGGCGTCATTTTCGTAGCGGTTGGGCTTATTGTACAATTTGCAGGAACGAAATGGATTGATGTTGTATTCCCTCCCGCAGCCATGGGCGCCATCGTCGCTACCATCGGCCTCGAGCTTGTCCCTGTCGCTGCCGGTATGGCAGGTATTATTCCGAAAAGCGGTGCTGGAGCAGATTGGTTCAGTTCCAATGCGGTTATTCTCTCCATGACAACACTTGGCGTAACGGTTATCGGAGCCGTATTGTTCCGCGGTTTCCCCAAAATCATCCACATCCTGATTGGTATTGTAACAGGATATGTCATGGCGTACTTTATGCCGGG
The DNA here is from genome assembly GCF_051966755.1 of Paenibacillus sp. SAFN-054. Classification (NCBI taxonomy): domain Bacteria; kingdom Bacillati; phylum Bacillota; class Bacilli; order Caryophanales; family Paenibacillaceae; genus Paenibacillus; species Paenibacillus sp. SAFN-054. Next base: position 2,500,848 of record NZ_JBQCKS010000001.1, read on the forward strand.
CATGATCGATAAAGGTGCAATCGCAAGCGCCCATTTGTTGACGACACCTACCCTCACGACACCTAAGTTCGAGCTCGGTGCCATCCTCACCATCATTCCCGTCTCCCTCGTCGTTATTGTCGAGCATATCGGACATTTGCTCGTGACGAGCAATATCGTCGGCAAAGATCTCTCTAAGGACCCTGGCTTGAACCGCTCCCTGCTGGGCAACGGCATTTCAACCATTATTTCCGGATTTGTGGGATCTACTCCCAATACGACCTACGGCGAAAATATCGGCGTCATGGCGCTCACCAAAGTCTACTCCGTGTTCGTCATTGGCGGAGCTGCCATTATCGCCATCGTGCTATCCTTCTCAGGTACCTTTTCTTCCGTGATAGCCCACATTCCCGAGCCGGTTATGGGAGGCGTATCGCTGCTGTTGTTCGGTGTCATCGCAGCTTCGGGTTTACGGATCTTCGTGGAACAGAAAGTGGACTTCTCCAAACCGACCAACATGATCCTGGCCACCATCATTCTCGTCGTGGGCATCAGCGGCGCCAAGTTGAATATCGGCAGCGTGCAATTGAAGGGCATGGCGCTGGCCACGATCGTCGGCATTGTGCTGAGCTTGTTCTTCAAACTGATTGAGGTACTGGGCCTCTCCAACGAAAAAGACGATGAGCTCGTCGAGAAAACTCCTGATTGATCCGCTGCATACATGAAAAAGAGCCGGACAGGCCCCTGCCAGGGTGTCTGCCGGCTCTTCATTTTGATTTTATCATTACCATACCATATACCTTGTTACTTGCATGCTTTATTGATTATCATTCATTACTGTTTTAAGTCCATATAACTCTCATAAAATAAAAAAACACCTTCAGGCCCTGTCGACCTAAAGGTATTTATTTCCCGGGAAAACAACCTCCCGAAAGAGTGGGAGACTGTTCTCCTAGTCTTCGTATGTCATCAAGGAAAATACTTCAACGTCAGGAAGCTTGGCACGCCCGTTCAAGGCCGAAAGCTCAATCAGAAAGGCAGCACCAACCACATTGCCGCCGAGCTGTCTGACCAGGTCCACAGAAGTGGCAATGGTGCCTCCGGTAGCCAGCAGATCATCCGCAATCAGCACATTTTGCCCTTTGCGGATGGCATCGGTATGCATCGCCAGGCGATCTTTGCCGTATTCCAGGTCATATCCGACCTCGATGGTTTCATAAGGAAGCTTTCCGCTTTTGCGGATCGGTGCGAAGCCGACGCCAAGCGCATAGGCCAGAGGAGCTCCAACCACAAATCCACGTGCCTCGGGTCCGGCAATGACATCGATTTTCAGCGCGGAAACCATCTCTTTAAGTTCGTTGATGGCTTTCTTGTAAATTTCCCCGTCCTGAAGCAATGTCGTAATATCTTTAAAGCTGATACCCTGTTGCGGGAAATCAGGTATCACCCGAATGTACTCTTTATAATCCAAAATAATCTCCTCCTAAAAATTATGCAAAAACGGTCATGCGCTAGCTGGCACCTTCCAAGCGGGATATGAACCAACGGGTACACTGTGAAGTGCTAGCATACAGCAAATGCTGCTCCATTTCGGCCAGACTCCCCAGTCTGGAAAAGTGTAAGGAACTGCTTAGTTCGCGTTTCGGCGGCTTCGGAATCATCACGATATGTCCATCACGCCGTTCAATAAACGATAGCTCTTCAAAGACATCCATCATCATCGTTACCATGCGAAGGCTCGAGGAAGACTGCTGACTAAGTCTCGCGAGTGCCTCCTGCTCCCGGATCGGTTCTGCAGCGAGACGCATCAACAAAACATACAGAAGTTTAAATTGTTCGCGATCCGGAATGGTCAGCTGCTCTGCCTTCTTCCTTCCCGAGTGAAGAAGGAACACATTGGAGAGATTCTTGAACGAAGCCAGGAGCGCATCAAGCTGATCCGTGGATTCCGGCACATGAAGCATGAACAACGTCGTAATCTGGTCCGTGCCGTAAGATTTCGCCGCCTGGTTATATGCCAAAATTCCAGCTTTCTTATCATATACCCAAAGGGTACAATCATTCAATTGCATTTTAGGTGAACTTTCAATGTCGGGATCAAACACCGCAGCGATATGACGCGGATCCAGCCGCATATGGGGCGAGATCCGGTCGTATACGCGCTGAATTTCTCCCCACGGCTCTTTGGAATCACGCAAATCGAACACCTGTGGACCGGTGATTTGCATATCCTGCAGCATCAGCTGCGGCTTCCTAGCACCGTTCCATTCGTTCACGGATACTTCCCCGAGTATGTCCAGCGTCATGCCTTCTTCCAGCAGATCGGCCAGATCGCCGCGTCCAAAGGCAACGGCTTCGATCTTGGCTCCTCCCTGCCGAAGAACCAGCTTCAGATGTTTTCCTTCTTTCCCCATCTTCCGCTTTTCTACCAGCTGGGTTCCCCGGAACACGAACTTGGGGACCGGATTGGACATGCCGAATGGGGCCAGCATCTCCATCTCATCAATGACGGGTAGCGGAACATCGGTGAGCGTCCACTCCCCATCCGTCATCGTAACCGGGAGATAATCCTCTTCGCTCATGACCTCTGATGCGAAACGGTTCAAGGCGGACTCGAATGCCGGCAGTTGCTCTCGCGCCAAGCTCATGCCTGCTGCGGAAGGGTGGCCGCCATAGTGATCCATGAGTTCCTTGCAGGAAGTCAAGGCTTCGTATATGTCGAGCCCCGGGATGGATCTTGCAGAACCTTTGCACATGCCGGTTTCGGGATCAATGCCCAGAATGATGACCGGTCTGTAATAGCGCTCCAGAATTTTGGAGGCCACGATCCCCACCACGCCGACATTCCATCCTTCTCCTGCCAGCACGATGACGTCCGGTACGGAGCCATCTGCCATCTTATCCTGCAGCTGGAGCAGTGCCTCTTGAACGATTGTCTCGACAACCTGCTGCCGTTCCTTGTTCAATTCATCCAGCGCATAGGACAGCTGCTGCGCTTCTTGCGTATCTTCCGTTGTCAGGAGCGCTACAGCTGAACCCGCATGATCCAGACGGCCGCTGGCATTGATACGCGGTGCCATGCCGAAGGCAACGTTGATTGAGGTGACCGTTCCCATCGTAATCCCGCTGACCTCCATTAAAGCCTTAATCCCTGGAAATGCGGTATGCCGCATACACTCCAGACCGCGGCTGACCAGAATGCGATTCTCGCCGGTTAAAGGCATCAGGTCGGCGATCGTTCCGATGGCTACAATTTCCGTCCACTCTATTGGCGGATCCGTAAGTACGGCCTGCGCCAATTTATAGGCCACGCCGACGCCTGCGAGACCCTTGAACGGATAAGGGCATCCCGGCTGTTTCGGATTAATCAGCGCATAAGCATCCGGAAGCACGTCCGGTGGCTCATGGTGATCCGTAACGATGACGTCCATGCCCAAAGAATTCGCATATGCGATTTGGTCGACGGCACTGATGCCCGTGTCTACCGTGATGACCAACGTAACTCCCTGTTGATTCGCCCAATCAAGCGCATGGTTATGAAGACCATACCCTTCGTTGGAACGATGCGGGATGTATATATCGTAAGAAGCTCCCAAATAACGCATAAAATAGATCATTAGCGACGTGCTGGAAACCCCGTCCGCGTCATAATCCCCGTAGATGAGAATATGTTCCTCGTTCTCAATCGCCTGCCGAATCCGGGGCACCGCTTTTTCCATGCCGAGAAGCAGGTATGGATCATGCAGCGCCTCCATGTTTCCATTCAGGAACATGCCCGCTTCTTCCGCGGTGCTGATCCCCCGGGAAGCCAGAAGATTCGCGGTAAGCGGAGAAACGGATAACGTTTCTGCCAGGCTTTGCGCCGTGTCCTTACGGACCGCCTGAGCCTGCCAACTATATTTTGATTCAAACAATCGTTTTTCACCTTTCTTTCCCTGCCAGTCATTCGGGTGCATCGCTGTGGATGTCTATTGAAGCAGTGTCGGCATTTCATTATCCGTAAGCTGATGATTCGATTTATACGGATAACCGGGATCATAAGGAACGACTTGAATATTGACATCGCTGATATGCACAAACCGATGCATCAGCAATTTTTTAGCCCGTTCGGCGATTTCGTTCGCTTCCTGCACCGTTATCCGGGGATTCACGCTGACCCGCAAATCGACGGTGACGTAATGCCCTTGTTCCCGGGCTTTCAGATCATCGACCGTAATGATGCCATGCACGCGCTGAACCGTCTCTATAAAGCTGATGGCATCCTCCTGCTCGGTTTCCTGAACCAAAGAACCGTAAACGGAATTCACGATGAGAAAATATCCTTTCCGAATGACCAGAACTGCCACAACAAGCGCCGCTACGGGATCCATATACATCATGGCGGTCCAGCCGAAGCTATCTCCTAATACAGACAACAGCACGCCCACGCACACGGTGAGCGACGTATAGAGGCTGAAACGGTGCTCTTCCGCATAGGCCGTATGCTGACCGTCCCCCTGCTTTTTCGAATGACGATACTGAAACTGGAACATCGCCTCTTTTACCGCCAGCGACACGAATATGGCAATGACTGCGAACGTAGCCGGCACATGAATATTCCCGGATGCGATCTCACGTACGGAAGCTACTGCAATCTGCAGCCCACCCATCAACACAAGCACTGCAAATAAAATCGAAAACACGGGTTCCGTTCGGTTCGCCCGGTTCGTCTGTTTGCTTGCGATCCGCCCCTTCACGGACGAAAATTGCGGAAGAAGCCGGTTAAGAGCAGACACAGCATCGGAGGCGGAATACAAGGCATCGCCCAGCAAAGCCTTGCTGCCCGAAAAATATCCTACAAATCCTTTAAAAACAGCAAGTGACAAGTCACCGATCATCCCTGTCCAGGTGACCGTATCGGAAGAATGTGATCGTTGCATACTCATGTTTGCCTCCTCTCCGGCAGTCCCTACATGCCGATTCTATTCTATGAAATGGATGAAATAACGTATGACATCCAATTCTTCGAGCGGAATGAGCCATGAATGAGTTTACACATGGAAGGTTCTTTATCAGATTGAAAGCCGCGTCGCATGAGACGCGGCTTTCACCTGTACAACTTTAGTTTAGGCTTTGGAAGGCTTTACCGCTTTCCCTTTTGGTTTCTGCTTGAATTTAAGGAATAGCCACAGCGGACTGGCAATGAAAATCGAAGAATAGGCGCCGAAGATCAAGCCGATAACCATGGCAAGCGAGAACATCTTGATCGATTCTCCTCCGAATAAGAACAGGAAGAACGCAGCGACGAATACCGTAAATGCCGTATACAAGGAACGCATCAGCATTTGGTTGACGCTATGGTTCAGCAGATTCGTCAGATCTTCGCGTGTCTTCTGCTTGCCGAATCGCAGGTTCTCGCGGATTCGGTCAAAGATAACGATCGTATCGTTGATCGAGTAACCAATGATTGTGAGCACTGCGACAATAAAGGTCAGGCTGACTTCCAGACGGAAGATCGAGAACACGGCCACAACCATGAAGGCATCGTGCAGCAGCGCGATAATGGCTGCCAAGGCGAAGCGCCATTCAAACCGGATACTCACATAAATGATGATCCCGATACAGGAGATGAGAACGGCGTAGATTGCGTTCCGCCCGAGCTCCTTTGCCATTTCCGGATCGACCGTATTCACTTCGAATGAAGCGGTTTTGTCGAGCTTTTGTATGGCTGCTTTGAGCTGTGCATCCTGGTCCTCGGTCAATTCTTTCGTGAAACGGATGTTCATGCGTTTGTCGCCGGGAGAGATGTGTGCATCCTTGCCGATGCCGATTTCTTCAAGAATCGGTTCAACTTGTGCCTTCGTCAGGTTTTCGGAAAGCTTCATGTCCACGTTCGAACCCGCACGGAAATCAACGCTGTAGTTCAGACCGAAAGAGGCAAGCGCGATGATACCCGCAATCGTGATCACGATCGAGAATATGAACGCAGCTTTGCTCATCTTCACAAAGTTAAATTCCTTTTTAAAGTGCATTGATTTCACTCTCCTTTACCCCGAACTGCTTCGGTTTTTTCAGCAGCCCAGCTTTCACCAGCAGGCTAAGCAGGTAGTGGGTGAAATACACGTTGGTCAGGATACTCAGCACGATTTCGACGATCAATACGAGCGCAAAGCCTTTAACGGCACCTGTACCGAAGGCGAACATGACCGCTCCAACGATGATGGTCGTAATATTCGAGTCGAGAATCGTACGCAGGGAGGATTTGTTACCCGCTTTGACCGAAGACATGACGCTTCTGCCGTTGCGTATTTCTTCCCGAATCCGTTCGTTCGTAATAATGTTGGCGTCGACCGCCATACCGATACCGAGAATAAATGCGGCTACGCCCGGCAGCGTAAGCGTAAAGTCAGCCCACACGAACACCAGAATCAACAGCCAGGTATGCACGATGAGGCCAAAGCTGGCAATAATGCCTGGAATACGGTACATGGCAATCATAAAAATCAAGATGACGATCGAACCGATAATACCGGCCTCAATGGTCTTGTTCAGCGATTGTTTACCCAAGGTAGCGCCTACGCTTTGCGAGTATTTCTCGGTCAGCTTCAGTGGCAGGGCGCCCAGGTTGATCGTATCGCTGATTTTCTTAGCTTCTTCAATCGTATAGCTACCCGAAATCTGCGCTTTGCCGTCCGTCAGTTCAGCTCGAACCGTCGGATCCGACAGCATTTCCTCATCAAGGAAAATAGCCAGTGGTTGTCCAATCAAACGTTTCGTAACGTCGGCGAATTTCTTCTTGTCCTTCACCTTGATATCGATAACCGGTTCATTCAAGCTGCTATATCCGACAGAAGCCCCGTTCTCGACGAAATCACTGCCGACGAGCTCTACCTTGCAGTATTTATCTTTTGGCGTCGCGTTGGCGTCAGGTGCCTTACAACCCTCCGCGCTGCGGAAAGTCAGCGAAGCAGGTTCCCTCATCTTCTTTTTCACTTCGGCTTCGTTGGTCACGCCCGCGATTTTAAGGCGAATGCGGTTCGTGCCTTCCGTTGTCACCTCGGGTTCGCTTGTACCCAGCAAATTCGCCCGTTTTTCCAGGCTCTCTGCCGTACGCGTGAGGGACTGCTTCGTAACCTTTTGCCCTTGTTCCAGTGGACTGGCTTCATATAATATTTCGAAGCCTCCCTTAAGGTCAAGGCCTAACCGGACGCGATCAAGCAATTCCGGTGTGGACCAGGCCATGATTCCCACCGCAACGAGCACGACGATAATAAATGTAGCAAATCTTTTCATGCCGTTCCTAGTTCCCCTTTCGTTCTCAATATTCCTATTATAGCCATGCGTCAAAATGCAGTCAATTTATCAATATTTGTCGTTTCTATATTTTAGCGGCCTTTTCCCCCTCTATTGGCTGACCAGAAAAGGTCCCTCTCCATTTAATCGAAAGAGGAACCTTTATATGCAGATATCGTCATATAATTCATAAATGTCAACACTTTCAGAGAGAGAATATCATTTACCAGCTTATACAGCGGAGGGATTCCTTCCTTCTCGTATTTACTGCTGACGCAGGTCCAAATGTCCTTGCTCGTAACATGTTCATAGCCGACGAGTCTGAACTCCTCCGCCTTGCTCCGGCACAAAGCCTCGATAGCCATGTCCATCTCGCTTTCGCTCATATTCTCCGGGCTCACATGCGTAGCCTCCTCTCAATCTACCTGATGTCCAAGTACCAGATTCGCATCCTTTCTACATTCGACCCAAACGGCCCGCATTCCTTCTTTTTTTCTCCAGGGCTTGTATAAAAGTGATGGTATGAATGGACGAGTAGAGCATATCCATATTAACAAAAGGTCTGTCACAGAAACTGCCGCAGCAGCACGGAAGAGGGAGTGGGCATTTGAACAAGCTAAAACCGAAAAACCTGGCCTCCAAGAAACAGACATTTATTCAAGGCACGATGATATTGCTTGCGGCCGGGATCATCAACCGCATTCTGGGCTTTATACCGCGAATTGCCCTCCCACGCATCATTGGTGCCGAGGGTGTCGGAATTTACCAGCTGGGCTATCCCTTCTTCCTTGTACTCGTCACCCTCATTACCGGAGGGATCCCGCTGGCTGTGGCCAAGCTGGTATCCGAAGCGGAAACGGAGAACAAACCGCAAAACTCCCGTTTTGTTCTGCGCGTCAGCCTTATGCTGACCGTCGGTTTGGGAATTGTATTCATGGCGGTCTCGCTTTGGCTCGCTCCTTGGTTGACGCGCAGCGTTTTGACGGACTCGAGAGTCTATTATACCTTTGTCAGCATGAGTCCGATCCTCGTTATCGTGGCCGTATCCTCCGTGTACAGAGGGTACTTCCAGGGCAAGCAAAATATGATTCCTTCCGCAGCCTCTTCCATCATCGAGACGCTTGCCCGCATTGTATTCACGTTGTGGTTTTCGTATTTGCTGCTTCCGAGAGGAATCGCATTTGCAGCCGCTGGAGCGATGCTGGGGGTCATGGCAGGGGAATTTTTTGGTCTATTGGCGTTGTTATGGCAATTCCGCAAGGAGCGGCAACGAACGTCTATCCAGGCAGCAGCACACCGTCACGTACATCCAAGCCGAGGCCTCTTTCCCCGCCTGATGGGGATTACCGTTCCGGTAACGGCAGGCAAGCTCGTAGGATCCTTCTCTTACCTGTTTGAATCGATTATCACCGCGCAGAGCCTCGCCATTGCCGGCATCGTAACTTCTGTAGCTACGGCCCAGTACGGCGCCCTGCAGGGCATGATCATTCCTGTACTGCTGCTGCCCGGTGCATTGACGTCCTCCCTGGCGATATCGCTGGTGCCCTCGCTGTCCGAGGCTGCCGCGCGCAAAGACAGGCTCACCATCCATAAACGGCTGAATCAGACGGTACGCCTCGCGCTTGTGACAGGCGCCCCTTTTGCCGTAATCATGTATGTTTTGGCTGAGCCTTTATGCCTTCTGCTCTACAACAACACGGATATTTCGGGCATGCTGCGCATGCTGGCTCCCTTTGCGCTCTTTCTTTATGTACAGGCTCCGCTTCAAGCCACCCTGCAGGCGTTGGACCGTCCAGGGAGAGCCCTGTTCAACACCCTTGCCGGTGCTGTCATTAAACTTTACCTGATTTACTATTTATCATCCCAGCCTGAATACGGCATATACGGGGCTATCATTGCAATCATTGTCAACAGCATTATCGTCACGTTCCTTCACGGTTACAGCGTCAGCCGTCTTCTGGCCTACCGTTTCAGGATTCTCGACATGCTGAAGCTCGTATGCGCTATGATCGTCATGGCGGCTGCGACCACTTTTTCCTACCGTCATCTAACCTTAACGCATGAAAGCTGGATCCAGTTTTTTGCAGCCCTATTCATCGGCATTACCGGTTTTCTCATTGCGGTTTTCTCGGCGAGACTCATCTCCCTCCGCGACTTGAAAAGAATGCCTGTCATCGGTAAATGGTTCGGTGCAGACGAAGAACCGAAAAATCCGGCTGCATAGCATGCAGTTCGTTATTTCCGGTCCACGTATACCTTGCCTTTATGATCGATGGAGCACAGGAACACATCTTTAAAATCCTTGACGCCCTGCTCCTGGATCTGGTTTTTCAGCCAGAACCGGTTTTTCTTAAGCCTTTGCAAATTGTCATCCTGTACTTTTCCGTCCATGATCAGCGGTACGGGCAAAACTCCGTAGCTGAATTTCCCGGCGGGAACCAGGATTTTCTTGTTGGTTCTGCTCTTGGTTGTTGATGAAGAATTGGTACTTTCCTGTGCTTGGGCCTGTCCGCCTGAGTTCGCAATGTTCCCTTTTGCCTTAAGCCCGAGCATCGTGTGCGGCTGGCGCTGCGAAGGAGAGGTTTGCTGCCGCGATGGGGAATTTTGTCCGCCGAACAATCCTTCGGATGGCCCTGGTGAAGACGCAGATTGTGATTTAGGTATCACTGTCAGCTGCCCGGAGTTCTCCAGAATGGCAAACTCTACGTCTGCGATATTCTCGATATTTTGGCCCCGGAGCTGGAGCAGAAGGTCATCCAAATTGTAGCGCTGCTTCTTCATCTCTGACCGATGGAGCTTGCCCCCGGATACGAGAATGCTCGGTTTTCCTTCGAACAACAGACGGGCCTTCCTGCTTTTGAGGCTAATAAATGCGATCGTAATTTGAATGATGACCAGCGTCGCCATCGGAAAAATGCCGTCATAGATCGGACGCTTGATATCTTCCAGCACAAAAACGCCGATTTCGGCAATCATGATGGAAATGACCAGATCGAATATGGACAACTTCCCGATTTCACGCTTTCCCATGATTCTCAAGGTTAAATAAATGAGGAAATACATGAGGACGGTACGAAAAACGGGGATTAGGATATGAGATGCCATACACCGTGCACTCCTTTTTACGCATATTCGCGGAAAACATCGTGATGGTATTTTGGCCCTTCCCCAGTAACACCATTCACTGCCGCCATGATTAATTATTGGAAAACTTGTACTACCTCTATGGGCTTGGACATAGATTTACAATAACTTATGGAATATGAAGGGGGTTTCCTGTTTATGCACATGATCCGGCGCGTACTATCTTTCCGCATCGCCAATCCCATCCTGTCCGGGCTCTACTACTCTTTTTTCTGGATGATGCTCGGCGCGCTTCTCCTCTCGCTCCTGCTGTGGTCCAGCGGGATGCAAGAACAAAGCCTTTCCCGTTTGATTTACGTGGTTCATGCGGTTGCAGCCATTTTCGGCGGACTGGTAGCGGGCAAGCGTTCAGGCAAAAAGGGCTGGTACCATGGAGGAATGACAGGCATTTTATACGGCCTGCTCATCATGGTGATCGGCTTTCTCGCTTTGGATACGTCCCTGCGAGTGGGCGATCTGCTCCTCCTGAGCACCGTCTTCGCTGCTGCAGCCATCGGGGGCATGTTCGGTGTGAACCTTAGAAATAATTTATAGGGTCCCTTCTCTTGAAATGTGGTAAACTATTTTCACGTGATTCTTACAAGAGGAGGCTTTTTCTGCTTTGCTATATCAATCCATGCAGGGGATATCCATCGCATCGACGATAACGGTTATTTTGTTGATCTGGCTGGGTACACTCCGCAATCCGTTTAAGGCAGCTTACCTTTTTATCAGGGAACTGCTGACCTCACGCAAGTTTTTGCTGTTGTTTTGCATAATGGTATGTATTCTTCTAGCCAATAAATACGAATTGAAAATAGAGGAAAGCTTTAATTATCAGAAAGATTTTACTCCCTGGGTGTTCGGCTTGGAGGGGCATTTCGTTAAGAATCTGCAGGATTTCTTTCACAGCAGCTTCATAACGCCGATTTCTGTTTTTTTCTATGTGATTGTGTTCCAGTCTCTTTTGATTGCTTCAGTCGGTGTTTACGTTTCCGATCAAAACAAAGTGTTCGTGATCGCGACCTGCTTCGCGATTATTATGAACTACGCGGTAGCCATCCCTTTCTATCTGTTCTTCCCCGTCAACGAGGTCTGGTCCTATCCGCCTTCAGGGGTGTCGTTCCTCATGCTGGATGTATTTCCGCGCTTTGAGGAAGAGTACAGGCCGTTATCCGGGCTCAATAACTGTTTCCCAAGCCTGCACACCTCGATTTCGGTTACCATGATGGTACTCGGCCTGCGGTCGGGCAACCGCCGTTTCGGCATCATGACGACAATCAGCGCCGTTGTAATCATTTTCAGCATTTTCTATTTAGGCATTCACTGGTTAACCGACATGATCGCCGGTACGGTGCTGGGCCTTCTCGCTTCAAACCTGGGCATCCTGTTCGCCAAGATGTCCTTGAAGGGCAAGGAAAGCACACTGCAGCAGCATCGGAGCAAAATGTACGACAGCCTATAAATACGGAATCGTTCATATGGATAAAAAGAGGCAGTCCCTCTCGGGACCGCCTCTTTTTTATGTGTAATGACTGGTATATACGCAGCTTACGCCTGGCTGTCAGAAGCCGAGCTTGTTGCATGACTGATGGAACTGCGGTCGAATGTAAGCTTCGTTACATCATTGACGCGCAGGACAACGATGTCATCCGTAATTTCCATAATGGTCCCATGGAGACCACCGATCGTCACAACCTTATCCCCCTTTTTCAATGCGCCGAGCATCGAGTTGCGGGTCTTTTGTTTCTTTTGCTGTGGACGAATAAGCAGGAAATAGAAGATAGCGAACATTAATACCAGAGGCAAAATCATGGTTAACAATCCGCCGCTGCCTCCACCTGTTCCTGTGCTTGCTGCCAATTCGATTGATTCGAACATATGCTTTCCCCCCTTTCATGGACTAACCCCGTTAATATGCGGTTGTTCGGATTCGACAGAATCCTTTTTTAGAAGCCTTTATCATTGTTATGAAGCCCATACTGTTCAAAAAACTCATCGCGAAAATCAAGCAGCCTGTCTTCCATGATGCTCTGCCGCACTTGCTTCATCAAATTGATGAGGAAATGCAGATTGTGGTACGTTGTCAGCCTCAGGCCGAAAGTCTCATCGGCTTTGATCAGATGCCGCAGATAGGCTCTTGAATAGTTCCGGCAAGTATAGCAATCGCAAGCGGGGTCAAGGGGGCCAAAATCTCTGGCGTATTGGGCGTTTCGGACCACAAGCCGTCCCTGGCTTGTCATTGTCGTTCCGTTACGTGCAATCCGCGTCGGAAGAACGCAGTCAAACATGTCCACTCCGCGGATCGAACCCTCAATCAGAGCGTCAGGAGAACCGACACCCATCAGATATCGCGGCTTGTTGTCCGGAAGCAGAGGAACGGTATAATCCAGCACTTCATACATCAGCTGCTTGGACTCTCCAACGCTGAGTCCACCAATAGCATACCCCGGGAAATCCATGGAAGTCAAATCACGCGCGCTCTGCTTCCGCAAATCCTCATACATGCCTCCCTGGACGATGGCAAACAGCCCTTGGTCATGCGGACGGCCATGGCTGTTCAGGCACCGTTCAGCCCATCTTGTCGTGCGTTCCAGCGATTTTTTGACATAATCATATTCAGCCGGATACGGCGGGCATTCATCGAATGCCATCATAATGTCCGATCCAAGCGCATTCTGGATTTCCATCGCCACTTCAGGCGACAGGAACAGCTTATCGCCGTTCAAGTGAGAACGGAAATGCACGCCTTCCTCGGTGATTTTGCGCATTTCGCTCAAGCTGAACACTTGAAAACCGCCGCTGTCCGTCAGAATCGGACGATCCCAGTTCATGAACTTGTGAAGCCCGCCCGCTTCCCGGACGATTTCATGACCCGGACGAAGGAACAGATGATACGTGTTGCTCAAAATAATTTGAGCGTCCATCGCTTTAAGCTCTTCGGGACTCATCGTTTTTACTGTGGCCTGCGTCCCTACCGGCATAAAGGTCGGCGTTTCGATCACGCCGTGAGGCGTGTGTACGCGGCCTAGTCGCGCACCGGACTGTTTGCAGGTTTTAATATGTTCGTAATAAACTGCTGCTGTCATGTATATACCATCCTCTGTATTCCGCGTAACCGGACTTAATAAATGAACATTGCGTCGCCGAAGCTGAAGAAGCGATACCGCTCTCGGATGGCTTCCTCGTACGCGTGCAAAATATGTTCCCTGCCTGCCAGCGCGCTGACCAGCATCACCAGTGTAGACTTCGGCAGATGGAAGTTCGTGATCAGGGCATCCACGACCGTGAATTCATACCCTGGATATATGAATATATCCGTCCAGCCATTGCATGGTTCAAGCACTCCGCCCTTAAAGCGGTTGCCGATCGTTTCCAAGGTCCGGCAGGAAGTGGTCCCTACCGCGATCACGCGTCCGCCGCGGCTGCGCGCCGCATTCAGAATGTCGACCGTCTCCTGGTTAACCGAGTAATATTCGGCGTGCATGACATGGTCTTCCACCTTGTCTACGGACATGGGACGGAATGTGCCGAGTCCGACATGAAGCGTCAGATACGCAATCGTCACGCCTTTGCCGCGAATTTCATCCAGAAGCTCTTTGGTAAAATGCAGCCCTGCCGTTGGAGCAGCCGCAGAGCCTTCATGGCGGGAATACACCGTCTGGTAGCGCTCCTTGTCATCTAGCTTCTCTTTAATATACGGAGGAAGAGGCATTTGACCCAGCCTGTCGAGGATTTCCTGGAAGATTCCCTTATAGGAAAACTTCAGCACACGCTCTCCCATATCGCCCTCTTCTTCAATAACCGCCTTCAATTCGTCGCCGAATACGATGACACTTCCGTTTTTCAGCTTCTTGCCGGGCTTTACAAGCGCCTCCCAGCGGTCTTCACCGAGATTCTTCAGCAGAAGGACTTCAGCCTTGGCGCCGGTATCTTCTTTGACCCCGAACAACCTGGCAGGAATAACGCGGGTATCATTCAGCACCAGCGTGTCCCCGGACTGGAGCTGGTCCACAATGTCCTTGAACGTATGGTGGGCAATGGCCCCATCCTGCTTGTTTAATGTCAGCAATCGCGATGCCGTCCGCTCCTTCAGCGGAGTTTGGGCAATCAATTCTTCAGGTAAATGAAAATCATACAAATCTACATTCATATCTCGTCATTCCTTAGTAATAGTAACGTTCTGATAATAGTGTTTCAATATTTCCTGGTACCCATACCCGGCATCCGCCATTCCTTTGGCCCCCCACTGCGAGAGTCCAAGCCCATGGCCATTGCCGCGGCCCAGGAACATAAAGCCTGTTCCGGCGTCAATGCTGCGCGCATTGCGGTCTCCGTTCATGACGACCGTTCCGCCTCCCTGCAGCGTGCTCTGGCCGGAGGCGGAGAGCACCGCGGTGCTCGAGGAACCGGTGATCTTGGATGTTGTTCCGTTTGCGCTCAGTACAGTATAGCTCCCGGTTTGCACAATATCAAACAACGTGCTCGGAAGTCCATTCATCGCGGATCGGAACAAATCCGGGTATTTGACGTCAAGAATTTGACCGTTTGCCTTGATTTCAGTCGCGCGGCCGGAAGGTCCCCGTTTGGTCACTTCCAGCGTCAGGATCGGAGAAGGCGCGGGGGTCGCTGTTTTGCCTTGAAGGCTTTTCGATAGCTGGGCTGATGTATAAGGCCCGCGTACCCAGGCATAGGTGCCCGATTCCGGAACCTTCTCCAGTACGACGGCCGTATCCCCCGGACTCAGCTTCGCTACCGGGGCAGCATCTGACTGGATCTGAGGCAGCGGCCGCACGTTCGTATCCTTAGCGGTCACAGTCATTTTCGCCAGCCCTCCGCCGGTGGATGTTCCGGTTTCTTTCACGTTATCCTCACGCACGTATCCATTTGAACCATTCGCCAAAAGAACATGATACCACATTTTTTGACCTTTTACCGCCGCTTCATCGCCTTCGCTTGGTACGCTAGCAAAAGCGTTGCCACCGCTGTTCCATACCTCTGACGAATCCGCGGAGGCGCCTCCGGCATTCGAAGAGAATACCGCTTCGACGACCTTGCCGTCTTTCAGAATAACCTCGCCTTGTGTGGCGTCAACCGCTTGGATGACGCTGGCTGCTTCGGAGGATATGCCGTTGTATACCTGGCTCAGCGTCGTATCCACCACATCTGCGATTTTGAATTTGCTGCTTTGGCTGCTTGCCTGGAATTCTGCGTAGCTCCGGGCCGCCACCGCCTGTGCCTTCAAAGCTTCCGCCGACCAGGAGGAAGGCACCTCGCCACCGACGACCGAATACAAATATTGTTCGAACGGAAGCACGTTGACCAAAGCCAGCTGCCCGCTCAGAGAGCCGATTTCCATTGCACCCCGGTAGGAACGGGCAGATCTCTCCTGCACCTTGATATCCGTACCGCCGCTGTCGATCCAGCCCTTGGCTTCGCTGCCGCTAAGCTGATAATGCTTCACAGTCTGACCGAGGCTCACGTCCTGCCGCACCATGAAGGCGGGAATACTTGCGTCCGTCTCCGACAAGGACAGCTGCGGGAGTTTGGCGCTGACGGAACCGCGCAGCGCCGACAGTTCGCCGTCATTCGCCGCTTCGCCGACCCGGACCGCATAGCGGCTGCCGCCGTCAGGCGCCTGTTCCAAGGCGACCATGGCATCAAAGCCAGCCGACTTGACGCTGGCTGCAGTCGCAGCCGCCTCTGCTTCCGACGCATACGTGCCGGCGGATAAATGTTTGGTTCCAGTGACTGCCGGGGTCTGTCCATTCAAGAAGGAAGAGACCGCCTTCGCGACCCGGCCAGCAGCCGTGGAGGCCGCCTGTTCGCTAGCATAATTGCCTGTATACAGCTGATAGACCTGTCCGCCTGAAGAAGCTGCAGCAAATAGAATGGGTTTATCCGCAGTAGCTGACAACTTTTTGTATGCTGCTGCTGCCGCAGAGGAATCAGCCGTCTCCAGCACCTTGACGCGGAAGCCGTCCACGCTGAATCTTGCCGTTTCGCCCGCTCCCAAGCTTACCAGGGACGAATGAACGCCTGAAGTGTTGAATCCGATTGACAACGTCTGATTGGAAGTGAGCGTAACTGCCGCCGTCGTGGACTTATAAGTGCTGCCCAGATCCATGAACATGCCCACTCTTATTTGATCGACCGGAAGGGCCAATGCTTTGCCTGACAGCTGCAAGCATCCTGCTGCCAAAGCCAAAGTCATCAATCCTTTACCGCACCAAGACACAACCTTTGGTATCGTCATATTTCCCACTCGTAATTGTCCTCCTTGCCTCCCATGAAGTCTATGAATCATTCACTAGCACTGCCCCTAACCTCCTGGTTAGCGGATTTCCGGCATCGGCAGTCCCAAATGCTGATAGGCTGCTGCCGTCACCATCCTTCCCCGCGGTGTCCGCTGAAGGAAGCCGATTTGAAGCAGATAGGGTTCGTATACGTCCTCGATCGTCTGGCTTTCTTCCCCGATCGTCGCCGCGATCGTATCAAGTCCGACCGGACCGCCCCTAAAACTGTTAATCATTGCGGTGAGCATTTTATAGTCAATTTGATCAAGTCCGCGCGGGTCGACCTGAAGCATTTTGAGCGATTCCTCCGCGATCTCCGGCGTAATCATGCCATCGCCGCGAACCTGCGCATAATCCCGTACCCTTCTCAGAAGGCGGTTCGCGATCCGCGGCGTCCCTCTCGACCGCAGCGCGATTTCGTCAGCCGCATCCCCAACAATTTCAATGCCGAATATGTCCGCGCCGCGCGAAACGATGTAGCTCAACTCATCCACCGTGTAAAACTCCAGGCGGCTTACGACGCCGAATCGGTCACGGAGCGGCGCGGACAGCAGGCCTGCGCGCGTCGTGGCTCCGATCAGCGTAAACGGAGGCAGATCAAGGCGCACGGAACGTGCGCTTGGACCCTTGCCAATCATGATGTCCAGCGCAAAATCCTCCATCGCCGGATACAGCACTTCCTCCACTGTCCGGTGCAGACGATGAATTTCGTCGATAAACAATACGTCGCCTTCCTGCAGATTGGTAAGCAGCGCCGCCAAATCGCCAGGACGTTCAATCGCCGGCCCCGACGTCGTCCGCAGGTTAACGCCCAGTTCGTTTGCTATGATATTCGCCAAGGTCGTTTTACCGAGTCCCGGCGGACCGTACAGCAGCACATGATCCAGCGCTTCATTGCGCATTTTGGCTGCCTCGATATAAATTTTCAGATTTTCCTTGACCTGGTTTTGTCCGATATATTCATTCAAATACCGGGGGCGAAGGCTGAGCTCCACCGCCTGGTCTTCCATCATTAGATTCGCCGATATGATCCGGTCATCCATTCGTGTCGCCCCTTTCTCGGCAGCCGTGCGTCTCTATTACCCTGCATAGAGCAGCTTTAGCGCCTTTTTCATCAATACATCCACGGAATCGCCAAACGCGGTGTCATCCTTGATTTTGAGCCATACGCGGTCAAGCTCCGTATCGGTATAGCCCAAAGCCTTGAGTCCTTCCCGAGCTTCCGACCAAGCGGAACCATCGCCCTCCTGCGGCTCCGGCATGGCGAACAGCCCGGTAGCCAGCGCAGCAGTGCCGAAGCCTTCCAGCTTGTCCTTCAAGTCGAGGATCATGCGCTGCGCGGTCTTTTTGCCGATGCCTGGCAGCTTCGTCAAGAAAGTGATGTTTTCCTGATAAATGGCCGTGACCACGTGGTCCGGTGTGCCTCCACCGAGAATACCGAGCGCGACCTTCGGCCCGATCCCGGACACCTCAATCAGCTTGCGGAACAATCTCTGCTCCTCCCGGCTCGGAAAGCCGAACAGGAGCATCGCGTCCTCACGGACATGGTGATGCGTATATACCGTTACAGGGCCTTCCGTTTTGGCGAATACAAAAGGATTAGGGCAGAATACGCGGTATCCTACCCCTTGAACGTCAAGCACGATATACTCATTCTCCAGATGGACGACAGGTCCTCTTAAAAAGTCGATCATTTTCGCAATACCTCGTTTATTTTGGAATTTAACGTGTACGAATGGGCATGGCAGATCGCCACCGCCAAAGCGTCCGCGACATCGTCGGGCTTCGGTACGGCCTGCAGCTTCAAAAACATCCGCACCATTTCCTGAACCTGCTTCTTCTCGGCTTTGCCATAACCGACAACAGCCTGCTTGACCTGCATCGGCGTATACTCTCCAATAGGCAGACCGCGCTGGGTTGCCGCCAAAATCAAAACTCCGCGCGCCTGGCTGACAGACATCGCGGTCGTGACGTTCCGGTTGAAGAACAGCTTTTCAAAGGCAACGCTGTCCGGTTTATATTTATCGATCAACTGCAGCATGGCTTCATAAACATGCTGCAGCCGCTCTTCGTCGGGTGTGTGAGCTTCCGTCTGAATACAGCCGTATTGCACCGGGGTCACCTTGCTGCCGGCCTTATCGATGAATCCGAAACCGACAATCGCAATCCCCGGGTCAATTCCTAAAATACGCAAATGTTTTCTCTCCCTTGCCATAAAGCGAACATATGTATTCGTTCCCTTCATTATAATGTAAAACTTCCTATCAAGTCTATGACCCGCTCAAAAGAAGTAGACATAGAATACGATACAGTCGTTTACGGCAGCAATTGACCAGCAGGCTCGGAAGGATGGAAGGTTTGCGTAAGTTCACGGATAAAGGCAAGCATCGGAGCATTCATAAATTTTTGTTTCCGGTAGACAATTCCCACTTTTTTCTGGGGGGCTGGACTCGTAATGGGGATAATATTCAAATCCTGGCGGACCATCGAATGCAAGTAAGATTTGGGAAGGATTGTGGCTCCCACATGAAGCCGGACGAGCTGAAGCATGGAATCCATTGTGGACAGCTCGATGATCGGCTGCAGGCGAATGCCAGCCTGCTTGCTGTATACATCGATCATTTGCCGAACCAGGAACTTTTCCGGAAACAGCACCAGTGGCTCCTGAACGAGTTCCTCCAGCATGACCGAGTCATATTGCGCGAAACGGTGAGCGGTGGACACCGCCAGACTAAGCTCTTCCGTGTACAGCTCCGTGCTGATTAGCTGCTCGTCATCCAGCGGCAGAAAAACGACGCCAAGATCCAGCTTGTTCTCCAGCAGCCCGTTTTTGGTCTCTTCCGTCGCAAGTTCATGCACCGATATGGAAATGCCCGGGGCCTTTTGGTGAAATGAAATCAACGTCTGCGTGAGCAGGTGATTGCCCGAGCATCCGATCCGCAGTTTACCGCGTGCCATCCCTTTCAGCTCGTTAATCTCGGTCTGTGCCTGTTCAAGCTCATGAAAAATGTTCTGGGTATGCTCCCTTAGCGTCTGCCCGGCTTCCGTAAGAAAATTGCGTTTACCGATGCGGCGGAACAGGGGCGTGCCCACTCTTTCCTCTAACAACCGGATTTGCTGGCTGAGCGTAGGCTGGCTGATTCCCAGCTTAACGGCAGCCTTGGTAAAATGAAGTTCCTCACAGACCGCCATAAAATATTCAAGCAGACGAAAGTCCATGGTCCGACCCTCCATCATAGTTGATAACTATTATTTTAATTGATAACATTGAATTGACCAATCATTTTTTGTTAACTATAGTAAACATATTATATACGTAACGATAGGAGCGCATGAACATGAGTGAGGAGATCAAAGTTGAATTAACCACCAAGCCGGGCGAGAAGCCTGACAGCAGTAATCTCAGCTTCGGCAAGTATTTTACGGACCATATGTTCATTATGGATTATCACAAGGACAAGGGCTGGTATGACCCGCGCATCGTCCCGTATGCACCGATCGTGATCGATCCGGCTGCGATGGTGTTCCACTATGGCCAAGCGGTATTCGAAGGTATGAAAGCTTATTTGACGGATTCCGGAAAAGTGCTGCTGTTCAGACCCGACCAGAACATGAAGCGTCTGAATCGCTCCAATGACCGCCTGGGCATTCCGGAAATCGACGGGGATTTCGTCATTGAAGCCATTAAGAAACTGATCGAAGTGGATAAAAGCTGGATTCCGACGGAACAAGGAACCTCGCTCTATGTGCGTCCATTTATTATTGCAACTGAGCCTTGCCTCGGGGTGCGTTCTTCTTACACGTACCAGCTGATGGTGATCCTATCGCCGGTCGGCGCTTATTACTCAAGTGGTCTTGAGCCTGTCAAAATCAATGTGGAGAGCTCCTATACCCGTGCGGTCCGCGGCGGAATCGGCTTTGCCAAAGCGGCAGGCAACTACGCGGCAAGCATCAAGGCCCAGGAGAACGCCAAAAAAGAAGGATACTCCCAAGTTCTGTGGCTCGATGCCATCGAAAAGAAATATATCGAGGAAGTCGGCAGCATGAACATTTTCTTCAAAATCGGCGGAAAAGTCATCACCCCTGAGATTAACGGCAGCATTCTCGAGGGTGTCACCCGCAGTTCCGTGCTTACTCTGCTTCAGGAATGGGGAGTTCCCGTGGAAGAGCGCAAGCTTTCCATTGAAGAAATCTACGATGCCTACCAAGAGGGCAAACTGGAGGAAGTATTCGGTACCGGAACGGCAGCGGTTATATCACCGGTCGGCGAGCTGCACTGGAACGAGCATACGATGAAGGTTAACAACGGCGAAATCGGCGAATTGTCGCAAAAGCTGTATGACACCATCACCGGCCTGCAGTCCGGACATTTGCCGGATACGCGAAACTGGACCATGACGTTTTAATTGCATTAAATCGCAAAAAAAGGGGTACCCCGTTGTCACCATGACTTTGTTGGGTATCCCTTTTCTCTTTCGGCACAAAAAGAGGTTGTCCCGTCGCTTCGGCGAGGAACAGCCTCTTTTTCTTCATTCGCAAAAACTATTTATTTTGGGGCTCGTACATATCGAAGTCTTTGATCACTTCGCGGGTGCGTGCCGATTTAAATATATTCTCGATCAGATTCAAGACCCGAAGCACCTCGCTGTTTTTCACGATTGGCTCTGCCGTACCTTCCACAACCGCCGCAAAATTGTCATAGAAGCTGCTCTCATGCTCGAATGCCTTCGGCAGTGCTTCGGTCAGGGTCGCCTCTTCCGATGGTGGAGCCATCGTTTTGGTCAGACCGACTCCGGCTTTGATCGGCTTCGGCTCGATTTTGCCTACTTCGTGGTTCTGAACGACGGATCGTCCAGTCAGCGACCAATCCTCGATGACGGCCGTGCCCTCGGTTCCTTTGACATACCAGCGCGGAAGGGGGATGAAATTGGTCGTGCCCACTTCGATGATGGCTGTCACGCCATTTTCAAATTCCAGAACCGCATCAAACCCGTCGTCCACTTCGTCGCCCAGAATAAAGCTGAGTCTGCTTGTCACACTTGTAATTTTGCTGTCGATCATGAATACGAACTGGTCTAACAGATGAACGCCCCAATCCAGCAGCATCCCGCCGCCATAGGCTTCCAGATGACGCCAGTCCCCCGGAATCCCGTTGGCGCCATGTACCCTCGACTCAATCTGGAACAGATCGCCGATCGTGCGCTTGTCGTACATCTCCTTGATGATCCGGAAATCCTCGTCCCAGCGGCGGTTTTGATGGACCATCAGCACGTTGCCTGTTTCCTCCGCCACCGCCATCATGTCTTCGAAATCTTTTACGTACATCGTTACCGGCTTTTCGCAGATGACATGTTTACCATGCTGTAATGCTGAAATAACCAGCTCTTTGTGAACGTCGTTCGGCGTGGCAATCAAAATGACGTCAACTGCCGGGTCGTTTAAGACGGCTTCATAGCTTTCATATGCCGGATACCCATCATTTTGTGATGCTTCTCTGCGAGCTTCCAATACATCGTAGGTTCCCGTGACCTTCAGCCGTGAGTTGTCCAAAATCAGTTTGGCATGATAGCTGCCCATACCGCCGTATCCTACGATGACTACCGAATGCGTTTTAGTGCTCATGCAATCTCCTACTCCCTCTCGCTTAGCGGCACCCGTTCCATCTGGCGCTTGGTCCTTGTGAAAAGAACAGGCGCCATCTTCAAATGTTAAACGCTGCATGCAACCGGCCGCGCATTAGTTTATTTTCCATACGGTTCTATCGTAAAGGAAATGCGGACAAAATAAAATGAATAATATGCTAAAAACATGAACAATCCGGTTATTTTTTAAGTCCAGACATAGAAAAGAGCAGCCTTTTCCTGTAAGAGGTCAGGGCTGCTGTGCATGATCATGTAATTACGGGGTTAAGCAGGTCATTATAACCCGGACCCCTCATCCTTCGCGCGCATAATCGCTGAATGTCGAAAGCACGCTGTTAAACTCATCGATGTCCTGGATTCGAATGCCGTCATATAAATGTCTCAGAGCTTTATCAGGCAGCGAAGATTCCATGGAGCTGATATCAAGCTGAAAGAATGTTTTAATGACCTTCGCCTGCTCCGGCGGACCATCAAACAAGGACAGGTTTCCGTCTTTGTCGAGGCTCATGTATGCCCTCTCTTTACAGGTGGGCGAAAGATCCGGAATCGTTTCGTTCAGCACCAATTTTCCTTGTCCCGCAAACTGCCCTTTCCAGGTGGGGTGCTCGTTGAGCAGGTTATAGATCTCATCCGTATTCAGTTTGCCCAGGGTGCGTTCCTCTTCACCGCAAACGTAGCTATGCCGGACAATGACCTCGTTCACCTGTTTGGTTTTGTTTAATTCCTTCCAAAAGTTCGGATCGCCCTTCGCATCGTCCGAGGCCTCGGTTTGCTGATAATATTGAAGCGTCTCTATAGCTACGGGCGGCTTGCTGTTTAGCAAGCTTTGCACTTTATCCGGCAAATACATGCTGATCCATACGATCGCGACCACAAGCGAGGATAGCCCTAAGGTCAAAGACCGGCGTTTCCACCACCGCCACTGCTTTTGCAGCTTCTTTTTAATTTTGGTTGCATTCACAATAATCCCCTTCTATTCCCTGTCTTTTTCTTTTATTCTGACCTGGGGATTACATATTTATACAGCAAAAAACCGCTGGATTCCTCCAAGCGGTTTAATTGAATCGGGATGACACGATTTGAACATGCGACCCCCTGGTCCCAAACCAGGTGCTCTACCAAGCTGAGCTACATCCCGGAAATATGTATGACGACTATATGACTCTAGCAAGCCTCAACGCGCTTGTCTCTCATAATCGCCTCAACATTCCCTATTATATAGCAGCTCACAAACTTGGTCAAATAATTTTTTTGCGAATAATAGATTCAAGCCGGCACTATTCAACCTGATCTCCTCTCGGAGTATATAATCCTTTCTACACCAGTCGAAACAACGGGTCCTCTTTGATGTAATCCACCGGTATGCCAGGAAACATGGCAGCCAGTCTGACTGCAAGAGCCTTCATGCCCGGCTCCTCGCTCTCGGCGTGACCGAGTACCAGTAAAGCCCTGCGGACCCCTTGGCGAACTGCTTCTCGTACATGCTCCGGCGTTTCCCATTCATGGCCTTCCCCATATATCACCAGCTCCACTTGTTCCTTCTCAAACAGAGGGATCGCCATGGAGCCATGTCCTCTATATCCTGCTAAAATACCGATACGACTGCAGCTCATGTTCATATCCCCTATGATGCGCACATGGGAAATACCCAATCTCTGCTTGACGTGCTCTGCAATCTCCTGAAGAGAAGCAGGCGGAATGTTGAGCAGGGAAGCCGATGGGTGATGCACACTGACATAGTCATCCCAGGCAAGCTCCCTTATCAGACCATCTGTGATCCCATCGGGTTGGTAACGGTGCCAATAATCATGGAAGCGAAACACAGCAATGCCCGATTCCTCTATAAACTGCTTCTTGGTTTGGCAAATGAAGTCTTCGCCGCCCGCTGCTCCATCGTCTTCATGTGAAAAAAACAGCCCCTCATGTGCGATAACGAGGTTTGCCTTCCGCTTCAGTGCCTGCTCGATGACCTGCCGGGTAGGCATGAAGGTCGTCACTATGCCTGTGACCTCCATGCCCGGGTCGCCGAATTTTAACGTATCGACCGTCCGTTCCAGCCTGCCGACTGGTTTAATCAGGGCGTCCATCACTGCCTGTACCGTAGGTTTCATCCCATTCCCTCGATTCATTCCTGAACTAAATCCATGCATGTTGCGAATCCTGCTTCAGCGGCGGTTCGCAGACGGATCATTCCAACAATTTTAAATATTCCAGCACTCAATGCCTGCTCGCTGTATTGACCACATACTCCGCGACCAGCTTGATTTGGGCTGGCTCCTTTCCGGATAAAGCCACACTTCTGCGATCCGGCTGGGAGGTTCCTACATATACGGTGTACTCACCTGGCTCCACCTTGGATACCCCGTGTTCATCGCATAGGGAGAAGGCCTCGGCACTGAGATTCAATTGGACCTCCGCTGTCTCCCCGGCCTTTAAATGGACCTTGCGGAAGGCTTTGAGCTGCGGGTTCGGCGTTCCTTCGCGATTGGCCTTGACATAAACTTGAAGCACTTCTCCGCCATCCCGGCTTCCTGTATTCATCAGTGTTGCCATGACCTGAACCCCCACCTCTGTAATCTTTTCGATGCTGATCCTTACGGATTCTACCGCGAAGTCAGAGTAAGTAAGTCCGAAGCCGAACGGGTAAAGGGCCTCATTCTCCATATATCGATAAGTTCGGTTCTTCATGGCATAATCGGTAAACTCGGGCAGTTCTTCCGTGGTACGGTAGAAGGTTATCGGCAGTTTTCCTTCAGGCGAGAACTCTCCGAATATCGCTTCGGCGATTGCCCTTCCACCTTGAGCACCGGGATACCAGCCCTGAAGAATGGCAGGAATGTGACGGTCCGCATACTCAATGGCCAATGCGCTTCCCGACAAAAGCACCAGAATGACTGGTTTGCCGCTTTCCTGTGCCACCCGCAGCATGTCTTCTTGAATGCCGGGGAGCCTCAGGTCCTTCTTATCCCCGCTCACGAACGGGTTTCCGGTATCCCCTTCCTCCCCTTCGAGTCCGGCGTCCAGCCCCAGGCAGACGATAACGACATCACTCTCTGCACAAACGCCCTTGACCTCCGAAATCCGGTCATCGTTCTGGGCAAGCGGGCTGACTTTTTCTTTAAACAAATGACAGCCTTCCGAATAGAGCACACGAATGTCATCTCCGACATAATCCTGAATACCTTCAACAACCGTAATGTAACGGGATGCAGTGCCTTCATAATTTCCTACCAGGGCACGCCGGTTATTGGCATTGGGTCCAATGACACCAACCGTCTTGAGCTGTTTTTTGTCGAGGGGCAGCAGCCCGTCATTTTTCAGCAGAACCAGACATTCTCTGGCTGCTTTAAGGTTCAGCTCACGCATGGGGGCTGAATCCGTTTCCGCGTAGCCAATGGAGGAGTAAGGCACCTTTTCCGGTTCGTCGAACAGGCCAAGCTTCATTCTTGTCGTGAACAACCGGGTGACCGCCTTATCGATCTGCTCTTCGGTCACAAGCCCCTGCTCCACCGCTTCCAGGAGGAAAACAAACAAGCTTCCGCAGTTGAGGTCACAGCCGCGGTTCACGGCGAGCGCCACGGATTCGACCTCATTTGCCGTTACCTTATGCTGTTCATGAAAATCCCGGATTGCCCAGCAGTCGGATACGACATGGCCGTCGAATGCCCAATCGCCGCGCAAAATTTGGCCTAAAAGCCGTTCACTTCCACAGCAAGGCTCGTTGTTGGTCCGGTTGTAAGCTCCCATGATTGCCTCCACCTTTGCTTCCTGTACGGACGCTTGAAAGGCAGGCAGATACGTCTCATACAAATCCTGATCCGTTACAACCGCATTGAAGTGGTGGCGCTGATCCTCAGGTCCCGAATGCACGGCGAAATGCTTTGCACAAGCCGCAACCTTCAAATAGTTCTCATCATCGCCCTGCAATCCCTGAATGAATTGGACCGCAAGTCTAGACGTCAAATAGGGATCTTCACCATAGGTTTCATGTCCTCGTCCCCAACGCGGATCGCGAAAAATGTTCACGTTAGGCGCCCACATCGTCAGACCCTTATAGATATCCGTATCGCCGAATTGCTGCTGCATGTTGAACTTCGCGCGCGCTTCCGTCGCGATCGCATCCGCCACTTCATGAAGGAGAGTCTCGTTGAACGTTGCCGCAAGCCCGATTGCTTGAGGGAATATGGTCGCCGTTCCTGCTCTGGCCACTCCATGGAGCCCTTCATTCCACCAGTTATACGCTTTTACGCCAAGACGTTCAATTGCCGGCGCGGCATGAAGCATCTGGTACACTTTTTCCTTTAAAGTCATCTGTTTAACTAACTGACCGGCTCGTTCCTTGTACTGCTTCACTTTGTCCATATTTTCCGTCAATTGAGACATGGTTACACACGCTCGCTCTCTTTTCAAAATGTGATTGTTCAGCTTGCTTGGGTGCAGTCCTTGGAATTTGACTGATGACACCGCATATCCGCATGAAAACAGCAAAATATGGTATAATCCCATTGTTGTATCCAAGGTGCAGTGCACGAAGTTTGATAACGTATAAGGCTGTTTTATGCGTTTACATTGCCTTATATTTTATAAAAACGCCTTCATCCTTACCTTAATTATAATGAATTTGTCTTCTCTTACTTCTTGATTGTTGCGTTTCACTAATCAATTATTGCGATTTTTACGATCAGATAGAAAGGCGGAATGCCGAGTGATTGAGATTCTCGAGGGTACCCGGGAAACCGTTTCGTATAGTCCTCATTTTCGTGTCCGGCTTTACTTGAACCAGGAGATGGAGAATTACCCGATCCACTGGCATCCGGCGGTGGAAATTATCATGCCTCTCGAGAATATCTATACAGCTGTAGTGATCGGGGAAAAACATATCTTAAACCCCCGCGATATCCTCGTCATTCCTCCCGGGGAACTTCATGAGCTTTACGCCCCCGAATCGGGAAGACGCATGATCCTGCAGTTTGACAGCGCGATCCTTTACCAACTGGACGGCTTTTCTTCCAGCATGTCATTGCTTGGCTCCAGTATCGTCATAAGAGCCGAACAGCATGAAGAACTCCATGCCAGCCTGGAGGCTTTGCTTCTGCAAATCATGAACGAATACTTCAGCGATGCTCTTCTCAAGGAAGCCGCAGCTTTCTCCCTTCTGATTCAGTTTTTCGTCCAGCTTGGACGCAATTACGTATCAGGCGAGAATCGTTTCCCGCATACCCGAAGCGGCAAGCAGCATAAATACGTGGATATGTTTCTGGAAATCTGCACCTACGTTAACGAACACTGTACCGAAGATATTAGTATCGAACATGTAGCCGCACGGGCGGGATTCAGCAAATTTCATTTTATCCGTCTATTCAAACAGTTTACCGGCTCCTCTTATTACGCGTATCTCAACAAAAGAAAGATCATGAACGCGGAGAAGCTGCTGATGGAGCCCGATTTATCGATTACCGAAGTGGCTATGAGGTCAGGCTTTGTCAGTCTGTCCACTTTCAACCGGGTGTTCAAATCATACAAAAAGTGTACCCCGACCCAGTTCAAGAACCTGCAGGGGGTGCACCGGACGAACACTTGAAAGCAAAAAAGGCTGCAGTTCTCCAAAGAATCTTCCCTAGAGAATGCAGCCTTTTATAAACATTGTACCTTGTCCTTTTTGGGCTCAGACAACCAGTGCGTCCAACCAGGCCGTTCAATTTTCAGACAAACAAAAACAGGTTAGTAAGATTGCTTTAAAGCAATTTCACTAACCTGTTTCATGTATGCCGGTGAAGGGACTCGAACCCCCACGGTTTCCCTCACGATTTTGAGTCGCGCGCGTCTGCCAATTCCGCCACACC
>NZ_JBQCKS010000002.1:0-714345 GCF_051966755.1 Paenibacillus sp. SAFN-054
ACTCGAACCTCCACGGGGGGTTAGCCCACACGGACCTGAACCGTGCGCGTCTGCCAATTCCGCCACGACCGCATATGGATCAATGTCTTCCGCATTACAATTCGTTTGCGGCGACAAAATAGATCTTATCATGACAAGCTAGTTAGCGTCAAGCATTTTCTTGAAAATAATGAATCCCTCTCCCCATGATCGCTTAGAAGAAAGCGGAAGTACGGCCAAGCCCAGCGTTTCACCGCATCTTGCCGCAAACTTCCGCGCTCTTTTTCTAGCAAAGATCATGCCTCCATGACAACCGTTTCGCCGCCTTTCACCGTCACCCGTTTCCCTTTATGCAAGAACGAAACCTGATCCCCTTGCACCAATGTATAGCTCGTCCCTTCCCTCCCCATCCGGACCTTGAGCAGCTGCCCGCGATAAGTGACCCGGAAGGTGCAGGACTCCCATTTTCCGGGCAGCGCCGGACGGAAGCTAAGCTCTCCTTCCTTCAAGCGCATACCGGCAAATCCGTTGACAATGGACATCCATGAGCCGGCCATGGCTGCGGTATGCAGTCCATCCTTCGCATTGCGGTTAATATCATCCAGATCCATCCGTACTGTCCGGTCAAAATAGGCGTACGCCTCTTCCAGATCGCCGATCTCGGCGGACACGATGCTGTGGATGCACGGCGACAGCGACGAGTCATGCGTGGTCAGCGGCTCGTAATACCGATAGTTCCTTATCTTCTCCTCCTGCGTAAACAGCTCGCCGAGCAGGAACATGACCATTACCGTATCTGCCTGCTTCAGCACCTGATGCCGATAGATGACCAGCGGGTGATAATGGAGCAGGAGCGGGTATTTATCCTCCGGCGTATGCTCGAAATCCCATTTTTTCTTGGACAGGAAGCTATCGTCCTGCGCATAAATGCCGAGCGTGTCATCATAGGGGATGAACATGCGGGAGGCTGCTTCTTTCCAGCCTTTGATTTCGTCTTCCGTCAGTCCGATCGCCTCCGAGACCCGCTCATACTCCTCCGGATAATCCCGGCGCATCCGATGGGCCGTATCACAGGCGTAATTCAGCTGGCTCTGCACCATGAGGTTCGTATAGGTGTTGTTGTTGACGATCGCCGTGTACTCATCCGGACCTGTAACGCCATCGATACAGAAGGCTCCGCCCTTGGCTTCATTGTAGTGTCCGAGATCGGCCCAGAACCGGGATGTCTCGAACAGAATTTCGGCGCCCTTGCTGACAAGGAACTCCTCGTCACCTGTCGCCTGTACATACTGCCTGATGGCATAGGCGATATCCGCGTTAATATGCATCTGGGCCGTCCCCGCAGGGAAGTAGGCTGAATTCTCTTCTCCGTCGATTGTCCGCCAGGGATAGAGCGCACCCTTCTGCGACATGACTTCGGCGCGGCTGCGTGCCTTATCCAGCGTGGCATACCGGAACTCCATCAGCGATCGGGCAATGTCCGGCTGGGTGTAGGTGAAAAAGGGCATCATGTACATTTCCGTATCCCAAAAATAATGTCCTTCATATCCTTCTCCCGTCAGACCTTTGGCGCCGATGTTCGTTCTCCCGTCCCGTCCGACTGACTGCAGCAGCTGGAAGCTGTTGAAACGGATCCCCTGCTGAAGCGCAGGGTCGCCTTCGATTTCCACGTCCGCATGCTGCCAGAAGGACGCGAGGTAGGCCTCCTGGGCGTTCAACAGCCCGTCGAATCCGTACTCTGCAGCCTTTTGATGCGTATTGGCAGCCCGCATTTCGAGTTCCAGTTCAGCTTCGTCCATCGATGTGTGGTACGAAATATACTTGGTCAGGGTCACCTTGTCGCCCGGCGCCAGCTTCAGGTTGAAGTGCGTGCCGATCTGCTCCCCTTCCGCGCGATCCGTAGATTCGAATGCGCGGCCGGCGGCAAATTCGTGACTGATCGCGGTAAGCAGCTTAAAGCCCGAATGCCGGGTGCGCTGCCTCAGGATGGCCAGATTCCCCCGGTGCTCCATCCCCTCCGGAATCAGGCTGGGCTCCTCGCCGCCCGAACCGAGGCGCGGATCATCCGTCGCCTCGGCTTCCTCGATCTCACCGTCCATGTAGGAATGCATCCGGAATCTCCCTGTATAGTCGACGGATTCCACTTCGATTCGGATGGCCGCGAGATGCTGATCCGCAAAGGAAACCAATCGACTGAAGTTCAGCCGTATCCTGCCTCCCGAGGGAGCTTCCCATTCCACCTGCCGGCGCAGATAACCCCGCCTCATATCGAGCTCCCGTGTAAAGGACAGCACCGTGCCGGTATTCAAGTGAAACGGCTCCTCTTCCAATTGAATATTGACGCACTGCGCATTCGTTAAATTCAGCATGGATTGGTTCTTGGATGGATAACCGTAAGCTCCTTCCGGATAGACGATCGGCTTCGCATCGTAAAACCCGTTCACGTAATTGCCCGTTACCGATTTCCCCTTGACGCCGTGGTACCCTTCCTCGAAGTTACCCCGCATTCCGATATATCCGTTTCCCACCGCGAAGACGCTCTCGCTTCTCTGGTTGTTTTCATCATCATAAGCTTCTTCGGTCAGGCTCCATTCCCGGTAAGGGTACAGTGCCTCCGGACGCACATAGGCTTTCATTTTCATCGAATGATGTCCTCCTATCCATAGGGCGAATCATAGGGTGCTTGCGGATTGCATTAACCTTTGACCGAGCCGCCCATCAAGCCTCTGACGAAATACTTTTGCAGCAGGAAGAAAATGGCCAGCGGCATCAGCATGGAGATGAAGGCGGCCGACGTGAGCAGATGCCAGTCGTTTCCGCGCGAACCGACCAGATCCGCAATCTTCATGGACATGACCTGCACATTCGGCTGGTTGCCGATAAAAATCAGCGATACGAGATAGTCATTCCATACCCACAGGAACTGGAAGATTCCGATGGAAGCCAGCGCTGGCACCGACAGCGGCAGGATCAGCCGGCTGAAGATCGTGAAATGGCTGGCTCCGTCCATGAAGGCGGATTCGAACAAATCCTTCGGCAGCTGGCTGATAAAGTTGTACATAAAATAGGTCACCAGCGGCAGACCAAAAGCCGAGTGCGCCAGCCAAATGCCGAGATAGCTTCCGTTCAGGCCGAGTGCCGTATAATCCTTAAGCACCGGAATGAGCGCTACCTGCAGCGGAACGACCAGCATCGCAATGATCACGACGAACATCGTTTTTCTTCCCGGAAAGCGAAGCCACGCAAAAGCATAGGCCGCAAAGGAAGCGATCAGGATCGGAATAACCGTGGCAGGAATGGCAATCGTCAGCGTGTTCCAGAACGCCTGCGAGAGCCCCGTGCCTTTTTCCTTCGTTTCGCTGCCATCGGCTCCCTTGATCGTATATTCCTTGCCCGAAATAACATTTTTGTAGTTATCCAGCGTCAGCTTGGAGCTTGCGACCCAGCCTTGTTCCTCCACGCTGATTTCCCGGTTTCTGCGGTTCTCCCAGATTAACCGGTCATCTCCGGCCTTTACGCCCGCCTTAAGCTGGTCGTCCGTATACGTCTTGCCGTTCACCTCGATCGGTCCGCGCAGATCCACGTCCTTGGACAGCTTGATCGTGTCTGCCGCCTTCCATTCCTGATGCGGGAACACCTTCCACCAGCCGGTTTGAAGAATATCCGCGGCAGGTCGGAAGGAGGAGATCAGCAGGCCCACGGTTGGAATC
Organism: Paenibacillus sp. SAFN-054; assembly: GCF_051966755.1. Taxonomy (NCBI): domain Bacteria; kingdom Bacillati; phylum Bacillota; class Bacilli; order Caryophanales; family Paenibacillaceae; genus Paenibacillus; species Paenibacillus sp. SAFN-054. The sequence goes on from NZ_JBQCKS010000002.1 coordinate 3,690, forward strand.
AGCCACAGAAAGCAAATAACGCCCAGCACGAGATTGACGATCCACTTCTTGCCTTTTTTCTTTTTTCTTCCGGCCATTTTAGAACCCCCCCTGCTTGCGGATTTGACGAAGGTTGAAATAGATGACAGGCAGGACCGCGATCAGCAGCACGATGGCCAGCGTCGAGCCGTATCCGAAGTTGCGGTACATGAAGAACTGACGGTAGAACTGCGTTGCGACGACCTCGGTGTCGTACTGGCCGCCGGTCATGACCATCACGACGTCGAAGATTTTCAGCGTGAACACGATGATCGTCGTCGTCACGGTAAGCAGCGTCGTCGAGATGAACGGAATGATGATACGGAAGAAGATGCGGATTTCTCCGGCTCCGTCCACGCGTGCCGCCTCCAGAATATCCTCCGGGACGCCCTTGATCGCCGCGGAGAAAATCACCATCGCGAATCCCGTCTGCATCCAGATCAGGATCAGGATGAGGAAGAAGTTATTCCACGGCTGCAGCATCGTTACCCAGGCCTGCGGCTCGCCGCCGAGCGCGATCACGATAGCGTTCAGGAGACCGATCTGCTCGGTTCCCGGCTGATAATAGTACACGAACTTCCAAATGACGCCGGCAGCCACGAAGGAAATGGCCATCGGCATGAAGATGATCGATTTTGCGATCCGCTCATAACTGCTCCGGTCCGCAAGGATGGCAATCAGCAGGCCGAGAGCCACGCAAGCCAGTGTACCGACGAAAACCCACAGCAGGTTGTTACGCAAAGCAGTCGCGAGCAGACGGTCGCTGAAGATTGCCAGGTAGTTGCCCAGACCGACGAACTTATCAGAAGATGCATTAAAGAAGCTCAGGTACAAGGTCCGCAGCGCCGGCAGCACCAGCAGCCAGCCAAGCAGCAGGACGGCGGGGCCGATGAACACGTACGGAAGGATCCTCCTGCCCACGCGTTCCGGAAACTGGTCCACGGCCTTGCTGAATGTGAAATACAGAATATAAACGCCCACCACTCCCCAGATGACCGCGGCAAGCGCCGTCAGCAGCGGGTTAAGTGTGGAATCCCTGAAGAACATGAAGATTGCGCCATGGACGATGATATTGCCCAGCAGCACAATAAGAAGGATCAGCACAGCTTTCATGCTGGATTTGTTTTTGGCCTGTGTATCCATAGGTCATCCCTACCCTCCAATATCTGAAAAAGGGCAGCCAGCATTGTTCTGAAACTGCCCCTTCTCCAGCTATCAATATCAAATCAATGAATGCTAGTTGTCCCAGCCCTTTTGAATCTGCTGCAGCGCGTCGTCCAGCTTCGCGGTGCCGCTGACGTAGTCGGTCATCCCTTTCCAGAAGGAGCCTGCGCCCACTTTGCCCGGCATCAGGTCGGAACCGTCAAAGCGGAGCGTCGTCGCATCCTGTACCAGCTTCGCCATCCGCTTGTCGGATTCGGAATTATACCAGTCGAGGGAGGCATCGTTCATCGGTGCGATGACGCCGCCGGATTGGACCCACTTCTTGATGGATTCGCCCGTCGTGAAGAATTCCATTACCGCGCGAACTTCAGGGCGGTCATTGAACATGGCGTAGATGTCGCCGGCTACGAGCACCGGTTTGCCGTACTTCTCGTCGATCGGCGGCAGGTAGAACCAGTCGTAATCCTGATCCACTTTGGCCGTTTCCGGGAAGAAGCTGGTAATGAAGTTGCCTGTCAGGTTGAACCAGGCCTTTGGCGGGTTCTCGAACATCGGCTTTGGCGCGTCGCCGAAAGCGGTCGTTACGATCGATTTCGTGCCACCGTATACATAATCTTTGTTCATCCAGATCTTCGACATAATGTCCATGGCATTCTTCACCTCAGGCGAAGTGAAAGGCAGCTCGCCCTTGACCCATTTGTCGTAGTTTTCCGGTGTGGTCGTGCGCAGCATGATGTTCTCCACCCAGTCGGTTGCCGGCCAGCCGGTAGCCGCGCCGCTCTCGATGCCGATCGCCCAGGCAGGATCGCCATCCTTGGCGATTTGCTCGGTCAGAGCCATCATTTCATCCCATGTTTGCGGCACTTTGTAGCCCGCTTCGTCAAACTGCTTCTTCGGATACCATACCAAGCTCTTCACGTTGCTTCGGTTCCAGATACCGGCCATGATTTTGCCGTCTTTGCCGTCCATGGTACCCATATCGAGCCAGCTTTGGTTGTAATTCTTCTTCAGCTTTTCCTGATCGAGGACTTTCGTCAGGTCGACGACTTTGCCGGTTTTGGAGATGGAAGCCAGCAGTCCCGGCTGCGGGAAGTCGGCAATATCCGGCGCGCTGCCGCCGTCCACACGCACGTTGATCGTAGCCTCGAATTCCTTGGAGCCTTCATACTGGATATCGATCCCTGTCTTATCTTCGAACTCCTTAATGCTGTCTTCAAATTTCTTCTGGTCGGCATCCACGAAAGGTCCGAACATGGTGACCTTCGTTCCTTTATACTTGCCTTGCATCGCGAGCTCGAGTGGTGAACCTGAAGCGTTATCGGAAGGCGGTGCGGTTGTCTCCGTCGTCTCCTTATTGTCGCCGCCGGAAGCCGCAGGCTCTTTCGTAGGCCCGGCATCCCCGGATCCGCCACAGGCGCTTAGCAGCATGGTAAAGGACAGGCACAGCGAGAGCAGTATCGATGTTCTTGCTTTCCGTGCTTTGGTCATACAGTATACATCCCCTTTTTTATCATGATTAAGGCAAAAAGTTTGTCTTGCAGAACCCTCGGCAAATGACGCCCTTAGCGAACGTATAACTTTTGTCGAGCACATTCTTTGTCCTATCGATAATCCATCCACTGTAACAGCCTGCGGATCACCTCCTTACAGAATCAAGGATTTTTTCTAGAGATAGCGTTTTCATAAGTAGAAGGACTTCGAGCTAAAATGTATTCAATTCATTGTTATCAGAACTTTAATCATTACCCCATAGCTCGCTTATCCAACCAACGGGACAAATTCTGAAAAGCTTTTCAAAAGTCATAAAACCGTAAACTTCACCTTTGCCGCGAGGACTCCCTGACAATCAATTTATGCTCCATCCGTTCCCTTAGAACCTTGACGGAGCCTGTCGTAACCAATTCATGCAGCTTCTCCGCCGCGCGGAACCCCATGTCGTACATCGGCTGCGCGATCGTGGTCAGCTTTGGAATGAACATATTCGCGATACGCAGGTTATCGAATCCGACGACCGATACCTGGCCGGGAACGAGAATGTTCCGGTCCTTCAGATAGGAAATCACCCCCATGGCGAATTCATCGGCAACGCAAAATACCGCCGTTATCTCGGGATAATCCGTAAATAAGTCATGTGCAGCATGGTAGGCATGCTCGAAACGGTGTGTCGCGCATCTGATCTTATCTTTGCTTCGGCTAAGACCGGATTCTTCCAGTGCTCTGGTGAAGCCATGATACCGGGGCGGTCCGGAAATGGAATTATCGTGATTGAAGCCGATCATTCCGATCTCCTCATGGCCGAGGTCAATCAGAAATTTCACCGCGTCGTATGCTGCCTTCTCATCATCGATCTCCACGCAGGGAACGTCGTATTCTTCAGAATGCGTCGAGAGGAGCACAAACGGAATTCGGCAGCGCACCAGCTTCTCGTAGTATTCCGGAAACATGACGTCGCTTGCGAAGACGACACCATCCACCTGCTTCTCGTGAAAAGCATCGATATACGAGAGAAGCCTGCTCTTATCCCTATCCGTATTGCAGATCATCAGGCTGTAACCCAGCTTGATGCATGCATCCTGCATCCCCCGGATGATGCCTGTATAATAAAAATTCTCGATATCCGGAATGAGCAGGCCGAGCGTGAAGGATTTCCTGTAAATCAAGCCTCGCGCAAAAGAGTTGGGCTGATACTGAAGCTTCTCAATCGCCTCCAAAACGCGTATTCTCTTACTCTCGATGACCGACTCAGGCGCATTCATCACCCGGGATACGGTGCTGATGGATACGTCCGCCATTTTGGCTACATCTCTAATTGTTGGCTTCATAGTTTCAAACTTCCTTTGCAAGAAAACCTTTTCAAAGCGATTATAACAAGGGTGTTACCCCTTGGCAAGAAGTTTTTTTGAAGCGCTTTCATAGGTGCCAGAGAGCTTGAATGAATGGATCGGTAAGTACGTTTATGTGTAAGAAAACTCCCGATTTCTCGGCCGCAACCAAGCAATCGGGAGGTTTATATGCAGCATGAGATTTGCACCGTTGTATCGCATTTCGTTAAGACAAACGTCTATCCGAGGTACTCTTCAAGAGACCGACCGCTTTAAGCTGCTGTTTTCTTGTGGTACCGGAAAGATTCTGCTTCGAATTTGATCCTTTCTGATTCAAGATACGGTGGACTTGCGGAGCAAACCGTAGGATAGCAGCGCGTAAATGACGATCAGCGGGATCATCCAGACGAACAGGTCCAAGTAATGATGCGAAATCCAGATGAACAGGTCCATCCAACGCTCATAATAGGTCATCGCAAAGCTGCCAATGCTGCTGAGCAGCAATAATACGGTAAAAAATACGTACAAGCCATTTCTTCCGAATCTGCGGTGAATACCCGAAATGACGAAGCCGAGAAAGAACATGTGCAGCATGACGACGAAGAAAATTCCAAACCGTGCAACCGGGGAGAGATCGCTCATAAACGGAAGAAAGAAATAACCCAGGTTCACGCCCCAGCCGTCCGTCAAGTCCTCCACCACCGACAGCAGAAATAATATCGCGCTGGAACCGGCGCTGACAAGGAGGCACATGAGTGAGGTGCCGATGAAATAATCCGTTCTGCGGATGCTCATACCAAGCGAAAATGGAAACGTCTGCGCCTGTACGATGAGAATAGCGATAAACATATACACATAGATGGAGGCAATGCCGCCCGAATGAATGTCCTGTCCTTTCGCCACGATCCCAATGAATATATTTATGGCGAAGCTAATCAATAATACGACCCACGGCACATAAATCCAAACCGTTTTATCGCGCCAATGCATTTTCAATACGCCAGTCATTCTCATCAGCAATCCGCCACCTTTCCGTTTCCTTTATCGCCTGTTAGATGCACAATAAGTTGCTGGAGGGGTACCGGCGCAATCTCAATGCCCAGCGCCTCCGCTTCGCGTCTTTTTGTCTCGTTCAAGGGCTCAAGCACGGTCGCTGTCATTATGCCGCCGATGGACTCCTGGTGAATGATTTGTTGGCCCGCCGTAAGCGTCCTGACGTGCTGTGCCGGGCCGATGGCCGTATATGCCTTTTCCCTGATCTCATCGGCATCCTCATCCATCAGAATTTTCCCTGCGTCAATCAGGATGACATGCTCCAGCAAATTGCTGACTTCATCAATCAAATGCGTGGATAAAATGAACGTCCGCGGATGCTCCGCATAATCTTCTATCAGTCTTTCATAAAACAGATTCCTGGCGACCGCATCGAGGCCGAGGTAAGGCTCATCGAATATCGTCAGCGGCGCGCGGCTGGCCAGCCCGATGATAATCCCCACGGAAGAGAGCATCCCCCTCGACAGCTTCTTCATTCCTCTTTTCAAAGGAAGGCGAAAATCCTCCACGAGCTGCAGCGCATATGCCTGATCCCAGTTCGGGTAAATGGACGCGGCGACCGCCAAAACATCCACGATTCGGAATGTATCCGGGTATTTCTGGCTCTCTTTGATGAAGCAAATCCGGCGGAGCACCCGGTTATTTTCGTAAGGCTGCTCCCCGAACACCCGCATGTCGCCGCTCGTCGGAAAAAGCTGTGCAGTAAGGATATGCATGATGGTCGTTTTGCCAGCACCGTTTCTGCCAAGCAAGCCGTAAATTTTGTTCTGCTCGATGACAAAGCTGACATCCTTAATGACCGATTCCTTGCCATAGGTTTTATTCAGCCGATTCACTTCGACGATCGGATTCATTTCAAGCCATCCCCTCTCCGGACCATGTCCGTTAATTGGTCGATCGTAATCCCCAGCTTCTTCGCCTCATGGATCATGGTGATGACAAACTGCTCGTAGAATTGTTCCTTCCGCTTCTCCACCAGCTTTTCTCTTGCCCCTGACGCGACAAACATGCCGATCCCCCTCTTCTTGTACAGAATGCCTTGATCAACCAGAAGATTGACTCCCTTCGCTGCGGTCGCAGGATTAATCTGATAAAAGGAGGCAAACTGATTGGTCGAAGGGACCTGCGTTTCCTCAGGCAGTCCTTCCCCAATGATGTCGTCTTCGATCTTCTCCGCGATTTGTATAAAAATAGGACGCCCGTCATCCATAATCGGTCCCACCTCTTCACCACCCAACTGGTTAATTACTCAAGTAACTAACCTCAATATATGCCAAGGATTTCCTTTTGTCAATTCACTTAACAAAATTTTCTGAAGCCGGTCTGTTTAAGAATGCAAAAAAGGGCTGCACCCTGACGAAATGTTCATGCGGTCTCCTCTTAGGGAAGCGTCAACAACATGAAAAAGAGCAGCCTTTCGGCTGCTCCTTGCTATCAGGATCATGGATCACCATCATTTTGCATCAGGGGCTGTGCCCTTGACAGCGGCGGCAGAGCCTTCAGGCACTGCCGGCTTAGGGCTCGACGCCCGCATGACCTGCACGATCGCTGACACGGATTTGCCTTTATACGCCGCGTAAATCCGGGTCGTCCCGGCCCGGCGTCCCACCAGATTTCCTTCTGCGTCCACACCGGCAATATCGGGATGATCGCTGCGGAACACGGCCTTGTCTGTCACATTTGTTTCTATGCCCGTGGCATTCTCCTTATAAATCAGATGAAGATCAATCAGGGCACCGGCTGCAAGCGAGTACTCTTCTGAATCGAATTGGATCTGACCATATGCCGGCTCGAACTCCTCGGAGTTTTCCGGAAGTACGGTCACCTTCAAGGCTGCGCTCTGGTTTTGGAAATCCGCTTGGATTCGCGTCTCGCCTGGCGACAGGGCCGTAACGCGCCCCGTTGCATCGACTGTGGCGACATCCGGATTGTCGGAACGGTACGTTGCTGCACTCGACAGGTCCCCGGACGATCCATCAGCATATTTTGCCTGCAGCACTGTCGGTGCGCTCGTGCCTTCCTTCAGCGTTTTTGCCTGCTCCGAAAAAGCAATGTCCGAAAGGCTCTTCTCTTCCTCCGGAGCCGGGTTGTCGACGGGAGCCAGCTTCATCAGCTGGAGCTTTGTCTTTTCTCCGAGTTTCACTGTTCCCGGAAAGACAAACCCTCCATCATGCGCGGCGCTTCCCTTGCCATAACGGGAAATTTGCGCGCCTTTGAAGAGTGTCCGCTGCATTTCTTCTCCCGTGCCGTTTACGCTCATCAAGTCGTATTGAATTTTCCGGTTTAGATAGTCCCCGGAAGCATTTCCCCCGAGAAGCGCATATCCATCGGCCGTTTTGACAAGCTGGTTGAACACTTCCACATCGGCGCCGGCCGCATACGTCTTTTGCCACAATGCCTGCCCGTCCGCATCGGTTTTCGTCAGCACGGTAATTCTTTGCTGGTTGATGACCTTTTGGCTTCCGAGCATATAGCCGCCGTCACTGGAGGGGGTCACCGCGAACGCTCCCCAATCGGTGCCCGGATCGCCGATTTGCTTCATCCAAAGCTGTTCGCCTTCGTCATTGACTTTCATCATGAGCAGCGCATCCTGGTCACCCGGCTCATAATCCGGACTGTCGATTCCGCCGACGGCGATATAACCGCCATCTACCGCGGGTATGAGATCATTGAAATACTGGCTGTCGCCAAAGCGGTATTTCTTATACCACAACTCCTGCCCGCTTCCATTCACTTTAAGTATGTAGGCCGTGCTGTAGCTCATGTTGGAGATTCCTTTTCCCCCTATCAAGAAGTCGCCGCCATCCGTTTCGACCACCGCTTGCGGAGTGCTGTGAATCCCGTCCTCCTCCTTCGACTGCTCCCATACTATCCGGCCCGAACCATCCAGCCTGATCATCAGCAGCTGGCTGAACGGCTGGCCCGAAGTGTTTGTTGTGGAACCGATCACGAGGTATCCCCCGTCTTTGGTTTCGATTGCCTGGTAAGCCGCATTGGTCTCTGAGCCTGCGTGGGCCAGCTTCTGCTCCCACTCGGTCGTTCCTTCCGCATCCACCTTGACGATATAGGCCTTCTGGGAATAGGACTCCCAGTCCCCCGTCATCTCCTGTTCTGTCAGGCTTCCCATAGCCAAATACCCTCCGTCTGACGTCGGTATGACCCCTTCGCCCGCAGACCAGGCTCCATATTCCTTCGACCAATCAAGTTCAGGCACCGGGGCGCCTTCCCCGTGAGTCTTTCCGGCTTGTACGGTGAGCGCTATCATAAGCGCAATGAGTAAAGAAAGCAGGCGTGATCGTATTCTGGACACTGGTATTCTCCTCCTGTTTTTGCATCGATGTTCCCTTCGCAAAACCTTTCAATATATTCCAATTATCGATGGAACGGGCCCGGATTTCTATCCCTCTAATTTCATAAATACGTATGCCGATTGAACGGATTTTGACAGAAGCGCAAATGATGAAAGAAAACGCTGGGTCTTAAGCAATGGAGAAGTATAAGGTTTAAACATTCATCATGAAAAAACGCGGATTCCCGAAAAAAGCTTGGGCTCCGCGTTCGCAGGGTCAAACATAGATTTCGTTTCAATTCTTCACTCCGCTTCTTCCATGCCTAACCTCTGACGATTCCGATCATCAAACCGTCATACCCCTTACTGCCAACCGTTTGAATGGCCGTTGCAGAAATCCGTCCGTCCGAGGAGATCATTTCATAGAACTGTCTGACTCCCTGTATACGGGGATCGGTGCTGTGCTTGTTCGTAATCTCCCCTTCCCGGATGACATTATCCCCAATGATGACCGTCCCCGGATGGGAGAATTCCAAAGACCATGTCAAATACTGCGGGTTGTTCGGTTTGTCTGCATCGATAAAAATCAGGTCGAAGGGCTCCATCTGCTCTTCCTTCATTCGGGCCAGTTGCTGCAGGGCATCTCCTGTCCGAACCTCAACTCTATGTCCCAGCCCGGCATGCGCGATGTTCGCCTTCGCCACCTCCGCATGATGGGGGTTCAGCTCCAGCGTAATGATTTTGCCATCGTCAGGCAGGCCTCTGGCCATCCAGATCGTGCTGTAGCCGCCGAGCGTACCAATTTCCAGAATCCGCTTGGCGCCTTTCATTTGAACGAGCAGTTGCAGCAGTTTGCCTTGGGCGGCCGTCACGTCGATTTCCGGCAAATCCGCTTTCCGGTTCGCAATGAGCACATCATCCAGCACCCGGTCATTCGGACATAACAGATCAGTAATATATTCGTCAACTTGTTCCCACGTTTGTCTCATATTCATACAACTCCTTTTAAGAGATAGTTCAAAAAACTTTTTGAACATGCAATTAAGTTCGAAGCGCTTCTGGATTTATTATAGTTGGATTAGAATGATAATAATAATATATATTTATCCTTAAATCATATACTATATATATAATTTATCCAGAAGGAGAAAGAATATGAACCTACACGCCTTGCGGCTTTTCCATGTCATCGCTTCCACCGGCAGCGTCACCCGCGCCTCGGAGCTGCTGAATATCAGCCAGCCCGCAATTACCGCGCAGATCAAGAAATTCGAGAAGGAATTGAACCTGCAGCTGCTCATGCCGCAAGGCCGCGGCATCGCATTGACGGATGCGGGAGAACAAACGGCCGTGCTCGCCAAGCGATTGTTCGCCGTCGAGCAGCAAATCGAGCAGTTCGCTGCGGATTACGGCCGCGGAACCTATGGTCATATCCGGCTAGCCGCTACCTATCTTCCATCCCATTTCCTGCTTCCGGCCTGGCTCGCCAAATTCAAGCAGCTCCATGAGCATGTCGAGATGACGATTACGACAACCAATTCCAGCGGCGCTCTGAGGCACCTCCTGAACGTCGAAGCGGATTTGGCGATCTATGGCGGTCTGCCGGAGGAATACCCCGATTCGGTGCAAGCGGAAGAGTTGTTTCAGGACGAGCTGTGGTTCGTCGTCGCCCCGGGACACAAGTACGCCAATCAACATGTTGCGCTTGCGGATATGATGAAAGAACCGTTCGTCATGCGCGAAGAAGGCAGCTCCACACGGGAGCGCCTGCTGGCCCTCTGCCGAACCTATAATGCACCTGCTCCCAAGATTGCTTTGCAGTTTAATGGCCTGCATGAAGCGATCACCGCCGTCATTGCCGGCTATGGAGCCAATTTCGTATCCTCGCTCGTCGTCCGCGAATACGTGGCCCGCGGAGAATTATCCCGCGTGTACGTCGACGGCATCGAGCTGCGCAACGTCATTGCCATTTGCACACGCAAAGATGAAGCGCTTGGCGCAGCCGCACGCAACCTGGTGGAACTGATCCGTAAGCATCCCTATTGACGCCACACACCCCCGAAGCTTAACAGCTCCGGATGCGATAGACTTTTTGCATTATTCCGTTCAAATATCTTCCTCATTTGGCTGTAGAAGCACACTTTTCGCGTCATCGGAGGATGGTTGCCCATTTCTTGGTATATGATAAACGATGAGGAACCCCACTTTTGATGAAATCCTTGAAATCCTTGAAAATGTATCCTGGAACGGAGTTGAACCTTTATGCCTGGCATATCCAAAACGCTCATCATTCTCGGCATCGTCCTGATTGCGGCCGGATTGATCTGGTGGCTGGCAGGCCGGTGGCTGCCGCTCGGCCGCCTGCCCGGCGACATCGTGTATGAAAAGGAGAACGTCAAAGTTTATTTTCCGATCGTCACCTGTATCCTTATTAGCATCGTAGGATCGGTGATTCTGATGCTGTTTCGCCGTTAGGCCCTTTCATCCCGGCAGCCCGCGATTTTGATCATGTTGCGGAATTCGGTCGGCGAGACCCCCGTGTATTTCTTGAACTGCCTGTAAAAGTATCCCGGTTCCAAGTAGCCGATTGTTCTGGATATTTCGCTCGTTTTCATCGACGTATCAAAGCAAGGCATCGACAAAAGCATCCCCGAATGCCAAAAGCAGCTGGATGAGTGGAGAGTCCAAAATCACAAATAAGGTCCAGCCATCCATATTCATACGGATGATGGCATAAAGCCCCCTATTTTCCAATTAGAAAAGCACCCTTCCGGGTAGCTTACGGTTGCAACCGTCAAGGTTGAACCGTAGGCTAACGGGGGGGTGCTTGTCTGTTATCCTAGCATTCGTCATGAAAACAGATCATAGAAGCCGCTGCCGCATTTTCAGGATCGAATACACCTCGGTGTGATGGGAAACGCCGGATTGCACCATATAATTTCGGAGGATGCCTTCCTTCTCGAAGCCAAGCTTGATCAGCAGCTCCTTCGAAGCATCATTCTCCGGGAATACGACCGCTCCGATCCGCGCCAAATTCATGAATTCAAAACCGTAAGTCAGGATGCTTGCCGCGGCCTCGGAGGCATACCCTTTGCGCCAATGCTCCGGATGAATCTCATATCCGAGTTCCGCCCTCTGATGCTTGGGGGACCAGGCATTGAAGCCGATCGTGCCGATAAGCCCGGGAGCATCTTTCCTTTCGATTCCCCACCGGATGCCGCGGTTGTCGCGGTAGCTGTCCGCAAAAAAGGCAATCAATTTCTCGGCCTGCTCCACGTTCTCGAACGCTTCCTGGCCGTAATGACGCATGGCATCATGATTTGAAAAACAAGCAAAGATGCTATCCGTATCCTCCTCTGTAATCTCTCTTAATATTAATCTTTCGGTCTTGATGTTCGGGAACATTCGGAAGCACTTCCTTTCAACAATTAATGGTACATCCGCCAGACAGCCGCAGTTACGCATGCGATTAACGTAATAATGCCACTTTGTGCCACTTTTTGCAAAGGAAAATCATAATTCGTACCCCCTCTTTCCGAGTGGCCTCTGAAACCATCGCTGTACTCATAATGTTCAGGCTCGAATTCATACATATGTCTAGATATGCATCGTTGATTCTATCTGATGTCTGGAGGAATGATATTCATGAAAGAAAACACCAGGAAACCGAACGGCAACTTGGCAAGCATACCCCAGCCTATTCGCAGCGACGGCGCAGGCGGAGTGGATTGGGGGCCGCGTGACGTTCTGAGAGACATCGAGAATCCGGATATGTTCATCCCCCCGCCTACGGATTCCGGACTGCTATCCAATTTAAAGTTTTCCTTTTCAGACACCCACATGAAGCTCGATCATGGCGGCTGGTCGCGGGAAATAACCGAGCGGGAACTGCCGGTAGCAAGGACGCTGGCTGGCGTCAACATGTATTTGACTCCAGGCGGTGTCCGCGAGATGCACTGGCATCAGCAGGCGGAGTGGGCATATATGATCCGGGGCGAAGCGCGCGTCTCCGCCGTGGACCCAAACGGCCGCAATTTCCTCGCCGATATCGGACCGGGTGATCTTTGGTATTTCCCCGCTGGCATTCCCCATTCGATCCAGGGACTTGCAGATGGAGCCGAATTCCTTCTCGTGTTCGACGATGGAAGCTTCTCGGAGATGAGCACCCTGTCAATTTCAGATTGGTTTGCCCATACGCCGGAGGACGTGCTCGCCGCCAACTTCGGCGTTCCGGAAGAGGCATTCAACCATCGGCCTCGTAAACAAGTCTATATGTTCCAGGATACAGTACCGGGCCCACTGGATAACCAGCGGGTCGAATCACCCTACGGCAGCGTGCCTCTCAACTTCAAGCATCGTCTGCTCGCGCAGCAGCCGACCATAACGCCGGGTGGCAGCGTGAGGATCGTTGATTCGGCGAATTTTCCGGTCTCCCGGACCATCGCTGCTGCTTTGGTCGAGATCAAGCCAGGCGGCATGAGGGAGCTGCACTGGCACCCTAATCAGGATGAATGGCAATATTATTTGACCGGTCAGGGGCGCATGACCGTGTTTGCCGGCAGCGGAGCCGCGCGGACTTTCAACTACCGGGCAGGCGACGTCGGATATGTTCCTTTTGCCAGCGGCCACTACATTCAAAACACGGGCACCGAAACATTATGGTTTCTCGAAATGTTCAAGAGCAGCCGGTTTGCCGACATATCCCTGAATCAATGGATGGCCCTGACGCCCGGGCAGCTCGTCCAGGACAACATCCATGCGAGTCCGGAGCTGCTCCATGCGCTGCGAAAGGAGAAATGGCCGGTCGTGAAATATCCCGGCGAGGAGGAATAAATGATGCCGAATGTCGGCTTCGGCTGCCGAGACACATGAGGTAGCGTGATGGAAAGACGTGAATAAGGCTATTCCCTCAGGTGATTGTACCTGTCGGAATAGCCTTTCCATTTGAGCGGCCCTATTGCAAAGAAATCCCGCCTAAGCTACCTCCCTTGGCAAAAAAGCGCTGAATCCGCTCTTCAACCTGCGGATCCGGAATCAGGGGCGGTGCCTGGTGCGGTTTCGTGCGGGCATCGATGATGACATTATCGCAAGCCCAGTGCTTGTGTTCATAGCCGCTGTTGACGCCGTAAATATCATGGGACGGATTGCTGCGGGTAAAGGTAACCCAGAGAAAATTGTTGATCGTATCGCTCAGGAATCGGCTGTCATCGCACACAATGATCATCGGACAGCTCTCCATCGGACCCTGTTCAGCGATGGCGATACTTAAAATCTCCATTTCCTCCCGCGTCTTTTCATAGCTTGTGAAGGCAGCGCCCTGCAGGGCGACGACGCCGGGCATAACCAGCCGGGCATTTCCGTATCCGCGCAGATTCTGAAAGGCATCCGGCACATCTTTGCACAGCTCCCGCTTCTTATCCCCATAGGCCGCAAAGACGACTTTGCTGCCGCTGTTGAGGCCTGTCCCCGAATAGTCGAGCGTGTCGATCGTCGTATTCGTGTAAAAATGGATGTCACGGCGCAGATCCATCCGCTCCAAAATGTACGTCATAAAGCCGGGCATGTCATGGGAGTCGAGCTTGCGATCCTCCTCGGCCGTAATGAACAGATATTTGGCGAGGCTCAGCTGCCCGGTTCCCAGAATCCGGTTGGCCAGCGTCAGCAGCTCCGTCGGCTGCTTCACCCGCTGATAAGGCGTATAGCGCTCGCTGCCAATAGCAAACAGCAACGGATGGACACCGGCGGCATCTACGGCATGAACCTCTTTGACGCCCGGAATCTCCTGCTTGATGGCGTCGCCCGTCAGTTCATGGATAAGTTCGCCGAACGAGGTATCCTCTTGCGGAGGACGGCCAACCACGGTAAAAGGCCAGATGGCGTTTCTTCTCGCATATACCTTATGTACCTTCATGACCGGAAAAGGATGCGTCAGGCTGTAATAGCCCAGATGGTCGCCAAAAGGTCCCTCGGGCTTGGTATCCCCCGGATGAATCTCCCCTGTAATCACGAAATCGGCATCATGGCTGATGCAGTACCCGTCCACGTAGCTGTACCGGAAACGGCGGCCAGACAGCAAGCCGGCAAACAGCATTTCGCTGAGTCCCTCCGGCAGGGGCATAATCGCCGAGAGGGTGTGGGCGGGCGGTCCGCCTACGAAAATACTTACTTTTAACGGTTCGCCCTTTTGGCTCGCCTTCGTTTGATGCACGCCGATCCCGCGGTGAATCTGGTAATGCAGTCCGATGTCCTTGTTCGTCTCGTACTCGTTGCCGCTGAGCTGGATCCGGTACATCCCCAGATTCGAATTCATCAAACCCGGCTTCTCCGGGTCCTCGGAGTATACCTGCGGCAAGGTAATAAAGGCCCCGCCGTCCATAGGCCAGTGCTGGATTTGGGGAAGATCCGAAATATGGATTTCTTCAAAATCGCCGGGCAGGCCGCGCTTCTTCATAGGCAGTGCTTTGATCGCACCGAATCCGTTTCCGATATTTTGAAAAGGATGCTTGACCGCCTTCATCGGATCATCGCGCAGGGCGATAATGCTCTGCGTGCGGTCCCAAGTGTCGCGGAAAATAAACTTGCTGCGCGTGATATCACCGAAAAGGTTGGACACCGCTTTGTATTTCGAGCCTTTCACACGTTCGAACAAAAGGGCCGGTCCGCCCGCTTCATACACCTTCAAATGAATGGCCGCCATCTCAAGGTATGGGTCCACTTCTTCCTTGATGCGTACCAAATGCCCGTGCTTTTCAAGGTCTGTAATGCATTCTTCCAGGTTCCGATACAATGGTTTTGCTCCAATCTCCCATGAGGTTTGCTTTGAAATACCGCGCCCTTGATCTCGTGGCGCAGTGTACTGCAGCCATAAGTCTTTAATATAGTTAAATCAAAACTCATGATAGATGTCAAACCATTAAGGCACACCCCGAACTACTCTTGGTAATCCTGAAAGCGATCCTTGTCATTCCACATTGTATTAAAAGCATCCTCAAACTGCTTGCCCACGGCTGCATCGTGAATGATCAGCGCCACGTCGTCGTTTTCCTCAACGGATGACTTCAAATAATTGAAGGAACCCGCCTCCACGCTTTGGGTGTCGGCAACGAGCATTTTCAGATGCATTTTGCCGTCATGGCTGTTGGTTTTGACGGGAATGCCTGCTTTCGCGATGCGCTTAAGCGCGTCCTTCTGTTTTCCTTTCTCGGCGGCATGCTCCCGGTCGGTAATCAGGCGGACGCTGACTCCTCGGTCTGCCGCATCCACGATGGCGTCAACGATCGGTTCGTAATTTATGCTGTATATCGCAATATCCAGCGTTCTCTTGGCTTCGTTCATCAGCCCGATGATGGCCTGCTCGGGATGCGTCCCCTCCTGCGCGAAGTAAGCCTGAATGTCTTTGGAATCGTTACCCGATGGCTGCGAAGATGGAACCGCTGGCGTTTGCGCCCCGGTGCCCGGTTCGGCGGAAGGCTGAGCAGATGAATCTGCAGCCTTTTCGCCGGAAGAGCAGCCCGTGAGTGCGGCCCCCAATACCGCTAGAATAATCAAGCGTCTGACGTATAGCAATGGTTATTCCCTCCTGTTATGCGCCGTCTCCGGTCGTTTCTCCTATGGTAGCAAAAATACAAGAAAAAGAAAAAAGGCCTGCCTGCAGAAGGCGGCCTTTCCCTTGCAAAAGTATGTTGTTCCTGTCCGATTAAAAACCATTAAACGATACGAACTCGCCCACGGGCTTGCGGTATCCCCGCGGTCTTTGCTTGGTTGTGTCCTCTTTGCCGATCGTGATCAGCATGGCCGGCACGTAACGGTCCGGAATATTCAGCGCCTGCCGCAGCAGTTCCGGATCAAAGCCGATCATCGGGCATGTATCCCAGCCTTTATCTTTGGCAATCAGCATGAAAAGCATCGCAGACAGGCTCGCATTGCGGATGGCCTCATCCCGCTTGAACCGGTCGCCGCCGTCCTCGTACATGCTCACGACGCTCTGGACGGTTTCGTCGAATTCGCGTTGGTCGATGATTCCAAGGTTCAGCAGGCCTTCATTAATCGGACCGATATTATGGTAGGCTTCCAGGTCGCCAAGCACAACAATCGCGGCAGAGCTAGTAAGCACCTTGTACTGCTTGAAAGCCGCCTCGTAAACCTTGTTCTTCAGCTCTTTATCGGTTACGGCCACATAGTGGGTGTGCTGCAGGTTGAAGGCGGATGGCGCGAATTTCACCAAGCTGAACATCTCGTTCAGTTCCTGCTCGCTGATTTGTATGTCAATGTTAAACTTATTGGCTGATCTCCGTGCTTGGACAAGCTCCTGAAACTGGCTCATTGTTATCTTCTCCTTATGTATGCTGCTAAATTTTGGCTGCGCAGTCATTTTAACATATTAACTTTATAAAAGTAAGTGAATTTTATATGAATTTCTTTCCTCGCATCAATCCAAATCCGATCGAAATAGACCCATCAAAGAGATAACTGAAAACAGGCAAAAGCAGGAATACACCGGCCAAAAGGCAACCCCGGCGTACAAACCGGCAGCGGACGCCAGAAGAAGCCCGAGCGCGTTGATGGCGGCAAGGCGAAGCGCAAGACTTCGAATCCATAATCCCAAGCCGAAATGAAGCAGGCTGATGCAGATATAAAAGGGATATAGCGTAAGAATGACAAGCATCGCCGGAAGAAAAGGTCCCATATCCATCGGCGAGGAGTCTTCGACCCGCGTGGCGGCCACTGCCCATATGGCGGTCAAGATCGGGGAAACCACGAATAAATTCAGCAGCAGCTCTTTGTTCAGATTTTTCATAGGAACAACTCCTCCTCCGAATGGACAAACTTTAGGCCAGCTCAAGCTGCTCTATGGTTGTTATCATTACCGTCATACGACGGCGTAGAGAGTATATCGTACCATGCCGACTATGCAAAATGAACTGTAGTTTAGCTTTGCGATATCACGGAAAAGAAAGGATTTATTCATGCTGTTGGATTTGGCGGACTTCGTTTGGGTTCAGAGCCAAGAAAGCCGCCGGACACTAAAGTCCGGCGGCTATCCATACCTTATCCTTATTCCTCTTTCGCGTCTCCGATCGCCCGCTGCGCCAGCATCGCGATCACCGAATCCTCCATCGGCGGATTGTGCAGACCCGCCCGCACGTCGCGGTACATCCGCTCCAGCGGCAGGCTGCGCGACAGGCTGGAGCCTCCGACGATCCGCATCGCCAGGTCGACGATCCGGAGCGCCGCGTTCGTCGCGACCGTCTTGGCGAGCCCGAGTTCGGGCTTCATCGCCGGGCGCGAGGCATCGAGCCGGTCCCACCGTTCCGCTACACTATAGAGAAGCGTGCGCGCGGTAATCAGCTCCGATTCCATCTCCCCGATTTTTTGCTGGATATGCGGCAGCTCGGCAATCGGCCCGGGGAGGCTGCTCGGACGGTATTCCGCGGCGAACTTCACCGCGAAGTCGCGCGCCGCCCAGGCAATCCCGAGATAACATGCAGGAATATGCAGGAGGGCTCCGCCGTGATCGGACTTGCCGACGCCGGCGGATGTGCCTCCGCTCTCGCTTGCGTCGATCCGTTCTTCTGCCGGAACGAACACGTCCGCCAGCAGCAGATCATGGCTTCCGGTTCCGCGCATACCGAGCGTATCCCATGTCTCATCGATGCTTACGCCCGGCCCTTTACGTACCAAGAAAGTGCCGATTCGTTCCTCGTCCTCGACATAAGCAGTCACGGTAAACTGATCCAATACCGGAATCAGCGAGCTGAACGTTTTGCGGCCGTTCAGCCGGTATCCGCCATCTGCCTTGACCGCGGTTGTCTGCGGCCGCCCCCCGCGGCTTGGGCTTCCGGTGGAAGGCTCACTCGCGAACTGGTTAATCATGGAGCCCTTTTCCACGACTTCACGGCAGAAATCTTCGTATAGCTTGCGCGGCCAGGACTGCTTGATCCGAAGCTGAAGCACCTGGCTCACATGCCAGCCTACGGCCAGTGCCGTTGACCCGTCACCTTTGGCCAGCCGTTCTTGGGCCAGCAGCATTTCATAAAGCGAAGCCTCCTCGCCTCCGAACGTTTCCGGTACGGTCAGCTTCAGGTAACCGGCTTCACGAAGATCATCAAAGTTCTCGAATGGAAACGAGCCTTCCCGGTCATGCCCAGGAGCACGCTCCGCAAAGAGCGCTGCGAGCCTGTCGGATCGTTTCGCGATGCCTGCTTCACGATCATTTCGAACGAATGGATCCGTTTGGACCGAATTCATGCGGCTTTCTCCCCTCTCATGGCTATCATTCCTTTTATTGTATACCTATACAGTCGGAATTGTCCAAAGGACGGTATGAAGCGGAAAACTCCTTATCTTTCAGATGAAGGAGACTTACGTTTGGAAGCCACTGCGCGATACATGCGCCATCCGGTCAGCAGCGCAGCCGCCAAACAGATGGAGGAGGATACAGTGAACACCGTATGCATGCCGCTCAGGAAAATATCCGGGCGTCCCGGAACGAGCCCCGTTACCCGGTGCCCGGCTTTGCCGCTCATGACATGGAACAGCGTCGTCGTCGCAATCGTAATGCCCACGACCATGCCCACGTTGCGGACCAGCGAATTGACGCTCCCCGCCGAGCCCAGCTGGGTGCGGGGGACCTGCGACATGACAAGCGAATTGTTCGGGGACTGGAACAGTCCGCTGCCGATGCCCAGCATCGCGATCCAGGTTCCCACGATCCAGAGGGAGCTGCCGTCGTGCAGCGAAGCGAGCCCGAACTGGGCGATAACCATGACGATCAGTCCGGCGAAAGTGAGCGGCTCCGAGCCGACCTTGTCAGACAAAGCGCCGCTGACCGGAGCGACGACGACCATGCAGATCGGAAACAGCATCAGCAGGAAGCCTGCCGAGAACGGTGACAGATTCAGCATGTTTTGCGCGTAGAACGGCGCGATGATATTGAAGCAGAAATTCGCCGCAAAGACGAGAAAGCCGCACAGGATGCTGACCGAGAACAGCGGATTTTTGAACAGGGACAGCTCAAGCAGCGGTTCCGGGCGCTTCGCCTCCAACCGCACGAACAGAATGAACGCGGCAGCCGCCAGCACGAGGGACAAAATAATCCAAAGATTGCCGTAACCCGCCTGCTGGCCCAGCAGCAAGCCCGCGAATAAAGTGACGATAAAGATCGCGAACAGCAAGCTGCCGGGCGCATCGACCTTGGATTTGACCTTGACCAGATCTGCCGGCAGCACCTTCCAGCCGATGAACACGGCAATGAGACCGATCGGCACGTTGACCCAGAAAATATACTCCCAGCCGAGCGCGGAGATGATTATGCCGCCTACGCTTGGTCCGGCGATGCTTCCCAGCGAAACGAAGGTTCCGATAAGACCCAGTGCTTTGCCGCGTTCCTTGGCAGGGAAAATATCCGTAATAATCCCCTGGCTGTTCGCCATCGTCATCGAAGCCCCCAGCGCCTGTATGACCCGCGAGACGATCAGAAAAGGCAGCGAGCTGCTGAATCCGCACAGCAATGACCCGACGATGAAAATATAAGTTCCCAGTCTGAAAATGCGGATTTTGCCGACCATGTCCCCAAGCTTCCCGAAAAACAGAATAACGGTACAAATGGCCATCAGATAGCCGGTCGTGACCCATTCGATCTGGGCAATCGGCAGACCAAGCTGCTTGGACAATACCGGCAGCGCAATATTAACGATGCTTCCGTCCAGCGTGGACATGAAGGTGAATAAATTCAGAACGACAAGAATCAGCCAGCGCTTCTTCTGAATGGCGGCGTCCTCTTGATAAGATGCAAAGGATGAACTCATGACTACCTCCTGATCGACGGTTTATCATTAGTTGCGAACGCAACTAATTGATCGTTAACAGTGTAACCGATATTAGTTGCGCGCGCAACAATATTACGATAAAATATTTTATATAAATGTAAGCCATGTACGAACGTACGAAACCTAACGGAACAAGTCTGTTTCCTTTCATATATAAAATTAACCCGAACCGTTCATACTTATCCGGAAGAGGTGACTCCCTTGAAAAAGGAACCGATCGGCAAATTAATGTCATACATTCACCGCTCCCACCAAAAAATTCTCGCCAAAGAGCTGGCACCTTACGGGATCGGAAGCGGTGGGCAGCAAAGCTTCCTGAAAGCTGTCCTTAACTGTCCAGGCATCAATCAGGACCAGCTCACGCAGCAGTTGAAATTCGATAAAGCCACGACCGCGAGGTCCGTCAAGCAGCTGGAGCAGCAGGGCTACATTGAACGGATTCCCGATCCGGAAGACCGGCGTTCCCTTCTGCTGTATCCAACTCCCAAAGCCAAGGAATTCGCACCCGTGCTGAGTTCCATTCTGGCGAACGCCAACAAAAGACTGGCTGCGTACCTGAGCGAAGAGGAAGAGGATCAGCTGCTGATGCTCCTTCATAAAATCGGTCGAAGCCTGAGCGAATCGGAAAGAATGAGCCCATGAAAAAAAGCCGCTGACGCGCCATGCGTCATGCGGCTCTTCTTCGTTTGCTGCTCGCTTTCTGACTTACTCTGTCCGTATGTCATCCAGCGCTCCGGCTACCACATTTCCTTGGTACAGGGTCGCGGCTCTTCGCGTCCTTCTGGCAACGGCTTCCGCCGAGCAGGAGGCTTCCACCAATACCAGGTTTGCTTCGTCACCGATTCGCGGCCAGACCTGAACGCCCGTTTGATCCAGCGGGGTCCGGCCCTCTGAAATATATCCCAGCGTCTGACCGAGCGAACGTTCATCCACCCAGTGCGAAATTTCCGCCAGCCTTCCGGCCCGCTCCAGAATGTCACCGTTACCGAACGGGGACCAGATGTCGTACACGTTGTCGCATCCCACGGCAACGGATACGCCATGATCATGCAGCAGCCGCACGGGCGGAAACTTCCGTCCCATCGGAACGCTCGTTATAATCGCAATCCCGGCCTCAGCCAGTAATGCCGCCATGTCCGCCGCCTGCTGTCCTGAAATGTCCCCGAGGCTGAACGCATGGCTGACGGCTACCCTGCCCTGCAGCCCGGCTTGAACGGTGAGCTCGGCGAGCCGCTTGATCGTGAAGAGGCCGAGCCGGTCCGGATCATGCAAATGCAGATCGATTCCGGCCCCTTCCTCGGCCGCTATGTTCACCATGGTCTGCAGGGAGCGCTCCAGATCGCCGTCCACCGTGGCGGGATCCACGCCTCCGACCCATGCTGCCCCCTTGCGCACAGCCTCTCTAACCAGCTGCTCCGATCCGGAACGCAGCAGGCCCTGCTGCGGGAAAGCCACGATTTCGTGAGACAGCCTGCCATCGAACATTCGCAGCGCCTCCTGAACCTCTTCCAGATGCGATAAACCGACCTCCGGAAACACGTCCACATGGGTACGGAGATGCGTAACCCCTGCCCTCAAGGACGCTTCCACGTAATTTGCGGCGCTTTCCTTGATGGGAATCGAACGTGAAGGATCGAAATTCTTCTCCTCATCGAGCCGTTCAATAATCGACTTGGCGGGCGTCACGGCCCTCCAGCTGCCGCCCAACAGCGTTTTGTCCAGGTGGCAGTGCATCTCCGTAAAGGAAGGCAGCACCAAGCGATCTCCCGCATCCTTGCGGGGGAGCTGATCTTCGATCGGCCGGTCGGCCGGAATCATGCTTGCGATGGCTCCGTCCTGTATGAGCAGATGACACGCTTGCGTGCGCGTACCGGCAATCACGTTGTTCTGCACCTCATAGCCGGTTTCCAGTCGAGCATTCATAAGCCAAAATGCGTTTATCATGGCATCTTCATCCTTTCGCTTCCATCGTTTTGCAGGTCAGTTACCGTAGACAAGGTTCCCTGTATAAAAAACAGCTTTGCGATTGGCCCTTCTCGCCACGGCCTCCGCCGAGCAGCTCGCTTCGACGAAAACCATGCTTGCGTCATCCCCGATCCGGGGCCACACCCGCTCTCCTTCCGGGCTCAAAGGCGTGACTCCGCCGGTAATATACCCAAGAACCTGTCCCAAAGCGCGTTCATCCGCAAGACCAAAGCGCTCCGCCAGAATTCCCGCCTTCTCCAGCATGTCGCCTTTGCCGAATGGAGACCAGTGATCCGTGATGCTGTCATCTCCAAGAGACACGCGTACTCCCCGGGATCGAAGCTGCGGAATCGGTATCGTCCGTCCGAGCGGCACCGACGAAGCGACTGATATGCCAAGGCTTGACAGCCTGTCAGCCATTTCGGCGGCTTCCGCGGGGCTCGCATCCGCCAGCGCAAGCGCATGACTGAGGGTAACCCTCCCTTGCCAGCCTGCTTCTTCCGTCAAATCCGCCAGCCGCTGCATCGTGAACAGGCCCAGATGTCCACCGTCATGCAGATGAATGTCCACGCCTGCACCGGCTTCCACGGCAAGCTCCATGATCGTATGCAGGGAGCGTTCGATATTCCCGTCCACCGTAGCCGGATCCACTCCGCCGACCAGCGAGGCGCCGCTTCGCAAGGCTTCACGCATGAGCGGCACCACCCCGTTCTTCAGCAGGCCGTGCTGAGGAAAAGCGACGATTTCGATCGACGCCCGTTTCTTGTAATCCGTCGCTGCTGATCGCAAAGCCTCCAGATTGCGGAGCCCGATGACCGGATCGATATTGCAGTGGCTTCGGATATGGGTTGTTCCGGCTCCGATCAGCAGATCGACCAGCTTGCCTGCCCGTTCTCTTGCGAATGGCAGCAGCCGCGGCAGCAGCTCCCTCTCCTCTTCCAGCCTTGTGAAAATACCGTTCGCCGGAATGCTTGGGGCTTTCCACGGCCCACCGTAATAAGTTTTATCCAGGTGAATATGCATGTCCCGGAACGATGGCAGCATAAGGTAACCCTGCATGTCCTGCTTGGGCAGCCGATCCTCCAGAACCGCATCGGCACTGACGATCTCCGCTATTTTACCGTTCATGACCTTCATGTGATACAGGCCGGTTTGCGTTGCCTCCACAGTCCCGTCGCTATGACATAGGTAGCCTATTTCCAGCCGGACCTGTGTCAGCCAATAACTCTCATCCTTCATTTTCCATGCGTCCCTTCGTTTCAACGATCTAAAGGATTGAACACTTCACGCTCTTCACGGAAATATGCTACCATGGGACCATGTATATGAAAAATATTAATAATGTTACTTTCGATAAGGTTTTACATATAAAAGGAGGCCCGCTTTATGGATATCAGGCAGCTTCGGTATTTCATCGCGATCGTCGAGGAACGGAAGATCTCTGCCGCGGCTCAAAGGCTGCATATGTCGCAGCCTCCGTTAAGCCAGCAGCTGAAGGCGATGGAGGAGGAGCTCGGAACGGTTCTGGTCGAACGCAGCGGCAAGCTGCTGAAGGTGACCGAATCCGGAAAGGCACTGTACCGGCATGCACTCCTCATGACGCAGCTGATGGATGAGGCGGTTTCGGAAGTGAAAGAGGTAGGCAACGGCATGAAGGGATCGCTTACCATCGGCATCAATACGCTCTCTTCCGCCTTCCTCCCCGGACTGCTGCATCGGTTCAAAGAGCGATATCCCCATGTCACGTACAAAATCCAACAGAATGAATCTTCGCGGCTGTGCGAACTCGTCAAGAACCGGGTGCTGGAGCTTGCGCTTATCCGGCTGCCTCTGGAGCTGGACGACTTTTCCGTCCTTCATTTGCATGCCGAGCCCTTTTATTTCCTGACAAAGGATGCCCTGCCGGATGCCGGTTCAGAGGTGCAGTTGACCGATCTTCGGGATCAATCGCTCATGCTTCCCAGCACCGAGGGCCTGGGCGTGCATTACGTCATTCTGATGGCCTTCTCCGCCCAGCGCATTCAACCGAAAATTATCGCCGAATGCTCGGATATCCCCCTGCTGCTGCGTCTGGTTTCCTCGGGTTTTGGCGGAGCCATCGTACCTGAAACGGTGATCGCCCAAATGACGACAAGTGCCCTGCATGCCTATAAAATTTCCGATCCGCCGCTGTCCGCCGCGACCGGTTTGATCTGGCTCAAGGGCCACCATCTGTCTGCTGCCGCGCGCCATTTTATAGAGCTGATCCAGCGATCCGCTCCCCTGGCTGAAGGTAAGCTTGTCTAACCGACGCTAGACGGCGTACTTGTTCACACCAAAAAACACGCCGAATCCCGGCGTGTTCTCCTTATAAGATCGTTCTATTCGCGCAGTGTCTTAAGCGCACCGCTCCAAGCGATCAGCTGATCCAGCATCCCTTTCAGCGCGCCTGCCTGGTACGGGGCCGGCTTAAGCTCGGAGTAATTTTCGAAGTCGTCCCTGAACGTCAGCGCAACCTGCCCGCGCACGACGGCCAGCATCAGCTCGGCGGCAATTAAACGGAGGTTCTCCGAAGCGCGTATACCGCCCCCGGCTCCGTAGCTGACGATTGCCGCCGCTTTATTGTTCCATTCACGATACAGGTAATCGATCGCATTTTTGAGTGCTCCCGAGATGGCGTGGTTGTACTCCGGCGTCAGGAACACGTATCCGTCAAACGATTTGATTTTGTCGGACCAGGCGATCGTGTGCGGCTTCGTATATTGGCCTGAGGCCGCACCCATCGGTTCATCCAGCAGCGGCAGGTTGTAATCGGCGATATCCACGATCTCAAACCGGGCGTCCTCGCGCTGCTTGGCGAGTTCATACACCCACTCTGCCACGGCGGCTCCATTGCGGCCCGGGCGCGTGCTTCCGATAATGATGGCGATATTCAACATATGTTTCTCCTCCTCTTCCTCTTTCAAAAATAAAATATGGGCTGTGGCGTAAACCTAGAACTCCTATCAAATCATCCTGTGCTTTCAGGATCTTCCCTGAGGAGGGGCCGATACCAAACCGGCAGCCGGCACAGGGGATCGCTCCGTTCTTTTCAGATACAGATGACCCGCGATTAAAATGACGATATGCACGAAGGCAAGCACCAAGAAAATATTCGAGTAAATCAAGCCCCCCGGACCGGTGGTATAATTCAGCGGGTTCCATTTGAAGCCTGCGCCCATGTCGATGACCTTTCCGCTGACCGCGACGGCAACACTTCCTGCGATAAAGTTCATCATGGCGAACATTCCCATGCCGACCCCGGCCTGTTCTTTGGGAAGCGTTTTGGAGGCCGAACTTGCAAGCGTAATGTTCATAAAAGACTGGCCGACGTTGCCCAGAATCAGGATAATGGCAATCAATATCGGAGGTGCCCCGGCAAAGATCGACATCAGCGCAAAACAGGAAAGCAGCAGCGCCGAAGCGATATGGAACAGGAACGAGACGCCGCGGGCATCGGCTACTCTGCCGCCCTTTTGCCCGAGCAGGGCCGAAGCGATCGCAGCCGGAACCAGGGTCAGGCCGATCCAGCCGGATGACAGCCGCTGCTCCTCCGCCAGCAGCAGCGGGCTCAGGAATATTAAAGTGAATGAAATGCCGGTTAGCAGAAACGTCGCCAGCAGGTAGACCATGTACCTTTTGTTTTTCAGAAGCAGCGGCTGAATGAAAGGCTCCCGGACCGAGCGAATACGCAGGGCGAACAGGATGAATGCAGCGACACCTCCCGTAAGGAGCAGCCACTTCTCCTCCGACAATCCGAATAACAGCATGCCCACTCCGGCTCCGAGCAGGATGGCTCCTGGCCAGTCGACCTGGCCAGCCGCTCCCTTATCATCATTCAGATACCTGCGATACCAGGGCAGCAGGAGCAGAGACAGCAGGGGAATGCAGAACAGCCAGCGCCAATCGGCCACGCTCGCGACCAAGGCGGATACGACAGGGCTCAGCGCGTTTCCGATGGCCAGCCCGACCGCGGTCATGCCGAGCGCAGTCCCTCTCTTTTCTACCGGAAAATAGCGCACGGGGATCAGTGTCGATGTTGCGGGAATAACGGCGGCTCCGGCAGCCTGTAGAGCCCTGCCGGCAATGACCATGCCAAACGTGGTGCTGACGAGGCCCATGACGGATCCTGCGGCAAACACGAGCAGTCCGACGGTAAGCAGCTGCTTCAGCCTGTATTGATCGGCAAGCTTGCCATAAATTACCGTTCCGATCGCGTAAATCAGTGTGTACACCGAAGTCATCCAACTGACCTGCGATAGCGTCAAATGAAACTCCTCACGGATTTGCGGAAGCACGACGTTAAACATGCCGGCGCTCATCACCGATATGACCAGCGTGCAGGCCAACAGGCGGATCAGCTTCATCGCTTGATGCGATTGCTCTACGGATATCATGTTCTTCGTTCCTTTCATCATCAAGGATGACTGTCAGTACAGACTGACATATATATTAAAAGAAAAACGTCTGTGGCGACGTGTTTCTGTGCTGCTGCAAGCTTTACATTTGGTTGTTCTCCCGGGATCATCTATCGCGGAATCGGCCCATCTTCGATGCCTCGATCAAGGTGTCCACGCCCGTGTAAAGATCCGCACGCTCTCTTCGATAAATGCATCCAGCGTCACGTCGGGAAAATTCTCATCCTTCTCCAGCTCATTCAAAAACGCGCCGAAATGCATCATCAAAAAGGACAGCGCCTGCGTCTCCGGATGACTGAGGTTCATTTGTCCCTTCTCGGCCATCTGTACGAAATAATCGGTAAGGAACTCCAATAATCGGCGCGGGTGCTGCTGCGTCTGCTGGCGGATGCCCGGCAGATTCGCTTCATCCTTCAGGCTGATCAGGATCATCTTCCGGTTCCGGTTCATGAGGTCGTGATACTTGCGGGTGATCAGCAGCAAATCGGCATGCAAATCCCAAGTGATCTGGTCTTGAAAGAGCTTTGACATTTCTTCAGTATAATGAAAGCGTTCGAAGGCTTCGTCAACCAGCTTGCGCTTGCAGCCGAAATGGCGAAACAGCGTCTTCTCGCTCACATTCGCCGCGGCGGCAATCTCCTGCGTGGTTACCCCGTTATAGCCCTTCTCCGCGATTAGATCGATAGCGGCCAATAGCATCTTGTCATGATTGCATAATGTGTGTTCCATCTTGAAAATCATCTCCCAGGCAAATATGACAGTAAGTACTGACAGTCACATTGTATTCCAGAAAGTTCCACACGTCAATGCCAATATCCAAAATAAAACTGATCCCGGCATGACGGCAAGGATCAGCTGCATTGTCCCTTCGCTTATGCTAAGACTAAGATTCCACCATCTCTCCCCCGCCGACATGAAGAATCTGGCCAGACACATAGCCGGAATCGTCGGAAGCCAGATACACGTAAGCAGGCGCCAGCTCGAACGGCTGACCGGCCCGCTTCATCGGCACCTCCGTGCCGAATACCTTAACCCGTTCGGCGCTAAAGCTCGACGGAATAAGCGGCGTCCAGATCGGACCCGGGGCCACCCCGTTTACGCGGATGCCTTGGCCGACGAGATTCAAGGACAAGGAACGCGTGAACGAAACGACAGCTCCTTTGGTCGATGAATAGTCGATCAGCGTCTTCTCGCCCCGGTACGCCGTGACGGACGCGGTGTTGATAATGGTGCTGCCTGCCTTCATATGGGGGAGCGCGGCTTTGACCATGCGGAAGTAGGATAAAATATTCGTCTGGAACGTATTTAGCAGCTGCTCGTTCGAAATGTCCAGAAGGCTCTCCTGCGGAAACTGTACGCCATGATTGTTTACGAGCACATCCAATTTTCCGAATGTTCCGATCGTTTGCCTGATAACCTCACCGGGGGCTTCGTCGGCTCTCAAATCGATGGCCAGGGCCAGGCAGCGCCTGCCGAGCTGCTCGATGCGCTGCTTCGTCTCCATCGCATCCTGATGCTCATCCAGGTACGCGATGACGATATCCGCGCCTTCCTTTGCGAAAGCGAAGGCAACAGCCCGCCCAATCCCGCTGTCGCCTCCGGTGATCAAGGCTATTTTGCCGCGCAGCTTGCCAGAGCCTTGATAAGCCGGATTTTCCGATATAGGCCTCGGTACCATCAAATATTCCATGCCGGGCTGGCGAGACTGGTGCTGCGGCGGAAAGGAAAAGGGGACATTTTTGCACTGCACTTCCGAACCATAGTAGGGGTAGCTGGGATACATGCTGTCAGATGCTCCTTTCTTCACACTTGATGATTTAACGATAGGAAGCCAGCGGCCCTGTAAAATATACGGGATGAACGATTGCTGATGTCGGCACCCCACTTAGTACGGCGGATCGACGGACTCTTGCCCAGCGCGCGTATATGTCTCCTTCATTCGATCTTATGGTCCTGTTCTCTCCCTGGGCCGCTTCATTCTTCATGGATATGCAGGGGCCGCTTGACTCTATTCTCCAAGGAGCTATCCGAAGGACACCCCTCGTCTGCTCTGGATGAAAGGCTCCTTCTTGCTGCTTTAATCCGTGGGCGACCGATGAAAGCGTTCAAGGGTTTTAAATCAACAATTCACGCTGTGAATGCATAAAAAAAGCCGCTGACACATTCTCTGTGTCAACGGCTTTATCCCTATGCGCGTCCGATTCGAACGACCTTGCTTGCTCTATGATGACAATCTTAGAAACCTGGCCCTACTTCTGCGCAGCCTGCACGAATCTCG
The DNA here is from genome assembly GCF_051966755.1 of Paenibacillus sp. SAFN-054. NCBI lineage: Bacteria > Bacillati > Bacillota > Bacilli > Caryophanales > Paenibacillaceae > Paenibacillus > Paenibacillus sp. SAFN-054. Next base: position 32,543 of record NZ_JBQCKS010000002.1, read on the forward strand.
CCGTGATTTCTTTCGGTCTCGTAATCGCACCGCCTACGACGGCCGAATAGGCGCCAAGTGCAAGGCAGCGGCCGTACATCTCAGGTGTAATGACATTGCCTTCCGCAATGACCGGAATGCCCACCTCGCACAGAACCTCTTTCAGAAACGCGAAGTCGTTGTCGTACAGCTTCGTGGTCGATGTGTACGGCGTATAGCCGTGCAGCGTCGTGGATACGCAGTCAAAGCCCAATTCCTCCGCCATGACGGCTTCTTCAACCGTGGAAATGTCCGCCATCAGCTCCACCGACGGATTTTGTTCCCGGCAGTAAGCTACAAGCTCAGCCAAAGTCTCCCCATTGGGACGGGTGCGCTTCGTGCAGTCCATCGCGATCATTTCGCAGCCGCTTTCGAGCAGCTCGCCGATTTCCTTTTTCGTCGCCGTAATGAATACTTCGCTATCCGGATAATCGCGCTTCACAATTCCAATGACGGGCAGCGGAACCTCCTGCTTGATCGCAATAATGTCTTCCTTGCTGTTAGCCCGGATGCCGACTGCGCCGCCTTCCAAGGCCGCCAAGGCCAGCTTCGACATAATGAACGAGCTGTGAAGCGGCTCATGCTCCAGCGCCTGGCATGATACGACAAGTCCGCCTTTGATTTGTTCGATCATCGCAGTACGCCCCCTTATGCCCCGGCCGTGTATGCGGCAACCGTTTCTTCGATTTCGCGATTCAGCTCTGCAAGCGTTTCATGATGCTCCGGGCGCACAGGCAGCAGCGGCAGGCGAGGTTCACCCGTCTCGATACCGCGCAGGCTGAGGATGTATTTGCAGGCTCCGTACAGGGACGGGTAGGCCAGCAGCTTCTTGATGATGCCGTTGATCTTCGTTTGCAGCGCCTGCGCCTCTTCGATGCGATTGTCCTTGAACAAGCCGTTCAGTTTCACGAACAACTCCGGCATTACGCCGTATGTTCCTCCGATACCGCCGTCGGCACCCATGATGCGGCCTGCAAGAAACTGCTCATCCGGTCCGTTGAATACGAGGAACTGGCTGCCGCCGGTCTCCTTATACTGCTGAAGCTCAAAGGTGCTTTCCCCGGACATTTTCACCCCGATGACCTTGTCCTGTTTCGCCAGCTTGGCGAGCAGGCTTGTGCTGAGCGTAAAGCCCGTCGTCTGGGGAATGTTGTAGATGATGAACGGCAGGTTCGTGCTGTCAATCATGTGCTGCCAGTGGGTTTCCACCGCCGCTTCCGGCAGACGGTAGTAAATCGAAGGTACCGCCGAAATGATATCCGCGCCGCACTTCTCCGCATGCTTCGAAAGCTCCACGGCTTCCCGCGTCGAGTTCGCGCCGACATGCACAATGATCGTCAGCTCGCCCTTCACTTCTTCCATGACCGCTTCAAGCACCTGCTTGCGCTCCTCCGCGTTCTGGAGTATGCCCTCGCCGGAGCTGCCTCCGACATAGAGCCCTTTAACGCCTTTGCCTACATAATATCTTGCGAGTTTCTTTACACGGGTCCGATCCACGTTGCCTGCTTCGTCATATGCCGAATACATTGCGATATAAATGCCTTGATATTGAGAAACGATGTCTGTCGTCATTAGGTATGCACTCCATCTCTTATTTAAAGTAAGGATAAACCGCGCCGTATAAAGCCGCTTTATTGCCGAGCTCTGCCGTGACAAGCTTCGTTTGGGAAAAGCCTTCCGGCAAATATTCGGCCACATGAGCTTCGATTTGATCCAGTAAAAATTGTTTCTGTTCCGATACGCCTCCGCCGATGACGATGACCGAAGGATCCGCGTACAAAACCATTTCCGCGATGCCTCTCGCGATCTCCTCCGTCCAGCTGTCAATCAGCCGTATGCATGCTTCTTCACCCTGTCTGGCCCGGTCGAACAGCTCGAAGCCGTCCCCGGCGAAGCCTTCGATCTCCTGCGGCGCCCGTTTCATCAAAGCGGACATCGATGCCCGCTGTTCATACGTGGTGCCTGTGTGTTTGTCATATAAGCTGTGTCCGATTTCACCTGCCCTGAAATGGGCACCTTCTACAATCTGCCCGCTGCTGAACATGCATCCTCCGATGCCCGTCCCCAGCGTCATGCAGAAGAAGTGATCCTTTCCGCGGGCAGCGCCCTTCCACCATTCGCCGCGGGCGGCGGCATTCACGTCATTGGCTATCGCGACGGGGAGGCCGTAGCGCTCCTCGATCCGCTTTTTCAAATTCGTGCCTTTGTAGGAAGGAATAGTCCCTCCGGCGAAAATAATTTCGCCGCTGGAGGTATCGACGACTCCTGCCGTGCTGATCCCGACGCCCCGGATATCTCCGTACTTGCTCATCAGGCTGTTCATAATGCCGGAGACGGCCTCGGGAATCCGGATGCCTGCATCTCCTGCAGGCGTCGGAACCTTCTGATGAAAAACGATTTGCGCATCCGGGCCGAATACGGCTGCCTTGATCTCCGTACCGCCCACGTCAATGCCTATGATATGCTCCATCCTCTTAACCCCGCTTGTATCCTTATTCCTTCACGGCACCGCCTGCAATCCCTCTTGTAAAGTATCTTTGGAACAAGAGGAAAATCAGAAGCATTGGCACGGCCGCCACGGTGGCACCCGCCATCTTGTATGCAAAGTTCGGATTCAAATCCTGCATCAGCGTGGCGATGCCGACCATCAGCGTCTTCACGTTCTTGTCCTGGCCGATGACGAGCTGCCACAGATAGTCGTTCCATACCTGCACGAAGTTCAGAATAAACAGGGCGCCGATGCCCGGTTTGATAATTGGGAGCAGGATTTGCAGAAACGTTCTCGTTTCCCCGGCACCGTCGATTCGGGCCGCCTCCCGGAGTGCATCCGGCACGCTGTCGAAGAAGCCTTTGAGCAGGAATACGCCGAAAGCCGTGGCGACGTTGGGCCAGATCATGCCCCAAAGCGAGTTCACCATGCCGAGGTCCTGCGTGATCCGGAACAATGGAACGATCATAACCTCTTTGGGCACCATCAGACTTGAGATAAAGACGACGAACAGCACGTTTTTACCAAAGAAATTCAGCTTGGAAAATGCATATGCGGCCATCGAGCTGGCAATGACGACCAGAATGGTGCTGACTCCCGCAACGAACAGGCTGTTGAGCGTCCAGCGTAGAGCCGGTTGATTATTGAAAACGTCGACGTAATTGCTGAACGAGAATGTTTTCGGCCACCAGTCCGGCGGCATTTTGATGACATCGGAACTGTTTTTGAGCGAGCTGGTAAACAGCCAGTAAAGCGGAAACAAATTCAGCACGGCGAAGACGATAATGATGATATTCGAGACAATATCGTACTTCTCTCGTTTTTTCTTCTCTTTCGTTTGAAGCATGATTTATCCCTCACTTCTCCTTGAACATTGCTCTGAGCTGCGGAATGGACAATAACAGCGTGATCAGGAACATGATGACGCCCACCGCGGAAGCAACGCCCAGCTGGTTATACTTGAACGCGTTGTTGTAGAGATAATACATCATGGTGACGGAAGCGTTGTTCGGACCGCCGCCCGTCAAGAGCTGGATGACGACGAAAATTTTCAGCACAGCGATGATGTTAATGATCGTGATGTAAATCGTGGTCGGCTTAACCAGCGGAATCAGGATCTGGAAAATGACCCGAACCCGGCTCGCCCCATCGACCTCGGCCGCTTCGAACAAATCCTTCGGAACGCCGATCATCGCCGCAATGTATAGAATGATCGCCTGACCGACGTTGGTTGCGAATGTAACAAATATGATCACCGGCAGAACCGTGTGTTTATTGCCAAGCAAATTGACGATCGAAAAATCCATTTCCCTTGCCGCATACGAAATGAGACCGTTGGCCGGATTCAGCAGGAACCCCCAAACCATACTCATGACGACCATGGAAACCATGACAGGGATGTAATAGCTCCCCCGGATAAACGAGACGTATTTCGCGTTTTTATCGAAAACGGAGGAAGCGACGAATATCGAGAAAGCGACTGTTAGAAGAACTATGAATACAACAAATATAACCGTATTGTAAATCGACTTGAAGAAGACGGGATCATGGAACAGCGTCACGTAGTTGTCGAAACCGACGAATGATTCCTGATTGAATTGTACCTTGTACAAACTAAGCCTGATGCCTTCAATGATCGGATAGACGATAAAAATCAGGAACATCAAGAATTGTGGCAAAATGAACAGATAGCCGGTCACGTTTTCTTTCCAGTGATAGTTTCTCAGTTTCATGGTTATCCGTTACCTTTCCAATCCGGATTCCTCTGCCGCCGCTGGCCGGGCCGCAAGCGGCAGGGACCGAATCTTGTTTATATGTCTGTATTATGCTGCGTTTTTCTTGCGATTGTGCAATATGCCGATGTTATTACTTTTTGAAAATAACCGAGCTTTCCTTGGCTTTCTGAATGACCGCATTGCCCTTCGTCTGGTAATCCTTGACCGCTTGGGCAGGCGTCTTCTCGCCGATGAACATGGCTTGAAGCTCCGGATACAGCACTTGTCTCAGCTCGCTGTATCCCGGTACGTTGCCCGTGAAGTTGAACAGGTTCGCGGCATTGGCGTCATATGCGGTGAACAAAGGATATTTGTCCTTGAATTCGGCCGCTACCGAGCTTCTTACCGGAATACTGTTCTTGGAGGATTTCACAAGCTCCGGATCGGTAGAGAAGAACTTCACGAAATCTTTGGCAACCTGTGTTTTCACCGCGTCTCCGGTTTTGAATACCGAAGCACCGATCACGTACGTGAAGGAAAGCGGCTTTCCGTCTGCGGACGGAATGTTGGCAAGGCGGACGTCAAACTTCGGTGCTTTGCCTGCTTCCATGTCGGACTTCGAGTTGTTGAACAGCACCGGATTCGTGAAGCTGATGGCCAGCTGCTGGTTTTGGAACATGGCGTTGGCATCGTTCGAGGAAACCGATTCCGCGCCCGGATTCGTATAGCCTTCGCTGTAGATCTTTTTCAGCCAATCGGCTGCCTTGACGCCATTCTCGTCATCTACAATGATGTTGCCTTGGTCGTCAAAGAACTTGTTGCCGAACATCCGGAGGTAAGCCAGGTTCCATGTGTCGCCCTGATTGTTCAGCGCGTACAGCCCCATAGGGTATGAACCTTTTGGCAGCTTGTCTTTCAGAGTCTTCAGGATGTTGTTGTAATCATCCATCGACCAGGTTTTGATTTCGTTCTCTCCACCGACGTAGCTTTCAAGGCCAGCGGCTTTGAACATATCGGCGTTGTAAGCCAGCGTGCCCGGATTATGGGCGAACGGATAGAAGTACACTTTATCTCCGAAGGTTACGTTATCCCAGTATTTCTGGTCGATATCCTTCTTGGCCGCGTCGTCGACGATATCATCGAGCGGCTCCAGTGCTCCGCGGTGGACATAATCGCCCATGGCGAACACGCTTTCAAAGAAGATATCAGGTGGTGTGCCGCCATTCAGGTTAACATTCAGCATTTCGTCGCGCTGATCGCCTGCAATGACCTGCACGTTCACTTTCACGTCTTGCTTGTCATACTGCTTGGAGAATTTATCTGCGGCATATTTGAAAAAGCTGTCATAATCCGCATTTTGCTCCGAAGCATCCAGTACGCCCTTCCACTGTGGAGTGAGCCACAGGTTCAGCTCCACTTTATCTTTTTTGCCGGAAGAGCTGTCACCGCCGCTGCTGCTGCTCTCTGCCTCTTTCTGGCTTCCGCCGGAGCAGCCAGCCAAAAGCGACATCAACAGAACAAGCGCGGTAGTAGCCGAAAACACACGTTTTTTCAACATCGAATAATGCCCCCTTTAAAATCTTGTTGTGTGCTAAAAAAGAATTTAAAACAGGTTATGATTGATCTTGATGACGACCTTTCTTACTTCGGATGGCTCCGTCTCGGTCAAGCCCGGCCGGTGAATATCCTCTGGCTGCAGAACCGTATACATCCCCGGCGTAAGCCGGATCATGGACTCCCCGTCAAGCTCCGTGTACAAGGAATAGTCCTCTTCCGGATTGCTCTCAAACGGAATCGTCTCTTCATTCTGCAGCCGCCAGCCGATGAGCTCCTCTCCCTCAATCACGTAGTGGATGTCGAGGAAGCATTCATGTTTCTCCGCGGATTGCATCGAAGCCGGCTTGGTTTGGATTCTCGAAATGATGGCAAACATGTCTTGTCCCCAAATCGGATATTTCCCTTCTTCGAGAAGCCTGAAATCCGTGTCTTGCAGAAAATCTACCGCCTTGCGCAGCACCGGATGTGCCAGCTCCCGCTGCGCTGCCCAATGCTTCAAAGATCCGACGATCATGCTGTGGAATTCCTCCTTGCGGCTGTATTCAATAGCCTTTCAGGACTTGCCTTTGAGTGAAAGGCTTATAGGTAAAGTATAGCCGCGAAGAAAATGATCCAACAGGAACAAAATTATCAGCTTTATATTCAAGATTTTTAAAACGCTTACATGGAGCTGACGCCCGCATTCACTTTTTTAGGATGGAATGTTCACTATTTTTGGATGGGTGACAAAAACAAATCCTCCTGCGGATGCAGGAGGGTCGGATAAGCTCGCTATGCTTTCGTTTTCTGGTATTGCGAGCGGAATTTTTGCGGGCTGGTCCCCTTCATCTTTTTGAAAATGCGCCCGAAGTAGTTGATGTTCTCGTAGCCGACCTGCTCGGCAATCTGGTAGCTTGGAAGGCTTGTTTCCATCAGCAGGCTCGTTGCCTGTTCGATGCGCATCGTGTTGATCCAGTCGGTAAAGCCCATGCCCGTCTCTTTCTTGAATATCGTGCTCAGGTACGTTTCGCTGATGTTGATCCGTTCGGCTGCTTCCTTCAACGAAATATCCCGGGTGAGATTGTCCTTCAGGTAGGTCAGCAGCGAGTTGATATCTTCGCGGGATGTCATCTGCATGCCCTGCTCCATGATGCCGGACTTCGCCTTGGCGAAAGCGGCGGGAAGCTCCTCCCACGAAGCGAGAGGCCCGGCCATATCGGCCCGCAGCGTAATACCGAGCAGCACCTGTGCCGCACTCACCAGCCCGCTGATCTGCCGTCCCAAATCCGGCAGCTGCTCTTCCGGCACCGCCAGCAGCGCGGCGATGTCGCGGCTGTCGAGCGCAAGCGGATGGCTGTCCAGCAGCGCTTCCAGCTCGGTTTGGACCAGATGCTCGAGCAGCTTCATGGCAGAAGCCTCCGGACCCCCCTCACGCGTATGAAGCACATGAAGGAGAAGCAGGATGCCGTGCGGCCGAAGCTGAAGCCCCCCGGGCACCGCTGCATCCGCCGGGTTCCCTGTCAGAATGCTGCGGACGCAATTCGTCACCTCATCCGGGCGCGAATTCCGGCTCTCAGCCGGCTGAGCGTCCTCCGGCTGCGCCTTCTTGCTGCCGCGCCCGATTTTGCCTGCGGACTCCACCAGGATATTCAGCAGCTCATCCGGCTTCATGGACGTCTTCAGCATATAATCCTCGACGCCGAGCTTCATCGCGCTGCGGACATAATCGAACTCATTGTGGCTGCTCAGCACGATAATCAGCATGCTCGGGTATTTGGCCCTTACCTGTTCGATCAGCTGCAGACCGTTCATCCGCGGCATCACGATATCCGTGAGCAGTATGTCGGGAACGTTCTGCTCCATCAGTTCCAGCGCCTTTTCCCCGTCCGGGGCATCCCCGATAAATTCGAAATCATGCTTATCCCAATCGATCAACGACTTGATTCCTAAACGTACCAACAGTTCATCATCAACCAGCATCACTTTTAGTGTCATCGCCAATCCCCTTTTGAACTTTTCTAATTGGCAGCCTGTATTCTACGGTGGTCCCTTCATCCGGTTTGCTATCTATGCTGAGCCCATAGGCATCGCCGTACTGGAGCCTGATTCGGTCATGGACATTCTGGACGCCGATCCGTTCCGGCATGGGGTCCGTCGAGCCCACTTCGAGCCTGCCGCGGATTTCCATCAGCTTCTCCGGCTGAATCCCGGTGCCGTTATCCGCGACACGGAGCACGAAATCATCCTCATCATGCCATGCCTGAATGGTGATCAAGCCCATCCCTGTCATGCTCTGCAATCCATGCACCAGGCAGTTTTCAATAATCGGCTGCAGCATGATATTAATGACCTCCTGGTCCATCAGCTCGTCCGGAACGTCAATATTAAGAGATATTGTATCAGCATGGCTCATTTTCATCAAAGCCATATAATTCTCGATATAATCCAGCTCCTGCCGCAGCATGATCAAGCTGCCTCCCCGGCCGATGCTTCCCTCCAGAATGCCGCCCAGGTTCGACAGCATGTCTCCCACGTCTTTGTCGTTACGTATATACGCCATCCATTTGATATTGTTCAGCGTATTCAGCAGAAAATGAGGATTGATCTGGGCCTGAAGCGCGCGAAAGCGCATGTCTTCCTTCTGCTCGTATTCATCCTTCACCCGTCCAAGCAGTCCGCGTATTTTTTTGACCATTTTATTATAGGTCTCGATCAAGGAGGCAATTTCCTGCGGACCGGTCACGGCAATGTTGGAGTAGAACTCCTTGTCCTCCAGCTCCCTCATCTTTTTGCGGAGCAGCTTTAGCGGCTTGGAAATACCGTACGCGATCGAAATCGTGATAACGGAAAAGACGATAAAGATCGCGAAAAAGATCAATAAGTTCGCTTTGCGGATATCGAAGATCTCTTTGAATACCGTGTCGTATGGTACGATCTGAATGATCTTCCAGCCGTTGATGCGAACCGTATCATAATTGACGATCCACTTCTGTCCCTTTTTCTCGATGATCTGCTGTCCCCGCGCGGAATTCCATACCTTCGGCATGTAAGCCTCTTTCAGCAGGCTGTTCCCGATCTGCTTCTTGTCGGGACTGGAGACGATCGTTCCGCCGGTGTCCACCAGATAAGTGTTGCCCTCAAGTCCGCTCAGGTATTTACGGATATCCTCCTCACGCACGCTGAACACGATCATGCCCTCATTCTTGTTGGTCTGCAGCTCCGTTATCGTCTTTACCAGCGTAATGATCGGCTTCCGGTCGGCGTACATCAAATCTTTGTTGTTGAACATCCATTTCAGCTGATAGGGCTTCTTCATCATTTCCTGGTACCACTCAGAATCCAAATAGCCGTGGAGAATCGGATCGAACATATAGCTTGTGCTGATCCAGTTGCCTTCCCGGTCGAACAGCGTGACGTACGAATTGGAAAAGTAGGAGCTGAACAGCCGGTTCAGCACGGTATCGTTCAAACGGAGCTTCTCGTACTTGCTGTAGGCATCCGGGTCCTTGAGCAGCTTCGTTATGCTGGGATTGATCGTGATATTGACGGAGGACTGCAGCATCTCTTCCAGAAATAATTGAACGTTGAAATTCACCAGGTACAGCGCGTCCTGTGCGGAACGGCCGATCTTTTGCTCAATCACCTTTTCCAGAGGCTTGTCCATAAAGTAGAAGGTCAATAGAAAGGGGATAATCAGAAACAGCAGAATGGAGTAAAAGATTTTGTTTCGGATCGAATTCAAACGGCTCCATGTTTTTTTCAGGTTTCCCATCGTACTCGCTCCTTAAGGTGGCTGCTGACTGAACCATGGTGAGTTGTAAGCGATCTCAAGCTAGATTTCAATTATAGGGTCAGTATATCATTTTACGCAAGTACAGATGCGTCCATCCTACCTCAGAGCGGTGGCTTTATTAGGAAAAATGCGAAAAGACCGGGGAGTCTCCCGATCTTTTCTTGATCAAGCCTTGTCCGTTACTTCAGAACGCTGCCGCCATACATGAAGCGGTTTTTCCATGAATTCGTAAAGTCGGTAACGACGACGCCCCCGGCTTTCTGGGAATACGTATGCAGGAGCTTCCCGTCTCCCAGATACAGAGCCACATGCGTGATCCGCTGCTTGGATTTATCGATGCCGCTGTATGCCGAGCTGCTGGAACCTCTATAGCTCATGAAAAAGACAAGATCGCCGCGTTTCAACTTGCTCGAAGAATACACCGGGCTGCGGTTTTCCTTGATCCACGAGCCCTGTTGCCGGGAATCCGCAGGAAGTGTAAGACCAGCGCCTTCCTTAAAGATCTGGCGTATAAAATCGGAGCAGTCGAACGTCTTCGTCGTATTGCGGTCGGATCCGTATTCATACGGCGTTCCCAAGTATTTCATTCCGGTCCGCACCACTTTTTCAATGGCCGCCGAAGCCGATTGAGTGGGCTTCGAAGCAGATGAGGAGCCGTTATTTTGCGAGTTCGAAATTCCAGAAGACGATGAGCCTGCGGAAGCCTGTCCGACGCGAATATATTTACCGTTCGTGCTGATATATCCGGTTTTGCCTGCCGCGGTTTTGATTTTATAAAAATAAGCGCTGCTCTTCTCCAGTATTTTTACCTTCTCGCCTGTTTTGACCAATCCGAGAACACGGCTGGACAAGGAAGGCTTGTCTCTTAAATTTACCGATGATTGAATGACGCCCGTCTGCGAAGCTGAAGCCGATTGCACGATGGCACTAGAGGCTGCTGCATGTGAGGGAGATGGAAGAATGACGGCTGCCGACACCGCTGCGGTAATTGCCAGACTGCCGAGCAGGCTTTTCTTGATGTTAATCATGTTGTTCCTCCTTTAAAAAATTACAATTTTGTAACCTTAGAGATATACTTCTGCCAAAAGCAGGATAGCTAGCATTCTATGTCCCTCATTATCTCAAAGCTGAAACATATTTGCATAGGGCTTTTTTCGCGGAATTCCGCTCCAAATTATGGGTAAATGTAGGTCCTTGGTCCTTTTTATCCCTGGAATATGGATTCATTGGTAAAATTACGATTTTGTCATTTTTCTGTGTTTGTTCCCCCAAATCCAACAAGCACATCTGGATCGATGCGCTTGAAGGTTGGGGTGCCGGACGTGATCGAAAGCGGCCTTGAGCTGCCGCGAACCCTCCTCTAATGACTGAATCCGAATGGTTAACCGGCATGAATTGCATCGATAGACTGTCCTCAAGAAAAATAAGCCAAGCATACTGCAGCTTGGCCACGGTTGATGGTACAATGATACGCGAAGCGGTATGTGCCAGTAGTTGACGTACTACACTTTACACCTTGAACAGCCTGCTTACCCATGACGTCTCGTCAGCATGCTGACTGATTCGCAGCAGCTTTCTCGCACCCATGAGCCATCATTTACTTGCACTATCTCGGATTCCCATCGATGGATTAGGAGGAAACACGTATGATTCAAGTTTCTCACAGCAAGGAAGTTTCCGGGAAGATTACTTCTCCGGACACATCTCTTCTCACCTTGTATCCGGCTGAACACCACGGAGGGGAAGCCCTTCCCTTTATGCTCGTCCTGCCTGGCGGAGGATACCAGATGCGGGCCGATCATGAGGGCGAGCCGGTCGCCAAATGGTTTAACAAACTGGGCATGCATGCAGGGGTCCTGCATTACCGTCTTGAGGACACCATTGATCCGGATTCGCTTATTCAGGATGTCGAGGAAGCGTTAAGCTGGGCCCGCGATCCGGAGGATTCCTTCGGGCTTGCCATGAACCCGAACCAGATCGGGATGATCGGCTTCTCCGCCGGAGGGCATCTTGCCGCAATAACATCCGTGACCGGCAAGACAAAACCGGATCTGTTGATCCTCAGCTACCCGGTGATCACGTTTGAAGAGGACTATACGCATCAAGGCAGCCGCTCTCGCTTCCTGGGCGAGGATGCCAGTGCGGAACAGATTGCCAGCTACTCTGCCGACCAGCGCGTGGACGGCCGTACCCCGCCGACATTCCTGTGGACGACGGCCGATGACGGCGCTGTGCCTGTGGAGAACAGCCTATACTTCGCTGCAGCGCTGTCCAAAGCGAAAATTCCGTTTGAACTGCATGTATTCGAATCAGGTCGCCATGGTCTCGGTCTCTCAGAAGACAACGAGTCATGCCGACAGTGGCTTGACTGCTGTGCCAATTGGCTGCACGGCCACCGTTTCGTCCGTAAGGATATGCAAAAATAAAGTTTCTGACCGCCACGCTTGCCATTGACCGATTCCCGATCGGTAGTTTTCGATCCTCGTCACAACGCCCTTTCACAGAATGGCAGCCAATCATGCCATTCCGGAAAGGGCGTTATGCCTGTATGTTTAACGTTTCGTTTATACGAGGATCAAAAATACTTTCCCATCTACGAACGAAATGACGTTGAAGTTCGAATACCCCCACGTTTCAATCGTTTTTCCACCGCCAGTGGTTACGTCCTTGGCGGCCGGACTTCCCCAAGATAACTGAACCTGCTCTTTGGTCATGCCAATGGAAACCTTGCCAGCCTTAACCTGGCTCCATACGGAAGCGGGCCATGGGTATTTCTTGTACGGATCTTCATGAAACAGCGCGGACCGGTCCGCGAATAACTGTATCGCTTCCGAAGATTTCATCGGGTAGCTTTTCAACGTCTTTCCCGCTTTGGTGTGAAACGCAAGGATAAACTCTCCCTGGTCATTTGGAAGGACGTCAGCGACCGTAATTTTAGAGAATCGCTCCCAGCCTTCAAAATCGTTTATCCAGTACGTTTTTCCGATATATTTGGCCAGACTTCCCTGCATTGCCGTTTTGATGAGTCCCGCGGTTTGGGAGGACACGACGGTCATCTTGGCGTCCCCGAAAGCGATCTCCGCCTGCTTCCACTTATCATCCCAGCGGATGCTGGCTCCAAGCGCATTCGACAGCAGAGCTGCCGGAATGTAAAGCTCGCCATGATCCTCCGCCGGGACAGCCTTCAGTGTGACGGACTGTCCGTTTACCGTTCCCTCCTTGCTCCCCGCTTTGAAGGACAACGTGATGTCACCGAACTGTGCCTCCATCCATCCGCCCGTGACCGTTAACGTGCCGCCCAATGCTTTAATGACCGATTTGGCCGGAACCATGATCGTTCCGCTCACCTGTTTGGCATATTTCAAGTTATTCTGAAGGCTGGTCGATACCGTCACGGTTTTTGATACGCCACTGGTAGTGACGGTAACCTGCGTTTTACCGACTCCGGACGCTTTCAGTGTATGATCAGGCTGAAGCTTCAATAAGTACGGCTTCTCAACATCGATCTTGGCGTCGCTGGCCTTCACTTTCATCTTCGCACCATTCGAGTAGGACTCCTGGATATCCACTTGGATGCTGTCTCCGACGTAAGGCTCCGCGTTAGAGATCGATACCGATACATCTGTAACGACAGGCACACCGACCGGCGTAATGTCTCCTTCTTTGTAAAAATCCCAGCTTCCGTCACGATGCTGGGCGTAGAAGCCCTCAGCGATGTCATCCGCCGGCAATGAGGTTTTCATAACATCTTTCAGACCTGGAATCTGGTCCTTCAGCTTCCAGCGGTCCTTGTAAGTCCCCGTCGTCCACACCGTGCCGTCCTTGCGCGTTACAATCAGTGCGTTCGTCGGATACCTTGTCGCGTATATGATTTGAATCGCATCCTCTGCGACAGTAACCGGTATAATGCGGCCGTTATCATCAAAATTGGCTGTCTCGTACACGACGACCTTCCCGGATTCAAACAAGATCGCCACCCGGCCGTCATGCACGGTGACCGACTTGACTGCAGCCGCCTGCTCCACGGTCCCCAGCTTTTTGAATATGTTTCCCTGCTTGTTGTTGTCAAGCAACAACAAATCACCGTTCGAGGTCAGAACGGCCAACTCCCGATGTTCATTCGCCAGAAGCTGTATTTGGTTAAGCTCTTTTATTTGTTTATTTTGGAACCAAACCGTACCGTCCGTTTTCAACCAGTAGGATCCAGAGACCTGCTTCGCGCCCGAGGTGCCCTCAATGATACGCGGATCGCCCATTTGCCATTGAACAAGACGGCCGTCGCTGGTTTTGCCATACCCGTCGTACATGTCCCCACTGATCGCATCGACCCTTCCTGGCGTATGGATGACCCGGATCCCCTGAAAAATAGTCCACATGGAACCGTCGCTCATCAGGTAAGTATCTTTCCCCTCAATGTCGTTAATTTGAAGCTGGCCGCCTTCGGCCAATGCGGATCCCGGGTTCCACCAGGTTAAACCCAACCCTATTAAGGCTCCCGCCAGAGCGGCACAACCTATTATTCTCTTCATCATTCTATCTCTCCTTGTCCCGGCCTCTCCAATCTGCCACTTGTCTGCCAGAAAATATTTCCGGGGAAATTGTCGTTTCAGGTAAGTAAAAAAGGCAGGAAGCAACTCCCGCCTTTTTCTCATCGTACGCCGTTACTGGGCATAATCCCCCGTATAGTTAATCAACGAGGCATCCTGCACGCCTTTCAGCGCGCTGATCTCATTCACGAACGCCGTATTATCATCACGAATCCGCACTTCAACCGTAATTTCGGTATACTCCTTGCGGACCGTTTTGGATTTCAGCTTACCCTGCAGCTTGCGGATATGGACGCGTACTTCATCTGTCGCGATATCCGTATGGCGCACGATAAGCAGGTATGGCATTTCTTTGACCTTTTTCCGCGACAGCCACATGAGCACAAGGCCGAAGGCGATCGAACCGATCAGCGCCGCCGGATATACCTTTGCCCCGCAGGCAATGCCAGCCGCAATGGCCCAGAACATGTAGACGATATCCAGCGGGTCTTTTACTGCCGTACGAAACCGAACGATGCTCAGTGCGCCGACCATGCCTAGCGACAGCACGATGTTGGTACTGATCGTCATAATGATCAGCGTCGTAATCATCGTCATCAGCACAAAAGATACGTTGTAATTATAGCTGTATACCACGCCTCTAAACGTCTTTTTATAAATCCAAAAGATAAACATTCCGATGGCGAACGAAGAGATCAAGCCCAGAAACAAATCGATATAAGATATGTCCCTGAATGCTTCCAGATGAAGCGCGCTCTTTTTAAAAAGATCCTGAAAATTTAGGTTATCCCCCACGGCCGTTCCTCCTGTGAATACTATTCTTTAAAATGTTTCAGTCCCAGTTCGCGGCAAATGACGAATTTGGAGATGGCTGAGCGTATATGCCTGTCCGGCTGAACCAGCTGACGGATGCCATCAGGCAGATACGAGTCGTACTTGATCTCCATGATGGTCAGTGCCGGAGGCAGGGCCTCCTCAAGCACCAGGGCGGGATCAAAGACATCAACCGTATTCATTCCGGCCGCCAGCCTTTTATCGAACGTAATGCGCACATTGCCAAGCTCATAAATATAAGCCTCCCGCATGTAATCGACGATAACCGACGGGCGGAATCCGCTATGGACGAGCGCCATATAGAACTCCTGCAGCAGCGGATGATCCTTGTCTGAGAGAAAAGCCGCATCCCCGGCTAAAATCAGGGCATACTCTTCCTTCGTCAATGGCGCCGACACCTTGTTGATGTAATCGCCGAATTTGCTTTTTCGCTCTAACGTAATTTTGCTGTCGCTTCCGTTATACACGCGAATCCGGTATTTATCACGGCGGAACACGCCGTTGTTCTTATCGTACAGCGAGTGCTGCTGCAGCCCGTCGAAATACAGGCTTCGGATTCCATAGCCGTCAGGATGCACCGAATTGCGATCCATCGTCAGGTAGGCGGAGATTCGCTGTCTAAGCGCTATATATTCGTGCAGATGCAGATAGTACTTCAGCTCATGGCGCAGCTTGTTTCCCTGAAATTCCATGCTTTAATCCACCTCAAACTTCATCATGCCATAATAAGGAGTTCCATCCACATCCTCGAAAGAGTCAAACGAAATTTGAGTATTCCCTTTGCTGTCCCGGGCAATGACTTTCCAGTAGTAGGTGCCGCTCTTCAGCTTATCGACGGTAACACGGTTCGCGGCCAGCCCTGTCTTCTCATCCACAATTTGCGTAAAACCCGGATCCTTAGCGAGCGTCCAGTCATACGTCAGATCATCGCCCTGAAGATCGAAGGAGATGCCCCAAGAAAATTGAAACTTTCCGTTTTCTTCGTCAATCTGGTCCATGTAGAACGGCTTCGGCTTCTCCAAATCCTCCAGGAAGAGTTTGTACCCTTGCTCCGGCGTAGACAGAATTCGCTCATAATCCTCCGGCATTTCCGCCAATTTTCCAGGTAAATACTGAATGTCAGGAGATCTTTTAGCAAAAGGTTCGACCTTATCCCGGTATTGATCCAGCAGGCCCTGCACCGTATTTTTATTAATGTAGTTCTTCGATATTTCTTCGATTTTCTTCTTCAGAAGGTCTACATGCTCTTGGCTCCGGAAATACCGGTTATGCAGGGTTCCTCCCCAATAATTGCTCAAGCCGCTTTGATACGGGCTGATGCTCTTCAGATTGCGCTGAAGGCCCCAACCGCCATCATAATCCCAAGGCAGGAAGTACCATTTATCAGAGTTAAGCGGTGAGTACAAATAAAAGTTATTTGCGTCCGTGTCCATGTTATCGGTCAAAATATTGACGGCAAGCCAGGTGAGATAGTTATCCAGATCAAAATGCTTCGCAATGACTTCCTCGATAGGAATCGTCATGTCGTTGACGTCGTCCAGCATGCGGATCAGCTTCTCGTGATCTTCCCTGCCTTTGATCTCCAGAATCGATTCAAACGCTTTTTTATCATACGCAGGATCGGATTGTAGCTTGATTTGGTCCGGATAACGATTGAACTCGAAGAACGCCACTTTATACAATTGACCGTACGGGTCCAGCCAATGCGATTTCAGGAACATCTCGTTCGGCTGCTCGATTTGCGTGTAAAGACCGTAATCCTGAAACTTCGTTTTGGATCCGCCCTCCGAGAGATCCTTCACATACAGCTGGACGAATTCCGTCCGAAGGCTCGTGAAGTTGGGAATGGTCTGAAACAAGTCGAAGCTCAGCTTGTTCCGGATACGCGTCAGATCCGCCGAATGCTTGTTCAAGTTGATGGAACGCTGATTTTCCCACAGGCCCGCTTCGTCATAAAGCTTGATGCGGTAGGATTTTTGCGATGCGTAACGCGCCGTGTTTCCCCGGAGGCTGATGCTGCCGTTCGCCTGATCCTCACCGTATCCGAACAGGCCCGACTTCGGCCCGCTTCCGTCCTCGGCGCCTTCCTGCATAATGACATTGAGCTTGTCCTCGCTATAGCGGTCGGTTTCCCGGTTCAGTCCATACCAGCTCAGTCCCTTATTGTTATCGCCTTTCGGAGGGAGAACGGTCACATACAACGTTTTGACCGCCTTATTCTCGTCCTGCCGATAAATCCGTTTGTCTTCTGTAATCGCCGTCGATTCGGCAACACCCGGATTTTTCGTATCGACGACACTCTCGGCCGCCGGTTCCGGATCACTGGAAGAGTCGGAACAAGCGGTAAGCACGATCATGAGTGATGCGATGACGGAGATCATCAAGTAAGACTTCATGGTGCGTTTCGGTTTGCGGTGGCTGCTCATCGGCTGCGAACAGAACGTGTAATAATCGATGTTCCTTAGCACGTACATCAGCCGAATAAGGACAAGGGCCAAACCGATGACCGATGCGTAGAACATTCCGAGGCCGTCATACTCGTACTGAAGCGTCCAAAACGTGAACAGGGCGTTCAGCAGCAGGAATATACCGCTGATCCACGCCGCGCCTTTACGGTCATCGAAATAGAGCAGCAGAAGAATCGTGATGAACATCATGATAAACAGAAAATAGCCGAGCACAAGAATATTAAAGGAATCCAGCTGGGACATCGTAAAGCCTATTCTGGGAAGAAGCTTCATCCCAATGGCGATCGAAATGATAGTGAACAGCAGCTGAACCTCCATCAAAAAGCTGATTTCCTGCATCAGCGTACGCTGCATGGCTTTTTTGGACGTGTCGATCTGCAGCAGGGTTCCGCCCTCCAGCACATGCTTGTAATAAGCCCGGAACTTCTCGAAAAACTCGGTCTCCACGGACACAATGAACGTTACCAGCGTTGGAATGACGGACAGAAACGCATAGAATACCGGCAAATCGTATTCCGGAGAAATATAAAACCGGTCCGCAACCAACTGGCCGTCGTCGCTGAACCAGAAGACCATGCTGTGAATGTAAATGCCCGCGTACATAAACGTTCCGATGAAAAACAAGGAAGGGTATTTTTTGAAGTACGCCACAAACGAAAAGTAAATTCGGCTGTCAAACCGGGGGAAAACTTGTTCGAGATGCCTGTTCGTCATCACAAGAATCGTCATAAAGCCTATATCGATGGCAAGGAGAGCTCCAGTCGTCGCATCCATCGAGGTCAGGTTCAGAAGCAGCCACCCGGAAGCGATCGCAATGCCCGTCCCGATGGCAAAGCTCCGCACAATCCGCATATAATCCTTTAATGCCGACAAATATACGGACTGATTCCAGATGACGATCAGCTCCATGAACAGGAAATAAGCAGCGAATTTATAGCCCGTTCCTGCCGCAACGCCCCGCAGAAACAACCAGGCGATCAGCGATCCTGCCGGCAGCACGATAACCAGCGAACCATAATAGGAAGCAAGAATATGTTCGAACTTGCGCTGAAAAATCATGTCCGACACAAATCTCGTCAGCAGCATGGAAATACCGCTTGTGATCAGGATCGAGAAGACAAAATTATACTGCATCGTCGCGATGTACAGCTCCCACTGCAGGTGGGTGCCCCCGCTGTAAGACATCAGTCTCTGCAGGACAATGATCAGAAACATGCAAAGAATCATGGGTCCGATCGTCGACATCGAGGAATAAGCATATGCCTTCACATTGTTAATCAGTCCCTGCTCCCGGAATAATTTTCTTAGTTCAAAACCGATTCCGGCCATGTGCCGCTTCCCTCCTTTAAGTTTGCATAAAGCTTGCGGTACTCGGAAATGAAGGTTTCGTATTTATACGAGCGCCGAACCCGCTCCAGCGCATTACGTCCCATTTCCTCCCGCAGTTCGCGATTTTTGCATAGCGTCACCAGGCTGTTGGCGATTTGCTCGTAATGCATGACGGGCGCAATCAAACCTGCCGGTCCAATCCCGTCATCGACGCCATTCAAAAGCTCTTTGCAGCTGCCCACGTTCGTCGTGACGAACGGCTTGCCGCATGCCATACCCTCGAGCACGGCCAGCGGCTGACCCTCGCTGACGCTGGTGAGAAGCAGGATGTCCATTTTCCCCAGATAATCCTTCACTTTGACTTCTCCGGTGAACACGACATCCTGGACCTCCAGGGCTTCAAGCATTTGCAAGCATTCCTCGTAATATTGATCATCTTCCTCCACGGGTCCCATGATGACCAGCTCGGCGTTTGGCACTTCTCTCTTCACCAGCGCAAAGCTCTGCAGCATCGTCTTGATATCCTTGATCGGAACGACCCGGACAACGGCGCCGATTCTTATCCTTCCATCTTCCGGCGCTTGGGGGAGCCCCTCATAATCGCTGGTTCGGACCCCGTTCGGGATAATCCGGATTTTGTCCGGGGAGCAGCCCAGTTCAATTTCGATCTCCTTATTGCGTCCGAACAACGTCACGATCTGATCCGCGGATGTATAAATACAATCGGAAAGACGGTAAAAGTATTCGATCCATAAATCTTTGAAATATCCTTTGACCCAATCCGCTTTAATGATCTCCTCCTCGCGTTCCCGCGAGTATATGCCATGCTCGGTCAAAATGAGCGGCGAACCGTGCACATATTTGCCCAATGCACCGATGACTCCGGCATAACCCGTCGATACGCTGTGATACAGATCTGCCTTGGGGACATCGTTGCGAATCGCCAGGATCAGCGGCAGAATCATCGAGCGGACGGTCCAGAACATCTCCGTAAAAGGAACATGGGTATACTTCGTCCGGCACAGCCGTTCCAGGTTGTCGAAATAGTTTTTGCTCGCCAGGAAATCAGACACATTGGTGAATTTATCGGTCCGAAGCAGCGCAAACGCTTCGTTCCAGTCCAGTGTCCCCTCCCCGCCGATCAGAGCCTGAATCGTTGCCTGCTCCTCGGCAGTCAGCCGGAAACGGCTTCCCCAATCGGCATCCTCATCCAGATAGGCATCAAGGAAAATTTCGCGGACCTCGATGATATTCGGAGGAAGCGTATATTTGAATTTCCCCTTTTGCTTGGTCTGGGCACCGATCGCATAAATAATGAATTCATGCTCAGGCATTTGGGTAATCAGACTGTGAATCCAGCTTGAAACCCCTCCTGTGATATAAGGGTAGGAGCCTTCCGCAATCATACAAATTCTCATCTCTCGTCAACCGCCCAATCCGATTTCAAATTTGTCCTGCTCCGCAGTGACCAGATAGGTATGCTCATCGATTTTGCTGACTTTGCAGTGTTTCAGCTGGCCGATATTGCGCTCCGTCCGAAGAATAAAGTACATGTCTTCCCGGAAGTTGTTAATTTGGCCCACCATCCGGTTCGGCTCTTTATTCAGCGACACTTGGGAAGTCAATGTGTTCACCAAGCTGTTAGCGCCCTCGGTTGCTGTCATGGAGCGAAGCCAAGGGTAGGTCCGGCTCACGCGTTCCAGCTTCTCGGAAAATTGGTCATACAGCTTTTTCCAGGTCAAACCCTTGCCTCGCTCGCTATCGATGACGTCGTCCGGATGGACGAAATGGGAGAATACGCCGAGCGAGGAAGCGGTATTGGCCTCGGCCCAGCGCTCGAACGGCGCCTCCACATACCCCGAGGTTACGCGCGGCATTTCAACGATACCGTCGGAGGCAATCTCGAATTCCTGAACATAGGACAGATTCTGGGCATCCTCCTCATACAAGGAGGATATCGTCGCTAAATCCGGCCACGCTGCCGGCAGTGCTTTCCGGCCTTCCTGGCTTAACACATTGGAGGGCGGTACATACGTGCTCGGTTGATAGGATGGAAATGAATCCTGAAGATATCGGACGACCTCTTCGATGGACGCGTACATATCCTCATAACTGTTCCACGTTTTATATTCGTAAGCACCCGCGACGTCCTCGTCCATCGTCAGCGCCTGGTGATTGTACCCGTGAATCCCGATTTCCCCGCCGCTCTTGATGATTTCCCTGCCGTACGAAATCAGATTGTACCGGTCTTCGTCAATCGGATACCGGAACGGCGGCTTCACCTGATCGCGATACGATTGAATCAGCACCGCCGTGTATTTAAAATCGCTTTGCTTGGCGGCTTTCAGCATATCCGGCCACCAAATGTCATGGTAGAAACGGGGGATGTCTTTTTTGTAAGCATCATAGATGAGCGGCGTTGTCCCGCTTCGGATCGGTGACGGAAAATCATCGATGAAAAGCTGCTTCGTGTTAAACACCGGATAGATGAAGTCAGGCTCAAGCATGCTGATGCCCCCGGCCAATAAACCGCGGTTTATTTTCTCCTGGAGGATTGTCCCGTTGAACACCATGAAGCTGCCTTTCCCGTAGTCGCGTTTCCACATCAGCGGGGTGCCGTCATGGCTTGCAGCCAGAAGCTCCGAGTCCCCGTCAATTTCCACGCTGCTTGAAGTATTGTTCAGGAAGGCTTCATTCATTTGAAGCCCTTTCTCTCCGATCAGGACATTGGATTTCAGCTCGATGCCGTTCGTTTGAAATTGGTTGCCGACAGAAACGATGCCAAGCTTGCGGTATATCTGATAGAACATTTCGTCCTGCTGCAAAGAGCTTGCAAACATCACGTAACCGCCGTTCTCCACGTAATCCCCCAGCTTGTCTATATTCCGTATCGGGTCCAATTCCTGGTTCGTCACGACCATCATTCGGCACTTATCATAGGTAAGCGGCGATGTGGCAGAATCCATGGCGACTGCATTCTTTTTCATGTACTGCAGCATTTTCACCGCATTGTCCTTGACCTTCACACTGTACTCGTCTTTCGAATCATACACGACGCAGTACTGCGGTTCGCCGGCATCCGCCGGCAGCTGCTGCTTCGAGAGCGTCATCAAGGTTTGCCGGTCTTTGGCCAAATCATGGTTTTGGCTGAACTTCATAATGAATTCGGAACGCGACACCTGTACCGTAATGGCAAGCAATAGAATCACGATTATGATGATATATACATTGCGTCTTAACTTTACATCCACATCCATGTCATGCCCCTTCCGACCAGAAACGTACCAAGGTTAATGCATGATGAGACAGACGAAGAGGTGATTTTTTCAGCAGGTCCAGCGTCTCCAGCAGTTTCTTGTGCGATTTCATCTCATAATAAACTTGAATTAATAGTGTGTAGGCCTCTTCCCGGTCCGGAAACCGCTTCAGATAATTTAAGGCCGTCTGCTCCGCTTCAGGGAACTGGGACAAGACCAGCTCTGCCTTGACCTTCTCTTCATAAGCGGATGCCGTATCCGGTGATACCGAAATCAGATCCTTCAACACGCCCAGATAGATGAACCGGTACTTCATCAGCGTCCGTTCATCGATAAAGCCGCTGCGGATATAATCGCGGAGCACGTTCGCGTATGCCTTAAGCAGCTCCTCGTCCTCCCGGCCTGATTCGTACCGGACCGACAGCTCCTGCATGGAGAGTGTCAGCTTTCGCTTCACTTCCATTACCATGCTGACCGCGTAATGAGACGTCTCGCTATCTTCATTGCTTACGGCTTTCTGCAGGACGTCGATGTAAGTCATGGCATCCTGCTTCAGCACATCCAGCATGACTTTGCGCCGTTCCGCATGCTCATTGACCACCAGTGCCTCCTCGATCGGAAGAACGCCCAGGTCTCTTCTGGCCTCCGCCTCGGTATATATATCCATAAATTCATATTCGGGTTTAACCTGCTCCGCAAACAATTCGGTACTCGTCTTGGATCCGCGCTTCAACCAGGAATCCGGCCAGAAGAGCGGGAACAGCCATCCGATCACCGGAAAAATACTGACGCACACCCACCGCAGCAGCCACTCCCGCGGTTCCTTCCGGTAATACACCCACAGACCTCCACCGCACAGCACGATATAAACGACCGTCATGATCTCGATCATGATGCAACATCCTCGACCAGTCTCAGCGATATATGATGCCGCTCAAAGCGCTTCAGTACATGCTGCGCATCGTCCAATTCCGTATTGGACAACAAGACGTAGAGCCTGCCATCAACACCTTCGCCGATATAGTCCGTTTCCCGCAAAATTGCCGACAGCTTCTCCGAGTATTCCTTCACCGATATGTGATCCGATTCGGTTTCGAGCAATATAAAAGGAGTGTTGTGCTGCTCTTTGGCCTGACGCTTGCTCTCCAGAATCATAGAGAATACGTCGGCATTCAAGACGGAGGTTCCATCAATATAACGGATGCTTCGCATGGCATCCACATAAGACAAGGCGCGCGACAACGAAGAAGATATGAGTTCAATCGTGATTTTGAACAGATTTTGATAGTACAGTGAAAAGTTTTCGAATTTCATTTTACCGATCGTGATGACGGCGACAATCTCGTTATTGCTCTTCACGGGAGCCGCCAGGAACGGTACCCCCTCCTGAAGCTGTTTGTTGATAAACATCTTTTCGTTCTCGAACATTTCCTTCAGATATTCATGCTCGCTCACCTTCAGCGATTTGGCGCCCTCCGATTCTGCTTCCCCCGATTGCGCTACAAGCCGAAGATAGCTGAAGCTTGCGTTGACGGAATAGATGGATACGCTCCCGGTTTTCATGATGGACTCGACCACGTTCAACGTAGCGTTGAAGATATGCTCAGGCTCCAGGCTCTCCAGTTCTTTGGTGATGGAGTATATCTTTCCGAAGCTGTCCTCGCTGTTCAGAATCCGTTCCTGCAATTCATCCTTGACCTCCCGGACCTCGGTATAGACCTCATTCAGAAAGGCATGTCTCTCTTCCAGGCTCTGTATCTGCTGCTCTTTGGTTTGAAGCTGCCGCGTCTTGCGCTCAATGGCATAACCTACAACCAAGCCTATGAAGAGATAAACTGCAACCTGAAAAAAGAAATCCGTATCGTAAAGCAGGGAGATAAGCTCGCGGCCGTCTTCCATTTTTTCATAGATTAACAGGCCAATGGACAATACCACCGCTGTAATCGACTGCCGGTTTCCATAGATGATACCCATAATAACAATGTAGAGCACTTTGATATCCATAAAAGCAAACGACAGGTCCCAATCGCTGACCGTCAGCCAAGCCGTAAGCGCAAACGCGAGAATGTTCTCTGCATAAGGCATCCACTTCTTCCGATGGTTAAGCGCCGCTGAGGGTGCCGCCTCTACCGTTACGGCAGCTTCGCGCTGTGCTGTATGCTGTGCAAACCACGTATATGTCCGGAACAGACCTTCCTTGACGCTGTACATCGGGGCCCAGTCCAAATCCCGCTTAATTGCGGTATTGTCCAGCCTGGAATGGCGAATATCCCCGGGCTGGGCTTCTTTATAAACGACTTCGGCCGCATCATGAAGTTCCTTCAGCTCGGCTACCAAATGGTTAACGCTGCAAGCCGTGTTCGTAGCGAGGTTGTATACCCCGGTCAATGTTGAATAGGAAGCACGGTAAATGGCATCTGCCACATCTTCGACGTAAATAAAATCCCGTGTTTGTTCACCGTCTCCGCGTATGTATAACGGCTTACCAGCCAGCAGCTGATCCATGAAAATCGACACGACCCCACCTTCGCCGTTGCTTCCCTGCCGGGGACCGAATACATTTGAGAACCGGAAGCAAAGCGTATCAAGACCATATAGTTCTTTCCACTTGCTGCAGTAGGACTCGCCTACCCATTTACTGATTCCGTATGGAGAGATCGGGTTGCAGTTCTCGGTTTCGGCCAGGGGCAGATGATCATTGGAGCCATAGACGGCAGCGGAGGAAGCGAAGATGAATTTTTTCACGCCGTATTTCTGGGACAGGCTCAGCATATTGACGAGCCCCAGCACGTTCGACTCGGAATCATGCCTTGGATCCGCAATCGACGTTGTCACATTGACCTGGGCGGCCAAATGGACGACGGTATCAAACCGGTTCGTTCGGAATATTTCCTCACATTTGGAGTCCTCTACCGCCAGCTCGTACAGTTTGTGCTTAAAATGGACGTTTTCCTTGGTTCCCGTTGAGAGATTATCGATGACATATACTTCGTAGCCTTCCTTGGCAAAACGTTCCGCGACATGAAAACCGATAAACCCCATGCCTCCGGTGACTAATACTTTCACGGCCCCACCTCTTTTCTATGTAATATAATGAAATCTCAGCTATGTATTTTCGCAGAAATCGTAATGTTAGCATTTAAAAAGCCCGGGTTGATAGCACTATTTTTACGAAAACCATTAAAATAGTAAAAATTTTCAGGACTATTGACTTATACATCAAGAGAAAATATAACTTATTTCCACAATATTTACAATAAGTTTATATAAAAACAAATTTTCTGCTCATAGATTTGCTTTTCGACGGACAAACTCTATGAAAATCCGCTAACTTACGCCACTTCATAAGATTATATCCTACTCGGTCTCATAAAAAGTAGTTACCAATAGTCCTACTTTTGTCATATACTATTCATTTTTTAATAGTCTTTTTTACCTATTTTATAACAAAAAAAGATTATCCCAACAGATGACGCTGGGATAACCTTTCGCTTGATACGACTTATTTCTTCAAACTTGAGCTCGCTTTTGGGATGGACACAAAACCGCCGCTTACGGGAAGTTTGTTCGTATTGGAGTCATTCTGGATGAATCCCACCTTGATTGGCGTATCCGCGGTCGCTCCGATATGGGATAACGTCAACGCAACCTCGATGATCTGATCTGTGGCTGCATAGCTTTCCGTTCCTTTATAAGTTTGGAGCAGCTTCCAGGACCAGTCCGATCCGCCCTTTCCCGTGTAACGGTACAGGTTGCCGTTTTCCAACAGATAATCTGCTCCGCTCTGTGTAAATTTGGTCACTTTAAAGCCGGTATTCGCATTATTGTCCGTATTCAAATAGAACTGGCTCTTCTTCAGGAGTCCACTGCCTTGAACGTAAAGGTACAGCTTGGATTGTTCATAGGCTGCCTTTATCAAGAACGAATTTGAAGAACCTTTGCTCAGAACCGGAACGGTCCCCCATTCGGCTGCATTGCCGTCTGCGGCAAACTTGGAGGAAGGCGCTGTGATCGGATCCTGCCCGGCCACGTATTCCATCGCGCCCATATCGACGGTTCCCTCCCGGATGCGAATCCCGTTCGCATAATCGACGCTTCCGCTTGGGACGTACGCATTCGTGCCTTTGTTGATCGCGGCCGAACCCGATGTCAGACGAATATTGTTCTGTGCTTTATCCACAAACATAGGGTTGCCAAATATAGAATGGGTATCAAAGCCCGTGGCTGTCTGGAATGCAGGCCAGCTCAGATAAGCGGTGCCCTGCCATCTCCATACCGTGCTGTTGGCTCCGCTGGCATTGTACAACAAATTGTAGTCGATCTTGTTGCCTGATCCGCTGGTATTGATCTTGTTGACGGATAGCTTTTGCGTGTTGCTGTAGAAAATATTGTTCAGAATCATGTTGTTCACGTTATACCACTGCATCGTAATTTCCCCGTAGCCCTGCTTCAGCGTGTCATTTTCCAGGAAGGTATTATTCAGAATCTTATTGTTCTCCGAACCCCCGCTGGAAGAATCGGCACCGCCCATAATCAGTCCGGCTCCGTAATTGTGGTGTATGAAGTTGTTCCGAACGGTGATATCGCTCGTAGCCTTCCCCTTCTTTTCACTCGCGAGCTCGATGCCGAAATCGTTCGAGTACACATGATTCCGTTCGATGATCACGTTTGTGGCCCCGTCGGCGTAAATGCCGCCCGCCGCATGAATTCCCGTGCCGTAGGCCGGATTCTTCGAGGAATCGATGCTGTATACAATGTTGCCGGATACGACTCCGTTTCGCGTCTGGTCCACGCAAAGATTGGAACATGCGCCATAAAAGCCCGCGAGTTCGATGCCGATGTTGTTATTCTCGTATACTCTATTGTTCGTTATGGTAAAGCCGTCAATGTTGCCGCTTAAGGTTAATGATTCGCTTTTTCCCGTAATAAGATGATGCACCTTATTGCCGCTGATCGTCAGATTGGTTATCGGCGTAGACATATTGCCGAGGATGTGCATGCCATGAGCGTTACCCGATGTGGAGGTATTCTTAATATCATGGATGTCGTTGTTCACAATCCGGACTGCCGTCCCCCCGTTTTTCATGCGGATTCCCGCCGGATCATAGGAGGAGCTTGAAGTGCTCAGATTACGTATTTCAAAGCCGCTCCATACGAAATAGCTGACATTCGAGAAATTGACCATAGCTTGATTGCTCGACGAAACGCTCAAACCCGAGCCATCCAAAATCGGGATTTCATTGGGGTAATTCTGAACCGTTATGCTGCCTCCGCTCTCCGATCCCGAAGTTCGGACATTCACAAACTCAGAGTATATGCCACCTCTCACGTATAGCGTATCTCCTGGCGCAAGGCTGTTCACCGCTCTCTGGATCGTTCTCCATGGCGCTGTGAAGCTTCCCGGATTCTGGTCATCCCCCGTTGCTGCCACGTAGTAGCTGTTTCCGCCGGCCGCATCGGCTTGATCAGGAATGAATGGACCCATGGAGAAAATAAATAGCAGAAACGCTAAAAGGCCGGCAGCTCTTTTCATTGGTTTCCGAGTCATCGTTCAAATCGCTCTCCTCTCCATTCCAAAAAATCCACACCTGCCTATACTGCTTTAAAATACCATGAAATCATATCGAATAAAAGCAGCACAAGCAGATATCATAGAATCCCTCTATTCTATGCAAAAAATCGCGAGGATGAAATCAGAGAATAGCGGAATGGGACATTCCTTGCTTGCCAAAATCAACTACGCCAAAAAAGCTGCCTAAAGTCCAGGCAGCTGGAATGTATTCAATGAATGCATGGCCGTACCCTCATGCTGGCTTCACGCCTTCGGCGCCCATGATGCAAACCGTTTCTTCAGCGGATGAATCAGGACGAACTCGAAGAACATCGCCAAGATGCCGATCGTGATAATGCCGACCATCACAAGCGGAGAGTTGCCGATCTGCCCGCTGGAGGAAATCAGCCAGCCGATGCCTGCGCTGCCTCCGATCATTTCCGCTGCAACCAGCGAGCGCCAGGCGATGCCGAAGCCGACTACGATTCCGGTGAAGGCGGATGGCATGACCTCGGGCAGGTAAACATGCCAAGCCAGCTGCAGCCGGCTTGCTCCTAAGGTCTGGGCGGCGCGGATATGCGATATTTTGATGCGTTCCATGCCTTGGATGACGTTCACGATAATCGGGAAAAAGGCGGCGATCACGATGACGGCGATCATCGGCGCATTCCCGAGATCCAGCATCAGAATCAGCAGCGGCGCCCACGCCATCGGCGGTGTGGCCTGGAACAGTGTTACCATCGGCGTCAGGAACTGGCGGAAGGCCTTGCTGATTCCGGCAAGCAGCCCCAGCACGAAGGCCGAAACGGCTGCGATGACGAAGCCGAAGAAGAGGCGGTAGAGGCTGATTCCGATATGATGGTAGTAGTCGGGCGATACGAGCTGCTTCTTCAGTTCAAGAAGCGTCTGCCAGGGTCCCGGAAAAATGATGGGCGGGTAATGGCGGGCCGCCAGCATCCAGACCACGATAATAAAAGGGATGGCGAGTATGCCAAAATGAAATTTTTTCATGTCGTTCCCCCTGCCTTCGTAGGCTCGGTTATTTGACCCAGGACGTATCGATGATGGTATTTACCTCCAGCGGCTTCTCAAGAGATTTGATCGCATAGCTGTTATCCGCGATCTCTTGGTAATACTTCACGTCCTTGTCGGTCAGCTCATACGAGAATTGATTGCGTTTCAATGCCTGTACCATCACTTCCGCCGGCGTATACGTTTTATCCGCCCCTTTGATTTCAGGAACGTTGAAGGCTTTGGCCAGTACTTCCGCATCGGCTTCCGTGTTTTGATTCAAATCGTCGATGGATGCCTTGTGACCTTCAATGAACTTCTTCGCGGTATCCGCGTGTTCTGTCAGGAACGAATTCGAACCCAGAACGACAAAGGCGGGATCCGGAAGCTCCTTCACCACCTTCAAACCACGCAGCTCCGCAAACGTCAGGAAGGGCTCGCCGGCTACCGCCGCATCGATCGTCCCGTTCGTCACGGCCGACTCCATGTTCGCTGTCTCCATCTGCACCAAAGCAACGCTTTGGTCGTCAAGCTTGGCCTCCGGCAGCAAAACCGCGCGGATCAGGTAATCAACGCCGCTGCCCTTCACCAGATTGCCGAGCTTTTTGCCCTTCAAGTCCGCAGGCTGCTGTATGCCAGAATCACTTTTGGTCAGCACGCCGTTTTTACCGTCATCTACTTTGGCGATAATTTTGAATTCCGCCCCGCGCGAGCCCCAATTCACCGCCGCCGGCACTCCCGCGTAGGCCACGTCCAGCTTCCCGGAGGACAAAGCCTTGTACAAATCCGGTCCGTTGGCAAAAGAGAAGAATTCCGCCTGCAAGCCCTGCTTGCCGAGCAGGTCCTTTTCCTTCGCGATGATCGCTGGCGCGGCCGCAATCAGGTTCACATATCCCACCTTAATTTCCTGTGCCTGCTCCTTAGCTCCGCTGCCTGCCGTACCTTCCGCTGCTTTTCCCGCGTCCTTGCTTCCGCAGCCTGCCGCTAACGCCGCAGCCAGGACAAGGCTGCCCGCCGTTCCGAATAGTTTCCCATAGACCGATCTTTTTTTCTTCATCGTGAGATTCCCCTTTTTAGATCCCCGAGCCCTCAGACTCGTATTCGATTTGAAAATCGTACCGCAGATCCTTCATCAGCTGTTTTTTGTATTCATTAAAATAAGAAGACACCCGGATCTCCGGGATTCTCGGCTTTCCAAGACCGATTTGGAGCAGCCGGTGAATCCGCCCCTGTTCATCGAACACCGCAACCCTGTCGGACAGATAAATGGCCTCGTCGATGCTGTGGGTCACGAGAATCACCGTCATTCCCGTTTCTTTTTGAATCCGCAGCAATTCCTCCTGAAGCGATTCCCTCGTTTGTTCGTCTAACGCGCTGAAGGGTTCATCCATGAGGAGAATATTCGGCTTCGTGACGAGCGTGCGGGCAATAGCCACGCGCTGCTTCATTCCGCCGGACAAATCGCTGATGCTTTTCAATTCCGAGCCCGCAAGACCGACCATGCGGATGGCCTCCATGCTGCGTTCCAGTCTTTCCTGCTTGCGGACGCCCGCCATCCGAAGCCCAAATGCCACATTGTCCAGAACGCTCAGCCACGGAAACAAAGCCAAATCCTGAAACACGAATCCGCGGTCCGGGCCCGGCTTGATCACTTCCTGCCCTTGAATCAGAATCTTTCCTTGGCTTGGCCGGATATATCCCGCAATCACGTTCAGCAGCGTGCTTTTGCCGCAGCCGCTTTTACCGATAATGCTCAGGAATTCTCCTGGCTCGATCGCGAAATGAATGTCGTTTAGAATATGCCGGCTGTTATCGTAGGCCACGGATATATGGTCGATTTGCAGCAAGGAAGTGCTCGTGTGCACGGTCAAAATCATCCCACCCCTTCAATATACAAGTAATCCGGTATGAATTATGAATAAGTTAGCACTAATGCGGTAAAGCGTCAAGATAAAGTTGATATGGATGAGCATAAAAAAAGCAGCCTAAAAGGCTGCTTTGGGTCTTCGTTATTCGGGCATCAGCTTCAGCTCGTTCCCCGCGCTACGGTAAATGGCTGGTGCGCTGCTCGTCAGGTGGTATTGTCCGGTGGTCCATTCATCGACCTGATCGTGATACCACCTGCTCAGCACATGTCCCGATTGGCCGGGGCCCACGACATTATAAGATCGGGAAGGATCGGCCATGTCGATCACGGTTCTCCACGGAGCACCGTGATTCACTTCCCCGGTAGTAGGATCCCAACCTGCCGCCCCGACGGTTACCTTCCCGCCGCCCATCGGCATCGCTTTGGCATTAAAGACCCGATCCAGCGGCTTCACGGAACCGAGCGGATGAGGGAACTCGACTTCATGGAATTTGCCCCACTGCCATTGATCCGGATGTTTCCCCTGGAGCGAAACTGCTCGGTCGACCGCAAGCTGCAGCGCTTGGAGCGCCACCTTTTCCAGACCGCCTTTTTCGTCGATCCACGGTTCCCTCTCGCCCTGCATGGATCTCCGGATCATTTCATCCTTCACGATCGCCTTATTATTGAACAGCTTCATCATGTCGTCGCTGATGTCAGGCTTGAACAGCACGTCATCAAATTTCAGCATCCACAGCTCGTATGCCAGCGGAGCAGCCTGATCCGGATCATTCACTTTATTCCAGCTTTGCAGCACATCCAATACCTCCCGATCGATCGGCCGCAGTTCCGGATTGTGCTGAACCTTCGCGAGCATTCCGTCCAGAAACTCTTCAGCCTGCAGATTGTTCCGGTCGAACTGCAGCTTCTGCATATCCTCTACCGTCAGCTTATCCTTGCCCGAGAGTACCTGCTGGATGCGTGCCTCCCGATACGGCTGGGCCCAGCTGTCAGTCAAATGGTACGGGTAGCTGTCCCCGGCGACTTTGTTGTTCGCCGTGGCAATGAACCCTTCCGGCGGATTGACAACCGTAGGCAGCTCATCCCAAGGAATATACCCCGTCCATTCATAATCGTCCGTCCAGCCGGGTACGGGAACGGAGCCGTCGCCGTTTCCGCGGATCGGGACTTTACCGTTTCCCCGGTAAGCTATCGTTCCGTCCTGGGAAGCAAAAACGAAATTTTGCGCGGGAGCATCGAAGTACTCGAGGCTTTTCTTAAAGTCGTCCCAGCTGCGGGCTTTGGCAAACATCTGTATGGCTTCCAGCTCCGTCGTGGCATCAAGAGCCGTCCATCGCATCGCAAGAGCCGTGTCCTTCTGCTGATCCTTGGCAAACTCGGAAATGATCGGACCATGCCGGGTCACGACGACTTCATAAGGAACGGGTGCCTCCCCCTTCACCTTGATTTCCTCTTGATACACCTTCGCGTCTTCCCATTTCCCCATGTACTCGAACTGGTTCGGATTCTCCGGATTTCTTTTTTCGATATACAAATCCTGCACATCCGGGCCCAGATTCGTCACTCCCCAGGCAATGTTCTCGTTATGCCCGAGGATTATTCCCGGAACGCCGGCAAATATGACGCCGCTAACGTTCAGCTCCGGTGCCGCCAGATGCGTCTCGTACCAGATCGAAGGCGTATCCAGTCCCAAGTGCGGATCATTGGCAAGCAGCGGCTTGCCTGAAGCCGACTTCCCGCCAGCTACCACCCAGTTGTTGCTTCCATTAAAGGGATCGGGAACGACCGCGGCAGCCGCAAGCCGGCTCACATCGACCGGATGCTCTTTCATAGCCTGCAAAATGGTTGCTCCATCCTTGGGATATGTCGGCATCAGCGATTGGAGCTTATCTGCGGACAGCTTCTGCGCCATACCGTACCGGAACGCTTGCCCCTCCCAGTTTCCGGCCAAATCGTAGGCCATGTATTTGCCGATCGTTAAAGAATCCAGAGGCAGCCACTCCGTCGGCTGATATCCCAGAATCGTAAACTCGACCGGAAGCGCCTTAGACGCCTTAGCATACCGTATGTAATCGTTGACGCCTTGCGCATACCACTCCAGCACCTGCTTGGATTGTTCCGAATAGGAGCTGAGCGAAGCCTCGGCAGCCCGCCGCAGACCGAAGCTGCGGAAAAACTTATCGCGGTCGATGGCTTTCGCGCCAACCACTTCACTCAATTGTCCCGAAGCCTGCCTCCGGCTGAGGTCCATCTGGAATAAACGATCCTGTGCCGTCACAAAACCCTGTGCAATATAGAGATCATGTTCCGTTTGCGCCTCGATATGCGGCACCCCCGCCTCATCCCTCCATACGGTCACTTGTTTATCCAGCCCGGAAATGCGGAGCTCGCCTTGGATGACCGGCAAACTTTTATTCACGAACCAATACACGTATCCTCCTGCGCAGGCGATCAATAGCACAACGATCAGAGCGATGATTACAACCATGCGCGGCCAGCGTTTTCTTCGCGGCTTGACGCCCGGTACGGTCACCACGGCCAACAGCTTCATGCAGGACTCCCCCAGACATATAATGGTAATTATGGATTACCATCCATTATATGGTGTTAAGCGCTTTCATACAAGATGAATCCACCAACGTTATAAGCAGAATATCCCGTCCCTTAGGCGAAGGCTTCGGCTGATCGATAGAGGTAACCCTCCCTTTCGGCATACCTGGTTTTTTTTGCGTCTGATACCGTTCTTTCCCCATGCAAAAAGCCCACTTCCGCGGTAAGCAAAAGGGGCTTTTCAATCTACTATTTTCAAATTTTCATCTGATTTTGCTACTTCTTGATGGAGATCATCCAAACATCCTACTTGCTATTCGGTTCCCTGATTGCACACCAAATCAGACTAAGCTCATCTTTCCATCTTCCATCCGATATACCTTGTCGCAATATTCAAGCATACGCTCATCATGGGTAACCATGATTGCCGCTTTCCGGCGTGACTTTACCTCTTGTTTGATGAGACCGACCACTTCATGTGCGCGTTTGGTGTCCAGGCTTGCAGTCGGTTCATCGGCCAAAATGACGTTAGGATCGTTAATCAAAGACCGGGCGATCGCAGTACGCTGTTTCTCTCCTCCCGAGAGTTCTT
This sequence comes from Paenibacillus sp. SAFN-054, assembly GCF_051966755.1. Classification (NCBI taxonomy): domain Bacteria; kingdom Bacillati; phylum Bacillota; class Bacilli; order Caryophanales; family Paenibacillaceae; genus Paenibacillus; species Paenibacillus sp. SAFN-054. The sequence continues at coordinate 66,099 of NZ_JBQCKS010000002.1, forward strand.
CGGGGAAGCTCTTGAGCTTCGAGCCCAGTCCCAGCTCTTCAAGTATGTTTGTGGCGAATATTTTATCCTCTGCCGTCACCTTCCCGGACATCTTCTTTACTAAAAGCAATTGATCCAGAACGTTCAAATAGGGAACCAAGTTCGATGACTGCATAATAAATCCGATTTCCCTAAGCCTCACGTTGGACAGCTCTTTATCCGAAAGCTTGGAGAGGTTATGCCCATTCAGATTAATTTCTCCTTCGGAAGCTTTGAGCAGCGCTCCCGCAATGGATAAGAAGGTACTCTTGCCAGAACCTGAAGGTCCGACCACTGCTACAAATTCGCCTGGTTCAACGGAAATAGAGACATCCTCGAGCGCAGCGATCCGGTGACTGCCTTCGGCATAATACTTTGTGATATGACTGAGCTGTAAGCCTTGATTCATTATTCCATCCTCCCGAGCGCTTTCAGCGGATCAATTTTTGTAATTCTGCGAACCGATACCAAAGAACTGAGCAATGCGATGACAAGCAGGACCACCGAATATACGATGACCAGATTTGTTTCGAGCTTGAATGGCATCGCCTTAGGCATCATTGCCGCCGTCCCGTAAGTAAGCAAAATTCCGATAATAATACTGGTCAGCGACAGTACGAACACTTGGGACATAATCGCTTTGCCCAAGAATCCGTTCCTTGCGCCGATGGCTTTCATAATCCCGAATTGGTTGGTCTTCTGAATCGTAATGACATAGAAAAACACGCCCAGAACGAATGCAGAGATCGCCAGCAGGAATGCAAGCATCATCATAATCGAACCGTTCTCTTCTTTATAACCTGGCATTCCCTGCACGGCTTTCGCTCGAGTCACAGTATCGGTATTCGATAACTTACCGTTTACCAAGCTTGAATCAATATGTTCACCTTGCAGCATAATTGCATTTACAGGATTTGCGATTCCTTTATCCGAACCCGGTGCCGCAAAGGCGATCTTACGCCATTCAGATATGGGTGTGAACACGGCTGATACGTGGTTGTAGGTTTGATCCTCCACAAATCCGATAATGGTCAGCGACTCTGTGGAACCGTCTAATTGGAACGTATCCCCAAGTTTAAATCCTTTATCCTTCATGGTGATATTCGCAATGACACTTTTCGGTTGATCAGGAGATAAACGATTTCCTTCAACGATGGACGGCTCCAAAAAGCTGCCCGGCTCGATCCCAATGATGGCGATGTCGACTTTGTCCTCATTTTTGTTGCTGTGCCCTTTGAGCGCTGTTGCCATGGAATTTCCCATAGGTGAAGCAGCTGTTACATCAGGTAATTTCTCTGCTTCGGTCACCAATTGATCGGACAGCAGGGATTTGCTCATGGAAGACTGCGACCCTTGCTGAAAGATAACATAATCGGCATTCATGTTCTTGAGTACGGACGCGGCAAGCGTCGATAGACCATTGCCCAAGCCAGACAGGATGAACACCAACCAAGCGATAAGCACAAAGATAATGACAATCATGGAAAACCTCATCTTACTATGCATTAATTCCTTCATAGCCAAAAACATGCGATTCCAACTCCTCACTCCTAATTATTTGACACTTGTGTCAAAATAGACGAACCACATCGCAGTCCCCATCTATTAAATCATATATTTGACACTTGTGTCAAAATAGATTCGAGTTTCTATGACCTCCCCGAGCCTCCGATCCATACTTGAAACAAGAGATCGCTCCATTGATCTGTCGGGACATTCAGCATATTCGGAGTATTAATCAGGTTAAAAAAAGTACCGATAAGTACCGGTAGGGGAATATCCTCCCTTAAATTGTTCTCCTTTTGTGCCTGTTCAAACAAGCGTGCGAGCTGAACCTTGAGACTCGAATGCGCCCTCTCAATAAATTGAAGATCATCGATCACCTTGATATGATCTGAATGTATTTTTTGAGCATCACCAAGGAGTTGATGAAGCCTGGATTCTTCAACATAAACATGAAGTAACTGTCGGAGAGCGATCATAGGGTCCGTCTCATCGATGGATGATGCATTTTCTAATACGTTCGAAATCACCCGCTTCATACAAGCAGCAACGATTTCTTCTTTATTGGAGTAATATTGGTAAATCGTGCTTCTGGCTCCAGGGAGATGCTGTGACAGGAGTTTAAGATGAAATCCGTCGTAACCATGCTCCAATATTAATCTTTTCGTCACGTCAAGCAGCTCTGTTTCCGTAAAAGATTGTTTTCTACCCAATGTGGATCGTCTCCTTTCCGTCTTGTAAGATCAGTTTAACAAAAAAACAGCAACAACAGCAATCGGTTGCCGTTGTTACTGTTTCTTTTAAGGAGGATGGCGCCCTTGACGGATTCGGGTTCATGCCATCACCTTTTCATCGATCATGAAGTTGAGAAGAATGCGGTTGAACTCCTGAGGCTGGCAAAGATGGCTCGGGTAAATGGCATCGTCGATGACGGCTTTCTGGGCGTAATAAAACATCTCCGCAGCCTTGTTCATTTGTTTGACGAACCATTCGCTCTGTCTGCCGGCTACGCATAGAATGGGCATTCGCAGCCTTGTCGAATTCGAGTCCATGTCGATTTTGAGCAGGGCCATGCGCTGCTTGATCGACTCCGTCGGACGCTTGTGAAAGAGCTCATCCCGCAAAATGCTGTATGCAGGTACCCACCGGTTATATGTCACCCGCAGCGACCGGAGAAAGAATTCCGCAGGAAGATAATAGGACAACCAGCTGCAGGCCTCAAAAAATTTCCAAATCCCGCTGCGGGTTCCGTACGGACCGTAGAAATAGCTGTCAACCAACACGAGTGCATTCACTTTATCCGGCTGGTAAGCAGCGAATTTTTGGGCAAGCAGACTGCCGCTGGAGCAACCGACGAGCGTGACTTTGGTCAAATCCAGCTTTTCCAGCAGCTCGTTCAGATCCATGCACTGCGTATCGATGATATCCTCCACTTCGACGTTTAATTTGCCGGAATTGCCATAGCCCCTTAAATCGAGCACAATCACCTTGGCCCTTTTGCTGAAATATTCGACCTGCGGCTCAAACATATGATGAGTCGAAAGATGTCCGTGGATAAAGACGATTGGCGCGCCGCTGCCGTGTGTTTCGTAATATAGGGTTGTTCCGTTTACTTGTATGTTGGGCAACTTCCTTCTCCTCTCTACCTTAACATGATGTCTAAGATGCCTTCCCTCAGGCAGATAAAAAAGACAACAAAAAAAGCATTGAAAAGAGGACCTCTCTTCAACGCTTTCAGGGCAAGGCCAAAAAAGCCTTGATTCATCGCATCGTAAGGATCGTCTCTCTTGATACGCTTGCGAGGTTAGCTGACGGATTCGGACTTCAGAGTAGCCCTACTCATTACAATGAGATTCACCCCATGTGACAACCTTTCTGTCACGGCCGGTTCCCCCGCTTTCCGCTCCTGGCGGAAATTCAGCGAAATAGACATCTATTCAATTTGCGCACACAAAAACACAGAGCGGATACCCTGTGCTGATTTTAAAAGCTCACAGTTTCACTCCTCTCTCTTAGCGACGCTTACGAGGTTAGCTGACGGATTCGGGCAGTGAGAGTTGCCCTACGGACGGCATGGATGTCATTCCCCTCCATGACTTATTCCGATTCACCCCATGCATGGACAGATTCGGCCATCCGGCAAAATCCGTTCATTGCGGTTCGTGGTTCCCCCGCTTTTCACAAGCGAAAACTCAGCGTAATTCCGTGTCATTCCTTCAAAAGCTAACAATGAACTGAATATACGCCTGAGCAGGCAAACTGTAAAGCATGGGTTCCACAGAATTAATGGCTTTTTCGTTGCGTTTCCTGAAATAGCAGGCACTTATCCTGAGAAGTCTTATCTTTTCGTTCATTAGCTCCTCGTTGCTTTCGTTTAGGTGAACATTTTTGTTCCATTCCCTTTTCCTTCAGACAGCGGCATCAGAGAACAAGCAAAAACCGCCTCCTGAATGCATGTTCAGGGGCGGTTTGCTTATAATCCCGGCTTAAAGCTTCTATATTATTCGTTCCAGACTTCGTCCGCAATCTCCTTGATAAAGGCCAGCTTCTTCCACTGCTCTTCCTCCGTCAGGATATTCCCCTCCTCGGTCGAAGCAAATCCGCACTGCGGGCTAAGGCAGAGGTGGTTGATGTCCACCACCTTCGCGGCTTCCCTGATCCGGCTCACGATCTCCTGCTTGTCTTCCAGGTCGCCTGTCTTGGAGGAATGCAGCCCCAGCACGACCTGCTGATCCTTTATAAATCTCAGCGGGGCAAAGTCTCCTGCCCGATCCGTATCGAATTCCAAGTAAAATGCGTCGATATGATCCACCCCGAACAGCGTTTCGGCTACCGGCCCGTAACCGCCCGCGGAAGCCCAAGTCGAATGGTAGTTGCCGCGGCACACATGCGTCGTGATGATCAGATCTTCCGGCAGGCCGGTAATCGCTTCCTGGTTCAGCTTGGCGTACTGCTTCGTGATTTCCGAGACGTCGACGCCTTCCTGCTGCCTAGCTTCCCAGTAGTTCGGGTCGCAAAGCATGCCCCATGTGCAGTCATCCAGCTGCAGGCTGCGGCAGCCTGCCTCATAAAAGTCGCGGATGGCCGCATTGTAGGCTTTAGCGATATCTGCTACGAGCTCTTCCGTGCTGGTATAGAACGCTTCGGTGCTTTCTTTGTTCTCCGCCCGCTGCAGCTCGGCCAGAAACTGGGCCGGCGCAGGAATCGTTTGTCTCGCGACGACGTCATCGCCCGCAGCCTGCTTCAAAAATTTGAAATGCTCCACGAACGGATGTCCCGTATAGCCGATTTTCCCGTAGAGACGCGCGGTTTCTGCTCTCGTCTCCTCACCCTGGAATACATATCCGCGATCTACAACCTGTTTTTCGACGCCATCCAGCCCCCACATGAAATCCAGATGCCACCAGGAACGCCTAAACTCGCCGTCCGTCACCGCTTTTAAGCCGACTTCCTTCTGTTTCTCCACCAGCTTGACGATTTCATCATCTTCGATCCTTTTCAACTCTCCGGCCGATAGGATGCCCTTCTGGTACTGGCTCCGTGCCTCCTTCAGTACTTCCGGACGCAGAAAGCTTCCGACATGGTCGTATCTATAAGGGGTTGCCTGTCTTCGTTTTGCTTGTTCCCTAATTGTGCTCATCGTTCATTCTCCTTCGGCGCTTAAGTTTTCAACTCGATAAGAGAAAGATATCACACAATTCCGGTTATACCGTAACTCCGATTAACTATAGCTGGCTATAGTCAAAAGCTATAACAAATTCACGATGAAACTTATAAAACCCGAACGGTGCCAATAGCGGCCTGCAGCGCCTCGATATAGGCCGCAGCCAGTTTGGTCAAAGCGGCATTCTGGTGGCAAATCCACCCGATGTTGATGGTCTCCTCGATATCCAGCGGAACCGGGATAATCTCATTGCCGTTCAGATCGGCGCTCAGCACACCCGTCGATATCGTGTAACCATTCAGCCCGATCAGCAGGTTAAACAGCGTCGCCCGGTCGTTGACGCGGATGCTTTTCGGATGAGACAGCGTGCTGAGAATTTCTTCGGAAAAGTGAAAAGAATTAAACTCCCCCTGTTCAAACGACAGGTACGGATAATCCTGCAGCTGGTCGATTGTGACTAACGCCTGCTTGGCCAAGGGATTATGCACGCTGATGAATATATGCGGCTTGGCCGTAAACAGGCTCGTAAACTTCAAATTCGCATCCTTTAACAATCGGTTGATGACTTTGCTGTTGAACTCGTTCAGATACAGGATGCCGATTTCGCTGCGCTGGCTTTTGACATCCTGGATGATTTCGTGGGTCTTGGTCTCGCGCAGAGCCAGCTCATATTCCTCATGTCCATACTCCCGTACCAGGTTTACGAAGGCGTTGACCGCAAAAGCATAATGCTGCGTCGATACCGAAAAATGCTGCGGGGAAGGCTTGGCGTTCAAATAGCGGCCCTCCAGCAGCTCCGCCTGCTCGATCACCTGGCGGGCATATCCGAGAAACTCTGCCCCCTCTTTGGACAGTGAAATCCCCTTATTGGTTCGCTCGAATATCGTCACCTGAATTTCCGCCTCCAGATCCTTGATCGCATTGGACAGGCTGGGCTGGGATATGAACAAGCGCTTGGCGGCTTCATTCATGGATCCCCGGTTGGCTACTTCGATAACGTATTTCAATTGTTGCAGCGTCACGATGATCGTCCCTTTCTAGGCTTACGTACTTACAGCTTATTTTCTATAGCATATCAAAAAAGGTTACACCGGGTAATCCTTTTGAAATGCCGTAATGATGCCGAAATGGGCTTTAGCCACGTAAAAAAGCACCGCGAGCCGTCCTCCCGACGTTCCATCGGAAGCAGACTGCGGTGCTTTCAAATCGCTTGTTCATGCCGGATCACTGCACTCTCGGCTTTGCCGGATCGCAGTCCGGCCGCGGTACCTCGCCGAACTGCGACAGCTTGTGCAGGTAATAGCATTCTTCCCTGTACATATGGTCCGGCACGAGCCGGTTCAGGCGGCTTAGCAGCTCGGCGCTGATATCCAGCTCCTCCACCTCGAGCAGGAATGCCATAAAGGCGGACATCTCGAGGTCGACGTCTTGATGGAACTTACTCACCGAAGGGTAGGTGGGCTTCATCGTACGCAAATAGCCGACCAGCTCAAGCGCTTTTAAATAAAACTCGTTAAAATGCTGCTCGAACTCCTTGCTCTTACGTATCAGCCTTCGCTCTACCCCGTCGAGATCGGACGCGATGGACGCCGAATGAAACGCCGCGTCCGGCAGCCACAGCAGGTCATGGTGCAGGGGGTGATAACGGGGAACCGGTTTTCCTTGGCGCAGCTCCGTTAATATCCGCTCATATTCTTCGAGCTCGTTGACCATATGGTTGATGAACGTCGGAGACAGCCCAATGACGATCTTGCCGAGAAGCAGCCGGTCCAGCAAATCCAGCTTGAATGCGCGCAGACTCACCACTGCCTCATACGCCTGCTCATTCAATTGGTCCATCGCCTGCTGATCCTGCTCCTTCAAAGCCCGTGCCTGCTCCAGCAGCCGGTCGAACAAGGCTATAAACTGCTGCGCCTTCCGGACATCCTCTGCTTCGCTGGACGGCAGGGCGTTAAAGATAAACCTCGCGTGATCGCCTAAAATTTGCAGCCAAAACCGGTGTTCAAATAGCTGTTCTTCCATTTCCAAGCCCTCCCTCAGAATTAATGCCAGCAATAAATATATGAGCAGGCTGGACAGATATATTCTTCAGGGAGCATGGCCTTACCCTCCAGTTCCTCGATTCCGTAAATACCCACAAGAAAAGGGCAGGGTATCCTAAGAGGCTTACATGAGTCCCGACTTCTTGACCTCTGCGTAGAAATCGTGGAACTGCGGAATATTCAGCTGCTGCGCGGCATCCGAAAGCGCCGTGGCCGGGTCCGGATGCACCTCCACCATGACGCCGTCGGCTCCTGCGGCGAGCGCGGCTTTGGCGCAAGGAGCCAAAATATCCTTGCGGCCGGTCGAGTGGGTCACGTCGACCAGCACTGGCAGATGCGTTTCCTGCTTGAGGATCGGCACCGCCGAGATGTCCAGCGTATTACGCGTCGCTTTCTCGTATGTCCGGATGCCGCGCTCGATCAGCATCACCTGCGTATTGCCGCGGGAAACGATGTACTCCGCCGCATGCACGAATTCGTCAAGCGTCGCCGCCAGGCCGCGCTTCAGCAGAATCGGCGTCTTCACGTCCCCCGCCGCTTTCAGGAGCTCGAAGTTCTGCATGTTTCTCGCGCCGATCTGAATAACGTCGATGTAATCGCAGGCCAGCTCGATATGGGCCGGATCGACGATTTCACTGATCGTCTTCAGGCCGAATTCCGCGGCAACCTCTTTGAGGATTTTCAGGCCTTCGATACCAAGCCCCTGGAAGTCGTACGGGGACGTTCTCGGCTTGAATGCACCGCCCCGCATGACGGTTATGCCCGCTTCTTTCAGGGCCGCGGCCACGGTGCGCACCTGCTCATAGCTCTCGACCGAGCATGGACCGGCGATCATGATCGGGCTTCCGCCGCCAATCGTCACGTCTCCGAGCGTAATCAGCGTATCTTCCTTCTTTTTCTTGCGGCTGACGAGCAGATGCTTCTTATGGTCTACCTCCTGCAGCGTCAACGTAGCTTGAAAAATCTGTTTGAACAGATGGCGCACCGTCTCATGATCGAATGGTCCTTCATTGCTCGCCGCCAGCTTATCAAGCATCTCCTTCTCGCGCACAGGATCAAATTTCGGAACGCCCTGCTTCTCCTTCTCAGCACCGAGCTCCTGCGCGATGCTGGCGCGTTTCGACAGCAATCCCAGCAGCTCCAGGTTCACCTCATCCAATTGATTGCGCAGCTCTTCCAATCTACCCTGACTCATCTCTGATCTCTCCTTTGATTTTCTGTATATAAAACAAAAAGACTCCCGTCCGCAAGGGACGTGGAGTCGTGGTACCACCCTTATTAGACATCCCCATACAAAAGAGGCATGTCTCACTTAAAGCCTTTTAACGCAAGGATACGGGTATTCCTACCGTCTGCATGGAGCAGCCCTTCAGATACCGGCTCGGGAATGAACTTCGGCGGACAGCGTTCCGCGGCTGCTCTCAGTCTACCGGCAGTCCGTCCCTGTCTGGAGCTTGCTCCGCTTACTCTTTCCTTCATTGCTTCTTGAATATATGTGATGCGAACAATAAATTAAAAGCATTGTAATACAATCGGTTAACTCGAAGCAAGCATACGAGGTGATGCTGTAACTCTTTATTTTGTTGAAGTGATCTATCTTGCTGAATGACAAGTACATTTTTTTCTCATAAATCGAAACACTCGGACACCGGGTAACGTCTAATCATAAGCGCCCCATATAAATCCATTTTTGATAAGAAACAGCTATAACAACGAAACGGAAACATATGCTTATACGATACCTGCTAAATAGCAGGTATCCACACATGCCAAAAAAGCCGTTAAATACACGCAAAGTGTGTTTAGCGGCTTTGGCTGCTGCTATGAAGCTGATGTTGCTTCACATCCCACTCTCTCTTGATGGGGAAGGTAATAGAAGCTTGAAGCTTAACCCTTAACCGCACCCTCTGTCAAACCTTTTTGAATGAACTTGGAAATGAAAATATAGATGAGTAAAATCGGTATTACGGTCAAAGTGACCGCCGTTGCCATCAAACCAAAGTCGGTTCCGTACTGCGAGCTGATTTCATTCAATAATGCCACAATCGGACGGACCTTCTCCTTATTCACGAAGATCAAGGCCGAGAACAGGTCGTTGTATGACCATAAAAACACGAAAATGCTTACCGAGGCAAAAACCGGCCGCGATACCGGCATAAAAATTTTCATGAACATCTGCCACCGGTTGCAGCCGTCCATGAAGGCCGCTTCCTCCAGCTCCTTGGCGATCGTCGCCATATAACCCGCTATCACCAGCGTGGCAAAGGTCAGATTGCCTGCCGTTTGCGGCAGAATCAATCCCCAGTAGGTATTCACCAGGCTCGTCTTGATCAGCAGCTCATACACCGGTACGACAGTGGCAAACGCGGGCACGAGCAGCGTGGCATACAAGATGGACTGGATGAACCGTTTCCCTTTAAAGTTGAACCTGGACAAGACGTAAGCCGCTAAGCCCCCGAACAGCAGAACGAGCACTACGGTGCTCCCGGACATGATCAGGCTGTTGACATAGCTTCTTCCCAGATTTATTCGATCAAAGGCGTTCGTATAATTCGTAAAAACGGGATCGGTCGCCAGTGAGAAGGTTTTGTTCATGACATCTCTGGATGCCTTAAAGGAGTTATTGACAATCCAAAACAGCGGATAGATGGTCGTTAAAGCCCAGAGAGACAATACAAGATACATGAAGACCGTTCCCAAACGGAAATGGCGTTTTCTTTTTGTGTACTGGATTTCTCGTCCGTTGCGAATAGCTGGCTGCATAACAATTACACCCCTAATTAACAGCTTAGTATGTGATTTCCTCGCTTTTTAACAGTCGATTGGCAAGCAGGGCGATGACGACCCCGAGCACAACCATGTAAATGGCGACCGTTGAGCCGTAGCCGAAATTCTGGTCCACCATCGCTTTTTTGTACATGTAGGTTCCCAGGACATCCGTACCGTTCTGCGCTCTCGAAATGACCCATACGAAGTCGAAAACTTTCAGGGTACCGGTGATCGCAAGCGTAATGACAACCTTGATGTCGCTTAGAATTAACGGAATCGTAAGCTTAACCATTTTCTTAAAGCCCGTGATGCCTTCCAGCTTGGCTGCATCGTAATAATCCTCCGGTATTTTGGACATGGCCGTCACGAACAGCACGAAATAGAAGCCGACATAATGCCATACCGTCGGAACCGCGACGGCCCTGAGGGCATTGCTCTCGCTGAGCCACAGAATCTTCTCAATCCCGAAGTTGGCGAGGAGGTTGTTAAGCAGTCCGAAATTGTAGTTATAGAATAGAACGAACAGCAATGAAATTGCCGTACCGGAAATGACGACGGGGAAAAAGAATACGGATCGGTAGAACCCTTTGAGTTTGGGGATATTATCGACCATGACCGCAAGGATCAGGGCGATACCCACCTGAAAAATGATAACGTAAAGCATGATTTCCAGCGTATGGAGTGTGGCCGCGCCAAGCAGCTTATCCGATATTAAGCGGTCATAATTGTCCCATCCGATAAATTTCTTATCGTAAAATCCTTTGGTTCGATAAAAACTGAGATAAAAGCTCTTAAAAAAGGGATAGTACAAAAATACGGTCAAAAACGCTGCCATCGGAAATAAAAACATCCAGATATACTTTCGATCGCCCTTCATATTCATCACCACTTGAGTTTTATTTTCTCTAGCATCCGGGGTGCTTAAAAGAGGACGCCGCCTCCAAAGAGACGGCGTGGTCAGGCTGGAATCAATCTCTTACTTCTTATTGGCATCCTCGATTTCCTTGGCTTCCTTGAGCACGTCAGCCGGGGACTTTTTGCCGGTGACGACGGAGGCAACGCCAGCGCGCAGCGTCGAGAACGTCTCAGGCGAAACCACGTTATCGATCGGTCTGCTCACCGAAGGTGCGCCCGCTGCCAGAGCAAAGCCGTCATTGGCGACTTGGGTTGCGCCCTTGGTCTCTACGCCTGCAGCAGCCGGAAGACCGCCGTTGGCAAGGGAAATTTTCTCGATAACCGCTTTGGATGTCATGTGCTTCAGCAATTCAATGGCTGCGTCTTTCTTGTCCGCATTATCGAAGGTTGCTTTGGAAAGGTAGAATCCGCTTCCGTAACCGCCGATGATTTCTTTGCCTGTACCCACTCCGCCTGGCATGGCAGGGAACGGAAGAATCGTCGTATTATCGATCACGGCTGGCTCTTTCCACGCTCCGGACGCCCACGAACCTTCAATGATCATCGCGGCTTTGCCTTCAGCGTAGTAGTTGGAAGCCATACCGAGGTCGATGGTGGCGGCATCTTTAGGGAATGCACCCAGATCATACAGTTCCTTCATTGCGGCATAGCCTTTTTCCCAGTTCGGATCGATACCGTCAGCCAAACCGCTGTCATGCCCTTTCGCTCCCGCAGCCGAGAGGATAAAATGCTCGATTACGTAGTGCGATTGGTCGAATGGAGCCGCAAGAGGGATGATTCCTTTTTTGGAAAGGGTCGAAACAGCCGTCTTCATCTTATCCCAATCCGTCGGAAGCTCCAGGTTGTTGTCGGCAAAAATCTTCTTATTCACGAACAATCCTTCGTAATAGCCGGTGAGCGGAATGGCATAGATGTTGCCGTCCTGCATTCTGGTATTTTCAAGCGCCGTCGGGTTGAAGCCCGCTTTCCATTCCGGATTCGCGTCCAGAATGTCGTTCATTGGAACCACTTTCCCCGCGTCTACAAAGCCTTGCGCATCGGCGCCGACGAAGTAGAAGAGCAGGTCCGGTTCGTTGCCGGAGTTCATGTCGGTATTGACTTTCGTTCTGAAACCGTCATCATTTGCGGACATGGTATCGTTTTCAATTTTCACGTTAGGGTTTTTCTCTTTGAATTCGTCCAAAGCAGTCTGGAACGCTTCGCGAGCGGCATCCGTTCCGCCGAAGGTGGAGAACACGCGCAGGGATACGTCTTTCTTCGGAGCTTCCGTTTCCGTTTTTGGCGTTTCCGTTTCTGTCTTTGGCGTTTCGCTTCCTGCATTCTTGTCCTCTGTTTTGCCGCAGGCTGCCAAAAGCATCGAGAAGGAGAGCAGCATGCTTAGAAGAACCATAGATGACCTTTTCACTTGTAAATCCCCCTTAATGTGGTTTTAATCTTGGAGTGTAACGTCTTCTGCTGTCTGTTCTTATCATACAATAGCTGGAATAAATGTAAGGGGATACATTCCTCTACATGAAGGGTAAATATACACAATGACGCGAATAATCGTGCATAAACACGAAAAAACACCCTCGAACCGAGAGTGCTTTTCTATCCATTATGCTGATTTTTAGCAGAAACCATCGTTATCTTTATGGCTCGACGTGAACATGGAAGCCTTCGATTTCGCTTTCCGCATCTTGAAAAAGCTGCAGTACATCGCTGCTGTACTCCCCAAGCTTCTCTTCGCTTTCTTGAAAATGGAGCCAGCGAATTGTCAGTGGCATGCGGACCCAGCCTGTCAGACAATCCCATAAGGCGTCCAAATTGTTGCCGTAATGGCCGGGCAGCTCCAACGCTTCCTTCAAGAAGGCATGCAGCTGTTCCCTGTTATCCACAAGACGGCCATCCAAAATGATGTCGCGCATTTCTCGAACCTCCCCACCTGTCATTTTATCGGTTTAAACGTCTCATAATGGTCTTCCGTCTTGTATATGAGTCCGTCGTTCGAGAACAGGATCCGGTCCTTCCCCCGATGTCCGGACTTGTAATTGATATCTGCTTCGTACCATATCCTTCCCTTTTTCGCTGGCAGCTTTCTCTCACGGTTCTGGAAGACATCACCGCCAATGCTTTTGCCAGGGGCCACGTCCTGCAGATTCCCTTTTTGAGCGTCCCATCCAAGCTTCCGCGCTTCGGACTTCGTAATAAAGTTATCGGGAAGCTCATGATGAGCCTTGATATACGCCGCGACGCCCTCAAAGGTGGTTAAATCTTTGGATGGGGACTTTTCCGGTTTTTGAGATTTGGTTTGTGTTTTTGTTTGTGCTTGTCTTTGCGATTGATCCTGTGATTGTGATTGATGCTGTGACTGTAACTGATGCTCGGACTGCGGCTCGGATTGGAACCCGCTGTCGCTCAAGCTGCAGCCGGTCAGCAGCAGTATGCAGCTTAACCATACCAACAGTAATGACTTCAGTACTTTCAAACGTTTCATCCTCGTTTCTTCTTGGTTGATGACCTTGTTCTTATTCAAGCCGCCTAGATGGCCTGCCCTGCATACCTTAACATACAACGCAAAGAGCTTCAACGGAAGTCCATCGGAGTCATAAAGCCAGCCAACTATCGCTTCCTAGGACCTCTCCCATTCCCAAATAACCTTCTCGAACGAAAAAAAGCCATCCTCCCAGGCAGAACAAATCTACCTGAGGGATAGCCCCAGCTTCAAACACACCGACACATTCAGCATGTCCTCCAATACACCAGCGAAGGCCGGACGAGCTCATGAAGGCCCAATGCGGGTCGGCTGTCCATTATTGGATCATCTGCGTAATTAAATTGTTCACCACAGGCTGGCCTCTTCCATTTTCTTGTTTACAGCAGCGTTGTACTGGTCGAGATCATGCGATGGTACAAGTTGCAGAAGCCCAGTTGCTCGTCCGACCAGCTGGCACCCCCGTCAAAATGCAGCTTGGCGCTTTCCAGCTCTTCCAAGCGGTCCATCTCCCCCGAAGCATAAGCCAGGATTCGCTGCTGCGCCGATGCGATGCGGGCCAGCAGCCCCCCGTATCTGAGATCGATTATCTCCCAGCCGAAAATTTTATGCGTTGCGTCCCATTGCGCCCGGTGCGCCTCATGCAGTGTCTTGACCCGGGCCGCCAGCTCCGTCAGTTCCTCCTCCGCGATGCGGCAAAGCCCGTTCCGGTCGTGATGATCATAGCTTGCTTGAATCCGGATTCCCATCTCGGTTTTGAGGGCCAAAGCGGCACATAATTTCCCGTATACGGAGAAAAGCATGGACCACCGCGGATTGTCTTCGGCATAAGTCTGCATTTGGGCAGCCATAGCTTCATAATACCGCGGCAAGTCTCGACCCTGTACGTGCTGATCGAACAAACCAAGCATCAGATCCTGCCATAGCAAATACCTCGATGGATTCGCCTCCGCCAAATTGTCCTCCGGCGTGCCGGGAAGCTCATCGATATATTTGGTCTGGATGAAATGATCGAAGTTTCCGCCCGTACATGTGTGGAAACGCTGCTTGAGCTTCTGCTCGTCAAACTCCTTCGCATAGGCATGCTCCGCGTATAACTGCAGGGTAGGCAGACCTGAAAAGACGTTCCCTTCGTTCCCGTTATCGCCCCACATGGTGACCACGACCTCGCTTACGCCCTCTTCCTTGCAGACCGACAAAGCCGCATCGGTCGTCCGGAACGCCTTGCCATGATTCGGAATGATCCCGTTCCAGGTCCACGCCCCCCCGGCAAATACCGGCGAGGAGCCGAACTGCTGATGCTTATGAATATAATCCCTGTAAAACTCCGGATCGCTGTGATAGTAGTCCCAGTACACATACTGCACGTTCTTCGGCATGTCCGAGATGACATGCTCGGGAACGACCGAATTCGTGTCATAATAGTCTCCCTCTTGGGACCCAAGCCGGAAATACATATCGCTCCAAATCATCGGTTTCAAATCGTACTTTGCCGTAATTTCAATCACCCGGCGCAAATGCTCGTTCATCAATTCGAACCGCGGGCGATATCCGTTTTTCTTGAGGTAATTCCCCAAGCCGAGCGTGTGGGCCTCATCCATTCCGATATGAATCCGTTTGCTGCGAAGCGGGGCGGTCGCGGCCCGGACCATCTCATCGATGAACCGGTACGTTTCCTCCGATCCGATCAGCAGAATATCTTCTGTATCCTTGTAAGCATCCGTATGCTGCCACTGCAGCGCTTGGCGCAAGTGTCCCAGCGTCTGAATGCATGCGACCATTTCAATCCCGAACATGGCGGCATAATCGTCGCAGGCTTTCATTTCCTCAAACGTATATCTTCCCCGCAAATAGCCAAAATAAGGTCTTTCCTTGATTTCATACGTATCTTCGGTATAGAGCATCAGTTGATTGAGTCCCATCACCGCCATCGTCCGGATGAGTTTCTTCACGCCCTCCACCGACAAGACCGCATTACGCGAGACATCAACCATCGCGCCCGTGGTTTGAAATTGCGGCGTTTCTTCCACATGAAAGGCCTCTGTGGCCCTGACATGTTCCAGGAAAAGCCCTAAGGCCCGGTATAAATGAACCGGCTGGTCATAATGAATCACACCATGTCCATTCTCCAAGCTGGCCACGAGGTTTCCGGGTTTCTGAATGACCTCAAGGCCGATCCCGTCAGAAGACAAGGTGAATCCCAGCTCTTCTTGCAGGATGTGAAGCCCCTCCAGCAGCTGAGGTTGGAGCGAATTGTGAATATGTATCAACATGCATGAACACCTCCAATATTAGCAATCCATGGATTAACTTTTGACACCGGAGCTCGCAATTCCTTCTACAAAATATTTTTGGGAGAATGCGAACAGAATGATCGGGATAATCGCGATGATCCATGCGCCCGCCATCTGAAGAATGGATATTCGTTATGCGAATTATTGACGTTTCTTCCTGAGCGGCTTCGGCCATCGATAAGAGGCAACGTGCCTGGTCATTGCGAGAAATAACGCCCCCCACTGTTGTTCGTTTAAGGAACAGATCGGTTGATTACGATCAATCCTCAGCTCTCTTGCCAGTCTGGTAATCTGCGGAGGCGTAATATGGGAACTCGGAGAGGATGCCAATAAAAGAATTAACACAAAAACCCGCAGAAGAATTCACTTTCGCGGGTGAGTACATCATATGAGGATATCAGATCACAATCTCTTTGAGTGCCTCGAAAAAGGCGGCTTGGGCACTGACTCCCAAATTGCGGATGTTGCGGAATTGAATGACTTTCAGGTTCAGAAAATCCGAGACCGTCTCGCATTCGCATCTTTTCAATGCTTTGGCAATCCGATTGTTGATGACTGCATTGGTCGGATCCCCATACATCGTCATCAGATCCTGAATCTTGAGCGACTGCATATCTTCCTTGACCTTGACGAACATCCGGATTGGAAAATAGAAGTATTTCGGATTTCCGATCCAGCTCCACTGATCGTCCGAGTAGATTTGAACGTTCCCCAGTGCTCTTTCCAGTTTGAATTTTAAATCCGTATCCTGAACATGATCCAGGTTATCCAGCAGCTCCTGCACATGCGTTTCCGTTAAATAGAGATGAATCAATGTTGAAAACTCCTTTGCATAGAATCTTAACCCCGCCATTTCAATGAAAGAAGCATCCCCCGGCGTATTGGCCCGTGTTCATCCTGATTACCCATACCCAGGGGAAGATTCCTTTCACGGTGACTTTATCACCAAATCCGTATTACATTTTGTTAATGAACTCGATATACTCCAGCATGTTCTTCACGAATACGGCCGCTTCGGCGCGAGTAGCCTGCTTGGACGGATCGAATGTCTTGTCCATGATCCGGGCCGTCAGTCCGAGGTCAGTGGTCATGGCGGCTGCGTTCTTGCTCCAGCTGCTGATCTTGGCGGCATCGCTGAATTGATTCAAGATCGCTGCCTCTTGGCCGGACACATCCTTGGTCTTGCCCGCAAACGCAATGGCATTCGCGACCATGACAGCCATTTGCTCCCGGGTTACATTCGCGTTCGGCTTGAAGCTGCCGTTGTCGTATCCGCTGACGAGTCCTGCTTTGACGGATGATCCGACATAACCGTCAAACCAATTCCCGGATTTCACGTCACTGAAACGTCCGTTCGAACCTTCCGGCTTCAGGCCAAGGGCTTCGACGAGGATTTTGGAGAACTGAGCGCGGGTCAGCTTCGCATCCGGATCAAACCGGGATTCCGTCATGCCATTGATGAGTCCCTTGGAGCTGAGGCCTTCGATAACGTTCTTGGCCCAATGTCCTTGAAGATCGTTAAAGGATTTATTGCCTTCCACGATCAAATACTGGCTGCTGCCGTTCTGCTTGATCTGCACCTGGGTTTTGCCGCTGGCATCCGTCGTGAACACGGACGGTACGAAGGCAAACTCCCCGGTTTTGGCGTCATACGACACGGCGGTCGCTTTGGCCGGCTCAACCTTTTGGTCCAGCGTCATCGTGCTCGTGGCATAGACTTTGCCGAAGCTATCCACAGGTACGGAGCTTGCGCCAGAACTTACGGAAATGCCGATCTCAAAAGCGCTGCCTACCGGATTCAGCCCTTTTTGCTTTGCCTTCTCCACGATGTCGGTCAAGCTTGTGCTGCCTTTTTCGATCTTGGCATAGACAGAAGAAACGTTCTTGAAGTCGATTGCGCTGACCGGCAGCTGATAGGATGTACCTTCCGATGTGATGGAGATCACCGCGTTCGGCAGCTGCTGAGCCGCTGTAGACAGCGAGCTGGCAGGAAGCTCCAGCTTGACGGACTTATCGTCGGCAACCAGAACCGGAATTTGGATCGTGGAAGCTTGATTCGGATTGTTGCTTCCGAGCTTCTCAATGGCACGGTCCAGATCCGCATCGTTGACCTTAAGTTCTTCATTGGTCACGCCATTATCTCCCTTGACGATGGAGACCTGAACCGGATCCACCTTGACCAGGTTCACACCCTGGCTGTTATTTGAGCCGGTGTTGCCTGTGCTGGCGGTGCTGCCCGTACCGGAAGTGCTGCCGTTACTACCTGTGTTGCCGGAGCCGCTTGTGCTGCCGCTACCGCCTGTGTTGCCGCTACCGCCTGTGTTGCCACTACCGCCTGTGTTGCCACTACCACCTGTATTGCCGCTACCGCTTGTGTTGCCATTACCGCCTGTGTTGCCATTACCGCCTGTGTTGCCACTACCGCCTGTATTGCCGCTACCGCCTATGTTGCCACTACCGCCTGTGTTGCCGCTACCACCTGTATTGCCGCTACCTCCTGTGTTGCCATTACCGCCTGAGTTGCCTCCTCCTGTGTTGCCGGAGTCACCATTACCAGAACCGTTGCCATTACCTGGTGTCACAGGCGTCGGTGTTGGTGTTATTGGTGTTGTTGGTGTTGTTGGTGTTGTTGGTGTTGTTGGTGTTGTCGGTGTTGGTGTTGTTGGTGTTGTTGGTGTCGGCGTAGTTACTTGATCGTTCACCGGCATTTTTTCGCTGCCCGAAATGTTCAATTCCGCTATTGCAAGTGCCGTATCTCCGTGCAGAATGCTTAGAGACTCGAACTTCACGTATCTCCCCTTCACCGGTTTATCCAGCGGGATGTTATTGTAATTATTGCCCCTTGCCGCCGGGTTCGGCATCGTACCATTCGAGATCACTTTATTCCAGTTCTTACCGTCAGAGCTCACATAAAAGTTAAACGTCTTGACCATTCCTGCATTGTATTGATCCTGAGGTCTGGCTACATAAGAAAAGCCCTGCACATAGTAATCTTTTTTCATGTCGATCGTCACGGATTTATTGCCCGCCGGTTTGAGCGATTCGAAGAAGGTTCCCGTGTTCTTGTCGAACGCGTTTTTCAGCGGGAAAGCTCCCTGCGCTGCAGGATCGGATGTATACGTCCAAGCCGATGAGAAAATATCCTTGTTCCTGCCCGAAGCCTTGTACTTGTCGCTTGCAGGCGAAGCAACAGCTTTGCCGTCATAGGCGATCACTTGGTATTCGTACACAGTGTCCGGCGCAGCTGTTGTGTCCAAATAATAATTATCGTAAGTTATGCCCAAAAGCTTGCCATCGCGGTAAATCTCATAGGCGAGCACGGTGCCGCTCGGCTCGTTGATGGATAAATTCAGCTGCAAGCCCGTTTGGAAGCGGCCGAACGACGTAATCGCCGGCTTGGCGTTGTTTTTGAAAGATCCGGTTTTCGCGGACTTATCGGTAATCAACCACGTTTTGTCCTTGAGTACAGGAAGGCCTTTTACCAACTCCTTCACCTTCGGATCATCCATGTTGCCGTACCCATAATGTTTAAAATGAGGCGTGAGGTCCATCTGCGCCACCTGGCTCATGGCAATAGCCATACGTTGCCATTGGTTTTGCGTGCCGTTAAAGTAACCCTCTTTCGATTTTTCGCGCAAGAACCGGTTTACTTTCGGATAAAAGTCGTTCAAGCCGAATTTATACTCCAGTTGGTTTAACGATGCGGTTTGCTCAAATACGCTGAAAGACTGGTCTTTGCCCTCATTTAAATTCTGAATCGTCTTCCAGCGATTCTCAGCAGTGATTCTTGAGGTAAGCCCGAATTCACGCTGCATGCGCAAAGAGTACATATTGTTCGTCATTTCGCCGATTTCGATATTGTGATTGTCATACATGTGTCCCCATTCATGGGCCACGCCCCAGCCGCCTCCAGGTCCCGAGGTAGAGATGACCCCACTGGCTAGTCCGCCAGAGCGCGGATCGTTATCCGGGTCCCCGTAAGCATTGTATCCCGTAATTCCCCGACCAGCCCAAGCGTATGGCCCTGCCGTGAATACCCGGGACATCAACCGGCTCTGACCGGGACGATGCAGCGGATTCGGATCATTCTCATATAAACCGGAATACTCGTTCATGACTTTGACGAAACGTTCCCAGGTATCCATGGAATCCTTGACGGTAAGGCCATTTTTCAGCTGACCTTCCAAAGCGCTCAATGCGCCGCGTGCACTGGTTGTAACCGTTGCATGCTCGGAGACGAATTCCGCCAGATTGTAGAACTTCGGCTTGGCTGCTTGGGAGACCTTATCATAATCGAAATACGTGTCGTTATTCTCCACATTGCTCACGTATTCTCTTAATTCCTTCAGGAATTGGTCAGGATTCGTTTTCCCGTGAATATATAGCGGGAACTTCGTTCCGCCAACTAGACGGAACTTCGGCGCATAAGTCTGCTGGTCCGGATAAGCGGGGTTGTCCAGATAAATGGCTGCAGGCCGCATTTTGCCGAACTCCTGTTTTACGGCCAACGGCGGTGCTTTAATGATGTTCATCCCCGGCTTCAATGGATATGATCTGGAAATTTCACTTACATCCGGGTTGGTCAATGCCTGGAAGAACACCAGCTTCGGCATGACGCCTTGCGGATCCGCGTCCAAGTATACCGTTAGGGTCTCGCCCGGGAGAACATAATAGCCGGTTGAGGATAGCGAGGTTCTTCCGTCCATTTGCGTTCTGCCGGCCTCTGTTCCGCTATTTCCTTTTTGTTCACCGGTAAACATCCGGCTTGCGAACTTCGTCGGCGCTTCCACCAAAGCAGCCGCGTCGTTCAGCAGCGGCAGGTAAGCGTCTTTGCTCGGATGGCCCGCCGCCATGCTTTTCACTTTGTCGATGGCCGCTTTGCTGTTATAGGCGCTATTCAACTTACTGTACGTTTTATCGGTGAATACTTTATCGAACTCGACCATGAACGCGTCGGGCTTATAGAAGGACAGCTCTGCCAACGCAGCCCAATCCTCCTTGGCTTCCACGAATTCGAAGCGGAAGGTACGGATTTTCGTGTCGGGAAAATCAATTCTCGTCAGCGTGGTCGAGCCTGACTTGAAGGAGCCAGTGGCAAGAAGCTTCATGTCCTTGTCGCTATCCTGATCGCTGTAATACAAATTGTATTTCAGCGGAAAACCCTTGCCTGGGGCTCCTGCCTGGCGTGGGAGAAATTCGATGTGGGAAAGGTCGTAAATGTTATCGAACGTCACGGTGATGTTGTTTTTGAAATCGGTTTTGTTGTATTTCCCTGCTTCCCAATGAGTTTGGGCATCGCCGTCAAAGAGGAAGGAAGGCGCGCTGTTACCGTACTGGCCACCGTTGGTCTTCACGCTTTGGATATGGTCCTTCGATATTTTGAAGACGTCATCGTAGGTTTGGGCAACGGCAGCCGTCAAGGTTGCCGCTTCGGGAACCTCGGCAGCGACCGAAGCCGGAGCCGCGTCTGCCTTTTCTAAGTTTTTCTCCGCTGCTGCGGCGGTGCTTGCCGCTGTGTTAGCTGCAGTTTTTGTCGCTGTGTTCACGGTAGCCGCGTTTGCAGCTAAAGGCTGCAACGAGATGCAAGGTACGAGGATAGCAACCGCGCTGGCCGTACTAATCGCTTTCTTAATGTTCCGCTTGGATGCAGACATGTGATGAACCACTCCTTTAATGATGAAATTGTAAAACGTGAAAAATGATAAATGTGATCAGGCGAATTGCTCTACCTGTCTTTAGTTCAGTTTATGGAACTGAAGCTGATGAACCCCATGTACCAACTCATCATGTCCTGCCCGTACAGATAGGCGATGATCCCGCCAATGGCAATGAACGGACCATACGGCATGAAGGATTTGCGGCTCATTTTACCGATGGAGATCAACAGGATTCCGATGATGGAAGCGAGAAGCGCCGAGAAAAACAGCGTAAGCAGAATCGATTGGATCCCAAACGCAAGTCCGAGCAGAGCCATCAGCTTGATATCGCCGCCCCCCATGGGGGCCCTTCCTGTCCATATCGCTCCATAAGAAATGAGCAGCAGCACCCCGCCGCCGATGAGAAATCCAAGCAGATAGTCCCAAAGCGGCAGCGGTTGGTGCCAAATACGCAGCAAGAGCATAATGACCATGGAAGGAAAAATAATTTTATTAGGCAGAAGCCGGTATTTCAAGTCGCTGACAGATAAAACGGCCAGCATGGAGACGATGAATATCGCAATCCAGAATTCCGGCACAAAACCAAAGGCCAGATAAGCAAGAAGAAAGCAAATTCCTGTCAGCCATTCACCGAACCAGTAGATCGGGGAAATTTGGCTTCCGCAGTAATGGCAACGACCGCGGCGAATGACATATCCCAGGATTGGAATCAGATCCAGAAGGCCAAGCCTGTGTCCGCAGTCCTTGCAGCTGGATGGCGGAGAAACAATCGATTCCCCGGCCGGTATCCGCAGCCCCACAACGTTATAAAAGGATCCCAGGACGCAGCCCCACAGGAACACCAAGACCTGAATCGCGATTTCCATGGTCAAGCTTTCCCCTCCATGTCCATCAGCAGCTTGGGCTCGATCCATTTTACCAGCTGCCGCAGGGCGACAATCGAGATATTGACCGTCTGTTTGCTCTGATTCGTGGACATTTTGATCGATAACCGTCCTTCTCCTTCACGGTACAGCACGGTGTAATCCGCATGCTCCTCGCCTCTGAACAATTCCTGCCACTGAAGCTGATAATGGGTGGAAAAACCTCTCATTTCAAAATCTCCTCCGGTAAAATGAACGGGCTGATCCTGGTGATTACCGGATCTCGTCAGAGCCGCGGGCTCCTCATAGATGCTGTGGTAAGCATTCGTAGTATAGGAATCTTGAAGCGGCTTATGGGAAAAAGCCGGTTCGCTTTGCATGCCTTCATTCCGTTCTGCATGCGCGGCGTTTGCTGGCTGCCATGCTTGCGGAACCGTCGTAGGCGCAGGAGCTGTCGTGTGCGATGGCATAGGCGAAGGCGAATCGACCGATTCATGAGCTTGCTGCGGATGCGCCGCTTCAACCGATTTCAATCCAGCTTCCTCTGCGGGAGCATTCTGCATTACAGGTTCAGCCGCAGCTGCCTGCTGTACAGGTGCAGTCGTAGACAAATCCTCCGCCGTATCCGTACTTGCCAGCAGCAGGGACAATTCCTCCGGCAGCAGCGGAGCGTCCACGTTCCATTCCTCGGAAACCGCCTCAAGCTGGCCTTCAGTCGATGACACTGGCATATCCATGACAAGTGAAGCCAGTTCGGTAAAGGATTCGTTCACGGTTTCATTCTGCAGCGGCTGGAGTGCTTGAAGTGCCTGCTCTTCGACCTGTGCTACAGGTTGTACCGCAGCATCTAACTGTACCAGGTTCTGTGTTTCCACCGGTGTTTGAGCTTGTACCTGTGCTTGTACTTCCTGCGCTTGTGCTTCTTGTACTTGCACTTGCACCTCTTGTACCTGTGCCTCTTGCACTTGTTCTACAGCGTTCTGTTCTACTGGCGGTATAACTTCCAGCTTCTCCTCGGCCGCATGTTTCTCTTGCGAAACTTGCTCCTCTTCTGCCTGTTGTTTGTTCTGCTTCACCTGCTCCATCGGTACAATATTCTCGGTGAATTTCTTCGCGGGAGCCGATTTCGCGGCTGGTGTCGGCGCATACAGCTCGTCCGGTTCCCCGGTCGTCACGATGCTTCCGATCGCGCTTGGCATCTGGTGATTCTGGAGATGCGGCAGCGCGTAATTCGTGATCGCTTCCTCCACCTGCCCGGGCTGAAAAGGCTTCATGATGTAGCCTTTGGCGCCCTTATGGATAGCTTCAGAGATCAGTTCCTGCTGACTCATGACGGAACAGATGATAATGATTGCAGACGGATTGATGCGGAGAATTTTCTCCAGCGCAGCCACCCCGTCAAGCTCCGGCATCGTAATGTCCATAAACACCACATCCGGACGCTGCTTTTCATACATTTTGACGGCTTCATGCCCGTTCACGGCTTCCCCCACCACCTGATGGCCGCCTTGCTCCAAGAAATCGCGCATCAGTGCGCGCATGAATTTGGTATCGTCAGCCACCAGAATACGCAGTTTCATGATTTACCCTCCCCTTATGGTCTTACGTATTTAACTTCTTTGACGAATACATGAGCCTTGTCTGGCGTTATTGCGATGCCTGCAGGCGGTTCCTTGTACAAGTTATCATCGTAGTAAATTTGGATGCCGGCTTGTTCGGGCTGAAGACTTGACTGGATAGCGGTAAACTTGAACGTCGTTTCTTCTCCATTCATGCTATTGTTATACTCCGTATCTGTCAGGCTATCAGGATTTATGCCTACGGAACTGAGCATAACGTTATTCCCATGAACCCCTCCGGTCACGACTTGCCTGGACATAATGCCGTACAGATCCAAATTTTGATTGGAGTAGAAGAAAGCCCTGATTTTCTGGTCTGGACCCGCTTGGTTGTCGGAAAAAATGAACTCTCCGCTCGCCATAAGGATCAGAGGGCGTGTAAATGGTACATTAGAGGTAATCGAATTCTGGTTGATCTTCTTCATTTGCTTAAGCTCCACGTCGCCATCGACATAAATCGCTCCGTCGATATCCACACTGCCAATGATTTTAAGGTCGCCTTTTACGTACAAATTTCCCTTCATCTTAAAGCCGTCATTAAGCGTGACATTACCGGTTACGGACATGTACTCTCCGTCGTCGAGCATGATCTTTCCCGC
Organism: Paenibacillus sp. SAFN-054; assembly: GCF_051966755.1. Classification (NCBI taxonomy): domain Bacteria; kingdom Bacillati; phylum Bacillota; class Bacilli; order Caryophanales; family Paenibacillaceae; genus Paenibacillus; species Paenibacillus sp. SAFN-054. The sequence continues at coordinate 90,515 of NZ_JBQCKS010000002.1, forward strand.
CAGATCGGCCGCCACCAAATCAGTATCATTGAAGTCAACCCGCAAGCTGCCATTATGAACGGTAAGTGACATGGCGTTGGTTTTTTCGTCAATCATGGTCAACGCACCGTTTTTGATCCAAAGATCGTTGTCGGACGTTTCGTCGCTTCCAACGATAACACTGCCTTTCAACGTCACCCATTCATCTTCAAACCGGGTTTGTCCGGCAATTTGTCCGGTAAGCTCGCTGCCGAACAGATCGCTGGAAGGTGGCAAGAGATTACTCGTATCAGGCTCGATCTCCACCTGAGTTTTCACGATGTTTTCTATGTCGATATCAACCGGGTTGGAATCAAGGCTGTTATCGACAAAGGGCGCATACTCGGAGAAATTGTTTGCCGTGATAGAATCAGCATTTCCCTGCACATGAATGAATCCCTTGATCGCGGGTTTGCGGGTTTGCTTCGTATAGCTGCTGCCCGGAATACCGATAAAACTAGCCATATCCGTTGTCCTCAATTCGTTGTTAACCGCTAAATCTCCAACAATATAAGAGAAACCGTTTAGTGTCAGATTACCCTTGGAGGAAACTGGATACCTGAATACCGGGTGAACGGTACTTACATATAATTCCATTTCTTTCGTCACCGACCTCTTCGGTCTGGTTGGAATGGTACCCGTCGATCGAATAACAATACGGTAGGAGTACGGATAATCTGGATTGGTGATCGGATAGTCTTTCATCTCTTTCCAATTCGAACTGCTTGTTTCTTGAACAACAATTTCGTAGGTTCCTTTCTGCGCCTTGACTTCCCTGCTCTTTTGGTTTAAGTCAATAAGCAGTGATTGCAGATTACCGTCTAACACTCTCATCCGTTCTCGGTACGTGTTGCTCGATAGATTGCTTGAGTTGACCTTGCTCCGAATAGCCGAAACTGCCTCATCCAATCCTTTTTGAGCTAACATCTCAGCTTGTACGGACGCCTCGGACGCCGTCGCCTGAATCATGCTCCCCCGCAGCACATCCAGCAGTACGAGGCCTAGAATCGCCATGACTGCAACGGTCAGCATCGCCAGAATGAGCGCGGCACCCTTCTCTTCCGCAGCGGTTTTACGCAAAATATTTCGGAGCTCCGTCTTGTGCGATTGGTTTGTCACTCCGTCACCTTCTATTCTTCTAATCGTAAACATGGTCACTCGATCCTGAACAAAGGAATGTTTGTGTTGATCTCAAACTTCGACTGCTCCGCGGGCAACAAAGTCCTCGATTCGTTGCGGCGATATGCCAACCGCACATGGACCATTTTGTCGCTCGTTGCCGAGAAGCCAGACACGTGCAGATTATTCGAATCCTTCATCTCAAGTGTGAACATCGACGAAAGGTCAATGGTTTTCACGATGGTTAAATCTTTCGCGTTTCGAATCACAATTCCGTTGTTATTCTTTTTGTAGCGTGCCTCGGTCCCAGTCAATCGGCTCAAATCCTCTATGGTCATGCTGTATTCGTCCACGTATTTCTTGGGATCATAATTGCCGTTCTCGACATGCCGTTTCACGTAAATAATGCCACCGGTATCCTGGCCGTTTGTATCCTGTATGTTCTTCGCGTACACCGCATCCTTCAGCTCCGTAATGACCTGGCTGAACATGATATCGCCCTGGTTGCGCATCTGAGTATCAACCGTTACACGCTTGTACATCGATATGCCCATGAACAGGAAGGCGTACAGGATGGTCAAAATCATGCCCATGATCATTAACGCTACGACGACTTCGACCAAGGTCATGCCTTTTTCATTCCGATGCTTGCGCAGGGACCGATTCGCCGCAAGTTGTTTCACACGCATCTCATTCACCCCGATTCACGATATACGTGTCCACATGTGTCGATTTGGCCGGCTTAGCCTGATCCCCTGCCCAATGTACCTGGACGATCATCCGGATTTCGTAGGCGTCCGGATTACTCATCAAGGACTCTAAAATTTGCTTCCTTGACTCTCCTTCACTATCCACCGGTCCTTCCGTCGCAAATTTCAATGTATAACGGTATTGGGTTCCGTTGATCGTCGTGGGCTGCATCCAGCCTTGATATGTGTTTCGTTCTTCTTCGGACGGCACTTCAATGAATTGATCGGCTGAATGAATGTCCTTTCCGATCATTTCGGCACTGCCCAGCCATGAGGCGAAGTTGTCAAATTCCGTCTTGATCTGCAATTCCTTGCGGATCTCCGCCGCTTTCAGGCGCGCCAGATTGGAGGCGATAATCCGGCTGTTCTCCTCCGCTGACTTTTCCATGGCCGACAAGAAATATCCCATTAGTGATACGCTGATGATCCCCATGATGGAAACGGCGATCAGGATTTCGATGAGAGTCAGGCCGCCCTCGTCTGCAAGCTTCCTTCGCCAGCTTGGTTTGTTATTCACATACATCCCCCTTCGCAAAGCTCATGCTGCATCGCCTGACTCTCCCCCGAGATCAATAGCGCTTCTGATTGTAGTTGATCGTTACTTTCACCGGATCTGAAGCGGTCTTCATGTCGCTTGCTCCAGACAAATGGGTGCTCGTATTGTCTTTCAATACAAGGTAAATATAGCTTGTGGCGCTTGCGCTTACTCTGAACTGTTTAGAACCCAGCTTTTTCAGTCCATCCTTGTCGGTTTTGTTCTTCACATCGCCTGCTGTTTTGCCTTTGCTGATGTAGTAGCTTGCGGCTGTAACCGTAATCGCCGGCTTGGTAATTTTTCTGTCATTGCCTTCTTCAAATTCTTTGCTCTTTATGACTTCTTCTTCAAAATCAGCTTTGAGTGTTAATGGCGTGTTTTGGGTCGTCGTTACCGTGACTAGGCCATTGCCCTTGGTTGGAGTTACCTTTAACGGCTCAAGGTCCCCTTTCGGTCCTGGATTAACCAGGAAATAGAAGTAGCTTGTCAGCTCGTCTCCGTTCACATTCTGGGCATAGACTTTCACTTGGTGCCAGCCGATGCGGTTCGCTTGATCCTTAATTTTGTCTTCTAGTGCAAAACCGTAATTAACGGTCTGGGCTGGATTATTTATCGTTCCAATAGAGTTACCATCCAGATAAATTTCCGCCTTATACACAAACCCTTGCTTTTTGCCGCTTTGATCATCTGTTACTTTGACATTCAGATCCGCCGTCGATTCCGCGTTTGAAATGTTAAGGTTTTTGTGACTGAACGTGATTTCAAGTCCCGATGTAACTGGAAGATCAGTGACCGTCTTTTCTACTTCATTGCCGACGTTATCCGTAACTCGAACCTTCACTTTGCCGTTTTTTACATCGTCTTTGGTTGCGGTAAAGTATTGGGTCGAAGGGTGGGAACCAACTGATTTTCCATCAATAAAGACCTCGTAGGAATTATTCCTAACGCCGCTATGTGCATCCGCAATATTATCTACGTCATATTTAAATATCTTTAATCCCGTCGTAAATGATGCTTTCTCACTAGGTTGTCTCGGATTAGTCATATCCACGGATATGGTTCTGGCTCCCGCTGTACCGGGAATCAAGGTACTCGCAGAGCTGCTAATGGCCGCCGTTTTAGCGCGAACCTCAACAATGGCATTTTGGATCGATCGATTGATCGCGGTTCGCGTGTTTAACGCGCTCCAATTCCCCCATTGTCCGTCCTCCTGTACACGGTACTCATAGCTATTGATATAGGTACCTTCTTTAAAATCATCATTATGATAAACCGTAGCTGCCGGCAGCCGGTTACTCGATCCCGAAGCGGAAATGGTTACAGGGCCTTTCTTCCAACCGGTACTTCCCGCTACAATGATTTGTCCTTTGCCATCCTTAAGCTCCACTGTCGGCGCCGTAGGCCGCAGGTTCCAGGTAACCTTCTCATTATTTCCGTACGTCACCTCAACAAGGCCGTGATCAGGGTCATCATCCAGAAACTTGATGTCCTTCACCGGACCCGGTTTGTTCTCTTTAATTTCCCATTGAGGCGCTTGTTTATTGCCAAGCTTGTATCGGATGACCGTTCCGTCGACCTTGCCGACGTAAAGATTTCCCCATTTGTCGGTCCGCTCGATATCACGCTGGATGACTGTTACGTTCATTTTTACGGGAATCGGACTTGTACGCTCTTTGCTGCACGCATCCGTGTAACTGACATAAGCATCTTCAATGGTGTATGTGCCGCCCGATTTGATTTGCTTTATTTTTGCTTCCAGAGAAATTCCGCTAATCTGATATGGATAAGGAATGTTCGGCACCGTAATGACGAGTTGATTCTGGCCATTAACCTGCTCAATCTTCATATTTTCTTGTTCGCCATCGAGAACAAATCCATCAGGCAGAGGCTGGATCAGCTTAATATTTTTGAGTTCAGTAGGTTTATCAATAACCTTGGTGATTTTACCAAATACCTCCTTAAGTGATTTTAAATCTGAAGCATCGTACTTTTGTCCTTTGGAGTTTTTGGAAATATCAACCAGCAATTTATGATCTACGTCATTTCCTCCTGGTTTACCAAGTGCAATCGTGTATACGGGGATATTCCGTTTCCCTAAAGCGATAGATTCGGTAAGCGCCAGTTCTTTCGATTTAGAGGGATTACCCATTGTACCGTTATCTCCATAATGGGTTGCTGCGCCATCCGTCACAAGAATAATGTAGTTCGTATCGGCTTTATTACCTAGCAGCATTTTGTCGGCTAATCGAAGTCCATGTTCGATGTTGGTTGAGCCTTGTAGATCGAGATTATTGACGGCATTCTTAACTTGTACATAATTCGTCGTTAATCCCAAAATGGACTCAGCCACAGATCCAAAGTGGACGATACCCATTTTGTCATTCAGATCAATTTCAGAGATGGTATCGATAAAATCCGTCGTTGCCTTTTTGAGAACATACAGCCTGTTTTGATTGTTTTCGTCCGGATAATAAACTGCCCGATCTCCACTAGGGACTGAAAAGAGCATGCTCGATGAGGTGTCCAATACCAAACTGAAATTCACCGGATCACGCTGAACCTTTTCGGTAAACGTTCCGCTTGGCGTAAGCTTATACTTCATCGTCAAAGGCTCGCCTGTGTCGATGGTGACGTCCTTCTTTTCGAAGCTTCCCGTCAAATTCAGACAGCTCGCCTGCCCCCCTGCTTCCCCTGCAGCCTGTACCATGCCAGGAGTAAAAAGGGATCCAATAACCAGCAGCATCGCTGTATAGATCAATATCGCTTCTCTTAAAACCTTGTTTCGCAAAGCTTTTCCCTCCACTTCCTTTGTATCGTTTGAATTAATCTTCGTCCGCGTGCATCTCGTATTCCTTAATCGAATCCGGACTGATGAGGCCTGCTCCAATAAGTTCCTTCAGGCTGGAATACATCGTCTGCATGCCCATCTGACGGTTCGTCTGGATGACGGACTTGATCTGGTAGATCTTCTCCTGCCGGATCAGGTTGGATACCGCCGGCGTATTGATCATCAGCTCAAGAGCCATGACGCGGCCGCTGCCGTCCATCGTTGGGATGAGCCGCTGCGACATAACGCCGATGAGTACGGATGCGAGCTGAACCCGGATTTGTCGCTGCTGGTCCGTCGGAAACACGTCAATGATCCGGTCGACCGTCTGCGGAGCATCCGGCGTATGCAGCGTACCCAAGACCAAGTGGCCTGTTTCCGCAGCCGTAATAGCCGTCTGAATCGTTTCCAAATCCCGCATCTCGCCCACCAGAACGACATCCGGGTCTTGACGCAGCGCCGCGCGCAGGCCATTCGAGAAGGAGAGTGTATCCATCCCGATTTCGCGCTGCACGACAAGGCACTGCTTGCTGGTGTGAATGTACTCGATCGGATCTTCCAGCGTAATAATATGCTTGCTTTGCGTTTCGTTAATATAGTTGATGATGCCGGCGAGCGTAGTCGATTTGCCGCTACCCGTCGGACCCGTGACCAGGAGCAGTCCCTGCTTCTTCGCCGCAAACTGACGCACAATATCCGGCAAATTCAGAGATTCTAGCGAAGGAATCCGGCTTGAAAGGACGCGGAACGCCATATTGACGACACGCCGCTGGCGAAACACGTTCACGCGGTACCTGGCAACACCCTTAATCTCGTAAGACAAATCCACCTCGCCGGACTTCATCAACCGGTTCCACTGGTCTTCCGTCAATATCTCCTTGGCCATCCGAATCGTGTCTTCGGGCCGCAGCACCGTCTCGTTCACCTTCAGCAGAATACCGTTCAGCCGCATTTTTGGCTCGTCGCCGGTGCTTAAATGCAAATCTGACGCTTTCGCTTCAAATGCAATTTGCAGCAGCTCTCGAATGGACATTGGCGTCCTCGGCGGTGCTGTCTGGGCTAATATTTCGCCTCCCATGCTCTGTCTCCTTACTCATACGGATTGTTCCGGTTCGGAACCGGCTTGTAATCGATGTTCATGTCCGTCTTGACCAGACCTTGAAGCGACGGTGCGTAGTACGCCAGAAACGTGACCGTGCCTTCGATCGGTGATTGGGAATTCACCGTCAGACCGGGGCTTTGTTTGGAATTTAGCTGGATTTTGTCGATCGCGACGATCCGGTCCAGGCTTTCCATTTCCTGCAGCATCGTGTTGATCTGGCTGTATTTTCCACTAAAAGCAGATGTGATCCGTACCGGGACTAACAAGCGACTTGCAGCAGATGCCGCATTCCCCTGCCCTTCCTGGCCCTCGGTAGTTTCGCTGCCTTCCGTCGGAGCCGCTGCCGCTGCACTCTGTTTCGTATCCACCTGAATCTGATACTGCTTAAACTGGATGTTGCTGACGACTTCAAGGCGGCGAAGATCGCCGAGGAGCGCCTCCGTATACGGCTTTTCGGGTATTTGACGGCGGACGTTCTGGATGCGGATTTTATCCTCATCCTTCATTCGCTCCGTAATGTTGGCCCGGTTTTGCAATTCCTCCAGCATCTGCCGCTGCGAAGCCAGCTGCTGGCGGGTCGAAGTCAGTTCCTGCATTTTAGGAGAGATGATCGTGACGTAAACCAGTACCATAAGCAGGATGCCGACAAGCAAGCTGAAGAGCACGATTTTATTGTTCATCAGGCTTTTCATGGCGACGTCTCTCCTTTGGCTGGTTCATTGGTTTCCTTAGCTTCCTTGTTTGCTGGAGCTGTTTCTTTGTAGGCGATCTCGAAGCTGACCTGCTTGCTCCAGAGCATGTCGGCTGCCGCCCCGCTCGCCTTGCCGTTCTGGTTCGACATCACGCTGTTAATCGTGTCCATCTTCTTGATCGTAAAGTTCGGCGAAGCTTCGACGGACTGCGTGAAGGTCACAATATCCTCAAGGGTTGCGAATAATGCTGTATATTTAAGGGTATTGTCACTTCCCAACTCCAACACCACCGTATTTGCATACTCAGGCAGCAGATGTCCGAATTGTTTCAGCAGGACCGTCGTCTGCGGTTTCATGGCACGTGCATCTTCGGGCAGTTTAAGCAGCTGCGGAAGACTTCCGCTGAACTGCGATTTTTGAAGCTGTGCCTCCATCTGGCTAATTTGCGACTGCACCTGCACGAGCTCCTGTTCCGCACTCGCGAGTTTGCTGTTCGTGTTGATCCATAACCAGCCCACAATGATGCACATGAGCAGGATCACCCCGCCTGCCGCGATCATAGGCGTGCTCATTTCCCGTCCGGCCGGCTTCGTTTCAGTCATTTGTAATAAATCAATCTCAATGGAAAACGGCTCAAATTGCGCTTTCATTCTATCAGGCACCTTTCAACGCCAAGCCGATCGGTACGGCAAACGATTGATAATTCATCTGTCCTTCTTGCAGCAGCTCATCCAGCGGGATAGCCTGAATAGGCCCTTGGAACACGTCCGCCAGCATGGTAGGAACGCCATTTATGAATGACTCCTCCCCCATCAAAAACAGCTCTTGCAGATCCTCCTGGTTTGCCGACGCTTTATTTTTGAAATACTGCATCATCCGTTCCAGCTCCGTGGTCAAGTTGCGTCCGTATGAGGTCATGCGATCCTGGTCGGACCCTAGCATGTAACTGCTATTCATAAGCGGCATCGAACGCAGAAAAACAGGCAGTCCATTCTCGAACATGCTGAACTCCACCTGATCCGCTTCCATGTTGACGAACATGAATCTCTCCGGCAAACGGATGCCCGTTAATTTGTGGTATTTTACCAACAGCCGGTAAGCGGCAAGCGGTGCGATATCCACCGAAGCAGGCTCAAGACCAGCCTTCTGCATCGCTTCGACATAACTCGAAATAACCTCCGAAGGCGTCGCGAAAATCAGGACTTCGACCTGTTTCTTAACTCCTTTGGCTTTTTCTGTATCGTTCGCTTCAACCGTCTCCAGACGCACAAAGTCAAATACCGGATCCTTGAAAGGCAGACTGTTGCTGCCGTTCAGATCGATATCGATCATGTTGCGGAGTTCTCTATCATTCACCGCAGGATATGTCGCTCTGCGCATAACGACGCTTGATGTTGGTACCGACAAGTGGATGTCCGCCCCTCCTGCCCCGCTTTCCTGGGCAATGGCTTCCAGCGCTTTGACGACCGCTTCTTCATTCATGATTCTGCCGTTGCGGACCGCTCCGTTCTGAAGCGGAAAGGCGAAATGATACGCCAGATTAATCGATTTGGAGGAATGATTCACCTCTACGAATCGAATTTGGGTATCCGTCACCTGCAGCCCGTAGCTTTCGCGCCCCCGTTTGAATTGAAACATAGGCCTTACTCCTTTGAGGTAAGATGCTTTAGGGTGAACATTGATAATAAAAGCCAGTTACTTCCCAGCTATTTCTGCTGTGCCGTCTTTCAGTTCATCCTCGGTCCATGTGCCGACAAGCTGGTTTCCATTCTTGTATAAGTGGATCGTGTAACCATAGGTATGATTGCTTGTGTAGGTTACAGCCACAAAGGTGTGCTCCTTGTCGTAAGTTTTGCTTTTGTCGTCCGGATCGATCGGTGGGTCAAGGTATCCTTTTTGTATTAGATCTGCATCAAGGAAGTATTCAACGCTTTGCTCCGGATTTTCAGCAGAAACTCTCAATCTTGCAGCATCAATCATAGCCTGGGCGTTAGCATAATGTGACTTTTCTTTGGTGTGCTTGATGATGCCCCCAATGGATGGAATAGCAATGGCTGCGATTACGCCTAAGATGACGATGACGGCCAATAGTTCAAGAAGGGTCAGACCATGCTGATTACCTAGAGTAGTTTTATTTGACAGCGTGTGTTCCACTTTTGGGATACCCCGCCTTATCTTTATTCTGTGAACACCATCATGCGGACATCTTACTTCCAAGTAAAAAGATATGACTCGTCCGCATGATAAAATTTAGTTTTGTTAGTAAGTTATTTAATGTCCTAATTACCTATTAATTTCTATTTTTGAATTGTCTGCATTTTTACCAGTTTTAAGTGCTGTATCGGTCCAGGTGCCATAAGATTTTGAAGCCGATTCTTTTAAAGTGACAGAATATGTGTATTTCCCCGTTGCAGCAGTATAAGTAACCGTTACACTTGTAGAATCATCATAAAGTGCCTTTGTATCAGGATTTGTTGGAACTGTATCCAGATAACCCTCGGAGGCCAACGTACTCGCAGTATAAGTTTCGGTTGCAGTAGGAGCATCGTTGCTCACTTTTAATCTAGCTGCATCAATAATCGTCTGAGCATTGGCAAAATGAGCCTTATCCTTCGTATTCTTGATAATTCCCCCGATCGACGGAATCGCAATTGCGGCAATAATACCAAGGATAACGATTACCGCCAAAAGCTCCAGCAGGGTCAAACCTTTCTCGTTTCGCAGTACATTTTTTCCGAGCACGCTTTTTCTTGTCATGACAGCTTCCATTTCAAAATACCCCTCTCAAATAAGTTCATTTTTGGTTAACAGCTTAAGTATTCATTCACGTTCTTAAGTACGATAGAAGTGTTATCCGCGATAACGCTTCACCCCCTTTCATGCCATATGAAGCCATCCAGATTAGCTTGCTGAGCACTTCTTGTTATTTAAGAAAATTGTCATACATCTTGAACATCGGGCTCATGATCGCCGCGACGATAATACCGACCAGACAAGCGACCAAGAGAAGCATCATCGGCTCAACGATCGCCTTCAGCCGGTCCACGCTCTGATCCACATCGCTCTCGAAAAAATCCGCGACCTTGCCCATCATGCTGTCGAGCTGTCCTGTCTCCTCGCCTACGATCACCATCTGGATCACCATGGGCGGGAACATTCCGCTCTTCGAGAAAGGCTCGGACAACAGCTTGCCTTCCTGCAGGCTCTGTTTGGAATCCAGCAGCACCTTACTGATAACCTTGTTGCCTACAACCTTCGACGTAATGTCGAGCGTCTGGAGCACGGCCACGCCGCTTGTGTAGAGCGAAGACATCGTCCGCGTTAATCGGGCAATAGCCGCCTTTTTGAACACCGGGCCGAAGACCGGAATTTGAAACTTGAGCTTATCGTATTGGTACCGGCCTTCGTCCGTGGACAAGTAAAACCGGATGCCTACCACAATTCCAATGACGACGATCAGGACGGCCCACCAATAATGCAAAATGATGTCCGATGCGCTCATCACCGCCCGCGTAATAAGCGGCAGCTCTTCCCCCATCTCGGCGAACATCGATGCAAAGGTCGGTACGACGCTCATCAAGAGGAAGATCACGACGCCGATGGCGACGAAGATCAGAATGATCGGATACGTCATCGCCGATTTGATCTTCTGGATCGTCTTGTTCTCCTTCTCGTAGTGATCTGCCATCCGGTCCAGCACGTCGTCCAGATGGCCGCCGCTCTCGCCGGAATTGACCATGTTCGTGAACATGTCCGGGAAAATCTTCGGGTGCTCCGCCAGCGCCTTGGACAGCGAGTGTCCGTTGCGTATCTGGTCATGCACGTCGATAATGGCGGCCTTCAGCTTCTTGTCCGTCGTCTGGTCCTCCATGATCGACAACGCCTGGTCCACCTGGATGCCGGAACGGATCAGCGTGGCAAACTGGCGGCAGAATATAACGAATTCTTGCAGCTTAACGGCGCGCCCGATGGAAATCTCGGTAGACAGCGCGGTCTGCTTCTTCTCCACGATGCTGCGCAGCGTAAAGCCTTTGCCTTTCAGCTCATTGATCGCGGCCTGCTTGCTGCTCGCCGCATGAAAACCCTTGATCTTCTTCCCTTGGCTGTCCGCAGCCTCATAATAAAAACTAGGCATGCCTTCTTTCCTCCCTGTTAATCATCCGAAACCGCCTTCAGCACCTCTTCGATCGTCGTCATCCCCTGCTGCGCCTTGACGAGCCCGTCATAGAGCATCGTGCGGTAGCCGCGCTCGGAGACATTCTGCAGAATCTCGTCGATCGGCCGGTTCTGCACGATCAGTCGCCGCAGCGGCTCGTCGATCGCCAGTACTTCGTGAATGGCCATCCGCCCCTTATAGCCCGTTTTATTGCAGGAGCTGCAGCCCCTTCCCTTCACGAGATACAGGGTATTTTGCTGCGATGAAGCGAAGATGGCGCCGACCGCGCTCTGAAGGCCACCTTTTTTGCCGACGGCTTCGAGCAGTCCATGCTCCTCGAACAACCGGTACTCGTTCTCCTGCGCAGCCACCTTCTCCGCGCATTCGGCGCATACGCGGCGCACGAGACGCTGGCCGACGACGCACACCAAAGACGAAGCGATCAGGTACGGATCGATATTCATATCGATCAGACGGCTGATCGTGCTGGCCGCGCTGTTGGTATGGATCGTGCTGAGCACCATGTGTCCAGTGAGCGAGGCCCGTACCGCGATTTCGGCGGTTTCCATGTCCCGGATTTCCCCGACCATGACGATGTTCGGGTCCTGACGCAGGATGGAACGCAGCCCGGAGGCGAATGTCAGTCCGATCTGGCTGTTCACCTGCACCTGTGTGATACCGTCCATCCGGTACTCGACCGGATCCTCGACCGTGACGATCTTGACGTCCGGCTGGTTCAAGCTGCCGAGTGCGGAGTACAACGTCGAGGTTTTACCGCTGCCGGTAGGTCCGCTGATCAGGATAATGCCGTTCGGCTTCGCGATAACTCTGCGGAAACGCTGCTCATTCAGCTCGCTTAACCCCAGATTGGAAATTTGGCTGACCCCGCCCGATTGATCCAAGATCCGCAGGACGATGCTTTCTCCGTGCACGGTCGGCAGCGTGGATACCCGGATGTCGATCCGGCGCCGGTCCACCTGCATCTGGATGCGTCCGTCCTGCGGAAGGCGGCGCTCGGCGATGTTCAGATTCGCGATGATCTTAATCCGGGCCGTTAACACGCCCTGCATTTGTTTCGGTACCAGCTTCTCGGTCCGCAAATGGCCGTCGACCCGGTACCGGATTGCGACCTGCTTCTCCTGCGGATCGACGTGAATGTCACTCGCCCTCACGAGCACGGCGGACTGGATCATCTGACTGACCAGCTTCACGATCGGGGATGACTGGTTGTTCGCTTCCTCTTCGTCATTCGCGACTTCCGGAAGCTCGAGCTCCTCGATCATTTCCTCCATCGTGTCTTCGATTTGGTAGTGCCTGGATATCGCTTGATTAATTTCCGACTTGATCCCGATCAAAGGCTGAACGTTCAGTCCTGACGCCATTCTCACTTCCTCGATCGCATCGTAGTTCAGCGGATCGACGATCGCGATGCGGATCTTGCCCCCGCTAATGCTGACCGGAATGAGCTGATGCTTGCGGGCGATGGATTCCGGAACGGCCTGAACCGCCTGAAGCTCAATTTGCGCGTCGGCCAGATTCACCGAAGGAATGCCGAGCTGGAATTCCATCGCTTCGATCAGCTGCTTCTCGGTCAAAGCGCCGGTTTCAAGCAGAATTTCTCCAAGCTTCTTCTTGGTAGCCTTCTGCGTGGCGACCGCTTCGCTGAGCTGCTGCTGCGTTATGATTCCACTCATGATCAGAAGTTCACCCAATTGCATTCGCGTCTCTCTCCTTTCAAGCGGCTACTGCGAAACTTCGACAATGCCTTTCATGACGACGGCCGGCTGCGGCGCATAGAAATCCCGCGATATTTTGCGGGTGCCATCGGTCACTTCAATCATCAAACCTTCAGTTCCGGCGCTCTTCACCGATATGGCATTCGGCGCCAGCTTCGCGTCCGTGACCTCGAAGTTTTTCGGAGCGTATTTTTTGGTATTCACGTTGATCTGCGGCTGCTTCCACCCGGCTGCCGGCTGCCCTTCGAAAATGATCTGCGGCATCCCGTCAATGGTCTTTTTCACGCTGATAAAGATGGAGAAGCCAAGGGAGTTGTAGAAAGTCAGATCATGATCGGCCGGCTCGATGTACACGTCGAATCCCGGTGCCGCATAAGGCGGAAGCTGCCGATGCAGATGCCTTTCCCCGATCTCCATGCCCGCTTTGACAGCGGATTCATACAAAAGGGAGGCCGTATATGCAATGTCCTCTCCCTCTTTTCCCTGCTTCTTCTCAAATTTGTTGAGCTCCAGCCACTGGTTCATGGAAAACTGCGTATTGGGTCTGATTTCAACATTTTGCAGCCGGCCCAGCACGTTGAGCATCCGGTCATTCATTTCTTTGGTCCCTACCGATTTGGTTATCACATTGTTATTTGAACTCGATACCGCTGTCTGTACAGCATTGGTGCCTTGATCTTCAGGTTTGGTTTCTGCCTTATCTGACGGGTTCGGATCTTTGACTTGATTATCTTGATTCGGTTCCTGCTTCTCTTGGTTTTGCTTTGCCGGTACTTGTTTCGCGGGCGCTTGTTTCTCCGGCTCGTTCACTTTCCCTACCGCAGCCCCATTCTTCGGATCCGTGCCCGCCGTTTGGGCTGCCGGTTGCTGCTGGACGGCAGACCCCTGCTGCTCCTCCGCTTCCGGAGTGAATCCTTTGCCCTGGAAGCCGTCCACCACCGATGAGACCACCCCCTCAAAGCCTTTTTGCTGGTAAATCTCCCAAGGCCTCCAGTAGTTCACTCCCACCGCAATCACAACGAGTGCCAGCAGAACGACCAGCTTGCCGACAATGCCTCCGCCTCCGCGGTTTCGACGCGCGTTCCTCATGTGCTAAATCTCCTTTAAATCCGTCTACAATTTCAGTCATATTTTTACAAATCCTTTTGTCGAATTAATTAAATCACATATTTCCGAGGATAAATATTACCCCGATGGATTAGCACAAACGAATTCATCCAAACGGGTTAGTCCATTGGGACGGGCTTTTCAAGACGGATTGATTGTCCACTTTCGTATGGTAGTCCCTAAAGCCTATGACTTATAAAAAAAACCCTCGAATTTCTCCCCTTAAGGTCCCGGAGTTGTCCCAAAGAGTTGACAAAAATCGCTTCGTTGTTCATCATTCTCTAAAAAAACGCCAAGCTTTCCTCGCACAAAAGTCATTCTTCGATCGGAAACACAAAAAAGCCAAAGCAAAAGCATCGGCTGGAACTCAACATAGGTGTATACTCCATGTCAATGATAAATCTGTATTTTGTGTAAATAGTAAAAATAGGGGGAGAATGTGTTGGATTTTGACCTAAAAACGTAGTCTTTTTACTAAAAAGAGTAAGAAATGGTGCATATTCAAACATCATAAAATTATCTATACTTAATCTTAGATGACGCGACATGATCTAACAGCCAGCCATGGGACCACAGAAGAATTCTGAATCGATGTTGATCTTGACTTCCCTTCTGTCTCCCTTGTTTATGTGTGTCCAAAAAGCAGTGCGAGTGATATTACGCGAAAAAAGAGGGTTGAGGAAAATGATATTTGACAAAATATCAAATGCTGCACAGTACATGTTTCTATTCCAGAAATGGTCCGGCCTGCGGGGCGCGGTAGAGGACATGCTTCGTAATATTAACGGCGGGCCAATCGAAACGAGCCTCTTCAAAAAAAATCTGAATGTGTTCCAAACGATGCCCAAGCCCCATCTTCGTTACGAAGCTCACCGACAATACATCGATATCCATGTGGTTCTGGAAGGACGGGAATACGTGGAGATCAGCAATGTGAATCAACTGAGCAATATGACGGAATACGATGCGGCCCGCGACATTGCTTTCGGCGACGTGCATTCGGAATACAAATTTCACGGGTACCTCGAACCGGGGTATTTTCTGGTCTGCTTTCCGGAGGATGCGCATCTGGTTGGCGGGCATGTGGATACCGAGCAAACGGTAAAAAAAGTTGTATATAAGATCGCCCTCTAGCATGTGCCTTTTTGAAGATGGTATCATCGTCGCTTTAGGATATGCGGAAAACAACGTACTACTCATATCAACAATATTATAATTGGGGGCTTTTGAAGTGATAAAAGCGTTGACGATAGATGAGTTGTTCGAGATGAACTCCGGTAAGTTCAATTTGACAGATAGAGAGATGCAAATCGCACTGTACTGGATCAAAGATTATAGTTATCAGGAAATCGGCAAGCAGCTCGGGATCAGTCCCAATACGGTGAAGTCCCATCTTTCGAGGATCAATATCAAACTGCAGGTCAATTCGAAGGCATCCCTGATTCTGAAAATCATAGAGATGGGATCGCAGCATCATGCTGGCGTATAACAACTTGTGTTCTTCTTCAAGCATGAAGGAAGCGCTTTAATAGAAAAAGCCGTCATACACTGGATGGGGACAGATCACTGCCCCCTCCATGTATTGACGGCTTTTTTATCTACATTGAAAGAAACGGTTAGGACATTTTCACCAGGCTGTAATTTTTCTTGCCTTTGCGGATAATGATGAACCGGCCGCCAATTGCCTGCTCGGCCGTCACTTCAAAGCCAACGTCGCTGACTTTCTCACCATTCATCGAGATCGCGCCTTTCGTGACATCCTCGCGCGCCTGGCGCTTGGACGGTTCAATGCCGAGATCGACCAGCCAGTCGATGATATTCTTCGATTCCTGCGTCGCTTCGAACGTCGGCATTTCTTTGAAGCCCTGCTCGATTTCATCGGCGGTAAGGGATTTGATATCCCCGGTGAACAAAGCGGCGGTAATGCGCTTGGCCTGCTCAAGCAGTTCCTCACCGTGCACGAACTTCGTCATTTCCTCGGCCAGCGTCTTTTGCGCTTCACGCTTATGCGGCTCGGTCTCCACCTTCTCAGCCAACTCTTCGATCCGCTCTTTGGATAGGAACGTAAAGTATTTCAGGTATTTCACGACATCGCGGTCGTCGGTGTTCGCCCAGAACTGGTAGAACTCGAACGGCGTCGTTTTGTTCGGATCGAGCCAAATGGCGCCGCCGGCCGTTTTGCCGAACTTGGTTCCGTCGGCTTTCAGCATGAGCGGAATCGTCAGGCCGAAAGCTTTGGCTTCCGCTCCTTCTTTTTTCCGGATCAGGTCCAGGCCGCTTGTAATGTTGCCCCATTGGTCGGAGCCGCCGATCTGCAGCTGCACGTCTTCGTTCTGGAACAGATGCAGGTAGTCGAGCGACTGCAAAATCTGGTATGAAAATTCCGTGAAGGAAATCCCGCTGTCGAGTCTGCTTGCCACCACGTCTTTGGCCAGCATGGAGTTGATGCTGAAGTTCTTGCCGTAGTCGCGCAGGAACTCGATCACGTTGATTTTATGGGTCCAATCGTAGTTGTTGACCATGCGGATCTGATTGTCGCCATCGGTAACGAACAGCTTTCTCATCTGCTCGGTCAAGGCGTCCACGTTCGCCTGCACCTGCTCCAGCGTCTGCAGCGAACGCTCCGTTTGACGGCCGCTCGGGTCGCCGATCGTTCCGGTGGCTCCGCCGATCAGAATGACCGGACGATGTCCCGCAAGCTGGAAGCGTTTCAGCACCATGAACGGAATCAGGTGGCCAATATGCATGCTGTCACCGGTCGGATCGACTCCGCAGTACAGCGAGATCGCCTTTTGTTCCGTCAGCTCTCGCAGTCCTTCCGCATCCGTTTGTTGATTGATGGCGTCGCGCCATTCCAGTTCGTCGATAATATTCACCGTCATAACACCCCTTAAGTTAATGTTCCTTATAACGAATTTCCTCAGACGCGTTGAAAAACAAAAAAATCGCCCCTTGTCATCAGACATAGGGACGATTGTTAACCGTGTTACCACCCAGATTGCACATATGGAGCCTTGCGCTGTTCGCGCGCGCCATTCATGCCGCTCTTCGGCGAGGTATCGTTCGCCAATTCCGCTCGGCATTACCCGAGATACTCCAAAGTGTAATTCGCAGGCTTCGTGTGTACCGGGTTACATCACCCCCCGGCTTTCTGGGACAGGGACGACAGCTGCTACTGGGCTCTTTCAACGTATATCGCATATAAGATTACAGACAGTATAGTGAATTCAACAATCAATGTCAACCGCGCATGGGCGCCGAAGGAAGAGAGTGGGAGACTACTGCGCCCAAAGCTTGAAAAGCCCTTCGTTAATCCCAAGATTGTACATATAATAGATGCCGAACAGGAAGCTGACCGTGCCAGCCACCTGGGTAAGCGAGCGGTTGATCAGCACGTTTTTCTTGCTGTATACGAACGGAATGCCGATGATGGTGGTGAATGTCAGCATGCCCGCGATCGTGCCCGCTCCAAAAATCAAAATGTAAAGCGCGCATTCCCAGACCGAGGAAACCGTGGACAGGGCAAGCAGCACCATTGCCGCGCTGCCTGCAAGGCCATGAATGAATCCGATCACAAATATTTTCATAAGCGACGATCTTTCTTCATGATGATGCGGTACTTGTTTGGCGTTTTTGATGAAAATCATGCTTCGGATTCCCAAATAAACGAGCATGATTCCAACCAAAAATTCCAGGGACATCGTAAGCTTCTCCGGCAGCTCGCCTTTGAACAGCACCAGCAGCATGCCGACAATAAAGAGCGTGCTGGTATGTCCGATGCCCCAAAATACACCGGTTAGCGTGGAGCGCGACAGCTTCTTGCTCCTGCCGACCATCGTAGACACGGCAATAATATGGTCGGGTTCGATCGAATGTTTGATTCCAAGGATGAATCCGAGAAACAGTACGGAAATAAAACTGATGACCACGGTGTTGTCCTCCTCCTATCCTATCAAGCTTTAATCCCACCGCGGATTGCCGGGCTCTTTCCCCTCTGATTTCCACACCTGCTCGTATACCTTTTTGAGCGGAATGCCGTGGGTCTGCGCGATGCGCTTGCATTCCTCGAACTCCGGGGCCCACTGAACGGTATGCCCGCCCTGCATCCCCTTCTTCACCGTCACAGGTCCCCATTCGGTGAGAACCTGCTCGAACGTCCGCTCTAGACGATGTACGGTCAGCGGATAATACCGTATGCCTAAGGTGGTGGTCTCGCGGAAAATGATTTCCTTCATCCGGTCTATATTTTCCGTGGAACAGAGCAGCTGAAGCAGAGTTCCGGGCCTGTTCTTTTTCATGTAAATGGGCGTATAGTAAACGTCGTTTGCCCCGCTTTCGAACAGCAAATCCATGACGTACCCGAGCCATTCACCCGGGATGTCGTCAAAATTCACTTCCATCTTGATCATGTCAGAGTCGATATGCTCATGATTCGGAGGCCGTTTGGCATCCATCTGCGATCCTCTCCTTTAAAAGAAAGTCGGGCGGCTGCTAACGCACTTGCCCACACGCCGCGGCTATTCGCCGATCATCACCCGCAGCACGTTCGGATGCTCCGCAAAGGTTTTCGTTCCCGCTCCGTATCCGATCGCACTCACGCTCATGGAAGGAATCGGGCCGTATTCTTCCGCAAGCACGGATACAAGGGCCGCTCCCGTCGGCGTGGTCAGCTCCCCGCGGATATCCGATTGCTCCAGCGGCGTTCCCTTTAGAATCTCCAGCGTGGCGGGAGCCGGCACCGGATAAATGCCGTGATCGATACGAATCTTGCCCTTTCCAACAGGCACGGGCGAAGAGCGGATGACATCGACCTTCAGCTCGTGAATCAGGATCGCGGCGCCGACGATATCGATAATCGAATCCACGGCACCGACCTCATGGAAATGTACCTTGTCTAAAGGCATGCCATGTATCTTCCCTTCCGCCTCCCCGATTTTCTTGAATATGCGAAGCGCGAGTTGTTCGACGGGTTGTTCAAACCCGGCCTCTTGAATGAGCTTGACGATATCCTTGTAGGATCGATGATCATGATGATGGTGTTGCAAATGCCCGTGATCATGACTGTGGCTGTGCGTATGATCATGACTATGACTGTGTTCGTGTTCGTGGCTGTGTGGATGCATATGATCGTGTGTATGATCGTGATCGTGGTCATGCCTATGTTCATGGTCGTGTTCATGGTCATGATCATGCGTGTGTTCATGAACATGCGTGTGTGCGTGCTCATGGCTGTGTCCATGCTCATGAGCATGTTGATGTTCATGCGGATGCTCCCCCGCCTGCTTCAAGATCACATCGAATTTGGTGGAGGTGATGCCGTTCTTGACGACTTTCCTCCACTCCAGCCCGTATTCCTCTTCGATGCGGAGCTTTCTCAGCTCTTCCGCGAGCTTGCCCGGATCGGCGCCGGCATCGATCAGCGCTCCGATGAACATATCTCCGCTGATGCCGGAAAAACAGTCAAGATATAGTGTTTTCATTCCGGTTTCCCCCTTTATGTACAAGCTGATGAATCAATGCCGCATTATATCCCCCGCCGAATCCGTTATCGATATTGACCACGCTGATGCCGGACGCGCAGGAATTCAGCATCGTCAATAACGCCGAAAGGCCGTTGAAGCTTGCTCCGTAGCCAATGCTTGTCGGAACGGCAATGACCGGATGGGAGACCAGTCCGCCGACGACGCTCGGCAGTGCGCCTTCCATGCCCGCCACCACCACGGAAACAGTTGCGTTTTGAATTTCTTCCGCATGGCTCAGCAGGCGGTGTATGCCCGCTACCCCCACGTCATAAATCCGGCGGACCGGGCTCCCGAGCACCTCGGCCGTGACCGCCGCTTCTTCCGCGACCCGTAAGTCGGAGGTTCCAGCAGCAATTACGGCGACATATCCGTGCGAATGGTCCCCGGTACCGGCGTCCTTTTTCCAGAATAAGATTCGGGCCGTCTCATCGTACACATACGCAGGACAAGCCTGCTGAACGTCCAAGGCCTTTTCCTTCGACATTCTCGTGATCAGAACGCTCTGGTTCCGGGCCTGAAGCGACTGCGCAATCGAAATGATGTGGTCGGCCGTTTTGCCTTCCCCATATACGATTTCGGGAAATCCCTGGCGTTTGCTCCGGTGATGATCCACCTTGGCAAATCCGAGGTCTTCGAAGGTAGCCAGCTTCTCTTTGGCATCCGCGACGCTCAGAGTCCCGTTTTGAACCTGCTCCAATATTTGATCAAGCACTCGCCTTCATCCCCTTCCCTTCCATTCCGTCCCGATCTAAAAAAGTCCGGTGATTGTTCTTACTGCCTTTTCGTATTGTTCATAGACCTGCTTGTAGCGTCTGCAGTTGTCTGCATCCGGCTTGATGGCTTCCCCCATCGGAATATTCCGTTTGATCTCTTCGAATGAGCTAACCTTTCCCGTTGCGACTAACGCCGTCCAAGCCGCCCCCCAGGCCGCGCTGTGATGATTCTCGGAAACGTAGATTTCCGCTCCGAACACGTCCGCCATCATCTGCAGCCAGCATGCGGACCGGGAGAGGCCGCCATTTACGTAGATTTTGTTCGGTTCCCCTGCAATGGTCTCCAGCGCTTTGCCGATTTGGTAGAGATTGAAGGTGATCCCTTCGAGGACGGCCCGGACAAAATGCTCCTTCTTATGCGTGATCGCGATGCCGTGAAAGTTGCCCCTCGCTTTCTGATTCCATATCGGTGCCCGTTCGCCGTTGATATAGGGGAGAAAGAGCAGTCCCTCCGAACCCGGCTCCACCTGCTCTGCCGCCTTCAGAAATTCCGTAAAGCCGCCCGGGTCCTGGAACAGGTCCTTGAGCCACTGCAGCGCAATGCCGCCGTTATTCGTCGGTCCGCCAATGATGGCCGTATCCTTGGTAAAAGAATAGCAGAAGGTTTCCTGGTTCTCACTCACTTGAATATGACCCGTCAATTGCCGGATGGCTCCGCTCGTGCCCACCGACACGGCCACTTCTCCCGGTAAAATCGCGCCGATGCCCAGGTTGGCCAGCTGCCCGTCCGCAGCCCCGATCACAAAGGGTACATCGGCATGGACTCCCATCTCGGCAGCGATATCCTTGCGGAGTTCATGCAGGATCGTTGTTGGCGGGACAAGCTCCGAAAGCTGCGCCTCGGAGATCCCCGTCATATCCAGCAGCTCCCGGTCCCATGCGAGTGATGCCGGATTAAACAAGCCCGTGGCAGACGCCATCGAATAATCGATCTTCCGCACGCCGAACCAGCTGTAGATGAGGTACTCCTTGACCGACATGAAATAGGCGGCTTTACGGTACGGTTCATAACCGGTTTCCTTCATCCACAGCAGCTTCATGAACGGCGTCATCGGATGAATCGGCGTCCCGGTTCTGGCATAAATTTCGCTTTTCGCTTCGGCAGTCATCCGTTCCGCCTGCCCGGCGCTTCTTCCATCGGCCCAGATCAAGGCTGGTGACAACGGCTTCACCTGCTCATCCATGGCGACAAGCGAATGCATCGCTGCTGAGAATCCGAGCGAGATGAGCTCATCCTTCCCGATATCCGCTTTGTTGACGGCTTCCCGGATGGCCTTCACGGCGGATCTTTCGATGGCGGCCGGGTCCTGCTCAGCCCATCCCTGCTGCGGATAATGAAAGGCATTCATCTCCTCGGCTTCCGCGATCAGCTTGCCGTGAATGTCAAACACGCACGCTTTCACGCTTGTCGTTCCGATATCCAGTCCCATGACAAGCTCTCTTGGCATTTTCATCTTCCTTTTCATTTTCAAGATTCATATGAACGGTGACCCGTTACAGGGAAAGGGCCTTATTCATGCTGCCGCTCTGGTATCCGACCAGATCGAGCGTCACGTATTTATATCCGTACTCCTGCAGCTTGCTTGCGATCGATCCGTGATGGGCAAGCACGGTCTGCATATCCTTCGGCTCCACTTCGATGCGTGCCGTGTCCTGATGCGTGCGCACCCGGACCTGACGGATCTGAAGGGATTTCAGATACGCTTCCGCTTTGTCGACCTTGGTCAGCTTCTCCTTGGTGATATATTCGCCATAAGCAATTCTGGAGGACAGGCAGGCAAAGGACGGCTTCTCCCAGGTGGGTAGTCCGAAGTCTTTGGACAGCCCGCGGATTTCCTCCTTAAAAAGGCCCGCCTCCAGCAGAGGACCGCGAATGCCCCGCTCTTTGGCCGCCTGCATGCCGGGTCGGAATTCGTTCATGTCGTCGGCGATGACCCCGTACACGATATTCTGAAAGGCATGCTCGCTGAGTACGGGCGCCAAATGGTCGAACAAACTGCTTTTGCAAAAATAGCAGCGGTTCTTCGTGTTCTCCGCGTATCCCGGAATGGCAAGCTCGGAGGTTTCGATGACCTGATGCTTGGCGCCGATCAAGGCTGCGAGTTCCTTAGCCTCCTCCAGCTCCGTGGTGGGATACGTCTCCGAATCCGCGGTAACCGCCAGCACATGATCAGGCCCCAGGGTAACGACGGCAGCCTTCAGCAAAAAGGTGCTGTCTACCCCACCTGAAAAGGCGACGACGACCGTGTTCATCTCCCGCAGGATGGACTGCAATTTTTCATACTTTTCGGCTATCACGGTGTTCTCCTCCTTCCGCCTCGCGTTAGATCGTCATGCTTCCGAATCCGCCGTCCACGCGCAGCAGCGTACCCGTAATAAAGCTTGAGGCTTGTTCCGAAGCCAGGAAAACAGCGGCTCCCTTCAGCTCCTCCGGCGACCCGAAGCGGTTCATCGGGGTATGCTTCATAATGGATTCGACCCGCTCCGGACTCAGGATCTTCCGGTTCTGCTCCGCCGGGAAGAACCCTGGAATGATGGCATTCACGCGAATGCCGTCAGGCGCAAACTCCCGCGCCAGGAACTGGGTCACGCTGTTCAGTCCCGCTTTGGATACGGAGTACGTGAACACCTTGGACAGCGGCGTGGTGGAAGAAACCGAGGAAATGTTGATGATGCTTCCGCTGCGCTTTTGCTCAATCATGCGCTTCGCGAAGATTTGGCAGGTTACGACGATGCCCCTCAGATTCACATCCATAATGTCATCCCACTCTTCCATGCCCAGCTCGAAAAAGGGGGTCGTGCTGTTCTTGCCGGGCGCGTTCAGCAGGATATCCCAGCCGCCGGACCACGCTTCAATCTCGGATGCGGCCTGAAGCAGCGAATCCTTCGAGCTTACGTCGGCCTGAAAGGCTTTCGCCTCCCCGCCGCTGTCTTGAATCGAGTTCACCACCTCCTGCGCTTTTTCAAGATTGCGCCCCACGATGGCCACTCTGGCACCATGCTCGGCAAAGCCGGCGGCGATGGATGAGCCCAGCACGCTGTTGCCTCCGATCGCCACCGCCGTTCTCCCCGTTAAATCAAATCGATTCGTCATCGTTTACACTCCCTTATGAGGTATCAAATTCCCCTGCTCGTCAAAGGTCCATTCGTAAGGTTCTGAACACAGCTCCATCTGGGGATGACCCTTTACGTATTCGAACAATGCCTCCGACACCTCGATCTCGCTGAGGACCAGCGTATTCTTGATGCGGACCACCTTGGCCTGGTTAAAATCGAGCACGTTGCTCGTCTTGATCGCCGCCTGGATCGCTTCGCGGTCGTTCGGCAGCGTCGTCGCGATCTTGGTCGGCGCGACGACCGTCGACGTCAAACCGTTGGCATAGGTCACTTCCCGGTCCATTTTGTCCACCAGCCGCTGCGTCGTGAAATCCGCCGTACCCACGCCGTTTGCGTTGCCTTCGGTCTGCGGGGTCAAGTCGAGGACGACCATTTTGTTGACGTCCGGCCCTCCGTGGGCATACGGCGTCGGGTAGCGGCCCGTAATGTTCGGATCCATGCCGTCTCCGCTTATATTTTTGCCGATCTGATCGATGACGAGCACCTCAAGCTGATCGAAAAACAGCTTGGGCAGCAGCTCCTTCGCTTTCATCTGCAGCTGCGGCTCTTTCTCGACGATCTCATCCGGTGTCAGCACTTCGACCACGGCGACCTTGTCAAAAGCGTTCTCCACGGTGGCGACGCCGAACAGCACCGGTTTCCGTTCCATGATCATTCGGGCCATGGCAGGGACATTCTCTGCCATATATTTGAATCCCAGCTGATGGCACGCCTCCGCCCCTCTTTGCTTGCCGAGGCCGATGCTGATCATCTTCATGATGCCGCTTTCCACCGGCCCTCTAAAAGCCGTATGCGGCTTCACGCGATTGATGACGACGATGCCGTCCGCTTCGGAAGCGTATTGGTCCAGGTAAACCGGAAGTCCGTTCGGCAGTTCTCCCAGCTTCACGACTTCCATCGAGGATCGAATCTCGCAGCCGGCGCTCTCCTCCGTGACGCCCAGATGCGCCAGTACTTCGCGCTGTCCTTCCGCCGTAGCGCCGCCGTGGCTGCCCATGCTCGGAACGATGAACGGCTCCGCTCCCGCATCCTTCAGAGCCTTCACGGTCACGGCCGTAAGCTCCACGATCCGGTCCAGCCCCCTGCTGCCGACCGCAATCGCGATTTTCATGCCGGGTTTGATCGTCTGCCGAATCCGTTCCTCTCGCAGCTTTGCCGATAGCTCGCTCCCCAGATCGTCAATCTGCCGATCGTCGAAATTCACCTTCACTTTAGCCATCTTCGGAATTGGAATATCCTTTAGCAGCTCCTGCAGAATCCCCATGATTCATCCTCCCTTCCTTAAGGCCGATCCAGAAAGAATTTCTCGGCATTATCGTATCCGATATTTCGAACCATCCGCTCCAGGGACTCCATGTCATGCGGTATGAGCCCTTGCTCCGCCCACTCGCCGAGCATATTGCATAAAATACGGCGGAAATATTCATGGCGGGCATACGAGAGGAAGCTGCGCGAGTCCGTCAGCATGCCGATGAAATGACTCAGCAGGCCCACGTTCGCCAGATCCTTCATCTGCTTCTCCATGCCGTCGATATGATCGTTATACCACCAGCCGGAACCGAACTGGATTTTACCGGGAATACCTTCCTCATAGAAATTTCCCATCATGCCTGCGAGGACGGCATTATCTTTCGGATTCAGGTTGAACAAGACCGTTCTTGGCAGTGCATCCTCCTGATCCAGCGCATCGAGAAAACGGGCAAGACCCGGCGCCAGGTTCGTTTCTCCGACGGAATCGAAGCCGGTGTCCGTGCCGATCCGGTTCTTCATCTTGGTATTGGCGTTGCGGAGCGCTCCCATATGCAGCTGCATAACCCAGCCTTTACCGGCGTACATCTTACCCAGCTCTTGAAGCAGGAATGAGCGGTAGACTGCGATTTCGTCGCTGCTCAGCTGCTGTCCCCCAAGGCGTATGTTGAAAATCTCGGCGACTTCTTCTTTCGTAGCAAGAGCGAACTCCAGCTGCGGAATATCATGGTCAGATGCCCGGCAGCCGTGCTCGGCAAAATAATCCACGCGGCTTTGCAGCGCCAGCAAAAACGCATCCAATGTATCGATGTTCTTCCCGGTGAGCTCTCCCAACTTCCCGATCCATTCGGCGTAGGTAGGCCGTTCAATGAAAAGGGCGCCGTCCGGGCGGAATGTCGGGGCGATGGTCGCTTTGAAGGATTCATCCTTGCCCAGCTTCTCATGGTATTCCAGCGTGGACAGCGGATCGTCCGTCGTGCCGATGAATTGGACCCGGGCTCTCTCGATCAGCGATCTGGGCAGAAATTCCGGCTCCTGCAGCTTCCGGTTGCATTCCTCCCAAATTTCGGACGCCGTGTCCGGGCTTAACAATTTCTCGATGCCGAATACGGTTTTCAGTTCCAGATGCGTCCAGTGGTACAGCGGATTGCCCAGCAGATGCGGCATCGTTTCCGCCCATGCATTGAACTTATCCCGGTCATCCGCATCGCCCGTAATATACTGCTCGCCGATGCCATGCATGCGCATCACGCGCCATTTATAGTGATCCCCGCCCAGCCATAGCTGCGTAATGTTCCGGTATGGCTGGTTTTCCCACACCTCTTTGGGATCCAGGTGGCAGTGAAAATCAAAGATCGGAAGCTCAGCAGCCGCGTTCTTATACAATTGGACTGCCGTATCGGTGTTCAGCAGAAAGCCTTCATCCATAAAGCGTTTCATCATCCATACTCTCCTCTCAAAAGAGCCGTTTTTGTTTTGTAACCCTTTACAATTTTTAATTTGTTTATTAAACTAACTAATTATAAGGGTAATTTACCAACTGCCATCACTTTTGTCAATCGGTAATATTCAGCGGGACATCTGCCCTTTTACCTGCGCTAAAATGATATAATATTCGAATACGAAATTCGTTCGCTATTAGGAGGATATGAATGATTACGGGGGATGCCTCATACATAAAAAAAATCAACCGGGCTTTAATAATCCGGGAAATTCTGAAGGAAGGAATGATCTCAAGAGCAGACCTCTCGAAGATTACGGCCCTGACGAAAGCGACCATTTCAGCCCAGGTGGCCGACTTGCTGGGGGAAGAGCTGATTGTCGAGACCCAGCTCGAGCACAGCGCCGTCGGCCGCAAGCCCATCATGCTCTCCCTGAACGGCGAGGCGGGATACGCGCTTGGCATTGATCTGGATTATGGACAAGTCTCGTTCATGCTCTCCAACCTGTCCGGCATCCCGGTATCCACGGAAACTGTCCTGCTCGACTCGCAGGAGTATTCGGACATGGTGAACCTGCTTATTCAGCATATCACCGCCTATCAACAGAAATGCTCGGACAGCCGTTACGGCATGGTCGGCATCGTGATCGCCATTCACGGCCTCGTATCAACGGATGAGACGATCCAATATATCCCCCGCTACCAATGGGCGAACGTTAATTTGAAAGCAGATCTGGAGAAAGCCGTGGGCACCGCCATCCATCTGGAGAACAACGCGAACCTCAGCGCTTTTGCCGAAAGAACGTTCATTCACCACCAAACCGATAATCTGTTGTGCGCTACGCTCTATTCCGGCATCGGACTCGGCATGATGATGGACAACAAGTTTTTCCGGGGCCATGACGGATTCGCCGGTGAGATCGGCCATATGATCGTCGTACCCGGAGGCAAGCCGTGTGCATGCGGCAATCATGGCTGCTGGGAGAAATACGCCTCGGAGACCAGCGTGCTTGAACACTTGGCCGACAGAAAAGGGATGGAGCCTGTCACTTACGAACAGGTGCAGCAGTGGGTGGATGACAACGACGCCGATACGCTGGAAATCATGGAGGAGTTCATGTATTACCTGACGATCGGTTTGAATAACATCATCAATATGTATAATCCGGAAGTGGTCGTGATCGAAAGCGATCTGCTGCTCATGTACCCGGATTCCCTGTCCAAGATCCAGAGCGGGCTCCATTCCAGAATCAGCCATTACCGCGAGTTGACCCTGTCGAGCATGGGACATACCTCCTGCATCATGGGTGCCTGCGCGCTCGCCATATCCCGTTTCCTGAACGTGCCGGTGCTGAATTTGCGTTACGGGGATGAGGCCTAGACCGAAACTTCGGTTAAAGATCCGCAAAACATGGTGATATAATGAGAGGGTTCAAGATGTCATTTCAGTCCATTTCAAGGAAGGAGAAGCATTCATGAATACAACCCAGCTCAACCGTATTCGTACGGGAAAAGGTTTTATCGCGGCTTTGGATCAAAGCGGCGGCAGTACGCCTAAAGCTCTGCTGCAATACGGGGTTCAGGAGGACAGCTATTCCAGCGAAGAAGAAATGTACGGCGTGGTGCACGAAATGCGAACGCGCATTATCCAAAGCCCGGCATTCAGCTCCGAGCGCATTTTGGGCGCGATCCTGTTCGAGAACACGATGGACCGTACCATTGACGGGGAATTCACCGCCGATTATTTGTGGGAAAAGAAAGGGATCGTCCCTTTTCTGAAAGTGGATAAGGGGCTGGCCGAGCTTGAAGACGGGGTTCAGCTCATGAAGCCGATGCCGGATCTGGACGATCTGCTCAAGCGTGCGAACGAAAGGCATATTTTCGGAACGAAAATGCGCTCGGTCATTCATGAGGCCAATCCCGCCGGCATCCACAAGGTCGTGGAGCAGCAGTTTGCCGTCGGCAAACAAATCGCGGCGATGGGACTCGTGCCGATCATCGAGCCTGAAGTCGATATTCGCAGCACGGATAAGGAAGCTTCGGAGAAGCTCCTCAAAGAAGCCATTGCGGCTCAATTGTCGGCCCTGGAGCCGGGCGTTAACATCATGCTGAAGCTCTCCATCCCGACCGTCAACGATTTCTACAGCGATCTCATGCAGGATCCGCATGTGGTCCGCATCGTGGCCTTGTCGGGCGGCTACTCGCAAGCGGAAGCGAACGAGAAGCTTACGCAGAACCACGGCCTGATTGCCAGCTTCTCGCGGGCTTTATCGGAAGGACTGAGCGTCGCGCAAACGGATGAGGAATTCAATGCCATGCTGTCGGAATCCGTTCAAGCCATCTATGAGGCGTCGGTTCAATAAAATAACATTCCTGTTGCATGCAAACATACCAAGGACCCTCATGCTTGAATTAAGCGTGAGGGTCCTTTTTGCAGAGTGCATTATTTGGGAAAAGGATATCCTATATTCGTTAGAGAGCTTCTCCTCCCTACGCAGGAAATCGGTCAACTACTTTACCCAACGGTGATGACGACGGCTCCGACCTTGTGCCCCTGATCCACGTACCGGTGCGCTTCCGGGATTTCCTCCAACCGGTAACGGCGGCCGATGACCGGCTTAAAACGCTTTTCATCCAGCAATCTTCTCAGCAGCGCTAAGTCCTCCTTGCGCACATTCGCGACGCCCTGTCCATCAACGGTAATAAAGGTTCCGCATGCCGCCAGCGCTTCCCTGCATTTGGATTTGGAGATTTTGCCGACAGCATCAAAAATGATATCGTACTTCTCCCCGCTTTTCGTAAATTCCTCGGTCGTGTAATCCAGCACCCGGTCGGCACCGAGCGAACGGACCAATTCAACATTTGTCGGTCCGCACACGCCGGTCACTTCGGTTCCGTAGTATTTGGCAAGCTGGACCGCGGCGGTTCCCACCGCTCCGGAAGCCCCATAGATCAGCACCTTCTGCCCTTGCTTAATGCCTGCCTTCCGGAAAAAATGCAGCGCTGACGTTCCCCCGAATGAGAGAGCCGCACCTTCCTCGTAGGATGCATCATCCGGCAGCAGAACGGTATATCCGTCCTCGGGCAGGCTGATATATTCGGCATAAGCGCCAAAGGTCCGCATGCCCGTGAATGCGAATACCCGGTCGCCCGGCTTCAGCTGCTTCACGTTTTTTCCCGCCGATTCGACTTTACCCGCCAGCTCAACCCCGAGAATAGGCTTCCTTGGCTTTCTTAGACCTACAATAAGCCGCATCGGAATCCGGTAGATCAGTGGAGCTCTTAAGCCTCGGATTCTGCAGTCTCCTGAATTCACTGTTGTCGCCTCTATTTTTATGAGAACCTCATTGTCCCCGGGAACTGGCTTTGCAATCTCCTGCAGCATCAGCACATCCGGTGCTCCGTATTTCGTGCATATCATCGCTTTCATCGGCTTCCCCCACAACTGATTTTGCATAAAGTATAGCTTCAGAGCGGTGTGAACCTGAAGATACTAAAGTATGGTTTTGGTTCGAATTGGAAGGCGCTTATAAAAAAATGCCTACAGCAGCCCCAGCTTGCGGGCCAGAGCAACCGCTTCGGTACGCCGCTTGACCTGCAGCTTGTCGAATATGTTGCGGTTGTGCCCCTTCACCGTGCTTAGCGCCAGATACAGCCTTTCGCTAATCTCATGATTGGAAAGTCCTTGGGCAATCAGCCGCAAAATGTCAAGCTCACGTGCGCTGAGCGGTTCGATCAGAGACTCGGAAGGCTGCGCTTCGCGGCAATTTGGCTGTCCATCGTCACGCCGTTCCCCAAGCACAAATGTATCCAGCAGAAGATTCCGGTACGCCTCCACCTCAGCATGGACAACCGCATCCCGCAGCAGCTTTCGCATCGGCAGGCCCTCGTCCAGGAATATCCGAATCATGCCTGAAGGAAGAGCGGTGGCGAGTGCCTCGTCCAATAGCTGCGCAGCCTTGACCTTCTCTCCCGTTGCCTGCAGAGCCACTGCGCCTAGCACCAACAACTTCAGCCGCTCATCCTCCCAGCCCTTCTCCTCCGCCCGCTCCCTTAGTGCTGCCAGAATTTTGGCGGCTGCAGAAGGTTCCCCTTGTTCCATGAGTACGCGGGCTTGATCGGAATGCAGACCGTGGCTTTGCGCCAGCTCAAAGGCAGCATCCACCTTTCCCGTATGCAGCAGCACACGCACCCGCGCTTCGGCAATGGTAGGCAGCAGATTCAGGAAGCGCTGCTGACGCGCGGCATGTTCGGCTTGCGCCAAGAGAGCGCCCGCTTCGCTCACGCTCCCGCTCGCCAGCATGACCTTGGCAAGAAACACCTCTGCGTCAATCGCCCGGTCCAGATGTTCAAATTGCCGTGCCAAATAGACGGCCTGCCGACCATGCTCCTCTGCGGATGCCAAGTCATTCCACTCGTAACCGATCCTCGCCAGGCCTTTGTGTGCTTCGCAAGCTGCCGGCAGCGGCGGATTTCCTGCCAAATTCAGCACTTCCCGGTACGTATCCGCGGCGGCATACAGTTGGTTATTTGCGAGCTGCATATTCCCAATTCCCAGCAAAGACATGACCGAAATTATGAGATGACCGATTCTTTGGCTTTCCGATAGGGCATCCGCATAAGCTCGGCTTGCCGCGGCTCGGTCGCCCTGCAATTCGTATGCATAACCCAGCGTCCAGGTCGTCGCGGTACGGACCGGCAGGTTATCCGGATGCAAATAAGCCAAGGCTCGGTGCGACTCGGCCTTAATCGTCTCTGCCTCATGCCTGCTGACCGCAAGCGTCGCACGGATGGAAGCGATATGTCCGATCAGGTCCCGCTCCTTCTCGCTTTGTTCAGCGCCTTGAAGTGCCCGTTCGGCAGCGCGCAGCATCGGTTCAACGCCGCCGACCCGCCCGACCATCAGCAGAGCCGATGCATGCAGCACGCGAAGCGAAGGCCTTGAATCCAGCTCCTTGCCAGGCAAGCCTTCCAGCCAATTCAGGACAGGCGTTACGGCCCCGCGGAAAAGCAGCGGCATCCCCTTTCCTTCAATTAATTGCGCCGCCCGGTCTATCGCATCGGCAGACGCTGCATGCTGAAAAGCTTCCAGCTCCAGCCCATGGTGTTCAAACCACTCGCTGGCACGCAGATGCAGTTCGGCCACCCCCTCGCGACGTATCGGCTTTGAACCCCTCATGCCGTGGGTCAGCCGCTGCTGAAGCAGCTCGGCAAACAGGTGATGATAACGATACCAGCGCCGGTGCTCATCCAGGGGAACGATAAACAGATTTGCCCTCTCGAGGTGCTCCAATATTTCTTGCCCGGGGAACGAAGCGGCCTGCGCACTCAGGTTCTCGCCATGCACAACGGCATCGCAGAGCGGTCCGCACATCCGGCTCAGGATGGACGTCCGCAGCAAAAACTCCTGGATGTGCACCGGCTGCTGCCGCAGCACCTCCTCGACCAGATAATCCAGAACATAGCGGTGGCTTCCCGTGAAGGAATGAATGAAACCGTGCACGCTTGCGTGTCCCTGCATGGACAACGCCGCCAGCTGCAAACCGGCAATCCATCCCTCTGTTCGGTTTTGGAGCAGGACGATGTCCTCTCGCGACACGCTCAGCCCCATGACCCTGGACAAAAACGCCTCCGTTTCGGATAAGCTGAACTGCAAATCCGCCGTCCTTACTTCATTCAATTGATCGCGGACACGCAGCCGTGCCATAGGCAGAAGTGCGGGGTCCGCACGCGTTATCAAGACCAGATGGATATGGGGCGGCATGCGTTCGATCCATAAAGCCATGGCCTCGTGGATCGCCTTATTCTCGATTACATGGTAATCGTCAAGAACGAGCGTGAACGGGTCCGGCCTCTTGGAGATGGCTTCAAGCATGGACATCATCACCGTCTTGACTGAAGGAGGCGGATAGGCCTGCAGCAATCCGATCATGCCATCTTCCACTGGGACGCCAATCGTCCCCAAAGCTGCATGGAGATGTAACACAAAACGTGCACCCTCGTTGTCATCCGCATCCAGAGACAACCAGGCTGCCGGCCGTGCACTCTCTGACAGCCAGGCGCTGACAAGCGTCGTTTTACCGCTGCCCGCAGAAGCGGAAATGAGCGTCAGCTTGCGGTGAAGCCCCTCGTTCAGTCGCCCGGTTAGGCGCTTCCGGGGCACGATTGCTTCGCGGAGAGGCGGGATGAATAGTTTGGTGGTTAATAGGGGTTCCGACATCTGATCACCATTTTTCGTACCTCCCGTTTCGGCAGTTTAATATGTATGTTGTAGGTTCGACGGCCCGATTCCGTTTTCCTGTGATCTACCCACCAGATCGCCCCCTGCTGACATTCCAAATCAAAGAACGTCCGGACCCTTCGAGGCCCGGACGCTCTAATTTAGACTCCCTTATTCGGCGGATTCCATCCATTGATGATGGAACGTGCCTTCTTTATCCACACGCTGGAACGTATGCGCACCGAAATAGTCGCGCTGCGCTTGCAGCAGATTGGCCGGCAGGCGCTCCGTGCGGTAGCTGTCGAAGTAAGCCAGTGCGGACGCAAATGCCGGAACCGGAATGCCGCGCTGCATCGCGGTGGACACCACGTTTCTCCATGCTTCTTGATAGTTGTTTACGACCCAGCCAAAGTAATCGTCAAGCAGCAGGTTTTTCAGGCCCGGATCCTTGTCGTAGGCTTCCTTGATGTTCTGGAGGAAACGAGCACGGATGATGCAGCCCCCTCTAAAGATCATCGCGATGCTTCCAAAGTCCAGGTTCCAGCCATATTCCTCGGATGCCGCTCTGAGCTGGGCAAAGCCTTGTGCATACGAAGCGATTTTGCTTGCATAAAGCGCTTTGCGAACCGCTTCAACGAATGCTTTCGCTTCACCCTCATACGGCGTAACCTGCGGACCACTGAGAATCCGGCTGGCCTCTACGCGCTCTTCCTTCATCGCAGACAGGAAGCGGGCAAACACCGATTCCGTCACGATGGATAGCGGAACGCCAAGATCGAGGGAGCTTTGGCTTGTCCATTTGCCTGTTCCCTTCTGCCCTGCGGCATCGAGAATGACGTCCACCATCGGCTTGCCGGTGTCCGGATCGTTCTTCGCGAAAATATCCGCCGTAATTTCGATCAGGTAGCTGTCCAGCTCGCCGCGGTTCCATTCTGTGAAGATGGTATGCAGCTCTTCGGCACCCAGGTGCAGTACATCCTTCAGCAGGTGATAGGCTTCCCCGATCAGCTGCATGTCGCCGTATTCGATACCGTTATGTACCATTTTGACGTAATGGCCGGCACCGCCTTCCCCGATGTAAGTCGAGCAGGCATCCCCATTCACTTTGGCGGAAATGGCCGTCAGGATTGGTTCCACCAAATCATAGGCATCCTTTTGTCCGCCCGGCATAATGGCAGGGCCTTTAAGCGCTCCTTCTTCCCCGCCGGATACGCCGGCGCCGATAAAACGAAGGCCTTTGGCCTGAAGTTCCTTGTATCTGCGCTCGGTGTCCGGGAAATAGGCGTTTCCTCCGTCGATGAGGATATCCCCTTCCTCCAGGTGCGGCACCAGCTGTTCGATCAGCGCATCGGTCGGCTGACCGGCTTTGACCATCATCATGATTTTGCGCGGCGATTCGAGTGACTGAACGAATTCTTCGATGCTGTACGTGCCTACGACGTTTTTGCCTTCGGCCTCGGCCACGAGTTCCCGCGTTTTCTCCGGCGACCGGTTATACAATGCGACCGAGAATCCCTTGCTTTCCATGTTGAGTGCCAGATTTTTACCCATGACGGCGAGTCCGGCCACGCCGATTTGCTGCTTGCTCATCGTTTGTTTCTCCTCCCACATCTCTATGTGAATTACTTGATGCTGTTTTTCCAGTCGGCTGCAAATTTTTCAATGCCTTGATCGGTCAGCGGGTGTTTCGCGAGCTGCGCAATGACAGAGAACGGCACGGTTGCAATATGAGCCCCTGCCAACGCAACGCGAGTCACATGATCAGGGTGCCGAACCGATGCGGCAATGATTTGTGTATCCAGATGATGCGTGCGGAACAGCTGCGCGATTTTGTCCACCAAAAGAACCCCGTCCTCCGAAATGTCATCGAGGCGTCCGAGGAACGGCGAAACGTAGGTTGCACCGGCGCGGGCTGCGAGCAGGGCCTGGTTCACGGTGAAGACTAAGGTTACGTTCGTCTTGACCCCTTTGCGGGACAAGTAACGGCAGGCTTCCAGCCCGGCAAGGGTCATCGGCAGCTTGATCGTGATTTTGTCGTCATGATCGTTGATCTTGATCAGCTCGTTCGCTTGTGCGATCATCTCTTCCGCCGTTTCTGCATCCGGCGTCACTTCTGCGGACACCGATTCGACTTCCGGCACCGCCTGCAAAATCTCGGCGATGCGGTCTTCGAATTTCACGCCTTCTTTGGCAACCAGGGAGGGGTTAGTCGTAACCCCTGAAAGTACCCCGATTTTATATGCAGAATGAATATCCTTCAGATTCGCCGTATCAATAAAAAATTTCATGATCAAAACCCTCCTGTAAGTTTATTTCCTTCTGTTTTCGTGTGCCCAGAGCGCCGGACTGAACATCAGACGACCGAGGCCTCTTTCATCGGTTGTTCCTCCCCCAGATCCGATACTTCCAGTTCTGTCACGGGTTCAGCTGGTTCATCAAACCACCAATGGAATCCATCCTCGGCCAGCAGCGCTGCCGCAGCTTCCGGTCCGTGGGATCCGGCCGCATACGGATGCAGCGGCACTTCATTCGCGGCAAAGGCTTCGAGCACCGGCTGTACCCACTGCCAGGAAAGCTCGACTTCATCCCAATGCACGAAGAAGGTCGAATCGCCGTTCAGCGCGTCATGAATCAGCGTTTCATAAGCTTCGGGCGCTTCCGCTTTGTCCGGGAACATGTCGATGCGTACCGGCTTGAATTCCCCTTTGCTCTGCGGATCCTTTGTGTTCAGCTGCAGCGTGATGCCTTCGTCCGGACCGATCTCGATCACGAGCAGGTTCGGGACATAGGTGCGTTCCAAAGGAACATTCGAGCTGAGCGGAACCTTGAACTCGATGACGATTCGGGTATTCTTCGCTTTCAAGCGTTTGCCCGTCCGGATATAGAAAGGAACGCCCCGCCAGTGGTAATTATCGACATGCAGTTTGGCGGCGATAAAGGTATCGTTCATGGATCCTTCCGCGATGCCGGGTTCGGCGGCATACCCTTGAACCGGTTTGCCCTGGATTTGACCTGCCGTATATTGTCCCCGCACGATCCGCTCGTGAACGTTCTGACGGTGCAAAGGATCCAGCGTTTCGAGGATTTTTTTCTTCCTCATGCGGATGTCTTCCGCCGAAGCCATGTTATGCGGTGCATGGATGGTCAGCATCATGAGCAGCTGAAGCATATGGTTCTGGAACATGTCGCGGACGGCTCCGGCTTGGTCGTAATAGCCGGCACGCTCCTCCACGCCGACGGTTTCGTCCGCGGTGATCTGCACGTTGGCGATATATTTGTTCGTCCACAGCGCCTGAATGACCGGGTTCGCTTCCTTGAGCGACTCCAGCTGCTGAACCATCGATTTGCCGAGATAATGGTCAATCCGGTAAATCTCCTCTTCGTGGAACGCCTGGCTGAGCTGGCTGTTCAGTTCTCGCGCGGAAGCGAGGTCATGGCCGAAAGGCTTTTCGATCACGAGTCTCTTCCAGCCTGTTATGGCATCCAGGCCGCTTTGCCCGATTTGGGAGGCAATCACGCCGAAGAAATTCGGTGCCACGGACAGATAGAACAACCGGCTCGCTGTGCCAGCGATTCCTTGCTCCCAGCCTTCCAGCCGGTTCTTCAACCGCACGAAATCCTCGGTCCGGTCAATATTGAGATTGTTGTACCCGAACAGGCTCACAAAAGCCTGAAGGTTATCGTCTTCCTGTACCTCCATCCGGTAAAAGTCATGAAGGGATTGCTTGACGTGCGCCTGAAAAGTGGCGTCTGTAAACTCCTTGCGTCCGAGTCCGATGACGGAGAAAGACTCCGGCAGCTGATGATGAATATATAGATGATAGAGGGCAGGATAGATTTTGCGTTTGGCCAAATCTCCGGTTGCCCCAAATAATACAAATGATGTAGGGTTCACTCTCATTGCTCCTTCCTTCCGATTCGCCTGGCTCATCAAAATCGTTTTTGTCCAGCGAACGACTGGTATCTGTTTGTTGGATTTACTATAATACAAATATGAGCCATACATGTAATTAATATATTTTCGAGGAGATATAGACCGTGTCTATGACTAATAATTACGAACTATATAAAGTTTTCTATTGGGCCGCCAAAATGGGAAGTCTGACCCAGGCCGCCAAAGAGCTATACTTGACCCAGCCGAGCGTAAGCCACGCCATCAAGCAGTTGGAGGATAGGCTTGGCGTCACGCTTTTTTACCGTAATGCCAAAGGGGTTGAACTCACGCAGGAAGGAAAGGTGCTTTTCTCCTACATCGAGCAGTCGCAAATTCTCATTGCGTTGGCCGAGGAAAAAATGGTGGAGCTGAAGAAACTGGACAGCGGCGAACTCCGGATCGGCGGCAGTGATTCGTTGTTCAAGCATTACCTGCTTCCGTTCCTGGAGGAATACCATACCAAGTATCCGGGCATCAAGCTCCATCTGCATCACGGCACGACGCCCGAAGTGATTACGTACCTGAAGGAAGGCCGGATCGACCTTGGCGTTGTGCGGATGCCGATCGTGGATTCCCTGCTGGAGGTCTCGGAGAGCATTCAGCTTCAAGATTGCTTCGTCGCCGGTGAGCGTTACGCGGAGCTGAAGGGGCAGACGCTGACGATGGAGCAGCTGATGGAGTACCCGGTCGTTCTCTTCTCGCGCAACAGCCGGGTACGGATGGCCATTACGGAGTTATTCGAAAAATACGGGCATGAGCTGAAGCCGGATATCGAGGTAGGGAGCGTGGACCTTCTCATCGAATGTGCCCGCAGAGGCCTTGGCATTTCTTTCGTCACGCGCGAATTCGTGTCCAGAGAACTTAGGGAGGGATCCCTTTTCGAGATCAAGCTGGACATCGACATCCCGCCCTCCAAGGTCGGACTGATGACCATGCGCAACATGCCGATTTCCACCGCGGCCACGAAATTCATGGAGATGGTTCATTAAAAAAAAGCCGTTCCCTTCAGACAGGGAACGGCTTTAATCGTTTGCAGTTGCTTCCTTAAATGACTTCCCTTCCGTCGTTATCCGGCAGCAGGGGAAACGGTTCATGCGGTTCGGATTGATACCAAAATGCCGTGGAAGCAATATCGCTCTGCTGCGGCAGGTAACGATGCCCGGAACGCCAGCCGAGATCCTGAATCGTCACCTTAAAGTCCTGCCCGAAACGGATTGGATCCATCACATGCCAGCGGTACATTCCGAAGCGCTGCTGGCTTCGGTACAGTCCGTCCGGTTTGATGAGCTGATGCATCCCGAGATACGGGGTGGAATAGGTGGAATATTGACCTGACGGCTGCTCCCAGTTCCATGCCCCGCCAAAATAATCCTCTGTTCCTGTTCCGCAGATGGTCGGAAACTCCTGATCTCCGTCCAGGTAAAACTTGATTTCCCCTTCGCCCCACCAGCCGTTATTGTTTACCTGCCAGGCCAGATAAGTTCCGACGTAATGGCCTTTTCCCTTCACGTTATCGAGAAGGGTATGCACTTCCTGATACGGCACCGGATTGCTTCTTCGCCACTGCGCGTGAAAGTAGGCCATAGATTCCGGCACTTCGGTCAACGTGTAATTCACCTGGTAATACAAAACCGCTTTATCCGCCGATGTGTTCTCCATCGTTATTCTCGCTGCTTGGCGAAACGGCATGAGCCAATAGCTGTTCATGCCCCCGGCCGGATTGACGGCAACCGGAAAAGAATTGACGTTGCACCGCTCCTGCCAGCCGTTGCAGAAGAAATCGCCCACCGGCACCTCCACGGACGGCTGCTCCTCATCATCCCAGTAAAAACGAATAATCAGGCTGCGCCACACCGCCGGAGAGCAGGTCAGCCATATGTGCTGAATCGCCCCAGGTCCTTCGATCTCAGCCATCGTAAAGATCTCACCGGACCCGATCTCAACCGACGGCGATACTTTCCAGCCGATTCCCAGGTCACGGGCGCATTCAGCTCCCGTCCCTTCCGCTGCCATGCCGCCTTTGCCCTTGGCACCGGTGAAATTCTCCGGACTGATCGACCGGGTGCGGGCATCCGACAATATGGGCAAATTTCCAAGCCCCATGCCGAGTCCATTAAATCCGTTCATCTCCGTGCCCTCCTTTGCGCATGTACAATCACCCTTAGCTTTAATCGGACCTACTCTTCAATAGCGGCTTTGCGGGAATTGATGCGCCGGATGACAGCCGGATCAAACTTTGGTCTTCTGTCATAGGTGTACAGTCCGTTAACTTCCTGCTCTACGTCATACAGCTGGGTATAACAGAAACCGAACATCATCGGATGGTCCAGCAGAGTGCTGGTCAACCCGTCATAGCGTTTAATAAACGCTTCTTCGGATTCTGGACGGTCACCGTACCCCCACGATTTGTTGTCCTTCTGGTCCGGATTCCACCAAATGCCGCCGTACTCGCTTATAAAATAAGGCTGTCCGCCGTACGTCTGCCGGTCAGGGAAGGTGTTGTATACTTCCCCGCCGGTTTTCATCGGCTCGTATCTCTCCTTGAACGTCACCGGATTCTGATCGTAATCATGGAGATCGAAAATATCCGTTACGACATGGAAGTTGCCGCTGGTATCGATGACCGGGCGCGTCGGGTCGATCCGCTTCGTCATGTCGTACACGATCCGCAGCACTTCGTTATCCTGCTTGACGCCGTCATTGTCCCAGGTCTCGTTGAACGGGCACCAGCCGATAATGGCGGGGTGATTAAAGTCCCGCTCCACGCCTTCCATCCATTCAGGCAAAAAGCGCGACACGCTTTCGGTCGTCGTGATGTCTAGTCCCCAGTTGGCATGCTCGCCCCAGACAAGATAGCCGAGACGGTCGGCCCAGTACAGAAAACGGGGCTCGAACATTTTCTCATGGAGCCTGGCGCCATTAAACCCAAGGCCCATCGAAATCTCGATGTCCTTCCGGAGATCCTCATCGCTGGGAGCGGTGTACACGCCGTCCGGATAAAAGCCTTGATCCAGCACCAGGCGCTGGAATACGGACTTCTTATTGATCCGGAACGCCATGCCGTCCAGCCGTACCGTCCGCAGGCCGAAATATGAATCGACCTCATCGACGGCCTGATCCTGCTTATGCAGGGACAGCTTCAGGTCGTACAACCGCCCGCTGCCCGCCTCCCACAGATGAACCTCTGAGACTGGCAGGGTCAGCTTTACGCATGGACCTTGCACCTGAACCTTCACTTCCCCTACGTCCTTCCCTTCATAGGAAGCCGCAGCGGTCAGCGCGGCACCTGCAGCGTTCCCGCTAACCTTCACTTCCAGATGCACGCAGGCATTGTCCGGATCGGCCACCGCTTTCATGTCCGCAAGATAAGCCTCGGGCACCGGCTCCAGCCATACGGTCTGCCAGATCCCCGTGGTGCGCGTATAATCACAGCCATGCGAATCGAACCTTCCGCTCTGCTTGCCGCGAGGCTGCCGTCCCGACCTGGTGTCATCCACTGCATAGACGGTCACTGTGTTGGTGCCTTCCATAAGCTGCGCAGTAATATCAAAGCTGAATGGGGAGTATCCTCCACGGTGCGTTCCGACGGATGTGCCGTTCACCCACACTTCCGTCTCGTAATCAACCGCGCCAAAATGCAGCAGAACCCTTCCGCTCGTCCATGACGCAGGCACGGTAAATTCGCGTTTATACCAAACCGCGGCCATAAAGTCCTTATACTCCACGCCGGACAGCTTGCTTTCGGGACAGAACGGAACGGTGATCGTACCCGAAAGGTCATGTTCCGGCTGTGAATACCCTCGCTCCTTTCCGCTCTTGCCGTGGTCGATTTCAAACTGCCATGCACCATTCAAATTGACCCAGCGCTCGCGCATCCACTGGGGACGCGGATGCTCTGGACGGGGGATAGAAAGGTTCATTTCCATAGGACAAACTCCTTTTCTAAGTAATGGTTAGCGCATGTTTCAAGTCATACCTTCAGTTTAGTTAATAAGTAAGTTAATCATTAATCCATTAATTTTCAAATAGATATTAAAACAACCGGATTGTTTAGTCAATGATTTTCTTGTTTAATTAACTTAATGGTTATACAATATAAGTTATCTAACTCATTCCAACTAAAGGCAGGCTCGATATGGAAATCAAGGTAAGTCAGGAAAATCTATCAATATTCGTCGCGCTGGCATCCGAAACACGGATTCGGATGATTGAAATGCTCGGCAGGGAAAACCTCAACATCAAAGAGATGGCTCAAAGGTTAGACCTGTCCTCTGCAATTGTGACCAAACATGTCCAGCAGCTGGAGGATGCAGGAATTATCCAAACACAAATGACCGCAGGCAAACGCGGCATGCAGAAGCAGTGCTCCCTCCGTCTGGATGAGGCTCTGCTGTTATTCAAACCGGAAGAGTCCCGCCAGTTGAACGTACCGGATCAGGATGGATACGATGTGTCGATCCCTGTAGGCCAATACTCCGTGTACCAGGTGAAGCCTACATGCGGACTCGCCTCGGAATCCAAGCTGATCGGCATGCGGGACGACCCGCGTTATTTTGCCGAACCGGAGCATGTGAAAGCGCAGCACATCTGGTTTTCGAGCGGCTACGTGGAGTACCTTATTCCGAATTACGCAGCGGGCAAAAATATCATCAACAGCCTGCGGATCTCCCTGGAGATCGGCTCGGAAGCGCCGGGTTATGCTGAGGATTGGCCCTCGGACATTACGTTTCTGCTGAATGACGTTCCCGTGGGCATCTGGACCTCGCCGGGCGATTTCGGGGAAATACAAGGAAGGCTGACTCCTGCTTGGTGGGAGCTCGGCGGCACCCAGTACGGGCTGCTGAAGACGCTGTCCGTGACTTCGTCCGGCACCTATATGGACGGGGTCCGGCTGTCCGACGTGTCGATACAGGATATTCCGATTGCTCCGCGGGAAGAGATCCGGTTTCGCATTCTTTCCTCGGAGGATGCCAGAAATGTCGGCGGCGTAAGCCTTTTCGGCAGGCATTTCGGCAACTACGAGCAGGACATTCAGGTGAGAGTCAACTACTAAATGAACAGCTCATGCAGCCAAGGACATCCCCATAAATACAGCAAAAGCCATCCTCTCAACCATTCGAGAGGATGGCTTTTCATTATCGATGAACGATCAGGCATGGATTTGCGGCTGTGGAGACGCTTCTCTCTTCTGCACACGCTTCGGCCCGGAACCGAATACGATCCACGACCAAGGGATATATCTGTAAGCCACGTAAACGATCAGCCATGAAGCTCCCAAAGCGACAGCCCAGGCCCCCGCCGTCCTGGCCGCGTACTCGAACGTGCCTCCATGTGCCGGGAATTTACGGTATACATACAGCAGAGCCGGGTGCACAAGGTATATGCCGAAGGAGCAAGCTCCCATGGACGTCAAGGCGGCGGCCAGCCATTTCCAGGTATGACGGTACAGTATGTAGGATGCCTGCATCAGAACGATACAGCTGAGAAGCGAGTGGAAATTCCACATGAACTCGAACCATAAGGGGTGAATTCTGCTGCCACCGACGTTCACCCAATAATACAGGTTGACGTGCAGGATGCCCGCGGCCAGCCAGACAGCCCACAGTGCAATCCACAGAATGCCTTTCACCGTTCTGAAGCCTGAGCGGGTCACGACCAGCCAAGCCTTCAGCTTGTCATAGGATGCTGCGACCAGCGCACCAAGCAAGAAGAAGGACATGTACGAGAAAATAAGGCTTCCCTTCGGCAGCAGCAGCCTAAGCCCGACACGATGCACGCCCGGTTCAGGCCAGTGAAAACCGAATTCGTACAGGTAGACGTGAAGCCACTGGATCGCGAGGCCAATGAGAACAGCGTAAGGCAAAGCGGTTGGCTTTTTCTGAAACCACCACAGGAACAGCGGAAACGCAAGGTACAGCTGCAGCATGATAATCATGTAATACAGGTGATAGTGTGCCTTTCCGGTTAACAGCTTCATTCCGAATTCCTGAAGGATCTCTCCCGCCGGAAGTCCCATTTTACCGTTCAAGTATACATCCAATCCAAAGTAGCCTAGTGAGATCAGCAGATACGGGAGCAAGATATACAGCAACCGCTTCGTATAAAAGCTTCTCAGCATCGATTTGCCGAGAGGCTTGTCCAGATAATTATAAAAGAGCACGAACGCGCTCAAAAATATAAATACCGGCACGGCGAATTTGCTGAACATGTTGATGAACAAATACAGGTAGTAGCCCTGCGTTCCTTCTGTTTTGGCCAGCGTTTCCGAGGTTGCATGGATGACAACGACGGCCATGATCGCGAGCGAACGAAAAATGTCCAGCTCGAGGATGCGTTCTTTTGGACGAAGCATTGAAAATCTCTCCCGTTACGACAGATTTATTCGCTGCTGTATGATCTGGCTGTCATTTTATTAACCCAATTCATATAAAAAATACTATATTTTCTCTATTATGGCTACACCAATATCACACACTCATTTTTCATTGATGACTCTTCTTCAAATATGTTACAATCAAGCACATGTCGGCTTCATGCCGACCACAGGCAAAGGGATGGGTGAGGGGCTACTATGGAAAGCAGGTTATCGATTGGTCCACCGGAAAAAACA
Organism: Paenibacillus sp. SAFN-054; assembly: GCF_051966755.1. Classification (NCBI taxonomy): domain Bacteria; kingdom Bacillati; phylum Bacillota; class Bacilli; order Caryophanales; family Paenibacillaceae; genus Paenibacillus; species Paenibacillus sp. SAFN-054. The sequence continues at coordinate 133,421 of NZ_JBQCKS010000002.1, forward strand.
ATCACCTTCGCAGGCAAAGGAACAAATCTCGCCTGATTCGGCTTCTCCAGGCGCCGCAGGCATGTGGCGTCGGGAGCTGATGGCAGGAACGGTTTCCTTTTTTGCGATCGTATATATTATTATCGTCAATTCATCGATTCTGGCAGATGCCGGAATCCCGCAGGAAGCAGGGATTATCGCCACGATTCTCGCTTCGGCAGCAGGCTGCTTCGTGATGGCTCTATGGGGCAAATCGCCCCTGATTATTGCGCCCGGCATGGGAATCAATGCCATGTTCACGTATACGCTTGTTCAAGGCATGGGAATGACGTGGCAGCAGGCACTGGCCGTCAGCATGATGTCGGGCCTTTGCTTCTTGGCGATCAGCATGACTTCTCTCGTTGAGAAGGTGAGAACGGCCATTCCCGCATCGCTTCAGGAAGCCATCTCGGTCGGGATCGGCCTGATGCTGGTCCTTATCGGCTTGCAGAAGGGCGGCGTGATCGTATCGGACCCTTCTTCGGTCATTGCCGTGAAATCGTTCGCCGATCCAAGTGTCATCGTGACACTTGTCACGCTGGCCATCACGTGCATCCTGTATATGCGGAAGGTTCCGGGAAACCTGCTGCTCGCCATTGTTGCGGGTACGCTTCTGGCCTATGCGTTCGGGGCAGTGCCAGGCAAGGCGGCTGGCGTCGAAGGCTCCTCCTGGTCCGCATATGGAGAAGTTTTCGGCCATTTATCCGTGAAAGGCGCCTCGATCACGACGATGATCGTCGCCGTCTTCTCGCTGACGCTCGTGATCGTGTTCGAGAACGTCGGACTCATCAACGCACAGCTGAACATGAGCGGGAAGCCCGAGCGCTTCAAACGTGCCATCCAGGCCACTTCGTTCTCCGTCTTTCTCAGCGCTCTTTTCGGCACCAGTCCGACGGTCTCAACGGTAGAAGCGGCCGCAGGCATTTCAGCGGGCGGCAAGACGGGAGTGACCTCAGCCGTGACGGGCACGTTGTTTTTGGTCTCGCTCATTGCGATGCCGATCATTACGCTCGTTCCGGATCAGGCGGTCGCGCCGATCCTCATCTTTATCGGCGGCTTGATGATGCCCGCCGTGAGCAACATTTCCTTCAAGCGGCTCGAAGAAGCCTTTCCCGCGTTCTTCATCATCGCGTTCATTCCGCTTATGCACAGCATTGTGGACGGGATCGCGATCGGATTCGTCAGCTATGCGCTGTTCCATGCCGCGGTTGGCAAGTGGAGCGAAGTGAAGCCTCTCTTCTATGTCATTTCGCTGCTGTTCGTGATTTATTTCGTGCTGCAGGCTTTTTAAGCTATATGCACGTTAAACCAGCGTCTCCATCCGGAGGCGCTGGTTTTTTAATTTAGCTACTTTTTTAATTTAGCTACTTTGTAGAGCGCTCGCCTTTTTTTGCCAACATAAGCATGGGAACAGAGAGAAGCAAGCTAATGATGACGGTGACTACGGATGCCTCGATACCGAAACTGCCGCCCGTTAGAAGGGATGAACCGGTTACTTGGACAGAGAAAAGACCCGAAGACGGATGCCCGGAGACGGGTATGCCGAGCAGTCCTACTACTGCATTCCATACGAAATGAATGCCAATGACTAACCATAGACTTCTGCGCCAAAGAAAAGCAGCACCAAGAAGCACACCCGCTTCGATGGCAATGGCGGCAGCACTCCAAATTGTCGCTCCCGGATTTCCAAGGTGTGCAATTCCAAAGAATAGGGATGTGATCATAAGCGCAAATCGGCTCCCTATCATTTTTTCAATGGCTTGAAAAGCAATTCCCCGAAAAATCAGTTCTTCAACAACTGCTGCTCCTAGGGCTGTGGAGATTGTCGGCCAAATCACATCACCGGCGCTCCCTGGCAACCATTTAAAGGAGTACCCGCCCAGGATAACAATAAGCAAGGTGGATATGACAATAAAAATAAAACCGATTAGCGCGCCCAAGGACACCCTGTTCACAGCATTCTTAATGGAGAGCTCCGGAACGCGCCGGTGAGCCAACCATTTCATGGTCAGTACATACAGAGCGATGGCCGCAATGCTCTTCGTGATGGCCAGCATGATGGATTCAAACCCGGTTGCATTTTGGATGAATCGGCTAAGCAGCCCATCTGCCAGAATCAGGATCAGGGCTCCAACAACCATCCAGACCAACGGATATTGAATCCAAGCATACATCCACGATTTTCTTTCCCTTTGCGGGACCTCATTTTTTTGAGGCTCAATATTTCCCATTCTATGATCTCTCCTTGTTATCGTTCTAATGATCTTAGTTTATCTCCGGAAAGTCATAAGGTTGAAGTGCTGTTTGGTCATAACAAGGTCATATGACAATAAAAAGCTGACCGCATTTTCATGCAGTCAGCCCGTTAAAATCCACTTCTTTATATGATGTCAAAATAATGATTTACGATGCGGGGTATTTCAGCTTGATCTTTCTAGTTGCCTCCACCCCACTCAATACGGGCATGTTGATATCCTCTAATTAGAAATTCTCCTGATGGACCGAACCCAGAATACTGGCCGCTGTACGCAGTGAATTATTCTCTGCCAGTTTGGTCACTATGCTGTCGATCTGATCATAAACCTCGCGTGGATGTTTGATCGACTCCAGAACTTTGATGGGCGTATCGACATCGGCAACGTTCAAATGGATCGAACCACAGCCGAATACGCGCTGCCAAAACGGCAGTACCATGCTTTTATCCAGCACTTTGTAAAAATCCAACTCGTCTTCGACGACGTTAAAGAACCCTTTTCTCGTTACCAATCTTTTTTCGTATACAAAATATTTCGTGAAGGAAATCGGCAGGCCGAATATCGTACATTTTCTTCCTGACCAGACTAATGCTCCCCTCGTTGCAGATCCTTGACTAGACACTCATCCTGCCTCCCATGCGATACATATGGATATTTCATTATTATTACGTTGATGATCCGGTTATGTTTCGCTGAAGCACCGTTTCCATTAAGGCCCAGCCTTCCATGCAATCAGGTGTCGTAATCAGCGGTTCAAAACCATAATTCAAGTACATGTTGACCGCCCGGTAACTTGTGGTCTGCGTCGTTAAATAGGCCCGCCGGTGATATTGAGCCAAGAGCTCCATGGCTGCAGTGAGTAAAGGCTTGGAGAGCTTCTTCCCTTGATATTCCGGACGGATGGCTACCCAATGGATCCTCCCTCTTGTTTCATCATCCTGGAGTGAGCCGTACCAGGCGGTAGTCGTACCTATCGCTTCACCGTGCTCGTTCTCGATAAACAAGCATCTCGTCACCATCTCCTCTGCATAGGCACCAAATTCTTTGTCAAAATGCTTCAGTGCGGCTTCCTCGTCCCCAAACTCGCCGACGCTTGCTTCGATCTGAGCCCAAATCCGTTCGTCGCCCGGCTGAAAATTCCTTACTCGATGGGAAGAAGGTAACGCATATGATGGAATGCGGTGCAGATCCGGACGTACCATCGTTAAAGGTATGCTTTTCAAATGTTTCATCTCCTGCGCATTTTTTCGGGTAGAACTTCAACAATCCTATCTTTTTACTATACTCTGAAACAGACTCAGTATATAATACTAATAATTAAGCGCTTACAAGGAGGGTTCTTATGTACTTTTGCATTAAATGTAACGAGATTCATCATTCTTCACCAGAGGTCATTTTTTGTAGCGGATTTAAGAGCTCGGCGGATCAGGTATACCGTGTTGGACTTTGCTTCCATTCACCAAGCTGCGAAACCCATTCGGTTCAGTCAGCCAGCAGTAAAAAAATGAAGACTCTCAAGTAAATGAACTAACGACTTTCCCTTGCTTCCCCCTTCCATCCCTACGAGTACCCCTAGTAAATCAAACCAATTCGGGTTTGACGCCGGGAGAGTCCCGGCGCCGCAAAAGCCTGAATACGATGTCATAATATCGATCTCGACCCGAGCCCCGAGCAAAGAAACACTAGAAGTGAACAATAAAACTTACCGTTGTCCCTTTTCCTAACGTGCTTGTTATCTGAAGTCCGGTTCCGAAATGCCGTTTTAATCGCTGATCCGTATTGATTAAACCTACACCAGAGCGATGTTGTGATTTTCTCTCTAATATTCCTTTCAATTCAGCTTCCTTCATTCCCACTCCATCATCTTTTACCGCTATCTCTGCATATGTATGATGGACGCATATCTGAATATGTATGTTTCCTCCACGAGCGCGTTTCATAATACCATGCCTTATCGCGTTTTCAACCAGAGGCTGGATGGAGAGAAACGGAATTTGCAGTTCCCCGCAGTCATCCACTTCCCAAACGACCTGCAGCCGCTCTTCGAACCGAACCTGTTCAATATAGAGATATGAGCGCACCAGACTGAGCTCCTCTTCGATCGGAACCCGTCCATCCATATCCAGGAATCTAAATTTATTTCTCAGGAAATGACTGAATTCATCCAGCAAATCACGCATCTTGTCCAAATCGACGTCGCTTAAAGCCATGACAGAATTCAGGGCATTGAATATGAAGTGAGGCTGAATTTGCGCTTGCAGCCATGACGCTTCCAATCGCAATTGTTCCCGGACCGTCTGTTTAATGGTCGTTAGCGCCTCGATCCGCGATCTGATTTCCAGTGCTTCCACCGGTTTGGTCACGTAGTCGTTTGCTCCCGCCATAAAGCCGCTTTGGATATCCTTCGGCTCGCTTCTCGCGGTAATGAGCAGTACAGGAAGCTCGGTAAGATCGAACTTCTGGCGAATCCTCCGGGTTAACTCATATCCCGACATTCGTGGCATCATCACATCGGAGATGACTAGATCCCACGCTTTGGCATCCAGCATAGCTAATGCCTCTTTACCACTTGTTACCTTGGTCAGATCATACTCATCCGGTGGCAGTATGGCTTCAAGTACTTGGAGGTTGACCGGATCATCATCCACAATTAACAGGAGAGGGCGGTCTCGACTCCCTTGCATAGGCACCGTTTCTTGGAATGTTGACGGAATATTGCTGAAGATCGGCATAGATAAGGGATCGGATAATGGAGGAACACCTTGATCTTCCTCCTCATGCAAACCCGCAAGTCTTAATGAAAATGTGAATTTGGAGCCTTTTCCAGGAATAGAGGATACCTCTAATGTACCCCGCTGAAGTTCAACTAGCTGTTTGCTTATACTTAAACCTAACCCAAAGCCGCCTTCAACCATGGTTTCACTCGAGCTGGCCTGCTCATATGGAAGGAATATGCGCTTCATCATATGTTCATCCATGCCAATCCCCGTATCGGCAATCACGATATAAGCCCTTCCCTCATCCGTAAAAGCTTGAATCGAAATCGTTCCTTCGTATGTATATTTAACGGCATTGTGAAGTAAATTGAACACAATTTGTATCACCCGGTTCTCATCGGCAAGGACATACGGAAAATGATCAGGAATCAGATTTACAATTTGGACGGACTTCACTTCTGCAGTAATCTGAAGCATATCGATAACACCTGTCACAATTGGCTGAATGGATATCGCTTTTTCCTGTAAACGCGGATTGCCTTCCCGCAGACTCATCATATCCATCATATCCGTTAATAACAGGGTTAGACGGCGTCCTACCGATTGAATCGTTTCTAGCTCTTTAACACTCCTGTCCTTAAGCAAATGCCGTTCCCGCTCCAGCACCGCTTGTGACATGTTAAGAATGCTATGAAGCGGATTTTTGAATTCATGAGACGTATTGGCCAGAAATTGATCTTTATGGTCATTCATTCTTTGCAGGGAGGCGGCAAGCTCCTTGGTATTGGCATGCATGTTAAAAAAGCCCTTAAACCATAACGTGGCCAGGCATCCCATTGAAATGATCAAATCAAATGGATAGTGGGCAACACTAAGTGCATTTTCACGCAAGATCAAGGTCCAAATGAAATGATGGAGAAGCGCAATCATAGAAACAAGCAGGAACAGATGGCTTCTGATGCCCTTGGTGATGGTACGGACAATGGATGTAATGGTGATTACAGCCGTTATGAACCCCAGTAGAAAGTAAACCGGGAAGAGCATGATCACCTGATGCGGTGCTAAAAATAACGTAATGCCAGCCGTCCCTAATACCATGATCCTATAAATAGGATACACCTGGCTCCAATAGAGGAGGTCCCGATGATTTGTGCATTCTACCAATGCATAGCATCCAACCAAGAGTGCGATATTGGAAAGCCGAAAATCCCACTGGCTACCGATGTAAATCAGTTGATGAAATAACTTCTCATCCGTACTCAAAAGATTCGAAAGCGTGACGCACAGAGTGAGTAAAGAAAAATAGAGCAGCCTCTTTTCCTGATTTCCTAGCAGAAACAAAATAAGTGCATATACAGAGTGCACCAGAAATATGACGGCTCCGAGCGCCTGCATAGAAACAGAGAGTTTCATATCCTTCGCGATGGTTTCCTCTGACCCCAATTTAATGGATCGAGCGATCCCGCCGCCCCGACTATCTACATAATTTGCCGCCTGAATCACGAGGTCAATCACCCCGTTATTGTCAGCAGTGAAGCTGGCTGAATAGGGTAGGTTCTTCGCTGTATAAGCTTCCTTCGTTTCGGCGACTCGGCCAGACTTAGCAAGCAATCGACCATTGATATATAATTCGGATGCGGTACGCACGCTGGGTACGCGAATACTGTAATTGATGTCTTTCTCCGGATTCACAAGAATACGCAAGTGATACGACGCATACCCGTATAGAGCTGCTTCTTCACTTTGCCCATGCAAAGCTTCACCCCATCCTCCCGGGACGGAAACCAGCTTAGGTTCCGCTTTGCCTGCTCCGTTCTGCTCGCTACCATCAAGCAACCATCGGGAGGGATAAAGCTCCCACTGCCCATCAAGCAACATCATACCGCCTTCTTCCGCATTCCAATCACGCAAATCTAGCACTCCACTCTTGATGTGCGCCTTGCTCTGATCGGGTAACACCTCGATCCACAATATACGAAGACTGGATAGGACCAGTATCAGTAACCCTATAAACAATATAATGTGTGGTCTTTTTAATGAATGATCAGGTGAATTTTTGGCCAACTCCTGTTCCTCTCTCCTTTTCCTAACCCGTTCTCTATCAATTCCTTAACTTGCCCAACCGTCCTTCTGATCCTTCCTTCTGATCCTTCCTTCGGTAGAGAAAGGCCTTCACGAGATCATTCTGACAAATTCTTCTGTATCACATTTTATTGGTTCTATAACAAGATGTAAATCATCTTCGTCCCTGGAACGATGGAATGATGACTGTACAATAAAAACAGCCTGGCCAATGCAATCTGACCACGCTGCTGCTTATGACTATAGCTAACCTTTGATTCCGGATAGTGTTACGCCCTCTATGATATATCGCTGACCGATGACATACACGATAAGTACCGGAATGAGCGCGATGGCTGCGCCCGCCATCATAAGCGTCCAGTCCGTGGAATACATACCGCGGTACAGGTTCAGCATCATCGGCACGGTGAATTTTTCGGGAGAGTTCAGGAATATGAGCGGATAGAAAAAGCTGTTCCACATGCCGAGGAACGTGAATATGCCGAGCGCCGACAAAGCCGGTTTCACGAGGGGCAGCATAATTCGCGCGTAAATGGTCCAGCGGTTGGCACCGTCCACGATGGCCGCCTCCTCCATCTCCTTCGGAATGCCTCTGAAAAACTGGCGCAGCAGGAATACGCCAAAGGCGTTAAACAACGCGGCGGGCACAATGATCGACAAGTGCGAGTCCAGCCAGCCAATGCTTTTCATCATCAAATACAGGGGAATGATCGTCACCTGTCCCGGCACCATCATCGTAGCCAGAAACAGCATGAAGAGAGACTCCCGGAAAGGAAACCGGATCTTGGCAAACGCGTAGGCCGCCATCGAACAGGTGAACAGCTGGGAGACAACGACAATCACGTTGATGTAAAAGCTGTTGAAATACGCCCGCCCGAAGGGCAGCGCCGTTAACGAGGTCTTGAAATTGGACCACACGAACGGATCGGGAATCCATTTCGGCGGCACGATAAACACTTGTGACAGATCCTTAAGCGAGCTGAGCAGCATCCATACAAACGGAAGCGCCATAATGCACGCGCCAAGCAGCAATATCATATGAAGCAGGACGGTGGACAATCGTAGTCCTCTGGTCTGCATGCGGTTCTCCTCCTTTTCCAGTCGATTCTAGTCTTCGTAATGAACCCAGCGTTTGGATATTTTCATCTGGAACAGCGTCAAGGCCAAGATCATGATGAACAGAATGACAGCCGTGGCCGTGCTTTTGCCGAACGTAAAGTCTATGAACGCCGTATCATAAATGTGGAACACGATCGTATAGCTGGCTTTCGCTGGCCCGCCGGAGGTCATGACGAACGACTGATCGAACACCTGAAACGAACCGATGATCGTCATAATCGTCACGAAAAAGGTGGTCGGAGATAACAGCGGAACGGTTATATTCACAAACTGCTGCCATTTGCTGGCGCCGTCAATTTGAGCCGCTTCATAATAGCTGGCGGATATGCCCTGCAGTCCGGCCAGGAACAATACCATATTCCCGCCAAGCCCCATCCAGATGCTGAGCATGGCGATTGATGGCATGACAAAGCGCGTGTCGGTCAGCCAGCGGGGGCCATTGATCCCGAACCATTCCTTCAAATACAGGTTGATCAAACCGAAATCCGCGTTAAACAGCCACATGAATACAACGGCAACCGCTACGGACATCGTAATGTTTGGCATAAAATATATGAGCCTGTAGATCAGCTTGCCCTTGACCCGGTTCAGACCTACCGCGATGAGCATCGCCAGGATGATCCCTGTAGGGACGGTGAGTACCGTATAATACAGCGTATTGACGACGGCTATCCTGAAATCCTCATCCCTGAACGTGTTGATGAAGTTATCCAGCCCGACAAACTGCTTCTGCCCCATCCCGTCCCACTTCATCATGCTGAGTACAAAAGCCGAAATCAGGGGAATGAGGGAGAACAGCAGCAGTCCGACCAATTGGGGGAAAATAAAAACATAGCCCCAGATGCCATCCGCCGTCTTGCTCGTCATCGCTGTCTTCTGCTTGTTGTCCGGCTGCAAGGCCGGCGGCGCAGGAGCCGCTCCTTCAGCTGTCAGATTATGCATGAATATCCACCTTCCTCTTATGAATTCCGATCCGGGCGCCGCTAGGAGCATAGAAAGGAGGAAGGGACGCCGAGCAGCTCGCGCTCCTTCCTTCCCGGATTTTCGCTATTTCCCTTTGTCGCTAGTTACCTTTGTTGTTATTTACCTTGTTTGAAATCGTCGATTTTCTTGTTGGCCATGTCCTGAATATCTTTGAGTGTGGTATCCAGTTGTCCATTCTTGAGCCACAGCGCCTCGAACTTGGATGTAATGTCCGTACTTAATCCTGGAATTCCGGATTCGAACGGGGTCAGCGCATAACCCACCTCGCGGGCATCGAGGAACAGCTGCGCATGCTCAGGCAGGTTGCCCTCCAGTACAACGTCATCCACGCCCTGGACGGACGGCACCGCATTGCCGCCGCCTTGCAGACGGAACTTCTGGCCTTCCTTGTTCAAAAACTCGGAGAAGAAGGTGTAGGCAGCGTCTTTCTGCTTCGATGCGTTATTCATGACCAGATATGCCGTCGAGATGCCGGCCGGTTCAATTTTGTTCCCCGTGTTCGTCGGCCAGGTTACCACATCGTACTCCAGGCTGGAATTTTTCTTGAACAACGGCAAATACCAGCGTCCAGCCCCCACGAACCCGACTTGATTGGACATGAACATGGCGTCACCGCCTTGCCCCTTCGGCAGCGTCCCTGCAAATGTAATATTCTTCTTCTTCACGTTATCGTACAGGAATTGGAACGCTTCCTTTGCCTTCGGATCATCATAGCCAATGAACTTGCCGCTATCGTCGTAAACTTTGCCGCCGTTGGATGTTACCCAGCTGTAATAGCTGTTCCAGCCGTTATCCAGCACGTACCCGTACTTTTTCGAGTCGTTAATTTTTTGGACCATATCTTGAAATGCTTCCCAGGTCCACTGCCCCTTTGCCTGTAGATCGCCCGGCATCTCTGTGATTCCCGCGTCATTCAGCACCTTCTTGTTGTACCACAGCACCATCGGATTGCAGTCGACCGGCACACCATAAATTTTGTCGTCACGCTTCGCCGCGCCCCACAGTCCCTCAAAATAGTCGTCCTTGCTAATGATGCTGTCTGCTGCGTCCATTCTCGGCGTGATCTCCTCGATGCTTTTATTTTCAATCAGTTTCACGATGAAGGCATCGCCTGCATAAAACAAGTCAGGGGCGGTTCCTCCCGTCAGCTGCGTCAATATTTTCTGATCGTATTCCCCCGGAATCGGGATCAGCTCCGCTTCAATGTCTGGATGCCTTGCGTTGAAATCCTTCGTAAACTCCTGATGGCGGGTCAGCTCTCCAGGGTTCCCCCAGGTCGCCCATTTAATTTTGACCTTCTCACCTTTACCTTGGCTGTCTCCCGTGTCGCCCGATCCGCATGCCTGGAGCACACTGGACATGACCAATACCATCACAAGCAAGGACCATCTGAGCTTCTTCATTTCTAACTCCCCCATTCAAAGAGTAATCATATGCGATCACCTTATAGTGAAAACGCTTACGTGTATTATAGAACGGTGTCCTCCTCCTTTTGAACGGCATGATTTCCGAAATCGTGTCTTGTTTTCCTATTGTTTTGGGTTTCGGTGCTTCGCAATCATCTGCGGGGCATTCCCTGGAATTCTGCAGGCGTCAGTCCAACGACTTTCTTGAACTGCTTGCTGAAATGCTTGCAGTCATTAAAGCCAGACAGCTCTGCGACTTCGTATACTTTCATTGTGGGATTCTGCAGAAGCTCCTTGGCCCGGTTCACCCGCAGTGATATCAAGTAATCAATGAAATTGTGGCCGGTAACCCGCTTGAACATTTCACTGAAATAATTGCGGCTGACGCACACGCTGTCGGCAACCTGCTGCAGAGAGATCGACTCTGTAAAGTGCTCCGAGATATATTCAACCGCCTGCTGCACGATCCGCTGGTGAAGCGATTTATCCGGGGGCGGGCAATCCACAGGGGTGGGCAGCGGCATCACAGCAATCGCCGGATCCGTCATGTCTTTACCCTTGTACAGCTCCAAAATACGCTGCTCTTCCTTCTCCCTCTGCAGCTTCTGGCGCATTTCATACAGTACATTTTTAAGCGATTCCGCACTCAGCATCGGTTTCAAAATGTAGTCAAAGGCACCCAGCCGAATTCCCTCGCGGACATATTCGAAATCGCTGTGGCAGCTGAGCAGGAGCACTTTGACCCAAGGGCACAGCTCCCTCGTTCTGCGCGCCAGCTCGAGCCCATCCATCACCGGCATCGCAATATCGGTAATCAGGATGTCGATTTCCTTGCTTTCGACCCATTTCATCGCCCGCTGGCCGTTGGAGGCCTCTCCCACAAGCTCAAAGCCGTTTACTTCCCAATCAAAAGTAGATCGTATCCCCATTCTCGCGATGGCTTCGTCGTCAACCAACAGCACTTTGTACATCCTGATCCCCCTTCAATTTTGAAAAAGTAATCGTGACCTCCGTCCCCTGCATGAGCTCGCTGGTCACGCTGACCCCGTATCCGCTGCCATAATACAGCCGAATCGTCTGATGCACATGACGCAGCCCGATATTGGTCATCCCCCGGCTATGATGCGGCCGCTCATCAGCAAAAATTTGGGCAAGCCGCTCCTCGCTCATGCCTACACCGTCATCGGCGATGCAGATGATTATCTCCTCTCCCTCCTGCCGCGCACGTATCTGAATCGTGCCCGGTTCATCCTTCGGGGCGATGCCGTGGAAAACCGCATTCTCAACAATCGGCTGCAGCAGCATGCGCGGAATCGGAATTTGCTTCAGCTCATCGGGACAATCCATAAGCAGTGTGATGGCATTGTCATACCGGTACCCTTGAATAACCATGTATTTCTGCAGCAGGTCCAGCTCCTCTCCTAATGGGATGAAGACACCGCTGCGTCCCATACTGACCTCAAGCAGCTGAACGAGCGACGTGACAGCTTGGTCGACATCATTCGTGCGGTTCAGCTTCGCCAGCCAGCGGATCGAATTCAACGTGTTGTACAGAAAGTGCGGATTGATCTGGTACCGAAGCGCCCGGATTTCGGCCTTCTTCTTCTCGGATTCTTCCTTGGCAATCCGCTCGATGAGCAGCTCGATCTGTTCAATCATCTTATTGAAGCTGCGCCCAAGCTGACCGATTTCATTGCATCCGACATTGCGGCTGCGGATGGTCAAGTCGCCGGCTTCCCCTTTACGCATTAAGCGGCTTAAGTTAACGAGAGGATTTCCGATTCTACGCGTTACGTAATAGCCCATACCGATCGCCAGCACGACGGAGCACAGGGTGATCAACACCGTCAGGTTGCGGATGCTGGCTGAATCGGCCGTCATCTCCTCGAGCGGCACGACGCCGACAACGCGCAAGCCTGTGTCTAGCTGTTCGGGAATGATCAACGTGTTCCGGCTGCCCTCGCGCAGCTGCATTTTCCGGTCTGGCAGCCGCAGCTTCGATGTTTGACCATACTCGCCCGGATCCGGGTGGTAGAAATACTGATTCTGTTCGTTGACGACATATACGTAACCCGAGTCGCCGAATCGAACGCGGTTCAGCTCATTGATCAGCTTATTCCCCATCAACTCCACAAACATGACGCCGATGATTTCACCCGTCTCCCAGCTTCGGATCGCTCTTCCGAGACCAAATACCGGGAATCCCATCCCCGTCTTCTTCAAGTAGGAGGTGTCGGAGAGCCCGAACCATACGGCATTTCCGTTAGCCTTCAAAATGGCTTTGTACCAGTCGGAATCCCACTGCGTCGGAATCGACATGAGTGAGTCTGCACTGAGGACCGAATTTTTGCCCTTGACGTCAAAAATATAAATATCAAGAATTTCCGGCGAATTGATCATGATCGAGGTCAGCATATCTTTGCCATCCTTGACCTTGAGCGTCGTTTCATAGGCGTTATCACCCTGTCTCTGTTCCAAAATATTGTGGACGATCTTGCTATTCAGTACCATCATGGAGGAGTCGTCCAGTTTCTTGAAGAACATGTTCAGCTTATCGCTGACCTGCACAATCGTTAGCGCGGCCACTTTGCTGACCTGCTCTTCAACGATCAGGGACGATTTGTGGTAGGACAAGAACCCTCCAATAAGGACAGGAAGAGTCATCCCGAAGAAAAAAAAGAGGAACAGCTGCACGACAATCGAGTGCAAGGGGGGAAAGCGAGTGATAAACCAGGATCTCATGCTACGAATCACCCTCTTTTTCTAAAAAATGTTAATTTCGTATTGTTATTGTATATACGAATCATTGGGCTTCAAAGAGATGTTGCGTAAATTCCGAACAAAGTACGAAAGATCAGAAGAAAAGAAACCAAAGACATTTCGACTTGAGAGCCGGACCGACCACAAGGGCGTCGTATTTCCCGCGCGGATCCCGGTTCCTTTGGCACATGGCTAGTCTGACGCTAAGGTCCTGTGTATCATCGACTAACATCACCTCGATTTCTCCGTGGTATCCCCTGTTGTACTCCATGATGGGGTCGTTGACTCAATAAGGAATTCTCAAGTTCCGACAATCCCCCCGACCTGGAGATATGGGTGTATTGCACAGTTGTAAGTTCGTCGACATGGCCGTTTCTCCTTGTTGAGCAATCTGGTCCAAGTCATGGGAAGGGATGGGATTCTTAAGACTGAACGACAAAAAGCCGACTACCCCATGATGAGTGTAATCGGCTTTAATATTGTAATTAACTGTGTTCAAATTCGAAGGATTCTACTCCGTTCTCCATTCATCTGCTTTCAAACCATAGATTATTCTATCCAGAAATCTTCCATTGATATATTCGTAATCCCTTAATACTCCTTCACGTGTGAACCCTAACTTCTGAGGAATTGCACGGCTCTTTGTATTTTCTGTAGCAACTCCTACTTCAATCTTATTGAATTTAAGCTCATCAAAAGCATAATTGATTAGCACTTTCATAGATTGAGTCACTACTCCTTTTCCTTCATATTCCTTGCCTAACCAATATCCAATTTCAGTTTTCTTATTCTCTTGATCCAAATATAAGTAACCAATAGAACCCGCCAGCTGATCCCCGATCCATATTCCTAACCAGTAACCTTCATCCTTCGCATATCTTATGCGTGTTCTTTCAATAAAGGTCTTTGAATCCTCGACTTTTGCAGTAATACGGGGAAACTTCAGCCACTCACCGATATGATCCCTATTTTTGTTAATCAATGCATATAATTTATCTGCATCCTTGATCTCCAGTAACGATAAAAAAGAAGAATCATCTAATTGGTGTTTAAACATTGTGTACTCCCCCCTCTATTATGAGTATCGCTTCACTTTTCCCTTGAGAATTGCAGATATCCCTTCACCTCATCCTTCTCAAATCCTTCACAACCAGATACGGTGAAAATAATACGATTCGTTCCTATCTCTTTTTTCATCTCTTTACATACATATGTAATCTTCTTTCTCTCCGCACTATTACCGTCTCTTGTTGTATCAACTGTAAACCGAATTGTTGAACCGTTAGAGCTCACATCATAAATGATTGGACCACTATCCATTGTCGGGGATACTAGCATTAAATTATCGCCTTTTTGCTCTTGGAACCTTTCATACAGTAGATTCATTCTTTTGTAATCCAGCTTATTAAAATTTGTTAATACCCCTCTTTGGATATACTTCTTATCATTGTCTGCATTCAAACGAATGAAATAATAGAGACCAATGAAGAGGACAACAATAACCAACAAGAGAAACCAGGTCAATTTTTTCATTCACAGTCCTCAATAAATAAGATCTTTCAGCACTTCTATTCCTGTCTCAAGAACCCATGCAAATTCATTCATTGAATTGTTCCTTTAGTTCTTTTACCGTTACATGAATAAAGTTCTCAATCTTAGCGGGTTTAAAATACACTGGGCTTATTTGAGGTTCATGATTCTGATCCCGAAGCCAATTCACTTTAATGTCTCTATACTGGATTACCTCAAGTTGCGTCACCAATGGAGAAATTGTAAATCCATCTGCCTTTTGAATTAACATCAGTAATTTATCCGCATTCCTCATTGATCTTAAAAGTTCAAATTCGATTTGGCTAACTTCCTGATTATAAATCTCTCGGATCTCATTGCCGGTATATTCCTTCTCAAAGTCCGCATATGCCGTTTCCGTCCATCTCAGATCCGTATATATGTGCGAAAAATAGCCTAGTACAAAGTCCTTCCATTCAGGATCCTGTCGCTTCAACCAATATTCCTGATACTTCTTCAGTATTAATTCCTTCGTTGGTAATCGACCGTTATGTACGAAATGTGTTACGCCTTTTTCTTCCCTGGTTATTTGCCCCCTAACATGAATTGCATCTGGAGCGATGCTTCCTAATAGAAGATTGGATGTTGGAGCTTGATTAAATAGACCTTCCGAAATTGCAAAATGGACCATAGGCCATGGCAATGTAATTCCCCCCCATTGTAGATGATAAAATCATATACCTCTTACCGAAATTTCAGTTAACGTTACCTATAATTACGACGCAACCCGGCCCGGCCTTCCATTTCTATCTTAATCCGGGTCATAATATAAATCGTCACCTACTTACTTATTACCGAGTTGTTCCGCCAGACCGATTAGAAGTCCCTCGATTCCTCGAATGTAGCAGAGCCGATACGAGTCCCCGTACTGAACCACTTCGCCAACGAGCTGAGCACCCAACTTAGTGAGTCTGGTTACCATTTCGTCAATGTCTTGAACTGTAAACATGACGCGTAGATAACCGAGGGAGTTTACAGGGGCAGTCCGGTGATCTGATATAGCAGATGGGGTAAGGAATCTCGAAAGTTCAAGCCGGCTGTGCCCATCCGGGGTAACCATCATAGCAATCTCTACGCACTGAGAACCTAGTCCGGTTACGCGTCCAGCCCACTCACCTTCAACAGTGGTTCGCCCTTCAAGGGTCAAGCCAATCTCCTCGAAGAAAGAGATAGCGTCATCAAGGGATTCTACAACGATGCCGACATTGTCCATCCTTAGTAATTTGTTTTCTGACATAACTTTATCTCCCCATGTTCAAATTTACGACCTGATCATCTTTCTGTTTTTTTGAATTATATTCGCCCTCAATCCCAATAGTTAAAGTAAGAGTACATGGAATCCCTTTGTTTGTATTCCTATTTGGTAGGTATAGAAGTTTTTAATGTGTGTGGGAAGCTCTGTTTCTATAAACCTTCCGTTTGTCACCTAATTGCATTTACTTTCCACTATGTTTATAACTTCTTTGAGAACTTCACAATTAAACTTTGCTCTTGAATCCACATTTCTCACTAAAATGGATTTCATCCCCACTTTCTCCGCACCATATATATCAGCTTCCAAATTGTCTCCTACCATCCATACATCATTTGGATATTTTGCTTGTTCTAGAGCTATCCTAAATATCTCTTTATTCGGCTTTTCATATCCTACAAGTGCTGAATTGATTATTAGATCAACATGCTTTGTTAATCCTAAGAAATCCAATATATTCTCTAGCTCAGGAACATGATTTGAAATAACTCCATGCTTCCATCCTAAAACTTTAAGAGCTAATAAGGTTTCTTTGGTATCATCAAATAGTGCCCATCTCTTCAAATCCAGAAATATATTTCTCGTTTCGTGAGCAAGTTTGATTGCGGTTTCTTCTCCTATCCCATAATGAATAAAACCAGCCATAAATCTCTCAATGATTGGCTGCCACCATTCATCTGCATTTCTAAATGCATGGGATCGTTCTGGGTTATGCCAAGGGAATCCAGAGATCAGAAATTCCCGAAAATCTGATGCTATAAGCTGGGTACGTGGATCATGCCTTTTAAGAGCTTCTACCATCGATGCTCCCCACATTCCATCGGGACGATAACCTAATGTACCATCAAAATCCCAAAAGATTACCTTGTTTGGCGTCATCATTGAACAGATCCCCAATTCAAATTAACATCACTCTCATATATTCTTCTCATCCGTAAATTCAACATAAAATGGTTGCTCTTCTGTTCTTAAACAATACTCAATTCTCTTTCTGAAATCCTTCCAACTGACCATCTCTAATGCTTTTTCAACTGGAAAGAAGCCGGAATCCAAACTTTCTGTTGTCTGTATTAATTCTCCACCTATAGGCCTTGCCAAAAATAAAGTGTTGCAAATTGAATTTCCAACATTCTGAAAGATCCCACAGAATCTAATGATTTCTATGTCGATTCCTGATTCTTCTTTTGTTTCTCTTATTGCAGCTTGACTTAATGATTCTCCAATCTCCACCTGGCCTCCGGGCATCTCCCAGCCCCTTCTTGGACCTTTTATGAGTAACAATTCGTCTTTATCATTTATTACAATTGCTGCTGCAGAAACAATATGTTTCGGAGGATTCATTTGTTTTCAGCCTCTTCTTTTTTTAGTTTTTAATTTTCAGTTCAATTGGTTTTTATTCCCTTCTAAGTCGTATAGGAACAAAACCCACCTCTGGCCTCAGCCTTTGGGTGGGTTTTTACTTTCTCTTGTTGTTATTATTGATGTATGTTAACATCAGTGTTCTTTCAATATTTTTTTAATTAAATCAATTTTTTCATTATCCTTTTTATTTCTTGTATTTACTCTATATCCATCTTTTACCGATCGGCTGTATACCAAGAGATATTGATTAAGATTTAAAAGTCTGTATTTTATGCCCTCATAATCACGGGATTCAATTTCGTTAATAGGAATTGCAGCATAATCCTCTAAATCTTCGATATCAGAGAACCCAAGTTTATGGTGTCCATTACTGAACTCATGCTCATTAATATCAATTAATTTGTATCCTAGTCCTTCAATTTCGCTCCTAAGGTTTTCCCATTTCTCTTGAATAAATTCTAAAGGAATTAATAAATCAATATCTTTAGGATTAAGAGATTTTCTCGTTAAAATTTCCAGCCCAAGTGATCCGTAGAGCAAAGGACTTATTTCAAATTTCTCGTTTAAACACTTGGCAACAACTAAAAATTCCTCAAATAATGGTGGGGTCATGTTCTACTCCTATGTCTTAAAGATTTGATGTCTTCATGGTTTTAGTGTTTTCTGATAACGGTGTTGTATCTACGAACCCGAGAATCACTTTCAGATTCTTATGATTTAAATTTCATGTTTGTATAGTATGTTTTAAACCCAAGTTCTTCCCAAAATCTTCTTCCAGTCGGATTACTTTCTAACACATCAATAGATATAGTTGAATCTTGAAATAACTCGTTTCTTAATAAATCTATTCCTTGTTTTCCTAATCCTCTTCTTCGATATTGCCTACTGATATAATACTGTCTTATATAGAAGGTTTTGTTCTTCCTGGTGCTTACGTCCTCTCTTTCCTGATATAAAGCATACCCTACAACATGATCACCCAAGACAAGTAAACTTGCCTTCCAATCATTATCCAGAAAATCTTTCATTCTGTTGTTCAATTCATTTATTGTCATTTGGTTATCGCTTTTTTCGTCTTCAATCAGCTCTTTATTCATTTGGCTTAAAATATGCACATCCCATAATTGCGCAGGTATTATCCTCAAGGTTTCCATTTTTCAATACCTCGTCACCTTATATAAAATAATTGCTTTAGTCTGTTGTATCTACGATACAGAGAGGCTTAAGGTGCAATAAGCAACAGCCTTACTTTAATCCCTCTTTTATTTCATTGATTTGTTTAACATGTCTTTGTTCATGTAAGTAAAGTGTTCTCACCCAATCAATTAATAGCATTTCTTTAAAGACTGGGTGTATATAATGTCTTCTACTCAGTACGGATGGGTCTTCTATTGTATTTAATAGTTCATATAACTTCTCTCTCGAATTTTTTAGTTTTTCAATAATCTCATTATATTCGATGATTTCATCCGTTGGTTTCGCTATGTCAGGAGCTGTAATCTTTTTACTTCTATCAAGGAGAAATTCTAATGAAATTTCCTTTATTGACGAATCCTCTTTGCTTTTTAATCCTTTTCTTATTGCTACGACAAATAATTCTTCCGTCTTTATTAGGTGTTGACATATCTGACCAATACTCCAACGGTCTGAATCTTCCTTGATGTTTAATTGATTTCGATTCAATCCTTGAAGAGTTCCTAGTAATTCATCCCTTGTTTCTTTCAAATTGTGATTGATTTCTTGAAAATCCATCGTTAAACTCCCTTTCTTTCGTTTTTTTGCGGATATTTCCAATAACATTCCCGTGTTCACGAACTCGAGGGGCTAAGGCGCGAATGGGCCGGATCCAACGGAATTAGCTGTGAGCTGAACATGCTTCTCATCTTGCGGACCAAGGGTATAACCCGCAAGCATAGATACGTTGTTATGTGCTGATTCTGCCTTCGTCGATGTGTTTTCCAAACCGATGTTTTAAATAATATATTAGCCCAGCACGATCAACATTCGAAAACTGTCGAGGATCTTCTAGCATTAGTTTATGAATCTCTTCAACAGACTCCCATCTAATATTAGTCGTTTCATCTCCTGCCTCTAAGAGGCTACCCTCAACTTTACATATAAAATACATTCCTATGGAATCAACGGGTCCTTTCGTGGTTTGATAAACACAATAAGGTTCTAGACACTCAACCTCGAAATCAGGATTAATTCCACGTGTATCCATTCGCTTATTACTATTTTCTATCTCGATAACTGTCAATCCAGTTTCTTCATATACTTCTCTTTTCAATCCATCGAATATCGGTTCATACAGTTCTAACCTTCCACCAGGTAATTCTAATGATGCCTCATTCTTTTTATTCCTGGTTTGAATGATGATTTCTTTCGTTTTGTTTCCTTCACGCTCAATAAATGCTCTTGCATTTACATAGAACATCAACGATTCACCTATCTTATTATGTTTTTGATTTTTGTTCGTGAATTGCAGTAGTTCCACATAACGTTACTGTATATTCACGCACCCTCACCTTCAGAACCCGATAGGATCCGGCCGATAGTTCTTAATTTCAATTCGATTTCCTTCAGGATCTATAATCACACCAATGGTTCCCCAGTTGAATTCATGCACTTCAATCGATATTTCTCTATTCTCAAGTTCGTTTATCGTTTCTTTAAAATCATCCACTTCCATTCTTATAACAGTTGGATTCTGAGATCGATTCTTTTCTGTATAACTTGAAACTCCATTGCCCTCAATCATTAAGTAACCACTACCAAAATCTAATTTTGTTAATCCTTCTTTTCTTTCTCTAATCCTAAGTCCAAGTTTATCTGTATAAAAATTTACGTTTTTATCGTAATCCTCTAAAAATAATATAAATCCAGTTTCTTTAATATTCATTTGGGGTCAGCTCCATTTTCTTTAATATTTTTTTATTTATGGCTCTGTCAAGCTGAATCTGCATCCCACTTAATATCAAATCTCCAACTCTATTTTTCACTTTGGTATAAAAACTCAACTTCACCATCTAGCAAATATCGATATTCAAATAACTGCATTGTTCTTTCCCTAATTCTCTCCCGTATAACCGTGCCTAGGCTTACTGATCCTTGTGATCCAAGGTAACCATTATTAATAAATGTCTTCTCTACAAATTTTGTTTCCCTTAAGTGATACTGTAACCATTCTTTCTGCGATTCAATTAGTGCTTCTCTTGGTTCTCTATCCAACTTAGAAAGAAGCTTTTTATATACTTGATTCAACTCTTCATAACAAATATCTGTATATTTGCTTCCCAAAGCCCCCCATTCCAATGTTGTAATAATCTCTTTGGAATTTTGAAATTTATTAAATTCCACTTCATAATCATGATCTATAGGATTTCGAAGCATTTCATCATAAAATTCTCCTTTCAAATCATAGTTCCCAATGCTCATGGATAACACATCATTGTTAGAAGGATCTGATCGACCTTCAGTTATTTCCTTCGATCCTGTTCCATTACCTGTACTCACTACATCAGGAGGCAGTTCAGAATTCATTATTGGTTTAGTTTCGCTGTTCAAAGTAGTCGATTGACTAATATTTTGGCAAGATGAAAACACTATCGTAATAAAAAATAATAAGAGTATCTTACCTTTCATAAATAATCTCCTTAAATATTATCTTTAATAATTACCGTTAATGGCGTATAACGTTCTTGTGTTCACGACGCCGATCCCCTGGGATCTCCCATCCTCCTCGCTTCTTATTACTTATTATGATGAATTGATCATTGAATTTAGTGATCAATACTGCAAACTTTATTGAATCATGATCTATTTTATGTAGTTCAAACCATTGGCTCATTCTTTGCTCTTCCTCACTTGTAGTTAATGTTTTAGCGGGGATTTCTTATAACGTTCTTGTATCTACGAACCCGAGAGGATCAAGCCCCAACAGGGGCGGCCGCGACGGATAGCTTCTTAGGGGTGTTCGCCTAGATCATATTCCTCGAAATGCCTCGGGTGAACCAAGGATCGACTTCAGATGATTCGCCGCGTGAATATAATGTTATATAAAGTATTGTCTTCTCGACTTAACGTTCAAAAACCTTCTTAGTTCTTTCAGGCAAACTTCATAAAGCCCCCACACAATTCCAACCTTCCAATCAAAACTATTACACCAACTAATTTATCGTCTACATAATTTCTTGAATGTTCTAAGGTAACATCAATAATCTAATACTCTTTCTCTCACCATTACTTAGAACTCATCTACTCTTTAACAATAATAAAGCATCAACTAAAAGGACACTGACTTCAGTTCAGTGTCCTTTCTCTTCCTCTATAATTCATTTCATAGATTATTTTCTATCAATACGTCAAATAAGTTCCTTTATAATATTCCCCATGTGGATGAAATTCAGACTGAGAGAGTCCCCTTAGACAATACTTTCAAATTGCTGAAGCTTACCTATTCATCATATCGATGGGAGCAACTAGGATTCTATTGATGGTTTATAAAATGTTTAATATGATTCTTATCTTTTAACTTCAATAATTCTGTCTTCAATATTTCTGGATACACATGTAGATGATTTAACTGATCTAAAGGAATCCATCTAAATATTAGTTTTCCTCCGTCTTCAATTCCAATAAATTCTTCATCTTTTTTTGCAAGTTCATGCCCCTGGGGAAAATCAATTAAGTAATAAAATCCAATCTCATGGTATTGCTTGCCATCATATTCAAAGAAATCCTCATTCACAAAAAGTAGTTCTTTCATTTGAACTTCAATATCAAGTTCTTCTTTAATTTCTCTAATAATTGTTTGATCTGTTGATTCATTAAACTCAACTCTCCCTCCAGGGAGATTCCAAAAATCATCCTTTAGAGTCGTATGTAACAATATTCGATTATTATGAATTGCAATGCCAGCTACTCTAAAATTGAATTTATTATTATTTCTTTCAAAAGTGATCATCGTACACCTTCTTATTCGATTATTGAGTTCTTCATTAGTTGCTCGCCTGATTCATCATCTTGAAAATCCCTCTAAGCATCAATGAATTTTAGCAATTATTATTTTCCTATACATTCCATTCATCATAACTGGTGAATCTTCTTCTACTTTTAAACTCTTATTATTTTTTGGAACTATTTCTTCAAAACTTCGACCAATATCAGTCCCTAACGCGCTAATAATTGGTCTTAAAATCACCTTTGGTAATGAAAGCTTTTTATTTTTAGGAGCAAATTTATCAAATATAATTATTTTTCCTTCGTGCTTTAAAACTCTCGAAATTTCTTGAAAACATTTATTAGCATTTGGTACAACTGAAAGTATTAGACTTGCAACTACATAGTCGAATAATTCGTCTTCAAAAGCCATATCTTGAGCATCCATTTCTAAAAATTTAATCGTAGAATTCTTGAACTTTGTTTTTGCCTTTCCAAGCATATCAGGTGAATAATCAATAGCAGTTATATCTAAGTCAGAATAATTGATTAGCTCTAAGTCAGCACCCGTTCCTACACCGACAAATAATATTTTTTGTTCTCCACTAAATGGTATGGATTGGAGTACTTGTTTCCGGGCACTTAAGAAGATACCCGAATTAAAAAACTTATCATAAATCGGAGAACCGATTTTATATATAACTTTATTCCAAGAATTATTCAAACCCCAACACTCCCAATTCAATAGTTATTCTATAAATCAATCACACACCCTAATTTTCATCCCCCTTAAATATTTCACCATAGATTCCTTTTATTTTCATTGAACTATTGTGCCCTTTAGGTGAATACCTTTTGACTAATGGATTATTGAGGGTTTTTATGTGTTCGCTGATTTCCGATAACGTCCTTGTGTTCACGAACCTGAGAGGCTTAAGGCGCAACGCGCCGTGTCGAAGACTTAGCCTCGCAAGGTTATTCGCCTGCGCTACTTCCAGCTTTATAGCCTCGGGCGAATCAAGGGGGATTGTCCCCCGCAGCGTGAACACTATGTTAGCCGATGTACCCTCTTCTCAGAAAATACCTTCATCCCATAATATTAAGTCTTTAATTCTAATTTCAATATAATCATTGATTATAAGTTCCTTAATATCTATCTCATCACTGTCAAAGGTAAACTCAGTGTTCCATATGTTTAAAACAGCAACTTCATCATCATCACTTATAAAACTAATTTTCCCTCTTAGATTAAAACTCTCATCTTCACTATTGTACTCAATACTAGGTGTTGTATTTTCAGTTTTCACGTATGTTAGTATTGTTTCATATGAAATTTCAACAAAATAGTCCTTGTTAAATATTATTTCCTCAGCTTTACAATTATAGGGCACAAAATATGCTGTACCTTCAAATTTAGAGTGTTTAAATCTTATCCAAAATCCATAGATCACTTTGTTAGTTGCATGACTTATTTGTTTCCTATTATCCAGGTTGATATCAGTAATTTGAATAATCATTGGCTTCCTCTTTATTAATAGGTTTAGGGTATTTCTGCTAACGTTGTTGTATTCACGACGTCCCATCACCTTAAGCCCCTCCAGGGGCGCCCGCGATGCGGTTAGGCGGTGCGGATGTGTCCGACTGTTTATGCTTCCCTGCAGCTGAGTTGCCTCACCGAATTTACATCAAAGCTGCTGCCGGACCGAGGGGCGACGGAGTCATCCCGATGCGTGAATATGTTGTTAAAATTCCACCCACTTCATTGAATAACTTAAATATCATTATTATTCTTTGTAAAATTAAACCCAGCCTTTAATTACTTTAGCTGGGTTTTTATTCATACTATTGTTTTTATTTCTTCTTTTTGTGATAGTGATATCCTGTGCAAAGTCCTTTTTGTTTAGATTTTGCTGAGCAATTGTGTCCACCATTTTTATCAGTCCGCCCTGAATGAGCATAAGCAGAAGATGAAGTCCCAACTAAAACTGCCAAAGCAACGAGAATCACAAATAACTTTTTCATTTATTCACCCTGAATATACCCTATGCTTTAGGGCTTATTAAATTCTCTATTATTCTACATCAAATTCCATATTTAGGGTATAGAGATTTTCAAGCACTAGGGGGTTTCATCTAACGTTCCCTCATTTCTGACGTCCAAGCGGCTTAAGGCACAAAGTACCGGGTCGTCAGACTTAGCCGATTGAATGTGTCGCTAGGTTCTACTTCTCTGACTTACATCTTGGCGACCAAGGAGCGTAAGTGACGCGGCGTAAATACAGTGTTAGACGATTCTTCCGGCCTCATCGAGTTAATTAAATAGTAGCCCTTTATAGTCCCTTATTATGTTTTAAGTCTTGTATCGTTCTAAAAGCGTACTTCAAACAATTTAAATGATTTAATTCAATTCCCATCTTATTTTTAAAGGTATCGTAAATTATCTTTGCTAATTCAATTTCTGTAGTCGTTAAATTAATTCTTTTACTTATCTCTTTTATTTCTATGTCATATTCATTACTCGGAGCACCTCCAGCTAGTAGTCCAACTGGATCCCATCCGTTAATGATAACTGCTACTATACCTTCTGTTTTCAATAGACCTCTCCGTTCTTTCTATTTAATTATTCTCTGTAATTTTAGGATTCCATTTTTCAACTCGGGTTCTGTTTGTCGATTGCTTGATTTTGTATATAGCTTTCGGAAGTTTCGCCTAACGTTGTTGTATTCACGACGTCCCACCACCTTAAGCCCAAAGGGCGGCCGCGATGCGGTTAGGTGGTGCGGATGTGTCCGGCTGATTTACTTCTCTGAAATTCCTCGGGCGGACCGAGGGCCGCATGGCCCGAAGCGTGAATATGGTGTTATAGGTTATCAGCGTCCTCTTCGAATTACTTACAGAGCATTCAATGTCTTCATTACTTCGTCTTCTAGCCCTTCAATTTTCTCTACAAGGGGCAACACATGGCCGATGGCTCCAAGATAATTTATTCTTAAAAATTCTCCCCAAACCCTTGATCTGCCCTTAGTAGAATTCATCCAATTGGCTCTTGAAAAGACATCATTGTTATATATCGTGTCAAATCCAAAAGGGATATACGAAATTGAGCAATCAATATTTTGTTTTAATGTTCTGACTTGTCTTCCAGCAGCGTGGTTCTTGCAAACAACGAGCATTGAAGAAACAGTGGTAAAATCAAAAACTTCTTTTGAGAACAAGACATTTTCCAATGTATTTCCAGATCGGTTTTCAAAAGTTATATTATCTTTGGAAATCCCTGCTTTGAGTAACTCGGATATTATTACATCTGCTTCTGGAGTATTGGGATCTGGCCACTCTGGATGTTTAACACCTGTAGGACTTACTCCACCAGTAACTATTAAATGCTGACCAAATCCTGACCGATATGCTTCTATAGCTTTCTCCCAATGACCTGGATGAGTTCCGGCAAAAATAAAAATTGCATCACAGCGAGTAGGTTCTATGTATTCTGAAAATGTTATTTCTGTTAGACGTTCAATTTGATGCTTGGTTATTAGGTACAACAGGATCTTTCGGGATTAATGGTTTCTGCATAGGTCTACCTCCAATTAAGAGATTTTAATGCATTACGCTGATTTCCTATAACGTTCTTGTATTCACGACGTCCCACCGACTTAAGGCGACGAAGTCGCCGGGCGCGATGCGCTTAGTCGGTGCGGATGTGTCCGGCTGAATCTGCTTCCCTGCTGCTGAATTACTTCTTCGAATCTTCTTCTAACTTCTGCCGGACCGAGGGCCGAATGGCCCGATGCATGAATATGGTGTTAGCTGATGTCACGGACGTCTTGAACTACTTTCAGGGTCTTTTAATCCTTTAATGGTCCTCCGACATATTTTGTCTTTCCAGTCAAGAAATCATTTAATTTTCTCCACCAAGCTCTTGTATTTGGTTTAAAATATAGTTCAAATTTGTTTTTATCTATGGGATGATTTTCCAGTTCGTGAATTAGACCACTTCTAAAATACCAATAGTCGCAAATTCTTTAACAAACTCATCTCCATGGATATATAGTTGTTCAACTACATTAAATATTTTTTCAAGCTCTTCCGATTTTCCATTTTTGTGAAGTTCATTCATGTGCTCTATGAAGTCAGAAATGTCTACATACATCAGCCTTTCTTCTCCTGGTTTATAATTTTCTGCAATGTACTTATCGAATCTTGGTTTGTAAGATGGACAGGCTTCAATAAACATGTCCATAACTTTATTTTTTTCTATCATCTAGAGAAATTCACCGCTCTTATTGTTTTATAGTTATTCTCAGTGATTTCTGCTAACGTTCTGGTATTCACGAACCCTCACTGGCTTAAGGGGCGTAAGCCCCGGGTCCGACGGACTTAGCCAGTGCAGAGTTGTCTGCTGATTCCGCTTCCCCGAAATGCCTCTCGCAGACCAAGGGCCTTCAGGCCCGCAGCGTGAATACGGTGTTAGGCGGAGTCTTCGGCCCACAGTCCTACTTACATATGTACTTATTAATTACTTCATCATTCCAGATTTGTACTTCTATGTATCTTTCCGGCCCATTCTTTCCTTCCTTGTTCCATTCTTGTGGTAATCCATATTTATTCAGCATTTCATTTATTTCAGATAAAGTATATACTTGTCCTCGATATTCTTTTCCGTCTTTATACCTCATTGTCGGAAACAAATCCCCATATGTAAAGCTTATACTATCCTCGTTAAATTCAGTTATAGGTATTTTGATTTGTTTTCCGTTCTTATACCATTCTTTTATCCATTCACACGCTCCCAATGTCATATAATGGGGATACATACTCGTTGGTTTACCGCCTTTATAAGTAAATAACTCTCTTGCTTTATTCTCCAATTCTCTCCGAATCCTTATGTAATCCAGTGATCGCTTGCTTGCAAAAGTGTCCCCTATTTCCCTTAATTTTTGTAAAATGTCTTCTGCTTCATAGAGCTCTAAGGAAGATAAATTCTTAAATGGTCCTTGATCCTCTTCATAATAATGATACAGGTCTATTATCATAAGTCGTTCATCCTTTGATGAGTTTTTCCATTTTTCGAAGATTTCGCCTAACTCCCATTCTGCGAATGTCGCAAATACGCCCTCTTATACCATCTTCACGAATTCGTATAATTCCTTATATAAGCATATATCACGAATTAGTCATCCTTATTTTACCATTGATTAACTCAGTTCCACAGTGTTTCCTTCTCAATATATAGAAATTACCTAGAACACTGAACAACACTTTTTTTGATATAATGTTGGCCTATGTAATCTCCTAAATAAACCTAAACCCATCGGTATCGTCTCCCCTAATATACATCTCTATTGATACCGAAAATTACACAACTGCCGAGCCCTTGGCTTAGGACCAACCATTCGACTTATCACCCGTACTTCATTGTTTCACCGCACATAAAAAGCCCCGATTCCTTCGCTTCAGAAGGAGCACCAGGGCTTCATGGATTACATAATTCATTCAAAGATCAGTCTTAATTTTTTGGTTTTTCGCCCCCCACTCACACAGCCCTTCCATAATGGGTAAAAGAGTTTCTGCCTTATCTGTAAGACTATACTCAACTTTCGGCGGAACTTGAGGGTACTCTTTTCGATTCACCATTCCATCCGCTTCTAATTCTTTAAGTTGTGAACTTAACGTTTTGAACGTAATTGCCCCGATCTGTCTCTTCATATCGTTAAAGCGAACCGGTTGGTTTTCTGCCAGGAGGTACAAAATAACCATTTTCCATTTGCCACCTATAACTGACAATGCGTACCCAAAAGGCGTGTCCTGAATATGTTTAACTTTGCCTTTATATTCAGCCATACTCATATTTAACTATTCTTTCTGATAGTACCTATCCATAAAGTGCGTACTATATTTTTATTTGCGCTCATTCTATACTAACCTTACTTTGAAGTAAAGGAGATTAAAATAATGACGAATGTCAAAACGTACAATCACGATCTTTGGGATCACGGCATCACTCAAGGCTACAGCGTCAACGGCACCATCTACATTTCGGGGCAATTCTCCCATGATATGGAGGGCACGTTCGTCGGCGAGGACGATATCGAGGCACAGACCCGGCAGACGCTGGAGAATCTCGATCGCGTGCTGGCGGGATTCGGTGTCACGAAGTCGAACCTTGCCTATGTGGAGATTTATCTGACTAATCCACAAGAGCATTTTGAGCCGTCCAACCGGTTGTTCAAGGAATACATGGGGCAACACCGGCCTGCTGGCAGCTGCATCGGCGTAACCTACCTGGCGTCTCCTAAGCAACTGATCGAAATCAGCGCCGTCGCTCACACGAACTAACTCGGTAACTCGTCGGTTGAGTTTTAATAGATGCTCCTTATCGCCCGCTGCGGAAGGACTTAAGCAAAACCTAAATGTACTCGCAAACATCACTCTTACCCATTTATATTCATTAAATGATCTGAAGAAGCAGATGTAAGTGAATCCAATCAACGAGCTGCTTCATCACCAAATACACCCACGCACATTATGGCTGCGTGAGTGTATTTTAGGTGACAGCAAGTATCGCGGCATACGTACCGAATTTGAGCCGTTAGCTCCCTCATCTAATCGTATTTTTTTGAATGGGAACAGCACGGTGTAATAGTTACGGGTTACCGCTATGAATCTCTTTCAACCGTAGATAGGGAAACAAGAACCGGTCCGGCGAAATCGGAAGATTCCTCCCCTTTGGGACTATGCAGGCGGAACAGAAATGCATCCCCCGCTTTTGATGTCCAAACCATATAATCGCTTATGCCTTTCGCTCCGGAAGCTTGTAGGTATAGCTTCGCGTAACCCAAAGGATGTTCAACCAACTCGCCGCTATAATCGGACACCTTACCGGCCCCGCTCAACTCTTCCTTGCCCTTGGCCTCAAGCTGAGCCAAATCATAATCGGCAGGAAGCGGTTCAATGTCCACGTAATAATCCGGGTTGCCGCTTAACGATAATCGGCCCTTAGCTGGGTCAAACGCAAATTTCTCAAAGACATACAAGGAGAATCCCTCGCCTTCGTGCAGAACCGCCTTTAGTGACTGATTCCCCTCCGCCGTCAACATCTCAAAGCTCTTGGTCTCCGGGCGGGCGGATGGTTCCGGTGGCTTCTGCTCAGATGGAGCAGGCGTAACCGGTTCAGCTTCAGGGGCTGCTGTTTCCGGGGCAGGAGCTGCTGTTTCCGGCACAGTTGTTGGTGCAGTTGAAGGCTCCTTTGATCCTGCACAAGCGGAAAGCATGAATACGAGGGCGACAATCGGGATGCTTACCAAAAGGGGATACCTATGATTCAATGTGATCGCTCCTTTCGAAATTAGCCTTACGGGTTTGCTATACAACAAGTGCACAGCAATACATGATCCAGCAATCCAACATTCCACTCCTATTTTATGTGTATGATATTTTATTACCCGTACGGAGAACGTACACTCTCTTCCATTTTTATTCATAGCCCTTCAGCATTGCCCCTTCTGGTTAACACAAGCTTCCTCTCAGGATTATTGGCTTTTCCCCCAAGGGTGTATAAATCATCAATAGGTCAACAACTCGTCCCGAGTTCAAAACAAAAAAGACCGCCCTTCAGCAGGTACGCGGTCTACAGTTACAGTTACTGTTTGAACCTTAGATTTTTACTTAAAGCTCCATATTTTATCGCTTGAAAATCATCATGATATGCTCGTCATTAGCGCTGCAATGGCTGCGAGGTCCGCAATGTCGATTTTACCGTCCCTGTTCATATCCGCTGCCTTCGCTTTCTGCCAGTCACGACTTGCTTCCGTGAAACCATAATAGGCTGCTGCAACAGCCAGATCGCCGATGCTTATCTTGCCGTCATGATTCAGATCTCCCGTCAATCCACCCACTGTAACCTGAATGTTAAGGGAGGACGGAGCTGCCGTTTCTTCGTCGCCTATCCGATCCCCAAGCAGAGCCTTCGAAATTGAAATGCTACCTGACGAAGGTTGTGACACGTTGTTAGCTTGAAAAGTTACTTCAAATATTGGCGCATCCCCGGTCACCGCATAGTCCTGACCTTGGCTTGCAGCAATCAGCCTCAACTTGCCCGGGATATCGCTCACAGTCTCCAGAAGGTTGAAGCCTTCTATCAACGATTGAACAGAAACGTACTCAAAAACATTCGAATCGTAGTTGATCGCGATGTCCTGTGCGAATATGTCTTTTGTCAGATGACTTAGTCCATAATCAATATGGAATTGTTGTCCGGCCGGTACGGAAGGATCGCCTTGTAGTGTAGTCACAGGTGCTCTCGGCGTTTCCGGCTCGACGGTAATGAGACTTGCTGCCGTGTGACCCCCATCTACGCTCGTCGCGGTTATGGTAGCCGTACCCGCCTGGAAACCCGTCACCGTAGCATGGCCGTCCTTAACTGTCACTTTGGCTATGCTCTCATCGCTGCTTGACCAGGTCACGGATTTATCCGTTGCGCCTGAAGGTGTTACCGTTGCTGTTAATTCCACCGATTCTCCTGTTTTCAAGGTGATGGCAGTCTGATCGATTTGAACACCAGTAACGGGCACGCGTAGCGGGTGTCCAAACACAAGAAGCTCTTGAAACGCCGTCCAGTTCTGCCCAGGCGCCTGATCGAATGTGATTCGCACATGCCTTCCCTGTGCACTAAAATGGTGGGATTGCACCTGGCTAGTGTCGGTATTGTCCATCTTATCCACCACCGTGATCCAAGAGGATTTATCCTTAGAGACCTCAATCTTATACTTCCATAGCACTTGCTTCTCAAAATGAATTTCGCTGCCTGACAGATCGTAATTATCTCCCAAGTCGACTGCCCACCAATTGCCGGCGCTTCCACCGTTTGCAATCCACATACTGGACGAATCGCCATCATTGCCCTTGGATGAAGGGCTGGAGGAGCTGCTGGCGGTTGAAGGCTTATTCAGCGCTAGATTCGCAGGCCGGGGCAGAACCGTCACCTGACTTGTCGCTTTGAAATCTCCGTCCACACTCGTTACCGTAATTTTGGCTTGCCCCGCTTTTAACCCCGTGACAACGGCTTTGCCTCCACCGGACGCCTGCACTTTCGCTATAGCATCACTGCTGCTTGACCATGTCACATTCCTGTTCCAAGCATCCAGCGGAAGCACCGATGCGGTTAATTCCGAAGTTTCACCCTCTATCAACGTCATCGTTGCTTGGTCCAGTTGTACCCCCGTCGCAAAAGGTCCTGTTTCTACAACCTTAATCTCCGTAGTCGCTTTGAATCCTCCGTCCACCGTTGTCGCGGTGATGATTGCTGTGCCTTTTCCTTTAGCGGTAACCATGCCATCGCTGTCAAGGGTAGCGACATTCGGATGATTTGACGTCCACACAACCGCTTTGTTGCTGGCATGGTTTGGTGCGACCGTGGCGATTAACTTCTCCGTTTTGTTCGTATCCAGGTTAAGCGTCAGTTGCGGTTTCCCCATCGTAATGCCGGTTACCGGTATGCCTTTGGTGTTAATCGAGAAACCATTAAACTCCACGAGTCCGTTGATGCGGGAGGACACATTGACTGCGCTCATAAACAGACCTACATCCTGCTGCTCTGCACTGCTCGGTACATTGGCCGTGCCTACGGTCGTCCAGGTCGTTCCATCCGAGCTGCATGATCCTGTGAACTTCGAGCCGGCACGATCAAGCTTAATGTACGCAGGGGCCGCAAATCCCGCCTTGGATGAGACGGACTCGAACATCCCGTCACCGTTCGCGTCCCATGATAACACGCAGCCGTTGCTTGGCGTAACCGCAATATTCACATATCCGCCCGAGCCATTTGCTGTTAAATCGTTTCTCACGATAATGCCGGCCCTTGCCCAGCCCCACGTATTATCCTGATGGTCAACACGTGTCGTCACGGAGGCATCCCCGGTTAATGCTTGTTTCTGATAAATCGCTCCGAAACCGTTCGTGCCGCCCCACAAATCTTCCCCGCCGCCATAAATTCCGAACTGATCTCCAGACTGCCCGAACTGCGCATTGTTAAAAGAGACTGTTTTATAAGGTGATTGTACTCCTTTGGAAACCAATAGGCGGAGCTTACCCGTCATTTTCTCCATTTGATCTCCCCTACGGTACGTTGACTCCACGGACAATGCTTGAAGAAGATGGTCCAGGTTTGTCAGATCGGAAGTAGCGGTCACTTCAAATTTTACCGTGAACGATTCTCCCGGCTGGATCTGCTCGATCGTCGTTGGTGTCTGAGCCTTCACTGTAAATGAAGAATTCGGTGCAACGGAAACCGCCACTTCTTTTGCAGACGTAAAGCTGTAGTCATTCTTCAGGGTTGCCGTGATCGCTGCCGGTGTTCCGGGAGTGATCACCGCTTTATCTGCGGTAACGGTCATTCCTAATGGGGATGAGCTGCTGATCTCATTCATTACTTTTTGAGCCACTTGATAAATGTCACCTTGCGGCTCGGTTGCATAACGGTTTTGTTGTCTCGCCCATGCTTCCCCCACAGCGTACCAATCTATCTGCTGTTCCGGCCGGCCCTCTGAAAGAGCCGCCTTTAACTCATCGAAATACATGCTCCATCGGGAATAATAATAGTCTCCTACCAAACCGGCCCATTCCCGGTTCGCATAATCATGAAGGCCGCCTGAGGTCGAGCCCGAACGGTCTCCCCAAACGGTAAGAATCGAACGTACATCGTACTCCAGCCTAGCCCTTTCGGCTGCGCTGGACGCCATTGACTTTGCACTTTCCAATCTGGGTCCAAGTAAAGTCTGAGAATTCGTTGCCACGACTTCATCAAGAAGCTTCATCCATTGCAGCCAGGTACCCGTGAGCTTATTGAACGTCTCCAGATCTCGCGCGTCGTAGGCTGCCTTAATCTGAGGCAGCAGGGTCCGGCTCCGGTTGGACAAGACCTGACGGGTAACATCCATCAGATCATACCGGAACGCGTCATTATTCCGAAGTTCCGGTTTCACACCAAGCAAATCAGGTAAAGCTTGATCGAAAGCAAGGCCATCGTACCGCATACTCGTAGGGGACCAGGCAGCAGAAGTATTTGCGGTAAGGCTAGGCTGCGCTCCAAATAAACCATCCTGCGATTCACTCCAACCGTTCGCGGGAGTCTGATATGCCGTCTGGCGAAGGGTCTGCCATGCAGCTTGCGCGTGCTGATCCGTAGCGCCATAGCGTCTTTCCGCCCAAGTATCGAACCACTTCTCTAAGTCAACCGGACCTTTCTGCCACGCGATTTCAGTGAAAAAATCAAAAGCAACCGGATTATTCTCACTCCCCTCCGGCATCAAGGCAATTCCGGACAGCTTGCTGCCCGATTTCGCCTTCCACTTCCAGTAACTTGTATTCCATTCAGCCACGTTAGCCCCCATCGTCGTATGACCGCCAAAATTCCAGATCGAGCCGTATGCATACGGGACATTCACCCAAGATTGTTCCCGGTTTAAATTGGCATAGCGGTCTGATAATCCGTCAAGAATGAGCATCTTTGATTGATCAAGAGATGACAACAGTGCTGAAGAAGGATTGTTCTGCCATCCGAGAATCGCCCATATGGCACCTGG
Source organism: Paenibacillus sp. SAFN-054 (assembly GCF_051966755.1). Lineage (NCBI taxonomy): Bacteria > Bacillati > Bacillota > Bacilli > Caryophanales > Paenibacillaceae > Paenibacillus > Paenibacillus sp. SAFN-054. The sequence goes on from NZ_JBQCKS010000002.1 coordinate 167,464, forward strand.
ATGTGCAGCCTGAAGTGCTGTTTCAACAGCTTTAGCTGCCGTGCCGACCGGGACATCTCCCGCACTCCCGCCTTCATGCAGAAGATCCATCTTAAACATCGTTGTGGTACCAAATCGCTCCACCTGATTACGGTAGAAGGATTCGGCAACTTGCGGGAATAGTGCGCTCCGCGGGTCAAGCCAATCGGGGCGGTTAAAGCCCACCCAGTTTCCTTGGGGAATGATGCGCGCTCCGGGATTCTTATCTGTAAACTTTGCAGGTACGGTGCCGAAATAGCCGGGGAATACAGGCGTCATCCCGAGTTCACGCATATGATCCGCAATTTTTTTGCCCAATAGGGCTCGCTCATTAATCAAGTTCTCCGTGACCGGCCCCGTAAAACAGCACATGTTTTGCAGCAGCCACCACGGCTGATGACTTGGCTGCGGAATCCAATCGTTCATTTCCTGAGCGGTATATCCGAACTCCTGAAAAATGTCATAGTAGACAGCCTCTTGGCCTACGGTCACCAATACCTCATTGATTCCGTTAAGCGCCAATACGTCTATCATTCGCTCCCAGTCCTGCCAGTTCCGATAGGCACCGGTATAGCCGTCATCCGTATCGTTCAACGCGAAACGATGAGGAACATTGGCCTTCTGAGCCATTTCCTGTTTCGGTAACGGGAGCTGCTCGGGGAGATTTAACTGATCCCCGTTCCAGTTGATATTCGCCTTGGCGACATATTTTAAATACCAGTTGAATCCTGTCAGAAGGACAGCCGGGCTGGTCCCCGATATCTCAACCAAGCCATCCTTGCTTGTAATCCTGAAATTCTCTCCTTCTTCACCTAGAGGTACAGCTATAAATCGCACCTGATCATAGTGATTCGGAACTAACCGTTTCAGCACATCAACGGCGGGCTTCGTGTCGAATGCTGCAGGTTCGGCCCGGGCTGTTGACAGGATTGGTGAATTCACTACTGTTCCTAAGATCGTAACCAGCGAAAAAACCAAGCATGCAAGTAAAATCACTTTTTTCATAAACTCACCTCTTTCAGGGTTTTTATTATGTGTCCGTGTAGGTCAGTAGGTTGAATCTGAATCTGTGCATCCCCGATCCCCCATAAAAATACGGCGTGCGAAAACGCATTGTCTGAGTATAAGAACAGGGCTCTCCCAATTTAAAGTTACATTTCGCGAAAGCGCTTAACCATGATCATCTTTGAAGCAAGTATGATATTTATTGTGCTGGATAACACAAAAAAAGCCCTTGTTGGAACTCTATCAAGGGCCTGAGGCTATAATGTTGTTAAGGCTGTCATTCATTAGCCAGTGGATTGTAGAGATTAATTTCCGTCTTGCCCATTCATTTTTTCTCCTAAGTTTTTAATCATGCCTGATGACATGAACAAACAAAAAAACCCTTGATTTCTCAAAGGTTTCCAACTCACACCATCAAGGTGACGAGTGAAATAGTGGCCACGTTGGAATGAATGATTTCTTAAACTGCGACAGACCGATTATGGGGCGTGTTACCGGAGTGAACTGACCTCAGTTACCTTACAATGCTCAATATACTCACTTCCCCAGTCCGTTAGCCCAATAATTGTTGGAAAAAGCTTTTTCCCCAGATCCGTTAAAGAATATTCCACCTTTGGCGGAACTTGATTATAAACCTCACGGTGAATAAGTTGAAAGTGTTCCAGCTGCTTTAGTTGTTTAGTCAGCGACGCATGCGTTAAGCCGTCAAATTTCCGTAACAGTTCGTTAAAACGTACTGGTCCATCCATTAAATGAAAAATGATCATGAGAGAATATTTACCGGACAAGACTTTCTGAGCTGCATTAAACGAACAGGCTAGGTCAGCACTTGTTATTCCATTCATGGATATTCACCTCTTCTTATAGTATACCATTTGATCGTAACGATACGAAAATATCGTACTATTCATATCTATCATAATCCAATAGTATTGATTATGCATCAAATATATCTTATAAGGAGCGAGGATCATATGTCGACGAATACAGGAAAATTCAGCGGTAAAATTGCTTTGGTTACAGGGGCAAGTCGGGGGATAGGGGCTGAAACAGCCAAAAAATTAGCCGCTGGCGGAGCAGAATTTATAGGCGTTCATTACGCCAGTAATAGGGATGCTGCTCTAAAAGTTGTTGAAGAGATTAAGGCGCTGGGCACAAAGGCTGTGGCTCTGGAAGCAGAATTAACCACGGGTATTTCCGGTGTAAATAAGCTTTGGACTGCATTTGAAGATGCTGTTCGTTCGGAAATTGGGTCTGTGCAATTGGACATCTTAATCAATAACGCAGGTATTGCACCGGGGTTGCCTTTTGAAGAAACGTCCATTGAAACATTTGATGACGTCATGAATGTTAACTTTAAAGCTCCATACCTTCTAACTCAAGCAGCTAGCCCGTATATACGGAACGGTGGACGAATCATTAACATTTCTACGGGGTATACTCGGGTTGCCAGCCCAAATGCTGCCATTTATGCGGCTTCCAAGGGAGCCCTTGAGACATTTACTTTGGCATTAGCTCCACATTTTGCATCAAAGGGTATTACTGTAAATGCAGTAAGGCCTGGAGTTACGGATACGGATATGAACAAGGAATGGCTCGCCGACCCAGAAGCTCGTGCTGCAGCAGCTTCAATACTGCCCGTTTTCGGAAGACCGGGCACCACGGATGACGTTGCTGATGTCGTTGCGTTCGTAGCATCTGAGGAAGCCAGATGGATTACGGGGCAATTCATGGATGCCTCTGGAGGAACTAGGCTTTAATAGCCAACGCTCGAATCCTCACTTCATTATCCATTGTGGTCATATTATTAAAGGCTTTATGCGCATATCTACTTCAATTATTTTACATTAATAACATTAATTTATATAAAATATCGCAGGAGAAAGTACCGGAACGGTATATTTCATCGCAGTCCATCCCCAATCCTTAAGTTTTTGATCATGCCTGATGACAAGAACAAAACAAAAAACCCTTGATTTCTCAAGGGTTTTCTTCTATGGAGCCTAGGGGGATCGAACCCCTGACCTCATCGCTGCCAGCGATGCGCTCTCCCAGCTGAGCTAAGGCCCCGTATTATGTATCTCTCTTTCAAAAAGAGCACTCCTATAATATAGCATAGGGAGTAAGCTCATGCAATACTTTTTTCGGAAAAATTCAATCCTACTTATGCTTCTTCAACGACCGCACCCGCTCTTGGAGCTGTTCGATCTCCGCTTTCAGCAACCGATAAGAGGAATGGATGGAATGTCCGATAAATACAAGGATGGCATAGCCAGACCCTCCTCCGTTAACGCAATAGCCGTTGAAAAACCGGTTCACCCGGCTCTCAACGGCCCTTTTGCCCTTACAGATTACTTCACCGTCCGGTTATACTCCTGAATCTTGGACGTAATCTCCTTGGCTGCGTCATCCAGCGCCGCCTTCGGTTCTTTTTTGTTGTTCAGCACTTCTTCGATCGCGGCTTCCACGATTTGTCTGGCTTCCGGGAAGACGCCCATGACCGCGCCCTGCGTCGCCTTGTTCAGCTTGGTGCCGTGCAGCTGGTCGATGGCGGTCTGGAACTGCGGGAACTTCTTGAGGTTTTCCTTCACGCTGTCCTGCTCATAAGCCTTCGTCGTGATCGGGAAGTACCCTGTGTTGATATGCCAGAACGCCTGCTGCTCCGGCGAGGTCACGAACTTCATGAACTCCCATGCCGCCTTCTGCTCTTCATCCGGTCGGCTATTCATCATCCACAGGCTTGCGCCGCCGACGATGACGCCTCCATCCTTCGCATCCGCCGGTTTCGGCAGGAAGCCCGTACCGACCTCGAACTTGCCGGACGTGCCGTCCACCAAACCTTTGAGCGCCGCGGTGGAATCGAGGATCATCGCTACTTGACCGGCGGAGAACGCTTTTTTGGAATCATCCGTTTTCCGGCCCAGGTTGTTGGCTGCCTTCGTGTCGATCAGATCCTTCCACCAGGTCAACACTTTGACACCGGCATCGGAATTGACGAGCGATTCGGTCGCCAAGCTGTCCCGTCCGTTGCCGTTATTGACGTACTCCGCACCCTGGTTCGCGAATAACTGCTCCATGAACCAGCCATAAATGGCGAAGTTGGCGCCGACGGCTTTGCCTGTCTTAGAAATTTTGTCCGCCGCCGTCTTGAGCTCCTCGAACGTCTTCGGCGGGCTTTCCGGATCGAGTCCGGCCTCCTTGAACAAATCCTTATTGTAATACAGGATCGGATTGGAGGTGTTGAACGGCATGGAGTACAGCTTGTTATCAAATGTGTAATATCCGCTGATATTCGGCTCCAGCTGGCTAATATCCCACTTGTCCTGGTCGATGAATGTCTGCATCGGGGTGATCATCTTCGAATCGATCATGAAACGGCTGCCGATCTCGTACATCTGCACCATCGTCGGACCTTCGTTCGTCCCCATCGAAGCCTTCAGCTTGCTGAGCAGATCGTCGTACGTGCCTTGATAAACGGCTTCGACCTGAACCTTGTCCTGCGACTTATTGAAGTTGTCGACCAATTGGTCCACGACCTTTGTGGTGGCACCGCCCATCGCATGCCAGAACACCACTTTCTGCGCGGCGCTCTTGGTTTCGGTACCGCTTGGCTTCGGTTCGCTCGCCTTCGGCTCATCCTCGCCCATGTTCACGCTGCAGGCCGCCATGAGCACCATCATGACCGCCAGCATCAGACTTACCAGTCTCTTTTTCCCCATAGTGTGCTTGATTCCTCCCCTTTTATGAGCTGCTACATATTCCTGTTTCTGCATATTCATCTATGATAAGCCCAGGCCCTGAAGCCGCGGCCGATCAACGCCATTAACCCTTGACGGCCCCGGCCGCAATGCCGCGCACCAGCTGCTTCACACCGAAAGCGAGCAGAATGAACGAAGGCAGCAGCACCAGCGTCACGCCCGCCAGAATCAGGTTCCACGACATCACCTCGGCATGCTGCAGCATCGCGACCCCGATTTGGACCGTTCGCATGGAGGCACGGTTCGTAATCAGCAGCGGCCACAGATAATGGTTCCAGTGCGTCAGAAACACATACACCGCAAGCGTGGCAAGCGCAGGACGCGAGAGCGGCAGAACGATGGAGAAATAATTTCGCAAATGTCCGCAGCCGTCGATTTTCCCCGCGTCGAACAGCTCATGAGGCAGCTGCAGAAAAAACTGCCGGAGCAGAAACACCCCAAAGGCACCCGCCATAAAAGGGACGATCAGTCCCTGGTAGCTGTCCATCCAGCCCCAGCTTTTAATGAGCAGATAATTCGGGATGATCGTCACTTCCCACGGAATCATCATCGTCGACAGGTACAGTGCGAACAGCGCCCCTTTTCCCTTGAACTTCAGGAATGAAAAGGCATACGCCGCAAGGCTTGAGGTTACGACCTGACTGATCATGATCGCGGCGGACACGATAAAGCTGTTCAGGATAAACCGCACGATCGGAAAGCCGGCTATCGCTTCCTGGAAGTTATTCAGATAGAAGTGCTTCGGAAACAGCGGAGGTGGAAAGTTGGAAACCTCCTTTTCGGTCATGAAAGAAGAGAACACCGTAAAGATCAGCGGGTACAGGACCACCAGCGCCAAAACAGCCAGAAAGAAATAGGTGAGCGCAGCCGTTGTTCGTTTCGCCATCATTGATAGTGCACCTTCTTTTCCAGAACTTTAAACTGCACCACGGTCAGAACCAGAATAATGAAGAATAGAATGAGCGCCTGTGCGCTGCCGATGCCGAAACGGAAATTCACGAACGCATCCTGATAGATCGAATAAACGATGACGTTCGTCGAGTTGATCGGTCCACCCTTCGTCAGGATATGGATTTGACCGAAAGCCTGGAAAGCCCCAATCACCGACACGATCAAAGCGAAGAAAATCGTCGGCGACAGCAGAGGCAGCACAATTCGCACAAACGTGCGGACAGGCCCGGACCCATCGATTTTCGCGCTTTCATAAAGCTCCTCCGGGATCCCCTGAAGACCGCTGGACAACACAATGTACAGGAAGCCCATGTTCATCCATATGGTCATGAGGGAGATGGAGATCAAGGCCCAAGCCGGATCCGTCAACCAAGGAATCGGTTGGATATGTATCAAACTCAGAAAATAATTCAGCATTCCCGCCGTCGGGTGAAACAGCAAAAACCAGATGATCGAACCCGTACCGACAGATATCACGATCGGAAGCGAGAAAATAAACTGGAACACCTTCATGCCCCGCAGCTTGTTATGGGTAATGGCAGCAAGGAGCAGCGACCATATCAGAGATGTCGGCACCGTGTACAAGATGAACAGCAGGGTAACGCTCAGATTGGAATACAGCTGATGAGACTTCAGGAGCGTGACGAAGTTCTCGAACCAGACAAATTCGGCAACCTGCCCCCGCGGATCCGTAATGGTCATGCTCAGGTAGACCGACTTCAGCATCGGATAAAACAAGAACGTGAAAAACAAGACAATCGAGGGGGCCAAAAAAGCGTACGCCAAAAGATGTTCTTTCCAAATGCCCTGCTTCGCCATCCTTGTTTTAGTCTTTTTTACATTTAAAACGCTTTCATAACTAGGCAAACGATGACCTCCTCTTCCTTTTCCTTGCTGTTCAGTAAGTATATGCATGAAGATCCTGCAGTTGCTATTATCTTACAATCGTCATTTCTTCGTTGTCAACAAAAATTCACATTTAAATTTCAAACTTCCTTGACAAAATTAAATTAAATTTCAGAACTTCACAACGTCACTTGAATGAAGTATTTGAAAAATAACAAAAGGACCCCTGCGTAAAGTCTCTTGTTAAAGACTTTAGTGCAGGCGCCCTTTCATGGTTCTCCGGCGGTAATTGCAGCACTTCGAATTCTGACAAAAGAGAATCACCCCTTTGCATCGCCAAAAAGGCTGTCTCCTCAGCGTGTCGGACCTTCCGATTTCAGTCCAAGGAATCCGGCATCGTATTTTTGGATAGCAGACCTTTGAGCTCTTTCATGAACATGTTAATATCTTTGAACTGCCGATACACGGAAGCGAACCGCACATAAGCGACCTCATCCACCGGATACAGCTGTTCCATCACGAGCTCGCCGATCTGGCGGCTTTCCACTTCGGCCACGGCGGTATTACGCAGCGATTTCTCCACCTCGGAGACCATAACTTCAAGCTGCTCGACGGATACGGGGCGCTTCTCGCAGGCACGGATCAAACCGCGCAAAATCTTGTCCCGGCTGAACTCCTCGCGGCTTCCGTCTTTTTTGATAACAATGAGCGGCGTCTCCTCCACCATCTCAAATGTCGTAAATCGACGGCTGCATTTCTCGCATTCGCGTCTGCGGCGGATCGACTTGTTGTCATTGGCCGGACGGGAATCCAGCACCTTGGTGCCTGCGTAATCACAGTACGGACATTTCATGCAAACTCACTTCCTTTATCGTTCATGATGGTATTTGCGCTTGTACATTCCCGGTTTCCGAAAGTACTTACAGACGATGAGCCCAGTCCTGATACGGCTTCCGGGAAATAACTTATATTTCCAGTAAGAAAAATATAAAAAAAGTTATGAAGATTCGATCTTTGAGACATAATACTTTTACCAACAGCGAGGAGGTGAACATCAATGGCTCAAAACAACAGTTCGAACAACCTGGTAGTATCCAAAGCTACTGCAGCCCTCAACCAAATGAAATATGAAGTTGCTCAAGAGCTGGGTATCTCCATTCCACAGGACGGATACCAAGGTAACATGACTTCCTATGAGAACGGTTCGATCGGGGGACTCATCACAAAGCGTCTTGTAACCCTGGCTGAACAACAACTGGCTGGTCAATTCAAATAATACATGTGAACAACGAGAAAGTATTGGGGCAGCCCGTAAGCTGTTTCAATACTTTTTTGCTTGTCCGCTCAAAAATCGCTGTAAATGCGCGTGTATTGATTATAGTAGTAAATCACCCGCTGGATATAGTGCCTCGTTTCGCCGATCGGGATATCCTTTACGGATTCCAGCTTCCCGTCCCATACGCCTTTTTTGAGCCATCCGTCGACTTTGCCGGGGCCTGCGTTATACGCGGCAATGACCACGATCCGGTTCCCTTTGAACTGGCTCGCCAGGTTCTTCAGATACCAGGTTCCAATCTCAATGCTGGCTTCAGGCTTATGCTTGAGGTGGTCCATCGTAACCTCAGGAATTTTGGCCTGCTCCATGGCCCATTGCGCCGTGTCGGGCATCAGCTGCATCAGACCCAGCGCGCCCTTCTTCGATTCCTTGCCCAGCTTATAGTTGGACTCCACGCGGATGATGGATGCGATCAGGAAGGGATCCACGTCGTATCGCTCCGATTGCTCCCTGATATTCTCCTTGTAATAAATCGGATAGAACCATGACATCCAGTTCGTGCTGAAAAAAAGAACGACGACAAACCCGAGAAAGAGTACCAGAAGGACTCTTTTTTTGCGTAATAACTGTAAAAGCTTCATACGCATCCCGACTGAAGCCAGAATGCATCCAATTGGCGCTTGGTCTCTTCAGCATCTCCGCTGTTGTCGATCACGATATCCGCCCTCTGCTTCTTTTCTTCAATATCCATCTGCGACCCGATTCGGGCCAATGCCTCGTCTTCGGTTAATCCGTTGCGCATCATCAAACGCTCAATCTGAATCTCTCTTGGCGTGTAAACGACCATCACACGTTCAAACATGCCTTCAAGTCCTGACTCGAACAAGAGCGGAATGTCCACCACGACGAGCCGGTCCGGGTGCTCCCGCTCCAGGGACTCCATCTGCTGACGGATTTCCCGGCGGATCGCCGGATGGGTAATCTCATTCAGGGCTTGACGCTGGGAGGGATCGCGGAATACAATCTCGCCCAGCTTTTTCCGGTCTACATGGCCGTCTTCAAGCATCACGGCTTGTCCAAAATGATCGGAAACTGCCGCCAGAACGGGATGACCCGGGAGCATCACTTCCCGGGCAATGACATCGGCATCGACAAGCAGAGCCCCCTTGCTTACCAAGAGGGCGGACACCGTGCTTTTTCCAGATGCTATACCTCCGGTTAACCCGATATTCATATAGAAAAATCACCTCATAACAGCTTTATTATTCCCATGGCGATTAATAATAACGCCGGCAACGCGGTAAAATGCCGCATCCATGACCGGGACGAAAACCGGAACCCTGTCTTCATTCCGATGACCAGGAACGTCCCGCTGAATAACGCAATCACGAGAGCCGTCCAAACCGGGGAAAATCCAAGCAGGGCAGCTCCAAGCCCCGCCCCAAACGCATCCAGCGAGAGTGCAATGCCGAGCCACATCGCTTCCATGCCCGATATGCTTCCCGATTTGTCGATATCGGCAGACGACGGCGTCCGCAGAATGCGGATCACGAGGCCAAGCTTCCGGATTTCCAGCGAAAATACCGTTTGCTCGGGCCCCCCCGCCGGAGCCGTTGTCTGCGTCGCGCGGATCATAGCGGTATCCTTGTCGTCGTCACGGCTCTTTTCTTTTTGAATCAGAATTTGAATCAAGGACCAGGAGCCCATAATAATCAATATAACAGCCCCGACGATGGACGCAGCTTCTGGCGACACGACCTTGGCCAAAAGGACGCCCACCTGCATCGATATATAAATGATGATCCCGGAGCATAATGAAATGATCACTACGGACAGCGCTGAAATCCTCATTTGCCTGAGTCCATATGTAATCCCGACACCAAAACTGTCCAAACTTAAAGCAAAAGCAAGCAGGAGCAGTGAAAAGACATGACTGAGCACCCCCGGTTTCCCTCCCCTTGATGAAACGGTACGATCTCGGAGCCTGATAGGAAAGAAAGCCCCTTACGATCCGCTTCCCCTGATATGCGATACCGTATCAGTATATGGGAGGGACGAACAAGGGGTGCACGCCCATGCTTTTATTTACTTTTTCTTCTGCTTCACTTGATCGTTCTGGCATACCGGGCAGAAATGTGTTCCGCGGCCGCCCACCACCGATTTCTCGATCAGAGTTCCGCAGTTCACGCACGGCTGGTTTTGGCGTCCGTAAATTTTGAGCTGATGCTGGAACATCCCCATCTCACCCTGTCCGTTGACATAAGATTTAATGGAAGAGCCTCCAACCTCAACTGATTCCGACAGCGTCGCGATCACCGCCTGATGCAGTGCTTCGAACTGCTCGTCCGTCAGCGTATTGGCCAGCTGCTCGGGATGGATGCCGGCTCTGAACAGAGACTCATCCACATAAATATTCCCGATACCGACGATATATGCCTGGTTTAGCAGAACTGCCTTGATTTTTGACGTTTTCCCCGCAAGCGCCGCCTTGAAATTCGCAAGCGTAAACTCGGCGTCAAGCGGTTCAATACCCAGTTTGGATAAAGGCGGCATGCTCAATTCTTCTCCCGGCTGGAACAAATGCATTGTTCCGAATTGACGCACGTCCTTATAACGCAGCTCGGTTCCATCATTGAAATGGAAAATGACATGCGTATGCTTTTCCACCGGCTCAGAGCTATCGTACAGGCCATAGCGTCCCTCCATCCGCAGATGGGAAACCAGGACCAAATCATCCAGCAAAATGCGCAGAAACTTTCCGCGGCGCTCTACGCTTTGAATGGTATGCCCCGCGAGCAAAAATGCAAACTGATCTATATCGTCAGGACGCTGGATAATCCGCGCCAAATTTACGGTAACATGGTCAATGAATTTTCCTTTGACCAGCTGATTCAATGTTCTTTTGACTGTTTCGACTTCCGGTAGTTCCGGCATGATGACTTCACCTCATCCCCATTATAACGGAAGTTCGCCCTTTTTGGGGCATTATTTAGCCTCATACCAATTGGTACCATAGCTGACATCGGCTTTCAGAGGCACGGACAATGCAAGCGCCTTTTCCATCGTTTCAGGCACCAGCTTTTTCATGATCTCAAGCTCGTCCGCAGGCACTTCGAATACAAGTTCGTCATGTACCTGAAGCAGCATGCGGCTCTTCAGCTTTTTCTCCGCCAAAGCGGCGTCCATGTGAACCATGGCCAGCTTGATTATGTCCGCGGCCGTCCCCTGAATCGGCGTATTCATCGCGGTACGCTCGGCAAAGGAACGCAAGTTGAAATTGCTTGCGTTGATCTCCGGCAGGTAGCGTCTTCTTTCCAGCAGCGTCGTGACGTAACCGTCCCGCTTCGCGTCCCTCACGATGTCGTCCATGTAGCGGCGAACGCCGCCGAACGCATCGAAGTACTGGTCGATAAACCGCGCGGCTTCCTTCCGGGTAATGTTCAGGTTCTGCGACAAGCCGTAATCGCTGATTCCGTAGACGATGCCGAAATTGACCGCTTTGGCTGAACGCCGCATGTTCGAGTCCACTTCATCCGCTTGAACGCCGAATACGTCCATAGCCGTCTTGGTATGAATGTCCATATCATGGAGGAAGGCTTCCTTGAGCCCGGTATCGTCCGAAATGTGCGCAAGCACCCGCAGCTCAATCTGCGAATAGTCTGCCGCAAGGATATACCAGTCGGGTTCGGACGGCACGAATACCTTCCGGATTTTGCGCCCCTCTTCGAGGCGGATCGGGATGTTCTGCAGGTTCGGAAACTGACTGCTCAGGCGTCCCGTCGCGGCAATGGTTTGCCGGTAATACGTATGGACCTTGCCCGTTTCCGGTGAGATTTCCTTGAGCAGGCCTTCCACATACGTGGATTGCAGCTTCGCGATGGTCCGGTACTGCAGGATCAGGCGCACGATGTCATGGTATGGCGCCAGCTTCTCCAGCACCTCCGCATCGGTGGAGTACCCCGTCTTGGTCTTCTTGACGACAGGCAGACCCAGCTTCACGAACAGGATCTCTCCCAGCTGCTTCGGCGAGTTCAGGTTGAACTCCGTTCCCGCGATTTCATAAATTTCGGTTACGAGCGCAGAAATCTGAGCTTCGAATTCCTTGCCAAGCTCCGTCAGATCATCCTTATTGACCGAAATTCCCTGCTTCTCCATATCGGCCAGTATCCGGGATAACGGCATTTCGAGATCATGGAAGAGCGATGCCATTTCGTTAGCTTCCAGCTCCCTTTCCTGCTGCGGAACCAGATTTAGAATAGCCGAGCTCTTAGCAGCGAGGTGCTTGCTGAGAACGTCTGCTTCAGGCAGCTTGTACTTCGCTCCTTTGCCGAACACATCCTCATCGGCTGCGAGCATTTGAAGACCGTATTTGGCCGCAAGGGCATGAACGTTCTGATTCGATTCGGTCGGGTCCAGCAGGTATGCCGCCAGTTGAACATCAAACGATGCTCCAGCAAATTCGATTCCTTTCCAGTGCAAAGCCAGATCGGTACGGTGCAGGTCATAACCGCGCTTGGAAATGGACGGATCTGCGAGCCACTGCCGAACAGGCTCGGCCGCTTCTGCCCTTAAAAGCTCGTATGGCACGTAATAATGCTGTTCGGGAGTAGAGAATACAGCCCCAATCACATCGGCATGATGAGGATTTTCCCCGTTCGTCTCCACATGCAGCGCTTCGATCGCCTCGAGGGCCTCTATCAGCATTCCGATATTTCCTTCGTCCATGATTTCCACTTTGATCTCTTTCGCAGGCACCTGCTCCTGAGCCGGATGATCCGCACTGCTGCCGTCAGCTTTGAAGGACAGACGCTCGAGCAGCGATTTGAATTCCAGTTTGGCCAAGGCCGGACCCGCCGTCTCCTCCTGCAGGCCTCCGAAGACCATTTCGTCAAAGGACTTGTCCAGCGGCACTTCACGGTAGATGGTCGCCAGTTTCTTGCTCATCACGGCGTCATCCGCATGGGTCTCGATTTTCTCTTTCATCTTGCCTTTCAGCTCACTGGTGTTCGCCAATACGTCTTCGACCGAGCCAAACTGGTGAAGGAGCTTCAGCGCCGTCTTCTCGCCGACGCCCGGAATGCCGGGGATATTGTCGGAGGCGTCGCCCATGAGTCCCTTCAGGTCGATGATTTGCAGCGGCGTCAGGCCGTACCTCTCTTCGATTTGCGCCGGCGCATAGGTTTCGATTTCGGTTACGCCTTTACGCGTCAGCCCCACCTGCACATGATCCGAGGCCAGCTGAAGCATGTCCTTGTCGCCGGTGACGACGAGAATCTCATGCCCTGCTTCCTCGGCGATCCGGGAAACCGTGCCGATGATATCATCCGCCTCGTAGCCGCTCAACTCAAACTGCGAAATGCCGAACCCCTGCAGCAGCTCTTTGAGCAGCGGAAACTGCTCGGACAGCTCCGGCGGAGTCTTTTCGCGGCCGCCCTTGTATTCCTGGTAGCCTTCATGACGAAACGTGATTTTCCCCGCGTCAAAAGCAACCATCATATGTGTTGGTTTATGATCTTCAATCAGGCGCAAAAGCATATTCGTAAATCCGTACACGGCATTCGTGTGCAGTCCCTTGGTGTTCGTCAGTGGGGGCATCGCAAAAAATGCCCGATAAATGATACTGTTTCCGTCAATCAGAATCAGTTTGCTCATACAGCACCTTCCTTTTATATACTTCCTTCTATGCATCAAATCTTCGATCGTTGTGTTTATGCCTCTACATATCTTAACACATGACCCTTCATTCGAGAAAAAAATCAGGAACTTCTGCCGCTCATCGAAGCATAAATTTAATTTTCATGCAATGAACGCCAAAAACGCCGGAACCCTGTCCGGCGTTTCTTGTCTATATGGATATGGAAACCGGCATCACCGGTTGAGGTCAGGACGCTTTCCTGTAACCAGGTATACGGCGCTCTCCCCGATATTGGTCGCGTGATCCGCGATCCGCTCGATATACCGTCCGACCAGGGTCAACAGCAGTGCCTGCGGCAGCGAGTCCGGGTTCGATCGCATATGACCGTATAATTCCGTTAGAATCTGGCTGTACAGTTGGTCGACCTGATCGTCGTCCTGAGCCATTTTGTAAGCTAAATCCGTGTTTTCGTCCAGGTAAGAGGCAATCGCCTCTTCGATCATGACTTTGACGATGCCCGTCATCTGCGGGATGTCGATCAGCGGCTTGATCAGCGGCTCCCCCTGAAGGCGCAATGTCACCTTCGCTACGTCCAGCGCCAAATCTCCCATGCGTTCGAGATCGCTCGATATTTTGAAAGCAACGAGGATTCGGCGAAGATCCTTGGCTACGGGCTGCTGGGTGACGATCAGCCGCGAGCCGATGTCCATGATTTCTTCTTCCATCTGGTTCAGCCGGGCATCGGCCTGTACCACTTCCTGCGCCTTGGCACAGTCCTGCGTTTTCAAGCTGATCACGGCCTCATCCAGCGCAGCGACCACGTGCTCTCCCATCTTCACAAGCAGCGAGCGCAGCTGCTCCAGATCCTGATCCAATTCTTTTCTCCGAATCATGGCTGATGTTCCCCCTATTTCCCTGTATTGTTGATCCTTCCGTCAGCCGAAACGGCCTGAGATATAGTCCTCTGTCCTGGAGTCCCGCGGATTGCTGAACAGCGCATTGGTATCGTCCGCCTCGACAACTTCTCCGTTCAGGAAGAACACCGTGCGACCGGAGACGCGGGCCGCCTGGTGCATGTTATGCGTCACCATGACGATCGTATATTTCTCCTTCAGCTCCTGCACCAGCTCTTCGATTTTTAGCGTGGAGATCGGGTCCAGCGCGGAGGTCGCTTCGTCCATGAGGAGAATATCCGGTTCGACAGCCAGGGCGCGGGCAATGCACAGGCGCTGCTGCTGTCCACCGGACAAGCTGAGCGCCGATCGCTTCAGATAGTCCTTCACTTCCTCCCACAGCGCCGCCTGACGGAGGCTTTCTTCCACGATCTCATCGAGTTCCTTCTTGTTCTTGACGCCATGAAGCCGTGGACCGTAAGCGATATTGTCGTAGATCGATTTCGGAAACGGGTTCGGCTGTTGAAATACCATGCCGACGCGCTTGCGCAGCTCCTCCACGAACACGTCTTTGCCGTAAATGCCTGCCCCGCCGATTTTGACTGATCCTTCGATCCGCGTGCCGGTGATCATGTCGTTCATCCGGTTCAGCGTCCGCAGCAGCGTCGATTTGCCGCAACCTGAAGGGCCGATGAAGGCGGTAATCGTCTTTTCCGGAATATCCAGATGTATATTTTTCAGAGCATGAAATTGTTCATAATATAAGTTCAAACCTTCGATTTCAATGATATTTTCCATGTTCTATTCAGGTCTCCTTATCATTCAATGGGACATCCCTGCGGTCTCTGGCAATCGTATTGGACCTGTGACTCTGTCTATTGTAAATCCGCTATGTAAAGGCTGTGTGCCGTAATTGTAAACGCTGTGTAAAATGTGACCGGACGTCAGCCGGAGATGCACCTCAAGTTAACGTCCGCTCTAATTCGGCTTTTACGCCCTGGGCCTGCTTCGCTGTATCACTCGCCAGCCGGTGAACGGTCCGGCCTGTCTGTTCCACATGCCCTACCGCCTGCTCAAGCTCGCCGAACATCCGGCTGCCTTCCGTCAGCTGCGCCGCCCCCGCCTGAATTTGTTTGACACCCGAGGCCGTCAAGAGCCCCGTCTCCGCTGCCAATTGGCTGATGCGTTCGAGCAGCCCGGAAATATCCGCTGCCAGATTGCGGGTCTGCGACGCCAGTGATCTCACCTCTGCCGCAACGATCTGAAAGCCTTTGCCGTGGATGCCTGCATGCGCGGCTTCAATGGAAGCGTTAATGGCCAGCAGACCGCTCTGATCGGCGAGTTTGGCAATATCCTGCGTGAGCGAGGATATGTGGCCCGCATCCTCGATGAGACGTGCCACCTGCTTCTCGTTTCGGTTCATGTGGTCCACGGCTTCCGCGTACGAATGTCCCGCTTCATCAAGCTTCAGTCTGCCCTCCGCCGTCCATTGCTTCATCCGGAGGCATTCCTCCAGCGTATGGCTTGCTGCGGCAGCCACTTCGCCAAGGGAAATTTCCATGCCGCTGACATGGCCATAGTTCTCCGTGACCGTTTGCTTGCGCTGCACCTCCGCTTCGGTTTGGAGCCCTCCGGACATCATGAGCAGATCCTGCACCGTCAGTACGCCCGCCAGACGGCCTTGGATCGTCACGATGACGCAATCGTAGAACCGGGTCTCTGGCCTTTCCAAGGCACGCCGGATCAGGTAAGCCGGATCTTCGCTGATCTCCATCGCGAGGATCTCCTCCTCCGCAAACCTCTTCACCGGACGATCAAAATACAAATCTGCGGCAAACCGGCCCGTCAATTTACGATAGAATGCATCCTTCATCAGCAGCCCCTCCGGACGCAGGTCCTCGCCGCAAATCACCAGGCACGGAAGATGCGGCTGTTCTTTCAGCATACTAAGCGCCTCGCCGCAGGTCACGGTCTGCGCTAATGCAGGCACAGTACGGCGGCAATCGGCTGCCGAAATCTTCTTACTGGCAGATCCGCGCCAAGATGCAGCTTCTTCTTTCTGAACGATTTCAGCAATCTTGAGCGCGGCCTTCGTTTCCGTTCTATGGTTGATGCTCGTCTCTTTCTCGGCTTGCAGCGTGCTCACGGTTGACTCCCCCTTAGAACTCCTCTTTAGCCGCATCATAACGCTGAACTGTTAAGGCCATATTCGGCAGAAATATGCTGAATGTAAAAATCAAGCCGAACTCTTGCAAGAAGCGTTCATCCGGCTGCAATTGCTAACGTACGACAAAAAAAGAAGCCCCATCATGATTCCTGATGATGAGCGCTTCTTTTTTTGTTGATAACAAGCTTATATCCAACCCCGCGGATCGAATCGATATGCACGGATTCAGGATCCAGTTCAAGCTTTTTGCGGAGCGAGCTGACATGAACGTCCACCGTCCGCTGCCCCCCGATGTAGTCGAAGCCCCAGACCGCATTCATCAGGTCATCGCGTGTCAGCACCACCCCGGGCTTGCGTGCCAGGTAGAGCAATACCTCGAATTCCTTCGGCCTTAGAGAGATGCTTGTGCTGCCCAGCATGACCTCGTATTTTTCCGGATAAATTTCCAGCTGTCCCAGGCGGATGGCCGAACCCGAAGTGTCCGGCACGGCTTCCTCCCTCGCGCCCGATACGCGCCGCAGAACCGTCCCGACGCGGGCCAGGAGCTCGGAGACGCCGAAGGGCTTGGTAATATAATCGTCCGCTCCCAGCCTCAGCCCCTGCACGACTTCTTCCTCCGCATTCTTGGCTGTCAAAATTATGACCGGCGTCGTCACGGCTTTGCCTCTCAGCTTGCCGAGAATTTCGAACCCGTTCATTCCAGGCAGCATCAGATCCAGTACGATCAAGTCAAAAGGCTCATGCACCGCACGCTCAAACCCTGAGGTTCCATGATCTTCGATCGTGACTTCATAGCCCTCCTGCGTCAAATTGTAGGAGAGCAGTCTGGCCAAAGTTGGCTCGTCTTCAATCACCAGCAAACGCTGCGTCATTTATTTATCCCCCGTTCTATACAACCATGTATTCAGATGGCGACAAGCCTATCTTAACACTCAAGTGTTAACCCAGTGTAAACTTGGGGCGGCCGAGCCGCATCTTTTTCACACTTTCTCGGTTTCTGTAAAAATCCCTTTTAAATTTCGTATCCCGCCGATTCGTAAAATATCTTGGTTAGCCCCTCATTGCAAGCCCCTCTGGATCCTATTCCTGGAGCATCGGCAGTTCAACCGTAAACGTCGTGCCGATCCCAAGGTCGCTCTCCACGGAAATTTCGCCATGATGCAGCTCCACCAAGTGCTTGACGATGGACAGCCCCAGCCCCGTGCCGCCCGAGCTGCGCGACCTTCCCTTGTCGACCCTGTAAAATCGTTCAAAAATACGCGGCTGATCCTTTTTCGGAATGCCGATGCCTGTATCGGTCACCTTTATCTGCACCTTATCCGAACCTTCGGGGTCCTGGCGATCCGAGATCCCGAGCTCGACTCTGCCTCCGTCCTGTGTATAGCTTACCGCGTTGGATAATAGATTAATAAGGATTTGGCGCAGCTTGTCCTCATCCGCCTCCACGAACAGTTCTTCGGGAATATCGGCGTGAAGGGTAATGCGCTTCTTCTCCGCCATCGTGGAAATCGTATCCATGATCGATGCGCAGAATGAGGCCAGATGCACAGGCGCAAAATCCATCGGCGAGCGCTTCGATTCGATTTTGGACAAATCCAGAATGTCGCTGATCAAGCGGTTCAGCCGCTCGCTTTCGTCATAAATGATCTGCAGGAACGATCTCGCCGTCTCTTCGTCCTTCACTCCGCCGCCGAGCAGCGTTTCGGAGAATCCCTTGACTGCGGCCACCGGTGTCTTCAGCTCATGCGATACGTTCGCCACGAACTCGCTCCGCATATTCTCCAGGCGCCGGATCGCGGTGACATCCTGAAGCAGGAACAGCATGCCTTTAAAGGTATTCTCTTCGCCGAACATCGGTACGCCGTCCAGGTGAAGGATCGTTTCCTCCGGCTGGTACAAGCTGCGCTCCTCATGAATCATGACCCGCTCCGTGATCCCCTCCTTGATCAGACGGGTCAGTTCGTAGTACTGCTTCAGCTCTTGAAAAGAACGCCCGCTGAGCTGCCCGCTGCGGACATGCAGCATCCGTTCCGCCGCAGGGTTGACCAGCGCTATGCTGCCTTCCGAGTCGACCATCAGTATTCCGCTCGTCATATTGTCGAGGACGCTTTGGAGCAGGTCTTCATTGTCCCGGATGGTCTGCAGCTGGTTTTGCAGGCTGTCCGCCATGCCGTTAATGGCTTTCGCCAGCTCCCCGATTTCATCCTTCCGGTTCATGTCGACTCTGGCATCGTAATCCAGTCGGGAGATTCTTCCCGCAACCCTTGTAATTTTCTCCAGCGGAGAGGTGAGTCCGGCCGCTACGCGGTAGCTGACCAGCGCGGCCACAGCGAACAATATCGCGAGCCCTCCCGCCATGAGTGTCCAGCCTTGGCGGACGCCTTCATCCACGGAAGCCAGGCTGACCGACAACCGGATAAATCCGTCGTAATTCCCGGCGGAAACGACAGGCGCGGCGACATAGAGCATATCTTCTCCGAGCGTCGAGCTGTACCGGATCGCGTGCCCGGAACCCTTGGCGGAAGCGTCCATGATTTCTTCGCGCTTGCTGTGGTTATCCATCTGCTTCGGATCGCTTTCGGAGTCGCCGATCACGCTGCCGTCTTTCGCAATGAAGGTCACCCTGGAGTCCGTTAATGCTGCCAAATCCTGCGATTCGCGGGTATAGTAGGCTATCGCGCTTTCGCCCTCCTCCGGAAGAAAATCGAAGGTCCGGCTGAGCAGCTTGATTTCCCGGATCATATTCTCTTCCAGCGCGGTGATATGGGATTTTTTATACACCTGCGCCATGGTTATGCCGGCTCCGACCATCGATATGCCGATCATGATCATTAAAATCAGGGTGAGTCTGATGCGAAAGGGTCTCATTGCCGTCTTCCTTTTCCACAGTTTTCGTTCTATTATTGTATCCTATCTCGAATGCGTCCTGCATAAAAAAATGATTTCTTCCTTGAAAGACACGAATCATCAAGCCGCGAGTTTTCGGCTGGCCCGAAATTTCGTGATAAGAGTATAATAAGGGAGAAATGTTAAGGCTGAATTAAAACCTGATTATTATAAAAGGAGCGTAAATGATTTGAATTTCCCGCTGGCCGCTTATCTGTACCGTCTGCAGTATATCCGGCGCTGGAGCCTGATGCGAAGCACGAACGCCGAGAACGTGGCAGAGCATTCGTTCCATGTGTCGCTCTTAACCCATATGCTGTGCCTTATCGGCAACACGTATTACGACCGCAAGCTGAACGCGGATCATGCCGCTACCCTCGCCCTCTATCATGATGCGGCCGAAGTATTTACAGGCGACATTGCGACACCGGTCAAGCATAATAACCCGCAGCTGCTCGCCAGTTTCCGCGAAATGGAGAACATCGCTGCCCGGCGTCTGGCCGCAATGGCGCCGCCGGAGCTCCAATCTGTCTATGCCGATTTGCTCCAGCCGCATGCGGAGGATGCCGAACGGCGTGAGCTGCTCCGCTACGTCAAGGCTGCGGACTGCCTGGACGCCTATCTGAAATGCGCCTTCGAGGTGGCTTCAGGCAACCGGGAATTTGCCGTAGCCAAGGAACAAACGCTTGCGAAGGTCAAGCAAATGCGGCTCCCAGAAGCGGATTATTTCCTGGAGCATATGGCACCCAGCTTCGAGATGTCTCTCGATGAGCTGTCCGGAATTTCGCAGGATCCGGTTGAAACCAAAAAAGATTGAGCAGAAAAATCTGCCCAATCTTTTTTTGGTTTGCATAAAGCGGCAAACTGAGATCAGCCGTTAACGACTTCCCCGCCGTTTACGTGAATCACTTGGCCGCTCACATAAGAAGAATCGTTGGATGCCAGATATACGTAAGCTGGAGCCAGCTCTTCCGGCTGTCCCGGACGTTTCATCGGCTGGGTGGCGCCAAACTCGCTGACCTTCTTCGCATCGAAGGTAGAAGGAATGAGCGGCGTCCAGATCGGGCCCGGTGCGACCGCATTGACGCGGATGCCTTTTTCCACGATGCTCATGGACAAGGAACGCGTAAAGCTGACGATAGCGCCCTTGGTTGAAGAGTAGTCGATCAGGGTCGGGTTGCCTTTATAGGCGGTAATCGAAGCCGTATTGACGATGGCACTGCCGCTCTTTAAGTGCGGCATGGCCATTTTGGTCATGTGGAACATGCCGAAAATATTCGTGCGGAACGTGCGCTCCAGCTGCTCGGACGTAATATCCTCTAATTTTTGCTGCGGATGCTGCTCCGCTGCGTTGTTGATCAGGATATCGAGGCCGCCCAGCTCTTGAACCGTCTGGTTTACGGCGTTTTTGCAAAAACTCTCATCACCGATATCCCCGGCAATCAGCAGGCATTTGCGTCCCTCTTGCTCAACTTGACGCTTCGTTTCCTTCGCATCGTCATGCTCGTTCAGGTAGATGATCGACAGGTCCGCGCCCTCTTTGGCAAAAGCCACAGCCACGGCACGTCCGATGCCGCTGTCACCGCCTGTAATGATGACCTTCTTGCCTTTCAGTTTGCCTGCGGCCATGTAGTCGCTTGGCTCGTATTTCGGAAGAGGGTTCATCTCCGATTCGATCCCCGGCTGCTGGTTTTGATGCTGCGGAGGCAGCGTTTGTTTGCTCTGCTCGTTTCCTGACATGATTTCTTTCTCCTTTCCAAGCGAATCTCTATTGGTCTTCCCATCCATCCATACAGGCTGACTTTCCCATATTAGGATGGCGTAAAATAAATCCTTTATACTTCCGTCGATTGTTACTTACCACGTCTGCTAGAAAATCAAACAAAAAAAAGCCCCCCCCTGTGAAGGGAAAGGCGCTTCTTTACTTGCTTATTAAATGATGTCGCGATAGACCATAAAGAACAGCATCACGAGAACGCAGATTGCAATCAAAGCGCTCAGCGTACGGATTTTTCCGGTTTGAACCGAAATATCGCGGCTATTCTTGATGCCGTCCAGCGCAAGGCGCAGTGGTTTGCCCATCATGCCGCTGATGGCTCCGATGGCCAGGAACAGAATCACGATAACGATCATCCATGGTACGGAATAATCGCCTTTGCTCATCAGATATCCGCCTGTAAGCAGCTGAATTACCAAGGCAATTTGCGCGTAAGTATTCAGGGTGCGGATGGCAGCCGCACTGCCTTCTTGTGCCGGCAGAGACAGCTTGGTCACTTTGCCTACCGCAAATGGCAGAATCAGATAGAAGCCAAGTGCCGCGGCGCCGATGATATGTATGAACAACATTACCATTGCCATGTTCAGAATCCCTCCACGATTTCTATGATTTAAATTACATCCATTATCATTTTACACCAATCAAAAGAAAAGAAAACCTCTAAATATGAACAAACTTAGAGGTTTTCCCTTTTGACTGCCGATCTGCGAAGCGCGGCTTACACGTTCACAACGGAAATGACGCTGCGTACGGAGTCGGCGGATTTGTCCAAGGCCGCCTTCTCGTCGGACGTAAGCTCCAGCTCAAACACTTTCTCAATGCCCTCTCCGCCAAGGACGGCAGGAACGCCGAGGAACAAATCGTTGTAACCGTACTCGCCTTCGAGATAAGCGATCACAGGAATGATCCGTTTCTTGTCTTTGAGAATGGCTTCCGCCATTTGTACCAGTGAGGCTGCTGGCGCATAATACGCGCTGCCGTTACCCAGCAGGTTGACGATCTCGCCGCCGCCTACGCGGGTACGCTGAACGATTTCCTGAATACGCTCGGCAGGGATGAGCGTGTCGATCGGAATTCCGCCTACGTTCGAGTAACGAACGAGTGGCACCATATCGTCGCCATGTCCGCCAAGCACGAAGCCGCGGACGTCTTCCACAGATACGTTCAGCTCTTGTGCGATGAAGGTGCAGTAACGGGCCGTATCCAGCACGCCGGATTGGCCAATGACGCGGTTTTTGGGAAAACCGAGCGTCTTGTATGCTGCGTAAGTCATCGCATCTACAGGGTTGCTCAGGATAATAACGATGGATTCAGGAGCGACTCTTTTTACATTTTCGCAGACAGCCTTCATGATTCCTGCATTCGTGTTCACGAGATCATCGCGGCTCATGCCCGGTTTGCGGGCGACGCCTGCTGTGATAATGACGATGTCGGAATCGGCGGCGTCATCATAATTGGAAGTGCCGATAATTTGGCTGTCGAAGCCCTGTACCGGACTCGCTTCCATCATGTCGAGCGCTTTTCCTTTGGTCGGGTTTTCCAGTTGCGGAATGTCCAGCAGCACCACGTTGCCAAGTTCTTTTTGCGCCAGCATCAGAGCAGTCGTTGCACCGGTAAAACCGGCGCCTACGACAGTAATTTTTTTGCGAGTCAAAGCCATAGTTATTCCTTCTTCCCTACATGTTTTCGATGACTTGGTCCGCGAACTCCGAGCATTTCACTTGCGTTGCGCCCTCCATCAGGCGGGCAAAGTCGTAAGTGACGGTTTTATTGTTAATGGAAGTTTCCATGCCTTTGTAGATGAGGTCAGCCGCTTCCTGCCATCCCAGATGCTCAAGCAGCATGACGCCGGACAGGATGACGGAACCAGGGTTCACCACGTCTTTATCCGCATATTTAGGAGCCGTGCCATGCGTAGCTTCGAAAATAGCGTGTCCGGTTACGTAGTTGATGTTCGCTCCCGGAGCGATGCCGATACCGCCGATTTGGGCAGCCAGAGCGTCGGACAGGTAGTCCCCGTTCAGGTTCAGCGTAGCGATGACATCAAAGTCGGTAGGACGCGTCAATACTTGCTGCAGAGCGATGTCCGCAATGGCGTCCTTCACGATGATTTTGCCTTCGGCTTCTGCAGCGCTTTGTGCTGCATTCGCTGCATCCGTGCCGTCTTTTTCTTTGATGGCGTCATATTGAGCCCATGTGAACACTTTGTCGCCGAACTCCTGCTCAGCCACTTCGTAGCCCCAGTTTTTGAAAGCACCCTCGGTGAACTTCATGATGTTGCCTTTGTGAACCAATGTAACGCTCTTACGTCCATGCTGGATCGCGTACTCGACCGCAGCGCGGACCAAACGCTTGGAGCCTTCGGAGGATACAGGCTTGATACCGATACCGGAAGTTTCAGGGAAACGGATTTTGTTAACGCCCATTTCGTCCTGCAGGAATTTGATAACCTTCTTCACCGCTTCGGAACCTTCCTGATACTCGATGCCTGCGTAGATATCCTCTGTATTTTCACGGAAGATGACCATATCCACTTGTTCAGGATGCTTCACCGGAGAAGGAACGCCGTCGAAGTAGCGCACTGGGCGCAGACATACGTACAGGTCAAGCTCTTGGCGAAGAGCCACGTTCAGGGAACGGATGCCGCCGCCGATTGGCGTAGTCAAAGGTCCTTTGATGGCTACGATATATTCACGGATGGCTTCCAGCGTGTCGTTAGGCAGCCATTCTCCGTATGTATTGAATGCTTTCTCGCCGGCAAAAACTTCATACCAGGCAATTTTTTTGGAGCCGCCGTATGCTTTCTCAACAGCTGCATCCAGAACGCGTTTGGAAGCTTTCCAGATATCACGGCCCGTACCGTCACCTTCGATAAAAGGAATGATCGGGTTGTTAGGCACCTGAAGCTTGCCGTTTGTAATTTCGATTTTGTCACCTTCGGTAGGAAGTGCGAATTTCTCCAATTTCATTAGTACGTCCTCCTTCATTTTCATGAGTATTCTTTCATTTCAAAGACAGACAGCCGCATAGGGGCGCCGAAGCTTCGCGCGTAAGGCGCATGGCCAGCGGTTCCCCTATCCTTCATTCGTACATTACGAACGCTGTTCAACCGGTACGTAATTCTGATCGGTCAAGCCTACATATTCGGCACGCGGGCGGATGATCCGGTTGTTCTCGTACTGCTCCAGAATGTGCGCAGTCCATCCGGATACGCGGCTGATGGCAAAAATCGGCGTGAACAGCTCCTGATTGAACCCTAGCTGAGTATACACAGAAGCAGAATAGAAATCCACATTTGGTCTCAAACCTTTTTGCGAGGTTACGAGCTCATCGATCTTCACGGACATTTCATACAGCGTCGTGTCGCCCTTCATTTCGCCGAGCTCGCGGGACATTTTTTGAAGATGCTTCGCGCGCGGATCGCCGTTTTTGTAAACGCGGTGGCCAAAGCCCATGATCTTGTCACGGTTATCCAGCTTTTGCTGGATGTAAGGCTCGACGTTTTCCATGGTTTTGATCTCGTTCAGCATTTTCATGACTGCTTCATTGGCACCGCCGTGCAAAGGACCCTTCAAAGCGCCGATCGCCGAAGTTACGCCGGAGTAAATGTCTGAAAGCGTAGCCACAGTGACGCGAGCAGCAAACGTGGAAGCGTTCAATTCATGGTCTGCGTGCAGCACAAGCGCTTGATCCAGGGCTTTTACCGAAACTTCCTCGGGCTTTTCGCCTCTCAGCATATACAGGAAGTTCTCTGCGATCGACAGACCCGCTTGTGGAGCAACCGGTTCTTTGCCGTCACGGATACGCGCCAGCGCAGCGATGACGGTAGGCAGTTTAGCCTGCAGGCGGACCGCCTTGCGTTCGTTTGCTTCACGGCTCATATCATCGGCTTCGGCGTCATAGAGGGCCAGTGCCGATACCGCAGAACGGAGAGCAGCCATCGTGTTTGTATCTTTAGGATATAATTTCATTTGCTCGATCACTTGATCCGGAATCTTCGCTTCGTTGCTCAAATCCTTCTGGAGCTGCTGAAGTTCAGCTTCATTAGGCAGCTTTCCGAACCAAAGCAGATAGGCTACTTCTTCAAAACTTGCATTCACTGCAAGATCGTCGATGTTATAACCGCGGTATGTGAGGACACCGTCCACGATGGAACTGATGGAAGAAGCTGCGGCAACGATTCCCTCAAGCCCTTTAGTAGCTGTCATCGTACATCTCTCCTTTGTAAAACGGATTTTAAAACAGTTAAACGAGCCGTGAAAACAGTTACATTTTATTAAAAATAAAAAAGACGGCCGTCCGCCATTCTACCTTGGCAGCAAGCCGCCAAGGAATGGAATCACTATTATCATAAAGTATTTTGTCGGATATGTGAACATCCGTGCGCCTTATAAAAGCATCAAATTGTTTTATCAGATAGATAAAGATATTTTTATCACTCCGGAAAAACCTTCGTCTAACGGCGGTGGATCGTGATGTTGCCGTTTTTCATTTTGCGCTCCAGCCATTTAAGAATCAGGAATCTGTACAAAGGGCGCGTCAATGGAAAGACCATCGTAAACCCTATGATGTCCGTGAGAAATCCGGGAATGACCAGCAGGATGCCGCCGATAAAAACGCACAGCCCATCCACCATGCTTCTCCCCGGAACTTGACCATCATTCATTCGCAGCCGCGAATCCTCCAGCACCTTGCGGCCCTCGAAGCGCATCATGAGGAGGCCGATCGCCGAAGTCACGATGGTCAGCAAAAATGTATTCCCGCCGCCGACCCGGCTCGCTACCAGATTAAAGCCGTATATTTCGATTACCGGTACTAGAATAATAACGAGAAACAGCCATTTGCGCATTATAGACCTCCTCCTGTGAGCGATTGCATCAGAGCGTCATAGAGGCCGGGAGCCGCCTTATCCAGCCGTGCAGGCTGCCACTCGCGGTTTACCCATACATGACTGGTCGAACCCGACACAAGCAGCTCTCCGGGCATCTCCTGCCCAGCCAGGTAGATCTGTTCATGCAGCCTTCCGCTTTCCTCCTCAGAAAGCCTCCGAACCTCGTAAGCATATTTGATTCTTAGCTTGGAGAAAGCCGTCATTCTAGTGAAAATCGTGATCCGGTCGTCATAACAGGCCGGCTGGCTGAATTTCATGTCCAGATCGGTCACAGGCAGCAGAACGCCCTGCTCCTCCATGCTTCGATAGGTAATGCCCAACTCGCGGATCATTTCCGTCCGTCCAATTTCAAACCAGTTCAAGTAATTGGCATGATACACCACGCCCATTTGGTCGCTTTCTTGATAACGGACCCGCACAGAAGCCGTGTACCAACGGCCGAGCTTGTCCCCCATGTCTTTTGCCATGCCTGTCAAAGTCCCTTCCGTATAATTTAGAATATGATACCAAGTATAACATAGGGCTTGGCAACTCACGAATCCAGGTCTGTCCACCACAAATTAACCAGATAAATATACCAAAGCTTCACCCTATTTCTTGCCGGGGTTGCTTCTGGAATATCTGAGCAAGGCCTCCTCTCTCTACTTAGGCCCAGTTCATACATATATAGGTATTTTGTTCCGGTTGGCATCTGTTCATTCATATGAACATCGCGGCGCTATTCGGAGAATACAATAGCAAAAAGGCTGCACAGGAAAAGTCCTGTACAGCCTTGATATTCTTCTAATATAACGTTATCGGTAACCGCCGAATCGCAATTACGCGTTCGGAATCTGGCTGACTTTCACAAGGTTCGTCGAACCGGATTGTCCAAGCGGAACACCTGCTGTAATTACGACCAAATCTCCTTGCTTCACAAGTCCGGATTCCAGACCGCCCTTCAGGGAGTTCTCGAACATTTCATCCGTGGAGCTTGCTGTCTTGCCTTGGACCGGTGTTACGCCCCAAGTCAATGCAAGGCGGCGCAGCGTGCGCTCTTGCGTCGTAACAGCAATGATCGGAGCTTGCGGACGGTATTTGGATACCATGCGCGCCGTATGTCCGGATTCCGTGGAAGAAATGATCGCTTTCGCGTTCAGGTCCAGCGCAGAGATCGCTACGGATTGGCTGATCGCTTCCGTTACAGTCGTTTCCTGCGCGATTCTTTGCTTCAGGAAAATCTCACGGTAGTTCAGCGCGGATTCCGCTTTTTCGGCGATGCGGGACATCGTGAGCACGGATTCCACAGGATATTTACCGGCAGCCGTTTCGCCCGAAAGCATGATGGCATCGGTGCCGTCAAAAATGGCGTTAGCCACGTCACTTGCTTCCGCACGTGTCGGACGCGGGTTGCGCTGCATGGAATCCAGCATTTGAGTAGCCGTGATAACCGGCTTGCCGGCAACGTTACATTTTTCGATCATGCGTTTTTGTACCAACGGTACTTCTTCAGCAGGGATTTCAACGCCAAGGTCGCCGCGGGCAACCATCAGGCCGTCGGAAGCTTCCAGGATTTCATCCAGGTTGTCTACACCTTGCTGGTTTTCAATTTTGGAAATGATTTGAATGTGTCCAGCGTTATGCTTCTCCAGCAGTTCACGGATTTCTTGCACATCGCTTGCTTTGCGTACGAAGGAAGCTGCGATAAAATCGATGTCCTGCTCGATACCAAACACGATATCGTTCGCGTCTTTCTCTGTAATGCCCGGCAGAGAAATCGCAACACCCGGTACGTTCACGCCTTTCTTGCTCTTGATCGTACCACCGTTAACAATGCGGCATTTGATCTCGGTGCCTTCCACGCCTACAACCGTCAGACCGATCAGACCGTCGTCGATCAGAATGGTGGAGCCCACTTCCACATCACTAGGAAGATCCTGATATGTGATGGAGATGCGGTCTTTGTCTCCCAAAATTTCTTCGGTAGTCAGGGTGATATATTCGTCTTGAACCAGCTCAATCGGCTCTACGGACAGCTTGCCAGTACGGATTTCCGGTCCTTTCGTATCCAGCAGGATCGCTACGGTTTTGTTCAGCTCCTTAGCAGCCTGGCGAATGTTCTTGATCCGGTTTCCATGCTCTTCGAAGTCGCCGTGAGAAAAGTTCAGACGGGCTACGTTCATGCCAGCGAGAATCAATTTTTTGGTGTTTTCCAACGATTCACTGGAAGGTCCGATTGTACATACGATTTTTGTTTTACGCATTTTGGGTTTCCTCCGTTTTTCTTAAAATCTCTCTATCCATCCAACAATTAAATTTACTACAAATTAAAGATTTTGTATAGGAACTTTGTCATATCCATTCTTGACAAGAAGTGCCTATTCTATCACTCCGGCCGAAGAAGATTGCTCAAATGCGAACTTTCCGATTTTGCGGAATTTCTGATATCTGTCTTCTTTTAGAGCGGCACTGTCCATAACGGAGAGCTCTTCCAGATGGCGAATCAGCACCTCTTTGATGGCCGATGCTGTCCATTCGTAGTCTCTGTGCGCGCCTCCAACCGGCTCCGGAATGATCTCTTCGATCACCTCGAATCCAAGCAGATCCTTGGCCGTGATTTTCATCGCCTCGGCCGCCTGGTCCGCCTTGGACGCGTCCTTCCACAGGATCGATGCCGCCCCGTTCGGCGAGATGGCAGAGTAAATAGCATGCTCCAGCATCAGCACACGGTTGCCTACGGCCATCGCAAGAGCACCGCCGCTTCCACCTTCGCCGATGATGACACAAATAACAGGAACGCCGAGCGCTGACATTTCCCGCAAATTCCGGGCAATGGCTTCGGACTGTCCCCTCTCTTCTGCTGTATTACCCGGATATGCGCCTTTTGTATCGACAAAAGTAATAATCGGGCGTTTAAATTTATCCGCCTGCTGCATCAAACGCAGCGCTTTTCGGAAGCCTTCCGGATGCGCGCTGCCGAAGAAACGGGCGATATTATCCTTCGTATCTTTGCCGCGCTGCTGGCCGATGACGGTTACGGGTCTTCCGTCCAGCTTCGCAAGTCCGCCGATCACGGCAAGATCATCGCCAAACAGACGGTCGCCGTGCAGCTCGATAAAGTCGCTGAAAATCAGCTGAATCAGGTCAAGCGAGGTCGGACGCTGCTGATGCCTTGCGACATGCATCTTCTGATGCGGAGAAATATTGGAGTAAATCTCGTTCTCCATCTCCTCGTAGCGCTCTTCCAGCCTGGATATTTCATCAGTAAAATCAATACCCTTGTCCTGTCCGAACTGCTTCAGCTCATTGATTTTCTGCCGCATTTCAACAAGGGGCTTTTCAAAAGGCAATTCTCCCGCCACTTAATATCCCCCTTTCACGCTGTGCAGCTCAAGGAGCTTGTACAACATTCCGCGCAGTTCTTTGCGATGGACCACCAGGTCCAGCTGGCCATGGGCCAGATTGAATTCAGCCGTCTGAAAATCATCAGGCAGCTTCTGGCGGATCGTTTGCTCGATTACGATTCTTCCGGCAAATCCGAATACGGCACCCGGCTCGGCAATGTTAATGTCACCAAGCGTGGCAAAACTGGCAGAAACACCGCCAGTCGTAGGATCCGTAATTACGGAGATGTATAGTCCGCCCTTTTCGTTCAAACGAGCGAGGGAAGCGCTTGTTTTCGCCATCTGCATCAGGCTGAGAATGCTCTCCTGCATGCGGGCTCCGCCGGATGTGGAGAAGATGATCAGAGGAAGATCCTTCTCAGTCGCGACTTCAATCGCGCGCGTAATCTTTTCGCCTACGACCGACCCCATGCTGCCCGTGAAGAAATCAAAGCTCATCACGGCCACGACGACGGGCAGTCCTTCGATGGTTCCCTGTCCTGTAATGACAGCCTCGCGGAGTCCCGATTTCATCTTCTGCTGTTCCAGCTTCGTTCCGTATCCCGGAAACTGCAGCGGATCCACCGACACCATGCCGCTGTCAAATTCCTCGAAGCCTTCTTCGTCCAGAACCATGTGAATCCGTTCCACCGCGTTCAGACGCATATGATAGCCGCAGTTCGGGCAGACTTTCAGATTTTTCTCCAGCTCTTTGCTGTATTGAATCGTGCCGCATTTGCCGCATTTATTCATGAGCCCTTCGGGAACTTCCCGTTTGGGTCTCTCGCTTTCGCCAGGCTCGCTGCCTCTTCCTACACGATCTGAAGGAATGGTCGCGTACTTTCTTTTTTTCTGAAATAAGTCTTTAAACACAACTACACCTCTCCAGCCGTTATTTGCTCAGCCGCATCTTCCACTCTACCACTTTCAAACGCGCTCTCTCGTTATCCAGAGATCAAGGATGCAGGATGGAATTCAACACTTCCTGGACTTCCTCCAGCTCTCCGGAGGGCACCAGAATTTCGAATTGCTGCTTGGATAAGTTGACCGGACGGCTTTTCACCAAAAATCCTTCTTCCGTTAGCTTGGCCTGGATCATGTCCGCTACTTTCGCGGTTGGCGCGATATAAATGACCGTCCACATTCCTTTCAGAACCCCCTAATCTCATGTTCTGAGCCCGTATAATGAACCAATGATAACATAACTCTGTTTTTTCCCGCAACAAAGGGCTTTGAAACGGCTCGTGAGATCAAGGGGCGTCAAAAGGGGGTTAAATCGGCTTGGCATACCGGAAAAATCAGCTGCCGTGCGGGTACGTTTTAGCTCCCTTATAGCGGTGCGCAATGCGGGCGGAAGCCGCCGCAGCCAAGCCTGCCACCAGATCATCCAGGAAAACATGGATTTCACTTTTCTTATCGTTAAGCTTCGCGATAATGCCGGTCTTCTCTTTATCAAGATATCCAAAACTGGTCAATCCGATCATACCATAAACGTTCGTAATGCCAAGCGCAAGCGTTTCGTCGACCCCGTACAAAGGTTCGTCCGCTTCCATGATTGCCTGCAGAGGCTGAGGCAAAAGCCTGCGCTCCGCCAGCTCGTCGAGGGCTATTCCCGTAAACAGGGTATATTGAACCTCGCGCTTGCCAAGAACCGCTTTGACGCTGTCGATGCAATCCTGCATGGTCAAAAGCGGGTGGTACACCAGCTGCAGCCGGTACACGATATCGGCAATATCCTCTACCCCGACTCCCCGGCCCTTGAGCATGGCCACCGCTGCTTCGTATGACATAAGCAATCCCCCCGCATACGCGCTCAGGAAGCTCCGGTAATCAAAGCCTTGAGGCGCGTAAAATGTTGTCCTTGATAGGTGTTCCTAAGTGTATGCGGGTGAATGCGGAAACGTTCGTAAATATTGGGTAAAACCTGACACGCGGCGGAATCCCCCGAAACAAAAATCATTTGATTCGGACGGTCTCTCTACCGAGAATATCCTCCATCCGTTCAAACAGCTGCGGCGACGGCTTGATGCGGTAGGCGTCGCTCAAGGCAAGCAGCTTCTGGCTTTCCTCATAGAACAGCACGGTTTGAACGGGGCCCGGATGCTCCTGCAGCAGTACCTTCAAGCGGGTGAGCAGGTCCGGACTGCGTTCGGCCTGCGGCGTGATCTTGACGAACACGCGCTGCTCGGCTCCCTTGCTTCGCTTCGCACCGGGTGCAGAAGCTCCCGGCCCGGCAGCCGGAGCCGGAGAAGGTTCCTCCGCTGCGGACGGCTGCGGGCTGGTGCCGGCCGCCACCGGCGCCGGCTTTCCTTGGGCTTGTCGGGCAGAGGCCGCATAGCTTCGGCCCGGCGCAGACTTCGCCTTGGAGCGCTTGACCAGCTGCCCAAGCGCCGCCTCGTCCAGCGGCAGCACGTCCTCCACCAGCAGCTTGAAGCCCTCGTCCTGCTGCTGTACCTTGGCACGGAGCGCCAGCAGCGCCCCTTTGCCCACATGCTGCGAGCTTCGTTTCCATACCTCGGGGAAAAGCACGACCTCACAGCGTTCGATCTGGTCCTCCACTTCCATAAAGGCCATGGCTTTCCCCTGCTTGGTCGTAATCGTCTTGACAGAGATAACCATGGCAGCGACGACCGTATAGGATTCGTCTGCCGCTTCCTCAAGGTCCATCAGATGGTCGATGCCAGGGGCGTTCAGCGCCGCGTCGTAATCATCGAGCGGATGGCCCGACAGGTACAGTCCAAGCAGCTCCCGTTCCAGCTCCAGCTGCTGCCCTGCGGAGAACGCCGGTATCTCCGGGTACTCGATGTCCCAGTTCGGCGTCTCGACAAAATCAAACAGCTGAATCTGCAAATCTTCGCGTTCCTTGCGCCACTTCACGGCAGCTTCGACGGTTTCGTCGAGCATCGCCAGCAGCTGGGCGCGGTGTCCAGGCAGCGAATCGAAAGCTCCCGCTTGAATGAGCGACTCGATCACTCGCTTGTTGCAGACTCTCAGGTCGATCCGCCGGCAGAAATCAAGCAGGCTTTCGAAGGGCTTGTCTTCCCTCACCAGCATCATATTCTCGACGGCCTGTGTGCCGACGTTCTTGATGGCGCCAAGCCCGAAACGGATATGTCCGGGACCGCTTTGGTCCGCTGCATCCGCATTCCCTGCAGCCACGGGCGTAAAGAGTACCCCGCTCTCATTGACATCCGGAGGCAGCACGTGAATATCCATCCGCCGGCATTCCAGCACGTACTCCGCAACCTTGCGGTGGCTACCCATCACAGCCGTCAGCATGGAAGCCATGAACTGCACCGGATAATGGGCTTTGAGATATGCCGTCTGGAACGCCAATACGCCGTAAGCCGCGGCATGCGCCCTTGGAAAGCCATAGTCGGCGAAGCGCACAATCATGTCGTAGACCCGGTTCGCGTCTTCTTCGCCGTACCCCTGCGTTAAACTGCCCGCCACAAAGTGGCTGCGTTCCTGATCCAGCACCTCGCGCTTCTTCTTGGAGACAGCACGCCGGAGCAGGTCCGCTTCCCCGAGCGAGAAGCCTGCCATCAGGGAGGCAATCTTCATAATCTGCTCCTGGTACACGATGATGCCGTACGTATCCTGCAGGATCGGCTTGAGATCCTCATGCGGATAGTCAGCCTCCACCTGGCCGTGCTTGGCCTGGATGAACTTCGGTATGAATTCCATCGGACCCGGGCGGTAAAGTGCAAGTACGGAAATGACGTCTTCGAATACCGACGGCTTCAAGTCCTTCAACACCCTGCGCATGCCCGCGGACTCCAGCTGGAAAACGCCGGTGGTATCGCCGCTTCCCAGCATGTCGTAGGTCTGCTTGTCATCATCCGGAATGCTTCGGAAATCCGGGGTGCTTCCGGTCATTTCTCCAATCCATTTCATACACCGTTCGATGATGGACAACGTGCGGAGACCAAGAAAGTCCATCTTAAGCAGGCCGATGCTTTCCAGATTCTCCATAGAATACTGGGTGAGGGCGGTCTCCTCCCCGCCTTCCTGCAGCGGCACCGCATCGGTCAGCGGATCGCGCGAAATGACAACGCCCGCGGCATGGGTCGAAGCATGGCGGGGCATTCCCTCCACCTTCATCGCCATGTCCAGCAGCTCGCGTATTTTCGCGTTTTGTTTATATATTTTGTCAAGCTCCTCGCTGAGCTCCATCGCCCGCTTGATATTGATTCCATGCGCGCCAGGAATCAGCTTGGCGGCCTTGTCGACGTCGCCGTAAGGCACGTTGAGCGCCCGGCCCACATCGCGTACCGCTGCTCTCGCCGCCATCGTACCGAATGTAATGATCTGGGCCACGTGTTCCTTGCCGTATTTATCAACGACATAGCGGATCACCTCATCCCGCCGCTCATCGTTGAAGTCGATATCGATATCCGGCATCGTCACGCGTTCCGGATTCAGAAACCGCTCGAACAGCAGATGGTATTTGATCGGATCGACGTCGGTAATCTCCAGCACGTATGCCACCAGGCTGCCGGCCGAGGACCCCCGTCCGGGCCCCGTGGTGATGCCTTGGCTGTGCGCATAGGCGATGAAATCCCATACGATCAGGAAGTAGTCGCTGAAGCCCATACTGCCGATGACGCCAAGCTCGTAATCAAGGCGCTTGTCCAATTCTTCCCGGCCGCTGCTGGCTGTCCACAGCTCCGTCTTCTCGTAACGCTTTGCCAGCCCCTCGCGACAGAGCGAGCGCAAATACTGGGAGGAATCCATGCCTTCGGGCAGCGGGCGATACTCCGGAAGAATCGATCTTCCGAATTCCAGCTCCAGGTTGCATTTGTCCGCGATGGCGGAAGTATTCTCCAGCGCCTGCTTCACGTGCGGGAATAAGCGGGCCATCTCCTCCCCGCTTTTGAAATACAGCTGATCGGTCGGAATCTGCAGCCTTCCCTCATCTTCGACCGTCTTGCCCGTCCCGATGCAGATGAGCACGTCCTGCATGGCGGCATCCTCGCGCTTAAGGTAATGGACGTCATTCGTCGCAACCAGCTGTACGCCAAGCTCGCCTGCGAGCTCGATCAGCTGAGGATTGACGCGTTTTTGTTCAGGCAGGCCATGATCCTGCAGCTCAAGATAGAAGTCTTCTCCGAAAATATCGCGATAACGGATTGCGGCCCTGCGCGCCTCCTCGGTTCGTCCGTGCAAAAGATGCTGCGGCACCTCGCCGCCCAGGCAGGCGCTGAGGCAGACAATCCCTTCATGGTGGGCTCTGAGCGCATCCATGTCGATCCGCGGTTTATAATGGTAACCCTCCAAATGACCGATGGAGCACAGCTTCATCAAATTCCGGTAGCCGGTCTCGTCCTTGGCAAGGAGAATCAAATGGTATATAGGCTGATCCTTGCGGCTTCCG
Organism: Paenibacillus sp. SAFN-054; assembly: GCF_051966755.1. Classification (NCBI taxonomy): domain Bacteria; kingdom Bacillati; phylum Bacillota; class Bacilli; order Caryophanales; family Paenibacillaceae; genus Paenibacillus; species Paenibacillus sp. SAFN-054. The sequence continues at coordinate 202,306 of NZ_JBQCKS010000002.1, forward strand.
CGCTCCTTGCGCGAACCGGCCGTCAGATAGGCCTCGCAGCCGATGATCGGTTTGATGCCGGCTGATTTGCATGCTTTATAAAAAGGCACGGCACCGTACATGACCCCATGGTCCGTAAGCGCCAGCGCCTTCATCCCGTATTCGGCGGCTCCGCGGACAAGGTCCGAGATCCGTGCCGCTCCATCCAGGAGGCTGTATTCGCTATGCACATGAAGATGCACAAATGAACTCATATCTCTTCTCCTTTTTGTCCGCCTGAAGAGCGGAAATAAAGTCTTGATCCCTTTATATTATTTTATCATATTACGCAAGGCACCGCCCATAGAATGGATTAAGAGACCATCGGACAGGCGGTACGGGCAAATCGTGCCTCTTACGAAAGGACAGGATATGATGAGCGCTTTTTTATCCAAAGCAATTCTCGACTTCTTCATCGCTTTCGGCATTGTCATCGGCGGAGCCATGGTGGGCGGCGTGGGTGCCGTTATTTCTCTGCAGCCTCCAACCCAGACCATGCTCGACGTGGCGGACCGGATAAAGATTTGGGCTCTGGCGGCAGCGGTCGGCGGAACCATAGACCCGATGCGGGTCATCGAAAGCAATTTTCTGGGAGGGAACATGTCCCCTGCGATCAAGCAGATTCTGTTCCTCGTATCGGCTTTTCTCGGAGCCCATATGGGCAGCGAGCTGGTGAAGTGGGTATGCGGCGGTAAGGAGTAGCCATGAGAGTCCCCCCTTTTAAACGCTACCGCCACCTCTCGCAGATTATCGCTGTATTCGTGCTGGGTGCCGTCATCGGAAGCGTTGTTTACAACGCCATATTCCATACAGCTTATAACCTGCTGTGGTTATCCAATCAGGACCTCGAAAGCCAGATCAAACAATATGAAGACGATATCAAGACGCTAAAAAAATACAGAAATCAGCAAACCGTGATCCAGGAAATCAAAATCAGAAGCGAGCAGCAGGATCCCCCGATCGATCCGGTCGTCGTCAAGGCCCTCATTGTTCAGCTTGGAGATGATTTGGACGTGCTGCGCGGAAGGAACATATTCGAAATCGATACGTACAGCAAATTCGTGCGGGCGCTCTTGGACAAGAAAATCTACAAAGTAAGGGAGAAGGAGTACTCGGTCGAAGTCAAGACGATGCTGCTGATCGAGGGCATGCTGCAAATCTGGGTGGACATTCATCCCGTTCCGGTGCGAAATCCGTAGATTCATGGTACAATATTGCTGTTTAAGAGGGCTTTCCAATGCCTCGACTATGGATACGTAAAAAAGGAGCTGCAGCACCCGATGGTTTCTGTCATCCGTTATTTGCTATTCGCGCTGCTGGTCATCGCCTGCATCTGCGCCGCCCTGTACAGCAGCCGTTCCCGGCGTTCGAAGGATGCCCGCGAAAGAGGCCTGTACGGAGCAATCACGAATATTTTTATGGGGATCATGCTTGTCATGCTGGCCCTGATTTTCATGTTTATCTTCAGCGGCTCGACGGTCGCTGTCGTCATTGAAGCGGTCTTCCTGGTGCTGGGCGCTTTCAATATTTTCGCCGGCATCCGCAACCGCGGCTATTTCAGCCGCATGAAGTCAAACGACATGTAAGCACGAACAGCCGGACATCCCGATTAGGGGAGTCCGGCTGTTGTCATTTGCTATGGAATATTTATATATTTTGCCCCGCGCCTCTGCTGTTACCCGTGCTCGATCGACTGCAGCGTCAGCACGGCCTTGGCGACGAGCGTATCCATGTGCGTCATTTCGATCTCCAGCTTGCAGGTACGTCGGCTGGCCTCCAGCAGCCTTGGCATGACGGCAACCGGGTCCTCGATCTGGACCGGCCGCACGAAATAGGTCGACATGTTGTCGAGGACGAAGTCACTGCCGGTCATATCCTTGGCCGCCCGCAGCGCAGCCTGCGTCATCACGGTGGTCAGGATCCCCTCGGAGATGGTTCCGAGATCCGTCGCCATCTGAGGCGTGATGAACCCATGGAAGAAGAGCCTTCCTTCCTCGTCCCGCTCATCGGCAAAGCCGTTCCAGATCAGATGATCGAACGTTTCCCCGAGCTGCGGCTGCTTCCTGGCATCCCGCATGGCCTGCAGCACTTCCTTCCGGGATACGGTGGCCACCAGCTTGCGGTTGCGGTCCACGATCGGCAGGAAATCGATGCCCTCCCACATCATGAGCTGCGCGGCGGAAGCCAGGGACGTCTGCAGCGTGGCCGTGACCGGATTGCGGATCAGCACCTTCTCGATGCTCTGCTCCGGAGGCAGGCTTCTCATATCGCTCCGGTTGACGATGCCAAGCACCCGGTTCCATTCATCCACCACCGGCAGACGAGGATCCCCTTTCTGTTCAGACAGGGCCATGCTTTCGCCCACGGTGCTGGACAGCTTGAGGGCATGGATCTTCGGCTTGTTTCCTACGATGTCCTCCACGATCATGATCTTCTTCTTGATCAGTCTGTCGAAAATCGCCCGGTTAATCAGGGACGCAACCGTAAACGTATCATGGCGCGAAGAAAAAATCGGCAGGTTCAGCTCATCCGCCAGCGCCTTGACCTCCTTGCTGGTCCCGAAGCCCCCGGTGATGAGCACCCCCGCCCCCTGCTCCAAAGCGAGCGTATGCGCGTTGTCCCGGTTGCCGACGATCAGCAGGCTCCCTGCATCGATGTACCTGACCATCGCATCCACCTTCATGGCGCCAATCACGTATTTATGCAAGTTTTTATGAAGTCCATCCGCTCCGCCGAGCACATGCCCTTCCACGATATCGACCACGTCCGCAAAAGTAAGCTGCTCGGAAATGTTGCGCGGCTTCTTCTCGACCCGAACGGTTCCGATCCGTTCCTTCGTAATGACGATACCCAAATTCTCCGCATCTTTGAGGGCCCGGTAGGCCGTGCCTTCACTGACCGACATCTCCTTCGCCAGCTTGCGGACGGAGATTTTGCTTCCGACCTTCAATCCTTCAATATGCAGCAAAAGCTGTTCATGTTTTGTAATCGCATCATCGCGGCCTTCCAACTGTTACACCCCCATACATCTAACTGTACCATTCTGTATCTATATCATAGCACTCAAGCTCATACAAAAAAAGCTGAAGCAGCGGCTGCCCAGCTTTTTTTGTTCTCTCGCATGTCACATATTCTCTTGGCTGCGCTGCGGTTCCTCAGGCCATTTCATCTGCAGCTGGCGCAGCTTGGCGGCTTTAATGCGGTCCAGCGACTTCTGCTTCTCTTCGTCCACGCCCAATAAATAGTGAAGATGCGCTCCAATGACGAGAAAAGCGAACAAGGCCCAGGCACCGCCGAACGCCGATGTCCATGACCAGCCTCCGCTGAATGAAATCATGGGCAAGGCATACACCAGCATCGCAAGCGCCACGATCAGATACAGGAAATGTTTGAATTTCTTTCTTTTCTTCATTACGACAGCTCCTTCACAAAGTGAATCTATATTTCTACTCTATGAAGGTGTAACCGAAAATATGAGACAAGCTGCGAGAAAAAATAAACGAAGGACAAGCGGCTACGCTCATCCTTCGTTCGGTCTTCGCTTAAAGCATGCCTTTACAGGCTTTGTCCCCCGTACAGGCCCTGGAGGCTGTCCGAAATCATTTTATTGATATCCTCGATAATCGTGCTGAGGCGGCGTTCCGCATCAAACAGGCGGCGAATGTTTAAATTCAGGCTGAGCACGTCGAAGAGCTTTTCCATTTTTTCCATCTCTTCCTGGGAAGGCATGTCGCCGGACATCATGCGCTGCTGAATTTCCATTTGGCGATTTCTGAAATCGTCGAGCATCTGTTTGCTCTCCTGATCCTTCTCGATCAGGCTCATCGCTGATGTAATATCATGAACCTCCGGGCTCTCCTTAAGGGCTTTCGCCAATTCATTCGCTTTGTCGTAAATATTCATGTGTCCTTCCTCCTTTGAAAATGAAAGCTGCAAATCCCTTTATTTTAAAAAATGGGTCAATCACCAAGGGATATATGTCCTCATATGATGCATTACATGCAAAACGCAGATGCTCCTTATCTGCCCTGTGACATCAAGTTGCTGTTGGAAGGAGATCCACGATGTCCAAAAAAATGCTACCGGTCCAAATGTTCACTCCGGGCGCTTTTAGGGAAAACGCCATTATTCTCGGAGAGAGGCTGGTCAAACAGTGGAAAATTCCTACCGACCGTCCGCTGCAGTTGGCATTTGGTTCCTTCAGACAAGAGATCACCGTAGTGGCCGCACCCAAAACCAGCGGACTGCGAATCAGTGAGCCTCTGGCCCACCGAATGGGGCTTTTTTCTCGTCCGGTGCTGAGGGCGACCTACAACTCCGCAAGCCGTACGCTCAGGCTCGGACCCCTGATCAGTGTGCTCATCAGCCGGGATCATCCAGATCAGCCGGATAAACCGTTCGGCTCCATATCCATGTTTTGCCGGGAGCTCGTCAACGCCTGCCGGAAGCAGGGAGCATATGTATACTTTTTCACGCCGGATCACATCCAGGAAGGATCAAATAGTATACAGGGCTGGGTATATGATAGCGGATGGCGGCAAACGGAAATGCCTATCGCAGATGTCGTCAACAACCGGCTCACTACCCGCAAAATGGAGAATAAACCTAGCGTACAGCATTTTATGAAAGAAGTAAAATCCCGGTATGGCACACATGTGTTCAACGAAAGGTTTCTGGACAAAAACGAGGTCTTCGATATGCTCAAGACCGACTCTTCCCTTGCGAAATTGATGCCCGAATCCCATCTGTTAAGCGGGTTTGCCGTGTTCAAGAAAATGTGCCAGCAGTATCCCGTCGTCTTCCTCAAGCCGGTTCGCGGCAGTCTGGGCAAAGGAATCATCCGGATCGCGAGACAGCCTGACGGAACCTACCAGACGCTGGCAACATCCGCTGGTGGCCCCCGCAAGCAGAACTACCCGGGCCTAACCAAACTGTTTGCGGGCATATCCGGCAAGATGAAAACGACGCGCTATCAGATCCAGCAGGGACTCACGCTGATCGATCACGGCAAGAGGCCGATTGATTTCCGGGCGCTGGTACAGAAGAACGGCCAGGGCAGCTGGCACGTCACCTCCATCGTAGCAAGAATTGCCGGAGGCAACCATTTTGTATCCAACCTGGCCCGCGGCGGGACGCTCAGTTCCGTCAAAGATGCGGTCAGCAAATGCATGCTTCCCGCTGAGGTCAAAAATTCGGCCCTTGTCAAGCTGAACCGGGCTTCGCTCGACATCGCCCGGGGAATCGACAAATATATTCCCGCCCATTTCGGAGAGCTCGGCGTTGACCTTGCGATGGATGCGAGCGGGAAAATATGGATGCTTGAGGTTAACTCCAAGCCATCCAAAAATGATAATACGCCGCTTAATGAGCAGAAAATCAGGCCTTCCGTCAAAAGGCTGCTCGAATACTCCTGCTATTTGTCCGGCTTTTAAGGAGGGATCGCCATGAAACGCTTCACGGTTGGGACACTCGGCATCATGTGCTGCGCCAGCCAGAACGAGCCGCCGTTCGCGGGTGAAAGCTACTGCCGGCGGCTGTCCCTGCTCGGACACAAGTATGGCATCCGGGTACTCGTCTTCCGCCCGGGCGATGCAGCAAAGGACCGCAGCTTCGTGAACGGCTTTATCTTTGAACATGGCCGGTGGCGCGAGGACCGGTTTCCTTTTCCCGATATCGTCTACGATCGCTGCCTGTTCCATAAAGGGGCGGAATTCGCCGCGGCATCGAGCCTGCTGTCGGAAGCCGGATCCGCAAAGGACTGGGTCCTCTGGTCCCGGGGCCTCCCAGGCAAATGGCAGGTATACCGGATGCTGAAAAGGGAGTGCAGTCTTCTCCCCTATCTTCCTCCCACTGCGCTTTTCCGCGGGGATAAGAGCCTTCTCGGAGCGTTGAGCGCTTACGGCGGAGAGGTGTTTCTGAAGCCTAAAGGCGGTTCCCAAGGCAAAAACACGCTATACGTCCGGGAGCATCCGGGAGGATCCCTGGCGATCAAAGGCAGGGATGCCCGGAACGGGCATGTGGAAAGGGAATTTGCGGAACCCAGCGCCGCTCTCCAATGGATCAGGCAGTTTACCGGGAGCCGCGATTTTATTATCCAGCCTTTTCTGCATTTATATGGCAGGAATCAGCGGCCTTTCGATGTCAGGGTGTTAATGCAGAAGAATGAAAAAGGGTTGTGGATGCGAACCGGCATGGCCGTCCGGGAGGGGGCCGCAGGGAGCACGACCGCAAACCTTCACGGCGGCGGAAAAGCCCTTCCCGCTCTGCCGTATCTAAGCGATCAATTCGGAGCTAAGCAGGCAGAGCATATGACGGAAGTTGTTGGGCAGCTGTCGGATACCATTCCACCGATTCTGGAAAGCCATTATGGCAGGCTCGGAGAACTGGGCATCGATTACGGGATCGACACGAAGGGAGAACTATGGCTGCTGGAAGTCAACTCCAAGCCGGGACGTACCTCCATCCGGCAAGCTGTGGATCCGGGCAGCTCAGATCTCGCATCGGAAAATCCGCTCCGTTATGCCCGCTATCTATTGCTTCGACAACTTAGGAGGGTAAATTGATGAGTTTGACTTTTTGTAATGTTTCTTTTTCGCAGCAGCCCGAGAAAGTCGTCTATGTATCCAATACGCTCATGAAAAGTTTGAACCTCTCTGGCAAAAAGAACATCCAGCTCCGTCTCGGCAAGGATACGATTCATGCGGCCGTCAAAGCGATCAAGAAGCCTGGGAAGCATCTGATCCTCGGCTCGGCCGTCCGCAGCGGCATCCACGTTCCTGCGGCGGGCGGCATTTATATACGGAACCAGGATAATGAGTTTCATCTGGGGCCGCTGATCGGCGTGCTTTCGGATGGACCGACTAACACTTCACAACCCTTTTCATCCCGTACGGGGTTCATCAAACAGCTGCTGCGGGAAGGAAAACGGAAATGCTACATTTTCGCTTTCACGCCGCGCGACATCAACTGGCAGCAGGAGACGGTCAACGGCTATTTTCTGAATGACAACGGCTCCTTTTACCGGAAAACCGTCCCGCTCCCCGACGTCGTCTATAATCGTCTGCCGAGCCGCAAGGCTGAGCATTCGAGTTCCATCAACCAGCTGAGGGATCGGTTTGGACGCCGCAAGATCCCGTATTTCAACTGGAGCTTCTTCAACAAATCCGACATTTACCGCCTCCTTGAACATGACAACTCTGTAAACCTGTACGTACCGGAATCCCATATGAACCCGACGCCGGAACGGATCAAGGATATGCTCGAAAGACACCAGTTCCTCTACTACAAGCCTTCGGCCGGCAGCCTCGGGAAAGGCATCTATCGTCTGACCTATCTTCCCAAAAAAGGATACTTTGCCCGCTACCGCAAGGGAAGCGGCAACGTACTGCTGCGCTTCAGCACCTTTAACAGCATGATGCGGATGCTTGAGTCCAGACACGGGCGCACGCTCGATTCTTACGTTATCCAGCAGGGCATCCGCCTTGTCGAAATTGATAATTGCCCGATTGATTTCCGGTTTCATATGCATAAGAACGGCAACAACAAATGGGTTGTTGTCGGCATTGGCGCCAAGAAGGCAGGCCGCGGCAGCGTCACGACGCACCTGAAGAACGGGGGATCTCTTCTGACGCCGGAGCAGGCGCTCAGCCGTACTTTCGGGTCCAGGTCGGATGAGGTGCTGCAAAATGCCAAAAAGATAGCCATTACGCTCGCGGAGGCGATCGAATTCCATCACCAGCATCTGCTCGGAGAAATCGGATTCGATCTCGGAATCGACCAGGACGAAAAGGTATGGATGTTCGAAGCCAATGCCAAGCCTGGCCGGTCAATATTCAGCCATCCCTCTTTGCGGTCGGAAGGGAAAGCTTCTGTGGAGCACATCCTTGAACACTGCCTTTACCTGAGTAAATTCCGCAGGAGGGATGACGAGTGACGAATGTAAATGAGGAAGACAGCAAGCCCGTCGTCGCCATCCTGACCATGCCTGGAGGCCCTCATCATTTCCGGGGAAACCAGGCCAACTTCCAGGATATCGTCAGGACAGGACAGGAAATGGGATTTCCTGTCTATGTCGTGACGATCAGAGACCTTAAACTGAGCGGGGAGAGCATTAAGGGGTACACGCTGAACGCAGACATGGAGTGGGAACAGCAGCGCTTTCCCCTCCCCCATGTCATCTATAACCGCATTCCCCAGCGCGAGGACGAACGGAAGCCGGCCGTACGCCGTAAAATCATGGAATGCCTGGCTCATCCGGACATCAAGTTTTACAATCCGTACTTCTTCAACAAATGGCATTTGTTTGAATGGCTTAAGAAGTCCAAAGCAACCGAACATTTCGTCCCCAGAACGAGGAGGCTGCGCGGAGAAATCGGACTGCAGCAAATGCTCGACCGTTTTCCCTGCCTCTATTTGAAGCCCGAAAGCGGAAAAGCCGGCAAAGGCATCATGATGCTGAAATACCAGAGGGACAGACTGCTTCCCTACCGTTTGAAAGTCCAGAACCACAGAAATAGCACCACCTACAAGGGCGCCAATATTCAGCGCCTATGGGCGCGCATCAGAAACGAGACCGGAATCAGCCCCTACATTATCCAGCAGGGCATTGAGCTCGCCTCCGTTGACAACCGACCGTTCGATTTGCGGGTGCTGCTGCAAAAAACGGAAAAGGGCCAATGGGGCGTCACCGGCGTCGGAGCACGCATGGCCGGCTCCAAAAGCATCACGACCCATGTTCCCAGGGGAGGCAGCATCGAGGATCCGATGAGAATGCTGTCCATTGTTTTCGGTGCGGACTCCGCGTCCGGGATTATGAATCGTGTAAAAACGTCCGCCATCATTATCGCCAGACAAATTGAGAAAGCCTCGGGTTACGCTCATGGCGAAATGTCCATGGACCTTGGCATGGATGCCGCAGGCAGCCTCTGGTTTTTCGAAGCCAACGCCAAACCGATGAAATTCGACGAGCCCCATATCCGCCAAAAATCGCTTGAACGGATATTCCACTACTGCAAATACCTCGCCACCCATTAGAAGCCGTCATGTAAAAGGAAGTGAGTCTACGCATGCAAGTTACATCCCTGCTCTCCTTCCCTCCCGAAGAACGGAGCCGCCAGCACAGCCGCATCATGCGGTTTATGTTCGAGCATGGCGGAAGGCAGACTTTGCACGAAAATTACATCAGGCTGGCGGGCGCAGCCGGATCTGCATTGCAAAAGCCCGGCACCTCCCTGCTTACCGCAAGCGTGCGCGGGGAAGCCGGCCCCGTTTTGGTCGGAGCCAGCTATATCGAGGATTATGGAAAGGAGGCTTTCCTGATCGCCGTTCATCCGCTCTATCGGCGGAAAGGAATCGGTTCCTCTCTTTTGGCGGAACAGCTTTCCCGTCTTGGACATCTTCACTGCAGCGCCGGTCTGAACCAGATCCCTTTTCTGAGAATGTGCTTCCGTGCAGGACTTATCGCCTCCTCTCTGGTTCAGAAACCTTCGGGAAGATACATCCTGAGCCTTGAAGGCGATACGAACAATACGGCTCGCCTTCAGGCAGCCCCGGTTAAAGAAGGTGATACGTTGTGCCGCTTCCCGTCTTAGGAATTTTGACGTTATACCTGAATGATCGAAAGCATCTTGAAGAAAAGCATGTTTACCAAAAAATGATTATCGAAGGCCGTAAAATCGGACTCGATGTTTTCGTGTTCACGCCGATGGACGTCCATGAGAGCAAGCGCAAAATTTTCGCTCTGGAATATGACCAGAAAAAGGGGAGCTGGTTCCGCAGCTGGCGACCTTTCCCGGATATGATCTATGACCGCTGCCGTATCCAGAAAGGCCCACGGTTCACACAGCTCGTTGAATTTCGCCGTCGTCACAGCCATATGCTGTTCCTGAACAGACCGCTGCGAAATAAATGGACGATTTATCAGGTGCTGTCGCGAAGGGAGGAATTCAAGAGATACCTCCCTGAGACGCATCTGTATCACGGACTGATCGATGTGCACCACCTGCTGAAGAAACGGCCTGTCGTTTACCTCAAGCCCATCAACGGAACCGGCGGCAGAGGCATACTTCGGATTGAACGGCTGAATGACAGGCATCATTACTACATCCAGGGGCGGAATCAGCAGCGCAAAATTATTACGCCCCAAAAAATCCATGCCTCCCGGCTGGGATCTATTCTGCAGAGCTGGGATATGAAAGAACGCTATTTGGTGCAGGAAGGCATCCAGATCAGTCTGCCTGACGGACGCGTTCACGATTACCGGATGCTTGTGCAGAAGAACGAGGAGGGCAAATGGAAGCTTACCGGCATAGCAGGCAGAGTTGGTGCTCCAAGGAGCGTCACTTCCAATCTGCATGGCGGCGGTCGGGCCGTGTCGATGAATGCCATGCTCGAAAAGTGGATTGACGACGAGGAGAGTCGTTCGACCGTAAACAGAAGGGCTGAGGAGCTCGGAATCGGCGTCGCGGCTTTTCTTGAACAGCAGTACGGCGCCTTGTGCGAGCTGGCGCTGGACCTCGCAATCGATCGCAGAGGCCGTATTTATCTGCTCGAGGTGAATCCCAAACCGGCGAGGGAGGTATTCTCGCAAATCGGCGATGTCGATGCGTACCACGATGCCATCGTCAGACCTCTGGAATATGCCGTGTGGTTATACAGTCGTAAAAAAGAAACGCCCAATACAGACAAACCGCAGAATTAATGCGGTTTGTTTGTTTTGGGCGTGAATTAAAAATCATTATGTAGCGGGAATTGCTTCCTTATACAGCTTAAGCAGCTCTGAAAAAGACGTAATCAGCATATCGGAGCCCTTGAGCTCGTCGTGATTGCCAAACCCGGCATACGCGCAGCCGATGACCGCCAGATCGTTCTTCTTCCCTGCTTCGACATCGGACGAACGGTCTCCCACCATCCAGGCCGAATGAACCTGTTCCTGTTCCAGCAGCAGCTTCACCAGATCTACTTTCGTTAACGTACCGTGCTTGCCCGCGCTATACAAGCCGTCGAACAGCTCGGCCAGCTCAAACGTATCGACGATCCCGCTGATGTAATGCTCCAGTCCGTTGCTGGCAACGTACAGCTTCACGCCCTGCCGATGAAGCTCCACCAGCGTTTCCTTCACTTCGGGATACAGCAGCGTCTCGCCGCCGGCCAATCCTTCCAGCTCCAGCTGCAGCAGCAGCTCGTTGGCGCGGTTATGGGCTTCCGGACTTCCATCGGGCATAACGACCTTCCAGATATCCTCCAGCAGCATGCCCAGGCTGCCCAGCATCCGTTCTTCCGGAGGCGTGGGCGAGGTGTACAGCCCTTCGCTGCGCAGCGTATCGAACAGTTTATGATAAGCAGGCAGCAGTACGGATTCGGTTTGGAACAGCGTTCCATCCATATCGAAAATCATGGCTTCGGGCCTTGTCAACTTGCTTTGCGAATTCATCGTTAGCTTCGTCCCTTCTGTGTCTTCGGTGTGTGCGCCGCTCCGGCGCCTTCTTATAGCTATCATAAGGGAAGCTCCAAAGGATGTAAACCGAATAAAACAGGCGCCCCTGGACAGGAACGCCTTATCGCCGAGCCGGTTTGTGATTTAGAAAATTCTCTTTTGGGCACGATCATCCTTAATAATCTCCACGGCTTCCCGGAAGCGGGTGGAATGCACGATTTCACGCTCCCGCAAAAACTTCAGGCTGTCCTGCAGATCCACATCGTCGGTCATGTCAATCAACCACTGATATGTAGCCCTGGCCTTTTCCTCGGCTGCGATATCTTCGTACAAGTCCGCAATCGGATCTCCTTTCGCCTGAATATAGGCTGCCGTCCAAGGGACGCCGGCTGCATTTTCATAGAAGAGGGCCTTGTCATGATTCGCATAATGGGCGCCGAGTCCGGCCGCTATCAATTGGTCCACGGTGGCATCCTTCGTCAGCTTGTAGACCATGGTGGCAATCATTTCCAGGTGGGCGAATTCTTCTGTGCCTATGTCGTTCAATAAGCCGATAACTTTGTCCGGAATGGTGTAGCGCTGATTGAGATACCGAAGAGCAGCAGCCAGCTCCCCATCCGCGCCGCCGTACTGTTCCATCAAATATTTGGCCATCATCGGATCGCATTTGCTGACGCGAACCGGATACTGCAACTTTTTCTCATAGACCCACATGCTTTTGGACCGCCTCCTTCAAGAACATGATTAATAACTCGTCATACCTGCCACGGCCACGGTGTATTCGGCCATTCGAACGGAAATCTCGAATAGGCATGACCGAAATTCATCAGCGGTCCGTACAACTCCTGAAATTTTCTGACTAAAGGAATCCGCTCCTGGGCAAGCCGGTTGTACTGCTCCACGCTCTTCAAGTCATCGGGATGGGTGTCCAGGAACAAATTCAGCTCGACAAGAGCAAAATCCACCATCTGGATTTTTTCAAGCAGCTCATAATACTCCCGGTCGATCGCTGCCCCCTTCTGCGCATGTTCCGGCTTCATTCCTGTGCTTGCCGGGCTGACGTATTCAGGCTTCATGTTCGCACTTGCCGGACTCACGAACTCCGGCTTCATATTTTCCGACATCAGGCTCCTCCCTCCTGTCTGCCCCGATTCGGCGTATACGGGCTGTACAGATTCGGCCATAACGTTCCGAGCGTCAACGCTTCCTGCAGGCTGAACTGCGGCCAATCCAGCGGTTGAAATGTGATGTATTGATTGATGGGTACGACGTATGTGCGATAAAGCAATGGCGGACATGGATCAAACGGCCCGATAAAAGGCTTGTAAACGCGCATCTGGTTATAGTTGCTCACATTCACCAAAGGCTCCTCCTTTTCGCGTCATGATATAAGGCCGATGACAAGAGAGGCCATCAGTCTCTTCGTAACTAACATATGAGCCTTTCGGGAAATCTGAACAAAAACTTGCGAATAAATACAAAGAACCCCTCGAAACAAGCCGAAACTTGTCCAAGAGGTTCCTGTAAGAAGCCTACATATTTAAAATTTGATCCGGATCTGGAATAAGCCTGCCTTGCGGACAGCCGAGTAGATAATGACGACGAGCGGCCCGATGAAGACGCCGATGACGCCGACCAGCTTAAACCCGATATACATGCTGACCAGGGCCGACAGCGCCCCGATGCCGACGGAATCGCCGATGACCTTCGGCTCGATGACCCTCCTTGCCACCGTAATGACGATGAACAGCAGGGAAAGTCCAAAGCCGGTATAGGAATCGCCTACTATGAACAAATAAACGGCCCAGGGAACCAGGATCGAACCGACGCCGAGAATCGGCAAAATATCCACGAACATGATCAGCATCGCAATGGCAAGCGGGTAATGGATGTTCAGGATCAGCAGACCCGTCAGCGTTACCACATACGTAAAAGCACTGAGGATCATCTGGGCTTGAATGAAGCCGAAAATCGACCTTTTCAGGCTTTGAAGCACCTGCTGAATCTGATCCTGCATCTCTTCCTCGAATAGGGAAAGCAGCCCGGAGCGAATGGCCGGCAGGCCATAGCTGAACAAATATACCGCGACGAAGAATACGACGAAAAAGATAAACATGCCCGGTATCCCCTTGGCGAAATTCAAAAACGCAGAGGATAGCGTATTGGCAAAGGATTCAGCATACTGCGTAACGTTCGACAACAACACGCGCAGGCTCTCGGCCAAATCCGGCTGAATATGGTCGAGCCAGCCCCGGGCTTGTATCATCGTATTCTGCGCAAAATCATTGGCAGCCGCGAAATACGACGGGGCGTTCTTCCAGTACTCCACCAGCTGACCGAATACCTGCAGCCCCAGCATGTACACCAGAAGCAGAATCAGAAGCAGAAACAAGGTACACGTGAGGGAAGCGGCCGCGATCCGGTTCCATTTCCATTTCGCCATCATGATGCCGTGCACCGGCTCGAGAGAAATGGCAACCAGGGCAGCCAGCAGAAACGGGGCTCCGGCCGTAAATAAAATGTACAGCAGCAGCAGCCCGAATCCGATGAGAAGCAGCTGTTTCCCTGACACAGGGCTCCCCCTTAATCCGCGTCTTCCGCCCCTTTCTCTTCGGTGACTGTATCCGCAGCGGCAACGCGGTGGATGTTGACCCGGGTAATCCGGAGTCTTGTTGATTCCTCAACCTCAAATATGAAATTGTTCATTTGAACCGTCTTGCCCTTGACCGGATTGCCTTCCAGCTCCTTGAACAGCCAGCCTCCGATGGAATCCACTTCGTCATCCTCAATGACCACGCCGGTAAGATCATTCACATCCTCAATCAGCATGCGGCCATCCACGGAAATGAAGTCTTCCTGAATTTCCACGTCGGGCCGTTCATCTTCAAATTCATCGTAAAGCTCACCGACGATTTCCTCCAGAATTTCTTCCGCAGTGAGCATTCCTGCCGTGCCTCCGTACTCGTCCACAACCAGTGTGAGCTGGGCATGCTTTTTCTGCATCAGACGGAGGACATGACTGATTTCCATCGACTCCGGTACATTCAAGATTGGACGCACCAGGCTGGTGAGTTCCTTCTGGTGTTCCTCATCCGCCATAAGAAAATCCGTAATATGTACGAATCCCAGAATCTGATCCTTGTCCTCTACGGCAACGGGATAGCGGGAGTGCTTGGTTTCGCTGATGATTTGAAGATTCTCTTCGAGTGAATTGTTCGTGTACAGGCAGTCCATGTCCGTTCGAGGCAGCATGATTTCGCGGGCCAGCAAATCGGAGAATTCGAAGATGTTGTCCATCAGCTTCATCTCGTCCTTGTCGATGACGCCGCTTTTGGCGCTCTGATTCATTAATATGCGGATTTCCTCTTCAGAATGCGCAGCTTCCGATTCCGTCGCCGGCTGAACGCCTACCATTCTCAAAATGACGTTGGCGGACGCGTTCAGAAGCCAGATGAAAGGGAAAAATATTTTATAGAACAGCATGAGCGGAGCGGACAGCAGCAGTGCTGCTCCTTCTGTTTTTTGAATCGCCAGGGATTTCGGCGCAAGCTCGCCCAGAACGATATGCAAGAACGTAATGACGCAAAATCCAAGAATCACCGATACCGTCGCGATGAGCGTGGAGTCCGTGATCCCCGCTTTATACATGAGCGGCTGTACCAGGAGATGCGAGATGGCAGGCTCGCCAATCCAGCCGAGTCCCAGGGATGCCAGCGTAATTCCGAACTGCGTTGCGGACAAGTAGGCATCCAGCTTATTGTTTACTTTCAAAGCATAATTCGCCATGCGGTTGCCCTCGCTCACCAGCTGCGTCAGCCGGGACTGACGCATTTTGACGAGCGAAAATTCCGCGGCGACAAATACTCCGTTAAAGAATACAAGCAGCAAAACCAGGAAAAGGTTGAATAATAGCTTGCCTATTTCTAACTCCCCGTCCAAATGAAACGCCCCATTTCTTTATTATATGTTAGCTTTCCTTATGCTAAAGTCCATATCCTTATAATACATATCCTTCACCAGCAGATTCGGTCCGCAGCAGCCGGCCGCATCGCAGTGGCAGTTGATCGTCTTATTCAGCGGATGGTCGGTTTGCCACATCCCAAAAATGTCGTCAAGCCTGCTGCTTTGAATATTTCCGAATGGCGGAACATCCGAAAAATCGGTCACATACACATCGCCGGAGAACAGATTCACGTTCACGCGATTTCTCCCGTCCGGATCATTGCGGACCGTTACGTTCGGTTCCGACGCCAGCCGGCGGATCAGCCTCATATCTTCTGGGCTATCGCTGCATGCATAAACCGGCAGCGTGCCGAAGAGCATCCACATGTCCGGGTCACGAATATCGAGCAGCGAATGAATCGCCGCGCGGGTTTCATCCAGCGAAAGCACCGGCAAGGAGCTGGCGAAATTGGATGCGTACATCGGGTGAACCTCATGACGCTTGCAGCCCATTTCTTGTATTAGTTTGTGAATTCCGGCCAGCTTTGTATGCGTGCGATAATTAATCATTGATTCAGCTGAAATGAACATGCCGGCATCGCTTAGTTTGACGGCATTCTCCATCATCTTATCGTACATGCGGTACGCCGTTTCCTTCGGAACCGGATGATTGCTGTTGGCGAAGCCCACCTCATGGAAATCGTCGCCGTTTAAATAGTTGAATGAAATATGCATGACATCCAAGTATGGGAGCATTTTCTCGTATCGGCTGATATCCAGTGTCAGATTTGAATTGATCTGCGTCCGTATGCCGCGTTCCTTCGCGTAGCGAAGCAGGGGTACGATAACCTCGTTCACCGTTTTTTCACGGAAGGAGGGCTCCCCTCCGGTCAGGCTGATGGTTTGCAGATGCTCGACTTCATCCAGTCGCTTCAGTATCAAGTCCAGCGGCAAAAAATCCGCCTCTTTCATCACCAGCATATCTCCTACAGCGCAGTGCTCACAGCGCATGTTGCACAAATGGGTGACTGTCATTTCCACGCTCGTCAGCACATGACGGCCATATGCCCGGAGCGAACCGATCGGATCCCAAGGATCGTTCGTTGGCGACAGTTTTACAGTATTCATGTTTTTCCTCACCTTATTTCTTTATTTAAACCTATCCGGCAAGCATTATACCTTAGCTCCATGATAAGGCTTTGCATAGCCTGAAAATACAGCTTGGCACATCAGCTTCCTATTATCATACCATGAAGAGGACAAAAACTCTCCCGCCTGCCGTCATTGTGGCCTTGAATCCCCCTTGGAAGGCCCCGTTTCGGACCTGGCAAGAAACGATAGCCAGCCAGGAAGCCACCAGTTGGCCCTGCCCATCAGCTTCATCAGAGCAGGCACCAGCAAAATCCTAACGATGGTGACATCAATCAGCACCGAAGCGGTCAAGCCGAGTCCCAGCGCCTTCATCAGCTCATTGTCCGTAAACATGAACGCACCCGCGACAACTGCCAGTATCAGCGCTGCTCCGGTAATCATCCCCCCGGTTCTTTGCAATCCTATGGCTGTGCTGCGTTCATTATTCCTTTCTGTGCGATAGGCTTCTGCAATTCGCGACAGCATCATAACTTCATAATCCATCGAAATGCCGAACACGACGCAAAAGATCAGCACCGGCAGCACGGCAAACACGCTGCCGGTGTAGCTGACATGCAGCCATCCGGCCCCGTACCCCTGTTGGAAAACAAGCGTGACCAGGCCGAAGCTTGCGCCGAGGCTGAGCATGTTCATCATGACCGCTTTAAGCGGCAGCAGAACGGAACGAAAAGCGGCGAACAGGATCACATAGGTCAGCACCAGCACGGTGACAAGTACATAAGGAACACCGCCTTGAATTCGATCCATGATATCGAGTTTATAAGCCGGAGAGCCGGTGACATAGAATTGCTCTGCTCCTTCTGGCGGATGCTCCCGGAGCTCATTCACCAGGTTTACCGTCGCCGGGTCCGTTTCCCCGCCTTCCGGCACCACTGCAATGACCACCACGTTCTCCTTGGCGGCATGGCGTTTTTCGATCTCGCTGCGCAGCTCCCTGCCGATGATCGCCGTGTCGTCTTTCAGGAAGCTGGCATAGCTCTCGACCCGGTGAACCCCCGGCTGATTTCTTAGCCTGGACATATAGGACTTCACCACCCTGACCGATGCCGGATCGTCATAAGGCAGCTCCAGCTCGGCCGCAACCATGATCGCGTTTACTTCCTTCATATCGTAAGCCTTCTTCATCAGCTCCGCTCCGTACCGGGACGCATAGGATGGAGGAAGCACCTCCGCAGATGGGATTCCGAGCTTCATGTGCAGGGCTGGAAGCATGGCTGCAAGCAGCCCTGCCGTCACCAGCACGGCGACGATCGCGGGCCGCGCCATAATGAATTCCGAGATGCGAACCCATGCCTGACTGCTTAAGCCCCGTCCGGTTTTCTTACGAAGTCGCACCGGCCAGGCCATAATCCGGTGTCCAAGAATGCCCAGCAGCGCAGGCAGCAGCGTACTCGCGGCAAGCACGGAGACCAGCACGACAAGCATGCCGCCAAGGGCCAGCGAGCGGAATACGGGCAGCTGAATAAAGTTGAAGGCCAGCAGCCCTGCCACGACCGCTCCGCCCGAATACAGCACCGATCTGCCTGCCGTGCGGCAGGCCGTATTCAACGCTTCCTCGATACCTTTGCTCTTCAATTCCTCCCGGAAGCGGCTCACCATGAACAGGGCATAGTCGATCCCCACGGCAAGGCCTAGCATAGTGACCATGTTCGGTAGAAAGTTGCTTAAGGAAGCACCTCCTGCCGCGACAAAATAAAGGCCGCCCATCGTGACGGCCACGCTCCCCAGTCCGATGGCGATCGGCAGCAATGCGGCGGGAACGGTGCCGAACAGGAGCAGCAGTATAATCAGGGCCGCTGGAATCCCGAAGGACTCGGCCTGTACAATATCATGTCTGACCGCGCTGCTCATATCGTGATACACGGCCAAGTTGCCTGTTATGTAAATGTTGGTTCCGCTTACTTCAGGCACGGCCGCTTTGATTTCATCAAAATGCCCCAGAGCTTGATTGGAAGTCTCATTCAGAAGTACCGTAAATGCCGTTATGCCATCCTCGGCGGCTCTCCGGGAAACGATGCTGGCGTACATATCCTTCACGAATGGCTCGCTGCGCAGCGGAGCCAGTTGCTCCCATATTCTCGTCTGTGCCTCGGATGTGGTGATATTCTCGCCTGAAGTACTTTCAAGCACGATCTCCATGGTTGCGGCGGACATGCCCAGCTTTTCCTCCAGGAAGGCAATTCCCCGCTCCGATGAGCTTCCGGTCGGCGTAAAGCCGCTATCTTCGAGCATGGATGGCGTTCGAACGGCAAAAAAACCGAGGAAGCAAATCAAAAAGACCCATGCCGCAGCGACTGCCCACCGGTAGCGGAACATGAAGCTGCCCCACTGTCGAACCGGTGCTATGATCTGTCGCTCCTTCATGGATCTGCCTCCTTAATGCTCCAATGAAACGGTCTGCGCATCCGAGCCGTCTACATCCGTTATGATGACGGACAGCATGCGGGCCAGGTCCATTTCATATGGCGTCTGCAGCATTTGACCTTCCGCATCGCCAAGAATTCGAATGACGGGCCGATGCGGCATGTTCGGATGAATGCTGGAGACAACGCCCGTTTCCCCTGTGCTCAATTTCACGGTCAATCCGGGCGGGTAAATCGCTACCCTGTCCCGGAACAGCTCCAGTTTCTTCTGATCGTACAAGGTGCCTGAACCGGCATACAAAACCTCCACGGCCTGATGCGGCAGCATGGCGGGTCTGTACACCCGGTGTGAGGTCATGGCATCATAGGAATCCGCGAGGGCTACCCACTGGGCGTACTCATGGATACTGTTCCCCTGGATGCCGCGCGGATAACCGCTTCCGTTGAGCCTTTCATGATGCTGAAAAGCGCAGTGAGCCGCTAATAGCGGTATGTTCGGCTCATCCTTTAATATCTTATATCCAATTTCCGTGTGCGACTGCATCATCCGGAACTCTTCATCTGTCAGCTTCTGGGGCTTGAACAAAATCCGCTGTGGAATCTGCGTTTTGCCGATATCATGCAGCAATGCGCCCAGGCCCAGCATCATCAGCTGTTCTTCCGAGTATCCGTTCGCGATGCCAAGCACGAGCGAATACACGCACACATTCAGGGAATGCTTATACAAATACTGGTCAGCCGTGTTCATGTCCATCAGCAAAATCATGGATTCTTCCTGGGAGCTAACATCATTCAGAATGGACTCCATCACTTTGCTGAAATCCTTTCCCAAATGAAAATAGCCCTTCGCCATCTTGGACGTCTCCGAAAGGCGCTGGAAATTTTTGCGGATATTATGCAGCGCATGTCGGCGCGTTTCTTCCTGGAGCATTTCCGGAATTTGAATTCCTTCGGTCAAACCGTCTTCTATGTAGATGTAGCCAATGTCGAGCTCAACGAGCCGGCGGATCAGCGGAGCTGTTAAAGTGACGCCGTCAGCCAAAAGGATGATCCCTTCATCGCTGTAAATTTTTTTGCCGATCCTCATACCTTCCTGAAGCTTCCGAACGGGTACCAAACGCAAAGCATATCCTCTCCTGCCCTGAATAACGGACTAAAAGCGGCCAAGGCGCCGTCATTCGCTAATCTGTATGAATAAACCATGAAATGCCGATACCGTTAATCGTGATGCCCTCCTTGGCCGGGCGGTCAGACGGAATCTAGCGCATAATGAAGAGCCAAAATACGATGGCCAAAATAAACCGGTACACCGCGAAATGGGTAAGCCTGATTTTCTGGATGAGCTTCATGAATGCAAGAACTACCACATAGGCGACGACAAATGCAAGTACGAATCCGATCGCGAATAACCCTAACGTATCCTTGGTCAGGTTCTGGTAAGAGTCGAGCATTTCATACCCGGATGCCGCCACCATAATCGGAATCGCCATCAGAAACGAGAAATCTGCGGATGCTTTGTAGCTTGCTCCAGCCAGCATGCCCCCGGAAATCGTGGAGCCCGAGCGTGAGAATCCCGGCCACAACACGGACAGAATTTGATAAATGCCAATAAGAAATACCTGTTTGTAGGACAGGTCATCCATCGTTTCAGCCCTAATCCGGGCTTTAGACTTATTAAACCATTCCGCAAAGATCATAAACACGCCGCCGGCGATCAACGCCCAGATCACGGTACTGGCGCTGAACAGGCTTTTGATAAAGTCTCTTGCGAAAAAAGCGACGATAAGCGCAGGTGCGATGCCGATAATGACATGCAGCAGATTCAGCCGCTTGCCCGGTACAAGGCTGCCTGACTCGGCATTCATTCTTTTGATGCCAAACAGGTCGAGGATCCGCCGCCAGTACACCAGCGCGATGGCAAGAATCGCACCCAGCTGGATGACCACCTCGAACGTTTTCATGACCGGGTCCTGATCATCGTATCCAAGCAGCTTCGACGTAAGGATCATATGGCCGGTTGAAGAGACTGGAATGAACTCCGTAATCCCCTCTACAATTCCGAGAATAATTGCTGTAATTGTATCCATCGTTTCCTCCCCCAGGAAATCTTAATGGGCCTCTGCCCATCTGATGCGCTCACTTTCATCCAGACTTCCCGGACGCTGAAGCTCAAGCCGCAGCAAATCGCGAAGGAAATCAGGCAGCATGAATTCGGGATGTTGTCCCAAAGCGATGCGGTCATAACCGATCCCGAAAGTGAACATATCCAGTGTGCCAACCTCGTATTCTTGTTCGTCCCCCAGCTGCTCGCCATTGACCGTCATTTGGACAATCCTATCATAAGGGATACGGCCTGCATCATACAAGACTTCCAGTCCGTCAATCGCGACATTTCCGAGAATTTCCCCGCGGAACCCGAATCCCCTGATTTCCCTGCTCCAAAATTCCTCCAGGAGGCTCTGCTCAAGCGTACGGCGGATATCCTTGCCTTTCAGCCTGACAATGCATGCGTTAATCGGCGAAGGGCAAAGCGTATGCAGCAGCCCGGCCGATATCTCCCCTTCCGGCAGCGGACCCAGAAGCTGGCCTGTATTCACCAGCGATATCTCTGTTCCGGTGTACTGGCGAACAGCCTGCGCAAGGAAATTCCCGAACGGGGATTCCGCCGTATAGTCAAGGGACAACCTGCGGTCGGTAACAGCGACGGTTTCGCTCAGTGCTTCCTCGGCGTGCCCCCGATGTCTGACCAGAGCAGCGCTGACCGTTTCATCCAGCAAATTCGTGTCAACGGGCACACAGCCTCCTTCCGTCACCTGGTATGTGCCGTCCGGCTGCTCCTCCATTCGGACTTTGCCAACGTAGCCGCCGAATTTCCCCGCCCCGCAGACGGCCGTACGGCCAATCTGAAGCGGCTTTTCGAGCAGATGATGGGTATGTCCGCCCAGTATCAGATCAATGTCTTGAAGGTGTTCTGCAAGCCGCTGGTCGGTTGCCAGTCCCAGATGCGAGAGCAGAATCACGATATCCACCTGTGAACGAAGCGCCTTGACCTCCTGCTCAATGGCCGTTTCCGGATCCAGTGCCCGCAGGCCGAGCAGCTCGTAAAAGGCTGAAAACGGCGCCGTGGCCCCGGTAATGCCCAGCTTGATGCCGCCCTTTTCAATAATGGTATGCTTTTTCATCCAGCTCGGGGGCTCGTCTGTCGCTTCCTCCGTAATATTACAGCATACGACTTCCGCCAGGAGTCCGGAATAGGCCATGGCAAGGTCTTCCGGGGTCAGTGTTAATCCTTCGTTGTTCCCTATCGTAATCACGTCATAGCCGGTCAAATTGATGATATCAACGTTAGCCTGACCCATCGTGCCTTCGGTTTCCATCGCGGTCCGGTCCATATGATCCCCGATATCTACCATCAGCAGAGGACTTCCGACTTCCGCTTCGCGCTGACCGGCAGCATATGCGGCAATGGAGCTCACCTGTTCGAAATGGCTGTGTATGTCGTTCGTGTGCAGTATGGTGATGGATTTGGGCTGGTTCCCTTGCATAGCTGTAGTCCTCCCTTTCTTTCCGGGTGCATTCGGGCAATATCACGCGCTGCCCTATAGGCCATAAGCATAACATTTTCAAGGCGGATATGGTATATTGGAGACACTAACATCCATGTTCGAGGTGAAAAATATGCTTTTACGCATTCAATTATTCGCAGGTCTTGCAGAACGACTGCAAACCTCTTTACTTAACTATACGGTTCAAGCCGCCCAAATAACCGCCGATCAGCTGAAAATAGAGCTTTCCAAGTCCTATCCGGAGGCTGCCTCGCAGATCTCCGTTTCTTTTGTCGCCGTCAATCAGGAATATGCGCCCGGGGACTACCTTATTACGGAAGGTGCCGAAATTGCCCTCATTCCCCCCGTTTCCGGCGGGGACGGACAGGCCCCTGTGCGTACCGAATCCGAAGATGGCCTCTACTGCATTACGGACCAGCCGTTATCGGTCGATGAGGTGACAGGCAAGGTGCTGCATCCCAATCACGGTGCCGTCCTCTCCTTCGTCGGCACCACACGGGAAATGACCGGCGAGCAGCGTACCGTTCATCTTGAATATGAAGCCTACATTCCCATGGCCCTGGCTCAGCTGGAGGCGATCGGCAGAGACATCGACGCCCGCTGGCCCGGGACGCTTTGCGCCATTTTCCACCGGATCGGCAAGGTCGATATTATGGAAACCAGCGTCATCATCGCCGTTTCCACCGGCCACCGCGAAGATTGTTATGAAGCCAGCCGATACGCAATCGAGAAATTGAAGCAATCGGTCCCGATTTGGAAGAAGGAAATCTGGGAAGACGGGTCGGAATGGAAGGGACACCAAAAAGGCCCCTGGGACCCGACAGCCAGCGTGCAGCTTGAAAAATAACAGCATTGTCAATCCATTTTTTTCTTGATATGATAGTTGATAACAGATGTCGAATTTTGAAGAAATGGAGTGACTTACTGCTTGAAAGTGCATGTCACAGACTTAAAACCGGGCGACCGACTGCTTGCAGATACCTTTAATGAATTCGGTCTTCACGTTTTGCAAAAAGGAACGGAGTTGGATGATGAGGAGATCCGTAAGCTGATGCAGCATGGCGTGAACTATGCAGACGTAGACCCCGCTATCCATCAGCCTGTGATCCCTCTGATTCACACACAGCAGAATGAACTCCTGCTCAAAACCAAGCCTTTGCTGGAGCGAGCCGTGGACGGATTCGAATCCATGTACATGGAAGCGCTGGCAAGCGGGCGCTTTAACGAGGGCATGGTTGACGATATCATGGAACCGCTGGTTGACCAATTGAAAGAACATAAGGATATTGTGTCACTCATGCTCTGCTTTGACCAGAACGACGACTATACATACAACCACTCGATGCAGGTGGGCATTCTCAACTATTACATTGCATCCTGGCTTGGATTCTCCAAAGAAGAAGCTTACGAGGCTGGCCGGGCAGGTTTTCTCCACGATATCGGCAAGTGCCAAATTCCAGGCAGCGTGCTGAACAAGCCAGGCCGGCTCACCGCGGAAGAATTCGAAGAAATGAAACGTCACACGATCTATGGGCATGACATCATCCGCAGCTCCACCGAGGATACCATTCCGGCACTGGTTGCCCTGCAGCATCACGAACGGGATGATGGCAGCGGATACCCTCACGCCATCGACAAGAAAGAGATTCACCCCTTCTCGCGGATTACAGCTGTAGCCGATGTATTCAGCGCCATGAGCATGAACCGGGTATATCAGTCCAAACAGGAGCTGCTAACCGTCATGCGCGAGCTTCACAGCATGAGCTTCGGCAAACTTAGCGCCAACGCAACGCAGGCCTTCATCCGCCATATGCTTCCCAATTTTATCGGCAAACATGTTATTCTGACAACCGGGGAAACGGGAACCATCGTTATGACCAACCCGGCTGATTTCTTCCGGCCCCTCGTCAATACCGGAGACCGCTTTATCGACCTGTCCTCCGAGCGCGACATTGGCATCGATCAAATTTTCTTATAGTTTTAAATAACAGCTTCATAATCCAAAAAAAGTGTCCAGGCAGTATGCCGGGACACTTTTTTTATATCAAACTCGATCGATTAACCGATCGAGCCTTCCATTTCAAACTTGATCAGGCGGTTCATCTCTACTGCATATTCCATCGGCAGTTCCTTCGTGAACGGCTCGATGAAGCCCATGACGATCATCTGCGTCGCTTCTGCTTCCGTGAGACCGCGGCTCATGAGATAGAACAGTTGATCCTCGGATACTTTGGATACCGTTGCTTCGTGCTCCAGAACGATGTTGTCGTTCTTGATCTCGTTGTACGGAATCGTATCCGAAGTGGATTCGTTATCGAGAATCAGCGTATCGCATTTAATGTTGGCTTTCGCGCCTTCCGCGTTGCGTCCGAAGGAAGCCAGACCGCGGTAAGTCACTTTGCCGCCATGCTTACTGATGGATTTCGACACGATCGTAGATGTGGTATCCGGTGCCAAGTGAATCATTTTGGCGCCTGCATCCTGGTGCTGGCCTTTACCTGCAACAGCGATCGACAATACCATGCCCTTTGCGCCGCGTCCTTTGAGCAGGACGGCAGGATATTTCATCGTCAGTTTGGAGCCGATGTTGCCATCAACCCATTCCATCGTTGCATTTTCTTCGGCAACGGCACGCTTGGTTACGAGGTTGTAGATGTTTGGTGCCCAGTTTTGGATCGTCGTGTAACGAACGCGGGCATCCTTTTTACAAATGATCTCTACCACCGCGCTATGGAGTGAATTCGTGCTGTAAATTGGAGCCGTACAGCCTTCAACATAGTGAACGAAGCTGCCCTCATCGGCGATGATGAGCGTGCGTTCGAATTGTCCCATATTCTCGGAGTTAATCCGGAAGTAGGCCTGCAGCGGGATTTCGCATTTTACGCCCTTTGGAACGTAGATAAAGCTGCCTCCGGACCATACGGCACTGTTCAGAGCGGCGAATTTGTTATCGGATGGCGGAACCACCGTTGCAAAATGCTCTCTCAAAATTTCAGGATGCTCTCGGAGCGCCGTGTCGGTATCCATAAAGATAACGCCTTGATCTTCCAGATCCTTCTGCATATTGTGGTATACGACTTCGGATTCATACTGAGCGGATACGCCGGCCAGGAACTTCTGCTCCGCTTCCGGAATACCCAGCTTGTCAAAGGTTTCCTTGATTTCGGAAGGAACCTCTTCCCACGTCTTGCCTTGCTTTTCGGAAGGTCTTACGTAGTACTGGATATCGTTAAAGTCCAATTCATCGAGATCGCCGCCCCATTTAGGCATTGGCATTTTCTCGAACTGCTCCAGGGACTTCAAACGGAATTCCAGCATCCATTCCGGTTCGTTTTTGATCTTGGAAATTTCGGTGACAATCTCACGGGTCAAACCTTTGCCCGTTTGGAATACCGCTTTGTGTTCATCGCGGAACCCATATTTGTACTCTTCAATTTCAGGGGCCTTTTTAGCCATGGGTTTGAACCTCCCTATCATTTATGGTTATGCTGATCCTCGTCGATTCCTTTGCGAAGTGCATTCCACGCCAGAGTGGCGCATTTGATACGCGCAGGAAATTTATTCACGCCGGACAAAGCTTCAATATCTTCGTAATCGTCAAAATGGACGTCATCCCCCTGCATCAGCGAGGAGAAACGGGAAGCCAGATCCTGAGCCTCCTCGACCGTTTTGCCTTTGACGGCTTCGGTCATCATGGAGGCGGAAGACATGCTGATGGAGCAGCCTTCACCTGTATACTTGGCATCCTGTACGATTCCGTTATCCACCTTGAGCTGCAGCGATATTTTGTCGCCGCAGGTCGGATTGTTCAGATCAACCGTTACGGTTCCGTCTTCGAATTTACCCCGGTTGCGCGGATTTTTGTAATGATCCATAATCACGCGCCGGTACAAGTCATCAAGTTGCATTAGCCAAAATACTCCTTTGTCTGGATTAATGCGCTGATCAGACGGTCCACATCTTCTTGGGTATTATACAAATAAAAGCTTGCCCGGGCCGTAGAACTAGCCTCCAGCCAGCGCATCAGCGGCTGGCAGCAGTGGTGACCCGCGCGGATGGCAATACCGCTCGCATCAAGCACCGTTGCCACGTCATGCGGATGAACATCGTCCAGGTTGAACGTCACCAAACCGACTTTCCGCTCACGCGGTCCGTACAGCTTGAGTCCGTCAATCTCGGACAGACGGTTCACTGCGTATGCAGCGAGCTCATGCTCATGCGCCTCAATGGCATCCATGCCGATGCTTTCCAGAAAATCGATGGCTGCACCGAGTCCGACGGCTCCCGCGATAATGGGAGTGCCGCCCTCGAACTTCCAAGGAAGCTCCTTCCACGTGGAGTCGTACAGACCGACGTCATCAATCATTTCACCGCCGAATTCCACGGGTTCCATGGATTCAAGCAGTTCTTTTTTGCCATACAACACGCCGATGCCGGTAGGGGCACACATTTTGTGACCGGAGAACGCATAGAAATCGCAATCCAGATCCTGTACGTCCACCTTCATATGCGGGGTGCTTTGCGCTCCGTCAACGACCATAACAGCGCCGTGGCGGTGTGCGAGAGCCGCAATTTCCTTCACCGGGTTCACGACGCCCATCACGTTCGATACGTAAGCCATGGATACGATTTTGGTTTTGTCCGATACCACGTTCTCGACCTCGGACAGGATAACCGAACCGTCTTCTTGTAGTTTAACATATTTGAGCACGGCACCGGTGGCTTTTGCCACCTGCTGCCATGGAATGAGATTGCTGTGATGCTCCATCGGGGTCAGGACGATTTCATCGCCTTCGCTCAATATGGAGCGCGCGTAGGACGACGCAACCATATTCAAGGCTGTCGTCGTTCCCCGTGTAAAAATAATTTCTTTGGTGCTCTTGGCATGGATGAACTTCGCCACTTTTTCGCGTGCCCCTTCATAAGCATCGGTAGCACGGCTGCCGAGCGTATGCACACCGCGGTGCACGTTCGCATTATCATATTCATAATAATGGCGCAGCGCTTCAATCACGGCCAGCGGCTTCTGCGAAGTCGCCGCGCTGTCGAGATACACCAGAGGATGGCCGTTAATCTCCTGCTTCAGAATCGGAAACTGCTCGCGAATGGCGTTGTTCATTGTCCCAACTTCCCTTCAATGACAGCCTGCAGTTGCTTCTGAAGGCCCTCGAGCGGAATTTGGGAAACGACCGGTGCCAAGAAACCGTAGATGATCAGCGATTCGGCGACCTCGCGAGAAATGCCGCGGGACATCAGGTAGTAAATTTGCTCCTGATTGACCTGGCCGACAGAAGCCGCGTGACCTGCTTTAACGTCATCCTCGTCGATCAGCAGAATCGGATTGGCGTCTCCGCGGGCTTTCGGGCTCAGCATGAGCACTTTTTCCGTTTGTTGACCGTCGGATTTCGTCGCGCCATGTTCGATCTTCGTGATGCCGTTGATGATCGCCTGGGCTTCTTCGCGCATGACGGCGCGGGTGATCATTTGGCTCTCGGAGGATTTGCCGAAATGGTTTGCGCGGGTCGTATAGTTCAGCTTCTGGGAGCCGGAACCGACCGCGATGATTTTGGAATCGGAGGTCGATCCGTTTCCTTTCAGAATCGTATGTGTATCGCTCATCGTGTCGCCGCTGTTCATTTCGCCGACGATCCATTCCATGGACGCATCGTTGTCGATGATCGCACGGCGGTAGCTGAGGTCCGTTACGTTCGTTCCCATTTGGTGAATGGTCGCATAGCGTACCTTCGCGCCCGATTTGGCGAAAATCTCGACCGCACCGTTGTGGGTAACAGCTTTCGTGCCGTCGCCGGATACGTAGTTATCCACGTACGTTACGGAACTGTTCGTGTCGGCGACGATCAGGATATGCGGCGCGAACGTAGCTTCCTCGTCGTCCGTCAAGAGCACGGCCTGCAGCGGCGTCTTGACTTCCACGTTCTTCGGAACGTAGAGGAAGATGCCTCCGTTCCATAATGCCGCATGCAATGCGGCTACCGAATGCTCATCCGCGGATACAGCAGTGTGCAGGTGCGCTTGCACCAGCTCTGCGTGTTCTTTCACTGCGGTTTGCAAATCGGTGAAAATGACGCCTTGGGCCGCCAGCTCAGGAGCCAGCTTGGTGTACACGACTCCGGAGTTGCGCTGGATAATCAGGCTTCCGGATTCCTGATCTTTAACCAGCTCTTGGATGGAAGCAGGCACTTCGGCCAAGGAAGCGATGCTGCCGCTATCCTTGCTGCTTCCGTAATTTTGGATATCCCAACGCTCGATGCGCATTTTTTCAAGCTTAGGCAGCTCAAGCGTTGCTGCGAGTTCCAATGCTTTGAGGCGATTTTCCGTAAGCCAGGTTGGTTCTTGTCTTTGCTCCGACAATTGACGCAAGCCTTCAGCGTTAACCGGAAGAATGGTTTGTGTTGTCATTTGGGTTTCCTCCTTCCGTTTTTTTACGCTTCTTGACCTACTGTCTCGTCTTCAATTCCCAGCTCTTCCTTCACCCAATCATAACCTTCGGCTTCCAGACGCTCTGCAAGCTCAGGACCGCCGGATTTCACGATGCGGCCTTGCATCATGACATGGACGAAGTCCGGTTTCACATAGTTAAGCAGACGCTGGTAGTGGGTAATGATAAGGAAACCGCGATCTTCGCTGCGCATTGCGTTCACGCCGCTGGCAACGATTTTCAGGGCATCGATGTCTAGACCGGAGTCGATTTCGTCCAATACGACGATGTTTGGTTCAATCATCATCATTTGCAGGATTTCATTACGTTTCTTCTCGCCGCCGGAGAATCCCTCGTTCAAATACCGGTGTGCAAATTCAGGGTTCATGTCGAGTTCTTTCATTTTTCCTTCCAATTGACGGATAAAACGGATCAAGGAGATTTCTTGACCTTCTTCGCGGCGGGCGTTTATGGCACTGCGCAAAAAGTCGGAATTCGTCACGCCCGTAATTTCGCTCGGATACTGCATGGCAAGGAACAGACCTGCGCGTGCACGCTCGTCGACAGCCATGTCGAGCACGTCTTCCCCGTTCAGCGTTACGCTGCCTTCGGTTACTTCATATTTAGGGTGACCCATGAGCGCAGAAGCCAGAGTACTTTTACCGGTACCGTTAGGTCCCATGATGGCGTGGATTTCCCCGCCTTTCATCTCCAGGTTGATCCCTTTGAGAATTTCTTTGCCTTCAATCTCCGCTTTGAGTCCTTCAATGGTAAAGTGAGTAGCCATATACGTTATTCCCTCCGTTATTTGGTTTTACCGAAATCAGAAAGTCTATTTAAACAGGGATGACCTCCCCTGATTTCAAGCAATTATAATTATCAATTTAAAATAAATCTAAATTGATTCTCATTGATTATCACTAATTCTATAATAAAGTCGGAATCATATCAACCGCCTCGGCCCGGAAGAATTGAAATAATGCCAGAAAGCAGGCTCAGCTTACGAAAAGCCGTGCCTGCTTTCATATTTGAGTACTCTTACTCCTGTAACTGTCATGCTTGCTGAAACCTGCACCTTTTTGCGGATATTCACGCATCATCCGGCACCGGCATTCATTTGCTCGTCACCAGATGGCTTATTCCGATCCGCTCGCGTGCCTAAATATTGCCTCTTGCAATGGACCATATAAAGGAAGTGAAATCACCTTATTTTTACACAGCAACCATGAAGCGGATCCTTTCATAACCGGCGGAGGCGCTCGGCATCCGGAATGAACTCTCTAAAGCTCAAGTCCGTTATAGAGGTTGTTGATGAGGAACGGATCCGTGTTCCTGCTTCCCCTAAGCGATGCCGATTCTTGCCCCTTTCTTCATGAACGAAGCGCCGATGGAGGACAGAATGTCAGGCGCCAAAAGGACGCTCCGGCGAAAAAGACCGGCGCGCCCCTCGGCGTTCCTTTTTCAGCTGTCCGGTATGTTAATTAAGAGCGGCTTCTTATCCGAGATAAGAACGCAGCATCCACATATGTTTTTCAAGATCGTTCTTGATTTTGATGAGCAGGTCGCCTGTCGGATGATCCCCGGCTTCCTCGGCCATATGAATGCCTTCATGCATTTCCTCAGAGACCGTAGCGAAATCCTCGATCAGGGTTTGCACCATTTTACGTGCATCTTCTTTGCCGGAAGCCTCTTGAACCGTTGCCAGCTCCAGATATTCCTTCATCGTAGCCGCAGGGCTGCCCTTAATGGTAAGGAGACGTTCTGCAACCTCGTCCATTTTCAAAGTGATATCATTGTAAAGCTCTTCGAATTTTACATGCAGGGTGAAGAAATGCTCCCCTTTCACGTACCAATGGAAATTATGGATTTTGACATACAGAACATTCAGGTTTGCAACTTGTTGATTCAGAATTTGCTCTAATGTTGTTGTTTTGGATTTGGAAGTTGTTTTGGCCATGGTTTGATCCCGTCCTTTTCTGTAATGATTAAAAATTGATAAAAATCGATCTTCTGCAGACCGCTTTTGAAATTATCTGTCCTCGCTTCAATCAGCGGCCTTGACCGCCTCAGTGGCTCTGTTTATATGTTACCCTCCACACCTGGATACGAAACAAAATAACGGCATGATCTTCATGGAAATCCATACATGCGGCGTTACGATGAACACTCGTCAAAAGGAATTCCAGCGGAGGAAAACCGGTGCCGCATGGAATACAAAAAACGGCAGTCTAAATGTAGTATTTCATAGGCCAAGTTCTGGCGGCTGTGATAAAAGTATCATGATCAAACGATGCAGGGCTTATGCAATCAAAAAAAACCAATCCCCGCGGGACTGGTTTTTGGAATCTGTTCTTAAGCGGGTTCAAAAAACGCTTACCGAAACCTGCTACAGCATTTTAAGAAGCGCTTCATGCCCCGGCATGCCAGGGATAATTCCAAGGGCGGCTGCTTCCTTCGTCACGGACTCGAGCGGCGCCTCCAGCAATTGGTTCAGCGTCTTCACGCCAACCGCCCTGCCTGCAATGATTTTGCGGTCGCCCAGACGGTCGTTCAAAAGTCCTACATCCAGCGCCCCGCACATAATGTAGCCGCGCGAAGTGCTGATCGTTAACAGCGTGGTCTTGGGAAGCTTCACCTCCACGCCTACCAACGTGTGCTCCCCAACTGAAATGGGCTCCATCGTAACCATGGGCTCACACCTCCCTCTTGGATAAAGTGTTCAAATTATGTGTATTCCCGGGGGAGGTCCAGTGTGTATGCCACAGAGGATAAAAACACATTTCTTCTAAAATCACATGAAATGATATAGGAATAAAGATATGCCCTACCCCGACATTAGGACTATCCAGGTTTACGTGTTCATGATATGATTTAAACAGTTCAAGACTTATTTTTTTTGCACATGGTATAGGCTGGGGGATTTATGGAAAACAAACAAAACAATGAAGATTCAGGATACTTGTTCAATGTCGACATTCTGTTGAAAAGCCGATCGAATGCACTCGCGCTGCAGGCTTTAATCGAAATGTTAAATAGTAATGAAATGATCGCGGATTTTCGGATTAAATCCGGGATGGAACTCGGCCAGCTGATCGAATCCATGCTGCAGGATAAACGTAAATCATTAATCAACAAATCGGGTTCCGCCGCAACGAAGACGCCTCTGCCGGACAAAAGTCCAAAACCGAAGGCGAAGAACGAACTGCCGGCCAAAAGCCCCGACGCCCCCGCTGATTCAAAGGTTAACGCCACACAATACAGCTCCCAGCTGCACGAATGGATTACCGAATGCATCCACGATAATCGCCTGATCCGGCTGACGGTAACCCGCAGCGGACAGCCATTCAGCATGCCTTGCCGCATCCTTAATTTCGAGGAAGCTGTTGAGCTGCTAAACGTATATCACGTGGACGAAAAACAGGTTTACTCTTTCAAGCTTAATGAAATCATCGAAGTCGTCTAATAACGATCAAAGCCCTTGTCATCCGTTCATGCGGACAGGCAAGGGCTTTTTTAGGCTTGCTACTTCTTGCGGGAAATGGCTTCGGCCATCAGGCAAATCCAGCCGGCGATGAAAGCCACGCCGCCAAACGGGGTGATAATGCCCAGAGGCTTGACTCCCGTGATCGTCAAAGCATACAGACTGCCGGAGAACAGGATGATGCCTGCGAACAGCAGCCAACCAGCCCAAGCCAGTCTGCGCGAGTCTCCCCAAATTCCGGCTATGATCGCAATCAGCAGAATTCCAAGCGCGTGTATCATATGGTATTGTACACCGGTTTCATACACCTTTATCGACGATTCCCCGACGATAGGCTCCAGCAAATGAGCTCCAAAGGCTCCGATCGCCACCGACAGCATGGCCATCAAAGCACCGATCATCATAAATTTGCGCTGCAAGGCTTTACCACTCCTTATCTATTCATCTCGTGAAATGCATTCTGTCCACCATATTACCCTATACAGTATATCATTTTCCACTGTGAACGCTCTGTGAACGCTTGGTGAAGCATCCATCCGGCTTGATTTTTAATTCATAATATGGAAGAGTAATAATCATACATATTTTATATTGTTAAGGAGAGACAAAACCATGGAACCTAAGCAGCCTCCCCAGCATCCGCCGCAATTCATACGGCACTCGGGACCCGGGATTGCTTCATTTATCATCAGTCTCGTTTCGATGCTGGCGTATATCGTCAGTGTCGCCGCAATGGGAGCTATATTTTCATCCAGCCTGAACGGAGACGGCCTTTCCTGGTCTGACAGCTCCACGACAGGCGTCACGGTTATTACCATCCTTCTGATCGGATTGTTCGCGGCCAACATTATCGGCGTAATCCTGGGCATTATCGGTCTGGTTCTCCGCAACCGCAAGAAGATCTTCGCGATTCTGGGTCTGTCCTTGAATACGATCATTATTCTAAGCTTTGGCCTCATGTTTGTCATTTTGATGCTGCGTGTTGGAAGGGGATAACGATGACAAAAGTTAAGATTTTTGCCGACAGCACCTGTGACCTGCCGCAGGAGTGGATGCAGAAATACGATATCGGCCTTGTCCCTCTCTATGTCACGTTCGGAGACCAGACATTCAAGGATGGCGTCGATATCACGACCCCACAGCTTTATGCGAAGGTGAGCGAAACGGGCAATCTTCCCAAAACAGCCGCGCCTTCACCGGCAGACTTCATTGCCGCTTTCTCCCCTGTGATTGAAGACGGCCGGGAGATCGTGTACATCAGCCTTTCATCAGAGCTGTCGTCCACTTACCAGAATGCGCTGATCGCAGCAGGCGAATTTCCGGATGGCAAGGTCACGGTCATCGATTCGCAGAACCTGTCCACTGGAATCGGGCTTCAAGTGATGAAGGCCGTCCAAGCCGCAGAGCAGGGGAAATCCCCTGCCGAAATTGCCGATATGGTGGAGAAGGTCAAGCCGCTAGTCGAGACAGAATTCGTCATCGATTCCCTTGAGTACCTCTACAAAGGCGGACGCTGCTCCGGCATGCAAAACCTCGTCGGCAGCCTCCTCAAAATCCGTCCGGTCATCAAAGTAATCGACGGGAAAATGACGCCTGCCTACAAGGTCCGCGGCAAAAGGGAGAAAGCGCTGGAACAGCTGCTGAATAACGCCCTGGACAAGCGTGAGCAGATGGACAACGATTTGATCTTTGTCACCCATTCCCTTGCAGCAGAGGATGCCCGTGAGCTCAAGCGCCTTCTTGAAGAAAAGACCGGCGCCCGCGAGGTAGCCGTCTCGGATGCCGGATGCGTCATCTCTTCCCACTGCGGGGCAAAAACGATTGGCATCCTGTACGTGAAGAAGGCTTAATAGCACTTAATAAATAACTGATAGTACACAGCAGCCTGCATGGAGACCGCGCACCCCGCTCGGAGTCTTTATGCAGGCTGTTTGCCCCTTCCGCATCTCTTCGGCTTTTCCCGCTTGTCAGAAAACTAAATATCCTATAAAGTAATATCCAATCAGAATTCATCGATTCTGGAAGCATTTTTTAAGGGAGATGTTCATGCCAAATCTTAAAATTTTTACGGACAGCACCAGCGACCTGCCAGGGGCATGGGTCGAACAGTATGACATCGGAATTATACCGCTGTACGTCGTGTTCGGGGACGAGCAGCTGCGGGACGGAGTAGATATCAAGCCAGCCGAGCTGTATGAGCGAGTATCCCGGCACGGCAGCCTCCCGAAGACGGCTGCCCCTTCACCTGCGGATTTCATGGCAGCATTCGAGCCATTTGTCCATCAGGGCGATTCTATTCTGTATATCAGCCTGTCCTCCGAGCTATCCGCGACCTATCAGAACGCGCTTATTGCCGCTGCGGAATTTCCGGATGCTTCGATTCGCGTCGTCGATTCCCGCAATCTGTCGAGCGCCATCGGCCTGCTCGTAATGAAGGCCGTCCGTGCCGCTAGAGCCGGGGAGAGCGTGGATGCGATCGTCAGCCTGCTTGAGGCTGTCAGACCCCAGGTTGAAACGGAATTCGTCATCGATACACTCGAGTACTTGTATAAAGGCGGACGCTGCTCTGGGGTTCAGAATTTGCTCGGCAGCTTGCTTAATATCCGTCCCGTCATCAAGGTGATTGACGGAAAAATGACCCCGGCCTATAAAGTGAGGGGCAAAAAGGAAAAGGCAATGGATCAAATGCTTCAAAATGCGCTGCAGAAGCTCGATCTGATGGATGATGACCTCATCATCGTCGTTCACTCCTTCGCGGAGGACGAAGCGCAATATTTGCAGAAGGTGCTTCAGGAAAAAACCACTGCCCGCGAGGTGGCGATATCGACTGCCGGGTGCGTCATTTCCAGTCACTGCGGACCCAAGACAATCGGGATCATGTACACGAAAAAAGCCTAACGCTCTTCTATTCTTCATATTCTTCATATTCTTCATTTCGTCGGATTCAGCTTCTGTAAGGAGCTCCACATAGAAGCTTCACACAAAAAGGACAGCCTCGCGGCTGTCCTTTTCCTTTACTTCTTCTTGCCCGGATCGATATCCTTCGGATTCAGCCCGGCCCAAATGTTCGGGATGTCGGCATCTTCCGGATGCTCGAACACGAGAAATGCCGTCGGCAGATAGCGTTCGCCGTATTCGGAGGAAGGTTTATTCACGATTTCGTTGTCCTTCACCAGCACCGTCGAAGATCCTCCGTCCAGATTGGCAGCAATCACGGCCCCATGCTTCAGCATGATCTGCTGCACGTCGTACAGATTCGCTCCGATGCTGTACGTCGGCTGGCGGCCGTCAATAATCACGAAGAGGATGGCCCCGTCCGCACGTTGGCCCATCGCCGTCCGCGGAGCGATTCCCCAGCCCTCGCGGGCATTTTTGATCAGCCCTTTGCCATTGACGATAATGCGCGGCTGGAACGTAACAGCTTCCTTGACGCCCATACGGTCCAGTTCCTTCAAGGAATAGTGCCCTGCAATCATTTTACCGTTCGCATCAATGCCGACGACCTGCGTCGACGAGTTATTCCCCAGGCCATTGTAATACAGCTTGCCCTGCGAGATGACGATGCCGATCGGCTTAAAGCCATTTCCTTTCCAATTCGGATCGGCAAAACCGCCGGCATTGACTCCGGCAATAGCCCCGGTCCGCTTCACCATGCTGGAGACCTTCTCTCCCTTGCCGCGGCTCTTCGGGACCCCGAGACGTATCTTCGTCGGATCATTCACCGTCATGACGTATCCATGGTAGCCTTTTCCCGATATCTCTTCTACTTCTACTAGAGGCTTCTTGACGACCTCCGTGTTGTCGGCTGATGTCTGCTGGGGTACCGGAAGCTGAATCTGATGGGTATCCTTTTCCTCCCCCATGGATGCGAACCTTTTGTTGTACTCCGCTACCCTCCGGTCAAGCTCGGCCTGCCCGATAATATACTTTGCCAAATACCGATGCTGCGTCGTAATCAACGTATCCGCTGCAAGGAAACGGTACTGATTGCCGGAAGGCGTCAAGAAAAGCCACCCCGCGCCGAGCATCAGCGCGATGACCATGACCCCGAACAGCCTAGCCATGAATCTGACAAAACCATTCCTGCGCTTCTTGCGTTTCTTGGTTTTAACGGTATGAGACCTTTTTTGATTCCTTACGTTCGAACGCTTTGGCAGTGAAGCTTGCTCCATCGTTTGCTATCCCCCATAATTCGCAAAATCCATTCACGGACTACTCTCGTAAAATAGACGCTTTACAGGAAATAAATGTTTCATATTCTCTCATGAAAAGGAAGAAAATAGTCGATTATCATGCTTACGATTTGCGCCAAATGCGGAATTCCACGCTTTCATACAGATTGATGGCTCCGGCAAGCATCTTTCGCGGCCATTCGAGCTTCGTGAACAGTTG
Organism: Paenibacillus sp. SAFN-054; assembly: GCF_051966755.1. Classification (NCBI taxonomy): domain Bacteria; kingdom Bacillati; phylum Bacillota; class Bacilli; order Caryophanales; family Paenibacillaceae; genus Paenibacillus; species Paenibacillus sp. SAFN-054. Next base: position 239,093 of record NZ_JBQCKS010000002.1, read on the forward strand.
ATAGACAACGATGGAAGCCAATATGCCAAGAATCGCGCCGCTCAGCACGTCGGTTGGATAGTGGACTCCGTTCCAGATCCGTGAAAAAGCGATCAGAACAGCGAGCAGCAGCCAAACGATGCCATCCTTTTTGCGGAATAGAAAAATAGAGAACGCAATGACGAACGAACCGATGGAATGGTCACTCGGAAACGAAGCGTTGGCCGCATGCTCAATCATCTGGTGGACATGATGCGCCACAAACGGACGGTCCCGGTAGAACAGATGGCTGAGAATAGTTCCAATCACAAAGGCAAGACAAGCGGAGGCGAGTGCCTGCACGACCATCTTCCGATTCTCCCTCTTCCGGGTAAACCAATACACGATCACGGCCAGATAAAACAAATATTCCGCATCCTCGGACAAAAAACGCATGATGGCGTCCATGGCCGGATGATTGCCCGCTGCGTTATTGATCCAGCTGAACAATGAATAATCCCATGAGATAAAAGAAATAACAACCTTCCCCTTTCCTGCTGAACTTGCTCATACGTTGTATATGTTCATACCAGATGCCCATGGTACGTTGTTCAGTATAATAGATTTGTGGCGGCTCATTCAAATCCAGCCCTGCCACAAAATATAAAAATGCCCGCCCTATAAGGGCGGACAGCTATGCGGAGGCTTCACCAGCCTGCTCGGTTGTTAATCTTTTTCATTTCGGAATCCGTCCACTTGCCATAAACGAAAAATGCGAGATTCGAGATTTCAGGAAAATTCGTCCGGATACCCTGCTGCACGTTGTGATACTGCGAATCGGTCCAATCCGTATCCAGTGCGGCAATGATTTCGGCGCTGCCGATCTTCTGGCGGGTTTGGCTCAGGATGCCGTCATTGTCATAAACCCAGCTTTGCGGAAAATCCCAGTCGTCAAAATATGCCATTGGCGAGACGAAGTCCATGTAAGGCATGAATTTGGCAGCATCCTGACCACATTCTACAAATTCAGGCGGCAGGATGTAGGCTCCGAAGAACAGCCCTGGCGTAATGCCGTTCAGATCGCTTCTTACATCGCGCACATATTCCCCGAGCTTGGTCGTTCTCCATTCATTCCATTGTCTGCGCTTGGCATTGTCCGTATTGAAATCAATTGTGATCGGATCGTATCCGTACGCGTTCTTATACTGCGTCCGGGTGTAATCGCCCATGTCCATGTTGTAGTCATCGAACCGGATCCAGTCGAGGACGACGCCGTCGATGTCATACTTGGAGGCTACCTCTTTGATAATGGAGCGCTCATAGGCCTGTACGCCAGGATGGAGCGGATTCACGAAATACTCGCTGCCGTTTGAACCCGTAAACGGCTTCACCGTCCCGTTAACCAGGGAGCGCATTTGCCAATCGCTGTTCTTGTTAAAGGCTGCCTGGTCATGGAATTGCGGAATCCAGGCACGAACTTGGATGTTCACCTTATGAGCTTCGGCAATGACATCCTTGACTGCATCGAAGCTCGCGTATCCCGAGGCAATCGGCGCGATGCTGCTCTTGTAAAATACGTGCCCTGATGGAACCTCATCATCCTCGTCCTGCTTGACGGCAAGGTTGATGACCGAAATGCTGCGCTTTGAGGCATTGCTCACGAAGCTGACGACATCGTTATGGTTTTTAAAATTGGCAACGGTCCGCACGATGACTTCGGATACGAAGGGCCCGCTCTGGGCCGAGGTTGTTTGGGCCGGCACCGACAGCATGAAGCTCATCAGCAGAGCGGGCAGAGCCATCAAGAGCGCCCGTTTTCTTTTACTTGGAATCATGGAATCATCCACCTTTCAAATCGATATGGAATAGGTTCTGCATGATGCCTGACCAGGATGTTTCGTTATCATCCTCCTTTCACAGCCGCTCGGGAAGCATCTGCCGCCTTCCCTCACCCCTGCACCCGGCTTCCGTCACTTCGATTCGGTATGTTGAAAATAAGGGATGGTTAATTGAACGGTGGTCCCGATGCCAAGCTTGCTGTACAGCATCACCCCGTAAGCCTCGCCGAACTGCAGCTTGATCCTTTGATCGACGTTTCGGATGCCGTAGCCCATTTTCACACCGCTTGGCGAGAAAATTTGCCTTATCGTTTCGGTGTTCATGCCGATGCCGTCATCAATAATTTTGAAGGAGATCCTATCCTCCAGAGCTTCCGCAACAATCCGAATATGAATGTTCTCCCCGTAAAAGGCATGCTCCAGAATGTTCTCCACAAATGGCTGCAGGATCAGCTTCACCGTCTCGTAGCCCAGCACCTTCTCGTCGAGGTCGATGTTGAAGGTCAGGCGCTCTTCATACTTGATTCTCTGAATCTCGATATATGTCTGCACCTGCTGAAGCTCCTTCTCGACCGGAATCATCATACGCCCCTCGTTCAGAGTCAGACGGTAGAACTTCGCGAGACCGCTGACCATGGAACGGATTTTACCGATTTCGCCAAACTGGGCCAGACGATTGATGGAAGAGAAAGAATTATATAAAAAATGCGGATTGATCTGGGCTTGAAGGATTTCCAGCTCAGCCTCTTTTTTCTGCAAATTGGACAAGTACACTTCCTGAATCAGCCGATCCATATTCTCGCCCATGTCATTCAGCGCGAGTGCAATCTGGTTGAATTCATCCTGACCGCGGTAGCGCAGCCTTTTATGCAAATCTCCCTCCTGGAACGAACGGAGAACGGATACGATTTTGACGACTCGCCTTGAAAAGTATCTTGATAGCAGCCAGCCCACGACGGAAAAAAGGCCAACCATAACGATACATACGAGGATCGTGACGCTCTTCACCTTCTGAATATCCTGCTCCATTACCCGGTTCGGAATGTTGGCGGCGAGCGTCCAGTTCAGCCCCTCAATCGGTGTCTTGATCTGCAGATAGTCCCTATTCTCCATACGCGGGATTTGCTCCGGCATCAAGCTCCGGTCCGCCGAGGAAACGTAAATAATGTCGTGCTTGTCGTTTTCTATGTAAAGGGTGCTTCCGTTGCGAAACTTGTCCTCGTTCACGCTTTCCAGCAAATCGGCTATTTTGACGGTAATCCGCACAAAGCCGAAGGGTTTGGGCGCAGTCGGCTCGTAGGTGTCCATCAATCTTCGGAGCAGCGAGATGTTCCCGAATTTACCGTCCTCTTCAATCGCCCTCCACTGCATCGTCATACCGTACTCTTCCTTCGGGAAATCCTTGAACCAGGCTTTATCCGTAATGCGCTTCTGGTGAAACAGCTCGTAAAATCTTCCTTTGTCCAGCGGATCCATACCTTCGTAAGAGTAATAAACCTCCGGAATGGTATCGTTCTGAATGTAAACGGACAGCGCAATATTGCGGTTTGTTGCATGAATCGTATTTTGCAGCGTCGGCATCAGGTAGCTCTGCAGCGTTTCGAAGCTGTACCAGCCGTCATCGTATCGCCGCAGCGAGTCCGCAAGCGTCCGGTCGTAATACAGCAAGTCGGTCAGGCGCTGGATGTCCTCCACCTTATAGTGAATGTTGTCCTGAATCTGCTGCAGCGTTCCGCGTATGTTCGCCTTCGTTTGTTCCCGGATCGAATCCACGGATGTGTTATAAGCGAAAGTGCCCACAAAAGCCACGGGAACGATCAGCAGCGCAATATAAGAGATCATCAGCTTATAGCCGAATGACAGAAACTGTTTCTTCCGCTTCATGGAGACCCTGTAACCCCTTTTTCAGCACTGCTTGCGGTAATCGCCTGGCGTCATGCCGTATTTGTCCTTGAACTGCCTGCTGAAGTACGTAAGATTCTTATAACCTACCTGCCCGGCAACCTCGAATATTTTATAGCGGGGATTTTGAAGCAGCCTGCACGCCTTTTCCATCCGCCTCTCCACCACGTAATCGCTGAAATTAATCCCCGTTCCCTGCTTGAACAAGACGCCCAGATGGTTCGGGGAGAACGAAAAGAGATTGCTCACGTCCCGCAGCGCGATATTCTGGCCGAGATGCTCTTCCACGTAGGCACAGACGGATTCGAGGAGCTTGCCGTTCTTCTTTTGCTTTTTGACATGGAGCATTTCCGAAATTTCAAATACCTGCCGGCGCAGCCAGGACTGGATATCGTCCATCGTTTCGAATTTGAACAGGATGTCCAGGTTCTCCATGCGCATGCCGAGCATTTGGAACAAATTCTCGTTCAATCCCGCCAGGTAGGCGTCCAGCCGCGAAATTACCTGAATGGCAAAGTTATAGACGGTAGATTTGGATTTCATCCGGCGAAGCAGGGCAAATACGTTCTCCAGTTCATCATGGAGCTGAACAAGCCTGTAATTCGACATTTCGGCAAAAAGGGCATCGAGCCGCATATCAAGGCTCTGCACATCCTCCATCCCTCCCGATTCCAGCTCCGTATACCGGATCAGACGGCTTTTGCCGGCCAGCATTTTATACTCCAAGGCCTGCTTAGCCTCCCCGTATGAGCTCCGAATGGCTTGGAGCGAGAATGCTGGATTGCTGAGGCCAATGGTAATCGTGACCGGAAAATGATTTTCGATGCGCTTGATCAAGCAGCCGAGAACCGTCTCGCAGGCTTCCAGCTGCTCTTCCTGCAGCACCATAGCGAATTGCCTGCTCGAAATTCTGCACAGGGACCGGATTCCGTTCTCCTCGCAATGCTCCGCCAAAGATTGATACAGACTGCCCACGATCCGCTTGGCTTCCTCCTCGCTGTATGCGTTCAGCTTCCATGCCACATCATCGATTTCGATAACCGCGGTACGGTGCAGTACGGAGGGATTCGGATTCATGCCGCACTGCAGCAATAAACCTTCATCCAGCTTCCATTCCTCTGGGCTTTGCTGACCTTCGAGCAGACCCATCAGCATATCGTTCTTCAGCACGGGGAGCGTTTTATAGTAATTCGATTTAAGTCGTGACTGCAGAGCCTTCTCATCCAATTGATGCTTTACCTTCCGGAGCACCTCGACCATTTCTTCATCTTGGACCGGCTTCAGCACGTAGCTCTGCACGTTCAGCTCCATCGCCTGTTTCGCATAATGAAAATCCTCATAACCGCTCACGAAAATGATCTTTAACTGCGGCAGCAGCTGCAGCGCCTCCCGGGACAATTCAAGGCCCGACATGATCGGCATCCGGATATCGGTAATCAGGATATCGACCGGCTGCTGTTTGATGAAGTCGAGCGCGGCAAAGCCGCTGCTCACCACAGCCGCAACGTTCATGCCGAGCTCGTTCCACGGAATAAAGCGCTCCATCCCTCTCAAATCCAGCACTTCGTCATCTGCCAGCAATACGTTGTACATGTGTGCGATCCCCCCCGGACCATGGTTCCAAAACCCCTTATTTTTGTTGATCCCATCATATAACATTTCAATTTTGCCGTGTTGAAATCGGCGGAACATCATTGCAGAAGTCTATAAATCGTTGTTCAAGTCAGTTTTTTTGACAAGGTGGGTCCTTTACCATAAATGGCAGCAGCGCAAAAAAGCAAAGGGCGTGTTCACATGAAAAAAAGTATCCCATCCGCTTCGCTTCCGGGGGCTGGCCGTCACTCGTTCTGGTACCGCTTCACCAGGCAGCTCGACCTCCAGCTGATGGTGATTCCCGCAATGATTCTCATTTTAATCTTTTCGTATCTGCCCATGTACGGCGTGCTGATGGCTTTTCAGGATTACGATATTTTCAAAGGCTTCCTTCACAGCCCATGGGTCGGCTTCAAGCATTTTCGCATGTTCTTCGAGGCACCGGAATTTTGGACGGTTATGAGAAACACGTTCGTGATCAGCATGCTTAGGCTTCTGATCGGTTTCCCTGCTCCGATTCTGCTGGCGCTCGTGCTTAACGAAGTTATCCACCTGCGCTTCAAGCGGATCATCCAGACCGTCAGCTACCTGCCCCACTTCCTTTCCTGGGTCATCGTGTCCGGTTTTGTAGGCTCCATGCTCGCTACGGATAACGGCAGCCTGAACATGCTGCTCCAGAAGCTCCACCTGGTTGGCGAGCCGGTCAATTTCTTGTCCATCCCAAGCTACTTCTGGGCGATATTGATCGGGACGGGCGTCTGGAAGGAGATCGGCTTCTCAGCCATCGTCTACCTCGCCGCCATCGCCGGCATTAACCCGGAAATCTATGAGGCGGCATCAATTGACGGCGCAAGCCGGCTCAAGAAAATGTGGTACATTACCCTGCCCGGCATCAGCGGCGTCGTGACGATCTTCATGATACTCGCGGTCGGAGATATCTTGAGCGCAGGCTTTGAGGATATCCTGCTCCTGGCCAAAAATCCCGTGCTGCAGGATGTTTCGGACGTCATCGATACGTACGTCTACCGCGTCGGCATTCGCAACTCCCTGTTCTCGTACGCCGCGGCTGTCGGGCTGTTCAAATCCGCCATCAGTGTCATTCTGCTGACCTGCGCCAACATGCTGGCCCGAAAGATGGGACGCAGCTTATGGTAAATGCACGCGGCCGCAGTCACTACAATACTGAAACGCAGGTGATCACGTTATGAAAATCAGCTTGTCCGACCGTATGTTCCTCAGCCTCATTTATGCTTTGCTCGTACTGATGGCTTTTGTCATGCTGTACCCTTTCTGGAACTCCATCGTCATTTCTTTCAACGTTGGATCGGATACGACCCGCGGAGGCATCACGTTCTGGCCTAGACAATTCACGCTTGAAAATTACAGCGTCGTCTTCCAGGATCAACGCCTGATGAACGGCTTTCTCATCTCCGTATTACGGACGGTGACCGGCACCTTTCTGTCCATCGTCTGCACCGCGGTTTTTGCCTACGGCATGTCCAAAAGGCAGCTTATGGGCAGGAAGGGGTACATGATCCTCTGTATCGTCACGATGTACTTCAGCGGCGGCCTGATCCCTTCCTTCCTGATTAACCGGGAGCTTGGCCTGATGGACAGCTTCTGGGTCATGATCGTGCCGAACATCATCAGCGTCTGGAACATGATCATTTTCCGCACGTTTTTTCTGGAGCTTCCTGAAGGACTTGAGGAATCGGCGAAGATCGACGGCTGCGGCCACTGGGGTACCTTTTTTAAAATCGTCGTCCCGATTTCGGGTCCTGTCATCGCTACGCTTTCCTTATTTTCTGCCGTCTGGCACTGGAACGACTGGTTTACTGCCAGCATTTACATTACCAGTGAGCACCTCCTGCCGATTCAAACGCTGCTCCAGCAAATTCTGAGCTCCAACATCATGTCCGAGCAGATGATGCAGACCAATGCGGCCGCGCGCAGCCATATGTCCCAGCTGCAAAGCGTCACCACCAAATCGCTGACCATGTCGACCATGCTCGTGGCTACGATTCCCATTCTGCTCGTATATCCTTTTCTGCAAAAATATTTTACCAAAGGCGTCATGATCGGTTCCATAAAGGAATGAACAAGGATAAGATCGATGTAAAAGCCTGTCAAAGGCTTGTACATATAAACATCAAATTTGTTCAATCGGGGGTATGAAAAATGTCAGCCAAAAAAACGTCCGTCCTTCTGCTCGCATGCATGCTCTGCATGAGCATGCTGCTCGCGGCCTGCGGAGGCGGCAAGGACACGGCACAACCGGCATCGCAAACCACGGATGAGGGGGATCCATCCAAGCCTTTCGTGCTCGGAGAAACACCGCTCACCTTCTCCTTCTTCGGAAATTATGACTGGTATACGATGAATCCGTGGGGGCAGGATCCGGCAACCCAATGGATACAGGAGAACAAGAAGGTGACCGTGCAGGCGATCCAGTCCGGCGGTGCCGCGCTCCAAAAGTTCAACACGATGATCGCCTCCGGCCAGCTGCCGGACGTCATCTGGGGCGACCGGGGAACCGATATTGAGAAGCTCCGGAAGGCCGGCAAGCTGGTAGCCCTGGACCCCTACCTGGATAAATACCCGAATCTCAAAAAATGGGCGGGCGAAAAAACGCTGAACATGCTCCGCTCGGAAGACGGCAAGCTGTACCAGTTCCCCAACTGGTATACGAAAAACCCGATGGGGAACGGCGGATATGCCGTGAACAATAAAATCTACAAGGAGCTCGGTTCGCCGAAGCTCGAAACCTTCGATGATCTGTATGCCTACCTCAAGCTTGTCAAAGAGAAGTATCCAGATATTGTGCCTTTTGAGGTCGGACTTCAAGGACAGGGCATCGACTTTCTCTATGCCGGCATGGCCGAAGACCGGAATGTCGGTCAAGTCTCCCTGCGTGTGGTTCCGCAAGGCAATGAGCTGAAATCCCTCTTCAGCGACCCCGTGTACCGGGAATCCATGGTATTTGCCAACAAGCTTTTCCGGGAGAAACTGATTACCCAGGATGCCATCACCCAAACCCGCGACCAGGTCAAGGAAAAGGTCAACAACGGCCGCGTCGCGATATATGGCGATTTCGACACGACCGTCTTGGGCACCGAAGCGAACAGCATACTGCGGGCCAAGGATCCTGAAGGCGGCTATACCATGATTTGGCCGCTTCATAAAGAAGGCGTCGATCCAAAAAAGGTGTGGGTGAACGAATTCGATTCTCTCGGCTGGAACGTCAGTGCGATTACGACCTCCGCCAAAAACCCCGAAGGCATTTTCGCCTACCTGGACTGGCTGACGGGAGAAGAAGGGGAACGCATTATTTTCTGGGGTCCCGAAGGCATGTACTGGCAGGGTACCAATGATAAGGGGGCTCCGATCTACACGGACAAATACAAAAACGAGGTTGAAGAACGGACGAAGCTGATGGCGGTCTGGGATACGTTCCAATGGGCGGGCAACACCGCCTTCATCGACGGCTCGAAAGCCGAGAACGAGATGAGTCTGCCTGAGGACAAACGCGACTGGGCGACCGTCTCCCAAACGACTATTGCCTGGAAAACGTCGTTTGACGCGACGGAATTCGGGAATATCCAGCCGCTGCCGGATACGGATGAAGGCATGATACTGCAGCGCGTCTCCGATATCGCCGACAAGGTGCGGGCAAAAGCCTTGTTCGCCAAGGATGAGCAGGAAGTCATTGCCCTGCTCGACAAAGCCGAGCAGGATGCCCAGAAAGCCGGATACGACAAGCTGCTGAAATTCGAAACCGCCAAATGGCAGGAAAACCTCAAGAAAATCAAAGGAAACTGACATCATCTCTCTAATCAGAAAGAGGCCTCCCCTATGCGGGAAGGCCTCTTTTATCTGCATTGCTTCGGCTGAATCAATAGTTTTTAACCTTGAGTTGATCCAGGCTCTTGAATTCATACCCCTGCTGCTTGGCACCGTCAATGATGCGTCCGAGCGCCTCGGTATTGTCCCTTGAGATGGAGTGCAGCAGGATCACGGCTCCCGGGTGTAGCTGAGACATCACGTTACGATAGGCATAGTCTGCGCCCCGCTGGTCGTTGACGTCCCAATCCTTGTATGCCACCGACCAGAACACGCTGACGTAACCTTCGGAACGGCTCAAGGCGAGAGAGCGGTCATTGAATATGCCGCGCGGCGGGCGCACGAAGGTCATCGTCTGCTGCCGCGTTGAACCGGTAACCGCCTGTTTCACCTTGGCCAGCTCTTCCTTTAGCTGCTCGCCTGAAATCTGCGTCATGTCGGGATGTGACCAGGAGTGGTTGCCGATCAGGTGCCCCTCCGCGACCATCCGCGTAACAAGCTCGGGCTTGTCCTTGACGTAATGTCCGGTGAGAAAGAACATGGCCGGTACCTTCTTCTCTTTCAGCACATCCAGAATTTTGGGAGTGAATCCGTTCTCGTAGCCGTTATCGAAGGTCAGATACAGCTCCTTGCGTGTTGTATCACCTAAAAATATAGCCTCGTTTTTTTGCAGGATGCCTTTAAAGCCCTCCTCGTTGATCGAGGGAAGCTGTCCGTTTTTGCTCTTTTTAAAGCCGAAATGGTAAGGCCCGTCCGCCGACACGGTTGGCTGGAAACCGCAGAAAAGCAGCAGTACGGCAGCCATAACGATGGCATAGCGTTTCATGTGGATATCACCCCTCCAGGTCAGAATTCACAAACTAGAGGTAATATGCCACATCACCCGGAAACTTATGTGTACTTTTTGCGGATAGACCGCTCAATTTCTGCGCATATGCTTGTACACCCGGAATGTCAGATATATGCACAAACCAGCGGTAAACAGGCTCATCGCGTAAAACACGCCGTTCGTAATCCAGGCGCCGCCGCCGCTGAGCGGAGGAAAGGCCGTTTGGGAATGCGACACTTTCTTGTAGATGCCGATCCCTGCCAGCACGGCCCAGATGATGCCGAATACCAGCAGATCCTTATGAGAGGACAGCTTGTTCTTTTGCTCGAACATCGCTTTGCACTCCGCTGACATCACGTCGCGCTTCTCGGGTTTGACCAAGCTCACGCCGACATACAGCACCAGCGCAAGCGCGATGCTCCAGAAAATGACCGGAATGCCGAAGTAGCCCGCTCCTCCGCTTGCCGCGTATGGACCACCCACGTTGATCATCATGAACAGCGTCGCAGCCGAGGTGATGATGCAGCCCCAGAATGCTGCCGCCTCGGTCGTCTTTCTCCAGTAGAGGGCCAGCAGCACGAGTGGCGTAAGCGCGGAAATCATAATAATCTGCATTGCGACAGCAGCCATAACGATACCGTTATTGGAGATGAACGGCGTGAAGCCGAGTGCCAGGAGGCCGATGGCAACCGTAATGATACGGGTCAGGCGAAGCTCCATCTTCGTGCCGATATTCGGTTTGACGCGCAAAATAATATTTTTGACGATAATGCCGCTGCCCGCGTTCAGGTAAACGGAGATGGTCGACATTGCCGCCGAAACGACAGCCGTAACGACCAATGCAGCACCAACCAGAGGCAGAATTTCACGTGCCAGACGGATGACGACCTCGTCCGTATTGATCAGGCCCGGAAGCAGGATTGCACCAAAGCCCCCCAGAAGAACGAGAATCCATGCATTGAACCAGTCGACCATGGCATAGAAGTATACGCTCTTACGACCATCCTTCAGCGTCTTGGCCGCAAGGGAACGCTGGATGAAGCCCAGATCGATAGGAATCCAGAAGGATGTCGCCATGATAAAAGCAATCAACCCCATGATGGTCTGACCCGGCGGAAGCGTAAACAGGTCGGTAAAACCCGGGAACAGTGTCAGCCCCTTGCTGGCATCCGTCAGATTGAATCCGGTATCTCCGACATATTTGGAAAGGAAATCCGTGAACAAGCCGTATTTGGCCGTAATCATGAAGAACAGTGTGCCTACGCCCAGCACGATGATGAGCATTTGCGCCGCATCGGTAATCACGACCGCGCGCAGCCCCCCGGACATGGTGTAAAGGATCGTAACGATTGCAATCGGCGCAATCGTATACTGCCAAGGCACGCCGATGATGACCTCAAGCACCAGGGATACGCCGAACAGCGACATGCCCACGATGAAAATCCCCCATACGACCTGCCACAGCGAGAGCACAATTTCGAGCCTGCGGCTGTTGCCGAAGCGCGCATTCGCAAGATCGCTGATCGTGGTCAGGTTCATCGAGCGCAGCCGCACCCCGATCCGTGACAGAAGCAGCACGGAGATCGTCTCCGACGACAAGCTGGACCAGAATACGTACGTAAAGCCGATGGAATAAGCAAAGCCCGGCTGGCCCATGACGGTCGCCGTATTGGCCACGGCAGCCGCAAAAGTCAGCGACAGCACGAACCAGGGCAAATTACGCCCGGCCAGGATGTAATCATCCAGTGTCTTGATCTGCTTGGACATCCGAAAGCCGATGAGCAGCAGACCTGCGATATAGATGATCATAACGAGCAATATTACAAGCGTTTCGCTGTTCAATAAACCTCGCCCTCACTTGTCAGAAATTGTGCGGTAGCTTGGATAAAGTCATCCTGCTCCTCAATGAAAGGCATGTGTCCGCTGTGCTCAAAAATGCGAAGCTTGCTGTTCGGCAGCAGACGGTGCATTTCCTCGGCCTGGGACAGCGGCGTTACCCAATCATAGCGGGCACCGATAATCAGCGTCGGAACGGTACAGGACGGAAGAAGAGGCCGAACATCGTATTCCGGTATGAAGTGCTTGAAGGTATAATTAGCAACGTCCAGCGCGCCGATCGGGCGGTTTCCCGTCTCCCGCATGATTTGTTCATCCTTGTGATGGAAATAGAGAGGGAAGCAAAGATCCCACCATTCGATCAGCTGTTGTTCATCGCGGATGCGTCCTTCAAAAAGCTCCGGAATGACCTCAAGCTGCTCCTTGGTCGCGGTTTTGGAAGCGAATTCCAGAGCCGCCGGATAAAATTCCTTGCTTGGCGCCGTGCAGAGTAAGACGAGCTTATCCAGCGAATCGGGATATCTGGCAGCATACACCTGTGCCACCATGCCTCCGAACGAGTGGCCCATCAGATGGATCGGCCCCAGGCCCAAATATTGGCGGAGTGCTTCAATATCGTCAGCGAGCTGCTCCAGCGTGCATGTGGCCGGATCTACACGCTCGGACTGCCCATTCGCACGCTGATCCAGGTAAACGAGCTGTATGGATTCCGAAAGCGGCGTAAGCCACGGCTTAAAATCCGAGTGATCGCTTCCCGGTCCCCCATGAACGACAAAGCATACGGGCTTCGGAACCATCCGTTCACCATCCGGCACGTAACCCGATCCTTCCACATCGAAGTAAATTTTCACTCCGTTAATTTGTGCAAACATGTCTTCACTTCACTTTCATCAAAATTCTTGTTGTAACGACATAATTCTACAGTATTCACATCAGAATAAAATAAATGTTATTCGCCTACCGGGTGATTGTCAACAAGATATATTTGAAAAAGGGCATATCTCCACGTTCAGCGGAAGATATGCCCTTGATTGTGTATTCTATTTGTATTGTTATATGAATATCCCCATTTTATTCTTCAACGCTCACAGCCGTTTCCCGGATCAGATCGTGGACTTTGCCGAGAAACGCTTTCAAATCAATCGGCTTTGTCATGTACTCCGCAAATTTGGCTTTGCGCCCCCGGGCAATATCCGATTCCATCGCGTACGAGCTGACGGCCATGACGGGTATATGAGAGGTTTCCTTATTGCTTTTGAAATAATCCAATGCCTCATATCCATCCATGCCAGGCAGCTGTATATCCATAATAATCAAATCCGGTAATTCCTGTCCCACGAGTTCAATCGCTTGTTCGGCTGATTCTGCTTTGAGTAGTTGAATTTGGGGGTATTTTTTGAAAATATGATGCATAAGAGCCATATTGATCGGATTGTCCTCGACGACTAATATGATGTATTGATCTCTTTTCATCATTCTCCTCCTCCCCATTAGAAAAACACGTTACTGCTTGCCACTACAATCAAGCGCCGGTATCAAATCCCGCAAAAAAGGCCAAAGAAAGAGCATATCTGCTCTTCCTTTGGCCTATGTTCAGCTCATGCAGCCGCATGTCTGACTCATTCCTGCCAATTCAAAACCTAGTCCTGAAAAAGACATACGATCACGCTTTTATCCCGTTCGAAGTTCCAGTCCACATATAGGTCTGTCAATTCTCGTCCAATAGCGGCACTGATCATGGCTTCTTCCTCAAAGTATCTCTTCTCCAGCTTCCTTTTGGTGGTACGAAGTATCTCGTCATAACCTAGATAGATCATTTCCTTCTCCAAAAGGATAAGCAGTCCTTCCCGGACCACAACCAAGGTCTTCGGATTCACCCACCAGGAGAAGACAACCTCCGGCTGTTTCTGCACGATACTGGTGACCCGTTTGATCTGGTTATGTATTTCTTCTCTACCTTTATATGCTTCCGATGAATGCCGATGGTCATCAAAAAGTCCTACGATGATACCGGACGCATTATGCAATCCCCAATCATAATAAAGATCATCCAGTTTAATATCCATCTCTCGCTCCAGATATTCCGTCAGCTCGGGGAGCAAGGACTGCATCATCAACTCCCGCGTGTAGCGAAAAACCTGTTCTTCCTTCTGATTCAGCAGAAACTGCTCCACAGGCCCGATAAAATTTCTCAGATGCAGCGTGATACACTGCTTGTTAACGGAAACATAGATGGACTCCGGTCCTTTTCCAAATCGGTCGCGAAGGAGCTTGGCTGTATAAGAAGCAATCTGGTTGGTTTGATCTGTTGTATACATATTTCATCTCTCCTTATCATAATAGTCCAATAAAGTTGCTAAAGCAATTAATTTTCTGAAAGATTATATGCTAATAGCATGCTCCCTCTTTAGACGTATATACCCAAAAAATAACCGCACACAATCAGATTGTGTGCGGTTATTGATATACTCCGTGCATCCTGGAGTTAACCAGGTCACGGCTCATCTTTGGGAGCATTACTACGTTCTTCACCATTTGGCTGTACCTTTGAACCAGCATTCATCTCTCGGCGCTTCCTGGCCGCCTCTTCCCGGCTCTGCCCCCGCGATTTTCTGAACAGCCATACGATGAGCAGAATGATCGCCGCAATGACCAGGACCGGCAGGGAGCCCGAGAGAATGACAACGACCCACTGAACCATCAGCGTAATGACGTCGATGCTGCCTTGGAACGCGCCGGATGCCCGTTTGCCGAGGGGCGTTTCTTCGGCTTTTGCTTTATGGGGTTCTTTGGGTTTGACCTCTTCGTAGAGCCGGATTTCAACGGTCGAATAGGAGACGTTCTGATTGATATAACGCATGCGGCCCTTCATTTGTTCAATTTCCGATTGAATGCGCTCCAGCTCGCCTGCAAACGTGACCAGATCGGTCGTCTTGGACGCTTTTTTCATGAAGGCAATATACTGCTCCTCCATAATTTGCTTGGCCTTCAGCCTGGATTCCAGATCTACATACTCCTCCGTCACATCCTGTCCCTCGATGCTCCGCTGAAGGTCTTCATGCGCTATTTGCTCCAGACTGTTCAAGAAGGAAGAAAATCCGGTTGCAGGCACCTTGACGACGAATGTCCCTCCTCTTTCGCTGTCCGATTGGGTTTCATTGAAATTTACGATATACCCGCCGGACAACGTCACCTTATTGCGGATTTCGGTCTGCGCCTTGCCGTAATCCGGAATCTGCATCACGATGTTCCCTTTGTACATCAATTTCTTGTTCAATCCGCTGGATAGATCCTGCGAATTAAAGCCTGCAGCGGTCTCCGTGGTTTGGGAGGATGAATTCGGCAGGCTTGCATTCGCGCTGGCAGGCCTCTCTGCTTCTACTTTGCTCTCGCTTTTGGCAGCATCCTTTTTGTCGCTGCTGCTCCCTCTGGCCGCTCCTCCATCCGTCGTACTTGCTTGATCGTGAATGGATGTCTCGGTATTCTGGGCCTCTGACGCTCCGCTGCTTGTGTCCCGTGCTCCTGATGAGCATCCGCTCAGAACCATGACCATTAACAAGACAACGGCAATCCATGACCCCCATCTTTTCATATACAGCCCCCCATGAACTTATAATGAATTTGTCTTATATTCACTAACGAATCCACCATTTGGAAGGTTGCATGCATACAAAAAAAGCCCCTCAGGAACATTCCTGAAGGGCCTTTCGAAATCTAAGCCAAGAAATTATCTTGCAGACACGCCGCCGTCGATGGCAAGCTCCGCACCGTTGATGAAGGAAGATTCATCGGAAGCGAGGAACAACACGCCTTTGGCAATGTCTTCCGCTTTACCCAAGCGTGGAAGCGGCGTATTGGACAAGAACCATTTCGTCATATTGTCGTCGGAAAGCAGATCTTTGGTCATCGGAGTTTCGATGTATCCAGGGTGGATCGAGTTGCAGCGGATGTTGTCTTTGCCGTAATCGATCGCTACAGCTTTAGTCAGCATGCGTACTGCGCCTTTACTTGCCGTGTATGGACCGGCACCGTTGCTGCCTGTCAGGCCTGCAATGGAAGAAATATTGACGATGGATCCGCCGCCGTTCTTCTGCATAACAGGAATGACATGCTTCAGTCCGAAGAAACCGCCTGTCAGGTTGATCGCCATGACTTTGTCCCAATCCTGAAGCGTCGTCTCAACGAGCTTCTTGGCAAGGGAGATCCCCGCATTATTCACGAGAACGTCGATTTTGCCCCATTTTTTCACAGTTTCGTCTACGATGTGCTGCCACTCGTCTTCGCTTGTTACGTTATGGCGGAAACCGATGGCTTCTCCACCGTTATTGTTGATTTCGGCAACCACTTCGTTGACTTTGTCTTCCTGAATATCGGTTACGACCACTTTAGCTCCTTCTTGAGCCAAAAGCAAAGCGTCAGCTTTACCCATGCCGCCTGCCGCGCCTGTTACGATTGCAACCTTGCCTGATACTCTACCCATTATCAAAAACTCCCTTCATCAATACAGAAATGGTTTGTTATATAAAATGAAATAAAGCTTGTCTGCCCTCAATCTCTTTATTTCAATTTATATAGGGTGACCTGTTTATTCGGAAATATTTGTACAAATTTTAAGGATCCGGGTACAATATTCCTGAGTCATGATATAATGACTATCACTACAATAGTGATTATATCACCACTTTGATTCAATGACAATGACATACCTCACGATGAAACAGGGTAAATTTTACAATTTATTGACTTTCCGGTTGTCGTTTGATAGCATTCTACAAATCGAGCTGCGCGCCGAACACTGTATTATAATAAGTAAGAATTCTTTGCAAAAGGTGTGAACGTACTATGGATCCAAAAAGCCGGTGGAAGCAGGAGCGCCAGGATGCCAAGCAGCAGCGGGAGCTCAGCATTATCGAGGCGGCCGAGCGTGTTTTCATCAAAAAAGGACTGGACAAAGCCACTATGCGCGATATTGCCTCTGAAGACAATGTCGGCATCGCCACGGTGTTCAGATATTTCCCGAAAAAAGACCGGATCGTCGTTGCCGTCGCATCCCGAATCATTGAAATGGAAGTCGAGGCTTTCAAGGCTATTTCGGAGCAGCCCGTGACAGGTATCCGAAAGATCGAGCTGCTCTTCGACCACTTTATCGAAGACACCTCCTCAACATATATTAACCGCAACAAGCTGACTGAAGCCTTTGAGAGCTATGCCGCACAGCAGGCTGAACCGCTCGATGGGATCGAGGAGTATCATCTGGTGACGCGGAAAGTATTCGGCATCTTTAAGAATATTATTCAGGATTGCATCAATGACGGGTCCGTCCGCACGGATATCCCTGTCCAGGACACGCTTGCCACGCTGGTCAACACGCTGGGCATGTTCTCCAAGAAGCTGTCGCTGCAGAGCAATATCGTCATGTTCGAGGCTGACCCGGATATGCTGGTGCAGCTGACGATCGTCAAGAATATCTTTTTGGATTATCTGAAGCCGCAGTAGTCATTCTCTCGCGCCCAAAAAAGCCTGCCTCTCCCCGATTTGCAAACGGGTATGAGACAGGCTTTTTGATTCGTTTCGAAATGTTCTGCTTGCGCGGATTACCGGAAGTCGCTTGCGCGTCCGGCACAACCGCATAGCTGCATTTTTTCCATAGCAGCCTTTTTGAGCGCTTGCTTCGCAGGCACCATGTATTTGCGCGGATCGTTCTCTTCCGGATTGTCGGCAAACACGGCTTTGATCGCGTCGGAGAAAATGATGCGCAGCTCGGTGGCCACGTTCATCTTCGCCATACCGAGCGATACGGCGCGCTTCACCTGCTCCTCCGGAATGCCGGAGCCGCCGTGCAGGACCAGCGGCACGCTGACGACGTCGGCGATGCGCTTGATCCGGTCAAAATCGATATTCGGGTCTCCTTTATAAATGCCGTGAGCCGTTCCGATCGCCGGCGCCAAGGTGTGCACGCCGGTACGCTCCACGAACTCGGCACATTCGGCCGGATCGGCAAGCAGCGCGTCTCTTTCGTCCACGACGATGTCATCCTCGACGCCGCCTACTTTGCCAAGCTCCGCTTCGACGTTGATGCCGATCGCATTGGCCGCTTCGACAACTTTCTGCGTCGCTGCCACATTTTCCTCGAAAGGCGAGTGGGAAGCATCAATCATAACGGAAGTGTAGCCCGCGCGAATACAGCTCATGATCACGTTAAAATCGGAGCAGTGATCCAGATGCAGCGCGATCGGGACGCTCGAGCGGTTAGCCGCAACCGTTGCTGCAGCCGCGATATAATCCGGCCCCAAATGCTTGACCGTTCCGACAGTGGATTGGATGATCAGCGGAGATTGGGCCTCCTCGGCTGCCTCCACCACGGCCTGCAGCATTTCAAGCGTATGCACGTTAAATGCGCCGATGGCGTATTTGTTCTGTCTTGCGGTTTGCAATAAAGAAGTAGAAGAAACGAGTGCCATGTTGATTTCCCCTTCATGTTTGGATTCTATATTAGATAAGAATGATTGGACTTCATACCGATGCGGCAGCGATATGTTTCTGTTTGGCATACATTGCGCTGCCCGTCACGCCGGCATCGTCGTTATTCAGGGCCGGCACGACCTTCAGATGCTCCCGGTAGTCGGGAAGAATCCGGCTGTACAGTTCCCGTTTCAGCGGGGCCAGTAGCCGGTCTCCGGCCAAAGCGCCGCCTCCGCCGACGATGATCAGCTCGGGGCTGACCAGCGGGACGGCATAGGACAATGCCCGGCCAAGCAGCGTTCCTGCCTTTTCCATAATCAAGACGGCTAGTGCATCGCCAAGATCGTAAGCGCGCGAAAGATCCGCTGCCGTCAGCTCCTCGCGCTTGTCTCCGGGAAACCAGTCCTGAAGGATCGACGGCTCGCCGCCCAGAAGCGCCTTCTTCGCCTGCCTTACCATGCCGGAGGCCGAAGCGAAGGTTTCCAGGCAACCCTGCAGGCCGCAGGGGCACGGGTCGGTCAGGCCTTCCATTACGATGTGCCCAAGCTCGCCGGACATATTGCGATAACCGTAGAATAGCTCGCCGTCATTGACCATGGCGGATGCGATCCCGGTACCCACGGTCAGTCCGAGCACGTCTTTATACCCTTTGCCTGCTCCATACAGGGCTTCACCGAATACGTAAGTGCGTACATCGTTATCGATGTACACCGGCAGATTCAGCCTGGCCTGCAGCCGCTGAACGGCCGGCAGGTTCCGCCAGCCCAGGTTGCCTGCGAAGCGTGCAATGCCTTCATCGGGATCGACGAACCCCGGTAGTCCGATCCCCGCAGCGGCAACGGAGACATGCTCCCCGGATTGCTCGGCATACCCGAGCGCCGCTTCCTCAATCATGGCCGCGATTTTCTCCAGCACCGCGTCCGGTCCCTTTGGAACTTCCGTTGCGCGTTTGATTTGATACATGACTTCCCCGGATACGGTGACCAAACCGCATACGATGTTGGTTCCCCCAACATCCACGCCAGCATATACTTCCATCTTCACACCCGCCCTTGGTTCGTCCAAATTTTAATTCGTCCTATGATTATGATTGTGCCGTCACGAATACCTGCACCTGCTCCGCTGCAAGCCGCTCGCGCAAATCCGCTCCCGGCTCTTCATCGGTAATGATCCCGTACAGGGATGTCACGGGCGCGACCTGGAACAGGGAATTGCGTTCCGCCTTCGTATGGTCGAATACGGCGATTGTCCGTTCCGTACGTTTCATCATCATTTTGGCCGTATTCGCCTCGAGCTCCGAGTACGTGCTGACTCCCTGCTCCACGGAAAAGCCGTCGATGCCCATAAACATCGTATGGATATTCAGCGCTTCCAAGGTCCGTTCCGCCAGCGGCCCGCACAGCTCGAAGTTCTTGCTGCGAAGCATGCCGCCGGTCAGCACCACCTGCACATCCTCGTTCTCGGACAGCTCCATCGCGATATTCACCGCGTTGGTCACCACCGTGATGTTCCGGCGGTTTTTCAGCGCTCTGGCGATCAGGTAGGTTGTCGTACCTCCCGTCAAACCGACGACATCCCCTTCTTCCACCAAGGCTGCCGCCCGCTGGGCAATACTTTCTTTCTCCCGGTAGAGCTTGTTCTGCTTCTCGTGAAATGGAATCTCCCTTCCGGAGACAAGTCCCGCCGGCTTCGCTCCGCCGCCCATCGTCCGGATGACCTTTCCCGCCTTTTCCAAAGCCTCCAGGTCCCGTCTGGCCGTCGCTTCCGAGCATTCAAAATGCTGTACGACCTCCTGAAGGGAGATAGAACCGTTCTGCAGGATGTATTCGTGGATTCGTTCCTGACGTTCTTCTTTCGATCCATTTCGTTCACGCAAAGCTGTTTCGCTCCTTTTGAGATTAGATTTTGACCACCTGGGTCAAATTCCGCGGACTGTCGGGATTTCTGCCTTCCCGCAGCGCGGTGTAGTAACCGATATATTGAACCAGCGGCATGTTGAGCGCCGCTCTGGCTTCATCGCTGAGGCTTTCGCCGCCCGTCGCAAAGACCAAATCGGCAAAGGAGGTGTCATCTCCCGCTTTTGCCGTCACGATCACGACGAATGCGCCGTATTCCTTCATTTCCTGCGCTACTTTCACTTCATAAGCTCTGGCATTCTCGGACAGGAACAGGCATACCATCGTGCCAGGCTCCACGACCGATTTAGGGCCATGCCGGAATTCCATTGTACCAAAGCTTTCCGTCCAGACACAGGACATTTCCTTCAATTTAAGGCAGGCTTCCTGAGCCAAGCCGTTGTAGGCGCCCATGCCGAGGTAGATGAATTTGTTCAGCTCAGGATGGCCGTCGATCACCGCTTTGGCCGCTTCGTCGCCTTTAGGAACGATCGCTGTACTAAGGGCCATCACTTCCTTCAGTTCCGCCAGAAGGGCTTCGCTTCCCGCTGCCTTTGCCATGGCTGCCTGCAGCATGAACGTCATGCTGCTGAAGGATTTGGTCATCACGGTGCTTTTCTCTTTGCCGAGCGGCGATACGAGGCAAGGCACGTTCTTCGCCATCGTGCTCTCCTCGTCGCAGGTCATGCCGCATGTCGTCCAGCCGGCAAGATCCTTGACCGAATCGAGTGCAAGAATCACCTCGGAGGATTCCCCGGAACGGGAAATGCCGACGAGCAGCACTTCTTTTTTCGCGGCTACGGCTTGTTCCCTGAACAGATAGATTTCGGAGGAAGGATGCGCGCTCGCGCTTTTCCCCGTCCATTTGCGGAAGGTGCTCGCCGCGGTCAGCGCCAGATAGTAAGATGTGCCTGATCCGATAAAGATGACCTCGTCATATTTATCGCTCTTGAAATACTGGTCAACCCAATCCTGCTGCTGCTCCAGCTGCTTCCACGCGGCTGCGAGCGCCTCGCTTTGTCCTCCGATTTCCGGATACGTCAATACGCCATATTGTTCTGACACTCAATATCCACCCCAGTCGTTGATAATGTAATGATGAGTCGTTATGATGATAGTATATTTCAATTATATGAAATATACAATCATATTTATGATATATTTTTGCAAAAGTTGAAACCGCCTGTCCGACCTCTATTCACTCCGCGACATTCCAAAAAGGCCATCTCTCGAAGCAGAGTTGCCTACTTTGAGCGACAGCCTTATGACTTTGATCCATCCCGTTAACCCGCTTGATGCATAAAAAGGAAGCTGCAAGTCGCGATAGCGATCCTTTGCAGCTTCCTTTTTGTTAACCAAACGATATGATTACATTTCCGGATTACGGATGCTCGACGAACAGCGCCGCGGCACCGATAATGCCTACGTCATCCTTCAGTTCCGCCGGTTTTATGGCGAATGTCCCCCGGTAGGGTTCCATGACCAGCTCCTCGGTTTTCTTCAGGAGAGGTTCGAAGAAGGCCGCCCCGGCTCTGCTGACGCCGCCGCCGATCACGATGCAATCCGGATTAAAGCTGTGAATGATGTTCATGAGGCCGAGACCGGTATAATGAATAACCTGCTCCAGCGCGCCGCTTGCGAGCGCATCTCCCATACCCGCCGCCAGAAACACGTGCTTGGCACTTACAGGCACGCCTTCCGCATCTGCCAGCAAGGTCATCTGCGAGGCGGCAGCAGACTCCGCGATCGCTTCATTGGCAATTCGGGCAATCGCGGTTCCTGATGCATAGGTTTCCCAGCATCCCCGCTGTCCGCAGCCGCATAACGCGCCATGCGGATCTACTACCGTATGCCCGAGTTCACCCGCGAAGGAGCTTGACCCGATAAATAACCTGCCGTCCAGCACCAGCCCTGAACCAATTCCCGTGCTCAGTGTGACGTATACCATGCTTTGCGATCCGCGGCCGGCGCCGTATATGTACTCGCCCCATGCGGCAGCATTGGCATCGTTAATCAATTTGACCGAAATGCCAAGCCGCCCTTCCAGCTCGGCTCGCAGGGAAATGCCATCCCAGTCCGGCAAGTTGACTCCATTCAGTATGACGCCGTTTTTGCTGTCCACCATGCCAGGCGAGGCCACGCCAATACCGGCGATATCACGCTGACCGCGGACTTCATTAATCGTATCCACGATCGTTGCGATAACTTCTTCGGAGCTTCGGAGTCCTGCCGTCGCCTTCTGGCTGCGTGCCAGCAGGGTGCCCGTCGGATCCAGCATGCCCGTTGCGATCTTGGTTCCTCCCAAGTCTACACCAATCACTGCTCTGTTTTCTTTTTCCAATGTTGTATTCACCACGATAGTCATCATTTTTTTAATCCTGTCGTTCCTTTAGGTAAGTCGTTCAAGATCTTCTTCGCGGCTTGGACCCGCCCGGGATCCACGGCCTGCAGGTTGTCACCGCCGTGCCGCAGGGCAGAACCGAAATGGACTTCCCCCACGCCCGTCGCAAGCTTGAATTCCTGAAGTACCGGAACGGAAAGTCCGTATCCGGCCAGGATGCCGATGCCGGTACCGCTGGCCGCCTCAACCAGCTTCTTGATTTGCGGCGCGGATTGCGGCGCAGGCGCAGGACCGCCGGAAGTCAGAATCCGGTTGATCTGCGGATAAGCGGAAAGCACCTTCAATGCTGACAATTGATCCTCGATTTCGTCAAAAGCCCGGTGAAAGGTGACATTCAGTCCGGACGTGCCGCTCAGAAGCAAATCCAGTGCTGCCGTGTCGACCTCACCTGACGGCGTCAAGGCGCCTAGCACGACTCCTGCCGCTCCACTCTCCTTGATAAACGCAATATCCTCTTGCATGGTCCGCAAGTCATGCTCGTCATATACGAAAGATTGACTGTGCGGTCGAACCATGACATGCACAGGAATCTTCAATTGACTGACCGCTTCCCGGATCAGACCGGGGCCCGGTGTGAGCCCGCCCTCCAAAATGCCGGTCACGAGCTCGATCCGGTCCGCTCCGCCTTGCTCGGCCAGAATCGCGTCCGTCAGGTTCGTGGCGATGACCTCCAGCTTCATGAAATCCCTCCTTTGTCCTTGTTTGCAGTAAGTTCGCTCACAAAATCGGCAAGCAGCCTCACGCCATAGCCCGTTGCTCCCGTCACTTTATAGCCCCGGGTGGAAGGGACCTGTACGGTGTTGGCCATGTCGATATGACACCAGCGCGCTTTCGAATCCACGAAGCGCCGCAGGAACAGCGCGGCCATATTCGCGCCTCCGTAAGGATTCGAGGCCATATTCGCCAGGTCGGCATAGGGACTTCCGAGCAGTTCCTCATCCTCGTCTACCAGCGGCAGGCGCCAGATCCGGTCGCCGTTCCGGTCGCCGATCTTCATGAATTGCTCCGAAAACTCCGCATCGCCCCAGATGCCGGCAACCTTCAGGCCAAGCGCATGACCCACGGCCCCGGTCAGTGTAGCCACGTCGATAATCTGGGTGGCGCCGCTTCGGATGGCATGGAGAATGGCGTCGGCAAGAATCAGGCGCCCTTCGGCATCCGTGTTCACCACCTGGACGCTAAGCCCGTTCGGATACCGGACCACGTCCGAAGGCAGGAACGCCCCGCCGTCCGGCACGTTGTCCGCGATCGGAACGATGGCGCTGATCCGTGCCTTGACCCCGAGTCTTGCCAGCATGTCCATCGCGCCCACGACGGCAGCCGCACCGCCCATATCAAAGCGGGCATCGCTTAAATCGCGGGCGTTCTTCAGGTTCATCCCGCCCATATCGAAGGTGATGCCTTTGCCGATCAGCGCCAGATGCTCTGCTTCCGGGTCGCCTTCATAGATGATTTCGACCATGGCCGGCGGATGCTTGCTGCCTGCCCCCACGGCCAGCAGACCGTTCATCTGACGCTGCTTCAGCTCTTCGCCTTCATAGACATGAATCTTCACGTTCCGGCCCGCAAAAATGTGCCGGATCCGGGCCACGAAAGCGGCCGGATGCAGATCGCCTGCAGCCTCGTTGCATAAATCCCTTGCCAAGGCAGTGGATGCGGCGCGGATCTGGCCCAGCTCCACCGCAGCAGCGTACGACTCTTGAAAATGCGGGCTCAACTGAATCCACTCTGCCGGCTGCTGCGGTTCGGCCGCTTTATATTTATTGAAGGCATACGTCCCAAGCTCCCAGCCTTCCACCCATGCGGTAACGGCTTTCCTAGGCCATTCCGTCGCACCGAACAGCTCACCTAAGCATGCCGGATTCACCGCGGCCGTCGTCTTCCCGATATCCTGGAGGGCTCGCCCGGCGCTCCCCGCAGCTTCGCGTAAAATTTCCATGCTGAACTTGGAGCGGGCGCCGAGCCCGATGATCAATATATCCTGTTCACCGGAATGCCGGCCGTAAAACCAGGCCTGCGCTCCACGCTCTTTCATTTTTGCCGAGACCGGAAGTTCGGGTGCGTATCCTCCATCACTGAATACCAGTTCAATCAGCACGCTTGCATGCTGTTCTGTTCCCGTTTTGAGTTCCATCGTTCCATGCCTCCCTTTGCAAAAGGATTGTTCGTTCCCGTATTTAGAGCACCAGATTTCCCAGCTCATGGATCGCCCTTGCATAAATCGCAGCAGATTGCAGGAGCAGCTCAACTTCCATGTATTCATTCGGCTGATGCGCCGTCGATTCCATTCCCGGCATCAGCGGCCCAAAAGCCACACCCATTGGAAAATGGGCAGCGTACGTGCCCCCTCCCGTGGACAAAAGCTCCGGCTTTTGCCCGGTTTCGGCCGCGTACGTGTCCTGTAATGCCCGGATCATCGGATGATCCTCCGGCACGTGATGCGGCTTTTTCAAGCTTGGAGGTTCAATCTCGAGCGAATAAGCGGCAATGCTTGCCCGGATAGCGTCCAGAATATCGTCATAGTTGCCGCAGATCGGAAATCTCAGATTGATATGAAAGAAGGTTTCCCCCTGCGGCTCATATTGGAGTAGTCCGCTGTTGACCGTCAGCGGTCCGCTGATGTCGTCCTCCATCGCGATTCCGAGCTTGTTGCCGTATACATCGTCGTACAGCAGCGTATCGACCGTGTTCAGATAATGGCCGGCTTCGCCGTTCCAAGCATAATCCTTCAGAAAATGAATCAGCTTGAGGCCCGCATTGACTCCCAGCTGAGGTTCCATGCCATGGGCTGCTTTTCCTGCCATATGCAGCGTTAGAAGCTGATTATTTTGCTCCACACTCCCGCGGAGTGCATTCTCTCTGCAGTAAGCTTCATAGGCGTGCTTCAGCGCCGTTAAACGATCCATATCTCCCGTCACGACGGCTTCGGCCGCTTCCGGCACCATATTGGCGACCACACCGGCACGAAATGAGACCAGATCATAGGCTTCGGTTGCTCGAGACCGTTCAAGGCCGGACGGAAACATGATCCGCGTGTTGATCTGCCCCTTCTCGGCGCAGACGATCGGAAACTCCGCATCTGGCGTAAACCCGCATGCAGGCATCGGCTCGAGCTTCTTGTAATGCTCCATGCACTGGTGGGTCCTTTCTTCATCGGTTCCGAAGATCAGACGGATGCGGTGCTTCAGTGGCAGCCCGAGGTCCTTCACGATTTTCAGCGCGTAAAAGGAAGCCATGGCCGGTCCTTTGTCGTCAATGGCTCCGCGGGCGTAGATTTTACCGTCACGGATCGCCGGCGCAAACGGAGGCG
Source organism: Paenibacillus sp. SAFN-054 (assembly GCF_051966755.1). NCBI lineage: Bacteria > Bacillati > Bacillota > Bacilli > Caryophanales > Paenibacillaceae > Paenibacillus > Paenibacillus sp. SAFN-054. The sequence continues at coordinate 264,957 of NZ_JBQCKS010000002.1, forward strand.
TCACCCACTCGCCGGATACCGGCACCACGTCAAGATGGCTGAGAACGGCAATGTAATGCTCCGCATCCTCCGGGCCGTACTCGGCATAGCCGACGAACCCGTCATGATTGCGGATTCGGAAGCCTTCAGCGCTGCAAAGGTCCAGCATATAGCGGAGCGCCTCCGCAATGCCCGCCCCCATCGGCTGGCCCGGTCCGGCCGTTGCCGGATCGTGAACGCTGTTAATCGCCAGCAATCCTTTCAAATCATGCAGCATCGCATCTTTCCGGCAGGCTGCCTGCTCAACCCAATTCATGAACTTCAGCTCCTCGCGTGTCTGTCGTAGACGCCTTGGCATGCTGCTCGCCTTCGTACAGATGGCAGGCTACATAATGCCCCTTGGCCGCTTCCTGCCATCTCGGCACTTCCTTTGCACATACGTCCATGGCGAAAGGGCACCGCGTACGGAAACGGCAGCCACTCGGCGGGTCGATCGGGCTTGGGAGATCTCCCTGCAGCACCATGCGTTCCCGGCTGCGTTCCAGCTTCGGATCCGGCAGCGGAATCGCCGACAGCAGCGTTTTCGTATACGGATGGAGCGGATGATCGAACATCTCGTCGCTTTCGCATAGCTCGACCATGCCGCCCAAGTACATGACGCCAATGCGGTCGCTGATATGCTTGACCATCGACAAGTCATGCGCGATGAACAGATAGGTCAGACCGCGTTCGCGCTGCAGCTTCTTCATCAGATTGACGACTTGCGCCTGGATCGACACGTCCAGTGCGGAGATCGGCTCGTCGGCGATGATAAAGCTCGGATTCACGGCAAGTGCCCGGGCAATGCCGATCCGCTGCCGCTGCCCGCCGGAGAATTCATGGGGAAACCGTTCCGCGTGACTGCGGTTCAGACCCACCGTATCCAGGAGCGCATGCACCATTTCCTGTCTCTCCTTGCGGTTCTTCGCAAGTCCGTGGGCATCAATGCCCTCTGCAATAATATCGGTCACTGTCATGCGCTGGTTCAGCGATGCATACGGATCCTGAAAAATCATCTGGATTTCCCGTCTCAGCTGCTTCATCTCGGACTTCGATTTGTTCCCGTGGATAGAGCTTCCTCTAAAGGTAGCGCTGCCCGAGGTCGCATCATAAAGCCGGATCAGCGTACGGCCCAGCGTGGATTTGCCGCAGCCCGATTCGCCGACGAGACCGAAGGTTTCTCCCGGGTAGATCTCGAAGCTGACATCATCGACGGCTTTCAGAATTTGTCCTCTTCCGACATCGAAATAACGTTTCAGGTGGCTAACTTCCACCAGCGGCTTCTTCTCCGTCTGCATTACCGTTCACCTCCTGCTAGCGGACGCTCCACCTTTGGCGCGCGGCTGTCCTGCAGCCAGCACGCAGCCCGGTGGGTTCCTGTATGTTCTGTGTATGCGGGCATTTGTTCATAGCAGATTTCCATCGTATAAGGGCAGCGGGCCGCGAACGGACAGCCCTTCGGCGGATCACTCAAATCCGGCGGCGTGCCGGGTATAGCCAGAAGCTCATCGGTTTTCTCATGCAGCTTCGGCATGGAGGCAAGCAGCCCCCACGTATACGGATGCTTGGATTCATAAAAGATTTCGTCCACGGTGCCGGTTTCGACGATTTTGCCCGCATACATGACCGCGACGCGGGAAGCCATGTTTGCTACGACGCCCAAATCGTGGGTGATCAGGATGATGGACGTGCTCAGCTCCTGCTGCAGCTTGTTCATCAGCTCCAAAATTTGCGCCTGAATGGTAACGTCCAGCGCGGTAGTCGGCTCATCCGCAATGATGACTTTGGGATTGCATGCCAGCGCAATCGCGATCACGACGCGCTGCCGCATGCCGCCGGATAGCTGATGGGGGTACTGCTTCAGCCGTTTTTCCGGATTCGGTATTCCCACCTGGTTCAGGAGCTCGACCGCTCTATTCGCGGCTTCCACCCTTCCCATGTTCCGGTGCTTGCGCAGCACCTCCGTGATTTGTTTACCGACGGTCATGGTCGGGTTCAGCGAAGTCATGGGGTCTTGAAAAATCATGGAAATGTCTTTCCCACGAATATTCTGCATTTGCTTCTCGGGCAGGGACGCAAGCTCCCGGTCCTCGAACCGGATCGAGCCGTTTTTGATTTTTGCCGATTTGGCCAGCAGGCGCATGATGCTTTTCGAGGTGACCGATTTACCGGATCCCGATTCGCCTACGATGGCCAGCGTTTCTCCAATGCCGAGGGAAAAGCTGACGTCACGCACCGCCTGCACCTCGCCGGCATACGTGTAAAAGCTCACCTGCAAATCCTTCACTTCCAGCAAGCTGTTCATGGTGTTTCCCTCCTATTTCCGCATTCTCGGATCGAGCGCATCCCGCAAACCGTCACCCAATATATTAAATGTCACCATAATCAGGACAATGACGATGGATGGATACAGCAGCAAGTATGGCTGGGTATTGAGCGATGCGAAGCCGTCGTTGATCAGCACGCCGAGCGACGACATCGGAGACTGGAGCCCGAGGCCGATAAAGCTCAGGAATGCCTCCGTGAATATCGCCGACGGAATGGTGAACATCGTGTTAATGACAATGATGCCGATCGTGTTCGGAATCAAATGCTTCCATATAATGCGGGAATTCGGCGTTCCGAGCGTACGCGCGGCCAGCACGAACTCCTGGGACTTCAGCTTCATGATATGGGCCCGCACGAGGCGTGCCATGTTGACCCAGCCCGTAATGGACATGGCGATCATGATCGTAACGATTCCGGGCTTCATAACCATCATGAGCAGAATGATAATGATCAAGCTCGGAATGCCGGTCAGAATTTCGATGATGCGCTGCATCACGTTGTCCGTCCGTCCTCCAAGCAGCGCGGATACCGCGCCATAGGCTACGCCAATGACCAAATCCAGCGCGGCGGCAAGCACGGCGATGAGAAGGGATATCCGTGTCCCCTGCCAGATTCTTGCCCACTGGTCACGTCCGAATTTATCGGTGCCGAACCAGTGCTCTGCGCTTGGCTTCTGGTAGACCGCTTCATAATCCGTCGCGTAATAATTGTGATGGCCGATCCAGGGTCCGGCGATGGCGAGCAGCAGCATGATGATGAGAACGACGAGACTGATGATGGCAGCCTTGTTTTGTTTAAGACGTCTCCAGCTGTCCTGGAATGCCGTAAGGGACTTCTTGGAGATTCTCTCCTGATCCCCCGGCCGGGCTGCAGCCGGTTTGAATAGCGCATCGATGTTATGTGTGTCCTGCGGCATATGCTTACCCCTTTCCTGAAGCCAGACGGATCCGCGGATCGACAAGGCCGTATAGCAAATCGACGACGAGCATGACAAGTACGTAGAAGGCGCTGTAGAACAGCGTGATCCCCATGATCGTCGAGTAATCGTTCATTTTAATGGAATCGACGAACAGGCTGCCGATGCCGGGGATGCCGAAAATATTCTCGATGACGAGCGAGCCCGTCAGCAAATTGACGACGATCGGCCCCAGTATGGTGATTACGGAGATCAGGGAGTTGCGGATGACGTGCTGAAACATGATACGCATGGTTCCCAGGCCTTTGGCCTTGGCCGTCGTGACATAATCCTGATCCAGCACTTCGAGCATTTCCGTCCGGACAAAGCGCGCAATCAAGGCAACTACGCCAACGCACAAGGCAATGGAAGGGAGAATCGAGCTCGGGTAGCTTTCCCAGAAGGCGACAGGCAGCAGCCCCCATTTTAAGCCCACGTAATACTGCAGCAGCGCGGCCAGCACGAAGTTCGGAATCGAGACGCCGAGTACCGCGATGATCATCGTCGCATAATCCCAGCCGGTATTATGCCTATAAGCGGCGACAATGCCCAGGATCAGGCCGATGGCAAGTCCAAGCAGCACGGCTTGAAGACCGATCAGCGCCGAAGGGAACAGCCTGCCCGAGATAATGTCGGTCACCTTTTGCCCCGTATAGAAGAAGGAGGTTCCCAAATCGCCCTGCGCGACATTCTTGATATAGTTGACGTACTGCGTGAACACCGGCTTATCGAGGCCGTAGCTCGCATATATCATCTGCCTTTGCTCCGGCGCAAGCTGGGCCAGCTTTTCTTCGTCGAAAGGCGTGCCGGGCAGTGCCTTCATCAGGAAAAAGGTTACGGTTGAAATAATAAACAGTGTGATGATCAAATAAATGATTCGGATGCCGATATAACGTTTCAATGTTGCACCTCCCGGAAGCATGGGGATCTATCAACCAATTTGTCAGGGCGGGAAAGGAAAGAGAGAAGCAGCGCTTCTCTCCTCTCCCGGAACACCTGAAACCTGCGTTATTTTACATCCGCGTATTTGAAATCGACAGGGTTGCCGTACGGATGGTATTCCAGATTTTGCACTTTATCGTTCAACAGGAAGGAGTAACCTCCGAAATAGATCGGAACAACGACCACATCATCGGTAAGGAGCGTCTTCTCAGCAGCGAGCATCATGTCCAAACGCTTCTTCTCGTCGGTTTCCTTTTTCGCATCGGTAATCAGCTTGTCATAGTTGGCATTCTCATAGTTTCCGCGGTAAGGCGTATGATTGGCCCACAGATCAAGGTACGTCATGGCGTCGTCGTAATCGGCTCCCCAAGCGGTAATCGCCATCTGATAATTGCTGTTGTCCATCAATTGGCCGCGCGCCTTGCTTGTTTTGGTGTCGATCACGACGTCAATCCCGAGGTTTTTCTTGTATTCGCTTTGCATGAACGTGGAAACGTCTTTCACTTCGGACGTATCGGCGACCAGCATCGTAATTTTCGGAGCCTTGCCCAGCTCTTTCACGCCCTGCTCCCAATATTCCTTGGCTTTGGCCGCGTCCACGCCGACCAGATCCCCTTGCGTTTCACGGAAGGATTTGCCGTCAATTCCGCTCATTTCGTCAGGAATCAAGCCGGTAGCAGCTTTGGAGCCATTGTTCAGCACTTGATCGGCAAGCAGCTTGGAGTCGAATCCATAAGCGAGCGCTTTACGGATATTCACATTGCTCACGCCGTCCGCTTTCAGGTTGAACTGCAGGTACGTCGTTCTGAAATTGATGCCTGTTCCAAAGCCCGGATCCGATTTGGAGGCATTCACATCGGAGGAAGCCAGCAGCACGCGGTCCAGCTGGCCGGCCTTGTATGCATTCAATGCCGTGCTTTTCTCTTTGATGACCTTCAGGTCGACTTTATCCACCTTGACGTTAGCCGCGTCCCAGTAGCCTTCGTTCTTGACGAGAACCGCGCCGCTGGCCGCGTCCACCGAACTCAGGGTATAAGGGCCGTTATACAGCATGCTGTCTGCGCCAATCGCGTAACCTTCGCCCTTGGACTTCACGAACTCTTCTTTCATCGGGAAATACGGGGCAAGCGAAGTCAGGCGCAGGAAGTAAGGCGTAGGCTGCTTCAGCTTGACGACAAGCGTTTTGTCATCCTTTGCCTCGATGCCCACCTGATCCGCCGAACCTCCGGCTGCATACTCGGCAGCACCGACGATGTAATCGGTCATAATGAAGGAGTAGCCGTTGGTTCCGGTTTTCGGATCGATTTCGCGAAGCCAGGCGTATTTGAAATCTTGAGCCGTGACGGGTGTTCCGTCACTCCATTTGGCATTGCCCCGAAGCGTGAACGTGTACGTCAGCTTATCCTCGGTCACATCCGTTTTTTCAGCCATGGCAGGCTGCGGTTCATTTTTCAGATCAAGTCGGTACAAGCCTTCATTAACGTTGTTCAGAACGGTGAACGATACGTCGTCCGATGCCTTCCATTGATCCAGATCCTTAATCTCGTTCTCTACGTACAGCTTCAATTCTTTGGCAGATCCCGCCGAGGTAGATCCCGACTGGCCGGAAGTGCCGCTGGATGCCGTGCCGCTGCCGCTCCCCGAAAACGAACATCCCGTAAACATGGCGGATACGACGAGCAGCGATGCTAGTAAGCCCACCTTTTTCTTTTTCATTACATGTCCCACTCCTTTTGTTCCCCTTTGATGTATGATTGCACCGTCACTTCCCTATGGAAACAACGAACGAACCCATGTACAAGAACAGCAGATCAGAATTCATTTCATGTTAAAAAGTAAAAGCAGCCTTCCGCTCGCCGACGATGATGTGATTGTCATTCTTGATTTCCTTCGGCACGACGGAATACAGTCTTTCAATCGTTTCCTTGTTGCTGTACCCGATCTGTTCCAGTATCGAAGCTACGATAATCGGCCAAGGCGTTTCCGAGCCGTCGATCACCTTGAGCGCAAAGGCAACGCGTTCCCGGATTAAAGAGAAACAATACACGCCTTTGGCTCCGCCTTTAGCGACGATGTTGTCGTCACGCAGCAGCTCGGAACAAATGAAATTGTGGCTTGCGATGCTGTCGGGTCCGGCGTGCATGTACGCCGTCATTCTTTTTACGGCTTCGCGGGTTTCCTCGTCCCCGATCAAATCCGGGCAGGCCAGCTTCAGGTAAGCCTTGGCAATGTTGTGCAGCGGAAGCGCGAAGATCGGAAATCCGCAGCCGTCTACGCCGATTTGGATCTTTTCTGCCGGAATTTCGGCCATGTCGGCCAGCGTATGCAGAATATCCTGCTGGATCGGATGGGACAGCTGCCAGTAAGTTTCCGTATCATAACCCATCTCTCTCGCCGTGGCGATGATGCCGAGATGCTTGCCAGAGCAGTTATGGTACAGCTTTCTCGGCGGCTTGCCATCCCGCATGCAGGCGAACTTGGGCTCGTCGTTCAGCGGATAAGTGGGACAGCAGAGCAGCTGATCCTCCGTCAAGCCGATTTTGTCCATGATCGATTCCAGTGCTTCGATATGATACGTCTCCCCGCGATGCGATGCGGCAAACATGGCCGCTTCCGTGTCGGTCAATCCATATTTTCCGGCAATATTCTGCTTCATGACCGGAATGGCCTGAAACGGCTTGGCTGCGGAACGCAGGAACGTTACATGCTCCGCGCTTCCCACCTCATGAATCAGTTCGCCTTTGTCATTCACGCCGCACAGTACGCCCAGATGAACGTTCTCCAGCACGCCTGCGCGAAATTCTTCCACTAATGGTTTGTAATACATCTCTATCCCCCGCTTTACTTGTTGTTCAAGATGCTTCGCAGTGTCTGTCTTACACTTGTTCCACCTGTTCCATTTGGCTCCCGATATCCAGGAACCGGCTTTGCGCGAGCAGCCCCGATCCAATCACGACGCCGTCGTTCTCAAAAGCCGAATATACGATTTGAAACGTGCCGCGAAGCGGCTCCCAAACGAACTGCTGCATGCATTTCTCTGCGATAAATTCCCTGACTTCAGGAAATCTCTCAACCAGCTTGCCGGTCAGAATCACGGTATCCGGGTTGTACATGCAGGCAATATTGCTGATCGTGACCGCCACGAAGGTCATGGCTCTGTCGAGAATGCTTGATGCCCAGAATTCGCCGTCGCGTCTGGCCTGGAACAATTCGCCCAAGCTGGCGATCGGTTTGATTTTCTGGGATTGTTCGATCAAAGAGGCTTCCGCGATGTAGGTTTGCAAGCAGCCCACTTTGCCGCATTCGCATAAAATGCCGTTCGGATCGACGACGGTATGTCCGATCTCCCCCGCGCTGTTCGACTCGCCCCGGTAAATCTCCCCGTCAATAATGAGTGAGGAACCGACGCCGCTGCCGAAGCCGATCAGAACCGAGCGGCTCGATCCTTTGGCGGAGCCGTACATATGCTCAGCCAGGGACTTCACCTTCAGCTCGTTATCGACCGCCACCTCAAGGCCGGTAAGCTCCTTCAGCATGCCTGCGATGTCCGTCTGTTTCCAGCCAAGCTGAGCCGATAAAACCGCCGTGCCGCTGGCATAATCGATAATACCCGGAAGCCCGACGCCGATGCCGACGATTCTGCGGCGGTCCAAGCCTTCCTCGTCAATGAGGCCGTTGATTCCGCTTGCAATATGTTCAAGCGTTGCTTCTGATGCTTCATTAGCCTGCCGTTCCAAAGCTCTGCTGCCGGTTACGCTGCCATCCAGGTCAATGACGCCGATCCGGATGCTCGTTTTATCGATTTCTACGCCGATGGACAAGACGGATTTCGGATTCACCTGGAGAAGTACCGCTTTCCGTCCTACGCTGGTCGTTTCCTGCTCAATTTCATGCATGTAATCCAGATGGTAGAGCTCGGAGACGATCCGGCTTACCGTGGTAGGGCTCATTCCGGTTAATCTGGCAATCTCGGCACGTGACAGGGGTGAATTGTTTTTGATGATTTCAAAAACCGTCGTTCTATTTTTTCTTTTGATAAAATCCTGGTCGTGCTTTTGCATTTCGCGGATTGCTCCTCCACTATACTTAGTTATTTTCACCTATGGAGAAATACACCTTACATATGATGATATATTTATAGTTTATTGCTTTTAACAGGCTCGTTATGTCGAATTTACATCTATTATCTATTTAATTTCTCCAGTGATGTTATTAAAGAACTTTAATTGTTTTTAATTGGCCTGTCAATAACTTTGGAGAAATATTGGTTCTTGTAAATTTTCATGAAAAATTTAATAATTACAGAAAGAAAAGCTGTTCGTTCAGAGAAAGGTTGAAAACACATCATGAGTCAACAATCCCAAGCTTTACGGGCATCTTCGTCCGCCAAGGATCCTTTCCCTGTCTCGATCCTCTCGCTGACGGTCGGCGCCTTCGCGATCGGGATGACGGAGTTTGTCATCATGGGCATTTTGCCTAACGTCGCCGAAGACCTTCATGTCAGCATCTCTACGGCCGGACAGCTGATTACCAGCTACGCCCTGGGCGTTGCCATTGGCGCGCCAATCATGACGATTCTGACCCACCGGCTGCCGCAAAAGCTGCTCCTTTGCCTGCTTATGGGTCTGTTCATTATCGGAAACGGCATTGCGGTGATCGCGCCGAATTACAACATTCTGATGGCGGCCCGGCTACTTACGGCCCTCTGTCACGGTACGTTCTTCGGTGTCGGAGCGGTGATCGCCGCAAACCTTGTCCAGGCTCATCGCAGGGCCGGAGCCGTGTCCATCATGATGGCGGGTCTGACGATCGCCAACATCATCGGGGTTCCGATCGGAACCTTCGTCGGGCAGCATCTTGGCTGGAGGGCTTCCTTCGCGGCCATCATGATGATGGGCGTCGTCGCCCTGATCGGCATCATGATCTTTATCCCTCGGATCCGGCAGGATGAGCATGCCAGCCTGATGCAGCAGTTCAGAGCCCTTGCGCAGCCGAAGCTGCTCGTTATTCTGCTGGCCAGCGCCATCGGGAACTCCAGCCTCTTCGCGGTGTTCACGTACATTGCCCCCCTGCTCGAGCAGGTCACGGGCTTTCAGGAACACAGCGTCACCTGGATTCTCGTCCTGTTCGGCATCGGTGTCACGCTTGGCAACATCGCAGGCGGCAAGCTGGCCGACTGGAAGCTTATGCCGGCGGTGCTTGGCATCTTCGCTTCCATCTGCATCCTGCTGACAATCTTCACCTTCACGGTCCAAAGCCCTGTGGCCGCGGTCATCACCATTTTCCTATGGGGAGCCGCATCGTTTGCGGTGATGCCGGGCATTCAGGTCAAAATCATGAATATGGCGCAGGAAGCCCCGGCTCTGGCCTCCACCTCCAACCATTCCGCAGGCAATCTCGGAAATGCCTTCGGCGCCTTTTTCGGCGGGTGGGTCATCAACAATATGGGACTTACCTCACTGCCCTGGGTTGGAGCAGTTCTGGTCGGCATTGCCTTTCTGGTCGCCCTGTCCATCTACATGCTGGAGCGTAAGAGTACATCGTCCATCCCCATGCATACTCCGGGTAAGCAGATGTAAAGCTGGTGCATGGAAACGACTCAAACAGGCTTTCCCAAAAACAGCCCGGCGCCAGTCCAAGGATCCCTTAGACTGTCGCCGGGCTTATTTTTTTGCAAGAAGCCGTCATTCGGCTATAAGTTGACCTCCCTTTTCAGAAGGCCCCCCGCCATTTGATCTCGCTCACAAATCCGCAATTCGGCTGAAGGCAGGTTTCGGTTGATGCTGCTCATCGAAAAGGAACGGCCAATTTTTGCGGCCTTGCACCGGAAAGTTATCCAGCCAAGTGTAATCGTCAGCCGCTCCCCAGAACGTGACCGAATCGATCACGCCGCTGTACTCCTTCAGCAGCCGGAACACGGCTTCATACCGTTCTGCCTGCTGCTCCAGCATGGCCGGTGACGGCGCCTGCAGGCCGGAGTTTCTATCCTCGAAATGGAACATCGATAGATCGAGTTCCGTAAGCTGAAGCTGCAAGCCTAAAGAGGCATACTTCTCGATGGCTGCCCGGATATCATCCAGAGCTGGATCGTACAGATTCCAGTGCGCCTGTAAACCGATGCCATGAATCGGAGTCCCTTGCTCGATCAGCGACTTGGCCAGACGGTAAATCTTTTCGCTTTTCTCCGGGGAAGACTCGTTGTAATCATTGTAGAACAGCCGGGCAGCAGGGTCCGCCTCATGGGCGTACTCAAACGCCTTGGCTATGAATTCAGGACCGGCGATATCGAGCCATTTCGAAGGCCGAAGAAGCTCGGGGCCTTCATCCGCAATGACTTCATTGACGGCATCCCATGCATAAATGTCATTTTTATATCGGCCTACGACCGTATGGATATGCTCACGCAATCGTTCGAACAATACCGCTTTGCCTACCGGCTGCCCTTGGCGATCCACGAACAGCCACTCCGTTGTCTGATTATGCCAGACCAGCGTATGGCCGCGCATGGCCATATTATGCTTGCGAGCGAAGGCAGCCAGGCGGTCGGCATCATCGAAGCAATACACGTCCTCCTCCGGATGCACGAGGGCGAATTTCATTTCATTCTCAGCTGTGATGCTGTTGAAATGATGGGCGAGCAGCTGCTCCTGCAGACGGATTGTCCGCGGATTCACTGCAGCTCCAATCCTGAAGTCATTCGAAAACAGATTTTTTAAGGCCGGCTCCATGCGTGTTGGTATCTTATTCAAGACCGTTTCCTCCTTATCGAACAATCGAATGCATAACCTGCCGGGACCAAGGCCTTACTCCTTCACGCTCCCTACGTTCAATCCGACCACGAAATACTTCTGCATGAACGGATAGACCAGAAGAATCGGCACGGACGCCACGACCGTCACAGCAGCCCGAATCGAAAGCGGCGTCACGAGCGATATTGCGCTGTCCTGCGTCATGCCTGCACCTGCGGCGACATTCGGGTTATTGTTCGAATTCATGCTGGACGAGAGCAGCTTCATCAATTCGTACTGCAGCGTGCTGAGCTCCTGCTTCGAGGAGGTATACAGAAATGAGTCGAACCATGAATTCCATGCACCGACGGCCACAAAAAGCGCAATCGTTGCCAGCACAGGGGTACATAGCGGAAAAATGATCCGCATGAAGATTTTAAATTCGCCGGCCCCGTCGATTTTGGCTGATTCGACGAGACTCTCGGGAATGGTCCCGATATAAGTGCGGATGACGATCATGTTGAACGCGCTGATCATGGTCGGGATAATATATACCCAAAAGCTGTTCAGCAGGTGCAGGTCCTTGATCAGGAAGTAACCTGGGATCAGACCGGCATTAAAGTACATCGTCAGCACGAAAATGATCGTGATCGGCTTGCGGAACACGTATTCACGGCGGCTCAGCGTGTACGACAGCATCGTGGTCAGGAAGATGTTCAGCACCGTCGACAAAACCGTTCGCGCCACCGAAATCCAAAAGGCGTTATAGATCGTGCCGGAGGCGAAAACCGCCTTATAATTCTGCAGCGTCCACTGTCGCGGCCATAAGTAAATTCCGCCGCGGATCGTATCGTTACCCGAATTAAGCGAAACGGCGATCGTATTCAGGAAAGGATAGAGCGTCACGATGACAAGGACAATCATGAATACCGTGTTGCATGCATGAAATAACATCGGCTCGATTCGTCCCGAACCGGCGCTTCTCTGCAGTGTTAAGCCTGCTCGTTTACGCGAAGGCTGGAGTGGATGATTTTCCATGGTCATAGCAGCCTCTCTTCCCCGAGTCGTTTCGCGGTCCAATTGGCTAGCAGCAGCATGGTCACGCTGACGACCGTTTTAAAAATGCCTCCGGCAGTAGCAAGCGAATAATTTCCTTGAGCAATGCCGTATTTCAGAACAAATATATCAACCGTCTCCGCCCAATCCACGACAAGTCCGTTCCCGAGTAAATACTGCACTTCGAACCCGGCATCCAAAATATGGCCGATGGACATGATGAGCAGAATTACAATGGTCGCTTTAATGCCTGGAATCGTCACATAAAGCATTTTCTTGTACCGGCTGGCCCCGTCCATTTCCGCGGCTTCATACAGCGCGGGGTCAATGGATGCCATGGCAGCCAAATAAATGATCGTGTTCCAGCCGACTTCCTTCCAGACATGCGAGGCGCCGACGACGCCCCAGAAGTACTTTCCTTCGCTGAGCCACAGGATCGGCTCTTTAATGATATGCAGCTTCATCAATATATCGTTGATGACTCCATCCGAAGCCAGAGTTGTCGCGACGATCCCGGTGACGATAACCCAAGACAGAAAATGCGGCAAATAGGAGATCGTCTGTACCGTTCTTTTCCAAAAAATCTTCTTGATCTCGTTGAGCAGCAAAGCTAAAATAATCGCCGTAACGAAACCCAAGACGAGATTAATCAAGCTCATTCCAAGCGTATTGCGCAGCACTCTTAAAAAATTGTCGTCCGTGAACAGGAATTTAAAATGCTTGAAACCAACCCATGATTGTTCGCCAAAGCTGCGGGCAGGCTTGTAGTTCTGAAAAGCCATTGTCCAACCCCAGACGGGTACGTAAGCAAAAAGAATGATATACAGCGTCAATGGAACCGACATCCAGATCAGCTGCTTCTGGTTTTTGATCAGGGACCAGGTCATCGGTTGTTTTTTTTGCTTTTTGTCGTTGCGGACGGCTCTTTTTTTCCCTAAGGTCTCCTCCATATCAAGCGCTCTCCCCACAAGGCCGTATTTCAGGATACAATGAACATCCTAAACCATATCCTGATTCCAGAAAGCGGAAGGCGTAAAGCAGCCCTCCACTTTCCGCATGCAAGAACCCTTATTTACTCCAGTTGTCGATTCTCCACTTAATCTGCTCGTTGATCCGATCCTCGTACGCCTTGACATTCACCTTGCCGATTTGCGACGTATAGTCGCTCCATACGGACTCAAAGTCAGCCGGCTTGGCCAGAATGGCCTTCGGCAGGAGCTTCGTGGACAGGTCGTTCAGCTTCGTGTTGACCACCTTCGCTTCTGAGCCCTCGTTCAAATCAATCGTCCAGGCAGGGTAATATACAGGGTTTTCAGGCGGTTCGCTAAAAAAGTCGACATAGCTGTTGTAACCATATTGTTCAAGGAACTTCTTGTCATACTCTTTCAAGCCAGCTTGATACTCCTCCGGCTGGGCAGCAGCATCCGTCGCATTCCCGTCACTGAAGCTGCCTTCCATCTTCGGTGCAAAACCGAAGAACGTTTCGGCTTTATTCGCCAGCTTCCAGGTACCATCGGTGAATTTATCCCGCTGTTCCTGCGTTTTCATGAATCTTCCCTTTTCGTTCACAATATAGTCTTCGCCCTCGATTCCCCAGGTCAAGACCTTCTGCCAATCTTCCGTAATGAGCTGATCAAGCAGCTTGATGATTCTCTCGGGATCCTTGGCGTTTACGCTGATGCCGAAGCCATTGTTAAGGTTCAGCGGCGAGCGGTCGCGGTAATAATCCTTCGTATTGGTGTCATAGACGAGTGGAAGTCCCACATACGTTCTGTTATCTTTTTTCTGGGTGATCAGGGAGTTTTCGGCGTTCTGGAAATTCCAATGCTGATCGAACATGCCGAGTACCGCGCCGCTTGACAACTTAGCCAGATACTGGTCGTAGTTCTGCACAAAGGTCTCTTTATCGATTAATCCCTTGTCATTCATCTCGTTCAGCTTTTGATAATATTGTTTGGCATAATCCTTGTCGGCGAATATTTCGGCGACGCCGTCTTTGACAACCACTCCACCATCATTCGGATGACCGATCAAATGCTGCGGCGCATTGAAGAGGCCCCAGTTCCGCCAGTCATAGTTCAGAATTTCGAATCCGATCGTCGGACTGCCGTCAATCTTTGGATATTTCTCTTTGTATTTGGCGATTAAGTCAAAGTACTCGTCGAGCGTTTTCACTTTCGGATATCCGGCATCCGCAAGCACGTCTTTCTGAATCCAGAAGGCCGGTCCCGAGTAGTACGTGCTGTTCAGCTTTCCGTTAAACACCCCGTAGTTCGGCAAGATGTAAATATGCCCGTCATTCGGGTCCTTCATCATGTTCCAATAGTCAGCGTAATGCTTTTTCAAATTGGGTGCGTATTTCTCAATCAGATCTTCCAGCGGTATATAAGCTCCTGCTGCTGTCAGCTTGGTGTTGCCTGTCATCAGATCCGGATAATCGGAGCCGGCGATCATGACGCCCAGCTTTTGATTAATATCCCCTGCCAGAAATTCGAAGTTAAAGGTTGCGCCCAGTTCGTCCTTGATCTTTTTGTAGATCTTGTTGTCCGGCGTTGGCTGCTGACCCGCTTCCCCGATGAAAACGCTGATATTAAACGGCTCCACCTTGCCTTCTTTCTCTCCTCCAGCCTGCTCAGTAGAGCTTTTGCTGCTGTCGCTGCCTGAGCCTGACCCCGTGTCCTTGCTTCCGCTGCATCCGGAAAGAACGACGCTGAACCCCAGCACCATCAGCAGGCCGAGCCGGAGCAGAGCATTGGACTTACCCCCCATGTAAAGCACCTCCATCATATTTAGTTGCACTTTGTAAGCCTTTTCATTTTGCCTACCCCCATTGTAAAAGCTCTACCAGTGGCTAAACTATATCGCGATTAAAGGAATAACCCTAAAAACTTTAGAACCTGCTTTTCCGGTATTCGCTCGGGGTAACCTTCATCCTTGCCTCAAAGTGCTTGAGGAATGACCCGTACTGGCAGTACCCGACCGACTCGGCGATCTCGCTGTTTTTGAGTTTGCCTTCTTCCAGCAGCCGGACGGCTGCTTCAATGCGCAGGTCATGCAGCATTTGATGAAACCCGATCCCGTTCTTCTTCATAAGCAGCTGCCCGAGATACGCGGGATGCATGTAGAACACCTCGGACAGCTGCTTAATGGTGAGGCATTCGTTGTAATGCTCCTGAATATAGGCGTTAATCTCCTGGACGATCCCTTGGGCATGCTTCGTACGCTCGCTTCGCATCAAGCCAATGCTATCCAATCCGTAAGACAGCAGCCGCCCGGCGGCATCTTCAAGGGTCGGGCAGGCGCTGCTCTTGAGGACGGCATATTTCTCGATCAAAGCCTCAGCATGGTTGCCTGCGGCTTTCCTGACCAGATCCAGGATTTGAAACATCGTATGGACTGCCAGCTGGATCACGATTTCCGGTGCAACCAGCCTGGCCCGAAAACTGCTTGCAGCCGCCTCCACTAGATGGCGATAAGCAGCTGGATCCAGCAGCGTGACCACAGCGATTATATCTTTAATCACTTGTGCAGCATCCGGAAGCGTGCCAAACGGATGGTTCCGTATACTGTGGTACGATATCAAGCCTGCGGTATCCATGCCGTAAAAACCGTATCGCATCGCTTCGGTGGCAGCGGCGTAGCAATCGGAGATCTCGACCAGATGATTCCGTTCAAGTCCGGTGGCGAGGGTGAATTGTGAAGCGAACTTTGGCAGCAGCTGCGCCTGCAGTTCCCGCGGCAGCCCATCCTCGCAAGCCGCCCGGGCATCGTCGCTGCCGTATACCACCACAAAGCTGTTCGGCGCCACATCCACTACATATGCCAAATTCCGCTCCTTCAGCAGCTCATCGATGGTTTCCTTGATTCCGGCAAAAAAGGGCTCCTCCGCCCGGATCAAACAAAGATTCCAAAGACAAGCCTCAGAGGAAAAACGGTCCAGCGCCGCCTGATCAGACGGTTCGGCGGGCTGGCCGAGGAGCAGCCTCCGCAAGCACTGGGCGGCCTCTTCTTGCATGGCGATGCCTTCAATAGTGCGCTTGGCGGACGTTTCGACCAATTCTTCGTACAGCTCCTTTAACGCCTGCTCCGCCTCTTCCGGAATGACCGGCTTCAGCAGATAATGGTTCACGCCGTGGCGGATCGACGTCCTGGCGTATTCGAAATCGCTGTATCCGCTTAGTACCGCAAACTTGACAGGCTTGATGCCCTCACGCTGCCATGCGCCGATCATGTCCAGCCCGTTCATCAGCGGCATGCTCACGTCGGTCACGACCAAGTCCGGCTGCAGTCTCTTCATGAGCGCAAGGCCCTCCACGCCGTTGCTGCCCGTTCCGCAGACCTCAAACCCGAGCTCCCGCCAGTCCAACCACATCTGCAGCCCTTCAAGCGCTCCCGGCTCATCATCTATCAGCAGCACTTTAAACTTCATCCTGTCACCTCCCGTCACACAACCTGATCCAGAAACCGGATCGGAATTTCGAAGAATACCGTCGTCCCTTGGTTCGGCGAGCTAACGATGTCGAATCGCACTTGATCGTTGTAATACAGCTCCAGTCTCCGGTATACGTTATGCATGCCAATGCTGGACCCGGAGGAATGCTCTTCGGTGCGAACGGCCTGCAATATTTCCTTCAATCGGCCGGAATCCATCCCTTTTCCATTATCCGAAATGTTCAGACGCAGACGTCCGTCGATGACAAAAGCGCTGATCTTGACCATCCCTACGCCTTCAATAGCCTGAATGCCGTGCTTGCACGCATTTTCCACGAGCGGCTGGATGCTCATTTTCGGAATTTTATACTGCAGCGCCTCCTCGTCAATGTCGAATTGGTATTCGAACTTATCCCGAAAGCGGAACTTTTCGATTTTGAGATACATCTCGACGAACATGATTTCCTCCTCCAGCGAGACGATGTCTTCTTTCCAGCTAAGGAGCCGTCGAAGCAGCTTGGAAAGGCTTTTGATGATGTCCGTGACGTCCGTGTAATGATTTTTCGTGCAGACCACGAGGATGGCGTTCAGTGTGTTGAATAAAAAATGGGGGTTCATCTGGCTCTGCAGAAAGTTAATCTCGGCGCGTACCCTCTCCATTTCGAGATCCTTCTTCTGAATTTCCAGCTTGTAGACGTTATTGATCAAAAATTTGATCCGGGCGGTCATCCCGTTAAAATTCTGGATCAGCCCGCCGATTTCATCGCGGCCTTCGTCGATCCGGATCAGGTCGAATTTCTCGTTCGTCACCTTCTGCATATGCCGGGACAGCCGCTTCACCCGGTAATTGTAGGACCTGAGCATGATGAAAATGAAACTCGTCGCAAACACGGCCACGATCGCCGCCAGAGCCCCTATGTACAGCCTCATTTCGGTCATGGCTTTCGATATGCGGACGCCTTGGGTCATACCGATCAGCTTCCACCCTTTCACATACTTCGCCGTACCGATCGCTACGGTGTGCGCGTCCTGCTGACGCTCGTTCTCGCTCAGCCGAAATATCGGATAGCCTCCCGCTTTGCCGCGCTGGTAGCCGCTGTCCGCCGACATGATGATCTGGTTGTTTTCATTGACCAAATACAGATTCAGGTAATCCTTCTCGCGCACGATGACGTCATAAATTTTGTTAAGGTCGATATCGATGCGAAGCAGCTTTTCATGGTTATCGAAAGAGTCATAATAGTCCATGTTCTCAATCACGCTCAGATAAGGAGCCGTCGATGCCGTATCGCTTGCGTCTGTCGCTTGGTATGCAGCTACGGACACCGGGTTTCCGGATCCTTTCCACAGCTGGTACCAATCGCTTTTTTGCACGTCTTCATTGATGACGTGATAGTTGCCTCCATTGACGATCGTCGCGTTGTCGGTGTATATACCGATCCGCTGGATCTGGTTGTTGACCGGGATGTAGCTCGTCACCCGGTTTCGGAGCTGCTCGTCGAACATCTCATAAAAATCCAACTGGTTGGCGTATTCCCGGTCCAGCATCTCATACAGCGTCTTATCGGTACTTAAGGCATGGCTTACGGCCACGCCGCCATCGATGAAATCGTGGATATCCTTGCGGGCCCTTTCCATCGATATTTCCAGGTTCTGTTCCTCCCTCGCCTTGATCAATCCGGCCATTCGGTCCATGACCAGTAGATTAATGACGACGATGGGAAGAAGGACGCCCACGAAGAAGATCAGGAAGAACTTGTAATTCAGCGGGATATCGTTGACGAAGGACCTGAGCTTGAGCTTTCTTTTCAGCATAGGGTCTCCTCCCCGTTCGTCCCTGCCCGGCTGCCGTCTTTTTGGTATACGGATGGCAGGATGCCCGTCTGCTTCTTGAACCTGGTAATGAAATAGTCCGTGTTCGGAAATCCGACTCGAACGGCAACCTCGGCAATTCTCAGGGAAGACTGCTTCAACAGCCGCTTCGCTTCCTCGATTCGTCTATGGTTGAGATACTCGTTAAAGGATTTGCCCGTATTTTTCTTGAACAGCTGTCCCAGGTACGCCGAGTTCAGGTGAAAATGCTTCGCCAAATCCTGCAGCTGCAGCTTGCTCCGGAATTCACGGTCCACGTATTGAATGACATGAAAGATGGTGTTGTCTTCATTCCGCAGCTCCAGCTCGCGCAGATTCCTGGCAGCCTGTAGGCACAAATTCTCCACGTAATGCTCCAGCTGCGAGTAATCATGTATGCCGTCCATGGCGCCGAACGATTCGCCGAGTTCCTTCGCGAAAATTCCTGTCTGCCCGTTGATCTCCAGGATGGAACGATAAAGGGTCATTTCCATGTCCGCCGCCTGCGCCTTCACGATTTCGATATCCTGCCGCTCGGAGATGAAGGATGCGAATATATGTTTAACGCATGCTTGGATTTCTTCCGCTACTCCGGCGCGTACCTTTTCAAGCAGCTGCTTGAACTGATCCGGGTGCAGGCTGCGTCGTTTTTCCGATGGGGAGTGGCCGCAGTCAAAAAACACGCCGCTTTTCCCCTGCGCCCGCTTACTCTCGGCCAGTTCCGCCGCCTGCAGATACAGCTCCCTGACGAACCTGATTCCCGCAGCTTCGCGGCTGACGCATACGATCACAGGCCGCTCCGCAATCCCGCATAAATCCCGGTATATGGCATGGATCGTTTCCTGGAGCTGCTCGCCATGCGCCTCGTGATCTGCCCCCATGAACAGGATGGCGTTTCTTCCGCTTCCGTCCCGGAAACAAGCCCCTTCCCTTTTCGTGCAATAACGTCTGCAAATCTGCTGGAATTGCGCTGGCTCAAAAACGCTTTCGGTGATCAGGCAGCGCATACGCTCACAGCCCTCCAGCTGGAGCAGGCTCCGAGCCCGCGCCGCAAGCTTGTCGGTGTATTCTCCCTGGATCAAACGGTTTATCGTATGGTTCACGGCAGCATGCTGCTGCTTCTCATAACGCAGCCCGGCTTGGTCCTCGTTCCGGATTTGGCGGAAAATACCAGCCAGCAGCGCTCCCATTTCCTCCTCATCGACCGGCTTAAGCAAATACCCCGCCGCCCGCTGCCTCATGGCCGTTCGGGCATACTCGAAATCATCGTAACCGCTAAGAATGACGAATTTGGGCGGCTTCTCCAGCAGCCGGTTCGCCTGCTCCATCAATTCGAGCCCGCTTAGCACCGGCATGCGGATATCCGTGACCACCAGCTCCGGCTGGTGATGCCTCACCAATTGGAGCGCCTCGTGACCGCTCAAAGCCTCTCCGCAGATCCGAAAACCGTGTTCCTCCCATCCGATCATCGTTCTTAAGCCTTCCAACACCCACGGCTCGTCGTCCACCAGCAGCACATGATACATATCGTTCACTCCTTCGATCCGTTTGTACGTACAACTGAAAGCGTATACAATTATGAATGTCACATTCACATCCCTATGAAATTAAGCCTGATTTTAACAAAATAAGGGCAAAAAGGGAACCTGATTTTCCATGGAGAACTCGGCTGCTGCTCCTGCCAAGTCAAAAAAAGAGTGGACAGAAACGCAAAAATCAGGACAATGACAGATAAACAGAACTTTGGAAAAAACTTCAAGACGCGCAAATCATGTATCGTCTGGGAAAGGTTGGATCGGCATGCTCATTAAACTGAACAAATACAATACCCTGCGGAATCAGATGCTCCTCGGCTTCCTATTCGTCATGCTGATTATTCTGTTCGTTGTAGGCATCGTCAACTTCGACTCTGTATCCAAACTGCTAAGGACCAACGCCGAAAAGCATATCCAGCAGACCGCCGTACAGGCTAACGGCAGACTGGAGGCGGTACTGAACCAAATCGATTCACTCACCACCCAGGTGGCGACGAATACCTATGTTCAGCAGCTGCTGCTGAACGAGCAGAACGGCAAGCTCGCCACATTCTCCGAGCGGCAGGCTCTTCTGTCGAGTATTAAGATCGTACAGACGTATGCTGACGGCATCCAATCCGTCGAAATGTACAGTGGAAGCAACCGCAGGCTGTTTCCGCTGGATGGAGGCGACCTGGACAACAAAATCAGCCAGCAGTGGATCGATACTGCCAGAGCTCAAAAAGGGCGGATTGTCTGGGTAGGCATCGATCCGATGGATCCCGATTCCGTCCTGGCCATCCGCAGCATCAGCCTTATGGACCAGTGGTTCAGACCGGGGGGATATCTGCTCGTCCGCATGAGCCGTGAGGTTTTCAAAATTACGGAATCGCTTACAACGGACGGAGGACAAGAGACCATGCTATTGGTCGACCGTAACGACAGCCTCATTGCCGCCAATGACGACCCGTTTACCGCACAGGAAATCAAACCGCTCATCGATGAAGAGCGGCCGATCGTTACGATCGGCAAACAAAAATACATGCTGGTAACGCAGCAATCCGAGGTCACGGGATGGACGCTGCTGATTCTGACGCCGATGGAAGCCATCACGAGCGGGATATCGGTGCTGCGGACGGCCATCCTGGTTTCTGCAGGCATCGGTACGCTGCTCTTTATTCTGCTCTCATTCCTGCTGTCCACCATGATCACAAGGCCGGTGTTCAAGCTGATCAAGACGATGCGCAGTGCCAGACTGGGCGGGCTGAGGCCCATCACCCATATCTCGTCGACCATTGAAATCAATGAACTGAACCACTCGTACAACCAGATGGTCGAGCATATGAACGAGCTGATTAAGCTCGTCTACGAAAAAGAAATCATTCAAAGCCGGACCGAGCTGAAGGCGCTGCAGGCGCAGATCCATCCCCATTTCCTTTTCAACACACTGGAGGCGCTGTATTGGTCGCTGCTCGAGAAGCAGGAAGACATGCTTGCGGAATATGTCGTGGCGATGTCCGACTTGTTCCGGTATACGATTACCGGCCCGAACAAGGACGAATGGGTAACGCTTGGCGACGAGCTGGAGCATATCGAGCGCTATCTTCTGATCATGAAAATGCGCTTCGGGGATCGCATCACTTGGTCCATCACCTCCTCTCCGGACTACGCTTCCATCCCCATGCCCAAGCTGCTGATCCAGCCGCTTGTCGAGAACGCGGTGCTCCATGGCGTCGAAAGCAGGATCGGACCCGGAACCGTAACTGTCGATGTTAGGCTGTCAGGGGATCTTCGCCATTTGGCCGTGACGGTGTCCGATAATGGAAAAGGCATGGAGGAAGACATGCTGCAGCGCATCGTATCTGCTCTGGAAACCGGACAAATGCCATCCTCCAAGGGCTCCGGCGTCGGAATTCTGAACGTCCAGCAGCGGATCAAGCTCTATTACGGCGGAGACGGCCGGGAGCAGCCCGGCCTTACCATCCGCAGCGTGTACAACGAAGGAACGCAGATTAGTCTCACGATTCCAATTCAGATGGGAGAGATCGAATCTTGTTGAAATCCAAAACGATATTGATCGTCGATGACGAGCCCCGTACCAGACAAGGATTAAAGAACATGCTGGACGTTTGGAGCGGCGGAAGCTGTGAAGTCAAAACGGCCAGCAATGGCAAGGATGCGCTGCTGGTTCTGGAACAGGCCCCCGTTCAATTGTTGATTACGGATATCCGGATGCCGGAAATGACCGGGCTAAGCCTGGTTCAGCTGTTGGAGTCGGCATCCTTGACATGCCATCCTGCCGTGATCCTGATTTCCGGCTATGCTGAATTCGATTATGCACACCAGGCCATCCAGCTCGGCGTCGTGAATTATTTGCTGAAGCCGATCCGAAGGGAGAAGCTGATCGATGCCGTAGAGCAGGCGCTCGGACTGCATGAGAAACGAGCCAGAGTGTCCAAAATGGAGCTGATCGTCGACAGCAAGCTGATGGATGCCACCGAGGATCTGGCAGTGCGCAGCGAGGCTGTCCAGGATGCCATCCGCTACGTCGAGGAACACATGGAGCATAACTTCGGACTGCGCGAAATTGCCGATTACGTGCACCTGAATCCAAGCTATTTCAGCGTGCTCTTCAAAGAGCAAATGCAGATGACGTTTATCGAATACGTAACCCGTACGAGGATTCAGAAGTCCAAGGAACTCCTGCTCCATACACGGATGTCCGTGGCAGAAATCGCGGAGCGCGTCGGCTACCAGTCGACCAAATATTTTAATAAGGTATTCAAGGAGCATGAAGGCTATAGCCCTGGTACCTATCGTAAAAACAGCCTTGCGGCACCTAAATAAAGTGGAATAATACCTAAACGCTGTGCCCTTATGCGCCAGAGGTGACGGGTGATACACTTGCTTCAGCGGGAGAAAGCGCATACATATCTCGCAATGATGAGAAGGGGGAACGAGCCCATATGAAAAGAAAAACGTTATCGCTATCCATGCTTTTACTCTCGTTCATGCTGGTGCTGGCAGCGTGCGGCGGAGGAAGCAAAGACAAGGCGGACGGACCGGAAAGCCCCGCTGCCGGCAATGACGGCAGCAAAGCGTCATCCGGTGACAAAGTGACGATCAAAATGATGCATCTATGGCCGGATGGCAGCAACTCTGCCCAGAACAAGCTGGTCAAGCAAATTATCGGCGAATACGAAAAGTCCAATCCGAACGTAAAAGTCGAAACTGAAGTGCTTGAGAATGAACAGTACAAGAATAAAATCAAAGTACTTTCCGCCTCCAACAGCCTCCCGGATGTCGGGTTCACCTGGGCTGCCGGCTTCCTGGAGCCGTACGTGAAAGGCAACATGTTCGCCCCGCTTGATGATCTGCTCCAGGGCGAGCTGAAGGACAAATTCGTAGCGGGCACGACCGAAGCCTACGCCGTGGATGGCAAAACGTATGCGCTTCCCGTGGAACTTAACATCGTTCCGGTCTATTACAACAAGGAAATATTCTCGAAATACAACCTGCAGCCGCCTCAAACCTACGAAGAATTCAAGAACATTATCAAAACGCTGAATGACAATAAGGTCACCCCGATTGCCCTCGGCTCCAAAGATGCTTGGACCGGCTCCTTCTGGTACATGTACCTGGCGGATCGCATCGGCGGACCTGATGTGCAGGATCAAGCCGTCGCGAGCAGTACCTTCAGCGATCCGAGCTTGATACAGGCCGCCAAGGAAACCCAGGAGCTGGTGAAAAGCAACGCCTTTGTCAAAGGCTTCAACGGGCTTTCGAACGACGAGGCCAAATCGGAATTCATGAATGAAAAAGCCGCCATGTATGCCATGGGAACCTGGGAGGTTCCGAATTATACGACGAATCCGGACATTCCGCAGGAATTCAAGGACAAAATCGGTTTCTTCAAATTCCCGACGTATGACGGCGGAAAAGGAAACATCAACGACTGGGTAGGCGGCGTCGGTGTCGGATTATTCGTATCCGAAAATTCGAAGGTGAAGGATGACGCCAAGAAGTTCGTGAGCTACTTCGTGAAAAGATGGGGCGAGTTATCCGTGACCGAGGCGGGAATCATTCCCGGCACGAAGGTCGATACGTCGAGCGTCAAGCTGCCTCAAATGTTCATCGACGTGCTGAACGAGCTGAACAACGCGAGCAAGGTCATTCTTTATCTGGACGTCCAGATGAAGCCGGTGGCTTCTGAAGAGCATCATAACCTGGTCCAAGCGCTGCTCGGCAGCGCCGTGACGCCGGAAGAGTTCGCCAAGAAGCAGGAAGACGTGCTCAAAGCCGGAAAATAATTTTGCGGGAGGCAGAGGCAAAGGACGAGGTGATCAGCTGGCTTGGTCCCGTCCTTTTCTCTTTTTCCGCAAAGTAAGGAGGCATTGTATGGATAAAGTCATGTCCCACAAAGGAATCATCGCCCTGTATGTGCTGCCTTCCCTGCTTCTCCTTTTGGCTATCATCTATTTTCCGATTCTGTTAACCGGATATTATGGCTTGATGAAATGGGATGGCGTAAGCAGCATGACGTTTATTGGAATGGAAAATTACACGACCCTGATGAAAGACGACGCTTTCTGGAGCAGCGTAACCCATTCTTTGCTGTTCGCCGTTCTTTCAACGGTAAGTCTCGTTATCTATATGCTGATTGCCCTGGTGCTGGCAGGAAACATTAAAGGTGCCGGCCTGCTGCGGAAAATTTACCTGATTCCGATGCTGCTCTCTTCGGTCGCGATCGCGCAGCTGTGGCTCAAGATCTATCATCCGACAAACGGCATTCTGAATTCTTTTCTGGTCTCGATCGGGATTGCTGATCCGCCGGCTTGGCTGTCCGAACCGAAATTCGTGCTGGCTGCCCTGTTCGTACCGATTCTGTGGCAGTATGCCGGATTTTATATATTGATCTATTATGCCGCCTTGAAAAATATTCCCGCATCGCTCGTGGAAGCGGCGCGCATCGATGGCGCCAATCCATGGCAGATTGCGCTGCGGATCAAGCTGCCGCTGATTTCCGAGGTGATCAAGGTTACGATCGTGCTCGCCGTTGTCGGCTCCTTGAAATATTTTGACCTCATCTACGTCATGACGGATGGGGGACCGAACGGCGCCAGCGAGGTCATGGCATCCTATATGTATCACAAAGCGTTCCGCGGCTTTGATTTCGGCTACGGCAGCGCCATCGGCTTCGTCCTGCTGATCATTTGCATGATCGCGACCTGGGCGATCCGCAAGGCCACGGCCTCCAAAGACACGATTCAATATTCTTAAGAGTTCGGAGGTGTAACCTATGAAAACCGCAAGCCACGCTGTTATGAATCCCGCCATCCATGCTCCGCGACGATCGGCGGGATCCAAACTGGGCTACGGCCTGCTGTATATCGTTCTCATCCTAGCCGCGGTCATTCAAGTTCTGCCTTTGGTCTGGCTGCTTCTCTTCTCCTTGAAGAGCAACCAGGAGGTATTCAATCTTCCTCCGTTCGCGTTTCCCAGCCATCCCAAGTGGGAGAATTACGAGAATGTCTGGGTGCAGGGCCATATCGGCCGTTATTTCCTGAACAGTATCGTCATAACCGTCGTGTCCGTCATACTTACGATTCTGCTGGCAAGCTTTGTCACCTATGCGGTGACCCGCATGCGGTGGAGGCTGCAGTCGCTGGTTCTCGGGCTTTTCATGGTCGGAATGATGATTCCGGTCCACTCCACCTTAATTCCGCTGTTCAGCCTGTTCCAAAAAGTCGGGCTGACAGATAACCAGCTCAGCATTATTCTGTCTTATACAGCCTTCAATCTGCCGATTACGATCATGATCCTGCTCGGCTTCTACTATGCCCTGCCGCGCGAGGTCGAAGAAGCTGCGATCATGGACGGCTGCTCCGTAAACCGGATGTTTTTCCGAATCGTCATGCCGATGACAATATCGGTGATGGTAACGGCAGCGATCATCAACATGATTTACAACTGGAACGAGTTCATATTCGTCAACACCTTCATCAGTTCCGACAACCTGAAGACGCTGACCGTAGGGGTTCAGAACTTCGTCGGCCAATATACAACAGACTGGGGGGCGATCGGCGCTACGCTCATGATCAGCATTTTGCCGATCCTCATCGTGTTCCTGATCCTCAGCAACCGAATCGTGGAAGGCATTGCAGCCGGATCCGTGAAAGGCTGACAGGTGGAACGTAAGACGCAGCATGGAAACCGTTCACAGCGTGCACACGCGCTAAGACATGACAAACGGACAACGGTTAGCTTGCCGATGTCCGTTTCTTTATAGGCTTGATCCAGGCGCATCATTAAAGGCTTACCTTTTGCCCCGTGGCCCTGCTTTCATTAGCCGCTTCGATAAAACGCATGATTTCGAGCGTAATCGAAATATCGAGCGGATGCGACTCGCCCCTGAAAAACGTCATCACCTGCTCCAGCAGACTTGCATAAAAAGGCTTGGAGCCCGCGGCGATATCGACAAAGACATGCTTCTCTTCCCGATGAATCAACGCTGCAAAAGGGGTTCCGGCGAAGCGGCTCCCGCGGACGGTGCCAAGTTTGCCATGATCCCATTCAGCCACGATGATCTCTTCGTTTCCCGGTTCGCTTGTGCTCGTCGCGTATACATAACGGCAGCCCGTACCCATAATCGTATACAACATTTCGATACTGTGAATGCCGTACCAGAAATAGCCCTTTTGCGTTGATTCCATAGCCATGGGTCCGTAACATGCAGCGCCGGTAATCCCCCCTCCCTCGCTTCTTTGGAGCTCATCCGTCAGCGTCTTCTCAAAACGGAGGGCAGAAGAGCTCATGATCGGAATACCTGCTTCGCTTGCCATATCCGCCATCGCTTTGGCATCCGAATAACTTACAGCAAACGGCTTATCGATAAAGACCGGCTTCCGGAACCTTGCGATTCTCTCGAACATTTCCTTATGTAAGCGTCCATCCGCAGCCAGCAGCAGGATCGCGTCCGCTTCCTCGGCCACCTGCTCGGGCTGGGTCCTCATCTTCACTCCGTACAACGTTTGAAGTTTAGCCGCAAACTGCCCGACTCTGGTCCTGAAATCCTCGGACCCGCCTGCAAAAGCGGAGATTACTCGTCCACCCGGAACGTGAAAAGCATGGCCCGGATTGTTCAGCAGCTCCGTGAATGCCGTGGAATGGGACGTATCGGTCCCGATTACCCCAATCTTCAATGCTCCCTTCAATCTCGTTTCCCTCCCGCACCTAAACTCTTATCAGTAATAAAGGCCCCAACTTTATGTCTATTGTATAGGAATGCTTTTCGGTCGCCAAATTCAATGGAAGGCCTTGTCCGATAAAAGTAACTTCTGACTTAATATAAGGTGAGCTAAGCTTCCTAATCATTTTTAGGCCATCTCTATCACATATCGTCCCTTTGCGTGAATATACTTGATTCATAAGGATTCAATCGCTGCTTAAGCCGAGTATGCGCATATGGGAGGTGCTGAACATGAAATCCGACGATCATTCGCTGTTTGTCGTATCCAAAGAGGACTGGTCACTCCACCGCAAAGGTTATCAGGACCAGGTCCGTCATCAGGAAAAAGTAAAGGAAATGATTAAGCAGAACCTGCCCGATCTCATTACGGAAGAAAGCATTGTCATGTCGGACGGTAAACAGATCATCAAGGTCCCCATCCGGAGCCTGGACGAATACCGTTTTATCTATAATTTCCAGAAACAAAAGCATGTGGGCCAGGGAGACGGGGACAGTCAGGTTGGTGATGTGCTCGCGCGCGATCCGGCGCAAAAGCCCGGTCAGGGCGAAAAGGCCGGAGACCAGCCGGGACACGATATCGTGGAAGCCGAGGTCAGCATGGAGGATCTCGAAAACATGCTGTTCGAAGAGATGGAGCTTCCTTTCATGAAGCCGAAAGAGCAGCAGGACGTGGAAACCGAATCCATCACCTTTAACGACATCCGCAAAAAAGGCATGCAATCCAACATCGATAAGAAACGCACGATTCTCGAGAATCTGCGCCGCAATGCGACGACCGGCACCCCCGGCATCCACCACATCAGCCCCGATGATCTGCGCTACAAAACCTGGGAGGAAACCGTCGTTCCCCATTCCAGCGCCGTCATCATCGCCATGATGGATACGTCGGGCAGTATGGGTTCATTTGAAAAATACTGCGCGCGCAGCTTCTTTTTCTGGATGACCCGCTTCCTGCGGCGGCAGTACGAAAAGGTGGACATCGTCTTCCTGGCGCATCATACCGAAGCGAAGGAAGTAACGGAAGAGGACTTTTTCACCCGGGGGGAAAGCGGGGGTACGATCTGCTCCTCCGCCTACCAAAAAGCGCTTGAAATCATCGACCGCCGCTACCCCCCTTCCAAATACAACATTTATCCGTTCCACTTCTCGGACGGCGACAACCTGACCTCGGATAATGAACGCTGCGTACGACTGATCGGCGAGCTGCTCAAGGTCAGCAATATGTTCGGGTATGGCGAAGTCAATCAGTACAACCGCAGCAGCACGCTGATGTCGGCCTACCGCAATATTAAAATGGACCAGTTCATGTACTATGTCATCAAGGAAAAAGCCGAGGTGTATCAAGCGCTGCGCACCTTCTTTCAAAAACAGGAAGGTGCACTCACCTAAACGCTCCGACATTTGTAAAGCCATACTCAAGAAAAAGACGTTGTTTGTTCGCCGTTCACGGCTTCCAAACAACGTCTTTCTTCGTCTTTAATGCGGTACCTGCGAGCTGAAATCGTCCCGGCTGGATTTATCCGCGTTGTAGAACACGACATCGCCGTCCTTCAGCGTAAACCGGTATCCGTAGGCATCCTGGATGCTGCGGTTAAACCCTTCCAGCTGCCACTGGTTCATCAGCGGTGCGTTGATATACTGCAGATGCGGCCGGCTGAGATCCCCTTGCTGGATCGACTCGATATTAAAATTAACGATAATATAGCCGTCCTTCAGAAATACCGGTGATTTGGCATCCAATCCCCCGTGCGTCCGTCCATATTCGGCGACGTTCGTGCCTGCCGCAACGGCAAAGGGCTCCGCAGGCAGACTGTACTCGCCGTACCATTTCTGAATCGAAACGTTGGCCCGTTCCGTGTCCACGGATGTCGGAATCGGCTCCCTCAGCCTCAAGAAGGTTCGAAGCTGTTCGGGAAGGATCAGCGTGCTGTAGCCGCCGACCGGCGTTTTTTGCTTCGTAAACACATTCGCATATTGCTGGACATACTCATTCAAGCTCAGATGGCCCGCCTGACCATATCGCTTGTATTTATAGCTGGCCGTATCAGCCAGTTCTACCGCGGGAACATTCCGCAATCGTTCGTTCAAAAGGACATAACGCTGTACCTGATCCTGTGCCGAGCCGATTTTCACGAAATGCTGCTGACTGGTGTTGTAGTAAAGATCCACAGGAATGCGCCTGTCGCCCTTGCCATTCACGGCGCCTCCATCCTTGCGAACGAAGTCGAAGCTTGGCGTGATCCGGATGCCGTCGAGGGGGCCGAACATGTTTCCCTTCGTTTTAAAATCGAATTTGAAATGGTATCCGGTTTTGACGGACACGTTCTTGTATCCCTGCAGCGGATGGCTTCCAGGCCGGATCGGCAGTGTAAATATCGCTTGATTGCCCCTCGGTTCGCCGTCAATTCCACGTGGGCCGACCCAGTAGGACGCGCCAGTCGGATTCGCGCTGCCGGTTTGCACCCGGAACACCTTTTCCCAGTTATAATCCGCGATATCGGTCAGATGAAAATCATACAGGCGCCCGATAACCTCTACGGGTACCTTCAATCCCGCCGCATGGTGTGTCAGATTCGTGTTCGCGTTGGTTTGTTCCGTATATCCTTCCGGTGCGTTCTCGGCGATGTTACGGAAAGTGATATCGTAATCCCCTTCGTCCACCCATACCGGCAGATAAAACTCCGTGTTGATCTGGTTGACCGGGATGTCCACCCATGTCCCTTTCGGGATAAACAGCGTTCGGCTGCCGTTGTATACATCAAACGGAAACTTCACCTGCTTGGTCCGGAAATACTTCGCATAATCGCGGTTCCCGTAGCCGGGATAATTCGTATGCTGACCACGCGTCGGGATCGTTACCGTGAAAGGCCGCTCCAGGATTAGTGCATCCCTGCCCGGATTCGGGTAGGTCTTCTGGTTATGGGCCGCATCATCCGATACGGTGGAATAGTTCACGACCGGCGTATGGACCGTGACCGGGTTGATGCCGGGGATCGCAAAGCTCTTATCCTCACCTCCGTTGATGCTGCCATCCATGACCCCGTAAAATATTTCGCCTGTGCTGGGCTGGCTGCTCTTGTTCGTTTTGCTGATGCTGATCACATGGCCGGGACTATACAGTACATTTTCCGAGATGAGTTGCGGCTGTGGAATTTGGGTCGGAGTCGGACCGTTTTCCGGAGTTCGCTGATTGTTCATAATCGTTTGGCTGTTAAACTGGAGTGAATCGTTCTCGACCTCAACCTTGCCGACCGCCCTTTCCGCGATACTTTGAAATGCCCCTTGTTCATTCGGCACGCTCGGCTTCGTCTTTCCGCCATTCAGCGTTTGGGATGGAGCCGTTTGATCCCCGGGCTGGTCCGGCGGGGTATATCCGCCATCCTGGGTCGTCGTATATACCGGAGGCGAATAGCCTGCGGGTTCCAGCGTTACCGTATCCCACGCGTAATTATCCAAGGTCGCATGGTCGATACGGTACACTTCGAGATTGTCGATCTTCCAAAACGAATACGTACGCTCCACTTTATAGCTGTACTCTTTTTCCTCGGTATCATGCTGCGGATCGGGTTCCTCATGCGTCCCTTTGCCGTCAGCGTCCGGCACCGTTTTGCCGGGATCCCATTCCAGATTGTAGGTTTTCTTTACCCTTACCTCGTATGTACAGACGCCTTTCATTTGGGTAAACGTGTTCTGATACAGGTATTCCTTGGCTTTCGCGTTTCCGTACAGGCTTTCGGAAGTCGGGATGCCCTGCAGCACATCGAATTGCTCGCTTCCGCGCGCATCCGCTTTGATCACGGCAGAAACGCCCGGATCTAGCATTTTGCCCGTTTGGCTTTGTGCTGGGGCGGGGGTCGTGCAGGAAGCTTCCGGCGGGGTTGTCGGCTGTTGTTCACAGGTTTCACCTGGAGGACAGCCATCGCCGACGGTGACGGTGACGGACTCAGACAACCAGTACTTACCATCCTCACTCTTCCATTGTGCAGTAATTTTGGCGCTCCCCCTACTTTCACCCATTACTCTACCGAAACTATCAACAGTTGCTACTGAACTTTTATCACTACTCCATACTGTCTGCCCAGTTCGAGTCGTTACATCTATCCATTCTCCAAAGTTAGTTTGTCCGTTTGCTAATGTAGATACTTCAGCTTTGAAACTTGCAGATTCTCCTACTGTCAGCATATTTTTTCCAGTAGTTTGAATTTTTTTGGTTTCTGTAATACTACCTCGCCATTCAATAATGAGTGGTGTAGCATAGGCAGTTGTTTTTTTAGGATAATTAGTATGAAGACGTTTTGATTCATTGCCATCAGAGTCTATCTGATTAATATTGTAAGTTTGTCTGTATTTATATTTTCCATCTTTATCCCATTCTTCTTCTCCAGTCTGAGAAACAAGTCTGATGTAAGTCTTATTCTCTATTTTTAACTCGGTAATTAAAGCTGTATCTCCATTGTTATCTGTTGCAGCAGTTGCAATATGAGCATCCTTAATTTGACTAGGTGAATAAGGTATATTTTTATAA
Source organism: Paenibacillus sp. SAFN-054 (assembly GCF_051966755.1). NCBI lineage: Bacteria > Bacillati > Bacillota > Bacilli > Caryophanales > Paenibacillaceae > Paenibacillus > Paenibacillus sp. SAFN-054. The sequence goes on from NZ_JBQCKS010000002.1 coordinate 296,554, forward strand.
TCTAGAAATTGGTCCGGTAGATAATTTGTATCCTTCAGATTCACTTTATCTGGAACACTCTTAATTACCGGCATAGGGAACCAGTCAGTATTATGGCTTCCTGGATTTGGATCCGCCACATTATCTGCAACTACTATTCCACCTTCAGTTTTGAATGCTACCCATTTTCCATCATCTCGTTGTACCCAGTAAACCCCTGGATTTGCAGGTTTTTCACCTTTTACAGTTGTAATAAGTTTTTGTTGTTTCGTTGGTCCTGATGGAGTAGCAACTGGCTCTGTTAATGGTCTTTGATCTGCTGGGTCTCCACTTACTGCAACTATTTTTTGATTAGTGGCTGCATCAAGCTTAGAAAGAAATATAATTGGGAAAATTAATAATACCAGAAAGGGACAGAATAATAACCGAATATACCTTCTTGATCTCATGAATTTATACCCCAATTATTCTTGGTTCGCTAACTTAAAAGTTACAAATACATTACCTATACTAAAATACGCGCCGTTTTCCCCACCGTTATAGTCTTTAGATAATTCCTTCATCATCCAAAAACGTTGAGCTTTATCTTTCACAAAAAAACCAGATCTCACATAATGATCATTATTTGGAAGTACATTTATGCCATAATTTTTTTGTGCCTTGCTACTAAACGGTGTTCCATTGAGGAAAACATATGGATTTGCCACATAAAATACTATATTGTCTAGATTATTTCCCGAGGGAATTATTGTAGATTCAAAGAATACAAGATAGGTACTTTCCTTTATTGTTCGATCAAAGCTCTTATCTACAAACATTTTCCCATATACACTATTTGACTTCTCATTAGATGCGTCAACAACTATCATTCGGTGCAACTGGGCAGTTCCCAGATTTCGAGTGAGCTGATAGACTGTATTTCTAGCCTTGTTAAACTCATACTTTTCTCCTGTAGCATCATTTTTCACAAAACGAAAAGGTGTCAGCGACTCCAAATTGGATCCGGTCAAACCGACCTCCCTCATCTCGTTCAAGTCCCGGAATGCATCAGCTTTTTTGCTCTGTACGTTCTCCAAGCGCATCAGGATGGCAGCGACCTCTGCTCTTGTTGTCGTTTTTCCCGGACCGAAGGTGCCGTCGGTGTATCCCGTCATTAATCCCGTGCCCAGCACCACCGAAACGTAAGGGTAATCAGCATGGTTCAGACCGCCTTTATAATACTCGGCAACCGGAACGAGGGTATCCTTCGTGTCCGCGATGGCTTGACCATAGTCGGAATCTGCCCGGGACAACCCCTCCGCCATCCATTTCGCCATCTCCACCCGCGTTAACGGGGTGTTAGGCTTGAATCCGTTCGGATAATCAACCGCTTTAAAATAACCCTTGCCCGCAGCCTCCTTCACTTCCTTCTCGCTCCAATGCCCAGCCAGGTCCGTAAAAGCTCCGGTATCCGCCTGTACCTCGTTCGTCGACACCCGGTCCAGAATCGCTGCAAACTCCGCCCGTGTCACTGCCGCGTTCGGTCGGAAGTACCCGTTCCCTCCCCCTTTCAAAAATCCCTTGGATACAGCATCCTCAATGGCTGCTTTGGCCCAGTGACTAGCCGGAACATCTTTAAAAGCTTCAGCAACAGCAGAGGCATGCCCCCCTTGTCCGATACCAAGCGTGCTCCACACTAGAATCCCTGCCAACAGAGACATTATTCTTTTTTTCATAGGTACACTCCTTATCAATCACTTTTTTGGTTACACAATCTCCGTCGCCGCTTTACTTTTAATTTTTTTCTTTATCCTACGGGACTGCTTGCCCACGTGAATGATCGGAGCACACCTCCCTCAAACGTATGTATGTGATGCTATGGTACTGAGGCTTAATCTATATCCTGCAATCCGCCGTATACAAATGCTGTAGTGCTTTTTATGCAGGACAATTGCAGTATACACCAAGATTTTCGCAATATTTGTCACAAACAGTCGAAAGCATTCTTTTTATCCCCTTTATGGGACTATTTACAATTAAAGAATTCAGTCCGGTGCTTTTGATCCTCGTACCAAAGCGCTGTACTGACTTACACATAAAAAAGGACGCTGTTGTCTCGCCAGAAATAGCGGTTCACAGCATCACATGCTATCTCTTCATCATACCCGGCAATCGAAAATACCAGGAAGAGCTGTCCTTAATTCGCCAAAGATCACCTACACCGGTTCATACTTCCGCCCTTTGCGAATATGTATAAATAAATCCCTGCGCACATTCTTCCGCAAACAGGAAGGAGAAATCCAAACATGAGTAGTCAAGACGAGATTAAACAGCTCGAATACGCCATTAGCGAAATTATGGAGATCGCTAACGGCTTTGGCCTGGATTATTATCCGATGCGTTACGAAATCTGTCCGGCTGATATCATTTACACGTTTGGCGCTTACGGCATGCCGACCCGATTCTCGCATTGGAGCTTTGGAAAAACGTTCAACAAAATGAAAATGCAGTACGACTTCGGGCTCAGCAAAATTTACGAGCTGGTCATTAACTCGAACCCCTGCTATGCGTTTTTGCTCGACGGCAATTCGCTGATCCAGAACAAGCTGATCGTCGCGCATGTCCTTGCGCACTGCGATTTCTTCAAGAACAATTTCCGCTTCTCCGCCTCCAACCGCAACATGGTCGAGAGCATGTCTGCCACCGCCGAACGAATCAGCCATTACGAGATGGAATACGGCACGGAGGCCGTTGAGAGCTTTATCGACGCCGTGCTGAGCATTCAGGAGCATGTCGATCCGCAGCTGATCCAGCCGCAGCACCATGACAAGCAGCGTTACATGGAGTACAAGATCAAGGAACAGAAGGAAGCCTTCAAGAAAGACTCGCCGGCCGGAGATTACGATGATCTGTGGAACCTTGACGAGCCAAAAACCAAAGACAAGGACACAGCGGCCTCCAAGCATTTCCCGCCAGAGCCCGAGAAGGATATCATGTGGTTTATTCAGGAATTCTCCGAAGTGCTTGAGGAATGGCAGCGGGACGTCATGAGCATGCTGCGCGAGGAAATGCTGTACTTCTGGCCGCAGATGGAAACGAAAATCATGAACGAAGGCTGGGCTTCCTACTGGCATCAGCGCATCATCCGTGAACTGGATCTCACCAGCGAGGAGACGATCGAATTCGCCAAGCTGAATTCCTCGGTCGTGCAGCCTTCGCGCAACAGCTTGAATCCGTATTATTTGGGCCTCAAAATTTTCGAGGATATTGAACGCCGCTGGGATCACCCGACGAAGGAAGAACGGGAGTTTGGCGGGAGAGCGCCGGGCCAGGGCCGTCAGAAAATATTCGAAGTGCGCGAATTTGATTCGGATACCTCGTTCATCCGCAATTACTTGACGAAAGAGCTGACCGAGGATCTGGATCTGTATGTATTCGAAAAGAAAGGACCGGAATGGAAAATAACAGACAAGGGCTGGGAACGCGTCCGCGATCAGCTCGTCGTCTCCCGCGTGAATGGCGGAAATCCTTATCTGGTCGTATCAGACGGAGATTACTTGCGAAGCGGCGAACTGGTCCTCCGGCATGAGTACGAAGGCAACGAGCTGGACCTGAAATACATGGAGCGGACGATGCCCTACGTTTACCAGCTGTGGGGGCGCACCGTCCATCTGGAGACGATTATCGAGGACAAAAAAGTGATGTTCACTTATGACGGCAAGAAGCTGCACCGCAAGTTCGTGTAAACGGCCTGCTTGGCTCGGTTTCATCAGAAAAGACCCGGGAACCCTCCGGGTCTTTTCTCTGTCGCTTGCTCTGCATTTTTGTTGCTATTTAAGCTTCTTCTATATCTCTTGCTGTGTCTGGTTGGGACCTCTATCTCTAGCGCAGTTCTTATCTTATTCCGCCAATACGTCACTGGTATTTCAAAGTGTTTCCGAGTTGTAAACTATTTCTCCATCGCCTTGTATCCGATCCCGTACACCGTCTGGAGAAGATACTGGGCATCCCCGAGCTTCTTGCGCAGACGCTGGATATGAATGTCCACGGTGCGCGTTCCGCCAAAATACTCCATTCCCCATACCAGCTCAAGCAGATCCTCGCGCGTATACACGCGTCCCGCATGAGAGACGAGCAGTGCAAGCAGGTCGAATTCTTTGGGCGTCAATTCCATTGGCGCCCCTTCAATGTCCGCGGTACGGCGCACTGTATCGATTTTGAGACCTGCCAGACGGTATACCTCCGAGTTCGCCTCAGGCAAAGCCTCGCTCCCCTTATCCAGCCGGCGCACGATGGATTTGACCCGAGCCACCAGCTCGCGGATATCGAACGGCTTACTCATAAAATCATCCGCGCCGAGCTCCAGGCCCAGCACCTTATCCACAATATCATTCTTGACGGTTAAAAGCAGTATGCCGAGCCCCTTGACATGCTCCAGGCGGCGGCACACCTCATATCCGCCCAGCTTCGGCATCATCACGTCCAGGACAAGCATATCCGGCCGGAAGGAGGCTACCTTCTCCAGCGCCTCCTCCCCATCTGCCGCCGTTGCCACTTCAAAGCCCTCTCGCTTTAGTGCATACGTAATGGCGCTGCGGATGCTTTCTTCATCATCGACCACAAGCACTCTTTTCTGTTCCATGAGAATCCCTTCCGTTTCAACCAATAGTTTGTAATGGCTCCATCCATGTGAAGCCTACGCTCCATTCATTATAAAGAAATATGTCCCTAGATGAAACGACGGCCATAATAAAGAGCATGCCGAAGGCGGCATGCTCTAAAGTCCTGATTCAATTGGCATCACTGGCTACCTTGCATCTTGCTGATGATGCCCGCACCACCAGACTGGAAGGCTCCGTTACGACCGGCGGCGGATATTCCGTGCTTTTGATCATCGAGATCAGCTCTTCAATCGCTTTGACGCCGATCGCGTGAATATTCTGATTCACCGTAGTTAATCCCGGCTTAAACAGCTCCGCCTCGAAAATATTGTCGAACCCTACGACCGATATATCATCCGGCACGGAAAGGCCGTTCGCTTCAATGGCGTGAATGACTCCGAAAGCCGTCATGTCGGACACACAGACGATTGCCGTCGGCCGCGGATCCATCTGCAGCAGCTTCTCCACTCCCTGAATGCCGCTGTCGTAAGAATAATCTCCGCTTAGAACATATTCCTCACGGTACGGTATGGAGAACGCCTCGAGACCTTCTTGGTACCCGGCCAATCGGCCTTCGTTCACGGGCTGCCCGGGTATGCCTGCCAAATAGGCAATCCGCCGGTGCCCCAGCTCGTATAAGTGTTGAACAGCCTTATGTACGCCGTTCCGGTTATCCGTCGTAATGTTGCCTGCCCGATGGCCGGTAGCATCCGTATCGATGAACATCGTCGGGATTCCCGATTCGATCAGCTCCTGAATGCAGCGGTGATCCTTCTCTACCCCGAATACCACGATGCCGTCCAGATTGCGGCTCTGGCAGTGGTCGATAAAAGAATAGTCCGGGTCATTCAGCCGGGCAGATAGACGCATCAGATCATATCCGCTGTCCTCCAGCGCCGTCTTGATGCCTTCCAGCAGCATCGACACATATGGATTGGTAAAAGGTATATTAATGAGGACTCCTACAGTCCACGATCTTCCGGTCACCAGACCCCTTGCGATGACATTCGGTCTGTAACGAAGCAGCTCGATCGCGTTTTTCACTTTTTTTCTTGTTTTCTCGCTGACGTCCGGATAATGATTAATTACCTTGGACACGGTCGCTACCGAAACTCCTGCTTCCTTGGCGACATCATGAATTGAAGCCATTATCAGATCACCTCGAACTACGGATTGCTATAACTCGTTTCAACAACAGTTCCTTTATCCCTTGTATTCATGATGTTTTACTCTATTATACTTGAAAAAAGTAGCCATAGATATAGAGAATTCTGCATGAAACTGGAAAAGGCAATCCTTCTTCGAGCATGAAATTCAGCTTTTATTCTGAATGTCCGCCAAGTCCTGGGTCAGCTTCTCGATCATCGTGACGAAGGAAGCAAGCTCCTGCGAACTGCTGGCCTGCTCTCTGGCATGGACCGTCGTTTTCTCGGTTTCGCTTCGCACACTGCCGAGACGCTGCATAATGCCCGCCACTTTATCTTGAATCTGTTCCAAAGCCTCACGGGAATGCGCGGCGAGCTTGCGGACCTCTCCGGCCACAATGGCAAAGCCCCTGCCCATTTCCCCTGCATGCGCCGCCTCAATCGCGGCATTCAGGCCTAACAGATGCGTCTGGTCCGCAATCCCTTTTATCAGAGAGCCCATGTTTTCGATCTGCTTCACATCTTCATGCAGCTCGTCCATCAAGACGTGGGCCGTTTCTTGGGAATCCGCGGTTACCTGCGCCGATGTCGCAATTTGTCCCGCGCTTTCATTCAGCTCGGCTATCATGCCTGTCAACTGCTGCACGACTTCTGTAACCGCTTGCAGTACATGCTCTTTTTCATCGGCCAGATCCTTCAGCTTCTCTTTTTCCTTCAGTTCATATGCCTCCAGCACCAGCTGCGAATCCAGGTTAAACATCTTGCTGAGCGAATGGATCACGGATACCCACTCATCCGGGACGACCTGGCGCATCAAGTCCGTCGCGATATCCAGATAAGTCATATAGCTGCCGAGGTAGTATTCTACGCTTAACCCGACACGCGAGTGCACGAGCCCTATGGCAATTCTTTTTTCCAAGTACGCGTCATCGATTTTTCCGTCGGCGAGGGACATCCAGTAATCTCTTTGCGTGTCTTTCAATCTCTCGATCGTCGTCGTTCTCTTGATCAGATCCATGAGCTCCGGCTCTGTCGCAATATGCTTGTAAAAATGATCGACCACTTCCTCGACGACTTTGGCAAATACGGGGCGGAACTGCAGCAAATTCTCCATGTCTTTTTCGGTCAGCCGGATATAATCGATCTGCTTCTTCCGTTTCTGGGACACTTTAATCATGTAGAAAGGGCTCCTTCTATATACCTATAATTTTCCGTTGATACAGCAACTTTGTATATTATAGACCATATTCACCGCTTATCCACTAGAATTTTACTCTTTGTTTAATATTTTTAAAGAAAACGACAAAAAAACCGCCCTCTTTCGAGGACGGTCCTGCGTCCGTTTACCTATTCAGCAAACTTCCCACGTACTTCAGCAACTCGTTGGCGCATACCGGGCAGTACCCGTGATCGTCCATCAGCCTCTTGCTGACCTCATTGATCCGTTTCAACTGGTTGGCATCCGGCGTTTTGGTGGACGTTGTGATTTTGACGATATCCTTCAGATCGGTGAACAGCTTCTTCTCGATCGCTTCACGCAGCCGGTCATGGTTATGGTATTCGAATTTTTTCCCTTTTCGTGAGTAGGAGGAAATGCGGATCATGATTTCTTCCCGGAACGCTTTCTTCGCATTCTCCGAAATGCCGATCTGTTCTTCAATCGAGCGCATCAGCCGCTCATCCGGGTTCATCTCCTCATCCGTCAGCGGATCACGGATTTTGGTCATGTTGCAGAAGGCTTCGATGTTATCCAGATAGTTCTCGAACAGCGTTTTGGCGGATTCGTCAAAAGAATACACGAACGCTTTTTGCACTTCTTTCTTGGCCAGCTCGTCATATTCCTTGCGCGCGACGGCGATGAAATTGAGGTAACGTTCCCGTTCCTCCTTCGTTATGGAGGCATGCTGATCCAGCCCGTCTTTAATGGCTCTCAGTATATCGAGCGCGTTAATGCATTGGAGATCCTGCTTAATCAAAGCACTGGATATCCGGTTAATGACATACCGCGGATCGACGCCGGACATGCCCTCTTCCAAATATTCAGTCTGCATTTCCTTCAGGTCGGCTTCTTTGAAGCCCTCGATTTCCTCGCCGTTGTACATGCGCATTTTCTTGACCAGGTCCATGCCATGCTTCTTCGTTTCCTTCAGCCGCGTCAGGATGGAGAAAATAGCCGAGGAACGAAGGGCATGCGGCGCAATGTGCACATGCTTCATGTCGCTTTGCAATATCAGCTTGTTGTAAATTTTCTCTTCCTCGGATACCTTCAAATTGTATGGAATCGGCATGACAATCATCCGCGATTGCAGCGCTTCATTCTTCTTGTTGGATATAAACGCTTTGTATTCGGCTTCGTTCGTATGAGCCACGATGAGCTCATCCGCGGAAATCAGCGCGAACCGTCCCGCCTTGAAATTGCCCTCCTGGGTCAGGGACAGCAGATTCCACAGGAATTTCTCGTCGCACTTGAGCATTTCCTGAAACTCCATCAGTCCGCGGTTGGCCTTGTTCAGCTCGCCGTCGAAACGGTATGCGCGAGGATCGGATTCGGAGCCGAATTCCGTGATCGTTGAAAAGTCGATGCTGCCCGTCAGGTCGGCGATATCCTGCGATTTGGGATCCGATGGGCTGAACGTCCCGATCCCGACTCTCGCATCCTCGGAAATAATGACCCGCGTGACAGGCACCTTTTCGATGTCTCCGCCATACTCCAGCTTCAGCCGCATTTGGCAGGACGGGCACAGGTTTCCTTCAATCCGCACGCCCAGCTCCTTCTCCACTTCGTGACGCAGCTCGAGCGGAATCAGATGCAGCGGCTCCTCATGCATCGGGCAGCCGTCAATTGCGTATAGTGCGCCCTGTTCCGTTCGCGAATATTTCTCTAGACCCCTCTTCAAGAGCGTTACCAACGTGGATTTGCCGCCGCTCACCGGACCCATCAGCAGCAAAATCCGTTTGCGGACGTCGAGCCGCCGTGCCGAGGAGTGGAAGTATTCCTCCACCAGCTTCTCCACCGAACGGTCCAGGCCAAAGATTTCCTGCTCAAAAAATTTATAGCGCTTATGGCCGCCCACCTCCTCCACGCCGTACGACTTGATCATGTCATAGACGCGGGCATGAGCCGTCATGGCCGGTGAAGGATTTTGACGGAGCAGTTCGACGTAATCTTTAAAAGTGCCGTTCCATGCAAGTTGATCGCTTTCTGCCCGATAGGCCGCTACGCGTTCGAAAATATCCATGCTAGTACCTCCTATGACTACGTTTTGAGTTGTCAAAAAATCCATCAAAGCGTCAAGGGTCAACTTCCTCCCGTTAGATCCCGTTTATCGGATGACTCTCAAATCAAAAAGTGTATTACATACCTATGCTGAAAATGGGGATTAGTTGACCTATTTTTTCGCGAAAGAAGGATTGTCTTTTAAAGGTAATTCAAAAAATTCGCTTTTGATCACGATGTATTTCAGGAAGCTGATTCGACATCGAATATTGAATTCAGCCGGGCCTTCCGATGCTCACGTACCCATTACGTACGCTCCGCTTCTCAGTCCCTATCTTCATTCAATCTTCTTGGTGCTGAAAACCGTCCTTTTTGAACACGTATTTTTATCGAATGTTATAATAAAGGAAACGAAAGAAATGACGGCTTGGCCGTCTTTGAGCAAAGGGGAATCGACATGACCGTACAGCATGAAACCGAGCTGTATGAGCCGCTCAAGGCTTTTTTTGAGCAGCATGGCTATGAAATTAAGGGAGAAGTCCGGAACTGCGATCTGGTCGGGGTTCATCCGGACCGGTCCGAGCCTTTAATCGTGGAAATGAAAAAAACGTTCAATCTGGCCCTGCTTCTGCAGGGGATGGAACGTTTGCAAATGAGCTCTCAGGTCTATCTGGCCGTCGAACGCAGCAGGACCAAACGCGGAGCCGTGAACCAGCGCTGGGGCGATATCACGAAATTGTGCCGCAAGCTGGGCTTCGGTCTGATAACGATCACCTTCTTCAAAACGAAAAAGCCCTTCGTTGAGGTGCTGTGCGAACCGGAGCAGCATGATGCACCGCCAAAAATCAAAAAAAGACGCACCGAGCGTCTTCTTTACGAATTCCATGAACGAAGCGGCGATTACAACGTCGGCGGCAGCAGCCGCGCAAAGCTGATGACTGCCTACCGCGAGAAAGCGCTGCGCGTTGCGCTTGCGCTGGCCAGCGCGCCGCCGGAAGGCGCCTCCCCCGCTTCGCTGAGGGACCTTACCGGCATCGGCAACACCGCCGCAATTTTGCGAAATAACTATTATGGATGGTTCGACCGGATCGGCCGCGGACGCTATATTCTGACACCGGCAGGCTCGGAAGGCCTGAACCTTTATGCAGCCATCATCGAAACAGCCCCTTCGTCGCTTCCCGGTGACAAGGACCAAGACAAAATTTAACTGCGGGCGGTGAATTCCGAGATGGCCTCGCCGATCAAACTCATGCCGAGCAAGAGCTCATCCCGGCCCGGATGGGTGAAGTTCAGACGAATATACCCGCTGCCCTCCCCATCGGCATGGCAGAGCGTCCCGGGCAGGAAGGTGACTCCCTTCTGAAGCGAGCATTTCAGCAGCGCTACGCTGTCCAGACCCTCCGGGAGCTTCACCCAGATAAACATGCCGCCCTCAGGTACGGTATAACTCGTATGTTTCCAGGCGGGGCGCTTCATAAGCTCCGTCATCAGCTTGAGGCGGGTCTCATATTCACGATTCAGCATCTGCACATGATCGCGGATATCAAAGGTGGAAAATTCCAGCAGGTAGTGCAGCAGACACTGGTTAAAATGGCTTGACTGCCAATCGGCCAGCTGCTTGGCCATGACCATCGTGTCGATCAGTACCTTGCTGCCCGCGGCCCAGCCCGTCCGGAGCGCCGGAACGACCGTCTTGCTGAAGGAACCGATGTAGAGCACCTGGCCTCCTTTTCCCGCCTCATCAAGCGCGAACAAGGACGGATACTGGTTATAGAACTGGTCCTCGGTGATGCCCCCAAAATGCAAATCCCCGTATGAATTGTCTTCCAAAATCAGAATGTCCCGGTCTTTGCATATCTCCAGCACTTCCTTACGCCGTTCAGTGCTCCACAGGATTCCCGTCGGATTCGTGAAGTTGGGCGAGATCAGCAGCAGCTTGGGCCGGCGGTTCGCAAGCTGCCGGAGCAGGTCACCCGGGCTGATGCCCTCCCCATCCCCTTCTACCGGTACGATATCCGCCCCCTGCATGCGCAGAATCTGCAAAAAGCCCGGTGATGTCGGATGCTCCACCAGAACCGGATCCCCCGGCTCGATATAGACGCGGGCCAGCAAATCGAATGCCTGCTGGCTGCCTGTGGTCAGCAAAATCTGATCGGCTTCCACTTCGGTATGCTTCATCTGTTTAAAATTACCGCACAGCCATTCCCGGAGCGGCAAATAGCCCTGGGGCTCGCCGTACTGCAGCGCCGCAGGGCTTTTGGATATGACGGCTGCCGCGGCAGCCTCCAGCGACGACAGCGGAAACAGCTCCTCCGCAGGCAGCTCCTCTGCAAAAGAGATCAATGAATTCCGGGCCTGCAGCGATCTCATGAAATGAAGCGGCGATGCCAGCATGGATTTCGTGCGCTCCGCAAACGAATACCGCATGATATCTCCTCCTTCCAGTTCCTATCCACCGTCTCTGGCTTATGATGCACTCCATCAGGATTATGAAAATCCTCACATGTATATATATCCCGGTTTAATTGAAAACAGGACTTTTTTGACGCGCAGTCAGTGCAAACTTTTCAATGGCCTGCGCCCGCGTGGATACTCCCAGCTTGACGTAGATTTTACGCAGGTAATTGTCGATCGATCTTCGGCTCACCGCAATTTCGGTTGCGATTTTATCATATGTAATGCCCTGCACGATCCTCTCCATGATAAAAACCTCGGTGTCCGTCAGATGGTACATGCCCCCATCGATGACCGGAGTTTGTACCTGCCAGATCCCGTTCTTGAGCCAATCCATCGGCAGCGTCGCAAGGCCTTCCCGCAGACCGTCGATCATGAGCATCAGTTGGGCCGCGGATGCCTGTTTGGACAGAATGCCGCTTCCGCCCAAATTGACAACCGAATGGAGCAATTTGATGCCATCCGTGTCCGTCAAAATGATAATGCGGCTCGATGGCGCGGCGTGCGACATTTTTTCCAGAATCGTTTCCGCGGTTCCTTCCGGCATTTGGTAGTCCAAGAGCACCAGTTCCGGCTGCTGCTCCGTAACCAGCATCAGTCCTTCATCCCAGTTCGAAGCCATACCCGTGACTTTCAATTCTTCCTTTTCTTCCAGAATTAATTTGGTTCCCAGCATACTTGTGGGGTGACTGTCTACAATCACGACCCGCCAAACCTTCGTCATTTCAATTGAAACCCCCTGCGAAATAGAGTGGAATGATTACATGGATGTATAATTCGGCTATGTCGAATAACGCGTTAAATGCTTGTTTCAAGACGTATGAAGCGTGTAGAATGGTGTCGGAGGCACTTTTTACTAAAATTTGTTAAAGTTCAGTGTCGTTCTGCCTACATTGCAAATAATCTAACAAGATTGTATCGCAACGCTTCCATTTGGTGCAATCTCTTTTTAGGCTTTTCTGTGACTTTAGATTCATTTTTGCGAAATAAGCAGGGGAATGTTAGAATGAGGACTGGAAAAAAATCCAGTTGTAACCGGGGTGATGATAAATGCAATCTTCAACACAGCCTTCCGCACCTTATCAAAACCGGACGAAACGGGACAAATCCCCCTCAGTGAAAATCATACTGCTGATATGGGTATTGCTTATTGCTGCAGGAATTACCGCCGCCTATTTATACAGCAATCATGTTAAACATGAAATGCTTCAGCAGCTTCAAGCCGATTCCCAGAAGCAGATGAACGAGCTGAAAATGAGCTATGAGGCAAAATTTGCAGCTCTGTCCGGTGAAGTGAAGGAGCTGGAAAGCAAGGTACAGTCGTTTAATGAGCTGCTGACGTTTACCAAAGATAACGCCACCAGCAAAACCGATAACAGCAACAAGCTGTATACGCAGCTGAATGAAGTCAAAAAACAGCTGAGCGCACTGCAGCAGAAGATGGATCTGCTCAAATGAACATTGAGAAAAAGCAGATCAACCGATTTTTTTTACTTGCGACTGCGCCCTTTTTAGGACTTTTTCTATTTTTATTATTCAGCGTGAAGCCGATGCATCTGGAGACCGATACGGCGTCTTTTGTTCCCGAAGTCTCCTTAAAGAATCAGACGGAACACTTAAAGCAAAATTTGGACAAGGCCGATCAATCCGTCAAAGTGACCATCGCTTCCATACGGAAACAATCGGCGCTGTACAAACAAACGACCACGGCCATGAATTCCATCGTGACGAACGCGAAGACCCAGGCGATGCGGCCGGAAATCATTTATAACCGCCGGATTACGGCCAAGCTGGGCGCTCCTTTCGAACGCGTCGAGAGCGACCGGATACGTATCGAGCTGTACCGGGTGAATCCGGGTGTGTATCAGGGCTACGCCATGAAGGTCAAGCTTAAAGACCCTGCAGCCATGCAGATGAGTCTGGGGCGGGATCAAATGGGCGGCTCGGAGACCACCATGCAGGCCGTGAAGAGACACGGGGCCGTAGCCGGCATCAATGCGGGCGGCTTCGCAGACAATGGCGGCAAGCGTTATCCGCTCAGCACGACGGTCATGAACGGCAAATACCTGACTGGCTTTGAATCCAGCTTCAAAGATCTGTTCTTCGTCGGGCTCGACCCTTCCGGCAAGCTGATCGGCGGCAAGTTCAGCAGCCAGACCCAGCTGGACAGCTTAAAGCCGAAATTCGGGGCCACGTTCGTGCCGGTGCTGCTCAAGAATGGACAACCGATGCCAATTCCGGACAAATGGCAGATATCGCCGAAGCGCGCGCCGCGTACGGTCATCGGCAATTACAAGGATGATCAGCTGCTTGTCATCGTGGTCGACGGTTATAACGAGAACGGAAGCTCCGGAGCCACGCTTCAAGAGCTGCAAAGCAAGATGTACGGGCTTGGCGTTCAGGATGCTTATAATCTGGACGGCGGCGGCTCCTCGTCCCTCATCGTGAACGGACGCGTGGTGAACCATCCGTCAGACGGCAGTTTGCGGCCGGTGCCAACCCACTTCTTATTTTACAAGTAGCATGGGGTATCCCTTTAATTTCACAAACTTGGACAATTCTCATTTATTTTTCGCGAAAGTCTGGGTATAATATTCTTAATGAGCATGGTAGATTAGCGGGAGGTGGCCTTCATGTCGTTCTCATTAGTGTTTTGGATTACTGCAGTAGTGCTTGTCATGTTCCTGACCGGCATCCTAACCGCAGGTTATAACGAAGATAAAACCAAAGGCCTGTAATCCACGGCCAAGAGGGCTTCCTGAATAAGGAAGCCTTTTTTCTTCGTGTTCCTCCAGAAAAAAAGAAACATCACGAATCCTCGTGATGCCTGTACGGTGGTTATGCGTGGTTATGCGTGTTTTTGCAGCTGTGCCATATCGGTTTGGCACTGTCCGCAAATATAACGTTCTTTAAATTCGCTCACATCATCCATGGAGCCGCAGAATACGCATTTGGGACGATAACGTTCCAGGATGATATGATCTCCCTGCACCAAAATTTCTACAGGGTCCCCCTCATTCATCTGATACCGTTTTCTGAGCGATTTGGGTAAGACAATTCTCCCCAGCTGATCGACTTTGCGAACTACACCAGCAGGTTTCATAGACCAACTACACCTCTCCTATTAACTAGTCAACTTCTTTTATGATTAGAAAGTACTCCCAAGACCGGGAATCCGCATTTCCAATCCAAAAAAATGGGTCTTTCTTAATAGTTCGATGTGAGGATGTCGAATCCTGCTAACATTTTGAATTTTTATTTCTTTCTTTTAGAAACTTACTTCATGCCGGGAAAATCCAGCTGGCGAAGCGCCTCGAAAACGATGATCGCAGCCGAATTGGACAAGTTCAGGGACCGAACATTATCGGTCATCGGCATGCGAATGCACGTTTCGGGATTCGCGGCCAGCAGCTCTTCGGGCAGCCCTTTCGTTTCTTTGCCGAACACGAGGAAATCTCCGTCCCGGAATTCGATATCGCTATATCTCTTGACGGCTTTCGTCGAAGCAAAAAAGAAGCGGCCTTCCGGGTATTTCTCCTGTACCTCCGCAAAAGAATCATGGTATTCAAGCTTCACCGAATGCCAATAGTCGAGACCCGCTCTCTTCAGCTGCGAATCATCCGTACTGAAGCCAAGCGGCCGGACCAGGTGCAAATGGGTATCCGTTGCCGCGCAGGTTCTAGAGATATTGCCGGTATTCGCCGGAATTTCAGGTTCTACAAGCACGATGTGCAGTGCCATAAATGAATCACTCCATCCTTCAGATATGAATTAATGTTTCCTATTTTCATCAAAAAACAGCAACGAAAAAGCCTTCCGCCATGGTGGCGAAAGGCTGTACGTTCAGGCAGGCTGCTCTCCAGCCTGCATTATCCATGACTCTTTTGGAAATCGGCCATGAAATCGACCAGAGCTTTGCAGCTGTCGTAAGGGACGGCGTTGTAAATGGAGGCGCGCAGACCGCCCACGCTCCGGTGACCCTTCAGACCTATGAATCCTGCTTGCTCCGAATCCTTGATGAACTGCTTCTCGAGTTCCTCCGATGCCAAACGGAACGTAATGTTCATGATCGAACGGCTGCCGGCATCGACTGGACCGCGATAGAAGCCTTCGCTGCTATCGATTATATCATAAATCATGCCCGCTTTCTTGCGGTTAGCCTGCTCGACTCCAGCCAGGCCGCCCTGCTCATCGATCCATTTCAATACCTCGTTCACCATATAAACAGAGAAGGAAGGAGGCGTGTTGTACAGAGAGTCGTTCTTCAAATGCGTACTGTAGCGAAGCATCGTTGGGATATGCTTCGGAGAATCCGCCAGCATTTCTTCACGGGCGATCACGACCGTGACGCCGGAAGGACCCAGGTTTTTCTGCGCTCCGGCATAGATAAAGTCGAACTGGTCCGCGTCGAATTCCCGGCACAGGATGTCGCTCGACATATCCGCGATCAGCGGTACGTTGCCCGTCTTCGGGTATTGCTGGTACTGCGTGCCTTCAATGGTCTCATTGGAGGTTACGTGCAGGTACGCCGCGTTATCGGGAATTTCGATGCTTCCTAGGTCTGGAATGGACATGTACTTATCCGCTTCCGAAGAGGCGGCGATATGCGTCTCACCGATCAGCTTCGCTTCCTTGATGGCTTTGTCGGCCCAGCTGCCGGACAATACGTAGCTTGCCGTTTTGCCTTCGCTCAGAAAATTCATCGGAATCATGGCAAACTGCGTGCTTGCTCCGCCCTGAAGGAAAAGCACCTTGTATCCTTTCGGGTTGCCGAGAAGAGATAACAGGCGGCTTTCCGCTTCATGATGGACTTCCTCATATACCTTGCCGCGATGCGACATTTCCATGATGGACATGCCCGTTCCCCGAAAATTAACAAACTCGTCCTGTGCGCGCTTCAAAACCTCGAGCGGCAGTGCCGCCGGCCCCGCATTGAAATTGTAAGCTCTCTTGCTCACGATAACTCCCCATCCTCTCTCTGTAACTGATTTTATAAAATGATAGCAGGTATCCCGGAGACCATCAAGTACCAAAATGCACAAACACTTCATCCCCGGTACGCATTCCCTTTCCATTCCACTTTAGCACAAATCTTTTACTTATATAAAGCATTACAGAAATAAAATATGCTGCAGCGGGATTAGAAAAAACAACGGTGGGAATGCTTCCCGCGAAGGATGGCGGCAGTATGCTGATAAATGAAAAAGCCTGTCCGTCAGGGGCGGACAGGCATAACCTCTTCGTTTATATCAGTCCACTTGGTATGCAGCCAAACTGCGGATTAAGGGCTTCTCCACACTAGAAAGAATCGTGAGGCGCAATCGATCGGTTTCAATCGTCTCGAAACGATCAATTTTTTTATGCCCGATCGCGCTTCCACGTAGTAGCTCCCTCCATTCACCCTCGCTATATGCTTCAAGCACGTATTCACGTATACGCTCCCCGTGGATGATGTCTTCCATGATGACCGCGTGATTTAGCGGCTGAAGGTGCGCAAGGGTCAGCAGTAGTTCGCTTCCTTCTCCATTCGTTTGGCCAACCGGCTGCCCGAATCTGCGGCGGATTTCATCTCCGAATTCGATGACCCGCTTCACGTCCGCTTCAGGCAGCAGCCCGCGGTTGTCCGGGGATACATTCAAGAGCAGCGTAGCGCCATGGCCGACCGAGCGGTAATAAATATCCATGACTTCCTCCAGGCTTCTTAAGCTGGCTTCGTCGTCAGGATGCCAAAACCAGTGAAGCTTGCGTATCGGAACATCGCATTCGGCCGGTACCCAGGCCGGGGTTCCTTCCATCCAGGTCATCATATCGCTGGTGAACATGCTCTCCCTTGCCGTGTTCGCCGTATTCCAGCAAGGGTAAGGCGCGACGCCGTCTTCATTCCCTACCCAGCGGATCGTCGGACGTCCCATATTAAAGACCATCGCATCCGGCTGGTACTTATCCACCAGACCGATGATTCTGCTCCAATCGTATTCCCTGCCTTGGGATCCGGCTCCGTCGAACCACACTTCGACCAGCGGACCATACCCGGTCAGCAGCTCCGTTAATTGCTCCGCATAAAAATCATCATACGCCTCCTGATCCGGATAACAGGGTTCATGCCGGTCCCACGGGGACAGGTACAATCCGAAACGGAGCCCCTCCTCCCGGCAGGCATCAGCAACTTCGCGGACGACATCCCCTTTGCCCTCTTTCCATGGACTTGATTTCACAGAATAATCGGTCGTACGCGTCGGCCAAAGACAGAATCCGTCATGATGCTTTGCCGTCAATACCAGGTACTTGAAGCCGGCACGTTTGGCGGTTCTGGCCCACTGCCGGGCATCAAACTGCTCCGGATTGAAGAGCTCCGGGGAATCCGTCCCTTCTCCCCATTCCTGATCGCAAAACGTGTTCATGCCAAAATGGCAAAACATGCCCAGCTCCATTTCCTGCCATGCCAGCTGCTGCGGAGACGGTTTTGCTAGTTCGTTCATTAAATCATACACCTGCTTCCCATGAAGTTCGATAATCCTCTCCCCGCACATGGAATGTCCGTGTGCAGGGAACAGGTTCTGCATGTTATTTTCTGGCATCCAATGCCTTTTGATAGATTTCCAGGTACTGGCTCAGCTGCATTCCGTCGAGCCCCTTCACATAAGCATCCCATTCTTTGTTGATGTCTTTGGAGCCTGTAATAAACTGGGCCATATTGGATTTCACGTAGCTGACAAGCGTCGTCTTGATCTGCGCTACCAGCTCGGCATCTTCAAGCGCTATGAACAGTCCCTCGGGATATTGCTCCTTGGAGTGATACGGTTCGTATTCCTTGGAGACCTGATTCAGGCGGGTGCCGTATCCGTCGGGAGCGAGCGGATCCTGAGGGGACGTCCAGGATGCGCGATACGCATAAGTTCTAAGCGATGGACCGATCTGCTCCCAAGCATCATTACGCGTCGGCTTTTTCTCGGCTGCAGGAATAGCCGTATATTTGGCCTGCTGTCCATTGATATCCTTTTCACCCGGCTCCGCTTTCCGCCACCCTGGGCCTTCAGGACCGTATTCCTCCAACAGGATCGCTTCTTCCGTGTACAGATAATCCGCGAGCCGGATGGCTGCAATCTGCTGCTCTTTCGTCGCTTTATTCGTAATCGCAAATTGCGAGCTTCCGATGCCCGCAAAATTCAGCGTCTGCTGTACGCCGTTCGGGCCTTTCAACGGCGGCAGGGCAACATAATCCTTATGGCGCGGCGCCTTATCATCCATACTGTAAGCATAACTGATTAAAGCAGTGGACAGTGCACCCATCAGGTTGTCCGGTTCACGATTGGCCATTTGCTGAACCGCGTCGGCATTCTGCGTGAAGGCCGCGGGATCAATTAAACCTTCTTTGTACAATTGATTCAGGTAAATGAGGCCCTGTTTCCACTCTTCTTTGTTTGCCGTAAAATCGACTTTGCCATCGATAACACGGAGGAACGTTCCCGATCCCTTGTCGACGTAGTCATCGAGGATGAATGAATTCATCAGGAAGGCCGATACGTTACCTGCCCACATTTCATCCGAGCCTGTCAGCGGGATTTCATCCTTTTTGCCGTTGCCGTTCGGGTCCTTTTCTTTGAACGCCTTCAGCACCTGATAGAATTCGTCGGTTGTCGTCGGTACGGACAGCCCCAGCTTGTCGAGCCATTTTTTGTTGATCCACATTTTGAGCGCATTGTCGCAATGATAGCATTCATTGACCTGCGGCAGCGCATAGATGTTGCCGTCCGGCGTCGTAATCGAGGCTTTCATATAGGAGATGTCCTGCATGGCTTTCTTGATATTGGGTGCATATTGTTCGATCAAATCATTCAGAGGGATAAAAACGCCCTGCTGCCCATATTTCATCTGCTCTTCCTTGGTCAAATTCCCGTGAAGAATAACTTCCGGATAATCACCGCCGGCCAGCATCAGCTGCTTGCGGTCGTTCAATGCGTTATCCGGTACGAGGTCCCAGTCGATTTTGATGTTCGTCTTGTCCTCAAGGTATTTGGTAAATAAGTTGGTATCCATATTCTCGATCGTTGCGTACTGAGGCGCGAACATCTTAATGGTCATCGGCTCCTTCACGATCGGATAGGAACCTACGGGCGTAAACAAATCGTCTGCAGCCTTGCTGTCCGCCGCCTTGCCATTGGCCTGATCGCCGGAATCGGCCGATTTGGAGCCGCTGCAGGCGCTAAGCAGGAGCACGCAAACCATCAGAGTGCAGATGGCGCCTGACCAGGTTTTCTTCCTCAAGCTCTTTCTCATTGGATATTTCCCCCATTCATCATCAAAATTGTCGGGGCGCTTGGCCCCATCCCTTCGCACCAAAAGCCTGCACTGCAACTGAATAACGTACCGCCTCACCTCCTTCATGTCTTTATCTGCCATAAATCAGCCCTTCAACGAGCCGATCATGACACCTTTAACAAAATGTTTCTGGACGAAAGGATATATGATGAGCACTGGCGCGCTGGCCACGACGATCAGCGAGTATTTCAGCAGATCCTTGAGCCCCTGCTGCGCCTGCATCTGGCTCACGTCCGCCATCATGGAAGCATCAACGGTATTTAAAATCAGAATATTGCGGAGAATGATTTGAAGCGGGAACAAGTCAGGCTTTCGCAAGAAGATCAGTGCATCAAAATAAGCATTCCAATGACCTACTGCGTACATCAACGTCATGACCGCAATAATCGGCTTGGACAGCGGCAGGACGATGCTGTAAATGAACCGGATGTCACTGCATCCGTCCAGCTCCGCAGCTTCCGCCAATTCATCGGGAATTGTGGTTTGGAAAAACGTCCTCGCGACGATGACCTGGAACACCCCCAGCGCCCCCGGCAAAATCATGGCCCAGCGCGTATCCAGCAGATGGAGATTTTTGACGACGAGATAATACGGAATCAGTCCTCCGTCAAACATCATCGTGATCACCAGCAGAACCATGAAGAAATGACGACCGTAAAGCGTCTTCTTCGCCAGCGGATAGGCAAGCATAACCGTCAGGGTTACATTGATGGTCGTTCCGACGACGGTGTAAAAAAGCGAATTCAGATAACCGACGCCAATTTGCGGATTACGGAACACCGCCTTATAGCCCTCCAGCGTAAAATCTACGGGAAACAGCCACACCTTCCCCGACACGACAGCCTGAGGCGAACTAAAGGACGAGCTGAGGATGTAGATCAGCGGCACCGCCACAAGGATGAGGACCACGGATAAAAACAGATAGATCAGGAACATAAACAGGCGGTCACCTTTCGGTTCACGTATAGCGGTTGCTTTGAACATAAAGTCTCCTCTCTTTCCAAAAGCAGCTTTTGTCATTTAAACAAAGCAGGTCCGGTTTACCACAAGCTGCTGCTGGACAACTTTCTGGCGATGTAATTGACGGATACCAGCAGAATTAGATTGATGACCGAGTTGAACAGGCCAATTGCCGTCGAGAAGCTGAAGCTGGATCCAAGCAAACCAACCTTGTACACATAAGTGGATATGACTTCGGACGTGCTTAAGTTAAGCGGATTTTGCATCAGGTATATTTTTTCAAATCCTAATTTCATGATGTTCCCCAAGTTGAGAATCAAGAGAATGACGGATACGGGAATGAGGCTCGGGATATCGATGTTCAGAATCTTTTGGATGCGGGACGCGCCGTCTACTTTGGCCGATTCGTAGAGCTCCGGGTTGACGCCGGACAGCGCCGCAATGTAAATGATTGCTCCGTATCCCGTAAACTGCCATACATCGGACCAGACGTAAATGGACTTAAACAAGCCCGGCATGCCCATAAAATTCGTATTGCTTAAACCGAGCATCTCAAAAAACTTGCTGACCATCCCAACGTTTGGCGTCAGGTTGACGACAATGATCGAAACCATGATGACCGTAGAAATAAAATAAGGGGCGTAAGATACCATCTGCACCGTCTTTTTGAATAGACCGTTACGAATCTCATTCAGCGCAAGTGCCAAAAGAATGGGCGCGGGAAAGCCTACAATCAATCCATAGAAGCTGATGCCAAGCGTGTTTTTGATATAGAGCCAAAAGTTCGGCGACTCGAAGAACTGGTGAAAATATTTCAATCCAACCCAGTCGCTGCCCCAGATTCCCTTGATAACGTTATAATTTTTGAATGCGATTACAATACCGCCCATCGGAATGTATTTGAAGATAATCAAATACAGGACGGGCAGCAGCAGAACGAGATACAGTTGCCAATGACGCCTGATCTGCTTTCTTCTCGATTTGCCTTTTCTTCGGTCCGGCGGCAGTTTCAATGACACGGAATGCTCCCGTGCCAGGCTTGGTTCGGTTTGAATCTTGGAGGTCAGTCTCGGCATGCGGTTAGCTCCTTTCGTATTCCTGACTCTCGGGTCCGGCAATGTAAGCCGATTGTATACAACAACGTCATCCGGCAACAAGAAACAAAAATTAAAACGCCTAACCATTTTCGCCTCCGGCTTCATGATCGCCTTTGCTCAAAGCAGACTGGCCGCTGATTAACAGGCTCCGTTCCCATCAAAAAAAGGCAGCGATGCAGGATCGCCGCCTTAACCGTTTTCTACTGCTGAATCATTTTCCACCTTTTGAGCTGCCTTCCGGCCGGTCCGGTATTCACCCGGGGCCATGCCGGTCGTTCTCTTGAAGACGCGTGTAAACGAAATGGCATGGGCATATCCGACCCGCTCTGCGATCTCCTGCACAGAATGTTCTGTTTCTGTCAGCAGCCCCTTCGCTTCCTTCATTCGGATCTCGATCAGGAAATCAACGAACCTTTGTCCGGTGTTTTCTTTGAATAATTTACTCACATATTTGGCGTTCAGCTGAAAACGATCACCCAGCATTTCAAGAGACAAGTTCGGATTGGCAAAATCCCGCTCAATCATTTCGCATATGTTTCTGATGATGTTAGAGTATTGGTTTTCGTTCTGGAGCTTTTTCATCATTTCATAATGGTCCGTCAGCACATGCTTGATTTCCTGCCTCATTTGTTCCAGAGAATAGGAATTATCCACCTTTTCCGTCAGCTTCGGCAATTCTTCCTGCACCCATCTGTTGTAAATCTCCTTGCTCATGCCGGACATTTCGCGGCCGGTATAATAAATCAGATAATTCATCAGGCTGAAGATTTCATCATTGTTCAGGAAGCTGTTCTTCAACTGCTCGAACCATGTTTCGTAGTCGTCGCTCCAGTGATCTTTGAGCATTCTGAAGGATTGGATGATCGAACGGATTTCTCCCAAATGCGTATACACCTCGGCGATGCCATGGCTGGAAATATCCTCGTTTTGGATCAGACGGTTTTCGCCGAGCACGATTTTATATTTTAAAGCTTGCATCGCGCCTTTATACGAATCCGGAATTTCGTTAATCTGATCCGTGTCCCCTCCTACGCCGATCGTAATCGTAAACTTCAAATTTTGATGGGTCCAAGCAATGATTTGTTCGGCAAACGGGACAAGCACGGCGTCCTCGAAGCTGTCCTGGCCCCGTTCTTCAAACAGCATGATGGACAGATTGGAAGGGGACGTCCACTCCGACCACAGCCGGCAGTCCCTTTTCGAAGCGATCTCGTCCACCACCGTCCGCAAGGTAAACTTAAGCAGATCTTGGTCCGTCTTCGAATAATCTCTACAGAAGTCTCCGTACTTATCGATTTCAATGATGAGCATTCGATATCGATCCAGCGGTGGCGGCAAATTCAGCCGAGCTGCTTCAGTTCTCCATTCGGAAACGGTTGGAGGCGAGTCCCCTTCGATCAACTGGCGGAACATATACCGGGTCCGTACATGGAGGTCCTCCCGGTATTTCTCCTGATACTCCTTGGATTGTTCCAAAATGTGGTCGAAGGCGGATTCAATAAAAGCAAATTCATCCGGTTTTCCCTTCCACCAGCCGCCGCCGACCGCCGGGAGCGAATAGCTGCTGAACCGGGCGGCGATTTCCTCAATCGGCTTGGAATTTCGTCTTGAAACATAAATCATCCAAACGAAACCGATGACAATCATGACGATACCGACAATAAACCACAGGTTATAGAGAAAAGAGACAGCGCTTACAATACTGCTGTTTAACAAACCGCTTCCATATTTCCAATGGGTATAGCTCGATACGTAATGGGAAGAGACCTGGGATGCCGGCACATCCATCGAAGTGCCGAACAAGGCATTTCCGGCAGCATCCTGAACCTGAATGAAGCTGACCTTGGAATCCAGCATCTCTTTTGTAAGCCTGTTCAGAGATTCCGCAGCTACATTGATGACGATCATGCCGAGATCATTCTTCATGTAAGGCGACCCTCTGACCAGGCTGACCACCTGCTTGCCGCCTTTCATTTTAAATTGTTCAAAATTTCTGGCGCCTGTCCATTTTGGCGTTTTGGATAATTGATATTGCTCGATAAAATCGCGGTCCGGATAGGAGCTTACATATCCGTTCGTAGCGTCGCTGAGCACATAGCCGTCGGAATTCCTCACCAGATAAATCGAATCGATTAAGGGATAATAATTAATGATTTCCTTGAGCTTCTGGACGGCTTGGATATTGATATACGGATCACTTGCAGCTGATGATTGAAAAAAACCGTTCAAGGGATCGCTGTTAATGATTTCGAGGACGATCATGTTGTCGATCACCTTCAGGGACGTGTCCACCATTCGCATCGCTTGCAGGGAGAGCGATTTATTGACGTTGAGCGCCTCCCGCCGGCTCTGTTCGCTGAATAGCTGAAAGAAAACAAAAAATATAAAGGTAATCACAATGACAAAAATGGGCATATAAGAGAGCAATAGACGTTTGTACCATGATCTTCGCATGTTTAACCCCCGTACATTTTTCCTTCTTTTAGGTTGCCGCTGTTTCATCATAACCATTTTAATATGGAAATGGAATGAAAAATTGTCGTTCTGTCACGCCAAAAAAGACTGCCCCATACGGGACAGTCTTTCACGCAACGCAGGATTAGCAGTCGAAATACAGGCTGTATTCATGCGGATGAATACGGATGGAAACGGCTTTGGCTTCGCCGCGTTTCAGGTCGATAAAGTTATCGATGAATTCTTTGGTGAATACTCCGCCTTCCAGCAGGAACTCGTAATCGGCTTTCAGAGCGTCAAGCGCTTCATCCAGCGTACCCGGAACACTGCGGATCTGCGCTTTTTGATCATCGCTCAGCTCGTAGATGTTTTTGTCCATCGGGCCGTAACCAAGCTCAACCGGATTAATCTTGCGTTTGATGCCGTCCAGGCCGGCCATCAACATGGCGGAGAATGCCAGGTAAGGGTTCGCCGTGGAGTCCGGCGTACGGAACTCGATGCGGCAGCCCTTCGGCGTTACGGCAGCGACCGGAATACGGATTGCCGCGGAACGGTTGCCTTTGGAGAATACCAGGTTTACGGGCGCTTCGTAACCTGGAACCAGACGTTTGTACGAGTTCGTCGAAGGGTTCGTCAGGGCCAGAAGCGCTGGCGCATGATACAGAATCCCGCCGATATAATGCAGCGCCATTTCGCTCAGGTTGGCATAGGCGCCTTTTTCATAGAACAAAGGTGTGTCGCCGTTGAAGATGGATTGGTGAACGTGCATGCCGCTGCCGTTGTCTCCAAAGAGAGGCTTCGGCATAAAGGTTGCCACTTTGCCATACTGGCGAGCCGTGTTGTGCACGATATATTTGTATACGAGCAGGTTATCTGCCGTTTTCTTCAAGGTATCGAAGCGGAAGTTAATTTCGGCTTGACCGGCTGTAGCCACTTCGTGGTGGTGACGCTCCACGCGCAGTCCTGCTTCATCAAGCAGACGGCACATTTCGCTGCGGATGTCCTGCTGCGTGTCGACCGGAGCTACCGGAACATATCCGCCCTTCACGCCGACTTTAAAGCCCAGGTTGCCGCCGTCTTCTTTGCGGTTCGTGTTCCATGCGGCTTCTTCGGAATCCACATAGAAGGAAGAACTGTTCATGCCGCTTTCGTAACGGACATCATCAAAAATAAAGAACTCGGACTCCGGTGCGAAAAATGCTGCTGTTCCCACGCCGCTCGCCTGCAGGAACTCCTCAGCCTTCGCTGCGATACTGCGCGGATCGCGCTCGTAACGCTCGCCGTCCGGCGTATAGATGTTGCACATAATGTTCAGTGTCGGATGCGCGGTGAAAGGATCGACGAATGCCGCATCAGGATCCGGCATCATGACCATGTCGGATTCTTCGATGCCCCGGAAACCAGGGATGGAAGAGCCGTCAAACGCTACCCCGTTCACAAACGTTTCCTCATCCACTTCTTTTGCAGGCAAAGAAATGTGATGGGCACGGCCAGACAAATCTACAAAGCGAAAATCTACCCACTCAATTGCATTATCCTTGATTGTTTTCAACACGTTTTCAACCGACATGATCTCTTCCTCCCAATATCCGAACATTAACCCACTTAATTAGCGCGAACGTTCAGTATCTAATATTTATGTCGTCATTATAAAACGAAAAACCTGACATCGTCAATATCCATGTCAGGTATTTTTTTAATATGTGTTAGGTATTCTTACACCTTTAGCCGAGTACCCATTTAAAGCATAACAAACAGCCTGCCGAACGGTTGATCCCGTATGGCAGGCCCATTATATGGTTTGGTTATGAATAAACGAATCAAACAACAAACGCTTCAGCTGGTGCTTTCTCGGTATGGAATGTACGGCCGACTAGCGGTGCCAGCTTCTCCAGGTCCTTCAATAATGCCGCAAACTGGTCCGGGAACAGAGACTGTACTCCATCACCGGTCATCGAGTTGTCCGGATCGGTATGCATTTCGATGATCAGGCCATTGGCTCCGGCAGCAACAGACGCCTTGGACATCGGCTCTACCAGCTCGCGGCGGCCCGTGCCATGGCTTGGGTCGGAAATCACCGGCAGGTGGCTCAGCTGCTGCAATACAGGGATCGCGGACAGATCAAGGGTGTTGCGGGTATAGCTCTCGAATGTCCGGATTCCGCGCTCGCACAGCATGACATTCGGGTTGCCCCCGGCCAGGATGTATTCGGCAGCGTTCAAGAGCTCGTCGTACGTAGCGCTAAAGCCGCGTTTCAAAAGCACTGGCTTGCCGCAGGTTCCCAGTTTGCGGAGCAGGTCAAAGTTCTGCATGTTGCGCGTGCCGACCTGGAGAATATCGGCGTACTCCGCGCAAATATCCACGTACTCGGGTGTCATGACTTCGGTGATCGTCAGAAGGCCATGTTTTTGGCCGGCTTCGGCCATCATGATCAAGCCTTCCACGCCTACGCCTTGGAAGCTGTAAGGCCCCGTGCGGGGCTTGAATGCTCCGCCGCGGAGCACCTGTCCGCCTGCCGCCTTGACCAGTGCCGCGATTTCATCGATTTGCGCTGGAGATTCGACGGCACAAGGACCGCCCATGACTACCAGCTCTTCACCGCCGATTTTCACGCCTTTAATATCGATAACCGTATTTTCCGGATGGAAGTCACGGCTTGCCAATTTGTATGATTTTGTAATCTTCACTACATTTTCAACGCCTTTCATCTGCCGCAGATGCTCTGCAATCATTGGATCCACCTGTCCGACTAAGCCGATGACGGTGCGATCCGAACCTCTGGAAATGGATGCCTGCAGTCCGCTTTTCTCTATGACACGTACGATATCCTGAATTTGTTCTTCCGGAGTCGTGTTGGACGTAATAACGATCATGAATACCATTCCTTTCGTATTGAAGCGCAGAGCCTGCTGCGCAGCCTTGATATTTTAATTTAAAAGCTAGCGATAGGCTATTACATTTATCTCATCACTAATTTACTTAGACGCGTTTTAGCTTTTAAGCTTTTAATCACTAAAGCAACTATAACGTATTTACCTTCCTTCGTCAACACTAAGTCTTTACCAGGGAGGAATTCCGGCAATAAACCTGCATCTCTAAAATCGATCCGACCCAGCCATGACCCCGGAGCAGACAATTAGTTGAAATAAGCAGCATAACAAAAAAAGCAGTCCTCCCATACACGGGAAGCCTGCTTCGTTAACGATTATTTTTTGGCTTTGACCGGAGGCAGCAGCTTCTGCATGTTCACGGTCCGCTTGATTTCCCAAGTCTCCGGGTTGCCCGGATCGTACTGCTCCAGGTAGTTGATAACCTCTTTCGTGATCGGCGTCGGCGTCGATGCACCTGAAGTTACAGCTACCTTCTCAATGCCTTCCAGCCACTCCCGCTTAAGCTCGGTAATATCCGCGATCCGGTAGGCTTTGACATTCGCAATTTCTTCGGATACCTGAGCCAATCGGTTGGAGTTGTTGCTCCGAGGATCGCCGACGACGATCACCAGATCGGCTTGGCCGGCCTGCTCCGCTACCGCTTCCTGCCGCACCTGCGTCGCAAGACAGATTTCGTTGTGAACCTCTGCCCAAGGATACAGCTCAAGCAGACGCTTAACAATATGCTTGATATCCCATTGGCTCATGGTCGTCTGGTTCGTAATGATAATTCGCGAAGCGTTGACCTGGAGATCTGCGATCTCCTCTTCCTTCTCGATGAGATGCACGTGATCCGGGGCAATGCCAATCGCGCCTTCCGGCTCGGGATGGCCTTTTTTACCGATATAAATCACTTCGTATCCGTCCGCTACTTTCTCGCGAATCAGATCATGCGTTTTCGTCACGTCCGGACAGGTCGCGTCAACCGTTGTCAGACCTTTATCGCGGGCGATTTTGCGGACCTCGGGAGAGACTCCGTGCGCCGTAAAGATAACCGTCCCCTTCTCAACCTGGTCAAGGATATCCAAACGATTCGCACCGTCCAGCGTGATGATGCCCTCATCCTCAAATGAATTCGTGACGTGACTGTTATGCACAATCATGCCCAGTATATATATAGGCCGCGGGAGATCGAGGTTTTGCGCTGCCTGGCGCGCGAGCACCATGGCATCCACAACGCCGTAACAGTATCCGCGCGGTGATATTTTAATGACTTCCATTGCTGACTTCACCTGCTTTCCTCATGCTTAAAAAGCTATCGACTCCTTATTATACCCTATTCGAGGGGCGTCGGAAAGACAATCGGCAGCCAGATGACGAAGGTCGTCCCTTCTCCCTGTGTGGTGACCACTTCGACGGAACCCTGCAATTCATCGATAATCCATTTTGCGATGGACAGGCCAAGCCCGATGCCCTCGGTCATGCCGCGGGATTGATCCGCACGGTAGAAGCGTTCGAAGATATGAGGCACTTCCTCCTTGTCCATGCCTATTCCGGTATCGCTGATGCGAAGACCCACTTGATTTTGGTAAATGAAGGCGTCGAAGGTAACCTCCCCTTCAGGCGTGTATTTGAACGCATTTTCAATAAAAATGAACAGCATTTGCTGCATGTAATCCTTATTGCCGTTCACATAAATACCATTCAGGATGGAAAAGTCCCCTGTAACCCATTCCGCCTGACGCGGCAGCATTTGAGCCCTCCGCGCAACTTCCTCCACGAGAATCTCGAGAGGCACGGGCTCCTTCTCAAAGGTACGACCCGTATCCGCGCGGGCCAGAGACAGCATGTCGCTAACGAGTCGGCTCATCCGCTTGGATTCGTCTGCAATATCGCTGACGGCTTCCAGAGACATCGCATTCAGCGTTTCCTCATCCAGGTTCGGACGGTCCGAAACGTCTTTGGACCACATCTTTTGAAGCAAGTCGACATTCCCCCGGATGGTGGTGAGCGGCGTACGCAGCTCATGGGAAGCGTCCGACACGAATCGGCGCTGCGCCG
Source organism: Paenibacillus sp. SAFN-054 (assembly GCF_051966755.1). NCBI lineage: Bacteria > Bacillati > Bacillota > Bacilli > Caryophanales > Paenibacillaceae > Paenibacillus > Paenibacillus sp. SAFN-054. The sequence goes on from NZ_JBQCKS010000002.1 coordinate 325,750, forward strand.
CATAGGATTCCTCGAGGTTTTTATAAAAGCCCTCCATCCGGCCGAGCATGCTGTTGACCGTGTTGATCAGCTGTCCGATCTCGTCCTGCGGACCGTCGTAGGCAATCCGCACGCTAAGGTCCGATCCGTTCTGAATCTGTCCCGCGGCTTCAATGACCTTGCCGATCGGCGCCATGGATTTGCGGGCAAGGAAGAGCCCGAAGGTCGTCGCCATGAGGACCATAATGGTGCCGCTGATGATCAAAATCGTCCGAAGCAAATTCATTAGATTTTGCTCATGCCCCGTAAATACGGCCAATTGCAAAAAACCGATTACTTGTTTTTGAATTAGTAAGGGCTCTTGATAAACTAAAAAAGAGCCTCCATTCAAATAAATTGTAACAAATTGTTTAGCGGCAGTGGCATTTTTGACAGTAGGTACAGGAAATGCGGACTGAAGTTGAAGTTGATCCATATTTCTTGAAATGTAATTTAGGCCATTTTGGTAATTATGGATTTGTCCATAAATCTGAGCTGCCTGAAAATCTGTTTTACTGTCTAGTCCAAGATCAATTTTGCCACCTTGGTTCAAATCTAAAATAATATTCGTAGTGATTTGCTGACGCTGACTTATAAGTTTCTTTTTCAAATCGGAGTACGTATTATAATGAACCACTCCGTACACCGCCGACCCAAACAAGATGAGCGTAACCGCCAGAATGCAGGTATACCAGGCCGTTAGACGGAGACGTATTGACATGTTTATGAGTCACCTCGCAAAATATAGCCCGCTCCCCGGATGGTCTGAATCAGCCGTCTGCCTCCATGTTCCTCGGTTTTTTGGCGCAGCATCGCGATATAGACTTCAAGCACGTTGGATTCGCCGCTGTAATCATATCCCCAAATTTTATCCATAATCAGGTCGCGGGACAGCACCCGCTTCGGATTTTGCATGAACAAGTGCAGCAGCTCGAATTCCTTTGCCGTCAGCTCGAGCCGTTTGCCGCTGCGCAGCACCTCTCTTGAATCAACGTCGAGGACAATATCCTCAAAGGTCAACCGATGATCCTCTGCATCCTCCTGGCCAGGCTTGCGGCGGAGCAGCGCCCGCACGCGGGCCAGCAGTTCTTCCAGCGCAAACGGCTTGACCAGATAATCGTCGGCTCCAAGATCCAGCCCTTTGACCCGATGCTCGATCTCGTCCTTTGCCGTCAGCATCAGGACCGGGACGCGAATGCCTCCCTCGCGCAGGCGGCGGCATACTTCGAACCCGTCTATCTGAGGCATCATGACATCCAGGATGACCAGATCCGGCTCGCTGTTCAGCACGCTTTTCAACCCTTCCGCCCCGTTACTCGCGGTAATGATATCATACCCTTCAAATGCCAGCCCCCGGCGCAGCATGGAAATAATTTTGTCGTCGTCGTCAATAATCAATATTTTAGATCGCATATCTGAATGCTCCTTCGTTCCAGTACTCAAGCTTTGTCAAACAATGCTTTTGCTTCTATTGTAGCAGTGAATTTTTGCCTTTGCATCTTTATACAGCAACAGCGGAAGGGACCTTCCCTTCCGCTGTTAAAGTGGATATCTCCTTCTGGTTATTCCTGACCGGTTGTACTAGAAGGAATTTTGTATTTATTTTTGTCACCGATGGTTACTTTCAGATCCATCTTTTTGTTATTGCGGACAATATTCAATGTTACCGAATCGCCAACCTTTTGTTTTTGGATAGAAGCGACCAGGTCGGAGTTGGTTTTGAAGCTGGTACCATTAATGCCAGTAATGATGTCATACGGACGAAGATCGGCTTCATAGGCAGGGGATTTGAATGTAACGGCAGTAACCACACAGCCTTCCGTTATGTTCGTTCCCATTTCTTTTGCCACTTCACTGGTGAGTGTCAACAATTCAGCGCCGATGAATGGAACCGGATCTTTAGGGATCTCTTGATTATTTTCGAGCTTGCTCACCACGTTCTTGATGGTGCTGGTCGGAATCGCAAAACCAATGCCTTGGGAATCCGCGCTCACCGCAACGTTCATGCCGATGACTTCACCGTTCATGTTCAGCAGTGGACCGCCTGAGTTACCGGGGTTAATCGAGGCGTCCGTTTGCAGCAGATGCTGGTATTTGCGCGTTCCGGATCCTGTTTCTTCATTGATGTCAATGGTACGTTCACGGGCACTCAGTACGCCGCTTGTTACGGTATGATCGAAGCCTTGCGGGTTACCGATCGCAACGACGGGCTGGCCGACCTTCAAGCTGTTGGAATCCCCAAGAGGAACGACAGGGAAATCCTTGCCTTCGATTTTCAGAACGGCGAGGTCAAGATCCTTCGATTTGCCAAGAAGCTTGGCTTCGTAAGTTTTGCTGTCATTTTCGATCGTTACCTGAATGACATCGGCATTCTCAACCACATGCTCATTCGTGAGAATGTAACCTTCTTTATTGTAGATAAATCCGGAACCGATGCCGTAAGGAATCAATTTGGATTGATTTTGATTTTGAGACTGTGATTGGGATCCTTCGTTCGATTGGTTTCCATAATAATCGCTTCCGTCTCCGTTCTGATTTCCAAAGAAATACGAGAACGGGTCATTCAAGAACGGATTGGATTGGGATTGGGAGCTGCGGTTGCTTTGCTTCACGAGCGTTTCGATCTTAACGACCGCAGGTCCTGCTTCCTGCACGACACCGGATACATCCGTTGGCTTGCTCAAAGGAAGCGACGTGTTCGATGTCGTACCGCCGCTGCTGCCCGTTTCCGGTGCAGCCGATACGGTGGTGCTAGGCTGTTCGACCGATGACATCGCCGTATCCGGCGTAAAAAGATTCATTCGGTCCGAAGTGAACATCAATGCGCCAACCACTACGACGCCAGCCAGAAAAGAAATCAGGATCGCTTTAACAGAGGTTTTCGGCTGCTGCTTTTGGTTGAACTGCCAGTTGCCGCCTCCTCCTGTTCCTCCGCTGTTTCTGCCTGCATTGCCGGAATCGGTGGAAGAGTAATAAGGATTAACGGACGGAAGCGGCCTTACCGGATTCGGCGGCGTGATTTCGACGTCCTCCTGTTTATGGCTTTCCACTCCGCGCTGCTCGGCATTTTCCTTACCGATCGATTGGAACGGTCCGTAGGAATAGTAGTATGATGAAGTACCCGATTCAGAAGACTGCTGACGTTTGGTTGTGTCGTTTTCGAATTCATCTTCCGGTTGACCGGATCTGTTTCTTTCGTCCATGTGTTATGCCTCCTATACCCTCATTTATATTATTTCCGTATGGGAACTGTTTAACTGTTTATATCATGTACTATAAACCTTAATAGCAGATTAAAAACAATTAAAAAGGAGATAAGAAAACACAATTATCGATGAAATAGCACAGAAGCCAGACCGCATTTAGAGGAAGGTTTTCTTGCGAAATCAGGTGGGCTCATCAGCGATGCATCTCATTTCTGATTTCTAAAGAAAAAACCGTTTATCGACGAAAATCCTCAGAAGCCAGACCGCGTTTAGATGAAGTTTTTCTTGCGAAATCAGGTAAGTTCCTCAGTGAAGCTTCTCAATTCTGATTTCTAAAAGAAAACAAAAAAAGCGCAGTCCTCTAGGACTGCACCCATCCCTTCCGATGCGCATAAATGGCCAGCTGCGTACGGTCCTCCAGCTCGCATTTCATCAGCAGGTTGCTGACATGCGTCTTCACGGTTTTGATGCTGATATGCAGCTCCTCTGCGATATCCTTGTTGCTTTTGCCCTCGGCAATCAGCAGCAGCACTTCCTTCTCCCGCTCGGTCATGCCGGAGGAATCGCCTTGTACGGTGCGCTGGCGGATGCCGCGCGTAAGCGCCTGCGATACGTCGCCCGTCATGACGGGCATGCCGCGGTTAGCTCCCTGCAGGGCATAAATCAGCTCATCTGCCGACACGGTCTTCAGCACATAGCTGACCGCACCGGCCTCGACCGCGTCCACGACCAGATCGTCCTCCAGAAAGCTGGTCAGAATGACGATTTTCATTGATGGGTACTCCGCCAGGACCGCTCTCGTCGTCTCTACGCCGTTCATCACCGGCATCATCAGATCCATTAGGATCAAATCGGGAAAATGCTCCGGCGCTGCATTTCGCAGCCACTCCACGACCTTGGAGCCGTTATCCGCCTCCCCCACCACTTCAATGGAGGGATCCAGCATCAAATACGTTTTGAGCCCCATCCGCACCATCTCATGATCATCGACAATCATTACTTTTATGATATCGGTCATTCTTCCTCTTCCTCTCCCATCTGATGTTCCATGCCGGCCGCTTCTTCCACAAACTTCGGTATATGTACGCGAATCGTCGTTCCGGATCCTTGTCGGCTGATGATTTCCACTTTGCCGCCTAATTTTTCCGCACGTTCCTGCATTGTCGACAACCCATAGGATCCTGTCTTGTGCGGGACCTCGTTAAAGCCCTGTCCATCATCGCTGATGCTGAGCACGACCTGCCGCTGCTCCTCCCGGAGAGACATGCTGACGAGACGCGCATTCGCATGCTTGACGATGTTGGCCATCGCCTCTTGTATGATCAAAAACAGCTGATGCTCGATCGCTTCCGACAGTTGCCCCTGCAGCTCGACTTCCTTCATGCCCTTCAGGCCGTTTTGGCGGCAGTAATCCGGAAACCACATCTCAAGAGCCTCGGCCAGGTTCTTGCCCTCAAGCTCTACCGGCCGCAGCTGGGCGATCAGAGCCCTCATCTGCTTTTGGGCCATCTGCGACATCGAGATCAGCTGGGTCATGACGACCTGCCCCTGCTCCGCATTCCGCTCCAGCACCTTGGGAAGGGAAGAGGCGGACATATGGATGGCGAACAGCTGCTGGCTCACGGTATCGTGCAAATCCCGGGCCATGCGCCGACGCTCCTCGAGCACAGCCCGCTCCGCCGCCTTTTCCTTCTCTACGACCTCCTGCTCGCCCATCCGCTGCAGCAGCATCATTTTCTTTTCCATCGCTTCCATCAGATTGTTGAACTCGTGATAAAGCCGCGTAAAGGTGGGGTCATCGGATTCCTCGATCCGCACCGCCAAATTCCCTTTGGCTACCTGCAGCATGTTGTACTCCAGAATATCAATTCTGCGCTGGATCCGCTGCCCGGCCATGTAACCGATCACGATGGATAACAGCAGGAAGCCCAGGCTTGTGTAGACCCAAACCCAGGTTCCTTTGACGACCAGATATCCGCTGTCCGCCCCGATATACAGAACCGCGCTCATCAAGAGTCCGGTCAGGAGAAAATAAAACAAAAGCACCCATTTTGTGTTTTTCAGAATATTCCGCATCCGCTCAACCTACTTTGTTCACTTTAATGTCGCCGATAAACGCGCTGATGTTAATGCGTATCTTTTTCCGCGCTTCCTTATAAAAAGGCGTCTTCGTCTGGAAGCTGCTCATGAACCCGCTCCGCGCCTCGTTCAGAACCGACATATCGCCGATAAAGGAGCTGGAGTTGACCGAGATGCCCAGATCCGTATCCTCAGGCACATATACCTTAATGTCCCCGATAAAAGCCGAAATGTTGATCTTCGTTTCCCCGAACGGAATATGGGCATTGGTCAGATCGAGCACGGTATCCCCAATAAATTGGGAAAGGTTCGTCGGTTTCAATTCAAAATAATCCCGGCCCAGATGAATATCGCCGATAAAAGCCGAGCGGTTGATCTTTTCGCCGTCCCGGTGCGATTCGTGATGCTCATCCCATGCAGCATGATCGTGGCGTCTTTCATGTCTCATCTGCTGCCGGATATGCTGGTGATGCTTCTTCTGTTCCTTGTATCTCTTTTTATAATGCTTGTAACGATCCTTCACATCATCGTCCAGTTCATCCGGATCCAGATCATCGTCGTCATCGCCACCCATGCTGAAGCTTTTACGTTCCGCTTCTTTGCGCTCGCGCTCCGTATAAGGTATGCCGAATTTTTCCTCAAACTGCTGATCGAGCGTGGATTTGGCGGTCAAATCCTCCGGCTCCGGCGGTTCGGGAGTAAATGCGGGCTCGTTGTCCCTGTGCGGCTTATTCGGCGGCGTATGAGGGTCATTCGGCTTGAATATGACATATAGACCCGCGATAATCAGCAATGCCGGAATGAAGATTTTGAAAAAGCTGCCTGGCGTAAGCCATATCCACCCTTCGTTCCTTCCCAGAAAGTAAGTCCCGATGAGCAGCAGAACCGCCCCACCGATAAAAGACTTTCTTCCCTTCAACAATTCCTTCAGCCCCAAAATAATCAGTATGACTGGCCAGTATTGGCCGATGACATAACCGAGACTGACATCGATGACTTCAAGCTGGTTGAGCAGAAATATAACGCCGATCCCGATCAGCACGACGCCGCCGAACAGCCGGTCCAACCATCGTCTCTTCATGTTTCATGTCCCCTTATCCGTTAAACTTCATCTCGGAAAATAATCTGCTTTCGTGATTTGATATCAGTGTACAACATCTGCTGCATAACGGATAGCGGCGCGGGAATGATGTTATGCTCGGTCTCCAGACCGAGGCGCCTGGATAACATTTACAGCAAGCAAAAAGCACCCGCTCATACCGAGCGGATGCTTCTTGTTCAAAACGTATGTTTCCGGAGATTAGTTCTTTTCTTTGAATTCCTCGTCAAACTTCTCATCCGGTGTTTTGTAGTTGCTGTTTTGAGCCGTTTGGCTCGTTTGACTTGTTTGGGAAGAGTCCTCTAGAGCAAATTCCTCATCGAACTTTTCGTTAGGCGTTTGGTAGTTATCTTGAATTTTTTGCTTTTTCATCTGGATTCACCTCCCTGTTTCTTATATGCTCATAGCGGCGTTAAGGCAGCCCAGGGGCGTGATTCTTTTCCCCAGTCCGTAGTATGTGACGCTTCGTAAAATTTATGCAGGCTAGCGGCTCGCCAGGTTCAATTCCACAAAAAAAGCCTCTCCCCTCGATTACAGAGGGAAAAGGCTTGTTCTTCAAGCTAGACGGCTTCTTCAAGTAAAGATGCAGGAAGTGATTTGTATGTCTGGATGGCTTTGCCCAAAGCGTTCAGCATCTTCTCGCTGCATTTTCCGTTGCCGCGTTTAATGACCTGAACCTCCACTTCCTTCTTGCCCCACTCTTTGTAAACCTGCTTGGTCGTAGCGAAATACAGGTCTATTTTCCGTCCTTTGATCGCTGACCCCACATCCGCAACAATGGCATAACCATACTCAGGAATGTACAGGATGGTCCCGAGTGGAAATACGCGCGGATCGGCCGCGATGGTCGAGATGGTGTTTTTGTCCCGGCGAACCTTGACGCCTGAATACGTAATTCCGTACTGCGGATGCGTCGGATTCTTCCCTGTCGACTCATACCCGGCGGTATAGCCGGTAGCCATGACTTTCATTGTGTGGATAATCTGCTCCTGCTTTGGAGCGGTTACGGCGACCGCACCCCGTTTCGGAGCGGCCGGAGCGACCTTCGTTTCCGGTTTGACCAGCGCCGGCAATGCCTTCGAAGTGAATTTAGGCATGAACTCATTTTGAGTGACCGCGGCAAACTGCTCGGTTTTCTTCTTGTTTATGTCCACGATTTTGAACATTTCCGGCTGGGCTGCATATTTGAATGGTTTAAGATAGTAGTCGTTGGTCGAGATCATCGAGTTGGTGCCGGTGCTGTCCACCGTATAGCCGGGCGTCATTGAGAACGAACCCGCATACAGGTTTGGCATGTCCGCGAGCAGCCCAAACAAAAGCATGCATAACAAAATCCTCTGCCATGTTGTACCTTTAATCATTTGAAATCCTCCCCCTTACTAGCGAGGATGTCCAGATGATTCGGCAATTATACATGTTTTGTGAACATGAGTTCACGGCAGAGGATGGATTCCTTCAAAGACAGCTGCGGTTACGGATCGTCTTCCGATCGCTTCTTCAGAACGATTCCGTCCCCTCCGCTACTTCGCTTTTTTTGTTAATCAAATCATGTTTCTGAATCTTATTGAGACATATGCTTTAGAAAATCACGCGGTTCACGATCTGCTCCTTCAGCATGGATACCGCCTCGGACAGAGGCATTGCACCCAGGTCTCCTTCTCCGCGCTTGCGGATGGAAACGGAATTCGCGTTCATTTCGTTCTCGCCGACGATGAACATATAAGGGATTTTCTCCAGCTGTCCTTCGCGGATTTTGTATCCCAGCTTCTCGTTGCGCAGATCGGCATCCACGGCTACACCGCTAAGCTGCAACTGTTCGGACACCTGCTTCGCATAGCTTTCGAATGCAGTCGATACCGGAATGACTTTGACTTGTACCGGAGACAGCCACAGCGGCAGTGCTCCCGCAAAGTTCTCAAGCAGGAAGGCCGTAAAGCGTTCCATCGTGCCCAAGATACCGCGGTGAATGACCACCGGACGGTGTTTTTGGCCGTCGTCGCCCACATATTCAAGCTCGAAGCGTTCAGGCAGCAGGAAGTCGAGCTGAACGGTCGAGAGCGTTTCTTCCTTGCCAAGCGCCGTGCGAATCTGCACGTCCAGCTTAGGACCGTAGAACGCGGCTTCGCCTTCCGCTTCGAAGAATGGAATGCCCGTTTCTTCGACAACCTCGCGCAGCATGCGCTGGGACATTTCCCACATCTCGTCGTTCGGGAAATATTTCTCGGTATCCTCCGGATCGCGGTAAGACAGACGGAAACGGAAATCGTGGATGCCGAAGTCTTCATACACCTTCGTGATCAACTGAATGACGCGCAGGAACTCTTCCTTGATCTGATCCGGACGGCAGAAAATATGGGAATCATTCAGCGTCATCGCACGTACGCGATGCAGGCCGGTCAATGCGCCGGACATCTCGTAACGATGCTGCATGCCAAGCTCGGCAATACGGATCGGCAGATCGCGGTAGCTGTGCATGGAGCTCTTGTACACCATCATATGATGCGGACAGTTCATCGGACGAAGCACGAGTTCTTCGTTATCAAGCTCCATTTTCGGGAACATATCCTCTTGGTAGTGCTCCCAGTGACCGGACGTTTTGTACAGCTCTACGTTGCCAAGCACCGGTGTGTATACATGCTGGTAGCCGAGGCTCTCTTCCAGGTCCACAATATAGCGTTCCAGCGTGCGGCGCAGCTTCGCGCCTTTTGGCAGCCACATCGGCAGGCCTTGTCCCACAAGCTGGGAGAAAGTGAAAATTTCGAGCTCTTTGCCAAGCTTGCGGTGATCGCGTTTCTTGGCTTCTTCGAGCATGTGCAAATGCTCGTCCAGCTGCGCCTTTTTGGCAAAAGCGGTTCCGTAGATACGCTGCAGCATTTTGTTCTTGCTGTCCCCGCGCCAGTATGCGCCGGCCACGTTCATCAGCTTGAACACTTTGATTTTGCCTGTGGAAGGCAGATGCGGTCCGCGGCAGAGGTCGAAGAATTCGCCCTGCTCGTAAATCGTAATAATGCTGTCTTCCGGAAGCGCATTGATCAATTCCAGCTTATAAGGATCGCCCAGCTCGCCGAATACGTTCAAAGCCTCCTGGCGGCTGACTTCCTTGCGTACGATCGGCAGGTTCTCGCCAACGATGCGTTCCATTTCCTTTTCGATCTTTTGCAGATCTTCCGGGTTCAGCGGATGCTCAAGATCCATATCATAGTAGAATCCGCCTTCAATGACCGGACCTACACCAAGCTTCACCTCTTTGGCACCGAACAGGCGTTTAACCGCTTGCGCCATCAAGTGAGCCGTGCTGTGACGCATCACTTCCAGGCCATCCGGCGAATCCAGCGTTACGATTTCAATCAGGGAGCCGTCCTTCAATGGCGTGGACAAGTCCACGACAATCCCGTCCATTTTGCCGGCTGCGGCATTTTTTTTCAAACCGCTGCTGATCGAAGCGGCGACATCCTCAATGGTACTTCCTTCTGCATATTCCCGAACGGAGCCGTCCGGAAGCTTGATACTTACTGACACAAAAATTCCTCCTTCAAATGATCAAACCTTTAGCGGCATTTTCCAAAAAAGAAAACAAAAAAACACTCATCCCTCCTGCAAGGGACGAGTGTTTGCACCCGTGGTTCCACCCAAATTTGATAATGATCCATTTCCGAAAAATGGCATTATCCTTCATCAGCATCTGATAACGGAATGACCCGGCGGTCCTTACTGGCTTCCTCCTTATCAGGGAAAACGTTCATCACCGCAGCTACAAAGGGGTAGACCAAAGCCGGAATCACGGAAGGAAATTTCAGCCGCCGTTTCCTCTCTCTGCACCGTCCATCTCTTGGGCCCATGTCTTTGTCGAAGCTTTTATCGAATTATGAGTAATTATAAGTCCCTGCCCATCCGCAGTCAAGTCATAACTTCCCCGTTTCCCGGAAATAGGCGTGACAATCGGGGCAATATCTGCATATCTCGACCCGGTCCTCAAAAATTTGCGTTAACGTGCGGATGACGGCCATCTGGGGCTCACGCGTATGGATGACGATTTTGGCGGGAGAAACGGAAATCAGCGTGGTGACCACGGCATCCTCCATCTGCAAATCCTGCTGGTCCAGGCGCTCGACCACGACGCCTTCGTCCACACGGTAATCCAGGGGATTCAAGTCCTCATCGAGCAGCAGCAGATCCTGGCCCCCCTTATGAATGACATGCACGAGCGGGACCTGCGGCTGCTGAAAATATACGAAATACTTCAGCATGCCAACAAACTCCTCATACTGCCGGTCCATTAAAAATTCATCCACTGCATATTCCACGATTTCCTTTAACTCTTTGATGTACGCCCGGGACCGAAAGGTCAGAAATCCATCCACATGAAGCAGCGGCCTCTCGGTCAAGCACTGCTTGATGCCCTGTACCAGCATATCCGAGCGCCGGCTCCATGAATCATTCAGCTCCTGGCTTTTTTCCAGAGTCATGCTGCAGTGCTTCAGAATTTGGCTTCGCTCCTCCGGATCCGGAAAATCGAACTCCTCCTCCAATATATGCTCAACCAGGCGCTGCTCCTTATCCTGCAAAATGTATTCCGCCACCGCCCGGGCCGCGGTTTCATATACCTGCTGCAGCTGATTCCCCTTGAAAAAGCGCGGGTCGTCTTCACGACAGCTCCAAATGATCATGTCCTCATGGACCGTACAGCTGATGGCTAAAGATTTGTACTTTTTATGTAAAACCTGATTCGCTTCCGCAACCGTGCTTCTATATCGCTCCGCTTCCTGCGGAGTAGGCATTTGGGCTGCAATGCTGAACAGTTCCATGGAGTTCACTCCTTTCAATAATCCTTCTTACAAAGTATATGTGTATGCAGGGGGGATATACGGGAGTGATCAATGGAAAACAGGCTAACATTTCTCAGGTTGTACCGGGCATGTAATTGTTGGCATTCGGGTTTGTAGTATACGTATAAAATGCCAAAAAAACTCCTTCCTCGCCATGAACGGCAAAGGAAGGAGCTGTGTGATGAAATGCAGCCTATAACCGTCCTGCTGCTTTGACCTTGACCAGGAGCGCATTTCCCGGCAAATAAGCAATCGGAATGTCTTCAGTCAGCACGATTTGAACAGTGTCACGGCTGGCTCCGGCGGAAACCGCCTGCTCCATGGCATGGCTTTTTGCATCCGACATGGCCTCATCATAAGTCATATCGTCCAGGGAATAGATCCGCTCCGTCTCTCCGCTCACTTCGCCCAGAGCAGCGCCGATCGCATTAGCCGCATCATAGTGATCCGGTTTCACGATCCGTGCGACGCCTTCGAGCTTATCGGCGACAAGGATACTTCCGCCTCCGACGAGTACGACATCCACGGCCTCGGCGCTCGTCTTCATCCGGTCGATGGCATCCTCGATGTCCCGCGTGATCATCTCGTCCGCTTGGCGGCACACGTCTTCGTCGAGCGCATCCGTCAGCGCGCCCTCCCATGTGTGGCGTCCCAGCTTTACGGCGACATCCGTCGCCGTGAGCGTATCGCCGCCGAAAATGCGGCCGCGCCGCAGCAGCTCATACCCGACGCTGTCCGGTCCGACGGTTACGGCCTCGCGTGCGGCATCTTGGCGAACGATCGTCCCGCCGCCAATGCCGATGGAAAGAATATCCGGCATGCGGAAGTTGGTGCGCACGCCACCGATTTCTACCGCGGCCGAAGACTGGCGCGGGAAGCCCTGGACCAGCACGCCGATATCCGTCGTCGTCCCGCCGATATCGACAACCAAGGCATCATTCAAACCTGACAGATGCGCCGCGCCCCGAATGGAGTTCGTCGGTCCGCAGGCAATCGTCAGAATAGGGTATCGAAGCGCATATTCGCTGCGCATCAACGTTCCGTCGTTCTGGCAGATGTAGACGCCTGCGTCAATGCCGAAGCTGCGTAGCGCCTGCTCGAAGCCTTGAACGACCCCCGCAATGACGCGAAGCAGCGCGCCGTTCAGCAGCGAGGCGTTCTCGCGTTCGAGAAGCCCGATGCTTCCGATTTGATGGGACAGCGTAACCGGCATATCCTCTCCCAGCACCTGCTTGGCAAGCTGTTCGATGCGCTTCTCCTGCGCCGCGTTCACCGGCGAGAATACACCGCAGATCGCCACGGCGTCGACCTCCCCTTTCATCCGGAGGAAGCAGTCCGCAATTTCCGTTTCATCGAGAGCAACGATCTCGCGTCCATCGTATTCATACCCGCCGCGGATGACGTAGGCATGGTTACCGACTGCGGATTTAAGCGCATCATCCCAGTCCGCCAGCGGCGGGATCGAGGTCGTTGCTGGCGCACCGATCCGGATCAGGCCTACTCTGCCCAGATGCTTGCGTTCGACGATGGCATTGGTGCAGTGTGTCGTGCCGAGCATGGCGTAACGGACCTGCGCAGGATTCACGCCGCTTTCCGTAAGCAACCGGCGGATCGATTCGACAATGCCCTCGTTCACGTCGCGCGTCGTGTGCACTTTCACCGTATGAACCGTATTCAGCTTGGAATCGAGCAAAGCGGAGTCCGTATTGGTCCCGCCGACGTCGACTCCTATACGGTATACTTCCTCCTGCTCTGTGATCGTCAGAATCATGGACGTTCTCCTCCTTTCGCTGCGGCGATTTCTTCGATTGGAACATAGGGCGTATCATAGCCAAAATATTGCGGTCCTACCGTTTCAAGGCCTTTGGCCGTCCGCCATTTCGGATCGCAAGGGAAACCGACTGCCGTGACTCTGGCTCCGTATTTCAAATTCTCCGTCGTTATCGGCATACCCGTATCCTGATCCAGAAGCGAGATCAAGTCGGGGGTAACGGCAAGCGGCTCCCCATCTTCGGTCGCCAGCAGAAACTCATTCTGAAAAAACAGCCGCATGGTGCGTCCCTTCTGGGCATCGGTTCCTTCGAATATAGCCTCACCCCGCGTAAATCCGCCCTCGGTCCGGCGCCGGATGTCCACGGCTTTGCCATGAAACAAGGCGTATCCGTGAAGCTGACTCAGCAATGCCTCGATCGGATTTTGCTTCAGCTCCTTGGATTCGTACAAGGTTTTGCCGATTTCGTAGGCAAGCGTCAAGGTATGATGAATCGCGCTTTGCTTCACCTGCGCGCCCGTCACCGGATAGTCGCAGATGGAGGCCGACCCTCCCATTTGGATCGTAACCGCACGGGCCATCCGCTCTTCCCAGATGCCATCGATGGCATGCATGAGAACGGCGTTGCCGCGTTCATCCGCCATCGTGATCGGGCTGCAGTCGATGCCGTCGAGATGGAAGGTTACCATCTGGGATTCGGGGAAAGCCCTCCCCATCGCATCAGCGTCCAGCAGCGGAATTCCCCGCTCCGCCGCGGCGATGACGGGCACGAGTGAATTGCCCCCGCCGACTTCGATCGGCATGACCGCGCTCACCTTGCACCCGAGCTCCTTCTCGATCAACTCCAGCGGCTTCGTCATTTGCTCCGTTGAGGGAATTTTCTCATTCATGACGGTTGGCGCACCGATCATCGACAGAGGCACGACCAATGCGTCGTCCTCCAGATCTTCCGGTCTTAGGACCCGAACCGGTCCATATTTGCGGATGGCTTCCATCGCCATTAATTTGCCGATGTGAGGGTCCCCGCCTCCGCCGGTTCCGAGCACCGCTGCACCGACGGCGATATACTGGACCGCTTGTTCGTTCAATTCCGTTAACTTGTAGTTATTCATGATGTCATCCTTTCTTGCTCGTGATTTTCCCGATTATCCACTGCACGATGAAGGCGAATATAAATGCGTCGAGGGCTGGCACGTGCGTCAGCTGGAACAAGCCGAAGCCATCCGGAGCCGCCGTTGTCATATAGGCGAACAGCGTTGCCGCCACCCACACGGCCAAAGAACGAATCACCCAGTTTTTGTTCCGGTCAATCCCTGCAAAAGTGAATTTTTTGCGATCCACAAGCAGATATTCCGAAGTATATATCCCCCCGATCGGAGACACGAACATCGTGATCACGTTCAGGAAAGACAGGAACTTGTCATAGATACCAAATACAGCTAAAGATGTAGCGATGAGTCCGGCAATAATCGTAATGAGCTTTTTGGGCACGCGCTGGAACACTACGGAAAACCCGAGCGAAGCCGAATACAGGTTATTCGTGTTTGTCGTCCATTGGGCAAGCGTCAGCACAATGATCGCAGGCAGACCAAGTCCAAGTGTAATGAAAATATTCGTCAAGTCATCGGTATCCATCAGACGGGATAAGAAGATCGCGATTACCGTCATAAAGCTGTTCCCTACAAAAAATCCGATAAATGCCGCAGTTACCGCATGCTTCGGCGTGCGGGCCCAGCGCGCGATGTCCGGCGACAGCACGGTCCCGACGATAAAGATGCCGATCACCAGCGAAATCGCAGTTCCCATCGGGATAGGAGTGCCATTGATCGGTTCCCAGATGGCCGATGTACCTTGGCTGTGAAAAGCCATAAAAATAGCGATTGCAATGAGCAGTACCAGCAGCGGAACCGACCACACGCTTAGGCGCTCGATCGAGCGGTATCCCCAAATCGCCGTCGACATCATCAGCATGCCGCCGATGAACGACAGCAGCCCCAGAGATAGATCAATTCCCCATAATTTATGGAATGCCGTCTGCATGTTCGAGGCGAAGAATCCCGCCTGCACGCCGAACCACCCCAGGGAGAAAATCCCGAGGACGATCGATACGACGCGCGCCCCCACATTTCCGAACAAAAACCGGCTGATCATGGCCGTTGACAACCCCGTTTTTGCGCCTACATAGGCGCAAAGCGCGCCGATAAGTCCCAGAATGACGGAGCCGATCATCGTCGCTGTTAAGGAGTTGGCCAAATTCATGCCATTTCCAAGCTCTGCCCCAAGGAACATCGCCGATAAGTCGATACCGATCGCGATCCAGACAAGCGACATGGACAACCATTTTTTGCGCATATGCGCGGGAACGGGCTCCCTTTCAAAATCCTGTGCATTCGAATCTCTGCTGCTGACTTGGCTAACTTCACTCATGATACCCATCCCCTTGTAGTGAGCTTTTCTTGTTGATGCTTGCCCATTTTTCTTAGGAGCGTACGCCGTTCCAATACGTCTCAAACACATTGTTCAGCTTGCGCTCATAAATCTCCCTGGAGCTGTAATAGAAATATTGCATACTAAGTCCATCCATGACGTTCAGAAAAGAATCCACGAGCGGCTGCACGGGCTGATCACGGATGGATCCCTCCTCCATCCCCTGTACGATCAGGCTTTCGATGATCTTGGTGAGCATTTCATCGGAGAGAAGAAACGCCTTCTCGATCGTCTCTTTGAGAAAGGCTGGCGGAAATACGACGTATCGAAGCACAAATACGCTCTCTTCCGGACGCTTCTGATAGAACTCATATTGTCTTGCCAGCACTCTATACAGACTGTCGCGCGCGCTCTTGGCCTCCTGCTCCTCTGAAAGCTCCTCGATGTGCGTGTTGTAGGAATGCATCGCATCACGAAATACGGTCATGAACAAATCCTCTTTATTCTCGTAAAAGGCATAGATCGCCGGGGTTTTCACCCCAACCTCCTTCGCGATTTCAGAAAGCGCCGTACCATCGTACCCTTTCTCTCCAAACAGCCGCAGCGCTGCTTCTTTCAGCTTGTTCCTGGTCATGAATAGGTTCACGCTCCATTTTTAATTAACGTTAATTAAGTAAACTATACAAATTTACGCATAAAAATACAATACTTAATTTAAAAAAGAATCTTAGGTTTACTTTTATCCATACAAAAATCCCGCTTCGAACGAAGCGGGATCGTAAAATGTATGTTCGTTTAAAACGTATATTAGTTCTGCATAACGAAATCTCTTTCGATTTCCGTTCCCTCGTTGAACACCTTCAAGATGTCGTAGCGGGTATTGCGCTGTGCCGGAATTTTGCCGGCCTCACGGATCAGCTGGAGGATCGAAGCGATGTTGACTTTATGCACTGCACCGGCTGACGAAACCACGTTCTCTTCCATCATTGTGCTGCCAAAGTCGTTGCAGCCGTAGCTGAGCGACAATTTGCCGACCTCTGGGCCCATGGTTACCCAGGAGGATTGGAGATTCGGAACATTATCGAGCACCAGACGGCCGATGGCAACCGTTTTGAGGTAGGCTTCCGGCGTCTCGCGTTCGCGCTTCAGACTCGTGTTATCCGGCTGGAACGTAAACGGTATAAAGGCAAGGAAGCCCTTTGAATCATAGCCGTTCGCTACACATTCATCCTGCGCATCACGGACGCGCAGCATATGAAGCGCACGCTCTTCCATCGTTTCTCCAAAGCCGATAACCATCGTCGCGGTCGTGTTCATGCCGACTTTATGGGCCATTTGCATGACATCCATCCAATCGCGCCAGGTGCCCTTGTGGCGGCTGATTTTTTTGCGGATGCGGTCATCCAGGATTTCGGCTCCGCCGCCAGGCAGTGAATCCAGGCCGGCTGCTTTGAGCTCTCTCATGACCTCTTCGAGCGAAAGGCCGGATACTTCCTGCATTTTGCGAATCTCAGCCGGGGAGAAAGAGTGCATCGTAATATTCGGGAACCGCTGCTTGATGCCGCGGAGCAAATCGGTATAATAGCTGAAAGGCAGATCCGGATTCGTGCCGCCCTGCATGAGAATTTCGGTGCCTTCCACGTCCTCGGTTTCCTTGATTTTCTGGAAAATCACTTCATCGGGAAGCAAATAGCCTTCATTATGTCCCGGTCTGCGGTAAAATGCGCAGAACGTGCAAAAAGTATCGCATACGTTCGTATAGTTGACATTCCGTCCAATGACAAAGGTTGTGATCGGGTCCGGATGTTTTCTTTTCATCATGATATCGGCGGCGTGGCCTATTTTTTCAATTTCTTCACTTTCAAACAGGGTCACGCTGTCTTCCAAGTTCAGACGTTCACCCCGCAGCGCTTTGTCCAAGATCTGGTTCACTGTGCTCATCTTCGGCAGCCTCCTTATCATATGGCGAATGATAGACTTAATTAGAACTTATTTCCTTAAACCATCTTCACCATCTTATCACAATTTCACCTTGAGAAAAACTTCACTTTCTTTCTTGCCTTACTCCATTTTTTTGTAAATGCCGCTGTCCCAGGCATTTAGCGTCTTTTTTTCACAAAATAGACACAAAAGAAGCGCCGCGATGAGCGGCGCTCTTCCTGATTTATCCCTGCAGGGCCTGATCCAGGTCCGCGATCAAGTCGTCAATGTCTTCCAGTCCGACCGAGAAGCGGAGCAGTCCATCCGTAATGCCCCGTTCAAGGCGGACTTCAGCCGGCATGGCGGCATGGGACATCATGGCCGGATAGGAAAGGATGCTTTCCACCGCTCCAAGGCTGACGGCCACAAGCGGAATGCTGACCTTGTTCAGAACCTGCTTGGCGCGTTCGCCAGAGCCGACATCGAATGAGACGACAGCCCCGTATCCCGTGGATTGTTTCTCATGAATTTCCCTGCCCGGATGATCCAGCAAGCCAGGGTAATACACGCCGGCGATGTCCGGACGTCCTTTCAGCCAAGCCGCTAGCACGGCCGCGCTTTGCTCGCTGTGGTTCATTCGTGCCTGTAGGGTTTTCATCCCCCGCATCAGCAGCCAGGAATCCTGCACGCCGAGCACCGTTCCCAGCCCGTTCTGCAGCTGCTTCAGCTGCCTTCCGATGGACGCCGTGCGCGCTACGGCAAGACCTGCAAGCACATCGCTGTGCCCTCCCAAAAATTTGGTTGCGCTGTGCAGCACGATATCGACGCCCAGCTCTATCGGACGCTGGTAATACGGCGTCATGAATGTGTTATCCAGCATCGTCAGAAGCTCATGCTCCTTCGCCCACGAGGTTACCGCAGCGATATCGGTAATTTTGAGCGTGGGATTAGATGGCGTCTCCATGTATACTGCTTTCGTATTCGGTTTCAGCGCCGCCTTGACCTGCTCCAGATCCGTCATGTCCACGAACGTGCTCTCGATGCCCAGACGACTGAGGATACTGGTGAGCAGTCGATATGTACCACCGTATACATCCTCTGTCACGATCATGTGGTCTCCCGCGGACAGCATCATGAACGTGCTTGAGATGGCCGCCATGCCGGAAGAATAGGCAAACCCGCGCTCGCCGCCTTCCAGCAGGGCGATATAATCTTCCAGCGCCTGACGGGTCGGGTTGCCGGAACGGCTGTAATCATGTACCGGAGGATGGAATACATCCTCATGATGAAACGTGGATGCCTGATAAATCGGGACGCTGGATGCTCCCGTCGTGCTGTCGATTTCAGAGCCGAAATGCAGAAGCTTGGTTGCGAACTTCCGCTTGTTCCCGGAGCCTTGGTGTTCACTTCCCTGGTTACTCATGTTGTTGTCCCCCTTCAATTTCCTCCACGGCTAAGTTCAATGCTCCACCGAGGTCCGCAATCAGATCATCGATATGCTCAATGCCTACCGAGAAGCGCAGCAGCCTGTCGTCCACGCCCACGGCTTTGCGGATTTCCTCTGGTATATCCGCGTGCGTCTGTACCGCCGGATACGTCATCAGTGATTCCACACCGCCCAGGCTCTCGGCGAAAGCGATCAGCCGGATATGCCGGAGGATCGGCTCCACGTAACGGGCATCCTTGACTTTAAAGGAGAAGATCCCCGTGTTGCCGCTGGACTGCTTCTTCTGGACATCATGTCCGGGATGCTCCGGAAATGCCGGATGAAAAACATCCGTAACGGCGGGATGCGACTTCAGGAACTCCGCGATTGCAACCGCATTACTTTCATGGCGCTCCATCCGCAGGGCGAGGGTCTTCATCCCTCTCATCAGCTGATATGAATCGCTCGCGCCGAGCACAGCTCCAATGGAGTTATGGAGGAAGGACATTTCTTCCGACAGCTCTTTGCCCTTCGTAACGATCAATCCTGCAAGAACGTCATTATGGCCGCCCAGGTACTTGGTCGCGCTGTGGATGACGATATCGGCTCCAAGCTCGATCGGACGCTGGAAGAACGGCGTCAGCAGCGTATTGTCGACGATCGTCAGCAGCTGGTGGCGCTTCGCCCACTGCGCTACCTTCTCGATATCCGTGATCATCATGAGCGGATTGGTCGGCGTCTCGATAAAGACCGCCTTCGTTTCAGGGCGGCGCGCGCTTTCGAGCGCATCCAGATCGTTCGTATCCAGGTAGGAAGCACTCACGCCGAATTTAGCGAAAATCCGCTCGAGCATGCGGTACGTTCCCCCGTACAAATCCAGGGATACAATCAGGTGATCCCCCTGGCCGAACAGCGAAAAGATCGTCTGCAGCGCGGCCATGCCGGAACTGCAGGCAAATCCGGCGTCTCCTGATTCGAGTTCTGCCGCTGCTTCCTCGAGTACCTTGCGGGTCGGACTTTTGGTACGCGCATAGTCAAATCCTGTGCTTTGCCCGAGCCTCGGATGACGGAATGCCGTCGCCTGGTATATCGGGAAATTCACCGCTCCCGTAGCCGGGTCCTCCAACGATCCGATCTGTGCCAGCCTGCTTTCAATGTTCAGTGGTTTCTTCTCCATGTTCTCTCCCCCATATTCTGCTGTGATGGACACGCTCTTGTTAAATTTGCGGCCAGATTTCGACGGTATCTTCAATGTCATAAGGCGTTTCCTGATATACATAGTAATTCAGCCAATTAGAGAATAATAAGTTTGCGTGGGCACGCCATACGGCCGGAGGAACCCGGCTGGGATCGTCGTTCGGGTAATAATGCTTCGGAATCTCCATCTCCATGCCCTTCGCAATATCCCGTTCATACTCCCATTTCAGGGAGTACGGATCGTATTCGGAGTGGCCTGTAACGAAGATCTGCCTGCCGTCTTTGGTGGCGACCAGGTATATGCCGGATTCTTCCGATTCGGACAAAATTTCGAGCTCGTCGATCGTCTCGATGTCTTCGCGCCGGACTTCAGTATGACGGGATTGGGGTACATAGAACACCTCGTCAAAACCGCGAAGCAGCTTGACATTCTGCTGATTCAGCGTGTGCGGGAACACGCCGAAGCATTTTTTCGCCAGATCCCATTTCGGTACTCCGAAGTGATGGTACAGTCCTGCCTGCGAGGCCCAACAGATATGCAGCGTCGAGGTGACGTTCGTCTTGGACCAGTTCATGATTTCCTGCAGCTCATCCCAGTAGTTCACGTCTTCAAAATCCATCTGCTCCACGGGTGCCCCCGTGATAATCATGCCGTCAAAACGGCGGTGCCTTACCTCGTCAAAGGTTTTGTAGAACGCCTCCAAATGCTCTTGGGACGTATTCTTGGACGTATGCGAACGCGGATGCAGCAGCGTGATTTCGACCTGCAGCGGCGAATTGCCGAGGAGCCGCAGCAGCTGCGTTTCCGTCGTTTCCTTGGTCGGCATAATGTTGAGGATGGCGATTCGCAGCGGGCGGATGTCCTGGTGATAGGCCTTGCTGTCATCCATTACGAAAATGTTCTCTCCGCCCAAAATCTCTTTTGCCGGAAGGGCGTCCGGAATTTTAATCGGCATGATTCAACACTCCTTTGTTTGAGGTGCGATAATCATTCGGGGAGCAAGGTGTATATAACAAAAAATGACCTTCTCCAGCATAGAGAAAGGTCATCACGTGTATTCATACGCCTCTCTCATCTGTCAGGATACAGCTGCATTGTGCCACAGCATGTTCCTGCAAGAATTAGCACCGTGCGTGTATACGCCGGTTGCCGGGTTTCATCGGGCTAGTCCCTCCACCTGCTCTTGATAAGATTTCGCAATATTTAGTTTTGTTGATCTTGTTCATTACTTTAAAGCATAATCCCATCCCTCGTCAAGAAGTACCGGGGCGATCCTTAACATATTTTTTCTCACGCATTTCCAGCCTTTGTCATACGCTGTAAGCGAGTAGATCCAGGCGCCATTTTCTTCTTGAAAGGTCCATGGCCCGGCGTTATACTAGACAAGTGTTTAAACCCGATATGACAGAGGTGACATGAAAGATGGAAGGCGACCCGAGCCCGAAGCTGAGTGCAAATGAACACAACTGCATAGCAACGAAATCAGCTTGCCGGCACAGGGAAGTTTTCATTGCGATTGTCTCCGAGGCCACCCGCTAATCCCCGCATTTACGACCGGTGAAGCTGATTTCTTTCCTATGCGCTTATCAAGCATATCCCTGAGCATGCCTCCCGCATGAAGGGACGGAGGAGTGAAATCATATGAAAATCCGGTTGGTGAACGACGGCGTTTTCAGCCCGATCGACGACATTCAAACCACACTGACTGCCCCGCCCGCAGGATTCTACTGGATCGATGCGGATGTAGACGACCTTGCGCTGCTGCAGCCTTTATTTTCCCTGCATGATTTGGCGGTTGAAGACTGCCTGAGCGACGAGGAGCAGCGTCCCAAGATTGAAATCTACGAAAGCCATTATTTTATCGTTGTGAACTCGATCCGTTTCGATGACGAGGAAATTTTCCTGCGTTCACTCAACATCTTCTTAGGCCGCCACTATATCATCACGGTCACGAAGCAAAAAATTCACGAACTGCGTTCGCTCAAGCCAATTTTGTGGGAACAGGAAGTCAGCACGCCCGACCGCTTTTTGTACCTGCTGATCGACCTTGTCGTAGACAATTACTTTACTGTAGGCGACCGGATCGAAGCCAAGATCGAAAAGCTGGAAGAGGACATTCTGATGCACACGAAGAAATCCCATCTGAACGAGATTATCGGTTTGCGAAGCGAGATTTTATGGTTGAAGAAGGTGCTGGGGCCGCAAAAAGAGCTCATCAACACCTTGAATAAAAGAGACCTCCGGCTGATTGATGATCAGCTGCAAAAATATTTCAGCGACATTTATGAAAATGCCGTAAAAATTTCCGAAACCTTTGACACATTCCGCGACCTGATGGGCAACCTTCGCGAGGCTTACCAATCCAGTATCGCGAACCGGGCCAACGAAATCATGCGCGTGTTCACCGCCATTACGACGATATTCATGCCGCTGACGGTCATTACCGGAATATACGGCATGAACTTTGATTATATTCCCGAAATGCATTGGAAATATGGTTATTACGCGATTATCGGCGTCATGGTGCTGCTGGGCATCAGCATGGTGCTCATATTCCGGAAAAAAGACTGGATCTGAGAGAACCGCGGGTCCGGATACAAAGGACGAAGGTGCGATTGCCCCAGGCTATCCCCCTCGTCCTTTTTGCGCTGCTCTCTCCCTTGGATTGGCTTCCCTTTCTCCGCAATCGCATGCTCTTAGATTAACTGCAGCTCCTCAATCTACCCCGCATTCCTACGGCTCTCTGCCTCCCTGCGAAAGCGCATCCGGATCAACCGGAGGCGTTCATACCGCTGCTCCATCACGGGACCAGCTGCTGGTTCCTGGCCGTATACCCGGTGAAGAATGGGCTTCAGCAGCGCATCCCCGAGCTCTTCGAAAGCGTTCCATACCTCCTCCTGCTCCGCCTTCGGCATATCCTGAAGCTCGCCGGCGATGAGAAGCTCCGCATCATAACCGTCCTTCTCCAGCTGCTCCAGCGATTCCACCAGCTCACGCCGCGTCAGACTGCTTTCCTGCTCCAGCTGTTCCAGCCGCTTCCCTTCAATAATGCCTCGAAGCAGCATCTGCCGGGTCCGGTATTTATCCAGATCCTGCTTGTATTTCGCTTCCTTCTGCTTGTACATCCAGGACTCATAGGCTTGTCCATCCAGTACATCCTGCACCCAATCCAGCGGGAAAGCATGGCTTCGCTCCGCGCCAGCCGTCATCGCAAGCACGTCCGCCCCATATTCGGCAGCTTTATTATCGCCGACGCCGGGAAGCTGCATCAGCTCCTCCAAAGTTACCGGTACAAACGTGCTGATCAGCCGCAGAAGCCTGTTGGTTGCGATAAAATAAGGTGCTTTCCGCTCTGAAGCCGCCCTTTTACGCCTCCAGGCACACAGCTCGTTGTACAGCTCTTCATTGGCGTTCAGCTCGCTGTAGCAGTAGAGCTTCTGGATGCGCTGCGCCCCTCCCTTGTGCTCTTCTTCTTCATGCAAAATGCCGTCGATCAGCGGCCGGAAGCCTTCCCCGAGCTTAACGGCAAGCTCATGCCGGTAAATATAAAGCATCTCGTTCCAGGAGCTGCCTTCGTACCAGGTGCTTTCGCCGATACCGCCGCCTTCATACATATCCCGCCATCCGAGCCTCCAGGCACCTTCCTCCTCGCCAATCCAGACTTCAGCCATGCTTTCGGCGCCTTCGATTTCTTTGACCAGACGATTCATGAATACGATCTGCATCCCTTAATAACCTCCACCACATAAATCAGCACAACAAAAAGCACCTCCCTTGATATGCAAGAGAGGTGCTTCCCCGAATAAGATTATGCTGTTACTCAAGATCATACCATATCACCGGAAATGGTCAATGATAATCTTTAAGTTTTCCTTTATAATATCAGGAAGAACCAATCGACAATCAAGGAGTGATGGGACAGCATGCCTCGAGATGGAGAACTGGATTTTTTAGCAGACAGCACGGAGCAGACGTCCACCCGATTCGTTACCTTTTTGGGTCCTTCCCTCAAGCGTTTCGATCTCGCCGTAACGACGACCGCGCTGTTTTACGGCAAAAGCCTGGTAGCCGATTTGCAGCAGGGAATCAGCGCCATCATCGGTGCCGATGATGTGGAGGAACCGGGATTTCTTGAATCGGCGTTCCGGCTTGGAGAAGCCGAGGCTGCCGAGCTGAGGGAATTTCTCGGCATGGTCGTCGGCATGCCGTATTTTACGGATTAAGGGACGTCTTTGAAAATAATGAAACCCAGTCCAGCACAGAGGTGCCGAACTGGGTTTCGATATTTTTTGAGCCTATCCCAAACCTGCGTTAAACCGCTGCTGCCAGCGCTTTCTTGGCCAAAGCAAGTGCGCCGCACAAGCCGGCATTGTCTCCAAGCTGCGGAGATACGATATACTCGGCAATGTTCTCGTTAATGGCAGGCAGCTGGACGTATCCGCTCAGCAGCTCCTGCAGCTTGCTGTGGATGAGCGGGAACAACTGCTGCTGCTTCATGACGCCGCCGCCCATCACGATTTTTTGCGGGGACAGAATCAAGATGTAGTTCATCAATGCCTGCGCCAGATAGTAGGCTTCCATCTCCCAAGCCGGGTGATCCGGCGTCAAATCCGCACCGGGAACTCCCCATCTCTTCGACAGCGAAGGACCTGCGGCAACGCCTTCAAGGCAGTCGCCATGATACGGGCAGAAGCCTTCGAATTTGTCTTCCGGATGACGGCGGACAAGAATATGGCCCATTTCCGGATGGGACAATCCGTGAATCAGTTCTCCGCCAACGACGGCGCCAGCCCCGATGCCAGTACCGACCGTAATATAGAGGCAGCTATCGTAACCTTGAGCCGCACCCCAGGTATATTCCCCAAGCGCTGCCCCGTTAACGTCCGTATCGAATTCGATCGGTACTTGAAAGTGCGAGCCCAAATGCCCCACGATATCAAAGTTGCTCCAATAAGGCTTCGGTGTCGTCGTAATACGCCCATATGTAGGACTTCCTTTAACGGGATCGATCGGTCCGAACGAACCTACCCCGATCGCCTCCACGCCTTTATTTTGGAAGAAAGCGACGACCTGTGCCATTGTCTCTTCCGGTGTTGTCGTCGGGAAGCTGACCCGTTCAAGCACGGTTCCGTCTTCCTTGCCGATTCCGCATACAAATTTCGTTCCTCCGGCTTCAATTGCTCCCAGAATACTCATCGTTTGTAACCCCTCCTGCACCATTCTCATTGTCTGTTCTTCATGAGGTTTCCAGTATGAATCCTATCCTTAACCACGGGCATTATAGCCCAGTTCATTCAAAAATGTCAATTCGTCAGCGCACTCTGCAGGTTCCCGAACCTGTAGCTGCATTATCACTTAAAAAAAGGATGCCGGCGTGATGCCAGCATCCCCAGCGCTTGAATCATACGGCCTGGAACGCCATTTAGACGACAACTCCGAGCAGATGGCAGAGGCTCTTCATTTCAAGCTCCTCAAATTTGTCTGCTACCGACCGTTCATCCAGCGACAGCTCACAAATGTCCAGCTCGCACGCTACAGGCACGCAGCAGTGGATTTCCGCTAATTGGCGGGACAGATGAAGCATATCGATATCCGCTTCGATCTTGGCGCGTATGCTATTCGATACCTGATCGAGATTGTCCAGAATGCCATCCACCGACCCGAATTCCTGGATGAGCTTATGGGCAGTCTTCTCACCAATGCCGCGGACGCCTGGGTAGTTATCGCTGGCATCGCCCATCAAGGCTTTGACATCGATAATCTGACGCGGATGAAGCTGCTTTTCCTCATACAAAGAATCCGGCGTATACACCTTGTAGTTGCCGTGGCCTTTTTTCATAATAATGACGGTCGTCTTGTCGCTGACGAGCTGCAGCAGATCATGGTCGCCGGACAGGATCATGACTTCCATGTCCTTACTGTACTGCGCAGCGAGCGTGCCAATGCAGTCGTCGGCCTCATAGCCCTCGGCGCCGATATTCGGTACCCCCATGCTGTCCATAACATCACGGATGATGGAAAACTGAGGCACCAGATCATCCGGAGCTTCCGGACGGTTGCCTTTATATGCTGAGAACTGCTGTCCCCGGAAGGTTTTGCCTCCAAGATCCCAGCAGCAAATGACATGGGTTGGATCAAAATTTTGAACGGCATCCCAAAAATAACGGATGAAGCCATAAATGGCATTGGTCGGAATGCCTGATTTCGTACGGCGGATATACCCGCTTGTCGCGGTCGCATAGTAAGCTCTGAATAATAATGCCATACCGTCGACCAGCATGACAGATGGGCGTTTATCATTAGGTATCAATCTTTGTTTCTCCCCTTGTCTGCCCTATTCCCTATTCAGGGTGGCAATTCTGCCTCTAGTATAACACAACTGAGGGGAGCATTTGGGCTCTTTCCTGTTATCCCCAAACGGATTCGTATTGATCTTCTTTGAAGCCGACCGTTACTTGATTGCCGTCTGTTACGATCGGGCGTTTGATCAGCATGCCGCTCGAAGACAACAGCTGGATTTGCTCTTGTTCGCTCATGCCGGGCAGCTTGTCCTTCAGTCCGAGCTGCTTGTAAACTTCGCCGCTCGTATTAAAGAACTTCTTGAGCGGAAGTCCGCTCCGCTGGACCAGCTCTGCCAGAACCTCCGGCTTGGGAGGTGACTCTGCAATGTGATGCAGCTCGAGTTCATGTCCATGGGCCTGAAGCCATTTGACGGCGCTGCGGCAGGTGCCGCATTTGGGATACTGATAGATTTCCAGTTTACTCATTTCAGTCAGCTCTCTCTTTGTTGGTATTTAGTCTTGAAGATGACGCAGGCCTCAAGCTTCCAGCTTGTCCCACAGCTTCTGCATATCCTCTGGCATCGATGACTGAAAGGTCATCTTCTCATGCGTCACCGGATGCTCGAAAGACAGCTCGAAGGCATGCAGAGCCTGGCGTTGGATAGAGTTATCCAGCGCTATAATATCAGAGGTGTCTTCCGAAAGATGGTGCGGCTCTTGGTCCGGCGAAAGCGAAGAAAGTTCAGGTTTCTCTCCCGCCTTCTCATAGACGACGTGGCGATACAGCTTATCCCCGATCAGCGGGTTGCCGATGCTTGTCATATGCACGCGGATTTGATGCGTTCTGCCGGTCTCCAGCTTCAACTGCACTAACGCCCCCTTCTCCCGGCTCTCCAGCACTTCGTATTTCGTCAGCGAGGAATAGCCGTCAGGCGTGACGATCCGGCGGTGAGGCTCATCGGGATCACGGTCGATGGGACCATCAATCTCGCCTCGGGGCGGATTCGGTGTTCCGTGAACGATGGCCAGATACCTTTTATCCACGGTTCCTGCGATCATCTGCTCCGAAATATGCTGGTGGACGTATGGATTCTTGGCGATCGCCAGCACGCCTGTCGTCTCCTGGTCCAAGCGGTGCACGGCGCGGAAGCGGAAGGATTCTCCTTTTTGAAGCCAGTAATCCACAACGCCGTTGGCAAGCGTGCCCGTGTAATGCCCGTGCGTCGGATGAACGATCATCCCCGCTTCTTTGTTCACGATCAGGATGTGCTCATCTTCATATATCGTCTCAAAAGGAATCGGCTGTGGCAAAATATCGTCCGAGGTTTCCTTTTCCATTCGGATCTCCACCACATCTCCCGCCTGAACCTGCACGCTGATATAGACCCTTTGGCCGTTCAACGTAATGCCCTCTTCCGTCAGTTTCAGGCGCGACTGCAGCTTGCGGGATACATGCATCCGCTTCGCCAGGATGGTTTTGAGAAGCCAGCCATCCTCGGCTGCGGGTATGGTATATGTTATTGGCGGATAGTAGGATGTCATTTCTTGTTGCCGAACACCTTTTTACTGCGGATGTATTCGATGTCGGACACCTTGCTGCGGGCATTGGCCGTGCGGGCAATCACGAAGAAATAATCGGACAGCCGGTTCAGGTAACGACGTACTTCCGGATTGATCTCCTTCTCTTGCCCCAGCGTAACCACCCGGCGTTCCGCCCGGCGGCATACCGTTCTGCACACGTGCAGGGTAGCCGACAGCATAGTTCCGCCCGGCAGAATGAACCGCTCCAGTTCCGGATTCTCTTCCTCGTAAGCATCCATCCATTGTTCCAGCCGCTCCACCATTTCGGCATTCACTTTATATCTGCTTTCGCTTAATTTCACGAAGGCCAGATCCGACCCGCAATCAAACAGCTCATGCTGGATTTCCAGCAGGTTCTGCCGCAAGTCTTCAAATGCCTCCCCTTCCATCAGGCTGACGGCCTGTCCCACGTAGCTGTTCAGCTCATCGATGGTGCCGTAAGCCTCTACCTGCAGATCATCCTTGAGCACACGTCCGCCGATAACTGACGTTTGGCCCTCGTCGCCCGTTCTTGTATATACTTTCATGATTCAAAAACCTCCCTCATCCGGATACGTCCTCATTATTCGGTCATGGCTTTGAGCGCTTTCAAAGCGTCGTCAATATGTTCCGAAGAGATCGGAATGGTCACGAACAGCTTTTCCGGCGTATACTTCAAATCCTTGAAGACCTTAAGGTCCTTCACCGGGATTCCGTATAAATGCTCGGTTTTATCGATCGTTTTGTCTTCTTTTTCCTCCTGGCTGGCAAATACGCCTTCCGGATAGTCCTTCGCATCGAAATGGTCATCGAGCACGACGTGGCCGCCGAGTTTTCCGTAATTCTTCATGTCGTCTTCAGGTAAAATCATGATATCATTTCCGCCTGCCGCGTATTCAACCATCAGCTTTTGCGGATTGTACATCGGACTTGCGACGACTTCTACCTTGATGTCTTCTCCAAGCTTGTCCTGAAGCGCCTTTTCCAGCGGCTCGGTAACCTGTGTCGGATCCGAATTTTGATCGATCATGAATACCTTCACGCCCGGTTTATCTTCTTTACCGCATCCAGCTAGCACAAATACAGCCAGCATAACTACCAGCATCCATTTCCCGTATGCCTTCAATCTCTGCTCCCCCTCTTTTTTCCCCAATAGGTTCAATATATCATACCTGGATGAGACAAAAAAGAAGAGTCCCGGCAACGAATGCCAGGACTCCGGTTTCAGCAAGATTCAGAGCGGATACGCTTTAAGAGCGAGCCTTACTGATTGGCTTCTCGGATCCGCTGAAGCTGGCGGATATGAGTCGATTCGTGAATCGCAATAAAATGCGCCCACTGCGCCGCATTCAGCTCAAACCCGAATGGATGCGTATATACGAGCTCGTTCGTATTCCGCTTGACCAGCTCGGGAATGAGCGTTTTCGTCGCGGCACGCACCTCGTCAAGCTTACGGAGCGCCTCCTCGTATGTCAGCGTCCCCGTAGGACGAGTCGGGGCAGGCGCCTCGATTTTTACGCCGATAATGCCGCTGTTCTTAAGAATATCCATAACGTCCGTTTTCTTTTC
Organism: Paenibacillus sp. SAFN-054; assembly: GCF_051966755.1. Taxonomy (NCBI): domain Bacteria; kingdom Bacillati; phylum Bacillota; class Bacilli; order Caryophanales; family Paenibacillaceae; genus Paenibacillus; species Paenibacillus sp. SAFN-054. Next base: position 355,130 of record NZ_JBQCKS010000002.1, read on the forward strand.
ATCCAAAGGCTCCGAAGGAAGGACAGGGTCTGTGCGCAGCATTTGCTTGATCTGGTATTGAATGACGCCTTCAAGCTTGCCCAGATGCTCAACCACTTCCGTCACGTTCCAGCCGTCTGCCACCTCCCGTATTCCCTTTTCTTCCGGACCGAAAGAATTCAGTACTTGGTTTAACTGTGCGCGAACTTGATCCATATAAGGAACAATATCTTCAAATTTCACCATTTACGGTTGCCTCCCAGCTAAAAGCCATGTCATGTTGTACCTAAATCGTCTTTGGCCCTTATATTGTATCATGAAACTTATCCGCAATTCGACTGAATAGACACAACAAATCCCTTCGGCTGCAGGGACAAATTCACCAGTTGAGGTGCTCGCTGCTTTTATCCAAAGGGATTATTAGTCCATATGTATTTCATGCTTTATTTTTCTTGGGGCAAAGCTTCATATATTCGTTAATCTTCAGGTCCAGCAAACTGCTAATTTCGATGACAATCTCCGAAGTAAAGGACTGTTCCTGCAGAAAAATCTGTTCCATCTTCTTACGGAGCATCAAAATTTCATCTTCCAAGGAAATATTCCTTATAGAATCCGTCGTTTTGGTTGACCAGTCACCGCGCTGATCGCCTTCGGCAGTGTAGTCACCGCGATATGATGGTAAATCATATTCAGCACAAAACAAAGGTAATCCCTCCCTGGTTAGTCTTTTCTTGCTCCTAAAGCAAAATTATAACATACAAATCAATAAAATAAAGTGAATTTTTTGTTAAAAAATACAAAAAACAGAATAAACTCTAAAAGAATGAACGAACTGGAGCTCGTAACCCTGGCTCCAGTTCGTTTGGTTATATTATGATTCCTGTTTAAGCTTATAAAGAAACTCTCCGATCCGGTCCAAAGCCTCGGTCAACTGGGCGACGGATGTAGCGTAGGAACAACGGAGAAAGCCTTCACCGCCTGCGCCAAACGCCGTCCCCGGCACTGCAGCGACCTTCGCTTCAAGGAGAAGCCGCTGGGCAAACTCATCAGAGCTCAGTCCTGTCGAAGTGATGCTCGGGAAAGCATAAAAAGCACCTTGAGGCTCGTGGCACTGGAGTCCGATATCCTGAAATCCCTGCACGATCAACCGTCTGCGCTGGTTATAGGATTCAACCATGCGGTCTTTTTCCTCCATCCCGTTCTTCAGCGCCTCCAGAGCAGCAACCTGCCCCATAACTGGAGCACACATGACGGTATACTGGTGGATCTTCAGCATCGCTGCGATAATATCGGCATGCGCACAAACATATCCCATTCGCCAGCCGGTCATCGCGAATGCCTTGGAAAAGCCGCTGACAAGAATGGTGCGGTCCATCATGCCCGGAACAGCTGCAAAACTGACATGCTTCTGGTTGTAAGTCAGTTCGGCGTAGATTTCGTCGGAAATGACGATCAGATCATGCTTTTCCACGACTTTCGCGATCGGCAGCCAATCCTCGTAGGTCATCGTTGCTCCCGTCGGATTGCTCGGGTAACACAGAATCAGCACTTTCGATTTCGGCGTAATTTGCGCCTCCAGCGCTTCAGCTGTCAGCTTGAAGTTATCCTTGGCGTAAGTCTCAATGCCTACCGGCACGCCTCCGCCGATCGAAGTGATCGGTGAATAGGATACGTAGCACGGCTCCGGAATCAGAATTTCGTCGCCGGGCTCGATAAGCGCACGGAGTGCCAGGTCAATGGCTTCGCTGCCGCCAACCGTGACAATAATTTGGTTCTGCGGATCATACCCTACCTGAAAGCTTTCGTGCAAATAATTTGATATCGCCTCACGCAGCTCGATCATGCCCGCGTTGGACGTGTAAGCGGTAACCCCCCGTTCAAGGGAATACACGCAGGCTTCCCGGACATGCCACGGAGTCGTGAAGTCGGGTTCACCCACACCGAGTGTGATGATATCCTTGCTGCCATTCGCGAGGTCAAAGAATTTGCGGATCCCGGATGGCGGGATATCCCTGACCAGCGGCGCAAGATAAGAATTCATCGATTTGACTTGCTGCTGTTTGGTATCTTCATTCACGATCATGACAACATCTTCCTTTACGGTGAGACCATGAGACGGTGATCTTCCTCACGGTCTTCAAAAATAATTCCGTCTTGTTTATATTTTTTCAGAATAAAGTTGGTTTTCGTCGATAATACGGAGTCGATTGGCGAGAGTTTCTCGGATACGAAATTCGCCACTTCCCTCAGGTTGCGGCCTTCAACCTCGACAAGCAGGTCATAAGCGCCAGACATCAGATATACGGATTTCACCTGCGGATACAAATAGATCCGTTCGGCAATGCCTTCAAAGCCTCTCCCGCGTTCTGGAGTAATCTGCACCTCAATCAATGCCGTAACCGTTTCTTCCTCAATTTTGCTCCAGTTCACCACGGCCGCGTATTTTACGATGACATGGTCCGCTTCAAGCTCCGCAATCGCCTCCTTCACCGCTTCCTCATCCACGCCAATCAGCGTCGATAGAAGCAGGGGAGACCGTCTCGCGTCCTCGTTAAGCAGGTCGAGCACTTTCAATTTCAGTTCAGTCAGTTCTTTCATACAGTATCCTCCAGCTTTCGTTTCACGGGTTGCTTACAGCGTATGTGATACCCGGGAAAGAGATTAATACTAATATTACAATAATTTATGATGCATGCAAAGAAAAACCGTCTCCGCGGCGTGGGCCGAATTAGAGACGGTAAAAATGTGCCATGCTTCACCGCAGCATGCTGCGGGTTACTTTAATATAAAGGCAGTTAGGTGTCTGGAATACGGAAACCGCCCTGTTACATGTAATACGGATTCTGAATGTTCGGCTGATGAAGTGGAACATTCGGTGCCTGATTGTACGAGCCCATGCCGGACGTTTTTTGCTGAACGAACTGTCGGCACTTTTGCTGCGTGCTGTGCGCGCTCTGAATCTGCTTGTCCAATTCCTGACGGAGTGCTTTGGAAGCGGTGGAATACATATTGTTCTGTTTCATCAAATTGAATAATTCGCCCTGCAGGCGGAGCGTATCGCTAGTTAAATGATTGAACATCTGGCGTACGGAAGGGCACGAGGATTCGGTTGCTGCTGTCGTGTATTCTCTGACGGTTCTTTTCAGGTCGGCCAAAATCGTGTACAGCAGATCTTCCTCTTGCATAAATGCCGATGAGTTTTGGTTCTGGTACATGGTATGCATTCTCCTTTGCTGGTTTATTGTTGCGGCTGGGTGGGAGCGAGCGGCTGATGCTGCTGCAAAGCCTGGACGAGCGTATCCAGGTGGTGGTCCATCGAACGGATGTATTGATGGAGCGCCTGCTGAACAGCCGGGTTCTGCGTTACGGAAGCCGTAGCCGCACACTGCTTGATCAGCAGATCTTCATTGGAGATCGAATCGACAATGTACTCGAGCTCTTTGCTCGTGATGGGCTGCATTTGACCGGATTGCATATGTTTTGCCTCCTCTGGGATGTTAACCTCATTGCATATTATGTCCAGGGCATTTTTTTCTATGTGCTTACCTATAAACGGCTTTTCATTTGCGAATACTGAAATGTGGAATGAAGAAAAGGAGCGAAAAGCGATGATTTTGAACAGCGGAAATTTAGCCTGGCCTCGCATGCTTCATCCCGTTCCCGAATACCCTGCGCTGAACGAGAATCTACAATGCGACGTTCTTGTCGTTGGCGGCGGTATGAGCGGGGCAATCATGGCCCACAAGCTGACGGAACAGAATCTAAATACCGTTCTGATTGAAAAGAGAAAAATAGCGGAAGGCAGCTCGTCGGCCAACACCGGCCTACTGCAATTTTCCAACGATAAAACCCTGACCTCAATGATCCATACCTTCGGGGAGGACGTCGGCGTCGCCTTCTATAAATTGAGTGTACAGGCGATGCATAATCTGATCGCTCTTGCCGGCAGCCTGAATGACGATATTCAGCTCATCCCCAGAAAGAGTCTGTATTATGCAAGCCACGACAAAGACGTGACCATGCTTCAAGAGGAGCATGAAACGCTCCGCAAATATGGTTTTCACGTCGAATACTGGGACAGGGACCACATCGAGAGGCATATGCCCTTTTCCAAACCGGCCGCTCTCTATACTCATGGCGATGCCGAGGTGAACCCGCTCCGGATGGTGCATGCGTTGGTGAAAGAGGCTGCACGGCATGGGGCCCGCGTATTCGAAAATACGGAAGCCGTTCACTTCGATTACGACGAGGATGGCGTGACCTGCATCACCAGAACGCATACAATCCGTGCCAAAAAGGTCATTTTCAGCATGGGCTACGAAACCCAGGATATGAAAAAGGATCGGAATGCCGTGCTTAAGGTTTCTTACGCGCTCATGACCAGCCCGGTGAACGATTTGTCGAATTGGTATGAACGCTGCATGATATGGGAAACGGCAAGGCCTTACCTGTACATGCGAACCACGCCGGAAAACCGCATTGTCGTGGGAGGACTGGATGAGCATCCGCCGGCACCCGAGGATCGTGAAAGCCGTGCCCTCCATCAGAGCCAGGTGCTTCTGAGTGAAGTGCGCAAGCTGTTTCCAAACTACACGAATCTAACGGCCGATTATGCATGGGCCTCGATCTTCGGATCCACCCATGACGGGCTGCCGATGATTGGTACGCACCCGGACTATCCACATAGTTATTTTATTGAAGCATACGGTGGCAACGGAACGGTATACTGCATGATAGCGGCGGAAATGCTCGGCGACATCCTCGCTGGTAAGCAGCGTCCGGATATGGACATGTTCTCGCTGCTGCGGACCAGCAAACCGTCGCCGCATGCGCCTTTGACGCGGACTTGATCTCGAGCGGCCAAACGATTGGCCATGGCATATCACTTACACATTGATGAAAAAAACAGGCACCGTCCTTAGTGACGGTGCCTGCTTTATATACCATGCCAATCCAAATTCACCACTTTAAGCGTGGAGCTGCTTATGCGGATTTTTCACTCAACAGTCTTCTTACAAAAAACCAGCTTAAAACCGGCGAGGCGCCAAGCACCAGCATCACGATCGTGATCGTCAGGGGCGTTTTGCTCACCATCACGACGATAATGAACACAAACGCGCCAATCAGACGTCCCACCATCAGGCTCAGCTCGCGAAGCACGACAAGCTCGACCCGCTTTTCCACCGTTTCGTCGCTTAATCCCATCAGGTCGAACCCCGACGCAATCATCGGCAAAATGTAGAGCGGCATAAATATGGCGGAACCAATTCCAAGTATAAGCAGCGGGCCATACCCTGTTCTCCAGAACAGCGGAAGAATGACAATCCACAGCAATACCGCCCCGGCAAGCATGCCTGCGCTTCTGTACCTGGGCTTGTACCATTTCCCTGCGATCCAGTAGGTCAGCAGCGATATGGCGGACGTAATCAGCGAAAACTGTCCGAGCTTGGCCTCCTGCTTTGTAGCCACGAACACGAGCAGTCCAATCAAAAAAGCAAACACGCCTTCCCGGATCCCCTGAGCGGCCAGGCCCGGCGCCATGAGACGCCACGGACTTCCCTTGGCACGGAGCTGAGCAACCGGCTCCATCCAGTGATAGTTACTGCCTCGATCCCTTTTTTTGAGAAAGAAACTGAGGACGACGGCCAGGGCGTAGATCACCAAAGAAATCGTGAATATAAGCCGGTATCCTTTATCCCCTTTGAGCCACGTGATGAGCAGCCCCGAAAACCAAGGCCCGATAATTCCGGTAATCGACCCCAGCAGTCCAACCCATCCATTAAACAAATCACGGTTTTCCCGATTCGTCACTTCAAAATAAACGACATTGAACGCCAGCCAGAAAATCCCGATCGACACGCCGAGCAGAATGCCCAGCGGCCAAATCCAATGCACGACGTCCGTTCCGATCCATAATACAACGAGGTAAAACAAGCCCGACAGGACGATGCCTGCGCGCAGGGCGTTCATCTTGTTGTATTCCTTCACCCATTTGCCGCCTATCCAGAAAGTTAAACCCACAGCGATCTGCTGGGCCACGGTAAACCAGCCGATCATGACGTAATCCTGCTTGCTCTTCCATAAATACACATTCAAAAATGTGCCTGAAAGGGCTGCCGCCAAAACGATCAACCCATTTACGGCCAGCAAAAGCTGGGATTGGCGGTCTAAATGTGCCGTCGTTTTCATAAATACCCCCTTGCTTACCGGACATGTTCTGTCTTAACATGCCCGAAACAAAGGAATATCATTTTGAACAACAAACGTTTTCTATGGATCCGGGTCCGGAAGTTTAAGCTTTTTCCCGGCTCAAATGGTCGACCATCCGCAGACGGTCTTCCTCTGTCAAGTTGGTTTCCACATGGAAACAGCCCGTGCAAATATACATGTTGACGCGGAAAGGCGGCTGAATGACCGGAGCCTTTAAGGCGCTGAAGCGGGTCGGCACAAAGCCCTGGCCCGAAATTTCCTGCGTCCCGGCAAGGACCATATAATCGCGGCATTTCGGACATTCGGGAACTTCATCCTGCTCGTCCAGAATCTTCTCCACGCTCTCCTCGTAATTCATTAAATCATGGCTTTCCTCGAATTTGTCGAGCGTGCGGATGGAAGGTGGGAGTTGATGCTGCATATCCTCCTGTGCCCAGAACGATGATGCTGCACCTTCTTCGTCTTCAAGGCCCTCCTCTTCCCAATCCATCTGTTCTTCGGAGCCTTCCTCTTCCTCATCGCCAAGCTGAATACTGAGCGTCCGGTATCCTTTCAGCTCATTTTGGCAGTAAGGACAATTCTCCTCTGGCCCGATTTCCTCATCCCAGACGATCTCTGTCTGGCACCATGGGCATACGGTGGTTTCCATTACCCTTCATCTCCTCAATGTTTCATTAAATAAACGATGCCGACTGCAAAAAAAATGACAGCGGCCACGAATAGTATTCTGGTAAGATTTTTCATGCCTTCCTCCTGGAAAAAATCTTATCTAAAAAATACAAGCTCCTATCACATAAGACAGCGAAACCGAAATCAGCAGGGAAATGATCCCCACCGCCCGGTTGTCCTTCCGGATTTCTGCGTCGACCGAAAAGACGGGCGTCAAAAATTCAAACAGCAGATAGGCTGCGAACAGCAGGATGAAGCCGAAGAAAGCCCATTTCATCGTATCGTAAATGGAGGTTTCCGCCTCGATGCTGTACCTCAGCACGTTGCAGATGGCGAAAATTTTGCCGCCTGTCGCCAGGGAAGCCGCGACATTTCCGCGGCCGATCTCCTCCCAGCAGTTATATCTGGCAACCAGCTCGAACAAATATAAAAATACGATCAAGCCCAAGATGGCCACCGAAAAATAACCGATCAGCGTTCCCAGCGGATGGGTCAGCATCTGATCAACCCAGTTTTGCATATTGCCGCCTCCTTCGGGTCTGCCTGAGGCCTATTCGCAGCTTATTTCAGTTCGGCTACGGTTACGCCTGTACCACCTTCGCCGTAATTGCCCAGACGGAAGCTTTTTATATGCTTATGCTTGCGCAGGTATTCCGTAATACCATTGCGGAGTATTCCCGTGCCCTTGCCATGAATCAGGTAAACTTGGCCCAAATTTCCCAGAAACGCTTCGTCAATGAAACGGTCCACCTCAATGAGGGCTTCCTCAAGGTTGGCCCCCCGCAAGTCGAGCTCGCTTCGGACATTGTCGTCACGGGTCCGTTTCACCGTCGTAGCATGGCGCTGGGCCTGCTTGGCGACGGCTTCATGAGTTTGAACGAGCTCGAGATCGTCCAGGCTGACCTTCATCTTCATAATGCCCAGCTGGACAACCGCTTCCTTGGAGCCCGCAAGCTCGACCACGTTCCCCTTCTGGTTCAGGCTGTATACCATCACTTCATCGCCAGCTTCGATTTTGCGCGGCGTCTTCGCCTTGCTTCTAGCCGGCGTTTTCTTCTTCTGCTGCGGTTCCGCTTCATCCAGCATTCTGCGCGCGGCTATCAGCTTGTGCTCCTTCACCGATGCCCCTTCTTCTTTCGCAAGCTGGCGAAGATCGCTGATAATGTCCTCGGCCTCGCGCTTGGCTTTGGCAATCACCTCTTTGGCCTCAGCCTGAGCCTTCTCGATCAACCGGTCACGCTGCTGCTCAAGCTTCTCCAGCTCCTGCTGGTGGCGGCTTCGCAGCTGTTCCATTTCCTGTCGAAGCTTCTCGGCGTGTTCCCGCTCCACCTCGGCACCGAGGCGGTTCTCTTCAAGGGAGGCGATCATATGCTCGACGCGCTGATCCTCCTCATTGACCTCTCCGCGGGCAAAATCCAATATTTTATTCGGCAGTCCGAGCCGCTCGGCAATCGCAAACGCGTTGCTTCGACCCGGTACCCCTACAAGCAGCCGGTAGGTCGGGCTTAGCGTATTCACGTCAAACTCCATGCTTGCATTAATGACAGCTTTGCGTTCGTAGGCATATGCTTTCAGTTCGCTGTAATGGGTCGTCGCCACCATGCGGCAGCCCGTCTGATGAATATGCTCCAGAATGGAGATTGCGAGCGCCGAACCCTCCGCCGGATCCGTGCCTGCGCCCACTTCATCCAGAAGCACAAGGCTTTTCGGCGTCATGTTCTTCAGAATTCGAATGATGTTGGTCATATGGCTCGAGAACGTACTCAGGCTTTGCTCAATGCTCTGCTCGTCGCCGATGTCCGCATAAATGGCATCAAATACGCACAGCTGGCTGCCTTCCTCCGCAGGCACGAACAAGCCCGACATCGCCATCAGGCTTAACAGACCGATAGTTTTAAGCGTTACCGTTTTACCGCCGGTATTCGGGCCGGTCACGATAATGGAGGTATACGAATTGCCGAGCTCCACATCAATGGGAACGACCTTCTCCAGCTCGATAAGTGGATGTCGTCCCTTCTTGAGCTTGAGATACCCACGATCATTCATTCTTGGCAGCGTCGCCTTCATGACATGGGCTAAACGGGCTTTGGCAAATATAAAATCCAGCTGGCCCACCAAATCCAGATCGAACATCAACAGGTCCGTCTGATCTCCCACCAAAGCCGTAAGCTTTTGCAGAATCACTTCGATCTCGCGCTCTTCCTTCATCCGGGTCTCGCGCAGCTTGTTGTTCATTGCAACAATCGATTCCGGCTCGATGAACAAAGTAGCCCCGGAGCCGGACTGGTCATGCACGATGCCGCCGAAATAGGAACGGTATTCGGCTTTAACCGGAATGACGAACCGGTCGCCGCGAATCGTGACGAGCTGATCCTGCAGCATTTTGGCTACTGAAGAAGAACGGATCATGTTATCGAGCTTTTCGCGGATGCGAACTTCGCCGGAGCGCAGCTCGCGCCGAACCTGGGCAAGGCCCGGACTGGCCGAGTCCAACACTTCCGCTTCGTCGGATATGCACGCCTTGATTGCATCCTCCAGCGGTTTTTGTTCCGATATATTTTCGCTGATGCTTGTCAGCAGCTTCAGCGGCTCATCATCATTCATTTGGGCAATAAAGCGCTTGATGCGTCTTGCGCCGTTAGCCGTATTGCCAATTGCCAAAAGCTCATGCGGGCTTAGCGTGCCACCGATCTTGGCACGTTTCAGAGCACCTGAAACATCGGTGATGCCGCCAAAGGAAGGCGTTCCCTTCAGTCGGTCCACCGTATACGCCTCATCCGTTGCCTGAAGAAGGCGTTTGACCGATTCGAGATCGGTGTCCGGTTTCAGGTTCTCCGTGATTTGCTTGCCCATAGAGGTCTGGGTATAGCTGGCACATTTATTTAAAATCTTGCGGTATTCTAGTGTGTGCAAAATTTTATCGTCCAAAAATTTCACTGCTCCTCTCATACAATGCCTTTATTATATACGAAACCGCCGCGCCTTCGCCATTTGCGAAACTATTCCGCTAAAAACCGTCAAGCCCATACATAAGTTTTCTCAAATTGAATACAATAAACGTTGCATATAGAATCCATCATAATGATAAAGGCCAACGCATTAGGATGGATATAGAATCCATCCTAATGATAAAGGCCAACGCATTATGAAGGATATAAGAAGACGCATGATAAAGTGATGGATTAACGATCTTATTAGCAAAGGAGGCCGATTGCATGCATTTTCTAGGTCATGTCGTTCGATTTATCGTTTCTGCGATTGTGCTTATGATCGTCGGCTGGATCGTTCCCCAATTCTCTGTTGGCGGATTTTGGAGCGCTCTGCTGCTGGCCCTTGTCATTGCTTTGCTGGGCTGGGTTATTGAAGGAATATTCGGCAAAAAAGTATCGCCGTTCGGTCGAGGCATTGTCGGATTCATCGTCAGCGCACTGGTCATATACGTTGCCCAATTTATTGTGGGCGGGGTCGAAGTCACGCTTCTTGGTGCCGTACTCGCGGCTCTCGTGATTGGTATTATCGACCTGTTCATTCCGGTTTCGGCATTCAACGCCGGTAAAGACCATAAATAAAGCTTCCAGTGCACCGGAAAGCCAACTCTTCACAAACGCCCCCTGTTCCGCGGAACAGGGGGCGTTCACATGGTGAGACTGTCTTTTCGGATCTAGATCGAAGCGACCTTGCCTTCAAGCGATGGCTCCAGGTCTGCCGCCGAAGCCGTCACGACTTTGTTTTTGCCTGTTCGCTTCGCATGATATAGCGCGCTATCCGCCTTCCGGAATAAGGACTCCTTGTCATCCCCAGGCTGGTAATCACTTAATCCGATGCTGACGGTAACCGCCTTTCCCTTCAAATTCGAATGTTCCGCTCTCGAGATGCCTTGGCGAAGCTCCTCCGTAATCGATTGCGCCTCTTCCAGTGTCTTATCTGCAAAAATGACGGCAAATTCCTCTCCGCCATATCGGGCGGCAAAATCATTCGGCATCATGATGGACGTAATGGTCGAGGCCACCGTTTTCAGCACTAGATCGCCTACCCAGTGTCCATACGTATCGTTAACCTTTTTGAATCCGTCGATATCAATAATGGCCAGCTGCAGCGGAAGATGGTACTTTTCCGAATGCTCCAGCAGGGCATCGAGATACTCATGAAATGTTTTATGGTTGTATAGTCCGGTTAACGCATCCATTTTCAAAAGCTTGTCCGAGATCGTTTTCTCCACAAGCAGCTGCTGCTCGGACTTCATCACGGATTGCAGATAGCCGATGAATTCCTTGACACGGACCAGAATCGTACGGCCGATAACCAGACTGACAATGAACACACTTTCGATTTGAATAAATTCAGGGACAGGCTTGCCGTACCAAGGACGCTCGACCTGAAAATAAAGCATGCCGTACATGAATATGTTGAATACGCCAAAACCGTAAAGCATTTTGCGGTCAAAATAGACGATCGAGATCAGGACGGGAAGAAGCAGGGCCATCTGAGCCCCGTCGACCGTCGGTTCAATGATGAAATAAATCATATACGATAACAGAAATCCGCAGCCGGCTATAGCCTTTTTATGATGCACCTTCCAAACCTTCAGCCACACTTCGGTTGCTATCAGCAGCAGAAGCGACAAGGCGTTAGAGCCTGCCAGCCGGAGCCATGAATCCTCTTCCATTCCTCGGATATCGGGAAACATCCCGCCGGACACCAAAAAAACGGCTTGTGCCGTGAGGAACATAAACATGACGATCCAGTAAGCATTCAAAATATTGCGGTGCCACCGATCCTCCAAAATCACATTTTTGTTGTCCATTGAAATGTCAATCCCCTACTCTAGGAAAGATAAAGTTGCACTAGCAAGACGCCATGAACTGTGATTCTCATTATATCTTAATGAAAAGACAAATACATCCTTTTACATAAAATGATTGAAAGAAATGGAAAACAGAACGTCCGTATTCCGTAGGGAAACAAGTTGCTCCAAGTTCACCAATTATTCAAAACAGGCGTGTTCCGCAAATCCCTTTTTGGGGTATGATGACTACTAGAATCGTCACAAAAAATTAGTTTTTGAGGAGGATTACATTGAAAAAGAGCCTTGCGTTCATCCTTTCCTGTATGCTTCTCCTGGCACTTACCGCCTGCGGGGAGAAAAATAAGGAAGACGCTTCGACCGCGAGCAGCGGTGTCAGCGACACCGGCGTCGCCCCGAGCGAGGAGCTGGTCATCACAGCGACGAATTATGCTTTTGATAAACAAGAATACCACCTGAAAAAAGGTGTTCCCGTAAAAATTACGTTTGACAACAAGGAAGGCAACCACGGCGTGCTCATTCCGGGACTGGAACTGCAGCTCGATAACAAAAATAAATCCCAGGTCGTCACCCCCCAAAAAGCGGGCACCTTCGAAATGACCTGCTCCGTATTCTGCGGATCGGGACATACCGCCATGCTGGCCAAGGTCATCGTAGACGAATAGACCCTTGCCAGGCAAAACAGCGAATCCCCTCGAGCACTTTAGCGGGAACATGATCAACATGTTCCTCCCTAAGGTCTGCGAGGGGATTTGTTCTGTCAGACACCATCAGGTCTGATCCTGTTCAATCAATTCGATCCATTCGTTGTACTCCGTTTGCAGCTTGGCGTATTCATCCTGCAGCTGGCTGTGCTCTTCCTGCAACTTATCCGTCTTCTCCTGCTGCAGCTCAAGCTCGGCTTGCAGCAGCCGATATTGGTTGGCCATCAGCTCGAAGTTTTCGCCGACTTCACGAAGCTCTGCCGAAGCTTTCTCCTTCTCGCTTTGCAGCTTGCCCAGCTGATCTTCGCCAGCCGCGATTTGAAGCTGCCATTCCTCCAGCTCTTCCCTTAGCTCTTGTTCCCTGCTGTTCCAGTTTTGCTGGCGATCCATCATTTCTTCCAGCTGTTCCTGGTAGGACTGGATCGATAGCTCGCTGCTGCGAAGCAGCTCACGCTGTTCACTTTCTTTGCTTGCAGCCTCATCCAGCAACCGGGTAAGCTCGGTTACCTTACGCAGCGCCTGATCCTTCTCTTCCAGAACCAACAGGTACTCGATTTCGGCATCCTCCTGCTGGCGTTCCATTTCGGTGCCCTTTTGCTGAAGGTCGGCGTACTGCTTTTGCAAACCCTGATATTGCTGCTTCAACTGCTCGTAATGGGTCAGCTGTTCCCGATAGATTCGTTCCATCTCCGCATTCTTCTCTGCGGTTTCCTTGGACTGACGCTCTGCTTCACGATAGGCTTGTTCAAGTTCTGCCAGTTCCTCGCGAAGCTTGTCGCATTGCTGATTGCTCTTCTCCAGCGTGCCGAGCATTTCTTCATGCTCCAGCTGATGCATGTCGTACTGATCTTTCAGCACTTCATGCTGCTGCAGCATTTCGCCATGCAGGCGCTGAAGCTTCTTGTACTGCTCTTCTCTGTCTTCCATGGATTGCTGCAGCTTCAACAGCTGCGCTTCCTTGTTCTCGGCTGCCTGCATCAGCTCCAAGCATTGGTTCTCGGTCGTCTCCAGCGACTTCTGCAGCTCCGAGCATTGGGTTTCAGTCGTCTCCAGCGATTGCTGTAGCTTCACGGCACGGCCTTCGCTTGCTTCCAGCTCCTGTCTCGTCTCCTGAAGCTGAGATTTGCTTGATTCGATGGCTTGCTGAAGCTTAATCAAACGGGCTTCTCCCGATTCGAACGCCTGCTCGAGCTCCCGGTATTGCGCCGAGGCCGCCTCAAGCGACTGCTTAAGCTCCGACGTTTCGAGCTCATACATTTCAAGCTCGCTCTCAAGCAGCTTATGCCGATTGCCCTGCTCCTCCATTGACTGCTGTAGCTGCTGTATGAGCTGCTCATGGGATACAAGCTTGGCCTGCTGCTGTTGAAGCTGCTGCTCTTTCTCGGCCAGAAGCTCTCTCTGCTCTTCCATGGAAAGCTCCTGAAGCTGGAGAGTTTCGTCCATGTCTTTTAGTTTCTCATTTAACGAGGCAATCGTCTCTTGCTTGTTGCCCAAATCCTGCTCCAGATGGCCCGCTTTCTCCTCCGCAGCAGCAGCCTTCCTCGATTCCTCTTCCGCCTGTTCCTTCCACACGCTCAGCTCGTCGTGAAGCGACTTCATGCCGGCTTCAAGCGTATCATTCTGCTCACCCGCTTCTAGAACGCGCAGCTCAAGCTCGCCGATTTCTTCCTTCTGCTTGTCCACCTGGCTGCGCCAGGAAGCCGCTTCGGCCGCAAGCTTCTCCAGATCGGCCATTTGTTTGTCCGAAGAAGTGCTGTACTCTTCAAGCAGCTTTTGCATCCGGCGCTGTTCTTCTTCGGAGTGAACAGCTTCTTCCTTCAAACGGTTGATCTGTCCATTCAGGCGCACCTGCTGTTCCCGCAGCGTCTTTAGCTCGGTTTGGGAAACTTCCTCTTTCTTCAGAGCTTCCTGATGCTGCTCCTGCAGCTTGGCATAGGCATTCTTCGCTTGCTGCAGCTCTTCCTGCAGGCTTCGCAGCTTGCCTTGAAGCTGGGAGCTTCCGCCTCTCAGCTCATCCAGCTGTTTGTTAAGCCCGTCCAAGGCTGTTTTATGCTTGTGCTCCGCTTCCTGAAGCGCCGTCTCATGCTCCTTCTCGGACGCTTGGAGCACGGACTGATGCTTATCCTCGGCCGCTTTCAACAGCTCCTGCTGCTTCTTACGGGCAGACTCAAGCGCGGCGGCATGCAAGCGTTCAAGCTCCTGAAGCGCCGTTTTGTGCTTCGCCTCCTGAGCCTGCTTGTCGCGCAGCTGCTGCTCGGCATTTTGCTTTTCTTTGCGCTGCAGAGACTCCTTCATTTCCGTTTCCTTCTTCAGTGAAGCCCGGGTATCTTCGAGCTCCTTCCCAAGGGAAGTCCTGGTCTTCTGCAGTTCACCTGTCAACGAAGCCTTCGTGTCCTCCAGCTGCTTCAAGAGCCGGGTCTTCTCGGCCTCCAGCTGTTTCCGGAGTTCCTCCTTCTCCTTCAATCCTGCAGCATGCTCTTCCTTCAGCTTGGCGAGCAGTTCCTGCTGCTCCTTCAACCCTGCGGCATGCTCTTCCTTCAGCTTGGCGAGATGCTCCTGCTGCTCCGTCCGTGCGGCCTGCAGCATGGCCAGCTCGCTCCGAAGCTCGCTTCGCTCGCCGGTGAGCATTTTGACCTCGTTCTGAATTTCCTGCATCTGGATCGCTTCCTCAGCCATATGTACGGCAGCCAAGACGGCCAGCTTCGGCGTATCCAGCCGGGAATGGCTCTTGGAAATGATGTTCATCCGCTCATCGACATAAGTGGCAACCTTTTTCATATAGTCGGCACTGCTGCCTACCAGTTTATAAGTAGTCCCGTAAATTTCCACGGTGACACGTGTACGATCAGGTGTAGTCACAGTTGTGCCCTCCTTCATATGTGTGTTGACTCTGAGATGTCTGTTATTCTGCAAAAAAGCCACATCGAATCTTTATGTACATGGATTCGATGTGACTTCATTCAATTCCTGCTATTTTCTCAATTCCGCATGAAAAGTTTGCTCAAGCTGGCTGACAACGGCTGCATGTGCCGCGGAAACCTCTTCATCCGTGAGCGTGCGCTCATGGTGGCGATACACCGTGGAAATCGCGACGCTCTTCTTGCCTTCGCCCAGCTTGCTGCCTGTGAACACATCGAATACTTGTACGGACTGCAGCAATTCTCCCGCAGCCTCGCGAATGACGGACAGCATGGCTCCGGCTTCCACGGTTTCGTCAACGACAACGGCGATGTCGCGCTCGGAAGCCGGGAAACGAGGGAGCTCACGGTACCGGATGTCCCCGCTCGCATAATCATAGAGCGGTTGAAGCAGAATTTCTGCCGTATATACGTCGCCAAGATCGCGCTCTTGCTGAAGCTGCGGATGCACTTGACCGAGCGTACCAATCAGCAGCTGCTCCCCTCCTCCGTTCGTCAGATATATGGAAGCGGAACGGCCCGGATGATAGCCTTCGGGCTTGTTGGCCACGTAGCTCACAGACTCCTGCAGTCCGAGATATTCGAACAAGGTTTCGAGCGTTCCCTTCAGGTCGAAGAAATCGACCTTCTCAGGCGTTTGATTCCACTGCTTTTGCCCGCGGCTGCCGCACAGCAGCAAAGCCAGCACCGGGAGCTCCTTCGGCTGCGCCGTCAACTGCTCCTCTTGGCTGTAGAATACGTTGCCCATCTCGAACATCGCAAGATCATGCTGCTTGCGGTTCGCATTGTAGGCAGCGACGTCGAGCAACTGCGGAATAATACTGGTGCGGAGCACGCTGCGTTCCTCGCTCATCGGCATGGCCAGCTTAATCGCATGGCTGCCTTCCGTCAGGGCTGGGAAGAGAGCCGTCAGATCCGGATGCGTGAACGAGTAGCTAATCACTTCCTGCCATCCGCCATGCGTGAACAGTTTCCGGACATCGCGGCGCATAGCCTGCGGCTTCGTGTAAGCTCCCGGGGTCGTCGGTCCCTCGATTGCGGTCGTCGGAATGTTGTCATAACCGTACAGACGGGCGATCTCTTCAATGAGATCCACGTCGCTCGTAATATCGCCGCGGCGGGTCGGCACCTTCACTTCGAGAATGCCCTGCGCGGTATCTGCGCAGCTGAAATGCAGGCGGCTGAAAATCGTTTTGACTTCAAGCATCGACAGCTCGGTGCCGAGGAAGCGGTTGAGCTTCTCGAAAGAAAGCACAATCACCTTGTCTTCCGCAGAAGCCGATTCCGATTCCACGATTCCTTTATGAACGGCACCTGCCGCGTAACGGGAAATCAGCGCTGCCGCGCGGTTCAGTGCCGGAATGACGGCACCCGGGTCCACTTCCTTCTCGAAGCGAAGGCTCGCTTCGGAGCGGAGGCCGAGCTGTTTCGAGGTTTTGCGGACGGTTCCGCCGTCGAATTTGGCGGATTCCAGCAAAATGTTCACGGTGCTGTCCGTCACTTCGGAGCTCAGCCCGCCCATTACGCCTGCGAGTCCGACAGGCTTCGCGCCATCAGTAATCAGCAGCATGTGCGGCTCGAGCTTCCGCTCCTGGCCGTCAAGCGTCACGAGCGTTTCGCCTTCCTTGGCCAGGCGGACATCGACCGTTCCGTTCGTAAGCTGATCGGCGTCAAACGCGTGCAGCGGCTGACCGTACTCCAGCATGACGTAGTTCGTGATATCGACGATGTTGTTGATCGGGCGCACGCCTGCCGCCATGAGGCGATTCTGCATCCAGAGCGGCGACGGGCCGATGTGGACGCCTGTGATATATCTGGCAGCATAATGGCTGCACTGCTCCGGAGAGCTGATCTTCACGGAGATATGGTCTGCGGCTGCATCGACCACTTCCACCAATTCCTTCTCCGGATCAGGCAGCTTCACGTCACGGCCAAGAATAGCTCCGACCTCATAAGCCGCACCGATCATGCTCAGGCAATCCGAACGGTTCGGCGTCAAGTCGAATTCAAGCACTTCGTCGTCAAGTCCGAGCACCTGGCCGATCGGCGTTCCGATTTGCGTCGATTCGGGCAGCACGAGAATGCCTTCCTGCTGCTCTTTCGGCAGCAGCTTGTCGTTCATGCCAAGCTCCTTGGCCGAGCAGATCATGCCCTGCGAAAGCGCGCCCCGCAGCTTGGCTTTCTTAATTTCGAGTCCCCCGGGCAGCTTCGCTCCCACCAGAGCTACCGGCACCTTCTGGCCTGCATCGACGTTTTTCGCGCCGCAGACGATTTGGAGCTCTTCTTCCTGCCCTGCGTCCACGATGCAGATGTTCAGCTTATCCGCATCCGGATGCTTCTCTTTGCTTTTGACGTAACCGACGACGACTTTCGTAATCCCTTTGTTGCGGTTTTCGATCTCGTCGATTTCGATTCCCGCACGTGTAATTTTTTCAGCCAGATCCTCGGCCGTTACATTTTCAAGCGAAACATAGTCCGCCAACCATTCCGTAGATACCTTCATACCGGGTCCCTTCCTTCTTTCCTTTTTCGCTTATCCACTTCTCGCCTACATGCGGGCAAACTGCTTCAAAAATGCCAAGTCACTGCTATAGAAATGACGGATATCGTCAATGCCGTACTTCAGGATCGCGATGCGCTCCACGCCCATGCCAAAAGCGAAGCCGCTGTATTTCTCCGGATCGTAGCCGCCCATCTCGAGCACCTTCGGATGCACCATGCCGCAGCCCAGAATTTCCAGCCATCCGGTATGCTTGCACATCCGGCAGCCGCTGCCGCCGCACTTCACGCAGGTTACATCCACTTCCGCGCTCGGTTCGGTGAACGGGAAGAAGCTTGGACGTAGACGGATTTGGGTATTGGGACCGAACATCTCCTGAACGAACTGCAGCAGCGTGCCTTTCAGGTCGCTCATGCGGATGTTCTCGCCAATGACCAGGCCTTCAATCTGGTTGAACTGGAAGGAATGCGTGGCGTCGTCGTCATCGCGGCGGTAAACCTTGCCCGGGCAGATGACTTTGACAGGTACTTCGCCCTGCATTTTTTCCATCGTGCGGATTTGCACCGGCGACGTCTGCGTGCGCATCAGCAGCTCTTCCGTGATATAGAACGTATCCTGCATATCGCGGGCCGGGTGGTTCTTCGGAAGGTTGAGCGCTTCAAAGTTATAGTAGTCCGTCTCCACTTCAGGACCTTCCGCGATATGGTAGCCCATGCCGATGAAAATCTCTTCGATCTCCTCCACGACCTTGTTCAGCGGGTGAATGCCGCCCTGCGCCATTTTGCGCCCCGGGAGCGTGACGTCGATCTTCTCTGCCTGCAGGCGCTTCTCGGTTTCAGCCTTTTGAAACGCCTCCTGCTTGGATTCGATCACGGTCTCGATTGCTCCGCGCACGTCGTTTGCGACCTGGCCGATGACCGGACGTTCCTCCGCGCTTAAGGAACCCATGCCCCGCAGAATTTCGGTCAGCGCCCCTTTTTTGCCCAGATATTTGACGCGCAGGTCATTGAGCTGCTGTACATCCTCCACTCCCTGCAGCTGGTCCAGTGCCTCCTGCCGCAGCGCTTCGAGTTTTTCCTTCATCTTTACCTGCCTCCTTTTCAAAATAAAACGTACCGCCATCGTCTCCCTTGCACCGCCATATGCGAACTGCACGGGCACCTGCAAGCGATAAAGCTTCCGCGGAAAACAAAAAAGGCCTTTTCTCCCGAAAAAGGGACGAAAAGACCGTGGTACCACCCTTGTTAGAGCCGCATAGCTGCCCGATACGGGCACACAAAGCTTGCTCTCACTTCAGTCGTTGTAACGGCACGAGGACCGGTATCCCCTACGCACCTTTGGCGGGACTTGCCTGACCAAGGGTTCAAGGAACTGCTCCGGAGGGAATTTCGGCAGCCTGTAACTGTAGAAACGCTCTCAATCTGCGGCGTTTCCTCCCTGTAAAGTGGCACTGCTTACTTGTCTCCATCATGGCATTTCGAATTGTTGTTGAACATCATCTTATGACGTTATATTCATGATGCACACTATAGTCAACTATTATAAGTAAAAAAGGCGGCTCTGGCAAGTCACCCCGTGGTATGGGGGCCGGATGGGCGCAGGTCCTCCAGTTCCTTCCTCAGCAAACGGATTTGCTGTATCCGCTCCTGGCCGCCTTCCGGGTCCTCGATTTCCATCAGCCTGGCAATTTCCCATTCCAGCGCCAATCTCCGGTTTCCCTGCTCCGGATCTTCTTGAAGCATGCCGTGGTGCCTTGACAGCCGTTCCTCCTCTTCCTCCACCGTACCTTCGAATAGCTCCGGTTCCAAGCCGGGCGCGAGCGTCAGAAGGCGGTTAGCCAGCTTGCGGACGAGCATCCGGTCATGCGATACCGCAATTAAAGCCCCCGGATAGGCCGATAGCGCTTCCTCCACCACTTCACGCGTGTGAATGTCCAGATAGTTCGTCGGTTCGTCGAGAACAAGCAGATTCGCGCCGCTAAAATACAGCTGCACGAAGGCCGCACGGCATTTCTCGCCCATGCTGAGGTCTCCGATTCGCTTGAATACATCTTCCCTGGAGAACAGGAAACAGCCCAGAATCGTGCGGGCGTTCGTCTCCGTCATCTCCGGCAGACGAAGCAGGCTGTCAAGCAGCGTCTCATCCTCGCGCAGGCCTTCAAGCTCCTGCGAGAAGTACCCTATGCTGACGCCCGGGTGCACCCATACCCTGCCGCTTTCCGGCTCCAGCTCCCCGAGAACCAGCTTAAGGAGGGTGGACTTTCCGCTTCCGTTCGGTCCCCTGACCGCCAGCCGGTCGCCGCGGGACAGGAGGAGATTCAAGTTGTCGAAGAGCCGTTTTTCCTCATAACCGAAGGAGAGATGCTCAAGCCGCAGCAGTATGCGGGCCGCAAAGCCGCCTTCGCCAAGCTGCATGTTCACCTTGAGCGCGTCCTTCGGCTTCTGTACGCTGTCCCGTTCAAGCCGCTCCAGCTCTTTCTGTTTGGCGTGGTATCTGGAAATGTTTTTCTTGGCTTTCGCCTTGTAATAGGGTGTAGCGGCTTTGGTCTCCGTATTTTTATCGGCTGATTTTTCCGCATGGTGGAACCATTCCTGGTATCTGCGGATTGAATCCTCCAGTGCTTCCCTTGCCTGTTTTTGCTTCTTGTAGAGCGCCTCCTGCTCCCGCAGCTCGCGCTCCTTCTCCCGTTTATAATCGGAATATCCACCCTTGTAACGCTTGACGCCCTCAGCCGATAATTCGCAAATTCCCGTCGCGACATGGTCCAGGAAGGTCCGGTCATGGGATACAAACAATACAGTACCTTCATAGCGGTTCAGCCATTCTTCAAGCCAAGCCATGCTGTCCCCGTCGAGATGGTTGGTAGGCTCATCCAGCAGCAGGAACGCCGGGCGTTTGACTAGCAGCGCCGCCAGCCGGACCCTCGTCTTCTGCCCGCCGCTGAGTTCGGCAAATGGGATCTGCCACAGCTCGTGTCCGATGTTCAGCATCGTGAGCACCTTTTCGACTTCGACTTCCCACTGGAAGCCGCCGAGCTGTTCGTAGCGCTCCAGCGTGTGGCCGTAGCGTTCCAGAAGATGAGCGTCTTCGGA
This sequence comes from Paenibacillus sp. SAFN-054, assembly GCF_051966755.1. Lineage (NCBI taxonomy): Bacteria > Bacillati > Bacillota > Bacilli > Caryophanales > Paenibacillaceae > Paenibacillus > Paenibacillus sp. SAFN-054. The sequence continues at coordinate 376,006 of NZ_JBQCKS010000002.1, forward strand.
GGCTGCAGGCTCCGACAAGTCCTTCTCCAGCTGCCGCAGATCCTGCCGGACCTTCCACAGCTCTCCGCTTTCATATCCGGCGGCCTCGAGCGTCGCCAAGGACATCAGAGACTCGGAGCCCTGCTCCATCATGCCCCACTCCGATAGCGGCAAGCCCCGCTCCACAGAACCGCGGTCCGGCATCAGCTGTCCGGTCAGCACTTTGAGCAGCGTCGTTTTCCCCGCTCCGTTGGCTCCGAACAGGGCCAGTCTTTCACCTTCATAGATTTCAAAATCGACGTTTTCGAAGATGGCCTTGCCTTTGAATTCCTTGGTTATATGTTTCGTCTTCACGATATTTATCATAAACGCATCACCCTTTTTGAGAAGAAATTAGAAAAACCGCAGGCGGATAGCGCCTACGGCAGGGTTGAAGAATTTAGATGTCTAACTTGAAACAGCAGACCTGCGGCAAATGTAAATCCGGACGTCAGAGTCCGGCACAAACCGCAAATAAATGCCTGAAAACGCAAATAAAAGCATTTTCCACATCCCTAGAAAGGTCCACGAGTTTCCTGAAATAGACATAACAATCCTCTTCTTCCCTGCGCGAAGCGCAGAAACTGCCTGGTTGCAACATATGAATGTTGGCATGCAGATTAAAGAGAACAGTCATGTGTATCCATCGGTTATGTGGTTACCTCTTTTTCTTTAGGATGAAATGCTTGAGGCCATTCTAACAAATTATCCGTTAAAAGTGAAGCCCGGTTTTGGTTCCGCAACCAAATGCTGATTTCCTTGTCGCGTAATAAGCTGCGCATAGCCCTGACGGAGGGTCCGATATGAAAAAAAGGCATCCCTGCTGCAGCAGGGATGCCTTTATGTTGTGACCGCAACCTTCAAAGGTCACGCCTCTTCCAAAATCATGACGCCGCGGCCCGGAACTATCGCTGTGCCTTTAACGGTATTGCCCGTCAGAAGGTCGCAAAGTGCTGCTTCGCCGATATTAACGCTTGTATCTTCGGCATTGTGGTTCAAGAGAAACAGGAAGGAGCGTCCTCCCTTCACTCGTTTGGCGGCTTCGATTCCGCCCGGAATTTCCTTCAACAAAGGCTGGATTCCCTGATCCTCGCACAGCTTCGCTAGGAACGGCTGCAGAAATTCAGGACTGGCGCTTGTTGCCACATAATAAGCTTGACCTTTTCCGAAAGCATTGACCGTCAGCGCGGGCATGCCCTTGTAGAAGTCCGAGCCGTATTCGGCCAGCACTTCGGCGCTCTCCGCGTGGATCAGATCAAAAAGAAGCTCACAGTTATAGGCGCCCTCCAGGCTGCCGACAGGCTTTTTCATCACGATTTGGTTAAACTGGCCGGCAGGCAGCGCATCGATTTCCTCAGCCCAGATTCCGAGCAGATTGCGGAGTTCGCCCGGATATCCGCCGAGCGTCACGAGATCATTCTCGTTGACGATGCCGCTGAAGAACGTCGTCACGAAGGTGCCGCCTGCAGCCGTGAATTCCTCCACCTTTTGGGCAAAGCCCGTTTTAACCATATACATAACCGGTGCAATCACGATGTCGTAGCCGCTATAATCGGCCTCCACGCTGACCATGTCGGCCTGAATGCCCTGCTTGAACAGAGCGTCATAGTACTTATGCACTTCACCCGCGTATTGAAGTTCCACGGTGGGTCCGCTCGACAGCTCGATGGCCCAGCGATTCTCCCAATCGTATACGATCGCTACCTTGGCTTCCGTTCGGGCATCCAGCAGCGTATCTCCGAGCTTCTCCAGCTCCCGGCCGAGCCCGGCCACCTCGCGGAATACCCGCGTATTCTCGTGGCCCGCATGCTCGATAACGGCTCCATGATATTTCTCGCATGCCCCGATGGAGCGGCGCATCTGAAAGAACATCACCGTATCCGCGCCGCGTGCCACGGCCTGGTAGCTCCACAAACGCATGACGCCCGGGCGTTTCAGAGAATTGTAGGCCTGCCAGTTCTGCTGGCTCGGCGTCTGCTCCATCAGCATGAACGGATCGCCGTTTTTGAGTCCGCGCATCAGGTCGTGTACCATCGCCGTTTCGCTCACGGGCGTCGTCAGAGAAGGATAATTGTCCCACGAAATAATATCCATTTCTTTGGCCCAGTCAAAATAATTCAGCTGCGGGAACGTCCCCATCAGATTCGTCGTGACCGGCACGTCCTTGCTGTGCTCGCGGATGGCATCGCGTTCGATTTTATAGCAGTCCAGCAGGCTGTCTGACATAAAACGGCGGAAGTCCAGGGAGATTCCTTGAAACGCGCTGACATTGCCTTCGCCTTCCTCGCTCAGCCCGTTTGGGAGCACGATCTCGTCCCAATCGTAAAACGTATGCCCCCAAAAGCGCGTGTTCCACGCCTTGTTGACCGCATCCAGCGTACCGTAACGCTCCTGAAGCCAGACGCGGAAAGCCGCGGCGCAGTTATCACAGTAGCAGTATCCGCCGTATTCATTCGATACATGCCACAGCAGCAGCGCAGGATGATCCTTGTACCGCTCGGCCAGCTTGCCGGCGATCCGCCCGGAATAGGTCCGGTATGTCCCGCTGTTCGGGCAGGAATTATGCCGGCCCCCGAAGGTTCGCTTTCTTCCATAAAAGTCCACACGGGTTACGTCCGGATGACGCTTCGCCATCCAGGCGGGATGCGCGGCCGTGCTGGTCGCGAGCACGACGCCGAGTCCCTCGGCATGAAGCCGGTCCATCGTTTCGTCGAGCCAGGCAAAATCGTACGTATTCTCGCCTGGCTGATTCAGCGCCCACGAAAACACGTTGATCGTGACCACGTCAATGCCGGCCAGCTTGAACATGCGGTGATCCTCTTTCCATTCCTCCGGCCCCCACTGCTCGGGATTATAATCTCCTCCGTACCACATTTTGGGCAGTTTCTTATTGATCAAACTTCAGCACTTCCTTTCGCATATTCTGCAGCCGTTACCGGCCTGATAATGAACCGTTCTCCGGGCTCTGTCTCGAAACCGGCCGGGGCCGGTATGACGGTGCCGTCCGGCCGCTCCACCGTGAATCGTTCAGCGTTCAGAATGCGGCACGGCCGTCCATACATCGACGTAATGCTGGCTTGGATCAGCCTTCCCTCACCCCAGCTCAAATCGACTTTAAAGCCTCCCCTTGCGATGAGTCCTGCAGCTTCTCCGGTATTCCAGTCCTCAGGCAGCGCGGGCAGCAGCCTCAAACTGCCGCCATGGCTCTGCAGCAGCATTTCGGCGATGCCTGCGGCAGTCCCGAAATTGCCGTCGATCTGGAACGGCGGGTGGTTGCCGAACAGATTCGGGAGGCTCGAATCGGTCAGAATCAGGCGGATGCAGCGGTAAGCCTCCTGTCCGTCACCCAATCTTGCATAGAGGTTAATCAGCCAAGCAGCGCTCCATCCCGTATGACCGCTGCCTGATTCCAGTCTGGATGACAGCGAACGCGCAGCCGCCTCTGCAAGCTGTGGTGCATTCACCGGATCAATGGAGCTACCCGGATACAAGCCGTACAAATGGGAGACATGTCGATGTCCGGGCTCATGCTCGGCGGTATCCCCGCTCCATTCCCGCAGCCGGCCGTCGGGTGCGATACCCGGATGCGCCAGCCGTCCCCTTCTTGCGTTCAGTTCTTCTCGGAATTCCGAGTCTAAGCCCAGGACTTCAGAGGCTTCCATGCAGTGTCCGAACAGCTCATCGATCAGCGCCATATCCATGGCAGATCCTGAGCTTATGCTGCAGGGCTCGTCTCCGTCTGCTTCATACTGGTTCTCCGGCGATGTCGATAACGGCGTCGTCCACAGCCCGTCCGGCCCAAGAACAAGCCAATCCAGACAAAACAGCGCCGCTCCCTTTAGAATCGGATAGGCGGTATCCCTCAAAAACTTTTCATCCGGACGGAACACATACCGTTCCCATAAGTGCCGGGACAGCCACACACCGCCCATCGGCCAGAACGCCCACATGGCGCGTCCATCCGCCGGCGTCGACATCCGCCACAGGTCCGTGTTGTGATGCGCCGCCCATCCCCTGCAGCCGTAATGAATGGCCGCCGTACGGGAGCCGCTGATGCTGAGCTCTCCGATGAGGTCCAGCAGCGGCTCGTGGCATTCTCCCAGGCCGCAGACTTCCGCCGGCCAATAGTTCATTTCCGCATTGATATTCGTCGTATAGTTGCTGTTCCATGGCGGCTGAATATGCGGATTCCAGATCCCCTGCAGATTCAAGGCCTGGGTGCCCGGCCGGGAGCCGGCGATCATCAGATAGCGCCCGTAATGAAAGAGCAGGCTCTCAAGCGCCGGATCGGAAGCGCCACCGCCATATGCTTTCAACCGTTCATCCGTCGGGAGCTCCGTTCCGCGCTCAACCGCATGGTCTGCACCCAGAACGAGATCGCACCGGTCAAACAACTCCCGGTGATCAGCCACATGCCGTGTCCGCACCTCGGCGTAGTCGGTCGGTGCTTGCCGCAAAATGCGCGAGCAGATAGACGCCGGCTGAATGCCGTCTTCACCGGGCATGACGTCGTAACCGGCGAAATCGGTGGCAGCTGTCAGGAACAATGTCACAGCCGCAGCCTGCCGGACAGTCAAGCGTCCGTTGTCGAATGACGTGGCGCCCCCTTCCGCATGGACCTTCAGAAGGGCGGAGAAGCTCAGCCCCCATTCATCCTCATACAAGACGGAATAGGGATGGTCGCCTCCGTAATTATCGGCCACATGCGAAGGCGCTCGACCGGTCAGGATGAGCGCGGCATCTTGAACCGGGTCTACCCTGAAGGGATGCGGAGAAGACAGCCATGCCTCCATATCCGGAACGGGTGCCGGACCGCTTCCGTCGGTTTTCTCGGCACGGATATGGATTGCGATCAGGTCGTCGGGATGGCTGGCCAGAACTTCACGGATCAGGCGAATGCCCCCCGCCTCGAAACTGACGCTCGCGACGGCGTCCCCGAGCTTGAGATTACGGTAATAATTCGTGATCTCCCCGTCCACATGCCATGTGATATGAAGGTCTCCCAGCGGCTGATACGACTCGCTGCGCCGTCCGAGCATATGCGTTTCGACCAGCTTCTCGGCCTCCCGGAACCTTCCCTGTGCCGCCAGCTTTTTGGCCGGGGCAAGATACCGGACCGCTTCATAATTCATCGTATCGCGGGGAAATCCGGACCAAAGCGTATCCTCGTTCAGCTGGATGGTCTCTTCGCAGGCTCCCCCGAAGATCATCCCTCCCAATCTGCCGTTCCCGACAGGCAGCGCCTCTTCCCAAACTTCCGCGGGACGTGTATACCAAAGACTTTTCCTGTTCATGTTGTTCTCCTTCCTATGCGATTCACAAGCCCTGGTTCATCCCAGAGGTCCCAGAGGTTTTCCATAGGAGCTGAAGGTACTCTCCCCCGTTACAGAGGTGTTCTATTAAATGATCTACGCTTTGCCGATTGGACTAGTACGGTATCGTGAGTTCCGTAATTCCCGCCTGCGGAATAATACGCAGTCCCTGCTCCGTACGCTCTGTTTCAGCACCCTCTACCATCACTTCTTGTTTGGTGCCGCGAAGGAGCACCTTCCAAGCTGCGGTCTCCGATCCTTCCACCTTAATGGAGAGCTTGCCGCCTTCCAGCAGAGCAGTCACCGTCATTGCTGCCTGACCTTTCATATCAGGCACAACCACCTGCATGCGTTTTCCTTCTTCAGGCGCAAACACCTGAAGTTCAACGCCAGCAGCAAAATCGTAGTCCGGTCTGTCATCCACGGCACCGACCGGAATAATGCTTCCCGGACGCACATACAGCGGCAGGCTCATGAAGCCGTGCTGCTCAGATAGCCAGCGTCCTCCTTGAACGGCTTCGCCTGTCAGGAACGAGGTCCATGTACCGGCCGGCAGGTAAAAATCCACTTGCCCGTCTTCGCTGAACACCGGTGCAACCAGCAAGGAATCGCCGAGCATGTACTGGCGGTCCAGCGTATGGCAGCCAGGATCTTCAGGGAACTCGAGCACCATCGCGCGCATCGCAGGCAAGCCTAGAACGGATGCATCGACCGCGGTACCGAACAAATAAGGCATCAACCGGCATTTGAGCTTCGTGAAGAAACGCATGACATCCACGGCCTCTTCGCCGAACAGCCACGGAACGCGGTACGATTGATTGCCGTGCAGACGGCTGTGGCTGGACAGCAGGCCGAAAGCAGCCCAGCGCATGTATACATCCGCAGGTGCGGTACTCTCAAAGCCGCCGATGTCATGGCTCCAGAAGCCGAAGCCCGACAAGCCCAGGGAAAGTCCGCCGCGCAAGCTCTCCGCCATGGAATCATAATTGGCCGTGCAGTCTCCGCCCCAGTGAACCGGGAACTGCTGCCCGCCCGCAGTCGCGGATCTGGCAAACAGGGCCGCTTCGCCTTTGCCCAGCTTCTCTTCCAGCACTTCAAACACGACCTGGTTATACAGCTGGGTGTAATAGTTATGCATCCGGTGCGGATCCGAACCGTCGAAGTAAACGGCATCCGTCGGAATCCGTTCGCCGAAATCCGTCTTGAACGAGTCCACGCCGATATCGATGAGCTCGCGCAAATAGTCACCGTACCAGCGGCAAGCCTCGGGATTGGTAAAATCGACGATGGCCATGCCCGGCTGCCAGCGGTCCCACTGCCATACCCCGCCATCCTGCTTTTTAAGGAAGTAGCCATGCTTCTCCCCTTCGTCGAACAGCCGGGATTGCTCACTGATGTACGGATTGATCCAGACGCAAATTTTGAGCCCTTTCTCCTTCAATCGGCTCAACATGCCCTCTGGATCCGGGAACACCGCTTCGTCCCATTCGAAATCCGTCCAATGGAGCGCCTTCATCCAGAAGCAGTCGAAGTGGAATACATGCAGCGGCAGATCGCGTTCCTTCATGCCGTCCACGAAGCTCATGACCGTCTCCTCGTCATAATTCGTCGTGAAGGAGGTTGTCAGCCACAATCCGAAGGTCCAGGCGGGAGGAAGCGCCGGTTTGCCGGTCAGAGCCGTATAATTCTGAAGCACATGCCGCAGCGTTTCGCCGCCGATGATGAAGTACTCCAGCTTCTCGCCTTCGACGCTGAACTGCACCTTCGATACCTTTTCGGAACCGACCTCGAAAGATACGAGTCCCGGATTATTCACGAATACGCCGTAACCCTTGCTTGACAGGTAAAAAGGAATATTTTTATAGGCCTGCTCCGTTCCCGTTCCGCCGTCACGGTTCCAAATTTCGAGTGACTGGCCGTTTTTAACGAACGGCGTGAACCGCTCTCCAAGCCCGTAAATTTGCTCTCCGACGCCGAGGTCGAGCTGATCGCGCATGAACGTCTGGCCGTCCTCCCGCGTGATGTAACCCATGGACTTCAGTCCGCTGCCCGTCACCCGCTTGCCTTTTTGGTAAAAGGAAATGCCCCAGTCGCCTCCGCGTTCGATGCTTGCCTTCAATTGGCCGCTTTGGAGCCACAGCTCTTCCTCATCCAGTCCGGTTACAACGCTGACGCCTTCCTCCTCATGAATGCTGAATTCAGGCTTTAACGGCGCTCCGCCTTTATGATGATGCACGGAAACACGAATAACGTCCTGCATGGGTGAAGACAGCCGGACCGTCAACAGCGGCACATCGAGCATCGCCCAACGAGGCGTCAAATCCCGTGGGGATGCGTACACGCATATTTCCTTTTCCTTCGCCCGTGGATCATAGGCCTGCACAGGGCTCATAATTTCGAATCCGGGTAGGGTTAACCAGTTGCCGTCGCTGAATTTCATCGTCAAGTCTCCTCTAGTAATGAGCGGGAAGCTCCGGCGCCAAGCGCCAAAACTTCCCGCCATGTTTTTTTTATATCGTTCTTACGTCTAAAGCTTGAATGGTTATTCGTTCCACAGCTTCACGCGCTGCTTCACCAGTTCCTCGCGCATGGATTCCACTTTGGTTACGCCTGCTTTGTCCAGCTCTTTCATGTAAGAATCCCATACTTTATCGAAATCGGCCGGTTTCGCAAGAATGGCCTCAGGGATTCTCTTCCATGTGATGTCTTTCAGCTTGTTGTCCAGAACAACGATTTCACTGTCGCCCGGAACGTTGATATTCCATGCTGCGCCCCAAGGTCTGACCTTGAACTCGTCTTCTTTCGGGAACAACTCTCTCCAGGTCTTTACGTTGTAAGCTGCCAGCGTCTTCTTCTCGACATCATTGAATTCCGTCACGATTTGTTCAGGGTAGTTCGTGGTGTAGTAGTTACCTGTCGAATCCTTCACGCCATCGCCATAATGAACGCCCAGTGTTTGGTATAAGCCGATGCCTGTTTCTTTCGTGAAATTGGTCGCATCGTTTACTTTGCGATCAAGAATTTCTTGCGGAATGACGCGTTTGCCGTTTTCAACCTTGTAGTCCTTTCCTTCTACGCCCCAGTTCATCAGCACTTGAGCTTCGTCGGAAGCGAGGTAATCCAGGAACTTGATCGCGCGGACAGGGTCTTTGCAATCCTTGCTGATGCCGATGCCGTATCCAGCCATGAAGCCTGTAGGCCAGAATGAGGTTTCTTTATATTCCTTGGACAATGTAACCGGATAATGACCGTAGCCCTGATCGAATTTCTTCGCCGTCTTCAGCGCCTTCTCGGCATCTCCGTACGCCCAGTCCTGATCAATAAGGCCGATGACGCGGCCGGTGGCAATTTTAGCTTTGTACTGGTCATACTTTTGCACAAAGCTTTCCGGGTCAAGAAGACCGATATCGTTCATATGGTTCAGCCAGCGGAAGTATTCCTTCTCCACAGGGCGTTTGAAGTGATACGTTACCTTTTGCGTATCCACGTCGATAGCGTATTCGCCGTCATCCGGGGATCCGGTTGTATAGAAGGCCGGGTTCGTGACCGTAATGTACATGTACCAATCATCGGCGTTCAGGGTCAAACCGATGTTTTTGTTGCCGTTTTCGTCCGTTGGATGCTTCTCAATGTAGGATTTGATAACGTTCTCATAATCCTGCACGGTTTTGATTTCCGGATACCCGGCTTCGGCAACCGCACGATGCTGAAGCTCGAATCCGCCGCTGACCTTAAAGTTCTGCATATCCACGCCCGCATAAGTCGGGATCGCATAAATCGCATGGTCTTCGTCGCTGTAGCGGGCGCGCTTGATTTCGTCGCCCAGCACTTTTTTGATGTTCGGAGCATACTGGTCGATCAAGTCCGTCAGATCCAGCATGGCGCCAGCGTCGACGAGCTTATTGAGATCGTTCTTGGCGCTGATGAGATCCGGATATTGACCGCTCGAGGCAATCAAGGCTACCTTTTGCTGCGGATCGCCGACAGCGAATTCGGCATCCAGCGTGACGCCTGTTTTTTCGGTAATGATCTTGCCGATTTGGTCCTTCATGCCGGTCCAGTTCGGGCTCGGGTCGGCGCTGAAAAAGGATAATGTCATCGGCGATTTATCGTCTGCTGCCGTTTGGGCTGTTCCGCTTGCTCCTTTATCCTTTCCCGCCGTTTCATTGCCGCTTCCCCCGCAGCCGGCAAGCATGCCGACAAACAGTGCGGATACGAGCAGTAAAGCGGAGGCTTTCATCTTTCTTCTTCTCTTGCTTTCCATAACTTACACCCCTCCTGATGGATGATTCGTTCTCTTGATTCCCTCTACTACATTTTTCTATTTGTATAACAGGGGCCTCAAGAAAGCGCCCCTGGCAATACCGTTAGCTTTCGTGCAGCAATCAGCTTTTCACCGCTCCCAGCGTCATGCCTTTGACGAAATACTTCTGCAGGAACGGATATATCAGCAGAATCGGCACGGTCACGATAATCGTGATGGCCATTTTGATCGATTCCGGCGAGACCTGATTTATCGTTGAATTGACGAGATTGGTTCGATAGTCTCCTCCGCTGCCGGCGGTCGTGCTCTGAAGCACCTTCATCAGTTCGTATTGAAGCGTCGTGAGCGATTCACTTGATCCATTATACAGGTACGTATCGAACCAGGCATTCCACTGTCCCACCGCCAGGAAGAGCGAAATCGTCGCCAGTGCCGGCTTGGTCAGGGGTAAAATCACGCGCCAGTATATCGTAAAATCGTTCGCCCCGTCCAGTTTAGCCGATTCCTGCAGTGCATACGGGATACCATCGATGAAGGAACGGATGACGAACACGTTGAATGCGCTGACAATGCCGGGCAAAACGTACACCGCGAACGTGTTCATGAGGCCCAGGTCCTTCATCAGTATATAGGTCGGGATCATTCCCCCGGATACGTACATGGTCAAAGCGAGAAACGTGGATATGAATTTGCGGCCCTGAAAGTCTTCACGGCTGATCGTGAAAGCCAGCATTGATGCGCTGAGCAGTCCGAGCAGTGTTCCGATAATCGTCCGGAGCGCAGAAATTTTAAAGCCTGTAATCAAACCGCTGAATGTAAATATCTTAACGTAATTGTCCCAGGTAAATTTCCGGGGAAAAATGGTGATGCCGCCGCGCACGCTGTCGATCGAATCATTGAGCGAAATGGCGAGCACGTTCAGGAACGGATAGACGGTGATCACAACAACGAGCAGGATGGTCAAGTACACCAGCGTATCAAAGATCCGGTCGGACCAGGATTTGCCGTGCGCTAACGCTGTTTTGCCCACAATCACGTTCCCCCCTTTCCATGAATGTTGGTTCGTAGAAGCTGCAGGGATGCTGCCATCCCTTTACAGTAGACTCTCTTTGGTCGTGCGCTTGAATATGCCGTTAATGGTGAACAAGAGCGCTACACTGATCACCGAGTTGAAAATGTTGATCGCTGTACCGAAGGAATAACGTGCCATGCCGAGACCGTATTTCAAAGAGTACAGATCCAGCACCTGCGAGTAATCCGTGACGAGATTGTTGCCGAGCAGGAACTGCTTCTCGAAGCCGATGTTCAACAGGTTGCCGACGGACATGATGAGCAGGACGATGATGGTCGGCCGGATTCCCGGAAGGGTAATATGCCACATTTGACGCAGGCGGCTTGCGCCGTCCACGCGGGCTGCCTCATACAGCTCAGGTCCGATCCCCGCGATGGCTGCGAGATAAATAATGGCGTTCCATCCGGTTTCCTTCCACACATCCGACAAGGTGACGATGCCCCAGAACAGATGGCCTTGAGCCATAAACTGTATCGGCTGATCAATAAAGCCGAGGCCCAGGAGCAGATCATTGACAAGACCGTTATCGGTCGACAGCATCTTGGTTACGATGCCCGCTGCCACGACCCAGGACACGAAGTGAGGCAAATACGAAATCGTTTGTGCAAAACGTTTAAAAAAGCTGACCCGAACCTCGTTCAAAAGGATGGCGAACAGAATCGGGAAAACAAACCCTGCGATCAGTCCCATCGTGCTCATCGCCAGCGTGTTGCGCAGGGACAATAAAAACTGGTCATCGTGGAAAAGGGTTTTGAAATGATCGAATCCCACCCATTCCTGTTCAAAAAAGCTGCGTGCCGGCTTATATTTTTGAAATGCCATCGTCCATCCCCAAAGGGGAAGGTAATTGAACACAAACGCCCAAATGACGAACGGGAGTGACATCAAATACAAGTATTTCTGATTTTTAAAAGTTCTCCAAAAACGTTTTCGGGTATCGAGTGGCTTTCCGGGCTTATCTCTGTTGTCCGGAGCGCTGTCTAGTTTGTTTGTTGCCGCTTTCAATGGTAATGCCCTCCTCTCTATGCCCTTATTTTAAATTGTTGTAAGCGATTGCAGTACCCTCAAAATTAGATATAAAATCATATAAAAATTAGACATTTTACAGGGTGAATCAGCGCATAATCCCCTAAAAATCAGAAAAACCCCTTACCGTCATTTTCCCTTACGGTAAGAGGTTGGGGACACCCCGACATATTTGCGAAATTTCATATTAAAATAATCCGGGGTCACGTAACCGACCCTTTCAGCCACTTCGTATACCTTCATGCCCTGCTCCAGCAGCTCCTTCGCCTTCCCGATCCGCAGCTTGTCCAGATAGGTGTTAAAATACTCTCCCGTCGTATTCTTGAACATCTTTCCGAGGTATGCGCTGTTGTAATTGAACAGCTCGGCCAGCGTTTCTAGCTTCAGGTTTTCGTTATACCTGCGGTGGATGAGGTCAATCAACTTCTGTATGTCGTTCCCGCGGTGCCTCCGATTGATTTCATCGGAAATTCCCCTTAAATAGGACAGGATCTGTTCCGTTAGATCGTTGATATGATCGCTCTGGTATACCGCCCCTAAAGGCGCGGCATGTGCCGCCAGGAACGGGCGCAGTTCCGGATGCGAGGACTCCAGCCTTGCGAGAATGCTGCCCACAAGCCGGATCCAATGTTCCTTTAGCTTCAGCTCATCCATCCGTTTCGTTGCCATATGGCTGCAGATGGACGCAACCAGCTCCTCGAGCCTGAAGTCATTACCGGTTTCGACCATGAGCGTCAGCCGGTTCTCCGCTTCGGAGTAATCCATCTCCGGCGGTCCCTCCACGCCCCCGACTTCGTTCGATTGGCGGATCAAGGCTCCCTTCGGCATGAAAAAGCTCGATTGCAGTGCAGCGCAGGCCTCTGCCAACGACAGGTAGGCCAGCTCCACTCCGCCTACGGTTCCGCCTGTGGCTGCACTGAATTGAAGCTGCTCCTGCCGGAAGATTGCCTCAAGGCATTCATACAGCTTCCGTTCCCCCTCCTCACCCGGCATAGGCCTGGTGAGAAGCAGACCGATATGAGGAGGATACTGAAAAACGATTCCGAGCCCTTTCCGGCTTAGCATGTCCTGCAGCGTCTCCCGTAAGGCCGATGTATGCTCATCGCTGATCGTATCCATGCGTTTTAGCTTCAGCAGCACGACCTCGCAGGGGCCTTCGGGAATGCCGAGGGATGCCGCATAGCTTCTGAGCTTCGCGGCATCGGCATTAGCTGCGTCAGGCTGAAGCAGCTCCTTCAGCGTCGCCTCCCTGTTGCGGGACGGCTCCTCTTCCTTCCACTGGCTGAAACTCTGTTCTTTTACGATCGTGTCCTTCAGTTCATCGAGATAAGACATCATCTCATCCTCGTCCACCGGCTTCAACAAATATCCGTCAATATGATAGGAGATCGCCCGCTTGGCATATTCAAAATCGGCATAGCCGCTTAGGATAAGCACATGGCTGTCCGCTCCGCGGCTGCGGAGCTCCTGGATCAGTTCAAGGCCGTCCATGCCGGGCATCCGGATGTCTGCAATGATCAGCTCCGGTTTATGCACATCATATTTATCCAGAGCCTCATGGCCATTCGCCGCGGTATCCACCACCTCGTAGCCTTTTTCATTCCAAGGGATCAGACTTCGCAAGCCTTCGCGGAGCTTGGGTTCATCATCCACAATCAGCACTTTAATCATCCGGTATTTCCCCCTCCAGCGGAATGGTGAAGGAGATGTTCGTCCCCTGGCCGGGCCTGCTGTCGATGGACAAGCCGTGCATTTCACCATATGTGAGCTTCAATCTAACATGAACGTTGCGCAGGCCAATCCGTTCGCCGTCCCTTTCCTCCGGATCCTCCAGCGTATTCATGACTTTATTTAACCTTTCGGCTGTGATACCGATGCCGTTATCTGTAATGACAAACTTGACTTCACTGCCCGCCTGAATCACTTCGACCCTGACGAGAGCTCCTTCCGCGTTGTTGTCGAGACCGTGCACGACCGCGTTTTCCACCAGCGGCTGAATGATGAGCGGCGGGAGGTGGAGGCATTCCGTTGCCGGATCGACCTTGAACTCGTACCGGAGACGCTCTTCATAACGGAACTTCTGGATATCCAGGTAGCAGCGCACCATTTCCAGCTCCTGCTTCAGCGGAATTTTGTTGTTCCCCACTTCGAGGTTGTTGCGCATCATTTTACCAAGCAGACGGACGACCCGGGCAATCTCGGTTTGTCCCTTCATATGGGCCTCCATGCGAATCGACTCGAGCGCGTTAAACAGGAAATGCGGGTTAATCTGGCTGGCGAGCATTTTGAACCGGATCTCGCTTTGCTTTTGCTCCATCAGCCTGTTTTGTTCATTGGACTGGGTCACTTCTTCCATCAAGTCATGGATGCTTCGGACCATTGAGTTGAACTGCCTTGATAACAAACCGATTTCATCCTTGCCGTCGATCTGCAGCGTGGTATCGAAATCTCCGAGCCCCACCCGGTTAATGTGTCTGCTGAGCCGCAGCATCCGCCGCGAGAAGAGGGACGAAACGCCATAAATAAGTAAAAATGCCAAGACGATGCTGATCACAATGACCGTCAGCGCAAGTCCGATGACCCTGTTCGGCTCCTTCATGATGCTGTCAATCGAGAACATGGAGATGATTCGCACGCCATTTTCGCTGGAAACCGGCTTCACCTCGTCGATCAGGACTTTGGAAGACACCCCGTTGAGCGTAGCCTCGAACGTTCCGCTTTTCTGGGTCCGCATGTTGTTGCCGAGGGAGATGTCGGACAGTTTCTTGTCGTTCCAGTCCCCACGGTTGGCTGCGATAATATAATCCTGATCGTCCACGATCATCGTATCGAACGTTTCCTGGTTCAGGATTGAATTCAGCATATTACTGTTCACGTTCAGGACCAGAACACCGTATTTTTTGAGACTCTCCAGCTCAATGGTCCGGACCAGGCTCAAATATTTCTTGTGATCGCGCTCATCCTCGATGTACCGCCAGCTGACCATTCCCTCATTCTTGAGGGCGTCCTGGTACCAATCGCTTGCTTTGATCTCGTCCGACGCATTGATCAGCTCCCAGTTGTTCAAGAGGGTCGCGTTGTCCGTATACAGACGGATGTTGGTGATCTCCTTGTACAGACGCAGATACTCCCGCATATCCGGATAGTCGCGGTAGGCTTCGACCACATCATAAACGCTTTCATATTGCCGGTTGGCCAGCTTTTTCAGTCTGGCATCGTTGGAAAGGCGGTACGATATGTCCAAGGAGACGCGAATGACCTCTTCCGTTCTTTTCTTGATCCGGTCCACGTTCGTCGAGGCCTGTTCCATGGCATTATGAAACGCCATTTGCTTCATTTCGTTCGTAAGATATAAGCCGACCAGCAGAACCGGCAGCAGGGCCGCCAGCAGGAAAGATAGCAGCAGCTTGTTGCGTATTTTAATGTCATTCAGCAGCATTACGATCCGATGCCACATATCGATCTTCCCCCAGAGGCCTTATTCAGCCGGACAACAATCTGTAACCAGTGGATCACTCAGGCCCTATACATGGAACGAAGGAGAGTGAAGCACTATCTCAACTTTATATCTTATTTGCGGAAAGCTGCAAGTCTTTCGTTCATACCCCGGGTTTGAACATACACGTCCTGATAGATGGCAAACAAGGCAGAGTATGCTTTTGCCTGCTCCGGATTCGGTGAATAGGTCTTGGCTGGACGGATGAACACTTCGGCACATGCTGCCAGTGAAGAGAACCAGCCACAGCCGTAAGCGGCCAGCATGGCAGCTCCCATGGCGGGTCCCTGCTCGCTCTGCAGCTTGACGATCTTGGCTCCAAAAATATCCGCCTGCATTTGCAGCCACACCTCATTCTGCGCTCCGCCGCCGATCGCCGTCACTTCTGTAATCTCCTTGCCCGACTGGCGGATGATATCGATGGATTCTCTCAGCGAAAAGGTGATGCCTTCAAGCACCGACCGCGCGAAATGCTTCAGCGTGTGACCGGCGTCCATGCCGATGAAGCTGCCCCGGATATCCGCATCAGGATGAGGTGTCCGCTCGCCGGAGATGTAAGGCGTAAACAGCAGACCGCCGCTACCTGCCGGAACAGACTGTATGCCTTCGAGCAGGCTGTCAAAGCTCAGCTCTTTCGCAAAGGTATCCTTGAACCAGGAGAGGCTGTGTCCTGCCGCAAGCGTGACGCCCATGACATAGAACGCATTTTCTTCGCCATGGTTGAAGAAATGCACTTTTCCCTGCGGATTGATATCCTTCCGGCTCTCGTAGGATAGGACGACACCGGACGTTCCGATGCTGCACATCGTTTTGCCTTCACCGAGAATGCCCGCGCCGATCGCGCCACAGGCATTATCTGCTCCGCCTGCGAACACCTTCGTCGACGGCAGCAGTCCGGCGGCTTCCGCCACATCAGGCAGCAGCGTGCCTGTCAGCTCGGAGGACTCCACCAGCTTAGGGCACAACGACAGCGGCAAGTCAAAGGCGTCCGCGATTTCGGCACTCCATGCTTTTCCCGCTACATCCAGCAGCAGCGTGCCTGCCGCATCGGAATAATCCATCGCCAAGTTCCCGGTCAGACGGTATCTGACGTAATCCTTCGGCAGAAGGAACACCTCCGCCTGCGACAGTACCTCAGGTTCATGCTCCTGCACCCACAGAATCTTCGGAAGCGTAAATCCTTCAAGTGCACGGTTCCTTGCGATGTCGAGCAGCTTGCTGCCAAGCTTATTTTCGATGCGGCGGCACTGCGCAGTCGTGCGCGTATCGTTCCACAAAATGGCCGGACGCAGCACGCTCCCCTGTCCGTCCATCAGCACCAATCCGTGCATTTGCCCGGAAAAGCTGAGACCTTCCACTTCCGCGGGATCGGCCTTCGACTTCTCCATTAGCCGGCGCAAGCTGGTTATGGTCCGCTCTGCCCAATCCTCCGGATTCTGTTCGCTCCAGCCCGGTTCGGGCCTGTGCAGCGGATAGCTCTCCGAATGCTCGCACACGACTTGACCTTCCGCAGACACCAACACCGATTTTACCGCGCTCGTACCGATATCTATTCCAATAACATATTTCATATTTTGCCTCCTAAGGCTTAAGATCTGGTGCAGTCCACTTCCATTTGACCCTAAAAGGTCCCCTGGAACAAGCAAAGGCTGCCGAAGAACGCTGTCTTCAGGCAACCTCCGCTGCATGTGTTTGATGCGATGTTATTTTAGTCAGCCAAAATGTATTGGTTCAGCAGCGCTTTCAGCATTTCCTGGCGTCCGGATTCGTTCTTGCGCGGCTGTTGGTTATTCAGTGCATACTCAGCAAGGGAAGAGAGTGTCGCTTTGCCGGATACGATATCAGCGCCAATACCCTCCTTGAAGCTGCTGTAACGCTTATCCACAAAGTCGTCGAAGACGCGGTCCTCGATCAGTTTCGCTGCAACCTTCAATCCCTTGGCATACGTGTCCATACCCGCGATATGGGCGTGGAACAGATCCTCCGGCTCGAAGGATTGACGGCGTACTTTGGCATCGAAGTTGATGCCGCCTTTGCCTAGGCCGTCGTTTTTGAGCACTTCATACAACGTCAGGGTAGCGTCATAAATATCCAGCGGGAATTCGTCCGTGTCCCATCCGAGCAGCATGTCGCCTTGGTTCGCATCCAAGGAGCCCAGCATGCCGTTGATCCGTGCCACGCGCAGCTCGTGATTGAACGTGTGGCCCGCCAATGTCGCATGGTTGGCTTCCAGATTCAGCTTGAAGTGTTTATCCAAGTTGTATTTTTGCAGGAACGAGATGGTCGTAGCCGCATCGAAATCATACTGGTGTTTGGTCGGCTCCTTCGGTTTAGGCTCGATCAGGAACTGGGCCTCGAATCCGATTTCCTTCGCATAATCCACCGCCATGGAGAACAGGCGGGCCATATTGTCCATTTCCAGCTTCATGTCTGTGTTCAGCAGCGTTTCATAGCCCTCGCGGCCGCCCCAGAATACATAGTTTTCCGCTCCAAGCCGTTTGCCGACTTCAAGGCCTTTCTTGATTTGAGCTGCGGCATGCGCGTACACATCAGCGTTGCAGGTCGATCCGGCACCATGCATATAACGCGGATTCGTGAACATGTTCGCCGTGTTCCACAGCAGTTTTTTGCCGGAAGATTTCATGCCCTGCTCGATCAGGTCCACGATCGTATCGATGTTGCTGTAGAATTCGCTTAGGCTGCTGCCTTCTGGTGCGATATCCACGTCATGGAAGCAAAAATAAGCAAGATTCATTTTATCCATGAATTCGAATGCTGCTTCGACACGCGCCTTCGCCTTGTCCATGCCGCTGAGATGGTCCCAGCCGCGAACGGCTGTATCCGTACCGAACGGATCGCTGCCTCCGGCCGTCAGCGTATGCCAGTAAGCCATGGCAAAACGAAGATGCTCCTCCATGGTTTTGCCGGCTACCTTTTCCTCGGGATTGTAGTGTTTGAACGCAAAAGGGTTGGTAGAACGGCTGCCCTCGTAATTGATTTTACCGACGTTTTCAAAATATGCCATGTGTATGCTCCTCCTTCAAAATACCTTGATCGCAAACGTTTACAACAACATCCTAACACAACAATCCAACTTTGTATATTGGTTAAACAAAGTTTTTATTTTCCTTTTACTCCGTTCTTTCCCCTACCGGTCCTGCGAATGGCCGCCCGACAGCTCTGTATTGCATTTTACCCGAGAAGCCACTAGACTAGGGGGCATATGCAAAAATCGAATCGTTCTTGAAGGATGTGTTGTACGTGAATGTCACCGGGGATCAGGCGCTTGTTAAAAAAATCAACAAGTCTTTAATCCTGCATACGATCCGCAAGCACGCCGAGCTGTCCCGTGCCCGGATATCGGAAATGACAGGCTTAAACAAAGCGACGGTCTCCAATCTGGTAGCCGAGCTGTTGGAGGATCATCTCGTGCTGGAGGCCGGGCCGGGCGAATCGAGCGGCGGGCGCAAGCCGCTTATTCTGAATTTTCATGCCATGGCCGGCTGCGTGATCGGCATGGAGCTGCGCGTGAAGCAGCTCACGGCGGTTCTCTGCGATTTGAACGGATGCGTCCTGGGTGAAAGCGAGACCTCCCTGCTGCGGCATGATTATGAATATGTGCTTGGAGAAATGAAAACGGTGATAACCGGTCTGATCAGCCAAGCCCCTCCCACCCATTACGGCGTCGTCGGCATCGGAATCGGCGTTCCCGGCATGGTGGATGAACACGGCGTGGTGCTGTTCGCACCCAACCTGGCCTGGGAGAGGGCCCCGCTGCGCCAGCAGCTGGAAGAGGCGTTCTCCATGCCGGTCATTATCGACAATGAAGCCAACAGCGGAGCACTTGGCGAGCTTAACTTCGGAAGAGGCGAAGACGTGCGGCATCTGCTTTATGTCAGCGCCGGTTCGGGGATCGGCTCGGGAATCATCATCGGCGGCGAGCTCTATAAAGGATCCAGAGGTTATGCCGGCGAGACCGGGCATATGTGCATCGAAGCGGAGGGTACGCCCTGCAGCTGCGGCAGCCAGGGCTGCTGGGAGCTGTATGCGTCGGAAAAGGCCTATGACCTGACCTCGGTGGCCCTGCCGGCCTATCATACCCGGGATCTCATCGGCTTCGCAGCCGACGGGAATGCCGCGGCGCTCCAGCAATTTTCCGTGATGGGCACCTATCTTGGCATCGGCTTGACGAATTTGATCAACAGCTTTAATCCCGAGCTTATCGTGATTGGAGGCGCGCTTTCCGAAGCCAGGGAATGGCTCGAGAAGACGATGCAGCAGGTCGTGGCAAAGAGAACGCTGCCTTATCACAAGCAGCAGCTGGAAATTGCCTTTTCCACGCTTGGCAGCCGTGCGGCGATGATCGGTGCCGGATTCTCCGCAGCGATGCATTTTCTCGGACACACGCGGGTCATGGTCTGAATATGAAAAGGCCGGTGGATCATCAATCCACCGGCCTTTTCTGCGCGGGTTCTCTTCCGCACGTCCGCCCAACAAAAAAACGCCTTTCGGCGTTTGCTTTTTTTGTTAATGGAGCGGGTGATGGGAATACTCAACATCCGATTTAAAGGCGAGCCTGCGGCTCGCGGATAGAGGTGATGTTGACGCGCGTCCTCGGCGGGTTCAGACCTTGATGCTGGCTCGGACGGTCGCACCCACGCTGCGTGGGCCCTCTCCCCACGTCCGCCTAACAAAAAAACGCCTTTCGGCGTTTGCGTTTTATGTATGGAGCGGGTGATGGGAATCGAACCCACGCTATCAGCTTGGAAGGCTGAAGTTCTACCATTGAACTACACCCGCAATATGAAAATCGGGACGACACGATTTGAACATGCGACCCCCTGGTCCCAAACCAGGTGCTCTACCAAGCTGAGCTACGTCCCGCTGTTACTCACGACTTCATGGTAGTGAAGACAAGAAATAATATATCATGAGCAGGCGGGATTTGCAACTCTTTTTTTCGTTTGGCATTTGAGGTCGCGATTAATGAAGCAAAAATGTTTTTTCGAATACCTCCGGCAGGATCGGTTTACTGAAATAATAGCCTTGTCCTTCGTGGCAGCGCTGCTCCCTCAGGAAATGAAGCTGCTCCTCGTTCTCCACCCCTTCGGCGGTCACTTTAAGCTGCAGATGGTGTGCCATCGAAGCGATCGTGGACACGATAGCCGCATCGTTATGATCACTCATGACCTCATGCACGAAGGAACGGTCGATCTTAAGTCTGTCGATCGGCATGTTCTTCAGATAGTGAAGCGAGCTGTACCCCGTACCGAAGTCATCAATGCTGATAAAGACGCCCAGCTCCTTCAGGCGGTGAAGCTGCTCAAAGGCCGTCTCTTTGTCAAATGTCATGCTTTCCGTAATTTCCAGCTCCACATACTTAGGGTCCAGTCCGATCTCATCCAGGATGTGACCGATCTGTTCTGCCAGCTGCGGCTGCAGAAACTGGCGCATGGATAGATTGACGGACACGCAGATCGGCTTGTAACCGGCCTCCTGCCACTGTTTATTCTGCCGGCAGGCCGTGCGCAGCACCCACTCTCCAAGGGGGACAATCATTCCGCTTTCTTCTGCCAGCGGAATGAATTCCTGTGGGGAGACATTTCCCCGTTTGGGATGCTTCCAACGCAGGAGTGCCTCCATTCCGACGATTTCCGTCGTTTCCAGATGCACGAGCGGCTGATACTCCAAATAAAATTCGTCGAGTTCCAGCGCCTTGCGAAGATCATTTTCCAGCTTCAGTCTTTCTTTCGCCTTGCGCTGCATCGATGGAACGAAATGGCGCACATCGATTCCGTAATCTTTTGCGTGATGAACCGCCGTGTCCGCATGCTGGATCAACTGCTCGGCCGTGTCTCCGTCTTCAGGGTACACAGCCATGCCGGCGCATAGCGAAATATGATAGTCGTAATCATCGATCGTAACCGGCTTTTCGAACAGCTCCAGCATTTCTCGGATCCGTTTCATGGCGGACTCCACGCTGGCCAGGCTCGGAATAATCAGGGCAAACTCGTCTCCGCCCATACTGAAAATTTCTTCCTTTGGCAGCGAATTCCGCTTCAGCCTGTCGCCCACAAGCTGCAACAGCCGGTCCCCTGCCTGATGTCCCAGCGAATCGTTGATATTCTTGAAGCGATTGACGTTAAACACCACAATGCCCGGCGTGTCCTTGTCCCGTGTTTGCATCAGCTTGTCCAGGCGCTGTGTCAGTCTGCGCTTGTTGGGCAGGCCCGTCAAATCATCATGAAAAGCCAAATAGTTCATCTTGGCCTCGACCCGCTGCTGCTCCCGGAACGGATCCTCAATCGTCAGCCGGTAAACGCCTTTAAGCATCAGGTAGTAGGATATGCTGCCGCAAACGACTCCAAGCAAATAAGTGATATCATATGTATTCCGGGCGCTAAGGATCAACCCCTGCCCAATGGCTATGTAGAGCAAGGCACGGATAATAATGAGCAAAGATGGAGCCCGCTCCTTCCGTCCCCGGTAAACGATCGAAGCCATGCCGCCCAAGGAAAGTGCTACAATACCCAGCCCCATTAGCTTCATAAGGGGACTCAGTTTATCCTGGTTGGCCATTGGTGGTAAAAGGGGATGCCATAATGCAAAAACGGCCACAGACAAAACGATCAGCAGGCTTGTTCCCATGAAGACGATGCTTTTATGGGTAAGCGAAACCATCGAATCTTTCAGGCTGTAAATGCATAAAATGCCGCCTGCAAGCAAAAGCTTCGACAGGAGAAGCAGCCACAGGGCGTCATTCTGCGTCAGTGAAAAGCTATAAACAGGCACACCTACGAGACTGATGGTCTGCACAAGATCAATGACTGCCACACATAAAAACAATGCAGCCGTATAAAGTCTAAATCGGGACAGCTTGTGCGAAAACAACATCCACCCCTGCGAAAAGATGGCAAAGCTCACCGCTGCACAGCAGCAGCTCAGGAGAATCATTACTGTTCTTGATGCATCTTTATCCATGAATTGCAAATTAAAGACCGATTGGGCCCATTGGATGGCCGCAAATAATACGATCCCCCACAGGGCTGCTTTGATCGTTCGCTTCTCCTCTATCCTTGTACGCATAAAGCCATCTGACCCCCGGGTTATCAAAAATAAATGAAGATGGTTTCATGCTAAATAATTCCACGTATCTCCTTCTTTTCCTGCTAGGAAAAGACAATAATTTTCGTGCTCTGCCATACTTCGACAGCAGCCGTGGGTGCGTAAATATTTGAATCCTTTTGCATATTTAATCGTAAAATAAGTAATCACGGGAAGGAGTGTATGTGAATGATCATTACGACGACAGAAAATATACGCAATCATGAGGTTGTAGAAGTGCTGGGCACCACTTTCGGCGTTGTTGTTCGCGCGCGGGGAATCGGCGGGGACATTATGGCTTCGTTGAAAGGGCTGGTCGGCGGGGAGGTCAAGCAGTATACGCAAATGATCGAGGATGCCCGGCGGCAGGCGATGGACCGGATGGTGCAGAATGCCCACGCCATGGGCGGGGACGCCATCGTGATGATGCGGTTCGACAGCGGGGACATCGGTAATAACATGAGCGAAATCGTCGCTTATGGAACCGTCGTCAGAACAAGACCTGTCGGTTAACGGGGATCGACATGGGAGCGATCGTGACCGTCATTTTCGTGTATGGACTGCAAATCGTCGTCTTTCTGCTGCTGCTCTGGTTCAGCTGGCGTTATTTTGACCGCAGATATAAGCGAAAGGGTACGGATGACGTGCAGAGGGATCTGTTAAGCGGCAAATTCTCCCCTACCCCGGAGATCTTCGTAGACCCGCGCGACGGCTGCAAGTATCAGGTGTATTATAATAAGGAAACCGGCGAACGGGAGTACATACGTATATCATAGGAAAAAGGAAAAGCTTGGCCGCCTCCATCGCGGTCAAGCTTTTTGGTGTAGCTGTCTGCTCCATGGGAGCACAACATTAATTCGTATCGAAGTTTACTTCCGGCGTCGTCAGTTTATCATAAAATTCCACGTACTTATCCTTATCCTTCGATGCGCGCTGTGCCATCGCCGAACGCGGATGCTCGCCGAGCGTGCCTGTTACCATGTAAGGAATCAGGTAGCCCCACTCTTCCTTTTCGCGAAGCGGAATCATATAGCGCTCGATGATATCCAGCACCGGACGCAGCGTATAATGCGTATTTTTCAAATGCGTGACGAGCAGCTCGGTCGGGCAGTTGCCCGCAGCACGCCCCATGCCGTATACGGAAGCATCCAGCAGTTCGACGCCATACTCAGCCGCGATCAGGGTATTTGAGAACGCCAGCTGCATGTTGTTGTGCGTATGTACGCCAAGCCGCTTGTTAGGCAGATGGGCCTTGAACTTCTCAACCAGGTATTCGACATCCCTATGATCCAGGCTTCCGTAGGAGTCCACAATGTACACCACATCAACCACGCTGTCCTTGATCATCTCAAAGGCTTCCACCAGCTCATTCTCCATCACGTTAGACAGTGCCATAATATTCAGCGTCGTCTCATATCCCCGGTCATGGAACGTTTGGATCAGCTCAAGCGCCTTGTCCACATCCTTGATGTAGCAGGCCACGCGGATCAAATCGAGCATGCTTTCCTCGCGCGGCAAAATATCGTCCACGTCAACGCGTCCGATGTCCACCAGTGCGGACAGCTTGGTCTTCCCCTTTTGCGGAATCACTTGACGGAGGAAATCATCGTTCAGAAAACGCCAAGGCCCCGCTTGATCAGCGCCTTTAAGCAGCTTCGGAGAGTTTTTGTAGCCGATCTCCATATAATCAACGCCAGCCTCATTCAGACCGGCATACAGGTTCTGCACAAACTCAACGCTGAAGTCCCAATTGTTCACCAGTCCACCGTCACGAATTGTACAATCCACGATCTTGCAGGGATTTGTCTTCAACAAAAACTTCTCCTTCCGATATAAAATGAACTGAATTAGTCCAATTTATAGAGTTAAAATTTATTATCCAATCATACTTGATTTACAGTGCTAAAGTAAAGATGATTATATTATCAACCCAAGAAAAAGGCAGCGCCCGCGGTTTGAAGGAACCCGGCACTGCCCTTTCTTTATTTCCCATATGCTTCCTGGGCGAGGACCCACTCTGTAATCGTACGTACCATCACCCCCGTCGCCCCTTTCGGATTGACGCCTCGCTCTTTATTCAGAAACGCCGTTCCTGCGATGTCCAGGTGAATCCAGGGCAGGCCTTCCGCAAAAGTCCCGATAAAGAGCCCTGCCGTGATCGCTGCGCCCCTTGCACCGGTACTGTTGCTTAGATCCGCGACGTCGCTTTTCAACATATCCCAGAATTCCTTGTAGGCGGGCAAGGGCCATACCTTCTCACCAGAGCGCTTGGAAGCCAGAATGAACTCCTCCAGCATCGTATCATCATTCGTGACCGCGCCCGTCGCGACGTCCCCAAGGGCCGACAGCACGGCTCCCGTTAGCGTAGCCACGTCGATGAGCTTGACGGCACCCTGCTGCCTCGCATAGGTCATCCCGTCCGCGAGCACGACCCTGCCTTCCGCGTCGGTATTTAAAACCTCGATCGTCCTGCCGCTTAAGCTCCTGATGACGTCCCCGGGCTTAAAGGCATTGCCCCCGGGCATATTTTCAGCTGTAGGAATTACCATGACGACGTTGACGGCCGGCCGGAGAATCCCGAGCGCATTCATGACGCCGAGCACAGCTGCCGCGCCCCCCATATCGCTGATCATTTCCTCCATCCCAAGCCGCTTTTTCAGCGATATACCACCCGTATCGAACGTGATTCCTTTGCCGACAAGGCCGATCACGTCATCCCATTCGGCTTTTCCTTGGTACTTGATCATGATGAGCCGAGGCGGATGGACACTGCCCTGCCCGACGGCGATCAGTCCGCCCATACCGAGTTCTTCCAGCTGCTTTTCATTAAGCACGGTCGACTCCAGGCCGTGCTTTGCCGCGATGCCGACAGCTGCGGCCGCCAAATCCTCGGGCACCAGATAGTTCCCCGGTAAATTGGTCAGATCCCTTGCCAGACAGGTGGATTCGGCATACGCCCTGCCGCGCTGAATGCCACGCTCCCAATCCGCTAATTCAGCAGCCGAAACCTTGCCTTTACGCACAAAGGTCAGCTGTTCAATTCCCTTGTAGGAGGGGGCATTCTTTTTATACTGCTTATGTCGGTATGCGCCTAGAATCATCCCTTCCGTTAACGCCTGTGCCGCGATGGAGGCATTCTGTTCGGCGGTGAAAGCGACGAGAGGGGAGCTGAGCTCCCAGGCCAGCTTGTGGGCCCTCATTTTATATGCTGCCCGGGCAACTTGCGCTGACGCAATCCTCAGATCCTCAGACGTCAGAGGACGCTCGCCTGCGCCCACGAAGATCACCGTACGGTATTCTCCCCTGCCTTGAAGGGGAACCGCATAGGTTTGAAACGGTGCAGCCTGGAACAGGTTACTCTCCATCAAGGGCAAAAGCAGCGAAGTCCAGGCATGGCGCATGCTTCCATCCTGAATCCCCTGGGGTGATACCAACACAACGAACGCATCCACATCATAGTCTGCCGCGTTCAATTCCTCTTTCCAATCGATTGATATCTGTATATGTTCGGGACCGGAATGTCCATTCATGGGCGATCTTCCTTTGTCTTGAAGTTTTTCGGACGGTTAATCATATATATTATTCCACGTTTGTCCAAAGCAACTCCCAAGACGGGTTCTTTTGCCCAAAAAACGAAAGCTACGTCATTTCCACGATCGGAAGCGAAATGACGAATTCGGTCCCTTTGCCGACTGTGCTGTTTACAGCGATATATCCCTTATGATTCTTAATGATTCTGTAGCTTACGGACAAGCCGAGGCCTGTCCCGCTTTCCTTCGTCGTAAAAAAAGGATCGAAAAGATGGGATAACGTATTATGGTCCATCCCCTTGCCATTGTCCGAAATGCAAATATGTACGTTCTTGTTGTCGCGGTGCGTTTGGATTTCGATGAGCCCCCCGTTCTCTCCGCTCAAATGATCGATGGCATCCATGGCATTTTTGACCATATTCAAAATCACCTGCTTGATCTGCTTCACATCGACGGAAATATGCAGAGGCAGCGCATCATCGTGCAGCGTCACCTGGCAGCCCTTCATCAGCGCCTCGCTCTCGGTAAGCAGCACAACCTCTTTGAGCAGGGATGACACCGGTATAATCGTCGTCTGCGGTGCTGAAGGCTTAGAGGAATTCAGAAACTCATAAATGATGTCGTTGGCCCTGTCGATTTCCATCAAAATAATGCGGGCGTATTCGTCTTTTCCCAGCTTGATCAGATGGGGGCGCAGCAGCTGGATGAAGCCCCGGATGGCTGTAAGCGGGTTTCGGATCTCGTGCGCGATAGAGGCGGATATTTTCCCGAGCATGGCCAGCTTGTCATTCCGATAGGCCGTTTGTTCAATTTGCTTGAAGTCTGACACATCTTTGACGCTGAACAAGTAGTCTCCGTCCATCTGGTCACCGTACGTTACCGTAAGCAGCCACTGCCTTCCGGATTCATCCGTCAGCTCATGGTATTTTTTGCAGTGGAAAATCGTTTCGCGGTAAATCCGCAAAATTTTCTTGCGCTTGAATTTGCTGAGCTGCGGATGGCGCAAGATTTGCAGCAGCGTGCATCCGGTAAGGGATTTGCGGGAAACCTCCAGCAGCCGGGCCATCTGCACATTAATAAATGTCAATACGCCCTCGCTGTCGAACAACATGACACCGCTATCCAAATGCTCCAGAATATTCTCGTACTTGTTCTTTACCATCTGCGTGGATTGAAAAGCCTCAAGGGACTGTAACAGCGTCTCTTGGATATCGCTCAACACGATACTCCCCCTTTTCAAGAAAATGAAAGACTTATCCTCTCCCCCATCTCCTATATTCATCTATACAAAGTGAACGAAACTCTATCGTGTTTTCATGCAGATTTACGTTATCCTTCCATAGGTTCATTTTGTATTCATAGACAAAGAATAGAAAAGATAGTTTTATCATAGACAAGGTGACTGGAAAACTCAATCAGAGAAACTGTCGAAAAAACAAAATTACGGTTATTTTTCCTAAGAAGATAGCACTAAAGTTTCCCATTAGAGAAGAAACGTGTTTTTTTGCCATTGAAAAACTGCCTAAATGATTAAAACAAAAGCACCAAATACATGAATTCACATGTACTGATGCTTTATTAAAACCTATTCTGTCTAGGACAAACTTCCTAGTCTAGCCATCATACTTATGCCTTGTGCTGCAAACGCAGCCGCCGCTGGCTCATGACGGCCAATCTCTTCTTCAATTCGCCCTCCCATTTCTCGTCCTGCATCTGTTTCGCTACGGTCAACAAGTCCAGCGCCATATCGATTTGGCTTTGCACGATGTCCTTGGGATCCTCCTTTTCGCAATTGACGACATTCTCGAATATAGCCTCGTCATCCTCCACGACATAGTCCTGGAAGTCAATTTCCCCAGCTCCGTCACCATGCGCATATTCAGCTAAAATTTCATATTCGTTCTCAACCTTGTAATGAACTTCAACCCGGTGGCACACGGGACAGAACAGCAGGGGAACGTTGTGGACCTGGGTGCGGTAATGCTTAAGTGTTCCCTTTGTTCCAACCATACTCGCTCCGCAGCAATAACTCATTCCAGTTCACCCTCCTCTTGATTCCACCGTATTCTTCATAATGTATTCGCTTTATTTGGTGTCAATTCCTTTTTGAGTTTGGCCTTTCAGGATAAATTTCCTATACGTTCTTCTGGTTATATTTCAACGCAATTCGCTCGGCTTAAACGTATAATCCAAGGCTTGTCCTCAAGGTGTAAAAAGCCCCCGTTACCGGGAGAACAAAACATTCTCGTTCCCGGCAAAGGGGGCTTGTCCATATGAATAAAAATTAAGCAAGCAGGTTTTTGTCGCCTGGTTTCCAGTTCATGGCGCACAGTCCGCCGGATTGCAGAGCTTGAAGCACGCGAAGCGTTTCTTCTACGCTGCGTCCGATATCATTGTGGTTGACCACTTGATATTTCAGTTCGCCTTCTGGGTTAATGATGAAGAGACCGCGCAGAGCCACGCCTTCTTCTTCGATGTAGATGCCATAGTCTTTGGAAACGGTTCTAGTGATGTCCGAAGCCAGCGGGAAGTTGATTTTTCCCAGACCGTTCGCATCAACTGGCGTATTGATCCAAGCTTTGTGGCTGTGGATCGAGTCTGTGCTTACGCCCAGAATTTCAGCATCAAGAGCTTTGAACTGGCTAGCAGCTTCGCTCAGCGCCGTAATTTCAGTTGGGCACACAAATGTGAAGTCCAAAGGATAGAAGAAGAATACGAGCCATTTGCCGCGGTAGTCGGTCAGGCTTGCTTTACTGAAGTCGGAACCGTCACCCAATACGGTTTCCATTGTAAAATCCGGAGCTGGTTTACCTACTAAACGTTCTGCCATGTTAAAAAATCCTCCTTTAAGATATCTATAGAACGGACAAAAAAGAAGCTCTATTAGATCCGTTCTACATGAAAGAAAAACAGAAGTTTTTCTTGTTTCTGTGTACATTCGATCCCGGTGGAATCTACATTTAAGATGGTATCATTCGTCCATTTCAAAGTCAAGACTATAAAGGTTATTTATTTATAATAATTATAAATAGAGCATATTTGTGAACAAAAGCTTCCTATTTAAATATATAGCTCTCTAGATCAAATGAACGAAAGCTTTATATGCACCTTTCCCCAGCACTACAATCAGAAAGCGGGCACCCCATGATTGGTGGCACCCGCTTAAGACGAAAACGATGATCCGTCCGATTAATTCTTGATCGCAGCCACGATCAGATCGCCCATCTCGCGCGTTCCGATCGCCTTGCTCTTATCCACCGCGATGTCGCTGGTCCGGTGTCCATCGTTCAGCACCTGTGCTACGGCTGCTTCAATCGCATCCGCTGCATCGGCATAGCCGAAGGTCAGGCGAAGCATCATAGCCAGCGACAAGATCGTTGCGATCGGGTTCGCCAGGTTCTGTCCGGCGATATCCGGTGCGGAGCCGTGTACCGGCTCATACAATCCGAATGCGCCTTCACCCATGGAAGCCGACGCCAGCATACCGATCGAACCGGTCAGCATTGCGG
Source organism: Paenibacillus sp. SAFN-054 (assembly GCF_051966755.1). Lineage (NCBI taxonomy): Bacteria > Bacillati > Bacillota > Bacilli > Caryophanales > Paenibacillaceae > Paenibacillus > Paenibacillus sp. SAFN-054. The sequence goes on from NZ_JBQCKS010000002.1 coordinate 405,337, forward strand.
CTTCATCGCTGAGAATGTCTCCGAACATATTCTCCGTTACGATGACATCGAAGCTGGCCGGACGGCGGAGCAGCTGCATCGCACAGTTGTCCACGAGTACATGCTCAAGCTCGACATCCGGATAGTCGGCCGCGACTCGAATCACGACCTCGCGCCACAACCGCGACGTTTCAAGCACGTTGGCTTTGTCTACGGATGCAAGCTTCTTGCGGCGCTTCTGAGCAATATCGAAAGCCTGACGAACGATCCGTTCGACCTCGGCCACGTTGTAAACGCAGGTGTCAACCGCTTCTTCCCCATGCTCGCCTTGGCGTCTGAACTTGTCTCCGAAGTAAATGCCGCCGGTCAATTCGCGAACAACCATCAGATCCGTTCCTTCAAGCACTTCCGGTTTCAATGTCGAAGCATCCTTCAGACAGTCGAACACGTTGGCAGGACGCAAGTTGGAGAATAACCCCAGTGCCTTGCGGATCCCCAGCAGGCCTGTTTCCGGGCGCAGCTCCTTCGGGTTGCTGTCCCACTTCGGGCCGCCTACAGCGCCAAGCAGGACCGCATCGGCGCTTTTGCAAACAGACAATGTCTCTTCCGGCAGCGGAGTACCCTTTTCGTCAATCGCGATTCCGCCGAAGAGAGCATGCTCTGTTTCAAATGCGTATCCGAACAGCTCTTCGGTGCGTTTAAGCACCTTCTCGGCTTCTGCCACGACTTCCGGTCCGATTCCGTCCCCACTGATTACGGCAATTTTCTTCACTTCTGGCATGTTTTCCGTCACTCCTTATGGTTACTTCTCTCACTGATCTAATTCTCTATCTACTGTTGTATCATATTCCAAAGGCGGTTGACCAAGATATAGAATCTATCACCTTTATAGCATTTTCCTATAAGAGGTTGTTCAAAGGTCTGCTTTTGAAATCGCGCTATAAACTGCTGCTGAAAGCAACCTTCTCGCCCCGAATCGTAATTTCTCACATTCCTATTCCCCTCTTCTCCGGTTAAAATGGTATTGTATGGATCCAAATCTGCGCTGAAGGAGTGAACGAATTTGCAATACACCTATCTCGGTAAATCAGGTCTCAAGGTCAGCCGCTTGTGCCTCGGCACGATGAATTTCGGCCCGGCAACGGATGAAAAGGAAGCGTTCCGCATTATGGATGCCGCTTTGGATGCAGGAGTGCAATTTTTTGATACCGCTAACATTTACGGCTGGGGCCAAAACTCCGGTCTTACGGAAACCATTATCGGCCGCTGGTTCGCCCAAGGCGGTGGCCGGCGCGACAAGGTCGTGCTTGCCACTAAAGTTCATGGCAACATGCATGATCCGGCAGACGGACCCAACAGTACGGAAGGATTGTCCTCCTACAAAATCCGCCGCCACCTGGAGGGCTCGCTGAAGCGCCTTCAGACCGATCATATCGAGCTGTACCAAATGCATCACGTGGACCGCAATGTATCCTGGGACGAGCTGTGGGGATCTTTCGAGCTCGCCGTGTCACAGGGCAAGATCGGATACGTCGGCTCCAGCAACTTTGCGGGCTGGCAAATCGCGCAGGCGCAGGGCGAGGCACAGAAGCGCCATTTTCTCGGTCTCGTCGCCGAACAGCATAAATATAATCTGAACTGCCGCCTGCCTGAGCTTGAAGTTCTGCCTGCAGCCAAAGCTATGGGTCTCGGGGTCATTCCTTGGAGCCCGCTCGACGGTGGCATGCTTGGCCGCAATGCGCTGAAGAAGCTCGAAGGCACGCGCAGCGGGAAGAACCCGAACAAGATCGAGAAGCACCGGACACAGCTGGAAGCTTTTGCCGAGCTCTGCAACGAACTGGGCGAGCCTCAGGATAACGTTGCTTTAGCCTGGCTGCTCACGCACCCTTCCGTTACGGCTCCCATCATCGGCCCGCGGACGCTTGAGCAATTCGAGTCGTCGCTGCGCGTCGTCGATATCAAGCTGGATGAAGCCGTACTCAAGAGATTGGACGAGATCTTCCCTGGTCCTAGGGGCGAAGCTCCCGAAGCTTACGCCTGGTAACGGGAATCACTGGTTTGACTGATATAAGCCGCATAAACAACGCAAAGGCAGGCCGCATTAAAGCGGTCTGCCTTAGTTGTCTGTACTGTTTCCGGTATTATTCAAGTTTTACAAACTTGCTTTTTCCCTTTTGCCAAAGGTTTTGCGTTTCTCGATCAACTGGTTCAGCGCATCCACGTATGCTCGTGCGCTGGCTTCCAGAATGTCCGTGCTGAGTCCGCGGCCCTGAGCGGAGACGTCGTTCTGGGTCAGAACGACATGCACTTCGCCTTGGGCATCCTTGCCGCGCGAAACGGATTTGATCGAGTAGTCGGACAAGGTGACTTCCTCTCGGGTCGCTTTATCGATCGCATTATAAATTGCGTCTACCGAACCGTTACCCTCCGCTTCCTCTTCGAGCTCCTGCTCCTGCTCCTTGATGATCCGCACCTGGGCCGTAGGCACAGAACGGTTTCCGTAGGTGACGTAGATCGTCTCAAGCTGATAAACTTCCGGCGTATCGACCAGTTTCTCTTCGACCAGCGCCATGATGTCATCATCCGACACTTCCTTCTTTTTGTCCGCCAGCACTTTGAACCTTGCGAATGCCTGATTCAGCTGCTGCTCATCCAGCTCGTATCCCATATCCATCAGTTTTTCGCGGAACGCATGGCGTCCGGAATGCTTGCCGAGCACCAGCTTGCTTTCCTTAAGGCCGATCGTTTCCGGTGTCATGATTTCATACGTCGTTTTCTCTTTCAGCATGCCGTCCTGGTGAATGCCGGACTCATGGGCAAAAGCGTTCGCTCCCACAATCGCTTTGTTGCCGGGAACGACCATGCCGGTCAGCTTGCTGACCAAACGGCTTGTGCGGGATATTTCGGAAAGATTCAGTGAGGTCTTCGCACCGAAGAATTCATTCCGGGTCTCAAGCGCCATGGCGATCTCTTCAATCGCGGTGTTACCTGCACGCTCGCCGATACCGTTAATCGTTCCTTCGATTTGGTCTGCTCCGTTCTGAATGGCTGCCAGCGTATTGGCCGTTGCCATCCCGAGGTCGTTATGACAGTGCGCGCTCAGTTGTACCTTCTCAATATCTTTAACATTCTCTTTCAGGTGTCTGAAAATCGCCCCGTATTCGGCCGGGTTCAAATAACCCACCGTGTCCGGAATGTTCACGACCTTGACGCCTTCATTGACCGCCATGGATACCATTTCCACCATGAAGTCCAGCTCGGTGCGGCCGGCATCCTCCAAGGAAAACTCAATTTTGGAAAAATACTTCTTCGCATAACGCAGTGCAGACTGCGCGGTTTCCAGCACCTGGTGTTTTTCCATCCGCAGCTTATGTTTCCGGTGAATCGGCGATGTGGCCAGGAAAATATGAATGCATGGGTCCTGCGCGCCGATGAGCGCCTCCCGGACCGCGTCGATATCCTGCTCCCTCGAGCGGGACAAGCCAATGACCGTTACGTTCTTCACGGCTTTCGCTACCGCATTCACGGCTGCCAAGTCTCCAGGGGATGCCGCCGGGAAGCCGGCTTCCATCCGGTCAATGCCCAGTTTCTCTAGCTGATAAGCGATTTCAAGCTTCTCGCGGGTGTTCAAGTTTACGCCAGGGGACTGCTCTCCGTCACGCAATGTTGTGTCAAATACATAAATTTTCCGCAAGTCCAAGGCACCTCCTTCATCGATCAAAGCCTTGCAAGTGCTCACTTCCCAAGCTTTGCAAGGTTTATAAATTTTACAGCTTCATAAATTGAACTAGAGAAAGGGAAAGCACTTCGCCTGTATTCCAGCTTGAAAACCTGGAGAAACGAAGTCAAACTTTAGTCCATTTTATATCCCTAAAGTTCTGATGCGGCTCACGCATATGCACGGCCGCATCAAAAAGGATCAATATCGTATAAATATAATTATTTCTTATTTTTTAATCCAATGCATCATTTCGCGAAGCTGCGCACCTACAACTTCAATCGGATGATTGGCTTCGTTGCGGCGTGTCGCATTCAGGAATGCGCGGTTCGACTGGTTCTCCAGGATAAAGTCGCGAGCGAATTTACCTTGTTGAATGTCGGAAAGAACTTCCTTCATCGCTTTCTTCGTTTCTTCGGTTACGACGCGCGGTCCAGTGACATAATCGCCATACTCAGCCGTATTGGAGATAGAGTCACGCATGTTAGCCATACCGCCTTCATAGATCATGTCGACGATCAGCTTCATTTCATGCAGGCACTCGAAGTATGCCATTTCTGGAGCATATCCTGCTTCTACCAGTGTTTCGAATCCGGCTTTGATCAGCGCCGTTACGCCGCCGCAAAGAACTGCCTGCTCACCGAACAGGTCGGTTTCGGTTTCTTCACGGAAGGAAGTTTCGATAACCCCTGCACGAGTACAACCGATACCTTTAGCATAAGCCAGGCCGAGTTGTTTGGCTTGTCCAGTCGCGTCCTGCTCAATGGCGATCAGTCCAGGTACGCCGAATCCTTCAACGTAAGTACGGCGAACCATGTGTCCTGGGGACTTTGGAGCTACCAGAAGGACGTCTGCGTCTTTAGGTGCCACGATTTGTCCGAAGTGGATGTTGAATCCGTGGGAGAACATCAAAGCTGCGCCTTTTTTCAGGTTTGGTTCGATGTCATTTTTGTACACGGAAGCTTGCGTTTCGTCCGGCATCAGGATTTGTACGACATCTGCTTTGCTTGTCGCTTCGGCAACGGAGAGAACTTCGAAGCCGTCGTTTTTCGCTTTATCAAAAGATTTGCCTTCACGAAGGCCGATAATCACTTTTACACCGCTGTCACGCAAGTTTTGTGCTTGGGCATGCCCTTGGCTGCCGTAACCGATGACGGCTACTGTTTTGCCTTTCAATACGCTGAGTTCTGCATCCTGTTCGTAATAAGTCGTTACTGCCATGTTATAAATCCTCCTTTGATTTTAAAAAAGAACCCTCATGAAGAGCGGGTGTTTCAAGAGACCCCTGCCCGTCTATAAAAAATGGTCTGATCTCCTCAAACCCCCGCTCTTTGCGGGTGTTTTCATTAATGCGTTTTCATTGCATGTTTATACATTTCCGCGAATCATCGCTGTGACACCGGTCCGGGAAAGCTCCCGGATACCGTATGGCTTCAGCAGCTCAATCATGGCATCAATCTTGGTCGTATCTCCCACAACCTGCACCATCAGGTTATGACTGCCGATATCTACGACGGATGCGCGGAACGTTTCAACGACTCCCATGATTTCCGGGCGTTCTGCCGGCTCGGCATTGACTTTGATGAGCGCGAGTTCCCTGCCTACCATAGGACTTACGCTGAGATTAATGACTTTGATGACATCGATCAGCTTATACAGCTGCTTCTCGATCTGCTCGAGCGTCTGCTCGTCGCCGATGGTGACGATGACCATCCGCGAAAGACCCGCTTCTTCCGATTGTCCGACGGTGATGCTTTCAATATTGAAACCACGGCGTCCGAAGAGGCCGGATACTCTTTGCAAAACGCCTGGCTGGTCATTCACTAAAACGGCAATGGTATGTCTCGTACTCATATTTATGCATCTCCCAACAACATTTGATCAATGGTCGAGCCTTGAGTTACCATCGGGTACACGTTTTCACCCTTGCTTACCACGAACTCGACAACGACAGGTCCCGGTGTTTCAAGCGCTTCCGCCCAAGCTTTGTGAGCCTCTTCCTTGTTCGTCGCCCGAAGCCCTTTGACACCGTAAGCCTCCGCCAGTTTCACAAAATCAGGACTACCCTCAAGATCGATATGGCTGTAGCGGTTGTCGTAGATCAGCTCCTGCCACTGCCGAACCATGCCGAGTACCTGATTGTTGATGATCACGATCTTGACCGGAATGTTGTTGATCGCGCAGATGGCCAGCTCTTGCGAGCACATCTGCATGCCGCCGTCACCATTGATCGAGATGACGAGGCGTTCCGGATGCGCCATTTGGGCACCGATTGCGGAAGGCAATCCAAAGCCCATCGTTCCAAGGCCGCCGGATGTGATCCACGAACGCGGCTGGTTGAATTTGTAATACTGGGCTGCCCACATTTGGTGTTGGCCGACATCCGTCGTAACGATCGCTTCGCCTTTGGTCGTTTCGTTCAGCATTTCGATAACCCACTGCGGTTTGAGCACGCTATCCGAATCCTGGTAGCGGAATGGCTGTTCCATTTTCAGCTGCTGGATTCGCGTTCTCCATGCGTCCGCTTTGGCTGCGCGTTTGACTTCCGGATTCAGCATTTCCAGAACCGTTTTTACATCACCGACGATCGGGATGTCCGTCGGAACGTTCTTGCCGATTTCCGCCGGATCGATGTCGATATGCACGATTTTGGCATGAGGGGCAAATCCGTTCAGATTGCCTGTAACCCGGTCATCGAAGCGGGCCCCGATGTTGATCAGCAGATCCGATTCCTGGATCGCAATGTTCGACGTATACGTTCCGTGCATGCCCGGCATTCCCGTCCAAAGCTCATGCCCGCTCGGGAAAGCGCCAAGTCCGAGCAGCGTCGTGGTGATCGGAATCTCGGTCCGTTTCACGAACTCATAAAGAGCCTCATGTCCGCCGGAATAAATGACTCCTCCTCCTGCCAGAATCATCGGACGCTCGGCATCTTCAATCGCCTGCACCAATTTGTCCAGCTGGAGTTTGTTTGGCACCATCCGCGGGTTATAGCCGCGAAGGTTTACCGCGTTGCTGCTGGGCTCAAACAAAGTCAATGCTGCCGAAACATCCTTCGGAATGTCGATTAACACCGGACCTTTGCGACCGGTCGAAGCGATGTGGAATGCTTCATGAATCACCCGCGGCAAATCCTTCACGTCTCTTACCAGATAGCTGTGCTTCGTAATCGGCATCGTGATGCCGGTAATATCCGCTTCCTGGAAAGCATCGGTTCCGATCAAGGTTGTGGCTACGTTGCCGGTAATGACAACCAGAGGAACGGAATCCATGTAAGCTGTGGCAATTCCTGTGACCAGGTTTGTCGCCCCCGGTCCCGACGTTGCTATACATACGCCGACTTTGCCGCTAGCTCTCGCATAGCCGTCTGCCGCATGGATTGCTCCCTGCTCATGACGAGTCAGCACATGCTTGAAATCCTCAAATCCATACATCGCATCGTAAATATAAAGCACTGCCCCGCCTGGATATCCGAAAACACACTCGACGCCTTCAAGTAAAAGGCTGCGAAGCAATATTTCCGAGCCGGTAATGACTTCCGGCTTCATCCATTTCTCACGTAGTTGTTCTGTAGACCGCACTTCAGGAATTTGCGCGCTCATCAGTCATCCTCCTCCTCATAATTTACATACATGTAACATGCTAAGAAAACAAAAAACCTTCCGTCCTCCGCGCAGAAATATTCTGTGCGAGGGACGAAAGGTTGTGCTTCCGTGGTACCACCCATATTTGCCATACATCTCACGATGCGAGGCCTCACCAGGTATAGAGATAAGGAGCGACTGTCGAAGCATCCGCTATTTCCCATACCCAAAGTCCGTAACGTGGACTTGACGATTCTCCCTAATAGGCTTTAACGCGTTTCAGGAGAACAGCTCCGAGGTGAGCTCGTATAAAAGGGATTTTGGTGGAGGTTGCAGCAGTTCCTCACACTCTCTGAGCAAAAGGGCCCTTTAAACTTCGTCCTCTTCATTGCCGATCACGATATATTCGTTAAAATGTTTAGACACATTATATGATCCATCGAACTTAAAAGTCAATACCCATATTTTTAAATCCACAATTTCGTCCTGGCACCGGACCACACACCGTCTCTCCCCCTCGCTCATATGATGTCAGTAAAAATATTTGATGAAGCCCATCTTGAAGGGAGGACAGACGTCATGATCAGGTACCGGAGGCCCAAACAAGACGACGCGTTCATTTTTCAATTAATCGATTCCCAGCTTGTCCCGCTTTCGCATTTAAACACAGTCCAGTTGGAAGCCGTCCGTAAGGATATTCCCAAAAGATTGGGACGCGGCATCACGCTGATTTCCTGCCAGAATTACGAGGATAATCCGCTTGGCTTTGTTCATTTCATGCTGCATGGCGACCTGCTGTATATCGATATGCTGGCCGTTGCACCCGAATCACAACGCAAAAGATGGGGCAATACGCTGATGGTTCACGCGGAAAAATTTGCGGCGTCACGCGGGTGCAAACGGTCCAAAGTGATGGTTGATGCCGGTAACGCCAGCGGCTTATCTTTTTATAAAAAGCTGGGTTATGTGACAGTGCGATATCACACGCAAAATCAATGTTATGAGCTGGAAAAAAACTTATGAAGCGGTGTTAGAAAAATCCGAATCCACCCGGATATCCAGGGTATCCGCCGCCGTATCCGATTCCCGGAGCGCCGTATGGATAAGGTCCGAGGCCATGACCAGGGCCGAATCCGGGACCATAGAAGCCGCCGGCATATGGAGCCGTGCCAATCGCAAGCAAGTCGAACAAGACGAGAGGAATGATCGCCTTGGTTTGTACGCTTTTCCCTTTGGAACGTTGAAGAATCAGGCGATTGCCGGAGATGCGAACCAGTTTGCCGGTAACGAGATTGCCGTCCTTCTTGACCGCCACGATCTGCTGACCTATCAGCTTTTGCGCTTGTTTGCGGGTTACAGTCTGTTGCATGAAATCCCTCCTCCAAGTATGTTCAATGACAGTCTATTCCGCAAATTACCGATGCGCTTGTTCCATAGCCCGGTGTACCTTCAAGTTGGGTGCCTAGCTCTCTATCGCAACAAAAAAGGCTGCATCCCAAATTGATGGAATGCAGCCTCTTTGACATGGATATATGTGATTTTCTACCGTTTGCCCGGATCGTACGGTTCCCCGAGTGCGGCAGGCGCGGAAGATTTCCCGACGGCAGCCACAAGCACGATGACCGTAAGCACGTAAGGCAGCATGTAAATGAATTCCTGCGGAATGTCTTTGGACCAGTCGAACAACTGGAAGTAGTTGCCAATGGCCTGGGAGAAGCCGAAAAACACAGCTGCACCAAAGGCTCCGACCGGATTCCATTTACCGAATATCATTGCCGCGATCGCGATAAAGCCCTGCCCGGAAATCGTATTATGAGAGAACGTATTGGTTGTGGTCAGTGTGATTGTTGCACCGCCCAGAGCCGCTAGCGCGCCGCTCAAAATAACGCCGATATAGCGCATGCGCAGCACCTTGACGCCCACCGTATCCGCAGCGCTCGGATGTTCGCCGACCGCGCGGAGACGAAGACCGAACGAGGTCTTGTACAGCACGTAGAAAGATACCAGCACTAAAATAATCGCCAGATACGTGGTCGGGTAGTTGTTAAAGATGCCTTCCCCGATAATCGGAATTTCCGACAGAAACGGAATTGCCCACTTTTCCAGACCAAAATTCAGAAGCGTTGTCTCACCAGCGCCGTCGAACAGCAGTTTAACCATGTAAAGCGTGCTGCCTGCCGCCAGGAAGTTGATCACGACGCCGCTGATTACCTGATCGGCCTTGAATGTGATGGACGCGACGGCATGAATCAGTGACGCAATAATCCCCATGACCAAAGCAGCCAGTAATCCGATATATGGTGAGGCTGAACCCATGCCCGCATCTTCAGCATAAAAGGACGCTACACCTGCAGCGAATGCGCCAAAGGTCATCAGACCCTCGATGCCGATATTGGTCACACCGGAACGTTCAGAGAAGATGCCGCCCATGGCAGCAAAGATGAGCGCCGTAGAAAATACGAGCGTCGTATTCATCAGCTGGCCGATTGTTGTCATCCAATCCATTTACAACACCTTCTCTTTCTTGCGCTTAAGATACAGGGGTTTGAGAACCCAGCGCACAATGCCTTGCGCAGCGATGAAGAATATGATCGAACCGATGACGATTCGAATGATTTCCGGAGGAACGTCCGCACCAAAGCTCATGCCTGCGGAGCCATAAGTCAGCACGCCGAACAGCGACGCCGACAGCAAAATACCGAACGGATGGTTCATGCCGATCAGTGCAACCGCGATGCCGTCAAAGCCAACACCAGGTGAACCTGTGAAGACCGCCTGATAATGGAAAACGCCCAGCACCTGGAATGCGCCGCCCAGGCCCGCAAAGACACCACTGATAAACATGGCTTTAACGATGTTTTTCTTCACGTTCATGCCCGCATATTTAGCCGCATCGCCATTATGCCCTACCGCTCTCAGCTCGTAGCCCTGCTTGCTTTTCCACATATAGATAAAGAAGAAGACCGCAGCCAAAATAGCAATGATCGTACCCCAGTGCATCCGTGCATTATCGAATGCCTCGGACAGCCAGCCAATGGAAATGGACGCAGTGTCCTTGATTTCTTCGGATTTTTGCTGACCTTCTTGAAGCAGGAATGTATTAACGATGTAGTTACTCAAATACAAACCGGTCCAGTTTAACATAATCGAAATGATAACTTCGTTAACGCCGCGTTTGGCTTTCAGGTAACCGGTAATTCCGGCCCAAATGCCGCCCGCAAGACCGCCGGCAATAATCGCCACAAGCGCATGCACGACGATCGGAAGACCTGTCAGCTTAATACCGACGGCTGTTGCCGCTGTCATCCCTACGATGTATTGACCTTCCGCACCAATGTTAAACAAACCTGCGCGGAATGCAAACGCAACCGCCAGACCCGTCATAATCAGCGGTGTAATTTCGCGAATTGCTTCTCCAAAATCATACGTATTGCCAAACACCGTTGAAAACAGGGAGCTGTATGCCAGCAGCGGGTCATAACCGCCAACCAGCATGATAATTGCACCAACGATAAGGCCGAGAATGATAGCTACGACAGGCACCAGGAGGTTGTTCACAGAAAAGATTTTGAATACTTTGCTCATCATGCCTTCCCTCCTGCGATTTTACTGCCTGCCATCATCAGACCGAGTTCCTGATCATTGGTTTGCTCCGGCAGTACCTCGCCGACGATTTGTCCTTCATAAATGACGGCAATCCGGTCGGATACGTTAATAATTTCATCCAGCTCAAAAGATATGAGCAGAACAGCCTTGCCTTGGTCCCTCTGTGCTACGAGCTGCTTCTGCACGAACTCGATCGCACCGACGTCCAGACCGCGCGTCGGCTGGGCAGCAATGAGCAGATCCGGATTTTTGTCTATTTCCCGGGCTATAATCGCCTTCTGCTGATTACCCCCAGACAGAGAACGGGCTTTCGTCTCAATGCTTGGCGTTCTGACGTCGAAATGCTCGATCAAACGCTTAGCCTGCTTGTCAATGGCGCTCTTGTTCAAGAACCCAGACCGATTGTAAGGCGCTTGATAATAGGTTTCCAGAACCATGTTTTCGCTCATGGAGAAATCCAGGACAAGTCCATGCTTATGCCGGTCCTCCGGTATATGGGAAACGCCGCTTTCCGTAATATGGCGTGGACTTTTATTGGTGATGTCCTTGCCGTTCAGTTCAATCATGCCGCCATCGACATGGGAAAGGCCCGTCAACGCCTCAATCAGCTCACTTTGGCCGTTGCCGTCAACTCCTGCTATTCCCAGAATTTCACCCGCGCGGACTTTCAGGTTCAGATTGTTCAATACGGCGATGCCGTCCTTGTTCTTGGAGGTCAATCCTTTCACCTCAAGCACCGTCTCTTTCGGCGCCGCAGGCTTCTTGTCCACTTTGAAGGAGACGCTGCGTCCGACCATTTTCTCCGCCAATTCATTTGGATTGGTTTCTGCCGTCTTCAAGGTATCGATCACCTTGCCCCGGCGAATGATCGTAACAGTATCCGAGATTTGCATGATCTCTTTCAGCTTATGCGTGATGAGAATAATTGACTTGCCTTCCTCGACGAGACGTTTCATGATTCCCATCAACTCGCTAATTTCCTGGGGTGTCAGCACAGCGGTTGGCTCATCAAAAATAAGAATGTCCGCTCCGCGGTAAAGCGTCTTCAAAATCTCGACGCGCTGCTGCATGCCAACCGAGATATCCTGGATCTTGGCATTCGGATTAACCTTTAAGCCATACTGATCGGATAACTTTTTGATTCTGGCAACCGATGTCTTGTAATCGACTTGGATTCCCATTTTCTTCGGCTCCATGCCCAGCACGATATTTTCGGTTACGGTAAAAGGCTGAACGAGCTTGAAATGCTGATGCACCATGCCGATCCCGAGCTCGATCGCCTTGTTCGGGCTATCGATGAGAACAGGCTTGCCGTTTATCTCAATGCTTCCTTCATCAGGCTGGTACAATCCGAAAACAATATTCATCAAGGTGGACTTCCCTGCACCATTCTCTCCGAGCAGTGCATGGATTTCGCCCTTATGCAGCTTCAAGCTGATAGAGTCGTTGGCAACGATGCCGGGAAAGCGTTTGGTTATTTGCTTTAACTCAACGACAGGGGTTGCTGCAGCCATGAGATCACCCTTATATCATTATTTTTGCTAAAGAACGTAAGACAAGGCTAGTTATATCAACCAGCCTTGCCGTTTAATAAACACATGAAATTCAGTGGATGAACAGAGCGAGAAATATTATTTCTCAGGAACTTTGATTTCGCCGCTGATGATTTTTTGTTTGTAATCTTCTACTTCTTTCAGTACGTCAGCAGGAACGTTTTTAGTTGAAGTTTCAGCCAGACCTACGCCGTTTTCTTTCAGACCCAGCATTTCGGATCCGCCTTTGAACGTACCGTCGATCACTTCTTTTGTCACTTTGTCAACAGCAGTCGTTACGCCTTTAACCATCGAGGTCAGCGTTACGTCATCGCCGAATTCCAAGGATTGGTCCTTGTCCACGCCGATAACCCAAACTTTGCTGCCGCCTGCTTTGTTGCGCGATTTAGCTTCGTTGAACACGCCTGTGCCGGTCGCACCGGAAGCGTGGAAAATGATGTCTACGCCGTCATTATACATCGTAGATGCAGCCGCTTTACCTTGGTCAGGCTTGTCGAATGCGCCAGTGTAGTTGATTGAGATTTTGGCATCCTTGTTGGCTGCTTTTACACCAGCTTTGAAGCCTGCTTCAAAGCGTTCGATAACTGGAATCTTCGAACCGCCGACAAAGCCGACTTTACCTGTTTTCGTCATTTTACCAGCAACGACGCCTACCAGGAAAGCACCTTCATTCTCGGCAAACGTGACAGAACGAACATTAGGAGAGTCTACAACAGCATCGATGATCGCCAGATGTGCTTCCGGATTTTGGTCAGCAACGGTTTTCATGTCCGCGCCAAGGTCAAAACCGATTCCCCAAGTGAGGTCGTATTTGCCCTTCACGTATTTGTTCAGGTTGGTTACATATTCTTCTTTAGACTTACTTTGCAGATATTGAGCATCAATGCCTTTGTCTTTCTTCAAACCTTCGAGAGCTTCCCAAGCGGATTGGTTAAAGGATTTATCATTAACCCCGCCCACGTCGGTTACCAGACCTACTTTAACAGCCGACTTTGCAGTTCCTGCGGAATCTCCACCGGATGCGCCTGTCTCTTCTTTCTTCTTGCCGCAACCAGCGAGTACCACTGAAAATGCAAGCAGCATGATCAGCGACAACTTGAACATCTTTTTCATTGAATTTTGTCCCCCTAGAATGAATTCTTTCCTCTCATTCGCACGAACTCTTCAGCAATTGATCTATGGTCAATTAATTGCAGTAATGAGCTTGTACAAATGTTGGACTTTTCACATTTCAGATTATACCTGCTCGAATCGTCAAAATCCAGCATATTTATATCACATTTGAAAACTTTTTTTGAATAAAAACGAAAGAAAGCGCTTTATTTCGTAAAATACTTACAGGGAAAGTGACTTACATGTCACCTATTGTAACAATATCCATTCATACTTTACTAGACTACCGCAGTATTACGGTACTAAACGCATTAATTCAGACGAAAAGAAGTATTTGATGTCAGTTTTTTTGGCATCAAACAGCGCCGGTCAGTTCGGGCGTTTTTACTCCAAAAAAAAACCGCCGGTTAAGGCGGTTTTTTCTATACGTTCACGCAATATTAAGCGTTGATTTTTTCTTTGGCAACGGTAGCGATGGAGTTGAATGCGTTGATGTCATTCACCGCAAGATCAGCCAGCATTTTGCGGTTGATGTCCACGCCAGCCAGTTTCAAACCATGCATCATTTTGTTGTAAGACAATCCGTTCATGCGGGCAGCCGCATTGATACGAACGATCCACAATCTGCGCATGTTGCGTTTTGTTGCGCGACGGTCACGGTATGCATATACCAGGGACTTCATCACTTGTTCGTTAGCTGTTTTAAAAATGCGGTGTTTGGAACCGAAATAACCTTTTGCAAGTTTCAATACTTTCTTATGTCTACGACGAACAACGAATCCGCCCTTTACTCTTGCCATAATAATAAACCTCCCAAAAATGTGTTGTTAACTATTTCAAGTTAGCCAAGCCTTGTTTCAAGCGTCTTACATCCCCCGGAGCCATTTCTGGGTTACCAGCGAGCACGCGTTTAGCGCGTTTGGATTTGTGGGAAAGCAAATGGTTTCTGTAAGCTTTGTAACGAGTTACTTTACCGGAACCAGTTACTTTGAAGCGGCCTTTCAGGCTGCTATGTGTTTTCATTTTAGGCATTGTACTTCCTCCTCAGGACTATTGGGCTTTTGGAGCCAGAATCATGATCATACTGCGGCCTTCCAATTTCGGTTGGCGTTCAACTGCGGAAATCTCGGCGACCTCTGCTTTGACGCGTTCCAGAATCTTTTGGCCAATGTTGGCGTGTGTGATCTCACGTCCGCGGAAACGGACGGAGCATTTCACCTTGTCGCCCTCTTTCAAAAACTTGACGACATTGCGAAGCTTGGTTTGGTAATCATGCTCCTCAATGTTAGCTCGGAACCATACTTCTTTGATATCAACGATTTTCTGATTCTTACGGGCTTCTTTTTCTTTTTTCTGCTGCTCATAACGGAACTTGCCGTAATCCATGATGCGGCATACCGGTGGTTTCGCCTGAGGCGCCACATTCACCAAGTCAAGATTCAGGTCAATCGCCATTTGAAGTGCTTCCCGAATCGGTTTGATACCGATCTGTTCGCCTTCCGCGCCGACCAAACGAACTTCCTTCGCCCGAATTTCGTCATTAATCATATGATCCTTACTGATAACCGTCCACCTCCATGTTCATATGGGTGATTCTCAAGAAAAAGCAAAATTAAAAGGGATACCGGTGTCAACTACCAGCATCCCTATGATCAATTCTTCATGAAATTTCGCATTCATAAATCATCGGATCAATAACCCGCCAACCTTCGTCAGTCAGGTGAGAAGCTGGTGCTTCTGCTTGAAAATCCATTTTGTTGTAACGTACTTGAATACAATATCACAGAAGCGCATTCGTTGTCAACCTAATTTTAAAGTTAACCCTGCTTGCTCTGCACTTCCTCCAAACGTACCACCCGAGTGTGCTCGGTATGGCTCCACTGCTTGTTGTTTTGCGTAAAGAAGGCATAGAACGTAATTGGATACCAGGAAATCAGGTAGATTGGGAAGAGTATCAGATAGAGATACACCTTCTTGTAAGTAACCTTTTCCAGGAACATGGCGGCCAGGAAGGTAAACACGTTGGCAGCTATGGCTGTAAAGCTGAGCCATACCGGCAGATATCCGTACAGGTTCGCAATATGCGGACCTTGGAAGAACGTGCTGTCCACCCACATCACGGCCGTCATCAGGAAAGTCAGGAGCACGATGTATACGTTCGCTCCATACAAGGCAAGGTCCAGTTTGACCAGGCTGCGTTCCTTGATGCTCTGCCACAGCAGCGGGAAGAAATAACGCCGTGCCACCGTGAAGTGTCCCTGCATCCAGCGCAGACGCTGTCTGGCGGAAGCCTTGAACGTCAGCGGCTTCTCATCGAATACTTTGGCGTCGTAGTTAAACTTCGGATACACACCGCGCTTAACGCTGCGCATCGTAAACTCCAGATCCTCAACCAGGCTTGTCGCGCCCCAGCCGATTTCCTTCAGCAGGTTCGTTTCAAAGCACATCCCCGTGCCTCCGAGAAAGTTGGCCATATTCATGTTATGGCGCGAAAGCTGCCATAGGCGGTTGATGTACCAGTAAGAAATACCGTAAGCGGCGGTGATCCAGGAATCCTCGGGATTCTTGGTATCGATGTAGCCTTGAATGACGCGTGCGCCGGAGCACAGATCGTCGTTCATTTCCTTCAGGAAGTTCACGTCCGCCAGGTTGTCGGCATCAAACATGACGACGGCGTCGTATTGGCGAGGCATCGCCCAGAGCTCTTTGAGCATCCATTCGATGGCATAGCCTTTGCCGCGAAGATTGTTATTCGTGCGGACGCAGGCGTTCATGCCGTGCTCGCGGACGATCTTCGCCGTATTGTCCGTGCAGTTGTCGCAAATCACGAAAACGTCATACAGCTCCTTCGGATAATCCAGCTGTTTCAGGTTCTCCATCAATGCTCCGACGACCTGCTCCTCATTGTGGGCGGCCACCAGCACTGCAAAGGACTTTGTTGCCGGGAAATGCTGTTTTTTCTTTTTTCTGTACAGACCCAATATCGAGAATACAAACTGGTATACACCGATCGCGGCAAGAACGACCTGCAGCGCGACGAAAATGGCGTCTAACATGTTTCTCGGAACCCCCCTTTTTTACCCCTCATAATCGATTTTTCTCTCTGTAGATTACGGATTCTTTTTTACGGTTCTTTTTCTATGACCCTTTAAACCCTTGACATTCGAACGTTTGATTATTGGTATGTCTTCGAACGACATATCGATTTTCCACGGTTTTCGGCTTTTTGTCAAAAGCTCAATAACTGCCCTTGCACCTAAAAAGCGGAAAAGAAGCGTTATCCTGACAGCCTGAGAGGCTTCAAGCTTATATTCATGACCGTTAGTTCTTATTTTCAGCTATTTACCTGTTTTTTATTTCTTAAGTCCCCCCTTTTTTTAATCATCATTTCACTTATCCAATGACATCATAACCGTATTCCATATTTATAAACGAAATAAGTACAAGAAAAGTTAAACGATAAGCTGCCTGTTCACAAATAAAAAAGCGATAGTTGCGAATTTAAGACTTTATGAACTCTTAAACGCAAAGCCGCTGTTTGAATCATTGTAAAGGTTCTGTAAAGTGAAGTCAAAAATACCTCATCTTTACTCGGAATTCAGGACTTTCGCCTTGAAAAAGACGCCGATAGAAAATATGATTAATTGAAAGTAGAAAGGCCGGTTCCGCCGAAAGTACAAATACAGCCTTGGACAGCCAAGGCATGAAAGCGGAGGAATGGTATGAGACGTTTGCTCACGAGATTCATACAACTGGACAGGATGCTGTTTCAATATATTAACGGACGTCTCCATAACCGGTTTCTTAATTTCTGGCTCTATTATATTACGCACCTGGGGGGCGCTACCTTCGCGATTGCCGCGAGCGTGCTGATCTGGTACTTCGGATCGCCGTCCTGGAGCAGGTCCGGTGCGCAGGCTGCCGTATCCCTGGCCGTGAGCCATATTCCGGTCGCTGCCGCCAAGAAGCTCTACCCGAGGCTGCGGCCCCATCTGGCACTTCCGGGAACACGGACCTTCCGCAATCCGCTTAAGGACCATTCGTTTCCATCCGGCCACACGACTGCCGCCTTTTCCGTGGCCATCCCTCTCATCATAGGACATCCGGAGTGGATATATTTAATCCTTCCTCTGAGTCTTATGGTAGGGGTTTCCCGAATCTATTTGGGACTTCATTACCCTTCCGACGTGCTTGCCGGTGCGATCATAGGCACATCTGTCGCTGCAGGAACAGTTGCATTGTGGCCCTAAAGCCGATAATGTTGGATTGTAGGAAAAACAAGCAGGAACAGGTGAACAGAGCGTGATAAAAAAAAGAGTATTGTTGTTATCTGAAGGCTTTGGGGCTGGACATACTCGGGCTGCGTACGCACTCTCAAGCAGTCTACGCAAACTCTCACCGAATGTTCAGACGAAAGTCCTTGAACTTGGAAGTTTTCTGAATCCGAAGGTTGCGCCTTTAATCATCACAGCCTATAAAAAAACCGTTTTATCCCAGCCAAAACTGGTCGGCATGATGTACCGCCATCAATATAACAAGTCGCTGAACCGTTTTACGACGCTTGCATTGCACCGCATTTTTTACACACATACGAAGAATGTCGTCAACCAGCTCAGGCCGGATATCGTCGTTTGCACGCATCCGATCCCGAGTGCCGTCATTTCGCGTCTAAAGCGCCTGGGAGAAAAAATATTGCTCTGCACGGTCATTACCGATTATGATGCACACGGCACATGGATCAGCCCGGAGGTCGACAGATATCTCGTTTCCACGCAAGAGGTGCGGGACAAAATGATCCAGCAGGGCGTTCCGCCTTCCAGAATCAGGGTGACCGGCATTCCGGTTCATCCCAGCTTTTGGGAGCATCCTGAAAAGGAAGAAATTCTTGAAAAATTCAGGCTAAAGGATATGCCGACCGTCATGGTCATGGGGGGCGGCTGGGGCATTATGAGCGATGAGGTCATCAATGATTTCCTGACCCGTTGGAGAGACGACGTCCAGTTTCTATTTTGCCTTGGAAACAACGAAAAGGCTCTTAAGAAGCTGGAGCAGGATCCGCGCTACAATCATCCCAACATCCGCCTGATCGGCTTTACGCTTGAAGTGGATAAGCTGATGGAGGTATCCGACCTGCTTGTCACCAAGCCGGGAGGCATGACGTGCACCGAGGGCTTGGCTAAGGGCATCCCCATGCTTTTCCATCATCCTCTGCCAGGTCAAGAGGAAGAAAACTGCCAATACTTTACATCCCAGGGACTGGGCGAGCCCATTTCCTCCCTTGAGGTCATCGTCAAATGGATGAACAAGCTGGGCACCGAGCTGGATGCCATCCGCCAACGCAGGGAAGAGCAGCTTAAGAGCATTGCCCGTTACCGTCCGATGGAAAGCGCGCAAAGCATCATTGATATGCTGGAATCAAAGAAGGTGCCTTCCTAGGAAGGCACCTTCTTTTTCTCATATAAAATCGTACAAATATTAACTCTAGAACTCTACTATTCCTGATCGTCCTGAGTTTGGTCCAGTGATTCACTATCGGTCCCGGACTTCTCTTGCATGCGGTAATGATCGAGGCGGTGTGCGTTGTAACGAAGCAGCGCCTCTTCCCCTACGATTGCCTCGCAGCGGTGAATATTGACGCCTTGCCCGAAAAACTTCGTTTCGTATTCCGTCATGACATGCGCTTCATTCGCTCCGTCCCGGTGCAGATGAAGCGAAATATTCGTCATCTGAAGACCATAATCGGCGAACGCATTCAAAGAGAATTCAAATAAGGTCTGCGAATCGGTTTTCAGGTGGATTTCTCCGTTTGAATTCAACAAACGACGGTATTTGTCCAAAAACCGCGGATGTGTCAGACGACGGCGTGCATGCTTCGCTTTGGGCCAAGGATCACTGAAATTCAAGAAAATCCGCTCGATTTCCCCCTCTTCAAACACTTCCTCCAAAAACTCGACATTGGCCAAAGCCAGGCGCAAATTCGGAGGAACTTCGACATTCCGCTCCGACCAAGCAATCCGCGCCTTCTCGCTCGCCCGGCGGATCAGTTCGTCATACATGTCGATCCCTATGAAATTGACGCCCGGATTCCGATAGCTCATCTGACTGATAAACTGGCCCTTGCCCATGCCAAGCTCCACGTAAATCGGATGGTCATTGCCGAACAGCGTATGCCATTTTCCTTTATACGACCGGGGATCGAGAATGACGAAGCCTTCCTGCTCCTCCAGACTCTCCCGGATTCCTTTTCTGCCGCGTAAACGCATGTTATACCTCCGCTTTCTACTGAACTGGATAAATTGAACTAAAGAAAAACGAAGGCTCTTCATCTGTTTCCGGATGGAATCAAGAAAACGCAAGGCTAGACTCTAGTTCATTTTATATAGCTACTGCAATATTGTGCCGAAGATGCGGCCAAATGTAAAGGGTCAATAAAAAGAAAAAGAATTCCGGCCTCCCTGCAAACAGAGGGGCGCAGAATTCCTTTTCCAAATCTATTTGGAATTGGGGTCCAACGAATTCATTGTTGCTAGTCTAACCTATCTTGGTACTGAAAATCAAATGTCTTTTCGAAGGCTTTCCGAATTTTGCGGCGTGCCTCCGCCTTGACTTCCGGATTCCCGTTGAATTTCACGCCGGTCAGCGCCAGCGCTTCCTCGGGAGTCAGTTCCACAGCGATTTTACCCTTCTCTGAAGCTTCCTTTGTTAAAGAATTCATCCTTATCACCTCACGGATCATATGGTTACCGAGACGTCATGCTTTTATGAATTCTGTAATGTAATTACCCAATCTGAGAGCGTTTGACGCTAAATTAAATATAACATTTCATGTAAGTTATTTCAATAAAGCATATGCCCGTTTTTGGCCGATCATGACTCATTCTTTCCCTTTCATACCCTTCGATGATTTTTTTTGCTACAATAGAGCAAGCGTAAAAGCACACCAAGGTTTAACCTTGCCGATATGCCATAAAGGAGTACCTGAAATGAACTTACAGACGGCTGATTCTCCGCTTTTATGGGGAGACAAAAGATTTCATACCTGGAATACCGAAATGCGTGCCGAGTTTAACGAAAAGGTTTTTAAAGTGATGCTCGACGCCGGCTTTACGTGCCCGAACCGCGACGGCACGATCGCCCGGGGCGGATGCACCTTCTGCAGTGCAAGAGGATCGGGCGACTTTGCCGGCAAACGGCGTGACGACCTTGTCACCCAATTTAACGATATCCGGGACAAGCAGCATTTGAAATGGCCGAACGCCAAATATATCGGTTATTTCCAAGCCTACACCAACACGTACGCGCCGGTGGAAGTGCTGCGGGAATATTATGAGACGATTCTGCAGCAGCCGGGCGTGGTCGGCCTGTCGATCGCGACCCGTCCCGACTGCCTCCCGGACGATGTCATCGAATATTTGGCCGAACTGAACAAACGGACTTATCTATGGGTGGAGATGGGACTGCAAACCGTCCATGATTCCACTTCCGAGCTGATTAACCGGGCGCATGATACCCAATGCTTCGTCGATGCCGTAGCGAAGCTGCGCAAGCACGGCATCCGGGTATGCGCGCACATTATCTATGGCCTCCCGCAGGAAACCCATGAAATGATGCTCGAAACCGGACGCGCCGTAGCCCAAATGGATGTGCAGGGCATCAAAATTCATCTCCTTCACCTCATGAAGGGCACGCCGATGGTGCGTCAATATGAAGCCGGCCTGCTGCGCTTCCTCGAACAGGACGAGTATATCAAGCTGATCGTCGACACGCTGGAAATGCTGCCGCCGGACATGATCGTTCACCGTCTCACCGGCGATGCGCCGCGGAAGCTCTTGATCGGCCCGACGTGGAGCATGAAGAAATGGGAAGTGCTGAATGGAATCGATGCGGAACTGAAATCACGGGGCACTTGGCAGGGTAAGTATTGGAGGAGAGCTTAACATGGGCTTTTTATCGGTACTCAGCTTTGCCCACAAGCAGATCGGAGAACGCCTCCGGGCCGGGGAAGCGGCGATCGACGCCACGGTCGGAACCGGAGCCGATACGGTATTTCTCGCGAAAGCGGCTGGCGCCAAAGGACGCGTCTATGGCTTCGACATTCAGGAACAAGCGCTTTCGCTTGCCGAAGAGCGTCTTTCCCGCGAGCCTGCCGGCAGCCTCGCTTCCATTTCCCTGTTCCTCCAAAGCCATGCCTTGATGAAGGACTGCATCCCGCCGGAAGAACATGGAAGCATCGGCGCCGTGATGTTCAACCTTGGGTATCTGCCGGCGCAGCTTGCCGACAAGCACATCATCACCGAGACGGAAAGCACCCTGCAGGCATTGGACTCGGCGCTATCGCTGCTCCGTCCCAAAGGCATCGTCACCGTCGTTCTCTACCCTGGCCATGCCGGTGGGGAAGCAGAAGCCCGCGCTGTCACGGCTTGGGCGGCAGAACTGCCCCAGGATTATCAGTCGGTTGTCTACCGGCAGCTCCAGCGCAGCGATGCACCCTACGTCATTGCCGTAGAAAAAAAGCGTTAACCGCAGTGCTACATACTTCATGTGCACCTTCACATATATAGATTACGCGGTTTGTTTCACCATCAGATTCTGGACCATGAAAGGAAGATGCAGCTATGACACAACCGTATCCATTACAATTTCAGCCTGAATTCAAAGAACGCGTGTGGGGCGGCCGAGCCCTCGAGCAATTTGGCCTAACCCCTCCAGAGGGACATATCGGCGAAGGCTGGATGATCGCCGACCATCCGAACGGTACAACCACAGTCGTTAACGGCGAGCTTGCCGGGCAAGGCCTGGATCAGATCCGCGAAAAGCTGGGCAAGGAATGGTTCGGCAGCAAAGGCTTCTCTGAGAAGAACGGACGCTTTCCACTCCTGATCAAGCTGCTGGACTGCAATGACAATCTGTCCGTACAGGTGCATCCGACCGATGACTACCAAGGACTTCCCCAAGGCGAGCTCGGCAAAACCGAGATGTGGTACGTGCTCGACGCCAAACCGGGGGCTACAATCATATATGGACTGAAGGACGGCGTAACCCGCGAAAGCATGAAGCAAGCTTTGGAGAATGGAACCGTAATGGACACGCTGCGCGAGGTACCCGTCGAAGCAGGAGATACCTTCTACATTCCTGCAGGTACCGTTCATGCCCTTTGTGCGGGAGTTGTCGTGGCGGAAATCCAGCAGAACTCGGACACGACTTACCGTATTTACGATTACGACCGTCCGGGGCTTGACGGCAAGCCACGCGAGCTTCACATCGAGGATTCGCTAAACGTAACCGCATTCGAAGGATCGGGCGCAACGACGATGAAGACGGACGGCCTTGCTTCCGGGCAGTGGCTGCAGCTTGCAAAATCCCCTTATTTCATCGTTGAAAAAGGGATTGTTGAGGGCAGCTGGGACCTCGGTACGACGCCTGAAAGCTTCACCATCCTTGTGGTCTGCGATGGCAGCGGCACGTTGAGCTGGAGCGGCGGGTCCCTGGAATACAAAGCCGGTCAGTGCTTCCTGCTTCCAGCCAACCTGGGCTCTTATACGCTGGGTGGCCAGGCAACGGTACTTCGTTCTTACCTGCCGGAATAATCCTCTGATTAAATGAAGCATAGATTGAACTATCCAAGTCACGAATGATGATGGGGAGTGAATGAAGCATGCTTGAGCAAACCTTTACGCTTTCTGGTCCGCACGGAGTGGAAATTCACGTATATGAGTGGCTCCCCGCTCCGGGAACCGACGTCAAGGCGGTCTTGCAAATTGCACACGGCATGTGCGAAACGGCAGAACGCTATCGGCGATTCGCCGAAGCCCTGACACAGGCTGGATATGCCATCTACGCTCCGGACCAGCGTGGACACGGGCTCACGGCAGGTTCACCAGAGAAGCTTGGCCATGTCGGGGAGAGCGGTTTTCAGTTGATGGTTCAAGATCTGGTCCAGCTCGGCATTCAGGCGAGGACCAATCATCCCGGCGTTCCCCTTTTTCTGATGGGACACAGCATGGGATCCTTCCTGGTCCAAAAGGTCATCCTGTCAAAATCCGAAGGTTTCGACGGCTTCATCTTATCGGGTACCAACGGCCCACGGGGCATGCTACGGGCAGGCAGAACCCTCGCTTCGCTGCAGAGCAAGCTCCTCGGGGAAGCTCATCGGAGCGTGATGATGAATGCGGTCGTCTTCGGCGGCTTCAACCGGTCCGTTCCGAAGCCCCGTACGCCTTTCGACTGGCTGTCCCGGGACCCGAACGAAGTGGACCGGTACATTGAGGACCCATTCTGCGGCGCGATTTGCACGGCATCCTTCTTCCGCGATTTCTTCGGGCTGCTTCAGGATATCCAGCAGCCCGCTGCTTATGAAGGCATTCCCAAGCATAAGCCTATCTATCTGTTCAGCGGTGCAAACGATCCGGTCGGGATGAATGGCCAAGGCGTCCGGCGCCTGGAAGCCGTGTATCGCAAACTCGGCCTTTCAGACGTGGAGTGCCGTCTCTATCCCGAGGGGCGCCACGAGATGCTGAACGAGACGAACCGCGATGAAGTGACGAGCGACGTGCTGGACTGGCTGGAACGCCATGTTCCACCCGAGGGTCCTTCCCAGTCTTCCGAATAATTTAAATGACTTTATCTGTGTTTCATGCAAAAACGCTCCCGGTCCAGCGGAGGATCATCCCCCACTGGCCAAGAGCGTTTTTGTATTCTCTAATGCATATCCTTCCGCGATACTTACACGGAAGCGGAATCCTTCGCAGCTAAATCCATCGTGTAGTATACCGGCTGTTCGCTTTCATCCTGTTGATAGAGCACCATAAGAAGCTGCTGCGCGCGCTCCTCTCCATCCCCCGCATCCCCCGTGCCGCCTGCCAGCACGTTCTCCAGCGAGAACGGAAGCACCTCCAGCACGGCATGCTTTTGCAGCTCGCGTTCACTGAGACGAAGCTCGGCAAAGCTGCCGGATACCGCCTCAGGATGTTCCAGAACCGTCCGCATGAACGAGCTCCAGTCATCCTTGCTGATCGGTGAATTCCACCAGATTTTACGCGGCTTGTATTTATGGTTCAGGAAGTAGTCCAGCTTCATCAGCCCCAGCACCACATCCATCCGCTTTACGCCGCGATCTGTAAGGAAGGCCGAAAGCCGCATGAACAGATCCTCCAGCTGATGGCCGATCTTCTGCCACCCCTGCCCTTCCCAGTAATCCCCGAACTCTTGGAAGAAGTCAAAAGGCGACTCGAACTCATGCTTCATCAAATAATTCAGGGTATGGTCGAGCCGGTGGGCGTTCCAGTACTTCTCCAGCACATCCTCGAGCCGCTTCAAGCGCACAATATCCCCAAAGGGCAGCTTATGGCTTCCGAGGATCTCGTAAGGCGCTTGATCCATATAGGTGTAATCGTATTTGTCCGCGTTCAGCCGGAGTCCGGTCCCCCGCAGCATCTTCAGAAATCCAAGCTGCAGCTCTTCCGGACGGAGTGCGAACACGTCGTTAAAGGTTTTGCGGAACGTATCGTAATCCTCCTCCGGCAGGCCGGCAATCAAATCCAGATGCTGTGCGATGCGGCCGCTGTTCTTGATGATATTCACGGTCCGGGACAGCTTCTCGAAATTCTGCCGGCGCTTCACCAGTACGTTCGTCGGATCATTCGTGGATTGTACGCCGATCTCGAAACGGAAAATGCCTTCCGGCGCGTTGTCCGCCAGAAATTGCAGCACCTCCGGCCGCATAATGTCGGCTGTAATCTCGAACTGGAAAATACAGCCGCGGTTGTTCTCGATCAGGAACTTGAACATTTCCATGGCGTACGTATGATTAATGTTGAAGGTACGGTCCAGGAACTTAATGACTTTGGCACCGTTGTCGATCAAATACGTGATATCCGCCTTTACCCGCTCGATATCGTAATAGCGTACGCCGTTTTCGATGCTAGACAAGCAGAACTGACATTGGAACGGGCAGCCGCGGCTCGTTTCGAAGTATACGATTCGCTTGCCCAGGTTAGGTATGTCCTCCTGGAAACGGTGCGGAGACGGGAGCGAGTCCAGCTCGCTTTTCGGGCGGGGAGGATTGATGATCACCTCTTCCCCTTTCCGGTAGGCGACGCCGTACACGAAATGGTACTTCTGGTCGCCTTCGATCACCTGCAGCAGATGATGCAGCGTCTCCTCGCCTTCGCCCATAACGATAAAATCGACGCCCCGGGCACGCTCCATCCAATAGCCCGTATCATAGGAAACTTCCGGCCCCCCGAGAATAATCTTCACCTCAGGCATGACCTTTCTCACGATATCGATAACCCGGAGGGTCTCTTCGATATTCCAGATGTAACAGGAGAAGCCGATCACGTCCGGTTTTCGCTGAAACAGGTCCGAGACGATGTTCATCACCGGATCCTTGATGGTGTATTCGGTCAGTTCAATATCAAACTCATGCTCGCTGTAAGCCTTCAGCAGGCGGATCGCCAGCGAGGTATGAATGAATTTGGCGTTCAGGGTCGTTAAAATGACTTTCATGGATTCACGTTCCTTCTGTTATTCATAATCGCTGTCATCACGGCCCTCGCCTTGCTCCTTGAAAAAATCAAGAAACGGCTTGCCGTATTTACGGAATTTCACTTCGCCGACGCCTTTGACGTTCAGCATTTCATTTTCTGTCTGCGGACATACCACGCTCATCTCCCGCAGCGTCGCATCATTGAAAATAATATAGGATGGGACATGCTCCTTGCCTGCGAGCTCACGCCGGATCAGGCGAAGCTGCTCGAATACCGTTTCGTTGACGGCCGACTGCGAATGGTCGTGACTGCGGGACCGGCTTGATCGGCCGCCGGTGGCTTCCGCCGCTCCTTTGGCGGGCATGCGCTGCATTACGCTGCGCTGTCCTTTCAGGACCTCCGCTGCCAGCGGCTGGAGCTTTAACACCGGATACTGTCCTTCGGACAGGAGCAGGTATCCTTCCGAAGCCAACACGTTGATGATCTCCGAAATCTCTTTTTCTGTCCGGTCCGACATGGCTCCATAGGTCGAGAGATCGTCAAATCCATATTGGAGCACCTTCTTGTTGCGGGAGCCCTTCAAGACCGACGCCACCATGGACACGCCGAAGCGCTCGCGCATGCGGTGGATGCAGGAAAAGATTTTCTGGGCATCAACCGTCATGTCGACCTGTTCCCGCTCATCCGTGCAGGAGCTGCAGATGCCGCAGGGCTGGTCCGCATGCTCCTCGCCGAAATAGTCCAGCATGGCGTTACGCAGGCATCTCGTCGTATAGCAATAATCAACCATCTGCTGCAGCTTGCGGTAATCGTTATGCTTGCGATCCCCGTCTTGGGGATTCTGTTCGATCAGGAATTTCTGCGTCATGATGTCCTGCGCGCTGAAGAGCAGGATGCATTGGCTCGGTTCGCCGTCCCGCCCCGCACGTCCGGCCTCCTGAATGTAAGCCTCCATATTCTTCGGCATATTGAAGTGGATCACGTAGCGCACGTTCGATTTGTCGATTCCCATCCCGAATGCGTTGGTAGCTACCATCACCCGGATATCATCGTACAGGAAAGCTTCCTGGCTCGCAGCCCGCTCATCGTCCGTCATCCCCGCATGGTAGCGGCCTGCCGAAATGCCGGCGCTTCCCAGCCGTTCATATAGATCGTCCACGTCTTTGCGGGTGGCCGCATAAATAATGCCCGGCTCATGTGCATGTCCTGCAGCGTACTTCAGCACGAAGTCACGCTTGTTCTCCCCGCGCAGCACCGACATGGCCAGATTATCGCGGCCGAGCCCCGTGACGAACACCTCCGGTTCCTCCAGACGCAGCAGGCGGACCATATCCCCTGTGACCTCAGGTGTGGCTGTCGCGGTAAAGGCCGCGACGATCGGGCGCTGCGGCAGGTCCTGCACGAACGGGGCAACGGACAGGTAGCTCGTCCGGAAATCATGTCCCCACTGGGACACGCAGTGAGCTTCGTCGACCGCAACGCAGGAGATGGACAAAGCGCTCATCTCATCCCTGAACCAGTCCACCTCAAGCCGCTCCGGCGCCACGTATAAAAGCTTCAACTCCCCGCGTTTCGCCGCCCGGATCCGTTCATTTACCTCTTTCCCGCTCAGCGTGCTGTTAATGTACGCCGCCGGGATGCCCATGGTCGTCAGCGCATCCACCTGATCCTTCATTAACGAGATGAGCGGCGAGACGACCAGCGTCAGACCCGGCAGCATCAGTGCGGGAATCTGGTAACAGATCGACTTGCCGCCGCCTGTCGGCATGATGCCGAGTGTATCGTTTCCTTCCAGCAGACTGAGGACGATTCTTTTCTGGCCCTCCCGAAAATCCGGATAACCATAGTAGGTTTGCAGCAGCTGCTGAGCCTGCTCCAACGTCATCATTTCTACACTCATGGATAATAGAACTCCTAACGAAATCTATGATTTATAGAGGTATGAACTCGCACTTTCATTCCAAATTTGCCGTTAATGATGCACGTTCGCTCCCTTTAAGTTTAACGGGCTTTACAGGAATGAGCAACCGCATGTACATTTTTTGGAAAATGGAATCCAAGCCGCAAAAAGCCGGCATGCGCAATATAAAATGAACTGAAGTTCAGCCTCGCTTCCCTTGATCCCATCCGGAATACAGACGAAGTGGTTTTCTCTTTCTTTAGTCCATTTATATAGCTGCCGGCTGCTTTCCGGTATGGCGAATCTATGCCTCTTCCTCAGGCAGACCGCGAACATCCCAGCGGCTGCGGTATTTCTCAAGCTGCGGATGCACATGCTCCGGCTTGTCCGCCAGAATGAGCCGCAGCTTTACGATCCAATCGGCAAACGAGGCATACGAAGCAAATAAATTGGCCGTCTCTGCAGTGAGGTAAAGGAAATGCGGAGAGGGAAACTTATCGGTCAAATGGCGAAGGGCCGTATCAAGCGGTGTATACTTTTTGCGCTTGGCTTCGAATCCCTCGATGACGGCTGCAGAGCCGCGATCCTGCTTCCAGCTTGCAAGCTGCTTCTCGCGCTTATACAAAGCCTGGACCGGCTGCTTGAGCATCCGTTTGGCCGTCTCTTCATGCAGCGGATACAACACGAATCGCGAAAAGCTGCGTTCCTCCGCGGTCTTTTCCGCCGCATCCAGCTCCTGATCGGTCGTATGTTCAAAAGTATCGTAGTAAATCAGCGTGCCTCTATGCGACTCTTCCGGCGGCTCGTAGCCAAAGGGTACGCTTGCCACGGTATGCTTCATTCTTCCGCATCTCCCAGGTGCTCGCGGCAAAACGTCTCAATCACCTGTACCTCATCGTCTTCCAGATCGAAGTCCAGGTACTGATCCGTCGTCTTTTCGTACAAATCGTATTTCACAAGGCTCCCGCCTTCTTCCTGATCGCTATAGATCGCCCGGACGTACAGTCCATTCTCGGAATGCAACTCGTCATCCTCCGGCACCTCGATATCCAATCGGTATTCATAACGCTTGCCTGTCAAAATGCGGAACGGGTCTTTAATATGCTCCACCTGAAATTCTGTGATCGTCAGCATGTTGTCATCCTTTCCTACTCGGTTCATTTATATATTATATCCATTGATGTACAGGCTATCGAATGCCATTACCTTTATTCTAACAGACAATGGGTGGAACATTCACGTATTTGGGCATCTGCGGCATATATTAACCTCAAAAAGATCAGACGGGAGCGCTTGAAATGATATACGCAGTCATGCAGCTGATCGGCGGGATGATCATGGCCGTGGCCTGGATTCCGCAGATTGTTCAGATTTTACGTACCAAATCCGTGAAGGATCTCAACAACAAAACGTTCTTATTTCTAGTGACCGGCATCGCCTTAATGGAGGTCTACGCCGTGCATATGGCTTGGGGCGGGGTGGGTTACGCCTTTCTCATCACCAATTCGGTTTCACTTCTCATCATGCTGATGATCCTGGGCTGCATTCTCCGGTTCCGATCATGAGGAATGGCACAGCGCACCTTCCCTTCCCGCAGGTATGATCAATAACAGATATAGGCGTCAGACTGTGGGAGGGATGCATCATGAAAAGAAAATGGATGGCGGGAGCCGCTGCACTGATCATCATCGTGGCCGTTGGCTCGATCATGTTGAACAGGGACAGCCTTGCGTTTCTTTCAGCTGACGATCAGCAGGTCAAGGCTGAGGCAAAAGTGACGGAGCCCGTCACGGAGACTTATATTATTTTCGACACCGTCGTGAACGTAAAGCTGTACGGAGAGCATGCCAAGCCGGAGCATCTCGAGCATATCAAGGATATGCTGGGGGACATGGACCATAAACTGAGCAGGACGCTAGAAGGAAGCGAGATTTCCAAGGTCAACCAAGAGGCAGGAAAAGCAGCCGTTCCCGTGTCGCAGGATACGTTCGACGTGGTCAAAAAGGCGCTCGATTACGCGGTGGATACAGGGGGCTTGTACGATCCTTCCGTCGGACCTTTGGTCAGCCTGTGGAATATCGGAAATGAAGGGGCGCATGTTCCGGCGAAGTCCGAGCTTGCAGAGGTGATGAACCGGATCGGCTATAAGGATGTGATCCTAAATGCAGAGAAGCGCACCATCCAGCTGGCACGGAAAGGCATGGCGCTTGATCTTGGAGGAATCGGCAAGGGATACGCCGCCGACCGCGTAGCCGACTATTTGAAGTCAGAGCAGGTGGACAGCGCGATCATCAATCTTGGCGGCAGCAGCATCATTGCGCTCGGGAGCAAGCCAGGGGGACAGGAATGGAATATCGGCCTGCAGGATCCCGATCAGACCCGCGGCACGTCGCTCGGAAATGTCCAGCTCATCAACAAAACGATCGATTCATCCGGCGTTTATGAACGCTTTTTCATGGAAAACGGGGTCAAATACCATCACATTCTGGACCCGCGGACAGGCTATCCAAGCCAAAGCGGGCTTAAAAGCGTGACCATTATCTCCGATTCGGCAACGGATGCCGACGCGCTTTCGACTGCCGTATTCATTATGGGGCTGGATGCCGGCCTCAAGTATATCGAGAAACAGCCCGGAGTCGAAGCCTTCTTCATTACGAGTGACAACCGCATTTACGAAACGTCAGGGCTTAAGGGCCTGATCCGCTTTAGCAACCCGGAATATACAGTTCGTTCCGAGTAGACCGGCATCAGGATATCCACCCGACCATGAGCGGCAGCAGAATAAACGAGGCCAATGTCGTCCATAAAATGCAGCGCGTGACCACTCTCGGCGCAGCATCAAACTGCTCGGCAAGGATGACCGCATTCACGGCAGCAGGCATCGAGCTGAGTACCAGAATGACGTTAAACAAGGTGCCCTGGACTCCCAAAATAAGAAGCAGCAGCGTGGACGCGAGCGGGGATATGACAAGCCGGAGCGACATGCCGGCGAAGAACGCCTTCTGAAGCGGCGCCGAATAGGACGCCTTCGTCCCGGCTCCCGTGTTCACGCTGACCATCTGCGCTCCCAGAATGAACAACGCGACAGAAGAATAAGCGCCTGATACCAGCGACACGCCTTCTTCGAGGCTCTGCGGCAGCGGCAGTCCCCCCGAACGGAGGATGACCGCCAAAGCGGCTGCATAAACCGACGGGAGCTTGAAGATGGAGAGCACGGCTTGCTTCATGGAGAAATGGGATCGTGCCGCGAAATAAACGCCGATCGTGTTGACGATCAGAATCTGCAATATCACGTAAATGGATGCCTTATCCATTCCGGCCTGCCCAAACGCCAACAGGACAAGCGGCAAGCCGTAGTTCACGCAGTTCGTGAACAAAGCCACCAGCGTAAGACCCGCGCGTTCCGCAGCGGGCAGGATCAACAGCTTGCCGAGTCCGGCCGCAATCCCCCACAGCAGCAGCATGTTCATCACCGTAAACAGAACGGTTTGGGTCACATCGCCATAGGAAATCTCCGCATGCATCAGCGTCTCGAAAATGAGCGCAGGACTGAGCAGATACAGCGACAGCGTGGATAGCGGTCTGGTTTCGATTCTTTTAAACCGTTTAATGAGCGCACCGCCGATCACCGGCAGTGATATGGGTAGAAACACTTCATAAATCGTATGTACAAACGCAGCCAGCATGATGACACACCTCCGGAGCAGAACTCATCAGCAAAGCGCTGAAGGGCTGCTACCATACTACAAAACCTCCTCCCTTTCGTCCAACAGTTAATTTCTATAAGCTTAATAGGCATAGGCAAAAAAGGTTCCTTGACCCATTTTGCATCACATTCCCTGGCAAAGAGCAGACTCAGTAGTGAACCGCGACTCCTCATTTTCGTCGATGTCTGCCAACTGGTCTGCATTTCGGCAGTCGGACGGTTGGCCATCCTTCCTTATCACCCTCAGTCAAAAACCGGAATGCGCTCCGGATGGCGTAGCAGCTCGAACATCATCCTGACCTGTTTCTCCGTATTGCGGGCCTCGGACAGCTGCGGCAGTTCGTCTTCCCCGAAAAACTGTACGCCGTTCGTCTCGAGGCCCTCCTTCGCTCCGCCCCCGGTAATGTCGCAGTGAATGAACAACTTATAGGCATGGTAGGGAGCGGGAGGATTATGCTTATGATTGTCCAGCACGGCCAGCAGCCTCAGCGCTCTCACCTCGAAGCCAGACTCCTCCCTGACTTCCTTCACCGCAATTTCCGATGGAGACAGCAGCAGATCGGCCCAGCCTCCGGGCAGCGACCATTCCCCTTCTTTCTTTTCCCTGACGAGCAGAATTTTCCCCTCTTGCACCACGACGCCGCGAATGTCCACTTTGGGTGTGGCATAACCATATTCACCTGCGAAAAGCTCCGCCAGCTTGCTGCTCTCCACTTCTGTATACTGCTCCATGATCTCCAGGCTAAGCATGCGCAGCTGTTCATATCGTTCCTTATCATATACATCCTTGCTATAGGCCAGACCTGTCTGTGCGATGCCTTGCATTTGCTTGGCCCAGTTCAGCCATTTCAGTGGTGCATCCATGGTATGCATGCTCCTTTCCAAAAAATTTTCACAATTTATACTGAGAAAGATTATCATTGAGAATCAGTTTGTGGTACAATGTTTCTCAGATAAGCAATTTACACCAACGGTTAAGGAGTCGACGAGCATGGTGAATATATCGGCGCAATGCGCAGAGATGCGAATTGATGATTATCTGGATCTTCTGAATCTCGCAAAAGAGCTCAAGGACATCAGATGGCAAAAAGAGATTATCCGCAAGCTGGAACGGCTGAACGATAGACTGCAAAGCCCTGCCCTGAACTAACAGAAATCGTCCCCCTTCATATATAATACAATGTATGCTCTTTTGAAAAGGCGGCTCCCTAAAGGTCGTCTTTTTTGCTGTGTTACGGTGCGGAATAAAGTCGACTGCTGACGCATGCTGTGATACCGTGTGTTGATTTTTTTTAAGAGAATACTATAGAATAGTCATATACGTTAAGAAAATATTGTAAATTCATGTCCGGAAGCTTGACTATCATACCCCCAAACAGGAGATGTAGATGGAAAATCAAGGGCCTCAGAGGCTTACCCGCCCACGCAAAAGAAAGAAAAAGAAACGCAAAGGAACCTGGCTGCTTGTTGCGCTTATCTGCCTATTGCTTATCGCCGGCGCTGGGTATCTGTTTAGAAAACAGGTCGTTTTATTCGCTTTTGACACCTTCATGAAAGAAAGCATAGCGGATACGCTCGATGAGTCTTACCAGGAAATTGACGAGGACGAGAACCAGAACGAACCTGAAGCCGTAAAGCCGGACAAGGTTCAGGATCCCTTCTCCATCCTCCTGCTCGGTACCGATGAGCGAAAAGATGAGCCCGGCCGTTCCGACACGATCATCTACGCCGTTGTACGCCCGGAGGACGGGAAAATTCTGCTGATCTCCATCCCACGCGATACATACACCGAAATTGCCGAAGAGAACAAGAAGAGCAAGGTCAATGCCGCCTATGCGCGCGGCGGGATCAAGCGAAGCGTGGATACGGTGGAGAATCTGGTCGGCAACAATATCGATTTTTATGCCACCATCAATTTTCAAGGTCTCAAGGATGTCGTCGATAAGCTTGGCGGCGTTCACCTGCCCATCACCAAAGTCATCGAGAACAAGCAAAAGATTCACGAGAAGCTGAGAATCGAACCGAACAAGCCCATATACAACGGTGAAGATGCGCTCAGCTATGCCCGGTACCGCGAGGATTCCGACTTCAACCGGACGATGCGGCACCGCGTTCTGATTGACGCCGTCATGGCGAGGGCGCTGGAGATCAAGAACATGACGAAAATACCTGATTTGATGAAGGTGGCCGGAAGTAATTTCAAAACGAACATGAACTCCTCGTTTATCATCGATCTTGCTAAATCCTTTTACGAAGGCAGCATGCCTGTCTTCAGCAACTATATGCTCAAAGGCGAAGGTGTCATGCGCGGCTCTGTCTGGTATTATGACCCGGACCCCAAGGATGTCGAGTATATTTCCAATTTGATTGCCAACTGGCATGATCCCCTTACGTCGTCAGACCAGCTGATGCAGCCAGCGATGGACGATGGCGCGAAGGCCGGCCAATAATGACATGAACTCATGATACATGAAAAGGCATCCCTCACCTCGACAGAGACGTGGGATGCCTTTTCATGTATCTATCTGACACGCTTGCCTGACCAGGAAGATATCCCCCCCATCAGGTTGTTGACTTCCGGATAACCGCTCTTCAGCAACATTTTCGCCGCCTGCTTGCTCCGCATGCCGCTCTGGCAGTATAGGAAGACATCGCTATCTTTTGGAATTTCCGCCAAACGGCCGCCGATTTGAGAGAGCGGAATATTCACGGCGCCGGGGATATGACCCGATTTGAACTCATGAGGCTCCCTCACATCAATCAGCCGCTTGCGCTTGGACTTCTCCATTTGTTGACGGAAGGGCTCGTCCCGCAGCTGCACAAGTCCCTTGACAGGCGCGAACATCCGGTAAAGCATCCAAACGACGAAAACCGCCAATATCACATAAAAAATCGTTGATGAATTCATTGGTTATCCCCTTTTCTCGGTTAGCTGTCAAAGCTGTTGTCTTCTCGCCAATACCCCCATGGGTATACAAGAAGGATAATGCAGATCCGATGAAAAGTCAATGAATATAACGAATGATGATAAAGCACAAAAAAGACCAGTCCGCAGTAACGCGGCCTGGCCTTGTGTTAAATATATCAGTGCGCTTGATTAGCCTTCAAGCAGCAAGGATTCCGGATCTTCCAAAAGCTCTTTCACGGTCACAAGGAAGCGGACTGCTTCGCTGCCGTCAACGATACGGTGGTCATACGACAAGGCGATGTACATCATCGGACGGTTCTCCGAGCGTTCTGCATCGATGGCAACCGGACGGAGCTGGATTTTGTGCATGCCCAGGATACCTACCTGAGGGGCGTTCAGAATTGGCGTGGACAACAGCGAACCGAATGTTCCGCCGTTGGTAATCGTGAACGTGCCGCCTTGCAGCTCGGACAATGCGAGGGAATTGCTGCGCGCTTTCGAAGCTAGCGAAGCGATTTCCTTCTCGATCTCGGCGAAGCCCAGACGGTCTGCATCGCGCACGACAGGAACGACCAAGCCTTCCTTGGCGGATACCGCAATGCCGATATCATAGTACTTCTTCACGATAATATCTTCACCGTCAATTTCCGCATTCAGATGCGGGAACTTCTTCAGAGCGCCGACAACAGCCTTCGTAAAGAAGGACATGAATCCGAGGCCGATCTCATGCTTCTCTTTGAAAGCATCCTTGCGGCGTTTGCGGACGTCCATGATGGCGGTCATATCCACTTCATTAAAGGTCGTCAGCATCGCAGCCGTGTGCTGTGCTTCCACAAGACGCTTGGCAATCGTCGCCCGGCGGCGGGACATGCGCGTGCGTTCTGCCGGCTTGCCCGGCTGGCTTACTTCAGCAGGCGCAGCGGCAGGAGCCGGAGCAGTCGGACGCGGAGCCGGGGCTTCCGTGTGGTTCTTTACGTTATCCTGGAAGATGCGGCCCTTCGGATCACGGTTCACTTGTTCCAAATCGATGCCTTGCTCGCGAGCCAGCTTGCGTGCTGCTGGCGAAGCGGCGAGGTAGGATTCGCCTTCCTTCGCAGGCTCGGCCGGAGCAGGAGCACTTGGCGCCGGCGCTGCCGGAGCTGCTTTTTCAGGAGCCTTCGCCTCTTCCTTCGCCGGAGCGCTTGGTGCTGCTTCGCCGCCCACGGACAATCTTCCGATTACTTCGCCGATTTGAACGTTGTCGCCGTCGTTTCTCAGAATTTTCTCAATCACGCCGGATTCCTCGGCGCTGATTTCAATATTGACTTTGTCGGTTTCAAGCTCCAAGAGTACATCCCCTTGGCTTACTGCGTCCCCTTCTTTGACATGCCACTTGAATATCGTTCCTTCTGTGATGGACTCACCCATTGCCGGTACTGTAATTTCGCTCACAGCCTGCTACCTCCCCAGTGCGATGTTATGCTTAATAGATTTTTGGTTCAATGCCGTAGATACGATTTGTTGTTGTTCAAAGCTGTGCACCTGTTGGAAGCCGCTGGCGGTACTCGAACGTTCAGGACGGCCGTTGTAATTGACAGGCACGCCTTGAGGCGCCACTTTGCGGAGATGAGGCTCGATGTAGCGCCAAGCACCCATATTTTCCGGTTCTTCCTGCACCCACAGGATTTCTTTGACATTCGCATAGCGTGCGATAATCTCGCGAATTTCCTGTTCAGGGAACGGATACAGCTGCTCGACACGGATGATGTGCAGCCAATCCTTCGCATTGTCCTCTTTATCCAATGCTTCCTCCAGCTCGACGGCAATTTTGCCGCTGCACAGAACCAGGCGTTCTACGCGCTCAGGGTTCTTGCCAAGTCCGGGCTGTTCCAGCACGCGCTGGAAGCGACCCTCGCTCAGTTCCTGGCCGCTGGATGCCACGCGAGCGTTGCGGATGAGGCTCTTCGGCGACATCACGATCAGCGGACGCGCATCTTCGCTCTCGGTCAATGCGGCTTGACGGCGGAGCAAATGGAAGTACTGGGCTGCGCTCGTCAGATTGACGACAGTAAAGTTCTCTTCGCCTCCAAGCTGAAGGAAACGTTCCAGACGCGCGCTGGAGTGCTCAGGTCCCTGTCCTTCATAACCATGAGGAAGGAGCATGACGAGACTCGATTTCTGTCCCCACTTCGAACGTCCCGCCGAAATGAATTGGTCGGTAATGACCTGTGCGCAGTTGGCGAAGTCGCCGAACTGGGCTTCCCAAATCACGAGCGTCTCAGGGGAATATACGTTATAGCCATATTCGAATCCGAGCACCGAAGCCTCGGACAACGGACTGTTATAGATCGCAAAGGATGCCTTAGCCTGTGGAATCTCATGAATCGGACAGAAGGTCGAGCCGTTCTTCGTGTCATGGAGCACCAGGTTACGATGAGCAAACGTTGCGCGTTCGGCATCCTGGCCTGTGATGCGGATCGGCTTGCCGTCAGCAACGATGCTGGCGAAGGCCAACGTTTCCGCAAGACTCCAGTCCACCTTTTCCCCGTCGTTCAGCGCTGACTCGCGGCGTTCCAGAATCCGCTGCAGCTTCGGATAGACGTTAAAGCCTTCCGGACGCTTCAAGAGATCGGAATTGATGGCGCGAAGCGTGTTCAAAGGGACACCCGTTTTGATCGCTTTGATCCGGTCCTCCGCAGGCGTTTGCTGGTGGGAATTCGCCGGCTCCTGCTCCAGGTCCTTGATCTTGTCGTAAGCTTCCTTCATCCGGTTCTGAACCTGCTGAATCATTTGATCGGACTGTTCTTTGTTCACGACGCCTTTTTGATTCAACACATCCGCATAAATTTTCGCGACGCGCGGATGGTTTTTGACTTTATCGTAAATGAGCGGCTGCGTCGTATCCGGATCATCCGTTTCGTTGTGACCATAGCGGCGGTAGCCCACCAGGTCGATCAGGAAGTCCTTCTTGAATTTGTTGCGGTATTCGCTCGCAAGGCGAATGGCGGAAATACATGCCTCCGGATCATCCGCATTGACGTGAACGATCGGAATCTCGTAACCCTTCGCCAAGTCGCTGGCATAATGGGTCGAACGGGAATCCCGGCTTTCGGTCGTAAAACCGATGTTGTTGTTGGCGATGATATGAATCGTTCCGCCGTTTTGGAAGCCTGCAAGCTTGTTGAAGTTCAGCGTCTCGGCGACGATGCCTTCACCCGGGAATGCAGAATCCCCGTGAATCAGAACCGTTGCAGCCTTATTCACGTCCTGCGCCGGATACCCCGGCTGTGTACGGTCTTCCTGAGCCGCGCGGGCAAAGCCTTCCACGACCGGATTGACGAACTCCAGGTGACTCGGGTTATTCGCGAGCGTGATGCGGGTCTGCACGACACTGCCGTCCTTCAGGACGCGCTTGGCGCCAAGGTGGTACTTCACGTCGCCGGTCCAGCCGAAGTTGATGCCCATCGAGCCTTCCGAAGGGAAGAGCTTCTTGTTCGGCGAATGATGGAACTCGGAGAAAATTTTATCATAAGGCTTGCCGAGCACATGAGCCAGCACGTTCAGCCGGCCGCGGTGAGCCATCCCCATCAGGACATGCTCCGCGCCTTCGTCCGACATGATGCGCACCATTTCGTCGAGCATCGGGACCAGCATGTCATTACCTTCAATCGAGAATCGTTTCTGTCCCACGAAAGTACGGTGAAGGAACTCCTCGAACTGTTCTACCTCAATCAGTCTTTCAAGCAGGTTCACTCTCTCGGTCTCGCTCAGCGGAGCCGGAAAAATGCCGCTTTCGACATGACGGTTCAGCCATACGCGCTCTGCCGTATCATGCACATGGCTGAATTCAAAAGCAATTGTTCCTGTATATGTTTGACGCAGCTTCTGGATGGCTTCCCAACCGGTTCTGACGTTCTCAGGCGCCCCGTCCCAAATCAGGGATGCAGGGAAAGCCGTCAGATCGGACTGGCTGAGTCCGTATTGTTCAGGTTCAAGTACGCGTGTGTCCGGCTTCGGAATGATGCCGAGCGGATCGATGTCTGCAGCCAAATGGCCGTATGCACGAATGTTCCACACCAGCTTGCCGGCGTCCACGCCTTTTTTCAGCATGCTGCTGTCCAAAGTACCGGATGCGGCGTTCACGGGAGCCAGATCGGCCTGCGCCATTGGCGGCGCTCCCCACAGCTGAAACACCTTGCGGAACGTTTCTTCTACAGACTCCGGATCCTTCACGAACCGTTCATACTGCTCCTGAACATATCCCAGGTTGGGGCCGTAATAATTCTCCCAGGCTCCCTGCGTTTGCATGTCGTTCTTATTGGTTATCATCGCTAAAGTGATACCTCCGCCTTGATTTTTTAATAGTCATATAGAATGAGTATCAAACCGAACCATTCTTCTATGCGTTGGACGGAAATCTAAAACTTGATTCTTGTAAGCCATTTCACCAAAATGTAAGCGGCTCAATTTCTATTATAAACAAATCCTCTCCATACCTGAAATAACCATTTAATATAGTTATGATCTAAAAAACAGATCAATCAGGACAAAAGTGCGTATTTCCTGAAATCCGAATATGACAATGCTTACACCCGCCTTCTTTTACGGGCAAATCCTGCACACCGACCTTTTCGACCTGCTCCAAATTATTCCGGAAACAGCGATAATTGGTCCGGAGGCAGCTCCGGCATATCCAAATGGCACAATTGCATCAGCTGCATGGCATTGTCAGCCGCATCGCCGCCGGAGTTATTGTTGAATACGATCCAGCAGGTTCGGGTCGACTCCAGCAGCCGCTCTATATTTCCCTTCCATTCCAACAGCTCCTGCTCGTTATACCGGTACAGATACCTGACCTCGCGCCAATTCGGCTGACCGCTGGAATGCCACCCCGATGCATTCCGGCCATGCAGCCGGACAAGCGTGCAATCGTCGCGGGTCGGCTCGAGAATAAGCGGCACGGAGCCTTCACCCGCTTGCGGTTCATCACATATGGAATGAATCCAGCCTTCCTCACGCATAAAGGCCAGCGTCTTCTCCCTCATCTCGCCATCAAACCAGCTTTGATTCCGGAACTCGAGCGCTAACGGAAATCCGTCCATCCATTCCCGTGTTCTGCGCAAAATTTCGACATTTTTCCGTTCGCAGTCGAACCATGGAGGATATTGAAACAACACCGCCTTAAGCTTGCCGGCATCCTGCATGACCTTCGCGGATTCCCGGAAAGCTTCGAACATCGACCTGGTGTCGGAGAAAGGAACCTTGCCCCGCGCATGCCCGGTCATCCCCTGATACGCTTTCACAATAAAGCCGAAGGAATCAGGTGTTTGCTCGCACCATTTGCGCATGCGTTCGGGGGAAGGAATGGCATAGAAGGAGCTGTCAAGCTCCACAACATGAAAACGGCTGCTGTATACATTCAGCTTGTCCCCCGCTTTGGTCCCCTTCGGATAAATATCGTCATGGTCGCCCCAGCCCGAAAGGCCGATTAGAATCTGCTTATCTTCCGTATAGTTAGGTTTCAACGGCAATCGTCCCCATCATCTTTTAGTATGACCAACTATTTTCTTCCAATAACTATCTTCGCCCATACTCTCCTTTAACCTTTTATCCCCCGAAAGGATCAGTACATCAAGAATTCACAATATCATAAACCTGAGCACTCCGCTCCTCATTTCACTCTCCAGGTCAACATATAATGCTAAAAATAAAACTTCGGAGGTGCCCGTGACATGGGCCATATGCTGAGCACAGTTGAAGACGAAATCGGGAGGATGACAGAATCCCTGATCCAGCAGCAGCGGCAAGACGGATCCTGGCATTACTGCTTTGAAAACGGGACGACGATCGATGCATTTATAATCATACTTTTTCGGATTTTGAACGTTCCGAATGAAGCCCTTATCAGGCAGCTGCATGATCGGATTCTTGCCGAGCAGCTGCCCGAAGGCTGCTGGAAGTTGTATGTCGATGAAGGAGAGGGGAATTTATCAGTCTCGGTTGAAAACTATTACGCCCTGCTCTGTTCCGGATACAGCCAATCAGCGGATGAACCGATTCAGCGGGCCAAGCGTTTTATACAATCCAAAGGCGGGCTTGGAAAAGTGACCAGCGTCTTGACCAAAGCCATCCTTGCCGCGACCGGGCAGCGCAAGTGGCCTGCCGGCGTTTCGATGATACCGCTTGCGATTTTGCTTTTCCCATCTTCCTTTCCGATCAACATCTTTGAGTTTTCCGGTTATTCAAGAGTCCATCTGATCCCGATGCTGGTGATGGCTGACCGGCATTTTTCTATAAAATCCGAGCTTATCCCAGACTTATCCGATCTGAACGATCCCCGAAATGATCCCGATGAGGAGCCCTCTATCGAATCCCGGCAGATACAGGCAGACATCCAAAGAGGCATGAACCGGCTTATTGGTACTCCCCGCTTCATCCATGAAGCCGCAACAGCAAGGGCTGAGGAATTCATGCTGAAGCGGATTGAGAAGGACGGCACCCTTTACAGCTATGCCTCCAGCACGATTCTCATGGTTCTCGCCTTCCTCGCGCTCGGTTACGACAAGGAACATTCCATTATAGTGGATGCCGTTCAAGGTTTAACGGGAATGCAGTACAGCTTCGATGGGAAAACGACGATTCAAAACTCCCCCTCTACCGTTTGGGATACCGCTTTAATTGCTTACGCCCTGCAAGAAGCCGCGGGGAATGATAACCACGCGGCTGTTCGACGTGCGAATGCGTATCTCCTCTCCAGACAGCAGAATCAACCAGGCGATTGGAGCATTCATAATCCCGGCATTATCCCCGGCGGGTGGGGATTCTCAGAATCCAATGCCATAAATCCGGATGTGGATGACAGCACAGCCGCTTTGCGGGCGATCCATACCTTGTCCCAAACCGATCCTATCTATCTGGATTCGTGGAATCGCGGACTGAGCTGGGTGCTGTCCATGCAAAATAAAGACGGCGGCTGGCCGTCATTCGAAAAAAACACCAACAAGGAAATACTCACTTGGCTCGCCATCGATGGCGCCAAATCCGCGGCAATCGATCCCTCGGAAGCTGATCTTACCGGACGGACCCTCGAGTTTCTGGGGAACTTCTGCGGGCTTGGCATCCGCCACGAATTTATCCAACGCGGAATGAAATGGCTTATGAAGCATCAGGAGAAAGATGGATCATGGTACGGCAGATGGGGAATTTGTTATATTTATGGCACTTGGGCCGCCTTAACCGGCTTAACGGCTGTCGGCCTCTCCACAGACGATGACACGTTGCAAAAAGGCGCAAAATGGCTGTTAAGCATCCAAAACCAAGACGGCGGGTGGGGAGAATCCTGCAGCAGTGACCGGAAGATGCACTATGAGCCTTTAGGGGAAAGCACCCCTTCGCAGACGGCATGGGCGTTAGACGCGCTTATCTCGGTTCATCCGCGGCCGACCGCTGCCATCAATAAAGGGATTCACCGACTGATTGCCTCGGTCAAAGAGCATCATTGGCCAACAGCCTACCCGGAAGGTGCAGGCCTCCCGGGCAGCTATTATACCCATTATCATAGTTATCGGCACATCTGGCCGCTGCTTGTGCTGAGTCACTACAGGAGGAAATATGGGGATCTATAGTGCCGGTTTAATCGTTATAACCTTACCCTGATATGAGCCCCAATTCCCACACATGATTCAAAATCTCATCCGCCGTCTGCTCCGGCGTCAACGGCGAAGTGTCCAGCCACATGCCAATCCGGGGCGTTTCGCTGCGCAGCACCTCGTCCAGAGACTGCACCGTCCACTCCCCATAGCCTTTCTTCGCTCGTCCTGCTTCCCTTTCTGCTACGACAGCCGGCTTTGGACATAGAACAACCATATAAAAGGGACGCGTGTCCAGGAACGATACAAAGACCTCCAGCATTTTGCCGATAATCACGTCCTGAACGACGACATGGAAGCCTGCCTGCAAATAGGTCTCTGCGGCTTGCGCAGTCAGTCGGTAACGAAGCCTCAGCTGCTCCAGCTCTGACTGATCGGCGCCCGGCCCTACCTCCCGCCGATCGTTGACGATCATTCTGCGGAACAGGTCGCCGCGCAGATGGACCGATCTTTCCAGACGCTCGGCAAGCAGCTGCGCGACGGTCGACTTTCCGCTGGCCATAATGCCTGTGACCACGATGATGGACGGCTTTTGCATGCTCATGTTTTTTTACCTCCTTCATTAAATCTAAGCTGTTTTATTCGTAGTATACCGTTTTCTTCCATCTGATTCATGGGGAATCATTCAATGCAGCACTGTATGATAAATCAGAGAGGCGACCGCTAACGCTTTTCCGGAAGCCGACACATTCTCAACTGGCTAAAGCCCAAATAAAAAGATGGCATTGCTGCCACCTTTCTAGACGGGTATCTTATTATTGAGTTTCCAGTAGTCTTGTAGTCCAATTCGAAAATATACCGTTTGGAATACCGCATTAATCGCTTACGTCCTGCATGAAGCTGAGGGGTGGATGATGACCATGCGTCTGTTCAGCGTGAGGGGTGCATCTTCTCTCCAGACAACAGAACTTATCATCAATAATTAATCCTGGACGCTGGACGCGCCCTTCTCGGCAGCATCCGGAACCGGAACACCGAAATTCGGCGTTCCGTCTACATTCCAGGCGAACGCCTGAACCCTCGTATGACGGTTCGGATCGTACAGCGGATCGCCCGTGATTTCTTTGTAATTCCGGGCATGGTAGACGAGGACATCCTCCCCGGATTCCGAGACGGTAAAGCTGTTATGTCCCGGCCCGTATTGTCCGTTCTCTTCCGAAGTCTGGAACACGGGCTCCGCAGACTTGGACCAGGAAGCCGGATCCAGCAGATCGGCGTTCTCATCCGCCTGAAGCAGGCCCATACAGTAGTGATGATCCGTCGCGCTGGCCGAGTAACTGATGTAAATGCGGCCGTTTCGTTTCAGGACGGCCGCCCCCTCGTTCACCTTAAACCCGATGACTTCCCAAGGATACTCTGGCGTGGAAATCATCGTTTGTTCTCCGGTCAGCGTCCAAGGATTGAGCATCTCCGATATATACAAATTCGAATTGCCTTCGATGTCCGGATCCTTTTGGGCCCAAACGTAATAACGGACACCGCGGTGATCGAACGTCGTCGCATCCAGCGCAAAGGATTCCCATCTCGTGCGGACCTGCCCTTTCTCCACCCACTGCCCTTCCAGCGGATTCTCCGAGGCATTCTCGAGCACATACATCCGGTGATCGAACAGGCCCTCCATGGTTTCGGTCGACCGCGCTGCAGCAAAATAGATATACCATTTTCCTTCAATATAGTGAAGCTCGGGTGCCCATATATTTGCGCTCAGCGCACCGGTTTCGTGCTTGCGCCATACCGTGACCGGCTCAGCCTCGCCTAAACCCTGAAGCAATTTGGATCTGCGGATTTCGATCCGGTCATATTCCGGCACCGAAGCCGTGAAATAATAATAGCCATCCTTATGCTTATACACCCAAGGATCGGCGCGCTGCCACACGATCGGATTACGGTATTCCCGGTTTCGGTTTCTCTCCATTCTAAGTTCTCCTTTATGTGAGTCAAGTTGTTATCATACATATTCATCTCCGCTATTGCAGTCCGTAGCCGCTACTCCCACCTGGATAGCAGGGGGTATGGACAAACGGAATCCTGCAGCCGCGCTTTGACGGCAACCAGACAGCCGCAATAACGGCAGGTTGTGCCGTATTGCAGCCCCGGACAACGGGCGCATTGCTGCATTCGCTGCGCATATATTTCATCGGCTGCCGTCTCCCTGCAGCGGGTGGCGATCTCCACGAGCCGCTGCAGTTTGTCCGGCGTCACGCGTACGCTCTCCGTGCAGCCCTTGCATAGGTTGTGGCGCTGCTGCATACCGCGCACCTAGAGAATCGCGAGCACGACGACAGAGGCTGGCGGCAGCTCGATATGCAGCTCCCCTGCTTCCAGGCGTGCTCCCGTGAACGGCATTGGCGCGACTACCTCAGG
Source organism: Paenibacillus sp. SAFN-054 (assembly GCF_051966755.1). Lineage (NCBI taxonomy): Bacteria > Bacillati > Bacillota > Bacilli > Caryophanales > Paenibacillaceae > Paenibacillus > Paenibacillus sp. SAFN-054. The sequence continues at coordinate 449,884 of NZ_JBQCKS010000002.1, forward strand.
CTTGTCGAATGTGTTGTGGGCATTCAGCGAAGCATGCGACAGCACGGTGCCCGTAACCTGATTGCCTTGAGCCCCCTCCATCCGGCAGCAGACGGAAGCCGTCTCCGCATGATGCAAATTGCAGACAGACAGATGTATCACGCCGCTGGCATCGATGGATGCCGATACGCTCAGCTGAGGAATACTCTCGTTTCCATGCTTATACACCGGGCTCTCAATGCTGACGTCCAGCATTTTGGCGTCCTGATGTACTTTGTACATATCGAACACATGGTATGTCGGGGTCAGCAGCATTCGGTCTCCTTCCGTCAGCACCATCGCTTGCAGAACGTTGACCACCTGCGCGATATTGGCCATTTTGACCCGTTTGCTGTACTTATGGAACAAATTCAGATTAATGCCTGCGATCAGGGCGTCGCGGAGCGTATTTTGCTGATACAGGAATCCCGGATTGGTGCCCGGCTCGACATCATACCAGCCGCCCCATTCATCGACGATCAGCCCGACCCGGCCTTCGGGGTCGTACTTATCCATGATGGCCGAATGCTTGATAATCAGCTCTTCCATATGCAGCGTGTTTTTCAGGGTCCCGAACCACTCATCTATTCCAAATTCGGTTGCCGAGCCTTTGCTGCCTGACCAGTCGCCCGTCGGAAGCGTATAGTAGTGAAGGCTTAAGCCATCCATCAACCCTGCCGCTTCACGCATCAACACCTCGGTCCAATGATAGTCGGCGGTGTTAGGCCCGCAGGCGATTTTGTATACGCGGTTTCCGCCGTAATTGCGGACATAAGTAGCATAGTGACGATACAGATCCGCATAATATTCCGGTCTCATGTTACCGCCGCAGCCCCAGTTCTCGTTCCCTACGCCGAAAAAGGGCAGCTTCCAGGGCTCTTCGCGCCCATTCGACTTGCGCAGGCCGGCCATGGGGGATTCACCGTCAAAGGTCATATATTCGACCCACTGCTGCATTTCCCTTACCGTGCCGCTGCCGACATTCCCGCTGATATACGGCTCTGTCCCCAGCAGTTCGCATAAGCGCAGGAACTCATGCGTGCCGAAATGATTGTTTTCCTCCACGCCGCCCCAATTGTTGTTGATCATCCGGGCCCGCTGCGATTCGGGACCAATGCCGTCCATCCAGTGGTACTCGTCCGCAAAGCAGCCGCCCGGCCAGCGCAGCACCGGAATGTTAATGTTTCGGAGCGCCTCCAGCACATCCGTGCGGTAGCCTTCCGTATTCGGGATGGGAGAATCTTTCCCTACCCAAATGCCCTCATAAATGCATCTTCCAAGATGCTCGGCAAATTGTCCGTATATGTAACGGCTGATGGTTCCCTGGGGCTGCTTCGCGTTCATGTGCATGTTAATCATCATTCACGTCCTCGCTTTCCATTTCCACGTTGTAGTTATTCAGTAGCGTCATACTGACCCTTCATTTACCCCTTCACCGCGCCTGCCGTCATCCCGTCGATAAAATACTTCTGGAAAGCCATAAACAGGATAAAGATCGGAATAATCGAGAAGAACGAACCGACAATCAGGAGATCATAGTTGTTGCCGTAAGGCGTCAGCAGTGTCTTCAGACCGATCGGCAGCGTGTATTTGCGGTCGTCGCTCAGCACCATGAATGGCCACAGGAAGTTGTTCCAGCTGTTCATTCCATTCAGAATCGCCATAGCCGCAAACGACGGCTTCATGATCGGCAGAATCAAACGAAGATATATACCGTATTCGGAGGCGCCATCCACCCGGCCCGCCGAAATGATTTCCTTGGGAATACCGCTGAGATACTGCCGGAAAAAGAAAATCGTGGCCGCGCTCGCCACCCCCGGCAAAATAATCGCGGAATAGGTATTCATGAGTCCGATGTTAAAAATCAGCGTATACAGCGGCAGCAGCAAAATCTCAAATGGAACCATCATGATGAGAAGCACGCAAATGAACAGAATGTTTTTCCCTTTGAACTCATAGGCGGAAAAGCCGTAAGCAACCGTCGCGCTGACGATCAATGTCAAAGCCACCTGCACGACCGTCAAAAACAAGGAATTAAAAAACCATTGGAAATACGCATGATCACCGGTAAATAAATAAGCAAAATTATCGAAGCTCATCACCGACAGATCAAACCGCAGGTTCAGGCCATAACGGATCAGATCCTCTCCCGGCTTGAAGGACGCAATCGTGACCGCGTAAAAAGGAATCAGGATCAGGAGGCACACCACCGCAAAAAATAAGAAGAGGACGATTTTGGCTGCCGCATCTTTTTTCATGATTAATCCTCCTTCTTGAACATTCCGGAGAATGCCAGCTGAGTCAGGTTAATGATCATCGTGATCGCAAGCAGCACAATGCCGACCGCGGCCGCATATCCCAGGTTGTTCTTCTCGATGCCTTGGCGGTAGAGGTAACCCACGATGGTCAGACCGATATTTTTGGGGGAGTTGTTGCCGTTCCAAAGCATCATGCTCTCGATGAACATGGCCAGACCCGCATAGATGCTGATGGTCAGCACATATATTGACGTCGGCTTGAGCAAGGGCATCGTGATCCGCGTGAATTTCTGCCAACGGGAGGCTCCGTCGATCGAAGCGGCTTCGTAATAATCGTCCGGAATATTTTTAAGGCCCGACAGGAAATACAGCATGTTCACGCCGGTCCATCTCCATGTAGCCAGCGCGACCAAAGCGATGTAGCCCGTAACCTGGCCCTTCAAAAATTTCATCGGTTCGATCCCGAAGAGACCCAGTATGCTGTTGATCAACGATCCCTCCATTTCACCGAACATCAGCCGGAAAATCGTACCTGCGACCACGACGGAAGTCAGTGCCGGGAAGAAGAACGAGGATTTAAAAAACTCCTTCGCCCACATGAACTTGCTGTTGATCAGGACAGCAAAGAGCATGGGAAACGGGATCAGAATGACGAGCGTCAGCACCATATATACCGCACTGTTCGCGACCGCTTTAAAAAAGGTTTTGTCACCCATCAGCTTGGTATAGTTATCGAAGCCGATCCACTGCGCATCCTGCCCAAGCGTTACCTTTTGAAAGCTCATGCTGAGCGAACTGCCCAGCGGATATACCCAAAATATAAGAAATACCAGTATGAATGGCAGTACGAACACATAAGGAGCGACCTTTTGCGAATACAGAAACCTTTTGATCATAGCCTCCTACCCCTTTGGAAAGAGAGCCGCCCCTACGCCGGGCAGCTCTCAAGTTTTGGCGCCGTGACGGCTTATTTCAATTCCTGCTCGATTTGTGCCTGGGCATCGTCCAGCGCCTTTTTGATATCCTTGCCGTCCTCGAAAATCTCGTTCAGGGTCACCGTGCAGAGCACATTGTTAATGGTCGGGCTTGCCGGCGTGGATTTGATAAGCTGAATTTCGTCTTTTATTTCGTTCAGCACGTCAAAAGGATTGTTCACGAAATACTTCACGAACTTGTTATCCGGATTATGCGTCACGTCCTTCATGTTCCACACGTCCATGTTGATCGGATCGAATCCGAGCGTGTTCCAGATTTCAATGTTTGCATCCAGCGAGAGCTTCGCATAAGCGATGAATTCCTTGGCAAGCTGTATGTCCTTGGCCGTTTTGGTTACGACCGTCGCCGTTCCGCCCCCGCCATAAGAACGAGGCATGCCCTTCTCGATGACCGGAATTGGTGCAATGGCAATTTTGCCGGAAAGGTCCGCCATATAGTTGGTGTAACGGGACATCTCCCACAGCGGCATGAATGCCGTCGCATAATTTCCGGAGTTGAATTCTCCGTACGCCTCCTCGGTGTCCGGCTGTCCGCCCGCGATGGTTGCAATTACGTTGTTGTCCTTCAGGTCCTTCAGAATGGTCAATCCCTTGATCATTTGCTCGGAGTTTACCTTCGGATTGCCAGCCTCGTCGGTAAAATCGGCTCCCTGCTGGGCAAGCATCATGGATTCCTGCCATGTCGCGCTGGTGTCAGCCGTTCCCATGTATTTGCCGGTTTTCTCGTACACCTGCATGCCCGCCTTCTTGAAATCATCCCAGGTGACGATCGTCTTGTAATCCACGCCCGCTTCCTTCAAGATTTCCGTATTGTAAAAGGCTACGGAAGCGCCGACATGCGTGGACAAGCCGTATACGGTTCCATCCTTGCTGTACAGATCGAGCTGCGATTGAACAACCGTGTCTTTGTACTGCTTCACCACATCATCCAAAGGCTCAAGCTGCGGGGTTCCCTTCATGAAGTCCGGGTACTTGCCCAGCTCGATGTCCGCGATATCCGGAGCGCCGACGCCGGTCTGGACGGCGATCGACAGCTTGTTATGCATATCGTCGTAAGGCATCACCGTTACGTTCAGCTTGATTTGGCGATCCGGGTTCGCCGCGTTCCACTTTTCAAGCATTTTCTCGAAATGCTGTCCATGCAGTTCCACAAAGGTCCAATAGGATAATTCCGTTGCGCTTTCTCCCGCCCCGGCATCCAGCACCGAGGTTTCCCCCTGGGATGAAGACGACTTGCTGCCGCATCCCCATAAAAGCGTCGTCATCGTGAGCACCAGCAGCGTGACCAACCATTTTTTCTTCATTCTTGACCCTCCCGCATCGTTATTTTAGAAACGGCTTATTTACTTTTTTTCAAACGTATAACATTCCATGAAGCCTTGGATAAGCGGGCCTGGATGTAACCGTCCCGGCATACCGCCCCTCCTCTGGAATGAGGTTTGACTTGTTCTTCGGCTGCGGTGTTCACCGCTTTCAAATTGTCATGCTCAAGCACGATGTGTTCTACCAGCTCGTAGCCGGCAAAGCTGCGGACATCGCATTCCAGGTCAAGCGCCTCGGTCAGATGGCGGTTCAGCGCGAAGATGGTCAATTCATCTTCCGCTTCATTAAAGACAATGGCGCTGTCCAGATAAGGCACATCCGTGAAGTCCTGTGCGTCATATTTCGGCGAATCGATAATTGGTTGCAGTGATGTACCGCGTCCATGCAGAGAAGCATGAAGGTATGGATAAAAGATCGTTTGCTTCCAGGCGCGGCCTCCGGCTTCCGTCATAATCGGGGCGATCACGTTAACAAGCTGGGCCATGCATGCCATCTTGACGCGGTCGGCATGGCGGATCAGCGTAATCAGCATGCCGCCGACGAGCAGGGCATCCTCGAAATTGTACACATCCTCCAGCTGCGGCGGTCCGACGCTCCAAGGCTCGATTTTCGTATCCGCATCGTTGGAGTGGTACCACACATTCCATTCATCGAAGCTGAGATACATCGTTTTCTTGCTGCGCTTCTTCGCTTTGATGTAATCGCAGGTAGCGGTCACGGTCCGGATGAAATGTTCCATGTCCATCGTCCGGGCCAGATAATTCGCGCTGTCCCCGTCCCGGTTGCCGTAATATTGGTGAAGCGATATGTAATCGGCAACGTCATAGGTGTGGTCGAGCGTGGTCGCTTCCCATTCGGGAAAGGTCGGCATTCCGGTACTTGAGCTTCCGCAGGAGACAAGCTCGATATCCGGGTCCACGAGGCGCATCGCCTTGGCGGTTTCGTAAGCCAATCTTCCGTATTCAACCGGTGTCTTCTGTCCGATCTGCCAAGGTCCGTCCATCTCGTTGCCGAGGCACCAGGTCTTCACGCGGTGAGGCTGCTCATATCCGTGACTGCGGCGCAAATCACTGTAATAGCTTCCTGAAGGATGGTTGCAGTACTCCAACAGATTCCTGGCTGCATCCACGCCCCGGGTTCCGAGGTTGACAGCCATCATCACATCCGAGCCGACTTCCTCTGCCCAGCGCATGAATTCGTTCGTTCCGACTTCGTTCGGCTCCGTGGTCCGCCAAGCCAGCTCCAAACGCTTGGGACGCTCGTTCACAGGCCCAACGCCATCTTCCCAGTTATATCCCGAGACGAAATTCCCTCCAGGATAACGGATAATCGGCACTCCCAATTCCCGGATCAACTGCTTCACGTCTTCACGAAATCCGAGGCCGTCTGCTCCCGGATGTCCAGGCTCATAAATCCCTCCGTAAACTGCCCGCCCCAAATGCTCAATGAATGAGCCGTAAATGCGGTTATCGATATCTGCAATCTTAAAGGCTTTGTCAGCAATCACCCTTGCCTTCTGTGCTGCGGTTGACATTCATCCATCACCTTTCGCATTGTTTTATGTTTCTATAAATGTTTTTAAGTATTTACGTATGAATCCGCTTACAGTTATAAAATAACATATAGCAAACCACTTGTAAACGCATAAACCTAAATCTTTTTATATTTTATTAAAACTAAAGTTTGGTAGGATCATCATACTGCTTAAAACACTGAAATACATGCATTTAACAAGCTTATATAATCACAAATAAAAAGACGGATATCCCTTCAGAGGAGCTGTTTTTAAACATTATTTTTAATTAAAGTCGCTGGACTATCTTTCACGCTGCTATTGGTTTATAATTATCTAAAATAAAACATTCATTTCAATTTCCTACCGGAAGAGGGATACCTTATATGATTTACATCAAAGATTTAATGAGCGGAATCGATATTTTTAAAGCCCTAAGCTCAGAAATCCGGATTCAAATTCTGGAGCTGCTTGCCAAGAATCAGGCCCTCAATCTTAACGAACTGGCCGGCAGACTGGGCCTGAGCAACGGAGCCATTACGATGCATGTCAAGAAGCTTGAAGAAAGCGGACTTATTGAGATCAATACCAGTGTCGGCAAACACGGCATTCAGAAGATTTGTTACCTGAATAAAGACAAGCTGATGGTAGACCTGCGCAGCAAAGATGTGAACAATTTGTACGAAGTGGAAATTCAGGTGGGTCACTATAGTAATTATCAGGCCCTCCCTACCTGCGGGCTTGCAACGAAGGACAGCATCGTCGGCGACTTTGACGACCCGCGTTATTTTGCTGATCCGCAGCGGATTGGCGCGGAGATCATTTGGCTCACAGAGGGTTTTCTGGAATACCGGATCCCCAACTACCTGAAGCCGAACCAGACCTTCCGGGAGATTCAGTTCTCGATGGAGCTTGGCTCCGAAGCCCCCGGCTATTGCGACAACTATCCGTCTGACATTTACTTTTACGTGAACGGCATCGAGATCGGCTTCTGGACCAGTCCCGGAGACTTTGGGGATGCACGCGGCGCCTTTAACCCGGACTGGTGGCCGCCGCATTTGAACCAATACGGCATGCTTAAGCTGATCCGGATCAATCACGAAGGCAGCTTTATTGATGGCTGCCGGATTTCCGACGTTACCCTGGACCAGATCGATCTGGACTACAAGAGCGAACTGACCTTCCGGATCGCCGTCACGGAGAAGTCCGAGAATAAACGGGGCTTGACCATTTTCGGCAAAAATTTCGGCAATTACGGCCAGGATCTGCTCGCGCGCGTGCTGTATGACGTGAGTGAAAACTGAGTTCATAGGGACCTGAAGCATTCGTTTCATGCTTCAGGTCCTTTTCTGCTTCAGGCTTCGTTCAGCGCCCGCAGCAGCGTATGCCGGTCGCGCACAAGATGGGCTTCCCGCAAGCTTCGCTCGAACAGCTCGTCATTGATCCCGAGCTCTTCCCTGCTCACAGGTCCTCCGGCCCGCTCCAGCAGCAAGCGGATCTCCTCCTCAGCAGGCACTTCCTTAAGCCATTCGCGCACTGTGTCCCCATGCAAGGACAAGGCCTCAGGCTGCTTCCCCGGAAAGATCCCGCGGTAAGCGGCATCATGGTATATGCGTGATATTTCGGCGCAAGCGGCTCCCACCTTGGCTCCATGCAGAAGCGCGCGGCTGCCCCTGCGCAGGAACTCCATTTCCCAATAATGCGAAAGATGATGCTCCGCTGCGGAAGCCGGGTGGGACTGCCCGAAAATCAGCATGGCAATCCCGGATTCAATCAGGGCATTCATGAGAATCCGTATGCCTTCCTCTGTCCGCTGCCCGATCGCATCCGCATGCTCCACGCAGGAACGCAGGGCCTTCCCGGTTATGGCTGCCGCCTCCTCATGGTATGGCTCGCCTGCTGTCAAATGCGAGAACTTCCAATCGAAAAGCGAGGTGTATTTGCCCAGCATATCTCCAAATCCGGCAGCAACCAGCCGCTGCGGAGCTTGCGTCAAAATGTCCAGGTCAGCAAAGATGGCCGCCGGCGCACATGCGGGGAATGTCTTCTTCACGCCGCGAATGATTAGCGGAGCGCCTTTCGAGGTAAACCCGTCCACCGATGGAGCCGTCGGCACAGAAATGAACGGCTTACCCGTTTTATGGCAGACAAAGCGGACGATATCATGAATGGTGCCTGAACCGACCGCTATCACCGCTTCCGTCCGTCCGGGATCGACCTCAAGCAGCAGCTGCAGGATCGCCTGCTCATCCGCGACCACATCCCCTGCATGCCCCGGCTCGATGATGCACAGACTAGACTGCACGTTCATCGGCCGAAGCAGCTCCTCCAGCTGCCTGCCGGAAGCCTCATACGTATGTTCATCGGCTGCCAGAATGACGTGGCGATATCCTTGCTTCTCGAGATAGGAAGCTGCTTGCCCCAGTGCTCCTCTTTCAAGCACGATCCGGTCCAGACCGTGCTCCTTCCAGATCTTGTTCATGCTGATCCCTCCCATGATTATCCTTAAGCGGCCCTCCAGCCTATTCCGCAGACTTTTTAATGCTTTTCAGCCGTTTCATGACATCATTGGCCCCACGCCCGAAGTAATCGTGAAGGAGATGATACTCCTGATAAAGACGATCATAGACTTCCACATGTTCGGGAATGGGCTTGAATGTTTCTTCTTTCACCCTGGCCATCTTCTCTGCCGCTGCAATGACCGTGTCGTATCCTCCCGCCTTTTCCCCCGCTGCCACGGCTGCAAAAATAGCTGCGCCGAGTGCGGGCGTCTGCTTGGAGTCCGCCACGAAAATTTCGCGGTTGGTCACGTCCGCATAAATCTGCATGAGCAGCTTATTTTTCTGCGGCAATCCCCCGCATGCATACAGGACATCCACGCCCACGCCGCTGGAAGTGAAGGCATCAATGATCTTGCGTGTGCCGAAGGCCGTTGCCTCCAGGAGTGCCCGGTATATTTCCTGCGGTTTGGTCAGGAGCGTCATGCCGACCAGCAGACCGGTCAAATCTGTATCCACAAGCACCGAGCGGTTCCCGTTCCACCAATCGAGGGCCAGCAGCCCGGTTTTTCCCGGCTTATACAGCGCAGCTTCCTTCTCCAGCCATGCGTGAATGCCCAGGCCTTCGTTCACAGCGGTCTCTTTCACATAGGCCGGAAGCGCTTCCTCAACATACCATTCGAAAATATCCCCCACCGCGGATTGCCCTGCCTCATATCCGAACAGTCCAGGGATGATGCCGTCCTCGACGACGCCGCACATGCCCTCAACCTGCTTCTCTTCCGTTCCGAGCAGCATATGACAAATCGATGTTCCCATGGCCATGACGAGCTTCCCTGGTGTGACTACGCCTACGGCCGGCACGGCAGCATGCGCATCGACGTTCCCCGCAGCTACGGCAATGCCCGGTTTCAGCCCCATCACCGCTGCCATCGTCTCCGTCAGGCCTCCCGCATTCGTTCCAAGCGGAATCACTTCCCCGCGCAGCTTGGTTTCGGTTAAATCCTCAAGCCGTGGATCGAGCGCTTTGAAATACGCCTTGTCCGGATAGCCGTCCTGCTTGTGCCAGATTGCTTTGTAGCCGGCGGTACAGCTGTTGCGTACGATTCTGCCGGTCATTTGCGAAACCACCCAATCGGCCGCTTCCAGGAACAGATCCGTCTGCTCATAGATTTCCGGCGCTTCATCAAGGATCTGCCACACCTTGGCAATCATCCATTCCGAAGAAATCTTGCCCCCGTAACGCGGGAGGAAAGCTTCCCCTCGCTCCGCCGCGATCTTGTTGATCAGATCCGCCTCCGGCTGCGCCGCATGATGCTTCCACAGCTTCACCCAGCTGTGGGGATCGTCCTGAAGCTCCGGCTTCAGGCAAAGTGGCTGCCCGTCAGCATCCACCGGCAGCATGGTGCAGGCGGTAAAATCGATGCCGATGCCGATGATGTCCTCCGGGTCGACGCCTGACTCGCGGATGACTGCCGGCACGGAGCGCCGCAGCACTTCCAGATAATCCGCCGGATGCTGCAGGGCCCAATCATGGGCCAGCCTCCGGCCGGAACCAGGCAGCCGTTCATCAATGACATGATGCGGGTAGGGCGTAACATGATCCGCCACTTCCCTGCCGTTCGATAATTCCACCAGAACAGCGCGCCCGGACTGCGTTCCGTAATCCACGCCAATCGTGTACTTCTTGCTCATAAGAATCCCTCCACATCGATAAGTGCGAGTTATGACGATTGCTGACTAAGAGGTTGGACTGAAATAACCGGAAAAAGTTTCTGGTTAAAGCTTCTGGCCGTAATAAGCGCCGGCCCCATGCTTGCGCAGGAAGTGCCGGTCCAGCAAAGAAGAGTCCATCGGCTGACTGTCCGGGTTCAGCTGCAGCATGCGTGCCGTGATCTTCGCCACTTCCTCAAGAACGACCGCGTTATGAACCGCATTGCCCGCATCGCTTCCCCATACGAAAGGGGCATGGGCATGAACCAGCACACCCGGAACCTGCATCGGATCCAGTCCCAGCTCGCGAAAGCGTTCGACGATGACATGGCCGGTCTCCAGTTCGTAAGCACCCTCGATCTCCACTTTCGTCATGGGACGCGTCACGGGAATCTCACCGTAAAAGTAATCGGCATGCGTCGTGCCGGACGCCGGGAGCGCCCGCCCGGCTTGAGCCCAGCTTGTTCCCCACGGCGAATGGGTATGTACAACTCCGCCGATATCGGGAAATGACCGGTATAACACCATATGCGTGGGCGTATCGGAAGATGGCCGCAAGTCTCCTTCGACCACGTTTCCTTCCAAATCGACGACCACCATGTCTTCCGCCTTCAAATCCTCATAGGGAACTCCGCTCGGCTTGATGACGAACAGTCCTGCCTCCCGGTCAATACCGCTTACGTTCCCCCAAGTAAAAGTGACAAGTCCGTGTTTGGGCAAAGCCAAGTTAGCCTCAAGCACCTGCTGTTTCAACGCTTCCAGCATACAGACACATCCTTCTCTGATTTATTTGTACGTACAAGTTGTTGCATGAAAAGCCTGCCCAGCGGCAGACCCTCAGCCTTTACCCATCTGCTCTTGCGGTAACGGAGTCCCTTTCGATGAGTTCAGGCTCATACACCACATCCTCCGCTCCCTCGCCGCGCTCAATCATGGCAATCAGCCGGCTGGCTGCCGCCTGCCCCATCACCGTCTTGGGATGTGTCAGCGTTGTCAGCTTCGTCCCGGAAGCTGCGGCAAGGCTCGAATCGTCGAATCCGATGACGGACACATCTTCCGGAACCTTCAGACCGCTTGCGGACACAGCCTCCAACAGAATGACGGCAAGCTCATCGTTATAGCATACAAAGGCTGTTGGGCGGCCCTCCCCTTCTGCCAGCATCTGCAGTGCCATCTGGTATGGCAGGTCGTTTTTCTGTTCGGTCGTGTAGGTGACCACTCTTTTCGGAGAGGCGCTGATTCCGGCTGCCTTATGCGCGCCCAGAAATCCCTTCAGCCGGTTCACACCCTGCAGGTCGTCCCGTTTGAAAAAGCCGGCGATCTGGGTATGGCCCCGCTCCAGCAAGTAATTCGCTGCCTTATAACCTCCGGCTTCATCATCCACCTTGAGACAGGCACACTCCAGTTCCCTGTATTTTTCGTTGATCATCAGGTAGGGGATGCCCTTCTCCTGAAGCTCCAGGAAATAGGCCAAATTCGGGTTGCCCTCTGCACTCTTCGTCGGCTCGATAATAAGCCCGCTGAGCGGCTGGCTCGTCATCAGCTGAAGGCTCTCCATTTCCTTCTCCTTGTTGTTGTCCGTGCTGGACAACAGAAGCCTGTAACCCTGGCTGCGCAGCTCCGCTTCGGCTCCCCGCACGATATGCGGAAATATATAATCCGATATATACGTCGTTATGATACCGATCGTCTTGACCTGCTCGCTTTCGCGGCGTTCCGGGCTCCGGGCGAAGGTTCCCTTACCCTGAATCCGTTCCAGCCAGCCCTCCTTCTCCAGTTCGCCGAAGGTTTGGCGAACCGTCTGCCGGCTCATGCCGAACTGCTCGGCGATCTCGTTCTCCGAAGGTACCTGCTGGCCGCGCTGCAGCTTCCCCGATTCAAACCAGGACAGCAGTTCATGCTTCAATTGCATATATTTAGGAATTCGTCTGTTATTCATCATTCACCTCAGCTGAACGCTCAAAATTAAGAACTCTTCAGACCTGCGCGTTACGCTGGTAATGAAGCGATTCTTCATATGCATGTATTGTATCATAGGCTGGGCGAATGCAGACAAGCGTATATGACTAATCGACTATCGTAAACGGTACGCTGCATCGCTCCATAAAAGCTCGTTTTTGAAGCGCTGAACCGAGGTGTTTTTGTCAATAACGACTGCTTCGATGCCGGCCATTTCCGCAAAATCGGTCAGATGATCCACCGTAATCGCGTACGACAGCACGGTATGGTGCGCCCCTCCCGCCAGCATCCACGCTTCAGCCGATTCGCGCAGCGAAGGCTGCGGCTTCCACAAGACCCGGGCAACCGGCAGCTTCGGCATCGGCTTCTCCACCTTCACGCCGTCAACCACATTCACCAGCAGGCGGAAACGATGTCCCAGATCCACAAGGGATGCATTGACTGCCGGGCCATCCTGGCCATCGAATACGATGCGGGCCGGGTCCTCTTTGCCGCCGATGCCGAGCGGATGTACTTCTATGCTAGGGCGGGTGGCGGCAATAGTCGGGCATACTTCAAGCATGTGCGCGCCAAGGATCATATGGTTTCCGGGCTCGAAATGGTACGTGTAATCCTCCATGAAGGACGTACTCTTATTGTCTGCGAGCACTTTCAGCACGCGGGTCAGCGCCGCCGTCTTCCAGTCGCCTTCGCCGCCAAAGCCATAGCCTGCCTCCATCAGGCGCTGAACCGCCAGGCCGGGAAGCTGCTTGAGGCCGTGCAAATCCTCGAAGGTGGTCGTGAATGCACCGAATCCGCCGTCTTCCAGGAATCTCTTCAGCGCAATTTCAAGCCGCGCCTGGTAGGCGATCGAATCCCGTACCGGTCCATCCCCAAGTCCGGCCTTCGTTATCGTATATTGCTCCGCATAATCGTTCACCAGCGCCTTCACTTCCCGGTCGCTGACTTCGTTCACGATCTGCACCAGATCTCCAATGCCATATCCGTTAACCGACCAGCCGAATTGAATCTGCGCCTGCACCTTATCACCGTCGGTAACCGCTACTTCGCGCATGTTATCCCCAAAACGCGCCACCTTCAGGCGGCGGCTCTCGGCATATGCTGCAGCCGTCCGCAGCCATCCGGCAATGCTGCCGCGCACTTCGCGGTCTTCCCAGTGTCCGACCACGATTTTACGGGCGATTCCGAGACGTGCCCCAATATGTCCGTATTCCCTGTCGCCGTGCGCGGACTGGTTCAGGTTCATAAAGTCCATGTCCATCGTATCCCATGGGATATCGCGGTTAAACTGGGTATGTAGATGAAGGAGCGGCTTTTGAAGCTGCGAGAGCCCTGCAATCCACATTTTGGCCGGAGAGAAGGTGTGCATCCAGGTGATGATGCCTGCGCATTCCTCATCGCTGTTCGCCTTCACGATCAGGCTGTATATCTCATCCGCCGTTGTTACGATCGGCTTGAATACCACCGGATACGCGAGGTCCGGATCAAGGTCCATCTGCTCCGCGATGATTCGCGAGTGTTCGGCGACCTGCTCCAGCGTCTCGGGGCCGTATAAATGCTGACTGCCTGTTACAAACCAAAATGAGTGCGGTTTCAAATTCATCTGTAAGCGCCTCCTAAATCATATATATGCTCGATACACTTGTACATACATATACTGTAACATATAAAATATAACTTAATTGTACGTACAACTTGTATAGTTACATACTATTCCCGACGATCCAAAAAGGCAAGCGGAAATTTATCTTCTCCCATCTTCGTTTGTGGGATAATATGGTATTGTATCTTTACTAATTCCCCTCAGGAGAAATGTCCATGACCGATTCGTTTATCCTGTTCTCATCTTCGCACCTGCTGGCGCTCCTGCTGCTCGTGACTGCTTCTTTGCTGCTCTATTCATTCAGGCATAAGATTCTAAGTAACACCCGCGCCAAGCACCTGCTGCGCTGCTCTCTGGCCGCCCTCCTGGCTGGGTCGGAAGCCGTGCTCGATATATGGAATATTACGGAAGGGAACTGGAGCCTGCAATATACGCTCCCTCTTGAGCTCTGCAGTCTGACGCTGCTGCTCTCGATCGTCATGCTCCTGACCAGGAGCCGCCTGCTGTTCGGAATTCTGTTCTTCGCCGGAATCGGCGGTGCCATGCAGGCCATGCTCACGCCCAATCTCGCCTATGCTTTTCCGCATATCCGTTTCTACCAATTCTTTGCTGCCCACATCCTGATCATCCTTGCCTCTTTGTATATGACCTGGGTCGAAAATTACCGGCCGACGTGGAGGTCGATCGGGCACACGATGATTTTCCTGAACGCTGCTGCTCTCTGTGTGGGATTCCTGGACTATGTTCTTGGCGCCAACTACATGTTCCTGATGCATAAGCCTTCAACCGCGTCCATCCTGGATTTCCTTGGCCCGTACCCTCTCTATCTGCTGGCTGAAGAAGGCATCGCCCTGCTGATTTTTACGGTGATGCAGCTATTATTTTTTGTCCTTCCGGAAAAAATATCACGGAAGCGTTCCTCGCGCAGCTCCTCCGCACTGTGAAGCTATCGATCCTGTTAATTGTGTAATGAACCAATAAGAACTATAATAACGGAGAAGTCTATCGGTTTAGTGCGAATACCATCATAAAGGAGCGCTGTCCATCATGACACAACCAAAAGTGGTACAAAATATTACCGAGCTTATCGGCCATACGCCTGCGGTCCGGCTGCATCGCCTGACAAGCGATTCCGATGCGGAGGTATACGTAAAGCTCGAATTTTATAATCCCAGTAAAAGCGTAAAGGACCGCGCGGCCTTCAACCTGATTGCCCAGGCGGAAAAAGACGGGCGGCTGAAGCCCGGTTCGACGATCATAGAGCCGACGAGCGGCAATACCGGGATCGGCCTGGCCATGAATGCCGCAGCCAAAGGCTACCGCGCCATCATGGTCATGCCGGACAATATGACCAAGGAACGGATTAATATACTCAAGGCCTATGGCGCCGAGGTGGTGCTCACCCCCGCCGCCGAACGCATGCCCGGAGCCATCCGCAAGGCGGAAGAGCTCGGCAGGGAGATTCCGGACAGCTTCATTCCGCAGCAGTTCGAAAACACGGCCAATCCGGACATTCACCGCCATACGACGGCACTGGAAATTATCGATCAGATGGATGGACGGCTTGATGCCTTCGTCGCTACCGCAGGCACAGGCGGCACCATTACCGGTACTGGCGAAGTATTGAAGGAGCGAATTTCCGGCATCGGCATTTACGTCGCCGAGCCCAAGGGATCGCCGGTGCTCTCGGGGGGACAACCGGGGCCGCACAAGCTGGTTGGTACAAGCCCGGGCTTTGTCCCGCCGATCCTCAACACCGATGTGTACGACGAAATTTTTCAGGTGAGCGATGAAGATGCGATTGAAACGACGCGCAGATTGACGCGGGAGGAAGGCATTCTGGTCGGCCCGTCTTCGGGGGCTGCCGTTTGGACAGCCCTTCAGGTGGCCCGGCGGCTTGGTCCGGGCAAGCGGGTGCTGTGCATCGCTCCGGACACCGGAGAACGCTATCTGAGCATGGGGATATTCTGAACGGAACGTGCGAAGCAGAATTTGAAAAGGGAGCCGGGCAGGCTCCCTTTTTTATTGGGTCGGCGGCTGAACGGCTCCGTTGTTCGGGCTGCTGAGGTCCACTGCCTGTTCGCCTGCCTTCACCTTTTTCAGCTGCGCCACGATGATGATGCTGATTACCACGAGCAGGAACCAGGAGCTGATCTTGCTGATATGCACGATTCTCCAGGCACGCTCCTGGTCCGGATACTGCCATGCGCCGAAGAAGGTCGATATGTTCTCCGCCACCCAGATGAAAAAGCCGATTAAAATAAAAGAAAATACGAGCGGCATACGGTAGGTTTTACCTGCTACGTCAAAGTATACGAACGTTCTGAAAAAAATGATGGCCAAAAGCAGCGTCAGCCACCAGCGCAAATCCCACACATAATGGTGAGTGAAAAAGTTGAGGTAAATCAGGATGCTGATTCCCACTGTCCAATAGGCACGCGGCCAGTGGGTGATCCGCAGATTCATCTGCCGCCACGCCTGGCAAATATAGCTGGCTACGCTCGCGTACATGAAGCCGCTGTACAAGGGCACGCCGCCGATTTTGCTCCAGCCGGCTTCCGGGTACGACCACGAGCCCATATGTACTTTATATAACTCCAGCAGCAGTCCGATGATGTGAAACATGCAGATAACCTTAAACTCATCCCAGGTCTCCAATTTGAATACGAGCATGAGCGCCTGCGCCAGGATGCATACCATCAGGATGAAATCATACCTGGGCAGACCGGGAATATGGATCAGCTTCGAAGCGGCCAGCGTCAGGAAGATCACGGCCGGAAAGATGCAAGAGCGCGCTTCCAGCAAGCCGAATATGACAAATCTGCGGATCGAGTTCATAGGTTCCCCCGTCTATTCGTTCATTTTCAATGCTAAAATTGTACCTTCATTATCGCATATGCGCTTTTAAATTTCCTCCTCGCATATGCGAATTTACATTCCCCCCTACCCTAGCGCCTCGGTAACCGCCGGAATTAGAGAGCAACATTTCGATATTCCCCCTATGGTATAACTGTCTCAAACAGATGCGCAGGCTGTTAAAACCAAAGGGAGTTGAAGATATGGGCAAGTTAAATGGCAGAACAGCACTCGTAACTGGCGGAAGCCGCGGAATAGGACGTTCCATCTCGCTGCGCCTTGCAGAAGAAGGGGCTCTCGTCGCAGTACATTATGGGCGTAATCGTGCCGCGGGCGAGGCGGTCGTGAAGGAAATTGAACAGCGCGGCGGAGCGGCGTTCGCCATAGGTGCGGAGCTTGGTTTGACAAGTCAGATCGAGCGGCTGTTCGGTACATTAGATACGCAGCTGCATGAACGGACAGGAAATGGCCAATTGGATATTTTGGTCAATAATGCGGGGTTGGGCCTCCCCGTTACCATCGAGGAGACGACAGAGCAGGCCTTTGATGAAATCATGGCCGTCAACGTCAAGGCCCCCTTTTTTATAATCCAGCAAGCGCTGTCCCGTCTCCGGAATGACGGGCGGATCATTAACCTGTCATCCGCTGTCACCAGAATATCGCTCCCTGCTCTTCCTGCTTACAGCATGACGAAGGGCGCGATCAACGTCCTGACGCTGGCTTTGGCCAATCAGCTGGGACCGCGTGGCATAACGATCAATGCGATACTTCCGGGATTTGTTGAAACAGACATGAATGCCGGTACCCTGCAAAGCCCGGAAGGAAGACAGTACGGTGCCGAATTCTCGATTTTTGGACGATGGGGACAGCCGGGCGATATTGCGGATATCGCCGCTTTTCTCGCCTCGCCCGACAGCCGCTGGATTACAGGACAGCTGATCGATGCAAGCGGCGGATCGCATCTGTAAAATAAGGCGAGCGCTACCGCTTCTTCAGAACATTTCCGTTTTATCCGAACGAAATAATGCTGGTATTCATTTATTTCATTGGATGTACCTCCGCTGCTTTCTCTTTAGTAAAGCACTATTTGCGATGTTGAGCCAATATTTGGAGCATTCATTAGTAAACCATCCGATCCCCACCATATACGGTTGGGTATTTCCCAGGAAAGCCGCTCCAAACTAGAAAATCCAGTACTTATAAAGTACTGGATTTAACATTTCACATGATAGGTTAAGGGATATACTGCTGCACGATTTGCACCACTTTGCCGTCTCGAATGGTCAGGTGGTAAGGAAAGCCTTTCATGTCCATCAGCTTATCGTTGTTCATGATCGCCAGGTATTTGTCCAGCGATACGGGCTCGTTCCAGTTGATCTGCATGCTTTCGTAGGTACCGTCATGGTCATAAATCTGCATCAGCACTTTTGCATCCGGAGCAACGTCGTAGGTTTGCAGCGCATTGTCATCGTTGACGATGTAGTAGCCGTCCGGAGCTCCGCCAAGTTCTTCAGCGGCTTCCTTGTCGAATTCCATGAACTTCTGGTCGGCAGCGGCGCCCTCGTACCACTCGATAGGGTCGGCCTGAATGACCAGATGTCCGTCTTCGCTTTGCAGCGACGATATATAAGCTGTTACTGTGTCCTCACTCGGAGGAACCGGGGCATATTCCTTATCCGTTCCGACTGCACTGGCCGATGTCGTAAAGCTCAGCAGGGCGACGATCAAGAGGGTAGCAAACAGCGTCAATTTTTTCATTGAAAATATCTCCTTTATGGACAATGTATTTCATTTCCATATCATCCATTACCCTGCCGAGTTATTTTCAAACGGGACGATTCATAAAAATATCCCTGAAAACTCCCTCCGGGCGGGTGATCTTATAGCTCAACTATAAATCATCCCGCGGTCCAAATCGTCACAATAAGGTTACATAAGCGTCAAATTGTTGTCATGATCGATACGCTTTCATCCCTGGGAGCGGCTTCGCTCGAGGATCGCCTTCAGCTCGGCGAGATCATGAATCTCATACGTAGGTATGATGCCCGTGTCGTTCGTAACCCGGTCCGGGTTAAACCAGCAGGTATCGATGCCCGCGTTGATTCCTCCCTGGATGTCCGAGGTCAGGGAGTCGCCGACCATCAGCATCTTCTCCTTCTCGGTGCTTCCGATTGCGGCAAACGCATGCTCGAAAATACCCGGCTGCGGCTTTTGGAAGCCCGTGTCCTCGGATACGATGACCGCTTCAAAAAAATCCTTCAGCTCTGAACGGTTGATCCGCCCGAACTGCACCTGCTTGATGCCGTTGGTAATGATCGCCATGCGATAGCCGTTATCCTTCAGATACAGGCAAAGATCAAGCGCGCCTGCCAGAATAAAGGCCTGCTCCGAAAGCGATTGAATGTACCGGTCGCTGATCACCCCGGCATCTTCGTTCAACCCTTGTTCAAGGCAAAACCGCCGGAATCTTTCCACTTTCAGCTCGGTCGAATTGATCAGCCCCTGCTCAAGTTCCTTCCACAGTCCGCGGTTGATGCGGTTGTAGGAGTCCGTTATCGCGAGGTCCTCCGGATCCAGCTGCATGCTTGCCAGCACCGTGGACAACGCGCGTGACTCGGACATTCTAAAATCAAACAACGTTTCGTCTGCATCCAATAAAACCCACTCGTAAGACAATCTACAGGCCTTCCTTCTATGTAAATTTCCAGGCTGTCATGTGCCTGATGCTCTGATAAAACCCAAACGGGGCCAATCAAGGAACTCATGCTATTAGTGTAAGGGAAACACGGGGTTTTATCCACCTTACGTGCGATCGTTCCTTTCATCCGGAGGTTCGATATGCTTCTCAAGTTCTTCCTCGATCTCTTCATCACTCATGTAAAAGCCAACTCCCTCCCAAAAACAAGAATATGGCCACCAAAAAATAGCCCATGATTTCCCTCCTTCCTTCGTTCACTGAGGTCCATTTACAATATTACACGCGCGCGAAGCTCACTTGATTATCCCTTGATCCTAGACGGAAATAAAGCATATTAATCCATCATTAAGAAAAGTATAACGGGTATCAACAACACGCATTTTTACGGCTTTTTGTCTTTCAGAAGGACATTTGATTTTCCGAATTCGTTAATGATATAATACTTCACGGTTTTAGTTATTAGATATCTAATTTTAAAAATTTAAACTATATGAAGGGCGGAACGAAAATGGGACGCGTACAAGGTAAAGTAGCTATCGTAACGGGAGGAGCATCCGGCATTGGACTCGCATCGGCGCAGCTGATGGCCAAAGAAGGCGCAAAAGTCGTCATTGCCGACTTTAACGTGGAAGGTGCGGAAAAAGCCGCTCAGGAACTCGTCAGCCAAGGCTTTGAAGCCAAAGCCATGTTCCTCGATGCATCGAAGGAAGAATCCATTAAAGAAGTGGTGGACACAACGGTGGAAGCCTACGGCACCGTAAATGTGATGTTTAATAATGTCGGCGTGACCAATTTGAAAAAGGATCTCGATATCGTCAACATGGATATGGATGAGTGGGATCGCCAGATGAACGTGAATTTAAAAAGCGTCGTGTTCGGCTGCAGATACGCCATTCCGCATATGATCAAAGCCGGCGGCGGATCGATCATCAACACGGCCTCCATGTCCGCATTCGCCAGCGACTCCGTGCGTACTGCATACGGCGCCTCCAAGGCTGCTGTGGTGCAACTGACGAAATACGTGGCAACGCAATACGGCAAGCAGGGCATCCGTAGCAATGCCGTAGCTCCGGGCCTCATTCTGACTCCGGCTGCGAAGAACAACCTGCCGGAAGCGATGCTGCACATGTTCGAGAAGCATAACGCCGTATCCTATCATGGCGAGCCGGAGGATATCGGATATACCGTGCTGTTCCTGGCGTCGGATGAGTCGAAGTTCATCACTGGACAAACCATCGAGGTGGAAGGCGGCCATTATTTGGCAAATCCGACCGTTCCTGAAATGCGGGAATTAACCGCGAAACAACAACAATAGTTTTAAAATGAAAAACTAAGGGACAGCCACGCTGTCCCTCTTTCCATTTTCATGCAAACGATACGAAAGAGCTTCGGAAAACGGCTACTCAAGTAATTCTCGCAGCTTTTGAAGTGCTGATAACATATTTTTCATTTCTGCTGACGATACATTCGCATAATATTTTTCGGAAATGAGTTGATTGAATGCTTCCATTTCTTTTTGATAAAGCAGCCCCTTTTCGCCTAATCCAACAGAAAATGTTCGCTTGTCTTCTGCATGTTGTTTTCTAATAACATAGCCTTCCTTTTCAAGCTTGGCTAATTGCTGGCTGACGGCGCTTTTGGAAATATCCATTTTCTCAGCTAAATCTGTAGGCGTAGAAAACGGATGCCGAATAATTAATGTTAATAACACGTATTGTTGATTATTTAATTTAAAATTCGTATAGGCTCTTTCCTTTTTTTCAAGCTGAATCCATATGTCTTCAATGGTTTGGTTAATTTGCTCTGCTATATTCATACTACTCATTCTTTGGCCTGTCCCCTTTTTTCCGCCAGTTTTTAGGATTTAAATAGCTTTTAAATTTGGCAGCTACTTCTTTTCCGACAAGTAAAGCACCGATCCAAAACGTGATTTCCGCAAATATCAGGCTTCCTGTAATGAGACCAGTCTTCAGCTTTACGGAAAGGGGGGTAAACGGCGTAATAACCGGGATCAGCCAGACCAAAAGCGAAAGGACTAAAAGCACCATGCCAACTTTATAAAAAATTCGCCTTTTGGGTTTCACTTGAATCGATGTCATCTCTTTTTCCAATTTAAAACCGCCCCTACTATTTTAGTTTAGTTAACTAAACTATATATGAAGACAGCCTTAAAGGCAAATGTTGAAATTTGATGCCTGTCCGAGTTCTAGATAAAAAAATAGCAGATGCGCATTCATCACGAATGGCCCTGCTATTCCCTATCCTTCGTCCCTACACCTTCCGCTTGAAAATCGCAATGACGTCCCGGGATTGACCCTGGCTGTAATTGGTATCGAAGCAGGAAACCAGCTCCCAGCCGTCAAAGCCGTAGCTGTTCAGCAGGTTCTCAAATGCCTCTTCGTCAACCTTTCCCCCGAATAAACCGCCGGTGCTGTACTTCACGGTTTTGTATGCCCATTGATCCATGTTGCTTCCTCTAACCCCCTTACTTATTCATAGGTCATCGCCCGCGAGCAGTCCTGCCACCCAGCCGTAGCAGCGGTCCAGGTCTTCTTGGCTAATCAGCTCCGAACGATGCTCGAACTGGATTTTCACGTTCGGGTTCTCCTCCCGGATGATGGTGAGATATTCCCTGATTGGTGCCCAGCCGTCAGCATGCAGCTGCTCAGGCAGCACCGGATAGCGAAGCTTGACGAAGCCGTCGCCATACTGCAGATTCCACAGGTGGATGACTTCCGCGTACTTGGCGTATTTTCGCATGAGCGGTACGGACAGGAATGAAGGATCTCTTCGTTCCTGCAAATACAACCTGCCGGTATCCAGGCATAAGCGGATCTTAGGGTACTTCTGCAGCAGCTCCTCCAGAGCATCCGAATCATACACATACCTGTTCAGCGCGTCGAATTCGAGCACGGGTGTAAAGCCAACCCGCTCGGCCTGACCGCTCAGCCACCGGAAAAGCTCTTCTGTGCGGTCTTTAAAGGTATCAAAAGAATACTTGCTCTCGTAAACATACTCCTGTGGGCCACTGAAATGCCAAGTACTCCAGTCTACGCGGTCATCCAGAATGACCGGCTTCGGATAATGAAAAAGGATATACGCCGGATCCAGCCCCAGAGCATGCATCTCATTCAGATCCGTCTGAACGAACCTGTAGGCTTGCTCCCGTTCCCCGGGATCGTCGGAGAGAAAGAGCGCATCCCGGATGGTACGCCCGTTGTCCCGAAGAGGATAGTGGACACCGATCCGGAAGGAATGCTCCCGAGCGATTTTCTGCAATAAAAGCACATCTTCGTCGGCCTGAAGCAGGCAGGCTTCGATACCGTAAAATCCTTCGCGGAAATCCCTTTCAAATTTGCCGGTATCAAAGGAACCGTATTGGCCGATCAAAAAGCGATTTCCCCTCATTTTTTGTCCCACACCACGATGAACAAGGTTGCCAAAGGGCCGATCAGAAGCGAAATCAGAAACCAGTTCAGCCCGTTCCGATTTTTGCCCTGCGCAAGCCCGGCATTGATTAAAGCCAGCGTCCCCCATCCGACGACATAGCCGCCTGATCCGTTATCCATAGGTTCACGCCCTCCTTATAAAAGGTGATGCCGCCATCTCACTTCTCTGGAGCATGACAGCGGCATTCCCTGCTAATCCTTCTTGCCTGACCCAAAGCCGATGGAGTAGTTGTCCGGGTCTGCAATCGTAAATTCCTTCCACGCTCCCCAGTCCGCTTCGGTCAAAACCGGCTCTTGAATGAAGCGGGCTCCGTTCGCCTTCAATTCTTCATACAGCTGGTCCAAATCGCCATGCGTCTCCACGTATGCATATGTATCCCAGGCCAAGGGCTGGTCCTTGCCTTGCTTATTCGGCTCCACATCTCTAAGCTCGGCCGCCTGGATCAGCTTGAAACCAAGCGCGAACTCGTCGCGGACGGCCCAGAAGTCGTTCACCTCGCAGCCAAGCACCTTTTCATAGAATGCCTTGGATGCAGCCAGATCGGATACCAGACGAACCTGAACGGAAAACTCAACTTTGCTCATTCAATCATCCCCCAATAAAATAGTCAAAAACCGGGCAAGCAAGCAAATTCGCTTGTTTTTAACAAAATTATACACATTGCGACAAGGAGAATCTATCACTATCTGCGAGTCTTTTCGGCCAGATAAATATCCAGCGCCTTGATCGCGCGCGTGGCGAAGCGAATGAATAGAATCATGCAGGCGATGCCCAGCCCAAAGATAACCAATAGGATGATCATTGGAATCACACCCACCAATGAACCTCCCGCTGCCGCCGTTTCGCTCATAATCATTCCTCCTCTTCGTTAATTCAAGCTTGAGTACGCTTCCGTTACTTTCAGCGGAATATTCTCTGTATGCATTTCTCCCTGATTGTCTCTCCAACTCATCTCCATGTACGCGTTATCGAAATCCTGTACGGTTTCTGCAAGCTCCCAGGTGGAAGGCTCGCCTTCAATCGCACCCAACTGCTGGATACTGTCAAGAATGCCGACCGGACCGTTAACGGAAGTAGAGGTGTGGCTGTGTACGGAACACGACTCACCACTACTCTGGCGCTCGTATAGTGAGTAGCCGAAATACGTGGACTCATCAATCTCGCTTGGATTTCCCCGGTAACTTAGACTGCCTTTGCCGCGATAAATGGATGACGAAGTCCTGATAACTTTATAGTCACTCAACTGCCAATATTGTCCCTTCCCGCTAAGCGTGAATGCTTCCCAAGCCTTGCTGCGTTCGGGGGCCTGAACAGGGCCGTCACCCTTGCGAAGCAGCATTCCGAGCATGAGGCCACCCATTATCAGCAATACGGCAAGCGCTGCAGCGAGCCGTTTGTTCAATGTCATTCGCTCTCCTCCTTCAGCCCTTTTTACGAAAACGCAAAAAAAACCCGGCGATGTACGTGGCCAGGTTTGTCTCAGCGTGGGTGTTGCGGTCTGCGGCGGCAATCATCCACTATTTTACACGAAATCTAAATTCAGGAGTAGATTATACTATAAAATTGTCCCGAAAGACCGATCATCGCCGTTTTTCGGGCAGGGTCGCCCAGATCTTGCGCCAAAAAAGCCTCAAATGGCCTTTTCGTTAAGTCCATCTTCACGACAACATCATACAGCAGATTCATTCTTTGGACGTACGCACCGTAAATTTCCATAATTTCGTCCGGAAAAAGCTGCTGCAAGCACGCATCCTTTTCCTCAAAAAAACGGCGTGTCCTTTCCTTCGCTTCGGCGTCCACATCTTTTCTGGAAAGGATGGAATCCAGCCGGTCCCGCTGCACCAGCACGCGCAACGGCGCTCCCTCATCTTCCGTTTCCAGCACATGAATGATATGTTCGGCGGTGCTGTGTTCATCGATTTGGCTGCAGACCCGGACGTGTCCCTCATAGCTGCCTTCGAAATAGGGCGAAACGATCGCCTTTCCGCAATACGGGCATTCAGGGTGCGAATGGTCTTCACTCATGCTTATGTACCTCTCTTCGTTGGTTCGTCTGAGTATCATTGTATCATGTACATGGATCCAAGAAAAAACCCGAACTCCGATGAGTCGGAACCCGGGCTGCGGTGATTTCAAACGGATCAGAATGTTTCCTTCAAATAAAACGGTTTGCTTTGCCCTTCAAAATAGCTTTCGAGCCCCGATGTTCCGTTCAGCTCGATGAATTCCACCGGTGGGAACTGTACTTGTACGGACTCGGCCACTTTGCCGCACTCCTCGATAATCTTATCCCCTTTGCCGATGTAGCTGATCGCGATTAACGTGCGCGGCGCTCTGTCGGTACGCGGGTTGAACACCTGGGCATTGTAGGCGCAGATCACGTTTTTGAGGCGATCGCTAAACAGGGTGTTCAGTCCTTCGAGCAGCTCAGTCGGAGGCTCGGAAGGCGGACCGATCATGGTCTGCGTGTTTTTCTCCACGACGTAGGCTTCCTGGGCATTGAAAACGGATCCATCCAGAATCGACTCGATCTCCCGGGCGCTGAACTCTTTGCCGAAAGGAGAGCCCGGATTCAGCAGTACGTCGGCCCCTTTGGTCAGATTGAAGAAATGCAAAGCGTTGATGGCCAGGTATTGAACCGGCTCCTTGATAAAGTCCTGCATGCGGGTAAGCGATGAAAAAATGGGAAGATACCTTTTCCCGTCCATTTCCACGCTCAGCAGCTGCACGGACTGTCCCGCGGTCAGCTCGGTCTTTTCTTGCACGGGGCTTGGCCCGCCTTGAATCGTATAAATTTCGGAGTTACGGAGTTCGTTATAAAAGTCAGGTCTGGCCGAGGGCTCCGTGATCGCTTTGACAAGCTTCTCTTCCAGCGTATTGGCAGGCTCAAAAGACATGGTTGATGCTCCCTTCAGAATGTATCGTATAAAGGCCCATAAAGATAGTTTACCTCTCTTTGGAGATTAACTAAAGCAATATTTATGGCTCGAAGATCTGCTGAAGAGCTTGTTCAAGCGTCGGGTATTGGAAGGAATAACCCGCTTGCTCCAGCCTTTCCGGGATGACCCAGCGGCTCTTGAGAATCAGCTCGGTTTCAGTCTGAATCACCCGGGCGCCCATCTCAAGCATCCACGCCGGTGATGGAAGCCCGACGGGCATTTTCATCGTTTGGCGAAGTTTAAGCATCAGCTCCCGGTTGGTCACCGGGTTCGGGGACGAAACATTGAATACTCCGCTGAGATCGGATCGATCCCGGAGAAAGAGAATGATCCCCAGAATGTCATGCAGATGAATCCAGCTGAATTTCTGGCTTCCGGGCCCCTGAACGCCGCCGAGGCCGAACCTGACGAGATTCTGATAAGGAATCATCACCCCGCCGCCGCGGCCCAGGACAATCGCGATCCGCAGCGCAGCCTGACGGGTCTGTGGAAGGGCAAAGGAGAAGAAGCTCTGCTCCCAAGCTTTGGCGACGTCCACGGAGAACCTGGTACCGATTTCACCCTCTGCTTCGGTCATGGGCCGATCCTCGGCATGGCGGTAAATGGTGGCTGTACTGGAGTTGATCCACAGCGCCGGCGGGTGCTCGCAGTCCAGCACGGCTTGTCCCAGGATACCTGTCGTTTCCGTGCGCGAATTCATAATATCCGCCTTGTTCTTCTCGTTATAACGGCAGTTCACGGACCTCCCTGCCAAATTGATCAGCAGTTCCGCATGCTCCAGCGCATGTCGGATGCCGGCCGCGTCGTTCCATGCGATATGTCCGGATTTCCTAGAGATCATGAGGACCTCGTATCCCCGCTCTTTGAACTGCTCCTCCAGAAATGCCCCGATAAACCCTGTTCCACCGGCCATGACGATCTTTGGTTTCATCCTGATCTCTCCTTTTCCGTAAGGGACTACCTCTTGCTTATTCTGCTGCGATGACGGTGGTATAGTGCAAGGACGACGGCAAAGATCACAAGAGCGCTTCCGGCAAAGTAGATCCATCCTGCCGTTCCCGGTTCTTCTCGTCCGGCATACGGCCCCTGATATACGGCCTTCACATAGGTATCGGCATCCGCCTGAACTGCAATCTGCTGCTTGGGACTGATATTGTTGATTTTATAATAGACGGTCCCCTTCGGATATATGTTGGAAAAGTTACCGCCATAGGTGCCTTCCCGATCCGAGTAGCGGGTTACTTTTCCGATTGGTTTGCCAATTTGGTCCTTGCTTACCTGTTCATCCGACACGACATAGGTGCCGTGGTTATAAACAACGAAAGGATAAGCCCAACTGGCTGATGCCTCAGCGGGGAAGAACAGCACCGCTAAAATACAGCATATGGCCGCTATCCTTTTCATAAATACCGTCCCCTCCCTTTTGCAAGCCTACAGTTGATCCCTATGACTTGAAATGTTCCTTGATCTCATCCTCTTCATCCCATTTCGACCAGGCTGCCTCGAGCAGGTTGCCTTCGGGATCCTGGAAGTAAAAGTACTTGGCTTCGCCCTCTCCGAGCGTTTGCAGTTCCTGCACCTCGACGCCTGCGTTCGAGTCGTCGGGACATAGACGTAGCCAACGCGAAGGAAAGAAAATGGCTGGGTCATTCCAAAGCCTCCTATAGAATATTTTCATATCTACCTACATATCATTCAGTTTCAAAACCTTGAAGTTCTGAAGGAGATAGTTCACGCCTGAGATCAGCGTCATACCTACAGCGAGCAGCATCAGGATGTCATCCGCATGGATAGCGGCAACTCCCGGAATGGGGGCACTTCCCAGCAGCACGGCCGCTATGGCAGTGACCTGAAGCACCATTTTCCACTTCCCCAGCTTGTCCGCAGCCAAGGCAACCCCCTGCGCGGAAGCGATCATACGGAGTCCCGTAATGACGAATTCCCGTCCGATCATAATAACGGCTACCCATGAAGCAACCATATCCGCCTGCACCATCATAATGAGCGCCACGGAAATGAGCAGCTTATCGGCAAGCGGGTCAAGCAGCTTTCCCAGGTTGGTAATCTGGTTGTACTTCCTCGCTACATAGCCGTCCAGCTTGTCCGTCCCCGAAGCAAGGATAAAAATCGCAATCGCGATGTGCAGACCGTAACGGTTCAAGAATTGGAGGAGTTCGCTGTTCTCCGCCATCCATGCAGGCCATTTCGTGAAAAACAACATAAACAGCGGGATCAGGGCGATTCTGGCTAACGTAATCCGATTAGCGGTATTCAATTGAATTGCTTCTCCCTTCAAGGTTAAAATTTGGTGCAGCTTCTTTCTAAGCCTGGTGCGATGAATCCGAACCTTTGTGCACATTCCACTCGCTGTAGAACTGCTGCAAATACAGCTCCATAAACGCATGCCTCTGTTCGGCCAGTTCGCGCGCGTAAGGCGTGTTCATAAGGTCCTTCAGCTTCAGCAGCTTTTCGTAAAAATGATAGATCGACGTTTTGTTGTTGGAACGGTAATCCTCCTGTGCCTGTTCTTCATGGCTAAGTCCGGGATCATGGATGACTCGCCCCTTGGCACCCGAGTATGCGAATGTTCGGGCAATGCCGATCGCGCCCAGTGCGTCGAGGCGGTCCGCATCCTGGACGACCTGCCCTTCCAGCGTGGTCATCGGGGGATTGCCTCCCCCGTTATAGGACATGGTCGATATGATCTCCATCACCTCGCCGACCAGCTCCGTGTTGTCCGTATGGGCCTGCAGCCAGCTGCGCACCTTGCTAAGGCCCGCTTCCTTGCTCTCGTTCAGCTTTTCGTCCGCGATGTCATGCAGCAGCGCAGCGATCTCGCATACGACGCGATCGGCATGCTCCTTCTCCGCAATATCCAGCGCAAGATTCCGCACCCGCTCAATATGCCACCAGTCATGGCCGCTCGCTTCTCCGGCCAATTCCCCTTTCACATATTGCTCTGCCTGCCGTATCAGTTCTGTCTCTTGAGTCATTGTGTCTTTAACGTCTCCATTTCACGATTAAATTTCGGTCACGGCATCCCTCTCTCAGAGTGCCGCCCAAGCCTGCTATTCGCACAAGACACAGTGACCCGGCTATAAGAATTACGCCTATCTTAAGCCGGGTCACACGGGTGTCTATCATTCGGTTGGTTTCTATGATTATACAATAGGTTCGACTCAGGCAAAACCCATATACCAATTAAAAACACCGCCCGGCAGGATTGCCGGGCGGTGCTGATTGCGGTCGTTTGCCGCGGGTGTCCCGCGCTTGTGCCGTTATTCTTTGACGGCTCCCGCGCTAAGCCCCTTTTCCACTTTTTCCTGGAACAACAGATACACGATGATCGTAGGCACGATGGTCAGCATGATGCCCGCAAAGGTCGGTCCGAGCTGTGAAGAGCCCTGCTGGCCGACAAAAGACATCAGCGCCATCGAAATATTGTTCATATTCTGGTCCGATACGAGGATGACGTTCCATACCAGATCATTGTAGATATCGAAGAAGCTCAGGATGCCTGCCGTCGATACAGCCGGCATCGTTAACGGGGCGATGATGCGGAACAGCATGCGGATCGGCCCGCAGCCATCGATGATGGCCGACTCGTCCAGCTCCTTGCTGATGCCCTTCATGTAACCCGTAATGAGGAAGATGGCGAGCGGCATTTCGAACACGCCATACAGCACGATCATCAGCGGGTAGCTGTTGAACAAATGCAGCGCGCCGATAATTTTGGAAATCGGTATCATCAGGGAAAAGACGGGGATCATGAGGCCGATTGCAAAATAATTGTACAGAAACGCATTCAACTTCAGGCTGTACCGGGACAATACGAATGCAACCATCAGCGACAATACCAGACACAGGGCCGTTCCCGGAATCGCGTAGATAAAGGAGTTCAAGATCGCCCGGCTGATCTTGGCATCCACGAGCGCCATACGGTAGTTATTCCATCGCCAGACATCCGGCATCGAGAAGACCGAGTTGTTATAGATCTCCACATTGTCTTTCAGCGACGAGAAAAAGGAATAAAGCAGCGGATACAGAAATATAACGGCTGCAATGACCGAGAAAGCATAAAGCGGCGTTCTTCTCAGCTTGATCATGCCTGCACCCCCTTCTTCTTGGCGCGGCTTCTGGAGCTGGTCAGGAAGTTCATGATGACGGTAACGACAAGGGCAGCCACAATCATAAAGGTACCGATACTGTTGCCCACGCCAAAGTTATTGAACTTGAAGGCCTCATTATACAGCAGGGTCGTCGGCACATCCGTTGCACCGTTTGGACCGCCGCCCGTAATGACATAGATCTGCCCGAACACCCGGATCGATTGAGTGACAGCCAGCACGGCGAACACCTTGAAAATTTCCTTCATTAAAGGAAGCGTAATATGCATCAGCTTCTGAAGTCCGTTCGCGCCATCCAGCGACGCCGCCTCGTAAATTTCATCCGGGATGGCGACCAGTCCGCTGGCGAAAATAATCATGTTCTGCCCGCAGTATATCCAGGCATTCACGACCACCACCGTATAAATCGCAAGCGCGGGCTCTCCCAGCCAATCATGCGCCAACGAGCCGAGACCGAGCATTTCCAGCAGCTTGTTTACGAGACCGTCGCTCTTCAGCAGGAACTGCCACATCAGGCCGACCGACGTCAGCGGCAGGATCGAAGGAATGAAGAAAGCGACTTTGAAAAAGCGCTTGCCCCGCATCCGGCTCGTGACGATCAGCGCCAAAGAGAGGCCGATCGGCAATATCAGAACGAAGGATGCGACGATGAACAGTCCTACATTTTTCAGGGATCTGTAGAAGTTCGGATTATCCAGCATTTCCTTGTAGTTGTTGATGCCATCGAAGGTCAGGGGAACGTTGAAGATGCCGTTCCAGTCGAAAAAGGATTGATACACCGTCTGGATAGCCGGATAGATAAAAGCGATCGTATAGAGTAAAAGTCCGGGCAAGAGCAGCAACGCGATTGCCCCGTATGTTCTCCGTTTGTTCAAGCGATACCCCTCCGTTCGGATTTAGGCTGCGAATGACGAGCCGCCGGGCTCTCTCCGTAAAGGCTTCGAGCTGCCGGCGGCATGGTGATCCCGATCGTGCGACAACGATCAATGATTCGAATTAACGACCTTCTGGACGTTGTCCGCGGTCTGCTGCGGGCTTGAGCCGGCAAACATCCCCTGAATTTCACTGCGCAGCTTATCCTGAAGCGAAGGTATGGTATCATAGGTTTCGATTTCGGCCAGGAAGGTCTTGGCGCTCTTCTGCGCTTCCATGTACTCCTTCGTGACCGGATCGATCTGGGAAGGGTCCAGCTCGATGTTCACCGGATACGTTCCACCTTTGGTCGCTTGGGCAAAATACTTAAACGCGTCTTCGCTTGTCAAATACTTGAGAAGCTTGATCGTGGCGTCTTTCTCGGCGCCGGAAATCGACTTGGAAACCGAGTAACCGCCTGCCGTCCCGAACCAGACGTCCTTATTCTCCGGATGGTCCGCAAAATAAGGGAACGGAATCACGCCGATCTGATCCGCGATTGCCGAGGAAGAAAGCTGGGAAATGGCCCAGTTACCCTCGAACAGCATGGCGCTTTTTCCGGCAAGGAACTGTGCCGTCGTGCCGTTGGAATCGAGGGTGACGATATTCTCCCCCAGAACTCCGGCGGATTGCCAATCCTTCATCAGCTGGAACAGCTCCACCATGTCAGCGTCGTTCCATTTTGCCTTCCGGCTGACAAGATCCTCGGTTTTCTGGAATCCGAACCGCTTGAAGGACAAGTTGTTGATGAGGTGTCCGCCGCGGAAGTTCTCCTTGTCTCCCATGAGCATCGGAACGGCTCCGATTTTCTTGAAGGGCTGGACAAGGGCCGTCATCTCCTCAATGGTCTTCGGAGGCTCCACGCCAGCCTTCTTGAACAAATCCTTGTTGTAATAAATCGCTACGCTGCTGTCTTCCATCGGCACTGCATAGGTTCCTTCCAAGTCGCTGTACTGCCAGCCGCTGAACAGCGGCTTGAACGCGCCGCTCCATGCCTTGTCCTCATCGAGCAGCGGCTGAAGATCCAGCGCGATGTTCTTGGCGTAATCCTTGAAGGATTGTCCGCCGTAATTCATCCAGATGTTCGGGACGTTGCCTGTCGCAACGGCCGTTTTGAATTTGTTGTTATATGAGGTTTCGTCGTTGACTGATTCATTCACGACGTCAATATCAGGATTCTCCGTTTTGAATTTGCCGAGCAGCTCGTTAAAGGCTTTGGATTTGAGATCGGAGCCGGATAACCGCGTCATGATCCTCACCTGTGTCTTTTTACCGTTTTTTCCGCCGTCCGCCGAGCTCCCATCCTGACCCGAACCGCCGCATGCCGAGAGAACCAACGAACTTACAAGCAGTAACGCTAACGTCCAGTGGGCTTTTTTCATTACCTTCATCAGATTGCCGCTGCCTCCTTCAAAGTGCTGTAGATTTCTTTTTCTAGCTGAAATGAACGAAAGCTGACTCCACTGAATCCTTTCCTTCGTTCCATTCATCTTATTTGGAATTATAGTTGGTAGCGGTTTCAAAACGAATGTAATATCCCCACCTGACCGGGAATATTATGACTATTCGGTACACGCCTTGCTTTCGCCCAAGGCTTACACGGTAAATCGGGAAGGTGGTACGCGGTAGTGCTTCTTGAAGCACTTGCTGAAATAATGGGGATCGGCATATCCGGTCTGTGCCGCAACGTATTCCACGTTCCGGTGCCCGGCCACGATCAGCTCCCTCGCCCTGTTCATTCTGCAGTGCGTCACGTATTCGGTCACAGACAGGCCGCTTTCTGCCTTGAAGATGCGGCTCAAATAATTCGCATTGATGTGAAGATGGTCTGCGATCGCCGGCAGATCCAGTTCGACGTCCGCGTAATTGGCGTCAATATATGCCTTGGCCGACTCCGTCAGCCTGGCGGAGGCTGTACGCTTTTGTGACTCCGAACGGGTGTACAAGCTGTTCAGCCTCCCTGTAATCCAGGCTTCAATCCGGTCAGGCATCTCCAGGCGCTCGATGGCCGCCGCCGCATTCAATGCAGCCGCTTCGTCCTCCGTCATTTCGATCTGCTGCTCTTCCGCGAATACGTTCAGGGTAGCCGTCAGCTCATACACGATATAGTGAAGCTGGTCGAGATGCGTTGGTGCCGACATGAAACGAGTGAACAGTTCGCGGATTCGCCCTGCGGCCACCTCCGGATTGCCCAGCCTGAGATCGATGAGCAGCTGCTCCCGGAGGCCTCCGAGCTGAAACGGCTTCCATTCCGCGGGAAGCTCGTCGTACCGGATGACCCTTCCGCTTCCGTATACCGCTTTGTGCCGCATGGACAGCATCGCTTCCTTATATCCGCGGTCTGCTTCCGCAGGGCTGCATAAACCGCCGATCCCCGCGGATACCCATAAGCCTGCGGTGCTTCGCAGTCTCTTCACTGCTTGGCGCCATGCGTCCTCCAGCCCGGCAGAGGCAGAAGCGAGCACGACCAGCCGCCCGCTCGCATCATAACCGATCTCGGTTCCCGGCAGAGATTGGGCTGTCTCTGCCAGCACGGCTATGCCGCTGTTATCATCCTCAAAATCCCGTTCCATATATTTTTCAGGCTGGCTTGCAGCGGCCTCGGCCGGTTCACCCGGATGGTCGGCGCATGCTACGGCGACGAGCAGGTCACAGTCCGGAAGACGGGGACAGTACCGTCTCAGACCCTCCCGCCGCTGCTCCTCCGGGATGCTGGAGGAGGCATTCAGCAATCGCAGCAAAAAGCTGCTGCGGTTGCTCGCATGAGCTCCGGCAATCTCCTCTGCGACGGCCGCAGATTCGGCCAGGGTCCGTTCCTCCTCTTCGATCGCCGTACGCACCTTCGCCAGCGTCTCTGCCAGTTCATCCATATCGATCGGCTTGAGAATATAATTCGCCGCTCCGAGGCGCAGCGCCGATTTGACATAGCCGAAATCGCTGTAGCCTGTAAGGAAAATGATATGCAGTCCCGGATGGCTCTCTCTGGCCCTTTTCGCGAATTCGAGTCCGTCCATCATCGGCATGTTGATGTCCACAAGCGCAAGCCGGATGGGAATTTCTACACCATGCAGCAGCTCCAGGGCTTCTTCCCCATCCTCCGCCTCCCCGGCGAACGCCAAACCCAGCCGCTCCCATTCAACCGAGCGCTTCAGCCGTTCCCGGATCAAATATTCGTCATCGATGATCATCGTCTGTATCATTCGGATTCCCCCTCCATTCTGAGCAGCGGCAGTGTCGCCGTCACGGTCGTGCCTTCGCCAAATTCGCTGCTGACCTGCAGCCCGTACCCATTCCCGAAATGCAGCCGGATCCGTTCATCCGTGCTTTTGACGCCAAAGCCGCTTCCGTGAGCCGAATGCTCCCGCATAATGGCACGGAGCTTCTCGGGCTGCATGCCGATTCCGTTATCGGTCACCTTTAAAATCAGCTGGTCGTTCTCGCTGTAAACCTGAATCCCGATGACCCCTTTGCCCCGCTTAAAGCGCAATCCGTGGTAAACCGCATTCTCCACGAGCGGCTGCAGCAAGAGCTTGATGGATCTGTAAGGGAGCACCCCCGGCTCCACGTCGAATCGGCTGTCGATTCGGTCACCGTAACGCACCTTCAGGATATCCAGGTAATTGCGCGTAATGTTCAGCTCATCCTCCACCCGGATAATAGGACTCCCCTTGCTGAG
Source organism: Paenibacillus sp. SAFN-054 (assembly GCF_051966755.1). NCBI lineage: Bacteria > Bacillati > Bacillota > Bacilli > Caryophanales > Paenibacillaceae > Paenibacillus > Paenibacillus sp. SAFN-054. Next base: position 484,422 of record NZ_JBQCKS010000002.1, read on the forward strand.
CACCCCTCGATAAAACGCCGCCATCTGCTTGACAAGACTGACGATATCTTCTCCCCGGCCGAGGTCTGCCAGCGCGCTGATGCTTTCGAGCGTGTTGTACAGAAAATGGGGATTGATTTGCGATTGCAGCGCGGCGAGCTCGATCTCCTTGCGCTTTTTTTCGTCCTCCACGATCTGCTCCATCAGCTGCTTGGTCCGGTTCACCATTTTATTGAATTCGGACCCGAGCGCTCCGATCTCGTCCCTGGATTCCACGTCAAAGACGACGTCCATATTGCCTTCCTTCATCTTCTTCACGGTTTTCTTCATCGCAAGCAGAGGCCGGGTAATCGACTTTGAGGTCACATAGGTGAGTACGGCAGCCACCGCGATAAACAGCAGGCACAACGCCGTGAACTGCCGGATCAGCAGCTGGTTGTCCTTGGTCACCTCGCCTACCGGCACGATTCCGAGAATAATCCAGTCCAGTTTCGGAAAATACCGCGACACCACGATCTGCTTCCGGCCCTCAACCTGGAATATGCCGCCTTCCTGATGGCTGAGAGCCCATTCAAAATAAGGCGTGTTCGAAACCGATGCGTACAGCCGGCCTTTGCTGCCGTCCGAGACAATTTGGCCGCTGCGGTTCATAATAAAAATGCTGCCGCCACTCCCTATCGAAATGTTTCCGTACTGCTGGCTGATGCTCTTTTCATTGATGGAAAGCTGGATCAGTCCGATCGGCAGGCCGGTCCGCGCAGAATAAAACTTCTGGTACAGGGATACGACGTTCCGCGCGCCATCCTCCCGCTGATAGTTAGCCGGCATCGTATCTACCCAGCGTGAGGTACTCGTCTGCGCCGAAAATGTATTCATATAGGGTCCGCTCGTGTCCGTAATGCCTTTCTCCACGCCCGAGCCATAGATGCCGCCGATCCGGTCATAGATGATGACGGAATCGATCATCGTCTTCTCCGTCATGCCGAACAAAGCATTCTGAATGGCGATTTGATCGTTAAAGTGAGCCAAATAATCGGATCTCGGGCTGCTGACAATCTCCTGAACGTATTCATTGGTAATCGCCATTTGTGCGAAGGTCTCGGCCTCGCTTAATACCATGTCCAGCTTTTCGGATGCCAGGCGCAAGTTCTGCTCCATGTTCTCGATCGATTTGTTGATGAGGATTTTGGATGAAATGAAATACGTGGTGACCGCCAGCAGGACGATTAATAAGGCAAACAATCCGATATAAGCAAAGGTGATTTTAGTGCTGATCGAGCCGGGAAGCCGTTTGTGTGACCGTTTGCGCAGCATGAGACTTAACCCTCCCCTGATTCTTTTCTCATATATATCCGTTCCTCTTGATTGCCATCTGTGGCCTTTGCCTACTTCACTGGAACCGCTTGCAAGTATATTTTAAGGGGTTGATTGCTCTATTTCGACAAAAATCTACATATCCCAAGTTTTAGCTATTGTTATGCATGCTTTCTATATAAAACAGACTGCTTCCATACGAACGAATGCGTCCGCTTGAAAACAGCCTGTTTTCTTGCTATATACCTTTTGCCGTCCGTGACATTATTTCAGGTCAAGCACAACCATCTGGTGGCTTTCCAGCACAGGAACCGTGTATTTCACGCAGCTGCCGTTTTGTTCGAACGATAGCGGAGATTGCTGCGGAGCAAGATATACCCCTGTGATCTCCTCGCCGGGCAAGTGCAGTTCTACCTTCACGTCATGCACCTGGAGGATGTCCTCGATAATTTCCACATCCGTTCCGCGTTTGACCGGCGAAGCATAGAGCAAGTGATTCACGAGGCGGTTTTCTTCCGTCTGATGCTGAAGCGTCACCACACCCTGCGCCGGCAGGTTGGTGGACAACGTCGGCTGCGGAAGAAGCCTGCGGAGCGATTGATGGATCAGCTCTTTGACCGGCAGACTGCCGTTCACCGCATAATCCTCGCACATGTTCCACGCAATGTAGATTCCTGCATCGCTCTCGACGACCCCGGGGCTCTCATCCTTCGGATCGAAAGTGAACGGCGTATGCTGGTGGCCGCTGAACCGGAACGCATCCCGGTTGAAGTAAGGGTCCACCCGTTTCGCGATGACCCGGCCTCCTTCCGTGGTTTCGACACGCTGCCCGCGGGCTTGGATCAGGAAATGGGCTTGTCCCAGGTTCGGCAAATCGAATGCCGGACGGAAGTAATCCGGCTTGTACGGATTATCGCCCGTGCGGCGTACGCCTAAGTCAAGCACGAACTGCTCGCCGGCCGGATCCATGCCCGATTTGCCGGTGGCCAGGATTTTGCCGCCCTGAGCGATAAACGATTCCAGCTTGGCTTGCAGCTTGTCGTTCACAAGCACGTGATCCGGCATGAGGATCACTTTATATTCGCTGAAGTCGGAATCCATGTCGATCACGTTAAACAGGAATTTGCCCTCCAGCAGCAGCCGCACCGCACCAGCGTCAAACTGATTGGTATACATCGCGGAGGCATAATCCTGAAACCCCGTGCTTTCAACCGACAGCAGCGCGATATCCGCGATGTTGCGCGTGCCTCCGCACCAAGGCTCCTTCGCTTCAACCTCGCTGTAAGCCTTTCCGATTAAGTCATATGTGGCCGGATCCATGAGCCCCTCCGGATGGAGGTGATCCCCGATGGAGCAGTGCGCGCCGTGAGCCAGGCTCAGCGCCGTTTCGTATCGCAGGGCATTCGGATGCTTGTAGCCGCCGAACTCTCCCCAGAACTTGTGGAATTTCCCGGTCATGCCGAGGAAATCCACGCCCAGAGGCTGCACGTAGCGGGCAGAAAGTGGGAAATGATCATAGCCCCAGCCGGCCGTCGGCAGCGATTCCAGTTCCAGGTGCGTGTTCACGTCGATCAAATCGCGGCGCCCGTGCGGGAAGTGCCCCGAGTTCTGGGTCACGGGAAGCCCTGGCTTAATTGCGTGAATCGCATCACGAATGCGGTTCGCATAGTTCGCGTAGACTCGCTCGCCGAGCTCGACGACGCTTTCGATATCGCGCGGATCCTTGCCTTCCGCCAGCAGCTGATTCAGGCAGGTTGGGCAATAGCACTTGCGTACGCCGACAATGTCCAGGAAAATGCCGTCCGCATCGTATTTGCGCACAACTTCCTCCGTCTGGCGGATCACGTGGTCCAAATACGGGGTGTTGAGGCAGAATTGATGCCAGCCCGGTACCATGAAGCCGTCGACCCAGTTGGTGCGGTCCTTCTCGTCCCGCATCAGCCATTCCGGATGAATGCGGGCGATCTTCTCTTCAAAGCCGACGGACAAATATACGGGTGTCTTGACTCCGATCTCATGCGCCGCCTCAATCTGCGCGCCGAGAAGGTCGAAATCCAGGTTCGGATGCTGCTCATTCACTTCCGAAGGAAAGTAAGCCCAGCCATGATGGCATTTGGCGAATACGGTAATGGAATCGACGTGTCCCCGCTTCAGCATGTCCTGAAACTGCTGCTTGGAAAACTGCTTGCCGATATGCGGAATGTGCTCCGAAGTATGAAAATCAAGATGGATTTGTCTAAAACGCATGCGGTTCACTCCTTGTGCTGACGATGTCTGAATTTGTCCTTTAGTGTATCATGGGAATATGGAAGTGTATTTGAACGGCATTCCGCTGTTTGCACGCCATTCCACCAACATGTCAAAAGGATGATCCATCGATGAGCAGCTTGCTTGAACTGACGCCGTACGTACGCTCGGCCCACCGCTGGGTATACGACGGGGGTATCCATGAACATACGAGAACCGGTTATGCTTTTGCCATCCACTACTTCACCGCCGGCATGGGCAGCGTCTTCCTGGAAGGCACCGAATATAAAGCGGAAAAAGGCACGATGATGTTCATCCGCCCCGGACAGGTCCATTCTTTTCACCCGCTGCCAGGGCAGGCGCTTGTGGCATACAACGTTTATTTCGACTTATGGTCCGTACCGGGCCCCAATCAACCGCGTTTCGCCTTTGCACCGGATGAGGCCGATCCCCGGTACATGACGCGCGTGGAGCCTTGTCCGGAGCTGGAACAAATCCCTTCTTCCATAGGGATCGGGACCTCCTCCCTGCCTGCAGACTGCCTGCACCAGTTATGTCACATGGAGTATGTAACCTACGGCGACGAGATCGCATCCAGCCTCATGAAGGCCGTTCTGCTTCACGCAGCCGGCACGTCCCTCAGCCCGAAGGTCCGCGATTACCGGATCACGAGGCTGATGCAGCAGATCGAGCTGTACCCGGATGCCGAGTTTCAGGTCGAGCTGTGGTGCAGGCAAACCGGACTGCAAAAATCGCAGCTGTACAAGCTGTTCCGCGAAGAAGCCGGCATGTCGCCAATGGCCTATCAGTCCAAGATGAGGCTCAAAAAGGCGGCACTGCTGCTGCTCGAAACCACGCAGACGGTCACCTCGATCGCCGAGCTGCTCGGGTACAGCTCCATTCATCACTTTTCCAAGCAGTTTTCCTTCGAATATGGAAAGAGCCCTACCGAATACCGGCAAATGAACCGCATGGATACCGGGCAGGGGGAATCGAAATTCACGGCCAAACCGGAGCCGGATATTGTACCCCGCATAGAGTAAGCATCCACTTGCAACGGCTTAGCTTTGCGTATACAAAAAGAGGCCCCCTATATGATGGAGAGCCTCTTTTCTGATGCTGCATATGGATTCGTATGACTGCCTCATCCCAGTTCATTCAGGACCATTCTTTTTCGTACACGACAATGGTCTTGCCATCCTGATTGACCGAAGATTTTACCGGCAGCATGCCTTGTCTTTTCCAAAACCGGTGCCCCGGCTCATTCCCTTCGATAACCCCCAAACGGAACCTCTCCACCTCACGCTGCTTGATCATGTCATAGAATAAATTCATGGCCTTGCGGCCGTATCCTTTAGACTGAGCGTCCTTACGGATTTGCAGCAGTCCGAGCCAGGTGCAGCCGTCGTTTGGATTTGTCATCAAAAATTCGAGCACGCCTACATATTCGCCGCCCTCCTGAATAAGAAACCGCTCGGCCCCCATCCTTTTACCGTCCTCAATTTCTGCAGTAATGTCCAGTAGTGTAAGACATTCTTTGTCTTTGGATATCCGATTATAAAATGAATCCGAGTTTAAGATGGCCACTTCTTCATCCAGAAGATCCGGTGTCGACTCGATCAGCTTCATCATGCTCTCTCCCCTTTTTCCTTCGGACTGACTTTTCTTCTCATGACATCTATCGATGACGGTTCACTTTATTTAAACAGCTTGTAATGATGGTACTCCGCCTCATCGATCCGGATCGTACCCTTAAATTCAAATCCGCATTTTTGAATGACCTTGTTGGAGGCGTAATTATGCGTCAGGGCTATCGCGTTAAGCACGGTCACATCCGTATGTTCAAACAAATACCGTGCCAATGCCTGCACAGCCTGCGTCGTGTAGCCTTTATTGGTGTGCCGGTTGGACAGCGCGTACATGATTTCCCGGTTCGGCTCCGGCAATTCTTCCTTGATTCCCGTGTTGCACCAGCCGATAAACTCTCCGGTTGCTTTCTCGATGATCCCAAGCCGCAGCCTCATGTCGCCAATACGGCCATCGTCAACTGCCGCCTGAAGAAACTGCCGGTTCTCTACCGTTTCGTAATTCGTGATCCAGTCCACTCTCTGGGCTAGCGGTACATCCCAATCGGGAAGAAAACGCTTGATTTCCGGCTGCTGGGTTAATGCATATAAGGACTGGACATCGGATACAAGATATTCCCTCAGGATAATATCCTTGCCTTCAATCGTAAACGTTTGGTGCATATTCATCATATATCCTCTTTCGTTGGTAAAATAAGAAACTCCGCCAGATCAGGATTCCAAATAGGTAAGCACTCTGCCCGATTCCATGCGCGTATCGATGATTCTCATGATGTGCCCGGCGATTTCATCCGGGGTCTGCAGCAGCCCGGCCTGATGGGCGTGTTGGAAATGAGCGGCCATGGCAAAATCCCCGATGTCCTTGTTCCTGGCAATCGCCTGCATCGGCGTATCGATCATGCCGGGATCTACCGTCAGCATTTGCAAATCATCAGCAGGTTGCCGTCAGGGTCTTTAAAATTAAACCATTGATCATACTCGATTTCGGTTACAAGCTCGGCGTTTCTCTCTTTCAAATATGCATAGGCACCTTCAATATCATCGGTACGCAGCTGCACGGCCGGAATTCGGAACACCTTCTCGGGCGCGTAGATACGGCTGTCGAGAACGATTCCAGCGGTCCCGCGCATCGGCAATATGTATAGATGGCCATGGATAATCTCTCCATCTGCAGGTACTCCCAAGACGCTGCAATACCAGTCCCGCGCCTTTTCGATATCGCTCACAGGAATAAACACGGTTTGAATTTGATTTTGAATCGGACTACTCATTGCTTTTTTCGCTCCTTTACAGGTTCTTCATTGAATACATTGCAGGATTTTATTTCTGCTCTTCTTCGCATACCGTATACTGCATCGTTTCCGTATCCAGCAGCACCGTGCGCGTGTCGTTCTTACGGATAAAGACTTCCTTCCCGTCCGCATCGAAGCAATAGGCCATCGGAATGGAGATATCCGATCCGCGGAAAGAGCCGTCAGCATGGCTGGTGCCGATCATCAGCGCCTGATGCCGCTCAGCAATCCCTTGGGCCAGTTCCACCCACTCTTCAAACTGCTCCTCGCTGAACATGCCTACGCCGATCGGATGCGCGATCAGATCCACGCCGCCTTCCTGTTCTTCCAGTCCCTGCAGCACGAGTTCATCACACAGGAGATGGGCCGTCCGAAACCCCTTGACGTCGGCGATGTTTCCGGACTCGTACTTGGCCCTGTTCAGCAGAAGTTCTCCCGAAGCACCGATCATGACCAACCAATCCTTCGGATTTTTGTGCCCGGAGATGATTGCGGTCCCGTGCATGCAGGCCAGCCTGCGGGCCTCATCCAGATTGGCGTTCAGGTATCCTTCCGGAAAAATGACCAGATCCGCGTCCGGATGCGCTGCGAGCTCCCGCTCCAGCTGATGCAGTTCTTGTTCGAGCTTCGGCTGCCCGATCACGATTTTCATTTTATTCCCCCTCTTTCCGTGAATCCATGTGCTGACGATGAGGAGAAGGAAAGAATGATTGGCTCCCGACCCTGATCGCCGAGGTTTTTTGTATGTATTGCATAATCTCTTGATTGTTCTTCACGATAATTCTCTTGCGTTTATATGGCTCCGTAAGCTCAGCGATCTCCTTCATGGCCACCCGGTCAAAGCCCCGGTTCCACTCGAACGTCATGATGAGCAAATTTTTGAAGGACTGCTTGTAGTTGGCCCGCTCCATTCCAAGCCGGGTCCGCACGAATCTGCGGAACATCCGGAAATCCCGGACAAGCCTATTCGGGGAAATGATGAAAATGATATCGGCATGCTCAAAGCTTTCTCTTCCCCATTTGTGGTGGACGCCTTCGATAATCCAAGCTTCCGATTGGACCGCTTCCCGCAAAAGCCTGTCTCTGGTCTCGGGCGGAAACTTGCGCTGCAGCTCCCCGCGTTCCCACACGAAATTATCCGTTTCATAGTGAGGAATCCCGAGCATTCGTGAACACTCCCTTGCGATGTAGGTTTTTCCGCTGCCGCAGGAACCGATAATCCGGATTTTAATAGGTCACCCCTCCTTCCGGTATATGCATAATGCGAAAGGGTCGTCCAATTCCAATTTTAATCTATGTTGGTTGTAATTGTATATCCATTCGTGGGAAAATAGAGGACAAACAAGAGTATTCAAAAGGAGAGATGGGAAGATGAACAAATACGGAGCCTATGTGAAGTTTACGGCCAAACCGGGAGAGCGGGACGCCCTTGCCAGCTTACTGCTGGAGGTCGCCGCGGGTCTTCAAGACATGACGGAATGCGAGGTTTATATCATTAATACGTCTGACGCGGAACCCGATGCGATCTGGGTCACGGAAGTATGGAGCAGTGCGGAAGCGCATAAAGCATCGCTGGGCGATCCCGCAACCAAAGAAAGCATCGCCCGCGCCATGCCGCTGATCGCCGGAGTGGAATCCATTCCAGTGGTGCCTCTGGGAGGCAAGGGATTATAGGCGTCTTTTCTTATTGTGACGTGAATTCCTGAATAAACCGCCCATTCTCGAACCGATCGTGATAGGAACCGTACGTGTATGACTCAATGACTTTTCTCCAGAACCGCTGTGCAGGCACGTTGGCCTCAAGTTGGCAGAGTTCCCATCTACCCGCATAAGCCGTAAACAGCTGAGACGCAGCCTGCTTGCCGACGCCATGCAGCCGGTACTTGCGAAGCACGAAAAAATGGGAGAGGACATGCTGCTGGCTATCCTTCTCCCGCTTATGCTGCATCATCGCAAAACCGGCGATTTGTCCACTTACAGTGATCCACTGAATGCTGCGGTTGCCGATACCATCCCAGTACTCCTCGAAATCAGGCATAACGCGGTACAGCCCTGTATCTCCATCTACATCCGCGCCGGTAAACTCGCTGAAATCATAGGCGTACAACTGCAGAAGCTTCTCCATACGCCCAAAATCTTCAGGCTCTACTTGCAACAATTCAACGTTATACATGGTTTTCGCTCATTTCCGTCAATTTATAGCTACAGCTTAGCTCTGCTTAATTTTTAAGTTATTCAACCTTTGGATTTGCCGCTTGAGCTCTCCCAGCTTTTGCCGATAACTCTGATGGTACGGCTGTAGCTTGACAAGAACTACGTAAAAGAGCCATTTCAGGTAAACCCATGGATCCTCCTGTCGTTCATCGTGAACAAATCTTTTGCTCATAACCCCACTCCCCGGATCGATGATTTAACTCTCGCTACCACTCTCGCGACCGATGAATCGGCCCGGATATTCAGCGGCATGGCGATGATTTCGAACGACGCTGCGCCTTCAAGCGAGGCTAAGTTGGTTAGATTTTCGATAAGCAGAATATCGTGACTGAACAAATACTGATGTATTTCGAAAGGATACTGATCGGGCGAGGGCGTATCCATGCCGACCAGCTTTACCTTTTTACGAACGAATAGCTCTGCCAGTTCAAGGCTCAATACAGGATAATTGGAAAAGTAGCCGCTTTGGCCATACTTCTCGCCGTGACCCGTATGGAGCAGCACGATTTGATTGGGACGGATCCGTTCCTCATATGCTTGCTGATATCCGATGATCTGCTCATCCCGCACATCCAGCATGCAGCCATCCCCAATGAACTTGTCGATTGGATAGTCACACAAATACGCCTTACTGTCGGTCAGATGCATCGGACCATCGATGTGCGTACCGGCATGCATATTGATATGTAGCTGATGGTTGTTGTAGTAATGCTGCTGCCGTGTTTTATGCTGCCTTAGCTCTGTCAGGGAATCCCCGGGATAAGCCGGCAGTCCATCCTGGATGAGGTGGGAAAGTTCAATAAACATCGCTGCACCTTCTCCTTTTATTAATGTTGCTATTTATAGTCCACATTCCCAAATATTCATTGACGGGAATATTCCCCTAATGGTATATTTAACCCAATAAATCCAAATCATCCAAACAGGAGGTTAAAATGTATGAATCAGGAAGTTACGACCTTTATCGAAAATTTGCCGCAATGGCAGGTTGAGATCAGTGCAGCCCTCCGGAGCATGGTTCATGAAACCATTCCAGAAGCAGAAGAAAGAATTCAATATAAGAAACCGCATTTTCTTAAAAACGGACATTACGCGGCGGTCATTTCGCCTTCGAAAGGCGCGATTGCCTTTATGATCATGAATGCAGATAACACCGATTTCCCTTCGGAATTCGAAGGACCCGCCGAACGAAAATGGATCAAATTGCGTGAAGGTGATACTCCCGATCTGCCCCTTCTGTCAGAGCTTCTTAAACAAGCTTCCAGCACGCTGTAACCTGAAACGAAGCAGAGCGTCCCTAAAAATCAGAAGATAAAGCTAACGACAACTTTGAATGCGCTTGCTGAACCCAGCCGTCTGCGGATCTTTGATGAATTGCAAGGTTATTTTAAATCCAAGGAGGAATTTTAATGGAAAATCAACAAGGGCTTTTATTGAAACGCGAATTCAATGCTCCCAGAGAACTTGTATTTAAGGTGTGGACCGATCCGGCTCATTTTGGCAACTGGTGGGGGCCGAAGGGCTTCTCGCTTGAAGTGGCAAAGATGGATGTTCGCCCGGGCGGCATGTTCCTCGGATGCCAGAAGTCACCTGATGGACAGCACGCCATGTGGGGCAAGTTCGTCTATAAGGAAGTTCAGGAGCCGGAGAAATTGGTATGGATCCAGTCCTTCTCGGACGAAGAAGGACAAACCGTTCGGGCCCCGTTTAATCCGAATTGGCCGCTCGAGATTTTGAATGTGTTAACACTTGAAGAGAAAGAAGGCAAGACGATATTGACGCTGCAAGGCGGGCCGATTAACGCCTCCGCCGAAGAGCAAGAAGCATTCGACTCGATGGCTCCTATGGTTGCGCAAGGGTTCGAGGGCACCTTTGAACAGCTTGCCAATTACCTGGATAGTCAAAAATAAGCTGCTGCACATTGGCGGGACAGCCTCGGGGAATTCTCCGAGGCTTCTGCTCTTCTATAACCGATTCGCATGCTGAAACCGCCAGAGGGGGAACAGATCATGGACGCTGCCGTTTCAAAAAATCTGGCAGACACATTACTGCATTCTTTTGACACGGTACCAATAGGAATACAGATGCCTGTACCCCAGCTTCGCATACAGCCGATTGGCGGACCCATTATTCTGGACAACCTGCAAATACCCTTTTGCTGCCCCATTCTCCTTCGCCCATTTCAACATATTCAGGATCAGCTGCTCGCCATATCCCCGGTTCCGGTGCGGCTCGGATGTCACGATGTCATACAGACCGACGAAGCCGTCTTCCATTACTCCAAGCCCGCAGGCCACGGGGACAGATTCCGCGTACAGCGTAAAATACCCGGCTTGCAGCACGGTTTGCGACAGCATCTTCTGCATCGCTGTTTGGCTTCGTGCAGACAGGCCAGGGTTCATGGCAACAAAAGCATTCGTCCACTGAGGCGTCAGGGAATCGAAAAAGTCTACACTCGTCAGCTCCGGCTCGGCTGCTGCATTCAGATGATCCAGTATGAGGACAGAGGAGTCGTCCATGCGGGAATATCCGCGCGCTTCCAGCGCCCCGTCCAGCGCTTCGGGAACGAAAGGCGTAATTTTGAATACCGTGTCCAACCCTGCTTTCCCGTACATCGCTTCTGCCCTGTTCATCTTCTCTTCCATAAACTCCTCGCAGCATGGATAAATGGCATTCACGGAATTGGAGCGTTTCGTGTAGCCGTCCGCAAAACGGAGCAGCCAGCCGTCATCCACCAGCGTCTGCAGCGCAGGCCAGGCATTCAGGGCGTATTCCTCTATCTTCAAATTCAAAGCTACCAACCCCTTATCAGATAAATGGTTAGTATGAATATACATTCGTATTTATATTTATTCAATTATTATTTAAAGTTCCTATTCATGCCTACCAGTGCTTCTAATGGAAAAGGCGGATATGCCTGATCTGTGTCATGATGTTATCGTACTGCTTGCGCAGTCTCCCGCGCTCGTCCGGCACGAGCTGAATGTCCAGTGCAGCCGCGATGGTTTCAGCCACCTCGGATATCGACTGGTGATCGGTCTGCAGCTGCCGCTCGAACACGGGCTTGGACAGCCCCTCCATGCATCTGTCGATTTGCTGCGCAGCCCATGAACGCTCATTCTCGCCGCGGCTCCGCAATCTCTTCAGCAAGGTCTCCCTTGACGCACACAGCGCAAAATGGTGAATCACCATGCCATCCCGTCTCAGCCTGCCGACAATCTCATCAAAATAGAGCGGTTCCACGATCGTCATCGGAATGATCAACGTTCCGTCATACGCTTCGCCAATAGACTTGATCATGCTGTAATTCGTGTCGCGCCATACCTTATGGTCTTGAAAATCGCATTTTGCCATTACGGCGGGAATATTTTTCCGGATGAAATAACCGGCGTTCTCCGGATCGTATACAAAAGAATTCGGAATCCGCCGATGCAGCTCATGCGCCGTCTGTGTCTTCCCTGCTCCAAACGCGCCGTTTACCCAAATAATCATTCCGCTTCACCCCATCGTTCCATGCGGCCCCACTTCAGCCAGCATTGTAATGGATGTATCTACCATGCCGATCTCCCGGAACCCAAAGCGCCGATACAGCTTAACCGCTGCCGTATTATTGGGATCGACGCTCAGTGATACCCGCTCCGTCCCTTGTCTCCGGAGCTCATCGAACAATGCCCGCATCAATGCCGTTCCGACCCCCTGTCCCCGGTACGCCGGGGACAAGGCCATGCCGAGCTCCGGAATGTCTGCACCCACGAATCCATAACCTTTGTTTTCCTCGGAAAATAGCCTTGCGGTAATGGTCCCCATGGGGAGTCCGCCTTCGGTTACCGCTATCCAACCGATATCCCCTTCCCGTCCCCAATCCTCGGCATATTTGGCGATGGCGGGTTCCCGAAGAATATCTCTGCTGAACGGCTCTTGCCCTTCCGGAACATACATGGATTCATACAGCATATCCCACATAAAAGGGACATCTTCCTCGGTTAACTGCCGAACTGCGTAGTTCACGGTCATCCCTTTCCTTTCCTTCCCCTCCCAGAAGCTCCCGCCGCATGATGCTCACATTATCCTTGTGGCATTCCATCGTGGATTCGGATAAAAATCCGTGCTCTTGCCCCAGCTGCTCCAAGGCCTGCTCATCCCCTGCGAGTATCGCCTGCTTCATCCGTTCCAAGTGGCTGATCGCCATGTTCACCCGGCGTTCCATTTCGGCGCGGCTCGTGGTGCACTGTCCATGACCGGGAATCAGGAGCTGGACCGTGAGCAGAAGCCGGAATTGGAAAATAATTCTCTAAAAGTTTACCATAGGCTGCGAGCCTTGAGAACCGAAGTTGAACGTTTGGTCAGCCCCGTCGTCATTAGGCGGATGATCCACCACATGCAGGCCCATCATTCCGTACGAATACTGAGATCCATGCCATACGGGCGAAGTCCCAGCTTACGCGCGACGTTTTGCGAGCTCAAATTGTCCCATGACGTGCTGTACAGCGGGATGAGCCCCCTCCTTGATACCTCCTCGCACCAAGCCCTTACGACCAGCGGGGCCAACCCTTGCCCCCGGAAGGAGTCTGCTGTCTTCAGGCTCGCTTCCGCAGCCTTGGCCGATAGACGCGCGCTGCAGCAGACGGATACGAATTCCCCGCCCAGCACATAGCCTGCCGCAGGCAAATGCGCGGACAGCCCCTCGTACAGGAAAGGAAAGTGCTTCTTCAGCAGATGCCGGTTCGATTCATTGATCAGGTGTACGTCCGGATCACATTCGATGCGAGCCTCGCTCCCCGGATACACGTAAGCCGGTCCCATCCAGATATCCGATACTTTCCTGTACCGTTCAATGACGCTGCACAGCCGGACGATATTCAGCGGGTCCGGGGCCACTTCGAGAATTTCGAGAATCTCATCGATCGCCGTTTGGGGCAGGTCCTTGCGGAAGCGAGTGACCAGACCTTCCGTTGTTTTGCCGACAAACACCGCCGGAGGCTGCATGTCGAGCGGCTCATTTATCGCTACGATCCGCTGATGCTCATCCAGCACGTATAACGTTTCCGCTTGCAGGTTCATCAGTTCATGGTACGTAGGTTTCATATCTTCCCGCCTTTCTATGTCCTATCTAAGCGACAATTCTATTTTAACTCTGCCTTGAGAATGAACGGCCGGAACGCTTGGTTTAAAAAAAGAAAGCCGAAGGCTCGGCAGAGATGCATGGAGCAGCGGTTCGAACCCATCCGCCCTTGTCATATCCTTCTGCCGGCCTTCAGCCTTCTTCGTTTGTCATTTATACTCTAAGTTTGCGGTACATCGTATCCAGCAGGCGATGCGTCCCGTCGCAGCTGTATTCCCAGAACATGATGCCGGCCAGGCCGCTGTTCTTCACATACTCGCATTTATGACCGATCGATTCTTCATCGTCATAGGAAATGAGGCTTGTTCCGTTAAACAGATACGGCGCGCAGGCCTCGGCATCCCAATATCGGGTGTAGCCGTTTAGATTGATGTATTCCGCGGCAAGCGTTGAGAAGCTCGGACCGTATCCGCCGGTGGTACCCGCCATCTGGTGAAGCCCCTGATTCCGGTCCGGTACCTGATTCCATACGCGGGAATAGAAAGCAGCGCCGATGACGATCTTCTCCTTCGGCACGCCCGCACGGACAAACAGGTTCACGGAAGCGTCCGTGCTGATACGGAACAGATCCCCACGCGGTGTGTACAGGTTCGTATGATGCCCGGTCAGCACCTGGAATCCTCCGCGCATGTCATAGGTCATCAGCTGCACGAAGTCCAAATACTTCTGCGCCTGATCCATTTCGGTACCGTCGACATAATATTGGTCCGCGCCGGCAGCAATGGTAAGCAGGTAATGGCGTCCGTCCTGTTCCCCTTTGCGGTCCAGCGCTTCCCGGATCGTCTTCAGCAGCAGGGTAAAGTTCGTTTTGTCCTCCGGGCTGGAAGCAATTTCGGCCTCACCGTAGCTTGGATACTCCCAGTCCAGATCGATCCCGTCGAACGGATGACTCTCAAGCACCCGGACCGCGGACTCCGCCATGCTTCTTCTTCCTTCTTCGGTCGCAGCCGCTTCCGAGAAGCCGCCCGCGCCCCAGCCGCCTACCGACAGCAGGATGCACAGCTCCGGGTGCTCGCGCTTGATGTCGCGCAGCTGACCCGCATGCTTCAGATGATCCACCGAAATGCGGTGGTCGACCACATGGCCGAAGGCCACATTAAGATGCGTCAGTTTCTCCAGGTCCTCCCGGGTCATCTCGGGAAGCTTGGCATCAACGGCGTACCCGGCGACAACATAGTTCATCTTCGTCATTCATTCATCACTCCGATTCGTGGATTACTTCAGTACCTCGGATAACACCTGCAGGGCTTCCTTCCCGGTTCCGATCTTGTATCCGGAAGCCGTATAGCGAATCCGATCCTGCCCATCCAGCACGAACAGATGCGGGAAGCCCGCTTCATGGGCCGGGGTCTGCATCATGAGGTCCGGCAAAGCTGCATAGGCGGCGTCGCGGACAAATACGGTGCGCGGAGGCAAATTCGGAATATGGGCCGCATCGAACGAAGCCGTCCATTCCTTCTCACCGATGATCAGAATGATCGGAGCTCCGAGCTCCGCAAACGGCTCAGCCAGTTCGCCGATTTCGCGGAACAAATGCTTCGTCGGCTCCCGCTCCGGTTCGATCCATGCGACGATGGCCCCTCTTTCGCCTAGCAGCTCAACAAGCGTCCGGCTTGTGCCGTCCAGCGCGGACACTGCGGCGTTTCGATCCACGGTCCCTAGCACAGGGATTTCCTGTTCGGCCGGTCTGAACGTCAGTACAACCTCCGTTGGTTCGCCCGGATGCACCTCCGCATAGGCAAAACGCGCTTGTACGGTTCCATCCTTCAGGCGCACCCCGGTCGTGATCCGGTATGCGCCCGGCTCCACTTCGAAAGGCTCATCGTATACGTCTTTTTTCGCGTAAGGATAGATCAGCGTCTTATAGACGCCGTTCTCAAGCCGGGCGAACGTAAAGTTCTCTTCATACGAGGCGGCCGGTGCTCCCGGCGCCGCTTCGGTATCAGGCAGCAGGCGCAGCAAGCCTTGCGGCTTCGCTTCTTCCTGCCTTGGCGCAGCTTCCGCGAATATGGCATCATTCCAGTTGCCTTCCGTCATGAACTGCGGCTTCAGCTCACTCGGATGCAGTCTGGCAGGGACACCCAAACTGCGGCAGACGGCCACGAAGAGAATGTCCAGCGAGACCTGGTCTCCGCGCATCAGCTTGAAGGTGCCGACCGGGTTCCCCCGGCCTTTCAGGTTCTGAAGGTCTTCCCACAGACCGAACGCGGCATCCAGTCTTCGGGCAAGCAGCGCAGGGTCTTCCCTGAACGCTGCGGCTTCGGCATTCGTGAATGCCTCCTGGAAATGAAGCTTATACGGTACGATCATTTCGTGCAGCACCCGCGGGCAAAGCACGTATTTCTCGAACACATTCTCGGGAAGCGCACCGCGCTCCCGCAACGAACCGATCAGATGATCGTCCAGCGTCTTGCGGAACGTATCCACCAGATCCTTTTCGTTCAAGGTCTCTAACAGCCGCAGCGGCCATTCCCCGTGCTCGGCCGAGCGCTCCCGCAGAAATGAGGCAATCTCGCGGCCGTTGCCGCGCGCTTTGCGCAGCACATCCCATACGCGTTCCGCCGGCAGTCCGGTTTCGGCGGCAAGCTCTGCCGCCTCAGCTTCCGTCAGGAACGTCTCCTCGTAACCCGTTCGGATTCGGGTCCCTTCTTCGATCCGCTCGTTATGCCGCACGATCTTCTCTTCGGACAGAGGCTCCACCGCGTCTCCCTCGCGCTGCGGTGGAGGCACCATATCCACGTCCACCGTTCCTGCAGGCTGCCGCGATTGATTGATAACGATCTCAACACGCTCCTGGTCCGCCACCGTTATTTTCAATCCCCCCCACTTGCCTTCATGCACAGCACGGACGAGCAGATCACCGAGGCCGGTTTTAAAGGAAGTCTCCCCCTGACCATTCGTAGGAAGGATCGCGATCGGATAAAATTCGGCCATGTTGTACAGCTCGAAGCGGACTTCGGCTCCGCTGACCGGATTTCCATGCTCATCCTTTACCGCCACGGTAATGGTCCGCGCAGGGGCATAGTTCTCCAGCAGATTGATCTCCGTGAACCACTCATCGGCAAGGGTAATGTCCTCCGGTCCCGGATAATCCGCATAAATCCGCGTGTTGACCAGCATCGCCCTGCGGGCAGGCGGGCTGAACCATCCCTGGTTCAGACGGGCTTCGGGCTCGCAGGCACCGATATAATACCAGGTGCCGTCCGCCCAGGCTTCAACCCAGGCATGGTTATCATCGCAGTGCGCCCAGCGCGGCGTGTAAACCTGCCGGGCGGGAATGCCGATGCTTCGCAGGGCGGCCACGGCGAGCGTGGATTCTTCGCCGCAGCGGCCACGGGCACTGCGGATCATCGCGAGCGGCGACAGCGTCCGCAGGTCGCTGCCGATATAGGTTGCTTTTTCATGGCACCAGTAGTTCGTCTCCAGAATCGCATCCGCCATGGACAACGACTTCGTGCGGTCCGCCAACGCGTCATGCAGCGTACCACGGGAATCTTCAATATTCTCGGTGTTAACCCGGTACGGAAGCACGAAGTGCAGGAACAAGTGATCCGGCACCCGGTGGCCCCACGGCATCTCTTGGCGTGTCTCCAGCGTCCGGCGCACGTGGCTCAGAAACAACGCCCCGTCGTAATCGGCCAGGTCATTCACCGGCATATAGGCGAACAAATATTTAAGGGCCCACACTTCTTCGTCCGTCAGCTTTTCCTGAAAAACATCAAAAAGGTCATGCGCTTTGGCCTTGGCCAGCTGCTGCTTCTCGTGAAACTTGCGTTCGATCTGCTCCATCGTTTGGGAATCCAACGAAAATACGGAGGTCTGCATCGTCATGTCCACTCACTCCTTCCAAAGCTTTCCGTCTTCTCGAATACAAAATATGGCCGCTCCGTCGGATGAAGGAGCCGTCATCTGGAACATGCTCCGCGTCGTTTCGATTACCGGCTCGATGCTCCATGAATCCGTACCCATCAGGAGCTTCGCGTCCTTCGCGAATGTCCCTTCGGCTTCAAAGTAATTGCGCTGGCGGTAATACAGCTTCCGCAGCTCCCACTTGATGCGTTCGTCCCGCGGCAGTTCGAATCCGTGCGGTCCTTCCCGGTCCGCGAACGTCACATATCCCCACAGCTCCGGATAATGCATGTTGACGATGCCCATCGGCGACCACACCCAGTTGTCTTCCGGATAAGGCTTGCCGGTATCCGGGTTCACGACCTTCCGGTACTGCCCATCCTGCACTTCCGTCCGCCATTCGACGCGCGAGAAATTGACGCGCCAAAATTCGCCGACCGCCGGAGGACGGCTTTCAGGCGCACACTCCCTCAGGCTCCTCCACGGCATCGCCACCTCGACGCTCCACATCCGGTTCTGGGCATCCGGACGATTCAGCTCGCCGTCGATATGTACCGCAGTCTTCAGTCCGCTGATATCCCAGCCGTTGACGGGCGGTCCGCCATCCCGGTAAGGCTTCACGAGCAGCAAATCCCATACCGTATTCAGCGCGTTGATCTCGAACTCATAATACTGGTGGGTGTCTCCATCCGGATCGATGAAAATTTCAAAATCATTATCGTAAAAAATGACCGAGTCCCGCTCCGTCAGCGTTGCCCAAATTTGGTCTTCCATGAGCTCCGCCCCGAAGTAAAAATATTCGTCATCCCACATCATTTTGACGCGGGTCTGCTTGGCGGGCTTCGGCTTCAGATCGCCCTCGATATCGACGAAATCCTCGGTCCAGTCCGCCGCCTGCCAGAACGGCTTATCAAGCCGTCCATCCAACTGGAGCGGCTCCGCCGCGCGCTTGCATATATAAGCTTTCGGTGCATATTCGATATTTGGTTCAGGTACTCCGCTTCGGTTCATGCTGCTCCCTCCGGACATCCTTGAATTTTGGGGTTATTCCTAACGTTCTATCCTATGAAGCCTTGCCTGACACAATCCTATCTTTCATGCTGATACAAGGGCTTGGGAATAAGTTGAACCAGCTCTATGCCGCTCATCTTCATTTTAGGCAATCGGAATTGTTCCATGGTTCCATCCCCTTTGCGTCTTTCATCGCTAAACGGTTGGTGCTGACTACTCCATCATGCCAGCGGAAGCTGCAATTGTCCATCCAGGACTTGGGAAGCAGACACATGGTTTCCCAATCTTTATGTATGGATGGAAGTTCCACTTAATTATGCGTGACGACCGCGCCCGAGCCGCCGTACATGTCCAGCTCCTCGTCGAATTCCAGCTTCAGCACCGTTACATGCTCATGCGTATCCGCGGCGGTCATATGAATCCAGGTCGTGCCCGGAATGTTGAACCAAGGGACGCCGCCGTGAATTTCATGCGTCAGCTCCTTGCCTGAATGGAGCACCGTGATTTTCCGAATCGGATTGCATAATCCTTTGAGGCACACGTTCTCCTTCGGGTCATCGTATACAAACAGATACAGCGTTTTCCGGTCTTTGGATACCGTGCTGCCTCCCAGGTAATAACGGGTCATAATCCCTTCTCCGGTCTCATACACCGCTTCTTCATGCGTTCGGATCCATTCGCCGAGTCCGAGGAGAATAGCCTCCTGCCGCGGATCGATCGTTCCGTCCTCCCGAGGTCCGATGTCAAGCAGCATATTGCCTCCCATGGAGATGCAATCGCAGAACATGCGGATGATCTGGTTTAGCGTTTTATACTGATGGTCCGTCGGCACATAACCCCAGGATGTGTTGATGGTGGTACAGAACTCCCACGGTCCTTCCGGCCGCGTGATCGGGATGCCCTGTTCCGGCGTTTTGTAATCTCCATATCCTTGAAGCCGGGAGTTGATGATCAGGTCCGGATTAAAGGATTGTAAATAATGCTTGAATTCCGGCAGATTCCACTGCTCGGCGCTGCGCTCCCAATCCCCATCGAACCAGAGCAGATCCACTTGACCGTAGTCCGTCAAAATTTCCTTCAGCTGATCATTGTTGAACTGCAGGAACCTCTGCCATTTCTCCTCATCCTGGACACCGTCCATGGGACTCGAATAAGGGTTAGCCCGGCTTACATCCTCCGGCACCCGGCCGCCCTCATACACGCTAGGGTAATCCGGATGCGACCAGTCGATCAGCGAATAGTACATGCCGAGGCGAATTCCCCTTTTCGTGATCGCTTCGGCATATTCCTTGACCAAATCCCGCTTGGCCGGCGTTTTCTTCACGACGTTCAAATCGCTGTACTTCGTGTCCCATAGCGCCACACCGTCGTGATGCTTGGTTGTCAGCACGGCGTACCTCGCACCGGATTTCTCGATCAGCTCCGCCCAGTAGTCCGCGTCATACTTGGACGCCGTGAAGCCGTCCAGCTGCTTCATGTATTGTTCATACGAAATTTTACCGTTGTAAAAGGACCAGGATTCCGCTACTCCATCAACCGCATAAATGCCGTAATGGATGAAAATGCCGAGCTTCGCTTCCTCGAACCATTTTTGCATAGACTCTCACGCACCTTTCTTCCTGTTTCTGTTGATAAGTTCTTTACCATGTGCAATGGTGGCCGCTGCGGTTACGGATCGTTCTTCCGATCGCTGTTGTCTCCGAGACAAAGCACTATCTTCCGAAGCAGGCTTTCCTTTGGAAAGCTTTCAGGCGAACGCTGACGCTTCTTCAGAACAATTCCGTCCCCTTCGCTACATTTGCCTTTTATCAAAATAATTTCAAGAATAATTCGAGCCTAGATTTTAGCTGCACAATAGCCGGAAGACATGCGCGATCGGTGCTTCGGATGGATGAAGCTCCCCATCCGGCAGAACGACGATGATACCGTTCTCCGTAACGCGGTATTCCAAGCCTTCCTGACCTCCGATCAGATCGATCCGCTTGACCGCTTCCTGCAGCGGAAGATGAATCTCCTTCTGCACTGCCTCCTGCTCGTTATCATACAAACGGAACGCATAGACCGTATCGTCTTTGCGGGTAAAATGAACCTGACCGGCCGAGCAGGGCTCGCAAATCCGGGTCCCGTAAATGGCCTCTCCATGCACCTTCAGCCATGCCCCCATGCCCTTGATGCGGGAAATCGCGGTCCGGGATATTCTGCCGTCCGGCTGAGGGCCGACGTTCAGCGCCAGATTGCCGCCCTTGGCCACAATCTCCACGAGCAGATGAATCAGCTGGCGCACCGATTTATAGTTGTCCTCATAGCGGAACGAGAACGCCGATCCCATCGTGATGCAGCTCTCCCAAGGCACATGCAGCGCCCGCTCCGGCAGCGTCTGTTCGGGCGTAATCAGGTTCTCGTAAGGTCCGCCCACCGTGCGGTCCGCCGAAAGGAGCCAGGGCTGAACCTTGCGTGCCTTCTCGACCGCTTCCCCCAGCCGGATGTTCTGGTCCCGGTAATCGTTCACCCAGCCCGCATCCAGCCACAGTACGTCAATCCGCCCGTAATTCGTCATCAGCTCCATGATCTGCTCATGCGTAAACTGCACGAATTGCTCCCACAGCCACGGATATTCCTTGGGATCATAGGTCGGACCCCGCGATGTCGTCGTACCAGGCTTCATACCCGGCGCCCAATAATACGGCGTATGCCAGTCCGCTTTGGAGAAGTAGGCGGAAATGCCAAGCCCCTTCGCGCGGAAGGCGTTGAACAGTTGCTTCGTGATGTCTGCATATTTATGCGTGTGGAACGGACAGTCCGGACCCGTGATCCGGTAGTCGGTTGTACGGGTATCCCACATGCAGAAGCCGTCATGGTGCTTGGTCGTGAAATTCAGGTACCTGAAACCATTGTCCGCAGCGAGATCTGCCCACAGCTCCGGCTGAAAGCGGAGCGGATTGAAGGTCTTGTTCAGGTCAAAATACTGCCGCTTGAGCTCTTCTGCATCGATATCCCAATCGATTTCGTTGCGGGACCACTCTTCGTCGATGTCGCTGAGTGCCCAAGATTCGACGAGGCCCAGCTGCGAATACGGTCCCCAGTGCATCATCAGGCCCAGCTTTTGATCCTTGAACCACTCCAGACGTTCCAAGAGCAGCGGATCTTCCGGCTTGACCCAGTTTTCCTCGCTGCTGTAATGATGGACCCCTTGTTCCACTACATCTTCTTCATTCTCAAGGAGCTTATTCTCGCTCATGTGATCCCTCCATGTCTCAACGTTTCTGTCAATTCTACTTGCCGGATGCAAACGATCCAATCCAATGGACTTTTGCCTCCTCGGTTTCTTTTAAGCTCGTGTACGCGCGCGTTTCGACAAACTCCTTCTTGCTGTCTATGTCCAAACGGCTGTTTTGTTGTTATCATGAAATCAATGAAAAATCGAATAGGGGGCAGAGTCACTTGAGACTTAACTACTTTAAATCGAAGCTCTTCTTAAAATATATCTGGTCCTATTTGTTCATTCTGCTGATCCCTCTCGTGCTGATGACGATCTTTATTTATGAAAGCGCCGTCACCAATCTCAAATCGGAAATCGAGCAGTCCCGCCTCGCCCAGCTGACGCAGACCAAGGTAACGATTGACGGCCGGATGAAGGAGCTTAGCGAAATCGCATCCCGCATTTCCTACGACAAAAGGCTGACGCCATACCGCGTGCATGACCCGATCTACAGCGGGGAAGCCATCCAGGCGCTGGATCAGTACAAGTCCACCAGCTCCATCATCGGCGAAATTTACCTGTATTTTCATAAGGACGATAAGATTTACTCCAGCAAAGGATTGAACAATATCGATGTGTTCACGGACAATGTCCGCTTTCAAAGCTGGAAGAAGGACGCCCTGATACAAGATTTAAACGCTGTCCGCTATCCCATGATGCGCCCGTCCGATACGGTCAGCAGCCCTTCCGGAATGCAGGAATCGATGCTGGCCTACCTGATTCCGATTACGCCGAACAGTCCGACGCCTCACGGCACGGTCATGGTGCTCATCAAGGAAGCGGAGCTAACTAGCCTGATCGACTCGGTGCTCGGCAATTATCAAGGCATGACATACATCCTGGATAACGAAGGCCATATTCTGGTCGACAACCGGCAGGGCGAGGCGTTAACGAATGACGAGGCGAAGTCGCTCTTCAATAACCTGGCACCCGGCATTCACGACCGGAGCCTCAGCGGGAATGCGCATTCCATCGTTTCCGTGAAATCGGAAAATAACGGCTGGACTTACGTAACGGTCATGCCGACCGCCCAGTTCTTCAGCAGCGTTCTGCATGTACGCAGTCTGATTATCATGCTGTTCATCATCGTCGTGCTCGTCGGGGCCGCCATCGCGCTCGTATTGGCGCGGATGCAGTATCAACCGATCTCCATGCTTGTCGAATTTGCGTCCTCCAAGTCGGATGCGAAGCAGCAGGACCATGGGATGAAGCCTTCAGGCAACGAGCTTGACCGTATCCGGTCCACCCTTCAGGAATACAGTTCGCGAATCGACCTGCAGGAACCTTTTGCCCGCAACCATTTTTTGTCCATGATGCTCAAATACGGGAGCACCCAAAGCCTTACGCCGGAGCTGCAGGCAGCCTTCGATCTTCAATTCGACCGTTCCCATCACTTCGTCATGGTTATCGGCTGGGACACCGGTGAACATAGCGACCTGCAGGAACGGCAGGATATCATCGCCATGCTCGCCCAGATCGAGTTTCCGGAGCTGGACGCCCACGGCTATGGCGTCGAGCTGTCCCAGCTGGACCAGCTGGGCCTGATCATCAGCTTCAGCCCCGGCAGCCGGACGGATGCATTTTCGCATATGCGGCAAATTGCGGAGGCCGTCAGAACCACCATGCTGGAAACCTTTGATGTCGCTTCCGTGATCGGTGTCGGCACCTGTTATACAAGCCCGGACCAGCTGAATCAATCTTACATCGAAGCCTGCTCGGCGATTGAGCTGCGCGTCTCCGGTGAACACGGAACCATCAACTATTTCGAGAAGCTGTCAACCACAGCCGATTCGGCATTCTGGATTCCGGCCGCCACCCTGCTGAAGCTTTCGCAAAGCTTGAAGCAGGGCAGCTATGACGTCGCCGCACAGATGATCCATTCGGCAATCCAAAGCCTGCAATCCTCCGAGCTGTCCGCCCTGCTGACCCGTTGCATCTGCTTTGATCTGCTCAATACGATCCTTAAGGCCGCATCCGAGCTTGGCAACCATGGCCTGATGCAGCAGATTGCGCCGAACATGATGTACGGCAGCACGCTCGACGAGCTGGAGCGCAGCCTGCTGGATCTCGCTTCCCGGATCTGCAGCCAGGTCGAGCAGGACCATCAGCAGGAAGAGCAGTCGGTCATCGACCGAGTCGTTGCTTATATCGACGCGCATTATACCGATAACAGCCTGAGCCTAGAGTCGGTTGCCTTTGAATTCGGCATCTCGCCATCCCATGTCAGCCGCTCGTTCAAAGAAAAAATGGGCCAGAACTTCATTCAATATATTTGGCAAAAGCGAATGGGCGAAGTGATGCATCAATTGAAAACCACCCACGACCCGCTCAAGGACATTATCCTGAGGGTCGGTTACGTGGACACGCCCAACTTCATCCGCAAATTCAAGAAGGAAACCGGATGCACGCCCGGCCAATACCGCAAAATGTTCGCGGAGGGCGGCGGCTCCGCGGAAGACATTGATGATGAATAAACATGGAAAGCCAACATCCGGCCCTCCGGCCGGGACATGTTGGCTTCATTTTTTTATTCGCAGCAACCATGTGATCTAAACGCGTCTGCCCTGCTCAAGCAGGTTATTTCTCCGTATTCCAGCGGTCATATGCGCCTTGGTACAGCTCGACGATGCGGTCGCTGCCCATTTTCTTGAGCTGGTCCGCATACTTGTCCCAATTCGACATCGGCTCCTGGCCCGTGATGAATTTGCCTTCCATCTGCTTCACGTATGTTTTCAGGTCGGACAGCAGCGCCGTGGCTTCGCTTTGTTCCTCGTTCGTCAAATAAACGTTAGGGAATGGCGCCTTTCCAATCGGCACAAGCTTCTCTGCGTTTTCCTTATCAATCCAGGTGTCGAAGTCGCTCTTCAGGCCTTTCATCAGCTCGCCCGAGTTCATGCCCGGCGTCAGGATGCCGTAATTCGGCGTCACCGTGCCGCGGTATTCTTCACGGTCTTTGCCTCCCGGAACCGGCAGCCATTCCTTTTCATGCGCGTCTTTGTTTGTGTATTTCCACAGCAGATTCTCCGGTCCTTGGGCGAAGAGTGTGGCGCCGTCATATCCGTACAGATAGTCGATCCAGCGCATCGTCGCTTCCGGCGCCGGGTTCTTGCTCGTGATCGCAAAGGTTCCGTTCGCCGAAATGCCCGGATGCTTGCCGTATACCGGTGATTCCGGAATCTCGCTCTTGACTGGAGTCATCAGCGGATGATCCCCGCTCGGCTCGCCTCCCAGCGTAAAGTAAGGATAATAATCATTGAAGACGGCGATTTGGTTGTTCTGCCCTTTCGCCTTCTTCTGCTCCGGCGTTTGGGAGAACGTCTCATGGTCCAGCAGGTTGTCCTTCCATAGGCGGTTCATGAACGTCAGGTAGGATTTATAGCCTTCCTCCTGCGGCGAATAATGGACTTTGCCGGCCTTATCGGCGTAGACCTCTTCATCGTAAATGCCGAAGAAGCCCAGGAAATACATACGCAGGTCGTCCAGCTTCACCGATGTCAACGGAATCTCATCCTGTTTGCCGTTGCCGTTCGGATCCTCTTCCTTCACCCGCTTCAAGTAGGTATACAGCTCATCCGTCGTTTTCGGCAGCTCCTTGATGTTCAGCGCTTTCAGGAATTTGCCGTTATACCACATCGGACTGCGGTACCATACGGCGGATAGGTCGATATTGGGAAGAGCATACATATGTCCATCCGGCGTCGTGAACGATTTGCGGATATCCGGATGCTCGTCGAATATTTTTTTGATGTTCGGCGCGTAGCCTGCGTCAATGTATTTTTCCAGCGGGATCAATACGCCCTGCGAACCATAAGTGACCTGCTCGGCCGGTTTGAGATCCGCTGCATAGAAGACATCCGGCAGATCGCCGCTTGCGAATACCAGGTTTTTCTTCGTTTCGAAACTGTCGATCGGCGAGAGCTGGTACGTGAGCTTGATGCCCGTCAGCTTCTCCATTTCTTGAAGGACCGGCATCTTGTTCCAGTCCGCCACTCCGGCGTCCTGCGACATGACCCGCAGCGTAATCGGCTTGTCCACAATCGGAAAGCCGTCCTTCTTCACGCCTTCAGCCGTAGACGAGCCTGAAGAGGAGGAGACTGCTGCATCCTCCTTTGAGGAGCCGCATGCCGCAAGCAGGGACGCGGACAGCGTAAGACAGAGTAAAATGGTTGATGCCTTGCGTAATTTTTTCATGTAGAACAACTCCCCTTTATGATGTTTATGGCAAAGATCAGCCCTTTACGGAACCAATCATAACACCCTGAACGAAATAACGCTGCAGGAACGGATAGATGACAATCACTGGAAGCGTCGCGACGATAATGACCGCATATTTGACGAGCGCGGCGATTTCCGCTTTGCTGTTCATGGCGGCTGCGGTGGATGCATCAATGGCGCCGCCTCCTTGTGCGGACATCTCCTGAAGGACCAGAATTTGACGCAGCACCAGCTGCAGCGGGTATTTGAACGAATCGTTCAAATAAATGAGCGCCGAGAAATAGCTGTTCCAGTTCCCTACGCCGTAGAACAAGGCCATGACCGCGATGATCGGCATCGAGAGCGGCAGGATAATTTTGATGAACAGCCGCATATTGGTGCACCCGTCGATTTGCGCCGCCTCCTGCAGTTCTTTTGGAATCGAGCTTTGGAAAAACGTACGGGAGACGATAATGTTCCAGATCGATGCCGCCGAAGGAATGACGATGGCCCATATCGTGTTGATCATGCCAAGCTGCTTCACGAGCAGGTAAGAAGGCACCAGCCCGCCGCTGAAGAACATCGTGACCATGAACATCCCCATGAAAAAGTTCCGTCCGACGAAGTCCTTGCGGCTCAGCGCATAGGCCGCCGGCAGCGTCACGACCAGATTGATAACCGTACCTACCACCGTATACAAAATGGTATTCCCGTAGCCGACCCAAATGCTTGAGTTCTCGAACACCCGCTTATACCCGTCAAAGGTAATCCCCTTCGGCAGCAGCCACATTTCGCCGGAAGCGACGAACTTCGGATTGCTGATCGAAGCGCTGATCATATAGACCAGGGGATAGAACACAATAAGGAAAGCGATGAAGACGTAAATGTAATTGCATATCAGAAACACTTTGTCGCGTTTCGTTTCTTTGACTCCTGACAGCATTCGTGCTCCTCCTCTCTACCACAAACTGTTCTCGCTCGTCCGGCGTACGATCTGATTCACGACAACCAGCAGCACCGCGTTGATGACGGAATTGAACAAGCCAATGGCCGTCGAGAAGCTGTACTGGGCATCCACGAGACCGGATCGGTACACGAACGTGGATATGACGTCGGATGAGCTCATGTTCAGCGGATTTTGCAGCAGCAGAATCTTCTCGAAGCCTACGCCGAGCAAGCTGCCCATGTTCAGGATCAGCAGAATGGTCATCGTCGGAATCAGCGTCGGTATGTTGATATGCCGGATGCGCTGAAACCGCGAAGCTCCGTCAATGATCGCCGCCTCATGGAGTCCCGGGTCTACGCCTGACAGCGCTGCCAGATAAATGATGGTGCCCCAGCCCGCGCTCTGCCACACGCCAGATAACACGTACATCGTTTTGAACCATCTCGGGTCTGTCAGAAATTCCGGTGACTGGAAGCCCAGCGCTTCAATAATATGAATGACGAAGCCTGTGGATGGAGACAGGAACGAAATAATCATGCCTGCCATCACGACAACCGAAATGAAGTGTGGCGCGTACGTGACCGTCTGAGCCAGCTTTTTGAAAAAGCCGTTCCTCACCTCATTGAAGGCAAGCGCCAAAATGATCGGGATCGGGAATCCGATGGCCAGCTCGTACAAGCTGATGCTCAGCGTGTTCCAGAGCAAGTCCCAAAAATAATAAGAGTGGAAAAAACGTTCGAAATGATCAAAACCGACCCACGGACTTCCCGTAATCCCTTTGGTAGGAATGAAGTTTTTGAATGCGATCTGAATGCCGTACATCGGCCCGTAGGAAAAGATCAGAAAGTAGAAAAACGCCGGAGCGATGAAAATGTACAATTCCCAGTTCTGCGAAATTCTTTTCCATAACCCTTTGTCCGCCCTGCCCGGCTTCAGCATCGCTCTGCCCTTGACGGCTGTTCTTGATTCCTGCATAGGATCACCCCTTCCTGTTGTTAGGTTTGTCTTTGGTTTGCCCGGCCAGCCTCCCCGTTCCATGGTGCGGAAGGTTTGCTAGCGCTTACATTCCTAACGATAGATGACCGCCTCAATCACCGTAAATATGTCATTTCAGGGATATCATCGATTCCTTATGCAGCAAGGCTTGGCGCCCGATTGACAATGCATTTTGACAAGCGGACAATGTGTCGTTTTTGCTCGAAAGTAAGGGCTTTCATTGCTGACATCAATTATGACCAATCTGCTGAAAATCGAAAGATTTCATGCCAAACGAAAGATGTCAGGGACCGCCGGGCGAGCTCGAATCAGCTTTCATGAACGCAAAAAATAGACCAAGGGTTCTCCCCCTGGCCTTGTCGTTTCCTTCTAAAAAATCAGATCAATTACGATCTCATCCCAAATCTCTTCCAGTTTCCGTCCCAACATCGAGACGTCCAGATTTCAACTTCCCCTTCGAAAAATCAGGCCCGCCGCAGCGATGCCCAGCAGCATGCCGGAGATCGGCGCGACAACGAGAATGCCAAGCTTGTTCGCGCTCGAGGTCAGAACCAGCTTGAGCAACGTTGTTACCGCCGAAGTAGCGAGGACACTGCTCCAGTACATCCACTTCCTCCGGGCGGTTGCGCGCGGAAAGCTGGGATCCGAAAGGGATGCCTTAGCCAGAACCCGCCAAAGGATCAGCAGCTCAGCCGCCAAACCGAAAACGGACAGCGAATGCTGCAGTATTTTAAAGACGGGAAGACCGAAATAAATGTGCTGCAGCACCGACAGCCTCATGACGGCATAACCGGATGCGTGCGTGAACGCATCGATCGCGACGTGGCTGTAAAAGCCGATCACGACGGACAGCAAAAATACGACCCAGCTGCCAAACCGCCGGTGGTCAAACGATCGCCAAAGGCCATACGCCCTCGCGTCGAGATCATACCGGGACGGCAGATGCAGCGCAAAGGGTCTCATGATCACCTGAAGCAGCAGCATAATCACGATGCTGAGCGGAATGGCCGTAAGCAGCAAGCCCCATGGCGTGTGTCCGATCCGCTGGTACGGCTCCAGCGCGATAAAATATTCGAAATCCGGCGACATGCTGCCCAGAATCAGTCCGGTAAGACTTAAGTAACGCGGCTTGATGCATTTCACCGGAGCGATGTAGAACGGATGGGCGAATGTAAACGGCATAGCCTACTCTCTCCCTGCTGCTTCATACTTTTGCACTGTATGCGCTGAATTGTACGGCACCTACCCTATGAGCGCATTCCCTCTCTTACCAGCTCGAGCAGCTCTTCCTGGTGCTCCGGATGGCACGCGAGCAAATAAGGCTCCTCGCTCATCCCGTCAAACGGTTTTCCGTCAAAATCAATGACGACGCCTCCGGCCTCTTTGACCATCAAAATGCCTGAATACAGGTCGTCCCCTTCGGAATTATATAAAATAATGCCGTCCAGATCGCCCTTGGCGAGCATGCACCACTGCAAGGTCGGCGCCCACAGCCGCATCATGCGTTTAAACTTCAGATCGATGAAATGCCGCAGCTGCACCGCCGCCGGATCATTCTGTACCTTATGCCCCTGGATCCAGCCGACATTCCCCCTCCGAAAATTGGGGCTGCTTCGGACATGTACCGGTTGATCGTTGCAGAACGTGCCCTCGCCCGCTGAGGCAACAAACATCCGGTCCGTGAGCGGCTCGTACACGACGCCGAGCACAGGCTCTTTGCGGTACATCAGCGTGATGGATACGGAGAACACCGGCAGACCGATCGCAAAATTGTTCGTACCGTCAAGCGGATCAATAAGCCAGAGCCAATCACTCGCCGCCCCCAGTTCCCCCGCTTCCTCGCTATGGATCTGGTGATTTGGAAAGGCGGCTTGGATCTCTTGTAGCATGACCGCCTCCGCGAGATGATCCACTTCCGTGACGACATCCCCGAATTCGTCCTTGGTTTGCACGTCTGCGATGTCATCGAACTTCCCTTTGGCTATTTGCCCGGCCTCCCGGATGATGCGCACAGCGAGCCGTTTGGCCGTTTGAATGATCTCTGTTTCTGTTCCTGTGTACATGCTTCACCTCTTTAGTTCAATCTATAACGTTCGTAATAATAAGCCATCAGCTCTTCATCATACGTCTGCCCCTGCACCCTTAGCGCATCCTTTTCAATCCCGTAAGTCACAAAACCCAATTTCTTATATAGCGCAGCCGCCGAAAGGTTCGTCGTGACGACCGCCAGCTGAATCTGCCGCAGGCCTTCAAGTTCTTCGCCCCGGAGCAGTATTTCACGCATCAGCTTGCCCGCGATACCTTGCCCCCGGCTTCCCGGGGATACGTACACGCCCCAGATCATGCCTTTGTGGCGCATTTTGATGGCCTGTTCCCTACGGAATCCGGCTATGCCCACCAGTTCGTTCTTCCCGGTGAAAGCGCCCAATATGTAATTGCCCGGCTCGGTGTTAATCTTGAGTTCCACTTCGTGCATCGGCGTGCCCGCTTGCTCCTCATAGGAGGAGCCGAAAGCCTCCGGGTGTGATTTCAAAGCTTCCAGCCGCAGCTTCCAGAACGCTCCCGCCTGCTCGCGCCGTACCTGCTCTATGCGAATCATCTTGATAACCTCCTTCGAACTTTACGTCATAAAAACGTTGAAGTTTACGCGGTCGCGCATGCCTAACTCATAGTTTACTATAATTACATAATATAGGAAGCGGTGAGCTTGAAAATGATTAAAAAAGCCGCCGAGCCTAAAAAAAGCCGGCCCCATGTCTCTGCAGACATGGGGGCGGCTCCTATTTTTAGCGGATCATCCAAATACCTCTCCGTATTTATTTCACGGACTGAAACCGGTCATAGGTCTGCTGGTAGATTTGCAGGAACTCGTCGAGTCCGCTCTTCTTCAGCTGGGCCAGATAGCCGTCCCACTCCGCGTCGATGTTGCCGTCGATGACCCACTGCGCCTGCTTCTTTTTCACGAAGGTCGTGATATCCGTGCTCAGCACGCTCAGGCGGTCGGAATCCTCCACGGTAAAGAACATGCCCGCCGGAAGCGTGAATTTTTTCATGAATGGCTTATAGATGTCCAGGTACTCGAGCCGGGTTTTAATTTTCGGTGAAAGCTCGATCTTTTGGTACGTATCCCCAAGGATCGCGACAGAACCGCCATAGCATGGGCTCTCGGAGCAGCGGAAATCGTCATAGCTCATTCCCTCCGGCGTCGGCAGGAACTCGTATTTATCGCCGCTCGTTTCCTTGAAGTTCACGCCGACGGGCCCGAACTCCCATTCGACGGAATGACGCTCCTCATAGATCGTATCAATCCAGCGCATCGACTCCTCCAGATGCTTGTTCGCCGACGTGATCGAGAAGCCCGACTTCGATACGGCCAACTCCTCATACTTGTTGACCAGCTGCTGGCCCTGCGGGCCTTTCAGCGGTACGATCGGCACGTAATTTTTCGCATTTTCCGATCCGACGACGTTCTCCGCATTGTATCCCGTGAATGCCCCGAAGATCGGTCCGCCGGCGCTGTGGCCTTTAGAGAAATACAGATTGCGGTCCTGCGTATAAGCCTCGGGATCGATCAGTCCTTGTTTATAGAGCGAATTCAAATACTTGGTCGCTTCCTTGAACTCCGGCGTGATCGCGGTGTAAGCAACTTTGCCGTCCTGAACCATGACATGCGAGCCGTTATCCGGCAGCCCGAAGGCGCCGTAAAGGCTGAAGACGCCGTTCAACGTATTCCCGTTCGAGAAGCTGAACGGAATTTCGTCCTTTTTGCCGTTGCCGTTCAGGTCCCCCTTCTCCTTGAATGCCTTTAGCACCTGCTCGAATTCCGCCGTCGTGGCCGGAACGGACAAGCCGAGCTGGTCCAGCCAGGTTTTGTTGATGAAGTACACTTCTCCCAGCTCGTTGGCCCCTTCGGTAATGACGTTCGGTATCGAGTAAATATGCCCGTCCGGCGCGGTGACCACCTTCTTGATATCCGGGTTTTCCTCCAGCAGCTTTTTGATGTTCGGCGCATATTTGTCAATCAAGTCTTCAAGGGGAATTAATAGTCCCTGCGTGCCGTATTTGAGAATGTCCGAATCGCTCAGGCTGCTTCCGCCGAAGAAGGCGTCCGGCAGGTCGCCGCTCGCGAACATCAGGTTTTTCTTCTCCTCGTAGCCCTGCTCGGAAGCATCCCAGTCGATATGAATATTGGTCAGCGCCTCCATGTCCTGCACGACCTTCAGCTGATCGGTGCTCTTTTTTTGCTGGTTGGCCTTGCTGGTCACGAATTTCAGCGTCAATTTGTCTTTGACGATAGGATAGCCTGTCAGATTGACGTTGCTTGACGGCTCGGCGGCATCCCCATCACCGGAAGACGATTCTTTGCTGCATCCAGCCAGAATTACCCCCATGCTGACCGCAAGCGCCAGCGCGGGACGAACGATTCGTTTCATGTGCATCATCTTTTTCATCATTCCTTGAACCCCTTTCGATTTTCCATGGTTTGGGTACTTCCCTAGCCTTTGATGGAGCCGATCATGATGCCTTTGACGAAATACCGCTGCAAAAATGGATACAGCACAAGCACGGGCAGACTCGACACGATAATCGTCCCGTATTTCATAATGTCCGCGACCCGTAGCGAGCTGCCGTCGTCCGTTGCGCCCAGCGTGGATTCCGCCGGAGCCTCGTTGACGATCAGGATTTCGCGCAGCACCAGCTGCAGCGGATACAGATGCTCATCGCGCAGATAGATGAGTCCCGGAAAATACGAATTCCAGTGCGCAACAGCGTTGAACAGCACCATCACCGCGATGATCGGCGTGGATAAAGGCAGCACGATGCGGAGAAAAAAGCGCGTGATCGAGCTACCGTCGATTTCA
The DNA here is from genome assembly GCF_051966755.1 of Paenibacillus sp. SAFN-054. Classification (NCBI taxonomy): domain Bacteria; kingdom Bacillati; phylum Bacillota; class Bacilli; order Caryophanales; family Paenibacillaceae; genus Paenibacillus; species Paenibacillus sp. SAFN-054. The sequence goes on from NZ_JBQCKS010000002.1 coordinate 517,293, forward strand.
GCCGATTCCTGCAGTTCCTTCGGAATGCTCGTTTGGAAAAAGGTGCGGGTAATGATGATGTTATACGCAGACAGGGCGCCGGGCACGATTTGGGACCAGATCGTATTGGTCATGCCCAGGTTTTTGATGAGCAAATAAGTCGGGACCAGCCCGCCGCCGAAAAACATCGTGAAGACGATCAGCAGCATGAAAGCATTGCGTCCCATCAGATCGGACCTGGACAGGGCATAAGCGCCGGGCAGGGTCAGCAGGACGCTGAGCAGCGTGCCGAGCGTGGTATAGATGAGGGTGTTCTTATAACCGTTCCAAATGTCCTTCTCCATGAAAATCCGGTGATACCCCTCAAAGGTGATGCCTTTCGGAAACAGCCAGACGCTCCCGGTATTGACGCTGTCCGGATCGCTGAACGATGAGATGACGACGAGGTACAGCGGATAGATGACGGCCAGCACGATGATTGTCATGAACGTATAGTTCGCGATATCGAATAACCGGTCGAAGCCGCTTTTGCGCGTATGTATGCTCATGATGCCCCCTCTCCTTTACCAAAGACTGTTCTGCTTCAGGCGCTTGGCCAGCTCATTGACCGTGATCAGCAGAACGAAGTTAATGACGGCGTTAAACAGCCCGACGGCTGCGCTGTAGCTGTATTGGGCACTCAGCAGGCCCGATTTGTACACGTACGTTTGAATGACTTCGGAGGCATCGAGGTTCAGCGCGTTCTGCATCAGATACACCTTCTCGAAGCCGACGTTCATGAAATTCCCGATGTTCAGAATGAGCAGGATCATGACCGTAGGCATAATGGAGGGCAAATCGATGTGCCAGATCCGCTGATACTTGTTCGCGCCGTCCACCGTCGCGGCCTCATGCAGGTCGGGGCTGACGTTCGTCAGCGCGGCCAGATAAATGATCATCGACCAGCCGGCGTTCTGCCATAAGCCCGAGAAAACGAAGATCGTCTTGAACCATTCCGGGCGGGCCATGAAATAAGTCGGTTCGCCGCCGAAAAAGACGATGAGCTCGTTGATCAGTCCGTTCCGCGGTGACAGAAACACGAAGAGCATACCTACGATGACGACCGCCGAAATGAAATGCGGCGCATACGTCACCGTCTGGATAAACTTTTTGAAGCGGACGTTGTTGATCTGGTTCAGCAGCAGCGCCATGATGATCGGGATGGGAAATGAAATCGCTAATTCGTACAAGCTTAGCAGCAGCGTATTCTTCAAAATCACCGTAAATTGCGGAGAGTTGAAAAAACGCTCGAAATGCTCAAGCCCCACCCAAGGGCTCTCCCAAATCCCTTTGACCGCGATGTAGTTTTTGAAGGCGATCTGCAGCCCGTACATCGGTCCGTAATTGAAAATCAAAAAGTAGGCAATCGTCGGCAGCAGGAACAGATACAGCTCGTAGGACCGGTGAATCCGCTTCCATTTTGATGTGCGTATGAGCGGCGCCCTCAGCTTTTCTTGTTGAGCCAGCTTCAATCCATAACCTCCCTTTCCGCATATTGTTTGGAACAATTCCACTGTACCCAGCGGGTCCTTTTCCGGTAAACATGTGAAAGCTCCTGGCAATCGGCGAAATGTCCTCAACTCAAAAAAGCCTTCGCATTCAAGGCTTTTTCGTTCACCGCAATGATCAACATCATAGCTGATTCGCATAGACGGCTGGTCGTTTCACTTATTTACCGAAGCATGCAGCTTGCGGTATTCACCGGGAGTCACCCGGAATCGCAGCTTGAACTTCCGGATAAAGCTGGATACGTCATAGTAACCGATCTGCTGTACCACATCCTTCAGAGGCAGGTCGCTGTAAACGAGCAGCTCCTTGGCTTTTTCCAGCCGATAGTAATCCAGAAAATCCATGATCGTCTGGCCCGTCCGTTTCTTGAAGGCTGCGTTAAGGTAGGAGCGCGATACGGAAAAATGCTCCGCCATGCGCTGAACTGAAAATTCATGCTCTGCGTAGTGTTCTTCGATATGGGCAATCCATTCCCCGGGCAATTCGGGAGCGGGCTTCTTCGTTTGCTGAACAAACGTGCAGATGCGCCGTACCAATGAGATCAGATCCTGCATCGTATCGAATTTGGCAAGGCTGAACACGTCGGGATAAGGCTCCTCGGGGTGTGGAGAGCTCCAGCCGAAATGGGTTTTGATCATACAGCCCACGACGTCGTAACAGATGCAGCGGGCGATATGAAGCGGAATCGGATTTTGCTGCATGTAGCTCTGCAGATTCTCCAGGATCTGTTCGACCTTAGCAGCGTCTCCCTGCTGCATGTACGGGAGAAGGAGCTCCATCTCCTCTTTCGGATACCAGTTGGACGAAATATTCTCCGCCTTGATGTCGCGGTAGGTGATCAGCGTGTTATGGCCTCTAATCAGCTTGTAATCCAAAGCGGTGGAAGCTTCGATGTAGGATTTGCCCACCTGGCTGATGTCGTCGTACAGGCCTCCCACCCCCATGGTTACTTGATGTCCCGAACTATCGTTCAGCCGCTCATGCAGGTCCAGCAGAAGCCGGTGCCGCTCTCCCTTCCCCTCTTCCGATATCGCGCATATGAACGTGCCTTTTCCTTCGTCCATCGTATCGACGTGATAGCTCTCAAAAGCATCGCGAAACATCGCCTCCAGCCACGGGGTATCCTGCTCGGTAATGAGGTCCATAGGAAACGGGGTTCTCCAATCGATCAGCACGACAAAATAAAAGGGCTTCGTAAAAGCCACGCCAACCTCAAGGCCGTCCCGAAGAAACCTGTCCGCATCAAAAATCCTTCCGCGCAGCAGCAACAGCAGCAATTGATTACGGGCCGCGGACCGGCTGCTCTGGAATTTGGTCTGAAGCTGCTCATGATCCGCGGCCAATCGGCCGATGATGCCATGAGCCTCGTGAACGCTGCGAGCCCCGCCTCCCCACTGCTTGCCGATGAATGCGAGCAGTTGGTCGATCGGCCTGTAATTCAGCCGCATCAGCAAAAATATGAGCACGCTTCCGATAAGCAGCAGCACGAGCACCGACACGAAAAACTGTGATTTGACGAGGCTGGTTTTATCCAGAAAATCATTTTCGGGAAGCAGGGTTACGTAAGTCCAGCCGTCATTCGGGGCTTGGAGCGTAGAGATTGCGTACGGACGGTGCTCCAGTGTTGTCAGCGCCATGCCATTTGCCGCCCCTTGAAGCGCCTCTTCGAACGCCGGGCTATCCAGGTAGGTGTCGTGATGCATGGCAGCCACGATATTTCCGTCCTGATCCAGGATGAGCGAATTCCCGTTTCTTTCTTCGAGCGTGCCCTCCAGCAGCTTCGTCACGGCATCCTCCTCCACGAAGAAAATCAACGCGCCGTATGGGGAAGCACTGTTATATGGGATTGGAACCATGTAAGTGAGCGTCCGTTCCGAATTCAGCTCCTTCGATGCCACCGGCTCGGCCGGGCGCAAAACCGGCTTGGTGATATGCTGCATATCAAACAGAAATTGATCGGAGGTCCAATTTTGATACTGGTATATCGTCTCGGCAAAAGCCGAAACCGGGTAAGTCGTATTGGCGGAATACATGTACGGATTGTCTTTCAAATATAAAACGACATTGTGAATGAACTGATTGGCAGCGGTATAGCGGAGAGCATCCTTGGCATCCAGCGCGTAGGACATGGATTTGTTGAGCTTGTACGGCGACAGCTCAGGCTTGGATGAGACTTCGATTGCGATTTTGTTCATTTCGTTGATTTTGGATTCGAAGGTGCTTCTGGCCTGCTCGAGGACGTGCCGGTGTCCCTGCGTAATTTCCTCCTGGAGGATTCCGATAAACCGTTGAACATTGAGAAGACCGATGAGAAGGATCGGTATCAGCAGCAGCACGACATACGACAGCAGGTAGCGGTAAAATAACGGAGTGATCTTTCTCCCCAATGGAACATCCCCTTTCCCATCGCGCTCTCCAAATGAAAATACCCGCATCGGATGCGGGTTATGGTGTTACAACAATTATATGGAGCCGTGCCTTAAACGCAATGATCTTTGGTTGGCTAGTTTTGACACTTTGTCAGGTAGGAAAAGCATTGATTACCCGCCGGCCGAACGGTGTTTCCTCGCCGTCACGATCGGCTGATAGTACCCCGACTCCAAAGGCATGTGCCACTGGATATCCCGAAAGCCGGCAGCTTCCAGGGCTTCGCTCAGCTCGGATCTGAGCAAGGCTCTATAAACGGTCTTGTTCACTTGGGTCAACCACTGGCCGTCCTCTTCCTGCATCATGTATTGATTCGTGACATAGCGGTTCCCCTCCTCGCTCCAATCCCACACCTGGAACACGATCCGCTTACCTTTATCCATTACCCTGGGTTTCGTCGCCCGCTGCTTATGCTGAATTTCGTGATCGTAGTCTCTGATGGATAAGAGCAGTAAACCGTCTTCTTCCAGCTTGACGAAGAACTGCGGCAAGCCTCGCGAACATCTTCGTCCGTTAGCAAATGAGGGATCGCGTTATCCGCCGATAGGATGACCTCAAACCGCCCGGCGATATCCGTATCAAGCGTCCGGAAATCGGCGATGCCGAATTGGATGCTTACGCCAAGCTCAGCGGCTTCGCGCCGCGCCCGCTCCACCGCCTGAGGGCTGAGATCTGTCGCGGTGACGGTGAAGTGACGCTGTGCCAGGCCGAGCGCCTGCGTTCCGATTCCGCAGGAAGCGTCCAACAGCCTGATGGCCGCCCCCTTTTCATGCGAAAGCCGGGAACGAATGAAGCGATCAAAAAACTCGCCCTGCTCTTGAACCGCCTGATCCCAGTCGGCGTACAGCAAATGGTATGCGGGTGCGAGTCCGTCATAAAATTCCAGGTTCGGGTTGGTTTCCATTGCAGTTCCTCCTCTATTGTTTCTTAGACGGCGATGATCCGCTGCCAAACCACCTCTTAAGCCTGTTTATACCCAGCAGCAGCGAAGCCTGAATGGCTCCGAAGAAAAGGGCTGCCAGCGTGACAAGCACTTCCTTATACTGATCGAACGGCATGAAAAAGGGCGCGGTTTCCGCAGGTAAATACCAATGAACGAGGAAACTTGATACAACAGAGTTAAGTAAAACAAGCAGCCCCAGGTACCTGTGCTTCCTGACCAAGAGAAGCGGAAATAAAATTACGATAAAATAGAAAAAAGCGTATTGGTAGTAGTAATCCAGATACATAGCAACGAAGACCAGTGGAGAGCACAACAGGCAGGCGAGCAGCTGGAGCAGATGATTTTGGCTCACTTTATACTCCTCTCTTTGTACAAATGTCCCAGTACTTCGTACTTACCGCAAGGCGCTGGTTCAGCACCTACAGGCTCGCTAACCTTTTTCGGATCATCCGGATCTGGCCCCGGTGATTGATCTCATCCTCAAACACGTGGAACCACATGAAGTAACGATTGGCCGACTTGTTATACCAGAACGGCTCCTCGGCATGCAGCCATTCATCATTCACCGTTTTGAATAGATCGAGGGTTCGGTTTCTGACTTCGTCCAAGACATTCAAATAGTAATCCAGATCATGCCCTCGAATATGCTCGCGTCCTTCATCACCCAGCATCAGGGCGGGCCGCCATTCCTCTATTTCCTGTTCGGTCAGTTCCCGTCCCTCAAAGGTTTCAACGCTATAGGCATTCTCCACGGCAGCAAAATGCATCAGCAGCATGCCGATCGAATTGCTCTCTTCGTCCATCCGAAAATCCAGCTGCTCCGCCGTTAAGCCTTGAGCGGCCTCCAGCGTCGTATATCTTGCATAATTCATCATCGACAGCAGACGTCCGACCTGGGGCGTATAGCCCGGTATATCGGTAATGAGATAGATTCTGTCCATATCCAGCATTGCGGTTCCTCCTTTAGAGTTCTTCTAGATATACTCACTGCGAGTATCAAAAAGGTCCCGGTCCAGCCTCGACCACGGCGTAAAGGTTGTCGATAGTGTATAACGCTTCCCGGTTTCTGCTGAACGATAAGCTCCGAACATGATTTCATGGACATGCAGCTGCTGCCTGGCTGATTGCAAAGGCTGCTGGCCCGTTCTCAAGCAGTGAGCAAAATGCTCGATCACACTTTCAGCCCTGTGAGCATCCATGCTTCCGTGCGGAACGTAGCAGTGATCCAATCCCCGCCAATTCACTTGCTCCGAACCTGGAGCCACCTCTAGCAGCGACTGAATAACTAATGGATAACCGCTATCACCTAGAGCAAGGGTACCTTTTCGTCCATAAATGATCGTATTGTTCTGCTTAAACGCCTGCCCCCATAAGGAACGGATCACTGCATGCTGCCCTCCGGCAAACTGCAAAATAAGCGTTGCATTGTCGTCCACATCGCTGCTTACTTTTTTGCCGCCACCGACGATCCGGTTCGGAATGAGATTATTCACCTCAGCTACAACGCTGACAGCAGGCCCAAGCAAGCCGATCAGGCGACTGACAGGATACACGAGGCAATCCAGAACAGCTCCTCCGTGGGATATGGACTTATCGTAGTACCAATTGTCGCGCCACGGTCCAGGGAGGGATAGCTGGGCTTCCGCACCGGTTATTTTTCCAAGATATCGTTCATCGATGAATTCGGAGGCAGCCAAGTAAGCGGGATGAAGATCAAACGGGAGGCACATAAAGATGGAGTTTTGCTCCTCTGCTAAAGTAACCATCCGTAGACAGTCCTCGAATGTCGTTGCCATCGGCTTTTCATTCAGCACGCTTAATCCCCGTTTCAGTGCTTCCATTACCGGCTCCGCATGCACGGAATGTGGAGTCGTGACGACGACCGCATCCAGCTCCTCGGTGTCCATCATCTGGCGATAATCATCGTACCAGCTTGGGATTCCATATGCGGCCGCTTTGGTCTCCGCGTTGTCCAAATTTCTGGAACAGGTAGCCACAAAGCGAACGCCTTCCAGCTGTGCCGCCTGTTCAAAATAACGGCTGCTCACATGCCCGCTTCCAATCATGCCTAAACGAATGGTTTTCATCGCATAGCTAGCTCCTTTAACTGTTACGTAATCTGCGAAGCAATTCTTTCTTCAGCTCCGGCTTCGAATCTGCCGTAATGTACGACTGCGGTGCTGCAAACAAATACTTCTGCTTGAGCTCCTCCAGCGGCAGCGGCTCGATTTCCCGAATGGAGCGGATGGGAATGGCGAATCCCTTTTTCAACCCTTTCATATATGAAGAAATACCTGAAACCGTGCCCGAGCCTTCCTCCTCAGCAATCAGACCAAGTCGTTCCACCTCGTCCACGATTGGCTCTCCGAATTCGATATAGCCCTGAATGGCTTTGACGGGCGAGCTCACATATATAAAAGCATTAACCGGTACGACCGGGAATTTCCTGCGAAACTCATGCTTCTTGATTCCCTGCAAAATCATCTCATAAGGCTCCGGCTGCAAGCTTAAGATGATAATTCGTTTATGATCCGCCGTTTCGGTTGGCATCCCCTGAATCCTGTTCATGTTGTAAGTCCTCCTTGCTCATCCGGGTGTTCGCGATACGGTTGCTAGATCGTATACAACAGCATTGCTTGCCCGCTGCCTGCCGCTTCAAGATAATAGTTCCTAACTTCCTTTAAGTATGAATAAATGTACTCCGGCTCTTCAGCTTGACTCCAATCCAAAGACGGATAAATGTCCAGATCGTTCATTTCCTCCGGGTCGAATCGCCGCTGAAGCTCCTCCTCACTTAGATCTGCCAAAGCAGCTGCTACTTCTTTGACTTCTGCGCCCGTTAAAAACCGAACCGGTCCATAGCCCATATCCTCACCGATCGGGGTCCCGCCCATAATGGTGTTAAACAGCGGGAGCTCCCCTTCCCAGGCACTTTTGTTCAAGACATAGTGGATTCCGTGCCACGCTTTATCGATATCCAGTTCCTTCTCCTCGCTATCCTCACTATAAATAAAATCGCTTATGTCCTCTTCATTCGCCTGCAACTGCTGCAGCTCAGCTTCAGATATACGCAGCAATTTCCCTATCATCCCCATGGTATTCGCCTCCTTATATTTATGGGGAATTTAAGCCCCCACGCGTTCACGATGAATCATCATGCCATTGTCCTATTCACCCATCTCATTCCCGGCGCCTCGCCCGGCCGCTCTTCGAAACCGAATTTTTCGTAAAAACCGCTCTTGCCCGCGGCTGCAAACAACTGCACCATGACGATTCCATGCTCACGGCATTTAGACAGCAGCTGTTTCAATATGGCGCTTCCCACGCCTTTTCCCTGATGATCCGGCAGCACGATCAGATCGCATATCACGGCCTGCAAAACACCATCGGATATAATGCGGCCCATGCCAACCAGCAAGTCCTGCTCATAGGCCGTCACAACGTACCAGCTGTCGTTCAGAGCCTCTTCCAATTTAAGGGGACCTACGTCCGTCATTCCCAACCACCCTGTACTCTCGATCAGTTCTATGAAACGGTTTCCTTCTGGCCGTGCTTCCTTTAATAACAAGGTCACTAACATCACCTCTTCTTATAAAAGATAGCCTGCTTACCGCTGAAGGCATTGATACAATGCCTCATTAAAATAGCGCTGGTCCTCCGCATAGTTATCCGTATACCGATTAAGCATCCGAACAGCGGCGTTATCTTTCGGCACGACCACGCAGTGCCTGGTTGAAGCTCTATTCTACTCTCTTATTCTAGCTGCCAATATCTGCTTCCACCAATCCTTGTTCATTATGTAATTCGTATGGACGGGTACGACCATGTAGTCTTCGCCAACCTCGATCGGTTCCGGAATGCCGCCATACACCAGATCCATGTTTAAACGGAACGAAAGGTACTCCCTCCCCAGCTCCTTTTTTAATTCATAGATGTAGCTATCGATATTAGGAACGCCCTCCCAATAATACATCGCGTTCTGTCCTCCAGCCGGCATGTACCACCACCGAATAAACGAGGGCCAGGCTTGCGTTAGCGCTTCCCTGAGTTCCGGTGAATCCAATTTATCGAAAGGAGGAGAAACAGCATTCGCAGCCGTCCTAATCTTTGCCCCCTGAGCTCTTTCCTTTAGCATGAGGTTCCACCAAGAGGTCCACTGAGCATGGAGCTTTTCCAGATAAAAAGCCGGCTGCTCGAACAGCTTCTCCGGCGGCCATTTGCTGTCTTTTTCAGCGAAGAGGCCATAAGCCGTCGCCGTGTAGATCATAAAGTTCAGGTCTATCTCGCCGGACAAGCATACACACCAATTGTCACGCGGATCCATGATCATAGCAATATTCCTTTCGGTTTGATTTATGCCGGGTGTTCTTGAAATGCAGCTATTTTATAGTGATGGAATGAACCGAGGGAGCCCCAATGCATATTTTGCCGCTATATTCGGTGCGAATCAGTGCTACTTCCGTCACCTCCGCCTGCAGGCTATCCATCCGGCTGGTGCAGTAATTGAAAGCCTCCAGCAGCTTATCAAGGCTCAAACGGTTGGCAATCGTACAATGAGGAATCCAGTTGCCAGGAGCATACAAAGGATCGCTTTTGGGGGCATATTGAATAAAATGCTCGTGATGCTGTTGATGAAAATGAACCAGCTCCGCGCTAACATTCGGCGTTAACAGCAGCGCCCCGGAGCGTATAAACGATCCCAGCGTACTGAAATTCAACTGTAACCGACTGCCTGAACGATATAATTCATCAAACTGATCTGTAAATTCGTCCAAGGCGAGGTCGCTGTAAGAAGCAATCGTCATATGCGGTCTTCTGCCCGGAACCTGCTCGGCATACCTGGAGATATTCCTCTCGCTCAGTTCAAGCCACAGCTTATTGATGTAAAGCTCGGTTGCTTCATCAAAATGCACAACGACGCCGTACATTGCCACACGACCTTTCTATTCTGAAAATCTAATAGAATACCTTCTTGCCATCCATTCCCTTCCGGATCAGCAGCGAATCAAACAGCCTTCCCTCTTGATCAATGCTGTTGATTTTCAATTGGTCCGGTGCGACCACGACCTGTACGAAATGCGGTACGGCAACAGACTGCGCGGTATGCCATTCTCTTTTGGGAAGCAGCCATTCGGGCATCGCCCCTGCTCCACCTGCCACGATGTAGACGATACCGTCGCTATAGTCGACCTTGCCTTCCCGAAGCGGATGGCTTCGTTCGTATACGATCGTGTGCGAATTGAACACCACGTCGACTCCATACTGCTCGAAGATCGGGTTCAGCTTCCTTAGGTCCTCGACCTGATAACCACCGGATACGTAGGGCGGATAATGAAAATAAACGATTTTCCACCGGGCGGTAGACGAAGCTAAATCGCGAATCAAAAAATCGATCTGTGCTTTTCCGGGGCCAATCGAATTGGCGCTATGCGGATAACTCTCTTTGGGAATCAGCTCCGTGCTGTCCAGACACGTGAAATGAACATCGCCGTAATCGAAGGCATAGTAATTTTTCGGCGGATCAAAAGCAAAATAGTCGTAATACCAAGTAGCGTTGTCTTCATGATTCCCGAGACAGCTGTAGGATGGCGTGTTTGCAAGAAGAGACTGCCCGGGGCCAAAAAAGTATGTATCCCAATCCTCGGCTTTTGTTCCGTCATTCACGATATCCCCAATAAATAATGCAACATCCGGACGGTACCGCTGCATTTGAGTGAAAATATTAACGTTAATCTGGCCGCCTGACGTATCGAATCCGCTGAATCCTCCCGTCTCGCTCGTTACCGTAAAAGAGAAAGGCACCCCGTTTTCTACCGCTGATTTCATCGGATGCGGTCCGGATTCGGCGGTATCAAGCCCGCTTTGCGAGTAAACACGATAAAAATAAAGGGTCCCAGGCTCCAAATTTCGTACGGTAACCTGATGGATCGTGCCCCTCCCTTCGTTCTCAAAAATGGCGATTACGTGTTCCGGCTTCTTGTAATTGCCTTGATAACCGCTATGGATGCGCTCCGCCACCAATACCTCGACTTTGGATGATGCAGGCTCCGACGTCTCCCACATGATGGTCATGGAGTTCAGCGTGGGCCACTGCAAATAAGGTCCTTTCAATATACGCAGCAATTATATCCTCTCCATATGCAAAAGGACCCTGCCATAGATTGCTATTATCTAGACCGGGTCCCATGTTGATTTATTCTCTTCCAATATTATACATGCACAAAGCCAGGGGCGGTAGCCTCGCCAAGTGACGAATCGAAGACAGGCTTCTATGAATGTAATCCTTCATCTCACTTTGTAAAAGTATAGCCCACCATCGTTTCATGCGTCTCGCGTTTAACTGGAACGATCAAGATCCTTAATCCTACGGAAAGCCGCGGATTAAGGATCTTTGGATTTACATCTCTACACTATTCCTCATGCTCAAGAATTTGAACCACGACCACATTAGAGCTGACCTGGAAGCTTTGGTTCGTACCCGCCGGTCGGAAAGATGCATTCGCGAGATTGTTAACCTTCCTCTTTGGCGGTACGATCACAGCCTTAACTGCGAATACTACATTCACCGTCTGGCTTGGAGCCAATCTTCCAAGCGAGATACCCGTCTCCGGATTCGCAGACGCCACCGGCTTACCGTCAATCGTAACACTGCCGGGCACAAACTGGAGGCCCTCCTGCAGTAGATCGGTGAGTACGGTATCCAACACAGGAACGCTGCCGTGATTGGTGACTAGCAGTGTGAAGTGGAATTCATCCTGTAAGAAGGCCAGGGTAGTGCTGGTCTCCTTCACGATGGTTAATGGCGGCGCAATCAATCGAAGCGTTGCTGAGGCCGATTGATTAATGCCTGGACCGGTAACCCGGAACGTATTGACGATGCTCTCTCCTTGGACCGAGTTCGGCGGTACGATGAACGGAACGACGAGCGCAGTGGTTTCCCCCGGATTTTGTGAGATCATCAGACCTTGTATCCTAAGCAGCGGGTCCGCTAACTGGATATTTCGCAGCGGGACGTTCCCCGTATTGGTAATGCTCAAAAGGAAGGTGACCCGTTGCCCTGGCAAGGCAGTCGACGGTCGGACCGTCTTTTTCAGATCTAACTTCGGCACTCCTAGTATTGTCACCGCAGCATTGGCTTCGAGTTCTCCGATCTCCAGAGATTCAAAAATGGCTGTATTCAATAGCCTTGTTCCGCCAAGCGTATTCCGCGGCACCGTGAAAGCCTGAGTTATGACCGTGGTGAAGCCCGCAGGCACTTCGTTGAAGATCGTCTCGATCCCGAGCAGTTCATCTGTGAATACCAGATTCGTCAGCGGCGCATTCGATAAGTTCTCGAAGGTGATCGTGAAATTTACCTTCTCTCCCGGAAGGGCCGCCTCGCGGTCTGCCGTCTTCGTTACCGAGGCACTAAAGGCCGGAAGCACAGTTAAAGTATCCGAAGCCGTCGTTTCACCGGTTTGATCCGAAGTCGCCGTTGCCGTATCCCTGATGACTGTACCTGCCGGAACTTCAGGCACGATAAACGGATAGATGACGGTTTGAAGCGTGCCGGCAGGAAGCAACGGAACCAGTGACTCAAAATTAAGCTGCGGATCGCTCAGAACGATGTTGGTCAGGTCCGTGTTTCCCGTGTTCTGCAATGTCAGAATGACCTGAACGGTTTGCCCCGGTTTAGCCTCCGGCGGCTCAATCGCCTTATTCAGCTGTAAGCCCGGAGCCGCCGCCACGGTCACCACGGCAGAAGCCTGAACCGGATCGGTCTCGTCAGAATCGGCGATGACTGTGTTGACGATGGACGTTCCTGCTAACGTTCCTACAGGTACGGTGAAGTTAGCGCTCAGCGTCCGGCTTTCGCCTGGGGCCAGTGTCCCAAGCGTCTCAATAAGGCTAAGGAAATTGTCAATCAGCGTCACATTGGTCAAGGAGCCGACGCTGGTATTCGTGACTATAATTGTATACTGCACCGTCTGCCCCGGAGCGGCGGTAGTGGGATTCGCGGTCTTCGTCACACTCATCGTAAAGGCCGGCGCATTGACAATCACCCTGGCAATCGCTTCAATCGATTCGGTCTGATCCGACGTCGCTGTACTGATATTCGTAATGATCGTTCCATCCGGAGTGCCGGGAGGAATGACGAAAGTCGGAGTAAACGTTTCAGACTGTCCAGGTGCAAGTACAGGAATGACTGCACTCAACCCGAGCAGCTGATCCCCGACTCCAACACTAATTAAATCCGTATTTCCCGTATTGGTTACGGTGATCGTATAGGTCACTGTTTCGCCTGGCATGGCACTGGCCACACTGGAGGTTTTGGTCAGCGTGATGGCAGGTGTGCCTAAGGTTGTAACGGAAGCTGAAGCACTCTGAGCTGCGGTTTCCAGCGGCGCTGCCGTCAGCACGTTAGTGAACACCGTGCCTTCAGCTGTATCCGCAGGGATCACAAACGGAATGGAGTCGCTAATTGAGGCACCCGGCGCCAGCGTTGGAATGGTGCTGGTGAAAGCCAGCAGCGGATCCGACAGCGCGATGCTGGTCAAGGGAACATTCCCTGTATTGGTCAACGTGAAGGTAAACACCACTTCTTCCCCGGGAATGGCTTCGGCTGGTGACACCGTCTTCGTTAACGTGAACGAAGGCAGGAGCACCAGCACCGTGGCACTGGCCTCAGCTGTAACTTCAACGGGACCGAAATGGCCGATGACAGTGGCTGTATTTACAAAATTAATGCCCGTATCCGGCGGAATGACGAACGGAATCGTGATTGTTTCGGATTCACCCACTCCTAACGTCCCCGCCAGCTCCCGGCTGATCCCCAGCACCGGATCCGTAAGCAGCACATCGGTAAGCGGCGTATTGCCGGTGTTGGTCACCACAAACGTATATGTTACGGTGCTGCCCGGTGCCGCTTCCGCCGGATTAACGGCTTTTGTCAGCGAAATCGCTGAAGCCCCGGTCACAATCACATCCGCATTGGCCGTCTCCGGGCCAACCTGATCCGACACCGCTGTCACGGTATTGCGAATGATATCTCCTTCCCTAGCGGTTGGTGGAATCACAAAAGGAGCGTCGATCTGCAAAGTCTCACCCGGGCTCAGGCTTTCCATAATCTGATCTACACCGAGCAAAGGATCGGTGACATGCACATTCGTGAGTGGGGCATTTCCCCCATTCGTAATGGAAATCGTATAACGCACGGTCTGCCCAGGCGCTGCTGTCGGTTGGTCGACCGTTTTGAAAACAAACAGAGCCGTAACGGTTCCCACAATAATGGCCGAGGTGGCCGACACCGCGCCTCTCTCCGCCGGGCTTGCAGTCGACACATTGGTGATGACGCTCCCGCCCGGAGCCTCGGCAGGTACGGTAAACGGAACTACAAAGGTTTGTGATTCACCTACCGCCATAAATGGCACAATTCTCGTGAAGTCGGTTAACGAATCGGCCACGACAACATTGGTGAGCGGGGCATTGGAGGTATTCGTCACGACGATGGTATAGTTCACGGTCTGACCCGGAGTGACGGAGAATTGATCCGGCGTTTTCGTGATTTGAATGTTGAATTCCGCCTGCACACTCACATCCGCTTCCGCGAAGACCGGGCCTGCCTCATCAGAAGCGGCGGTCACGATATTTTGAATAACGGTCCCCGCCGGAGTTTCTAACGGCACGATGAAATCCACGAAAAACTCAATCACCTCTCCAGGCTCCAGCCGAGAAACGAACTGATGGAGACCCAGGGTCGGGTCATCGATAATGATATTATTCAGGGGGGCTTCGCCGATGTTAAATACGGTGAAAGTATAATGAACGACTTCCCCGGGAAAAACACTGACCGGGAACGCAGTTTTGTTAAGGGCGATCTCCGCATTCAGGAAAGGCGTAATCACCGGGTTGGAAATGATGGTGCCACTCTCAAAGGGGCCGCCCGCGACGATTTGATATTCAAACTTAACTGCAGCCTCATTAATAATCGCATCGCCCGGTGGACGGAAAGCGACCTTAACTTGAAAGGTAAGAACACGTTCCTGACCGAGCAAGAGCCTTTCGAGTGGAATTCCTTCGGCCGGATTGGCCCCTGGCAAATGAAACCCATCCAGAAAAACACTGTCATCTACAAATACCGTTCCCTCAGGGATGTTGTCTACAAGGAAGGCAAAATCAGCTTCAGCCGTCCCGAAATTCCTCAGGAATATGGTATAGGTCAAAATTTGACCGATGACTGCCGTAGGTGTATCCACTTCTTTGAAGATATCAATCAAGGGAGCATTGAGATCGATTTGCAGGCCGAAAGCTGAGACAATATAAACATCGGCCGAAGTTCTGAATTCGACGGTTGCCTCTGTCTGATTGTTAACCAGCGTTGGAGAAACATCGACGTTGGTAATGTCCCATCCCTGTCTGCCGCCAACCACATTCGTCCCGGGAACGCCATTAATCTGGTTTCTTGTACCGAAGGTCCCGGATGTATCCAAATCACCATTATCATCATTAATTTGAGAGGCAAAGAAATTGTCAGCGAAGTTGTTAGGACCGCTTAATATGGTGAGAATGCCGGGAAAGGGACCGAATAACATCTGGTCTCCCGTCCCTTCAGCATCTCCTTCCTGTCCGGACACAGCCAGCCGGCCTGAGACGGGTCCCGAAACCGGCGTTCCGAATCCGCTGACTGTCGTTGTCACTGTACTGTTGCTGCTAACCGCAACACCGCCAACAAAAATGGATAGATTGCGAAAAGGGAATGAAAAATTTTGGTAAGCAACGCACAGCGTCCATCCGCAATAGTTAGCAGTTGAATCCGGAAACGAGATAAGTCCGGCGACTCCGCCGGTGGTATAGGTCCCTGCACCGGCCGCCTGAACGATCGAAGTCACATCTGCAGATCGCACATACCCATTGACACCTGTATTAATCGTCAAATTGTTCGTGGCTGTGGCCGGATCAGGGCCAACTTCAAACACACTTCCTTGGGGCGTTGTAAACGAAACCGATTTATCAATGAAATTACTGACATCCCCCGACGGGTTGGTATACGTAGCGCTCCAAACCAACTCTGCATAAAGCACGAAGCTGCCTGGAGGCATACGCAGCACAGCGCTGGAGCTGTTCAGGTTGAAATCATTGGTCGTACCCGGTGGATAGCTTCCGAATTGCAGCGACGTATCTGTTGTCGTAAACGCACCGATTGACCCTTCCGTACCAGGTGCACCAAGGGTATTAGACCGGCTGAGTCCCAGCGTATTTCCCGTAAAAGTAATCGCCCCCGGCTGATTTTCCACAAACCTCAAATTTAATGGCATTCCGTGCCTCCTTTACGTACTAAATCGTGCAAACTTATATAAGGTATGTCAATCCTTATCGGAATTTGCCTGTACATAACTAAACATAACTAATAACGAGGCCGAACAAGAAGATAGGTTAATACAGGAGGGTAAGCACATAGTCATCTTGTCTCTTTGCGGAATAACTTAATTAAAAGTAGGTACAAGTACAAGGAAAAGAAGGGATGGGGATGAGGATTGATCTCGGCTCAGGAAACCATAAATTCCGGGACTGCTTAGGCATCGATCGAATAGCATACCCGGACACGGATCTGGTGATGGACTTTAATGACAAGCTTCCTTTTGAAGAGGATACCGTTGATTTTGTCATGGCATCCCGAAGTCTTGAATACACAGATCATCTTCAATCCGTTATGCAGGAGTTGTACCGGGTATGCCGTCATAAAGCCATGGTCTGTATTGTGGCGCCTTACGCGCATGTCGCTTCTCATATGGTCCACCCGGAATATAAGCAGTTATTTAATGAGCATTCCCCCCGTTACTGGACTTCCTCCCCTGATACGATCATTGACGAGGATGAATTTATGCTGTCACGGCAGGATGTATGGCCTTTGTTGGAAAAAGAACAAGCTGCGATGGATTTCAGAGTGCTTCGCATGGAGTTCTTCTACTTTCCTGCGTATCACACGGGCTATGATCCTATTGAATTATCGTTATTGAGACAATCGCAGCTAAACGTCGCCTACCAAATCATGTTCCATTTGCTTGTCGTCAAAAAACCAATCTCGATACAGGAGCTGCTTCTCATAGGCCAATCGACGAAGTTCGAGGAGCCGGACTTTGTAACAGAGCAAAGAATAGCAGCGGAATCCAAAGAGGACGCTGAGCAATTATTTTACCCGAATCATATACCCCATTTGGAGCCGTATATAGAGCCGAGTAAATCAGTGCTGCCCAGGAAGCATGAGAACCGTTCCAAACGTATAAGAAGAAAGCCGATTGGTAGAAAACGGCGCCGCAGATAATTTAGAAAACATATAGGCTCGAAGATCTTTAACCTTCAGACAGGAAAAACGGCGGTCTGCCTCGTTTATCACGAGGCAGACCGCCGTGTCATATTCAGGTAATCTATCACCCGAGTACATCAAGGGCGATGTTTAACCTAACCAAACCGAACCGTTCCTAACCTGTAAATTGGCAAATGTCGTGCCCATGAATACACCTCGGTCTATGCTTTCCTGCACTTTATAATCATTGTAGCCGGAAAATAGCTTGCTTTGGCTACAGAATACCAGGAGTTCTCGTTCTGCGTGTCATCGAGCTCTACCTCTTCCATAACTTTTTCGATGATAAATCCCGTTTCGATCAAAGCGTTAATATATGTACTGATCTTGCGATGGTGAAAAATAGCGGGACGAGGCTTCCATGCCTCATGAAGAGCCGGTATCTCCTCGGTGTAAGGCATATGGAACTTGAGAATCTGGTCTTCATTGATGACCCGGTTATGTATGGGATGCTCCCAGCTAAAAATAAACGATCCCCCAGGTTTTAAATAGGAATGAATATGAGTCAGCGTGCGTTTCAGGTTCATGGTCCATCCCAGAGCATAAATGGAATAGACAACATCAAAATAATCATGCGGTATTCCCGGGTTCTCTTCCATCGGCGATTCCAGGAGCTTCACTCTATCATCCAACCCGCATACTCGACGGGCCGTTTCAATTTGCACTTCGGAAAGATCGATTCCCCAACATTCTTCAATGCCACGGTCCAGCATGTACAACAAAGAGTGCCCGCTCCCGCAGCCGATTTCCAAAGCTTTTTGGCCGGATAGCTCCCCGAAAAGATTAAGCTTCTCTTCTGACGGCGCATGAGGTCCATACTCTGGCAATGCCGTCCTTCCAAAGAATCTTTCTGCCGCCCCATCCCAGCTTTCCTTATTGATCCTCAAGCTTTCTTCCATCGTAAAATCCGCCATTACACATCCACCTTATCTTTAATCTATAATTCGTCCGCAGAGCAAGGATCCGTATAATATTGTAATAATATACTTGATTCTTCTATATTTTCTTATTTTTAATTCTATCATATCCGGTTGGTATGCCGAACCATTTTTGCTATGCTGGATTCAACCAAGTGGGAACAAGGAGGCAAGCACATATGCCCAAAATATTGATCGTGGATGATGAAGCCGATCTGCGGAAGCTGCTGACCGATTACTTTGAAATGAACGGATATGCCGTGATGACGGCTAAGGATGGCCAAGAAGCGCTGCGGAGAATCGAACACAAGCCCGACATCGTATTGCTGGATATCAACATGCCTGAGCAAAACGGCCTTGAATTATGCGAGAAAATCCGGAGCTACGTCTCCTGTCCGATCCTATTCTTAACCGCCCGCATCGAAGATGCTGATAAAGTCGCGGGTTTCCGGGCCGGGGGCGACGACTATATTCTCAAACCTTTCAGCATCCGCGAGCTGGGTGCCAGGGTTGAAGCGCATTTGCGCAGGGAGCAGCGGAGCCAGACGAAAGCCACTGTCAAATTCAGCGACGATCTGGTCATTGATTATACGGCGAGGGAGCTCTACTACAAGGATGCGCACATTCCTCTGGCCAAAAAAGAGTTCGATATTATCGAATTGTTGTCCACGCATCCCGGCATGGTGTTCGAAAAGGAACGCATGTACGATAACATCTGGGGCCTGGACGATGAAGGCAGCAGCAGCGTCATTCCCGAGCATATCAGGCGAATCCGTTCCAAGATGAAAGAGCATGGCTGCGATAACCGGATCGAGACCGTATGGGGAGTCGGATACAAATGGAAAAACTCATGAAACTGCTGCAGCTGAAACGATTGACCTTGCGGCAATCCTTTATCCTGCTCTGCTCCCTGACGCTCCTCGCCGTACTGGCTGTCATCACCTTGGAATTTGCATGGGCAGAGAGCCTGCAGACACGTTATGGCGATATGGATTGGGTACTGCCCTCTCTTGTCGCGGCCGTGCTGCTCACCGTGGCTGCCGGCATCATCACGATGGCCGTTCTTTTTTACCGCTGGAAGCTCAAGCGTCCGCTTGACATATTAAAACAGGCATCCCATAAGATCTCCGCAAACGATCTGGGATTTCGCATCGCCTACGATAGCCAGGACGAGATGGGCGAACTGGTTCGCGTATTTGAGCACATGCGAGCGCAATTGGAGAAAAATATCAAGACCCTTTGGCAGTCGGTCGAGGAGCGCAAACAGCTGAACGCGATTTTTGCCCATGACCTGAGAACGCCGCTGTCGGTGCTCAAGGGATACGCCGAGTTTCTCACCACCTATTTGCCAGAGAAGAAACTGTCCGATGAAAAGGTGCTGGACCTGATCCAGACCATGAACGTTCACATCATTCGACTCGAAGACTATACGGATGCGATGAACTCGATTCAGAGGCTGGAGGACGTTCCGGTGCAGCGCCAGCCGATCGAGGTCCATACGCTGATATCTCTGCTGAACGACAGCGGGGAACAAATCGCAAGGCAGTCCGGCAAGCACTATGTCTCTGACATCATCGAGGCTAAATCTAATGAGAACAACTCTAATATGAACGCCGATGTACATATTATCATGCAGGTTTTTGACAATTTGACGGCCAACGCTGCACGCTATGCAGCGAATCAGGTGCATGTCCGTTATGACATCCATAACGGATGTATGCATATGACCGTCACGGATGACGGGGAAGGCTTTTCGGACGAGGCCCTTCACAAAGCTGCACTGCCATTTTACCGGGGTGAGGTGTGGGATGCGAATGAGCATCGCGGGCTGGGCCTTTACGTTTGCAAAGTGCTATGCGAGAAGCACGATGGAAGCCTGCGAATCGATAACCGTCCCGAGGGCGGCGGAAGCGTAACGGCAAGTTTTGGGGGACCGTGTTGAAAAAAAGTTGAAAATCATGCGATAGCATATCCTTATCTCGAACAAACAAAGGAGTGCTATACATGCCAATACTGCATAAAAGAATGTATATCGTCATCGGCTGCTTGCTGCTGCTGTGCGCCGCTTGGGGGAAGCCCGTATCCGCCATGGAGGTCCAAAACCGCGCTGAAGTCCAGCGTGACATCGAAGAATACATGCTCCGGAACATGAAAGCCAATCACATCGAGGGGGCCTCCCTGGCGATCGCCAATAACGATGAGGTCTTCCTGGCGCAAGGCTACGGTACTTTTGGAGATGACCAGAACATCACAGGGAGTACACCTTTCCCCATTGCTTCGTTAAGCAAATCGTTTACCGCTCTGGCCGTGTTGCAGCTGGTGGAAAAAGGTCGAATTGATCTGGATACGGCGTATGCTTCCTATTTTCCCGACCTATCGCCCCGTGACCCGCGTGTCCGTGGCCTTACAGTCCGCCAATTGTTGAATCAGACCAGCGGTTTGAATGACAAAGTGAATCCCGATATGACGAGGACGCCGCAATTCCAATCGCTGCAGGGCGTAAACCAGATATTAAGCGAAGTCACGCTTGCCCATGATCCCGGCACATCCTACAGCTACCATAATCCCAATTATGTGCTGCTCGCGAATCTCGTGGAGAACGTCAGCGGAGAACGATTTTCGGATTACCTGAACCAACATGTTTTTAAGCCGCTGGGAATGAACCATACCTTTAGTGTCAGCTCGACGCAGCAGTTGAATGCGAACGAGGCGATTCCACGGGGACATTATTTGATGCTGGGAAAACCCATAAGCATCCCGGAGCCGCAATGGTTTGTTGAAGGTCCCGCGGGCATCGTTTCAACCGCAGAAGATATGGCCCGGTGGATGCGTGCCCAATACCAAGGAGATCTTCTCACGCCCTCGCTGATGGAGCAGTACCATTCGGCCGGAGCCACCGGTCCGTACGGCATGGGCTGGCTTGCAGGAAAGGATGAGGCCGCAGGACCAACGATCTCGCACAGCGGCATATTCTGGACATACAAATCGGAAGAACGAATTTATCTGGACCAGCAGCTCGGGATCGCCGTAATGTTTGATTCCGGAATCCATGCGTTTGTCAATTACGCAGCATTTATCGATGGAATCGCAGGCATTATGAAGGGCGAGAAGCCCGAAAGCTCCTTCCTGAACGGCAGGAACATGGAAACGATCATGATGATCCTGATCATCGCCACGCTTGCATGGGGAGTGTATGCATGTTACCGCATCCGCCGCAGAAATAAGCCTGTGACCGCCTTCAAGCTGGTCTGGATCACGGCCGGAAGACTGGTACCGCTCCTGATTCTCTTGTCTCTCTCCCCATTGGTGACGTTTGTCGGCGGAGGACGCGTACTGCCCTGGTATGGCATCTGGACCACCTTGCCATCGGTCATCATCTGGCTTGCCGCATGGTCGCTCGTCAATCTGGTGCATTTGGGATTCTATTTCAAAGCCTATCAGGAACACAAGAACACCCGCTTGGAAGCTGGCCACAGTTAAACCAGACTTAGAGCGCATGATCGAAAAAGAGAGCAGCCAGCCGGCCGCTCTCTTGTCCTTTAATCTTCCTCAAAATCCTTCATCTCCGGGTCCGATACATAGATCATCACTTCGTTGTCGCCTTCCTCCCGAAGCTGATCCGGATACCGGGCGGTACCCCGTACATGAAAGCTCTTCAGACCGGCAACGTCAAGGATGACCTCCCCGCCGTTCTCAAACTGCTCGTAGGCATATCGGGTCGTCTGATCCTGGATCGTCACGAACACGTCCAGTACTTGCCGCGACTGGACCCGGACGGCTACCTTCGACAAGCGCTGCCCGGGGTTCAGGGACCAGGAAGGGGATTCACTCAGAATGATATTCGTTTCCGGCTCCACGTAAAACAGGTTAGTACCGAAGCCGCTTGCACTGCCTGGAGTCAGATAAGAACCCGACATGGACTCCGATTCGTCAGGCTTCACATAAGCATAGTCCTCGCCCGCCGCCGCCAACATACGGTTCAGTATTGTGACCATCTCTGCACGCGTGACCTTGCGATCGGGGTAGAAATGACCCTGGGCGTCCGGCGTGATAATCCCCAGCTTCATAAAGCGGTACAGCGCTTGGGCTTTTACGTAATTCAATTCCCCCGCCCAATCCAGCGCGCTGCCCTCCTTGACCAATATCAATTTAGGCGTCATCAACGACTGTGCTTTATCGTTCTTCTCAAAATCTTTGTAAGAGCTAAACTGAGGCTTGGGAACATCCCTCACCTTGTTCAGAGCCTTTATGGCATCTGCAACCTTCATCGACGAGATGTCGGGACCTTCGATATCACTGAACAAGGCATGCAATGTCATGAGAACCTCCCAGCGTGTCATCGGCTTTTCCGGCTTGTAGGCGTAACTTTCGTCGTCGAAGTTTTGCACGTCCGCTGCATAAATCGGCCATGTCGTACTGTACAGCTCGGCGAATTCCTTGCTAGCCCAATGATTCTCCGGCACACCAGCGATGACAGCCGTCTCCGGATTTCGAAGCAGCGGGAACAGACGATAGACCATGACCGTAAACTCAGCTTTGGTCACAGGCTGGTCAGGCTTAAAAGTGCCATCGCTAAACCCCGTTAAAATACCACGTTCGTTCATCTCGTCAATGGAAGGCTTGGCCCATACATATTTGCGGTTACCATCGACATCCGAGAATCCGGCAAGCACGGGCGACAACCAGGAAGCGGACAACATAAGGCAAGCCATTGAAGTCACAAGCAGCTTTTTCAAATCGAGAACTCCTTTGCGTGTCGTGTCTGGATGTACGGTATGTATTGTGAAGCTCGTTCAATTCCAGCAGGAGTATTGTATCAAATAAACGTTGGGGGCTCATTGAAAAATATGGAATATCTCGGGATATTAAAGGAGCTCTAACAGCTCGCTTAAATGCTGGATGGCATGCAAAGGCTTGGCTGAAATATGGTCCGTCCAAGGCTGGTTGACCTTCATCCAAATGGCGGGTATCCCGGCCTTCACTGCACCCTCGACATCGTTCACGGGATGATCTCCAATAAAGAGGCATTCTTCCGGCAGGATATGCAGCTTGTTCAAGGCCATTTCGAAAATTCTCGAATCCGGCTTTTTGATTCCCGCCTCTTCGGACACGAGGATGAGATCAAAGTTCTCCCGGATGCCCAGCTGATCTATTTTGCCGTATTGGATGTGGGTTTTCCCGTTGGTGATGAGCCCCGTTGTATAAGTCTTTCTTAAATGGGTTACTACCTTCATCGCGCCATCCATCAGCACGGCATTCTTTACATACTGCTCAGCATAGAAATCCATGAGTTCCACGTGCTCCGGCCGTACCTTCCACGGCAATTCATCCAATAGCTCGGAGAAGAGCTCATGCTTATCCTTATAGCCGTCTTGATCCAGATCAATAATTCGGTCGAAAATCTCCTGCGTCGTTTCAACATGGCCGAAATATTGGTTTAAAAAGGCGTTGGTAAACTGACCAAACGTGCGGGTACGGTCCAGGATGGTGTTGTCCAAGTCGAATAGGACGGCTTTAAAAGAGTTCATGCAGCTTCACCTCCATTGGATACATACTTTATTTCATTCGCTTGGCAATAGGATGGTCTTCGTTCAATTGCAATAGATCCCACAGGTTCCCATAAAGATCCTTGAATACGGCGACGATCCCATAGGGCTGCTCTTGGGGTTGTCTCACAAATTCGATCCCTTTGGAGATCATATCGTGATAATCTCTCCAGAAATCATCCGTGTTTAGAAATAAGAAGACTCTCCCTCCGGATTGATTACCTATGAATGCTTCTTGCTCAGGTTTGGATGCTCTTGCCAGCAGTATGGTCGTGCCCATCGATCCTGGGGGAGAAACGACCACCCACCGCTTATCTTGCTCCGGCTGATAGGTATCCTCTATTAAAGTAAAATGGAGCTTCTTTGTATAAAAATCGATGGCCTCATCATAGTCTTTTACAACAAGCGCAATATGGACGATGGATTGTATCATGTTCACTTCCCCCTCGCATCATCAATCATTTGATTTTACCCTCATGAACTACCCCGAACATCCCTGTCATACCATCATGCTGCTGGAAACCGTATTGAGTGTAAAACTGCTCTTTCCCTTGAGAGGCAAACAAGCCCACAAACGATTTCTCCGGTGCCACTCTTCCCATCCGACTGCGACACAAACAGTTCGGTATTCCTCTAAAGTTGGAACTCTATTCAGTGACTTATGTGAGCATGTAGAAGATGCTGCCCAGCAGAGCAGCTTCCGTTCGTTCAAGCTAAAGCTATTCCTCCGGATACAGTCCCGTCGAAAGGTATCTCTCCCCTGTGTCCGGAAGGAGCACAACGATATTTTTGTGTGTATTTTCCTCCCTCTTCGCGAGCTGCAGTGCAGCATACACTGCAGCTCCGGATGAGATACCCACTAACAACCCTTCGGATTTAGCCAGAGAACGGGAGGTTTCTATGGCCTCCTCATTTCGGATCTGCAAGATTTCATCAACGACGGATCTATTAAAGTTATCGGGAACAAAGCCGGCGCCGATCCCTTGAATTTGATGAATACCTTTGCTGCCACCAGAAAGGACAGGAGAATGAAATGGCTCCACTGCCACAATCTGCACCGTCGGCTTTTTCTGTTTGAGGGCTTCGCCGACTCCGGATATGGTACCGCCCGTACCGACCCCGGCAATAAAAATGTCCACTTTCCCTTCTGTATCTCTCCAAATTTCTTCTGCGGTGGTTAGCTTATGTATTTGTGGGTTGGCTGGATTATTAAATTGTTGCGGTATATATGAGTTGGGGATGGATGCCGCAATTTCTTCCGCTCTCTTGATGGCCCCAGCCATCCCTTCCTGTGCAGGAGTAAGCACAAGCTCGGCTCCCAAAGCGATCAACAGTTTTCTGCGTTCTGCACTAAAGCTTTCAGGAAGCGTGATGATGAGTTTATATCCTAATGCCGCTGCTGCAAAGGCGAGTCCGACACCCGTATTCCCGCTTGTCGGCTCAATAATAATCGAATTCCTATCGATAATCCCTCTCTCTTCGGCGTCTTTGATCATAGCAAATCCGATTCTATCCTTTACGCTGCCGGCCGGATTAAAGTATTCCAGTTTGGCCATGATTGTGGCAGTCAACCCGTGCTTTCTTGCAACATTGCTTAATTCTAATAATGGCGTGTTTCCGATTAATTCGGTAAGATTCTTCGCTATTCTAACCACAATCATCCCTCCGGGAATCAATCCCAACTGTAATAGTTGGTTTTAGCTTCACCTTAACACGCATGGAAAAATAATACAACGAATCTTCTATGCCGCTTACACTTCCACAATTCCCACAGCGGTATATGGGTAATCGAGCTGCTTTTTCACAATATTCTTCGCTTCTGCTCCCGCAAACAACTCAATCATAAATAGGCCTAAGTCTATCGATGTCGCTACGCCGCCTGCCGTTATGATTTTGCCGTCCTTCACAATACGGGTTTGGATGACCTCCGAACAGTACGGTTCCAACAAATCATATGCATTCGGATGGGTGGTAGCCTTCTTATCCTTCAATGCTCCGGCAGCTCCCCATATCAATGAACCCGTGCAGACAGACACCTTATATTCCACGGATTCCGCCGTTCGGATCCAGTTGATGAACGCTTCATTCTCCTTCAGTTTTCTGGTTCCCATTCCCCCTGGGATAAAAACCAGATCATAATCCGATAAATCGGGCTCAATCACATTCACCTTAACCTTCATTCCAAGTTCATCTGTCACTTCTTCGCTCAGGCCGCAAATATCCCACGTGGTTCCTTTCGTTGCATCAAACAGGTTCAAGCGGTAAATGACATCATAGAATCCGACAAAATCCAGAAACGTGACACCGTTGAACAAAATGAGTGCGATCTTCATGAAGAACCAGCCCCTCTACTTTTTATACATACTATGTATTATTCATTTTTAAATGATGGGAACGTACTGCAATCAACCGGTTTATCTCCTCCATCATGACTTCAGCAAAATATAAAAGCTGTTCATGACCTAATTCAAGTTCATTCGCGGCACCCGTGTACTTATCCAAGCATCTACGAATCATATCTTTGAA
Organism: Paenibacillus sp. SAFN-054; assembly: GCF_051966755.1. Taxonomy (NCBI): domain Bacteria; kingdom Bacillati; phylum Bacillota; class Bacilli; order Caryophanales; family Paenibacillaceae; genus Paenibacillus; species Paenibacillus sp. SAFN-054. The sequence goes on from NZ_JBQCKS010000002.1 coordinate 543,519, forward strand.
TTCCTCAGGCAGAGCCTTTAACCCCCACTCCCCGCCTTCTTTTTTGGAGGAAACGACTTCTTCTTTCAGGTAGTACAAGACTCTGCACAGATTGAGCACCACATATACCGGATTATGGAGGATGTCTTGGGCTGAATCCTTCACGTCATAATAAATGGAGGCTATGTAGTATAAGGGATCTATGGGGTCGCAAATTTCAGGCAGGGGGATGCCATACAAGGTTGTGCCCCGATGGTATGCAACCATGAACTGCGAAGCCAAATCTTCATCTTCAAACCCGCCGCATACATAGCCTTCATCCGCCCGATATCTCTCCCGGTGAAAATCACTGTAATGGAATTCAAACGGAGTCGGATATCGAAACGGTTTAACGTATTTTTGTAAAACCATGCTGAATTCGATGCCCTTTTTATATGGCATTTCATCATGCAGAGCTAAGACCAGCCGCGCTATTCTGCGGGACTGCTCTCTTTTCAATTCATTTTTGATCATGACGATAAAATCCATGTCGCTGCTTTCGGGGTTAAAACAATTCATCGCGAGCGAACCGTGCAGATACACACCGACTAGGTTATCTGAAAGCTCTTCTTTTAAAAGTTCAACAAACGCATCCATATAAACTTGAGGGTTCATGCTATTTTCACCTCTCGGGGCTTATGAGATCCTTCTTGAAATAATAGTGTCTGCTTCCTGTAGGCGCGTTCTCGATGACTGCCATGACCTCATAACCATATTTTTTATAAAAGTCGGGGGCTTGGAAGCTGAACGTGTTTAACTTGATGAATGTACCTTATCTGAATTAAATTCAATCAATTTCCTTCTGACATATTCGGCTTCGTCTTGCGTGCTTCTGTGGATCTGAGGGGTATGATCCATAAGGTCTCCTTTCCTCTTCTTTCAAAATGCCAGCTTATATTTTCCCGTTGTATTCCTTATCAAAACAATAAAGCTGCTGGTCTACTTCAGATAGAGGCATCTTGAAATGATCTCTTATTTCATACACCTTTTTAACGTAATCAATGTACGTATCATAACTATAACTTTGATAATATATTTTCTTACCATATATCGCTCGATAGGCTCTTACATCAATGATGGGAAAAACATCTGGTCTCAGAAATTTCAGAAAAGAGCTAACCATGGGCATTCCGATACCTGAACATTCAAGCAGCCTGTTAACCAGCGGCTTCAATTTTACATTGTCGATACTCAGATCCTCTTCCGACAAGAATTCGCGCAGCTCAAGCAATAAATCATCTGGTATATCGAGCACTCTATTGATTTTCCATAAAGCAACTCTCCTAAGATCATCGAGAGTGAAATCCTTATTGTTGTTCAATCTTTTGTTCAATTCATCCGTTTCGGCGTTGTTGTAATGAAATGAAAATCCTAAGTCATCTTTGGTTTGATCAAATCTCCTCACGGTTACGCCTCCAGAATTTTACTATCGTCTTATACAGATCATAACAATGTTTCCTCTACCTGTTAATATATGAATTCTTCTTGGGTCACCTTCAGCTGCGCCACTTTCTTATATCCGTAAAATCAAACGATTCCCCTGCTCCATTGGTTTATACCAATCTCGCAAAATTGCAATACACTATATCATTCTTTGAAAAGGAGTGATAGATTTGGCAAACAGCGATGTACGTCTTGCACTTTGGTCAGGCAACAATTTTACGGGGCGTCGAATTCTTTTCAGACGTGGAGGGATCGCGGTTCGTGATCTTGGAGCTTTCCGGTTCGACAATGTGCTTTCAAGCTTCCGGCTCAGAAATGTTGTGCAAAGCAATCAAGTAACACTGGTATTGTTTTCAGGGATTAACTTTCAGGGGTCCTTCCGGGTGTTCCGTGGCAGTCAAAATGTGGCTAACCTGAGCAACTTTAACTTCAACAACGTCACATCTTCGTTCATTTTGGTTGGCCGCAACCTGACAAATGCTCAAATTGCCCTCATTCAGAGCACGAGAATACCGCCTCAAGATATTATTGTAGTAAGACAATAGCTTATGAAGAAACTGCGATATAACCAAGGAAACTTCTAAACCATCGGCAGCCCGGAGCGGATTTACCGTTCAAGGCTGCCGATTTTGGGTATTGTGCAATAGGCGCAGAATCTGAAATTCCAGCATCCCATTTCGATAGGATAACGGTCTTGGCTTAGCCGCTAAACAATTGGTAGAATAAGAGTGAAGGCCCGTTTTTTGCATGAATCTTCGCAGTCCTTCCATCAACCATACATATCTAACGAAAAAGAGGGGTTCATTTGGCTACGATAGGTATTGATCTAGGAACTACGAACAGTTTGGTGGCGTATTGGTCTGACGACCGTCCCGTCATCATCCCAAACGTCCTCGGCGAGCATCTGACTCCGTCCATCGTCAGTGTGGAGGACCATGGCGAAATTGTCGTTGGCCGCATTGCACAGGAACGGCTGATTACCCATCCGCAGCGTACCGCTGCTACCTTTAAACGTTTTATGGGAACCGAAAAGGTGTACGAGCTTGGAGGTATGTCCTTCACTCCGGAGGAGCTGTCCTCCTTCGTCCTGAAGTCCCTGAAAGCCGACGCTGAAGCTTATCTCGGCGAACCGGTTACCGAAGCCGTTATCAGCGTTCCCGCTTACTTTAATGATACGCAGCGCAAAGCGACGAAACGCGCGGCCGAGCTGGCCGGCCTTAAAGTGGAGCGCCTGATCAGCGAGCCGACGGCGGCCGCGATCGCGTATGGACTTCATCAGGAGCTGCCGGAGACCAAGTTTCTGGTATTCGACCTCGGCGGCGGCACCTTTGACGTTTCGGTGCTGGAGCTGTTCGAAGGCATCATGGATGTTAAATCCATTGCGGGAGACAACTACCTCGGGGGTGAAGATTTCACCGAGCTTTTAGCCAATCGCTTTATGGAGCAGCACGGACTGGATCGAGATACGGCAGATGCCAAGCTTCTGTCCTCGATCTACAAGCAGGCTGAGCTGAGCAAGCTGGCGCTCGGTCAGAATCCCGCGGCCGTCATGAGCGTGCGGATTGATGAGCAAATGACCGAAATGAGCATCAGCCGCGCGGAATACGAGAAGCTTGCCCAGCCCCTCCTGCTCCGGCTGCGGCAGCCTATTGAGCGTGCCCTGCGGGACGCTTCGCTGTCCCCTTCCGATCTGGACGCCGTCATTCTGATCGGCGGCGCAACCCGGCTGCCGCTCATCAAGAACGTCATTGCCCGAATGTTCGGGCGCATGCCATATACGAACATTAATCCGGATGAGACGGTAGCGCTCGGGGCTGCCCTGCAATCCGCCCTGAAGCAGCGGAATGAGGCGCTGGACGAAATCATTCTGACGGACGTGTGTCCTTACACGCTTGGAACCGGTGTCGTGAAGGAATTAAGCGACGGAAGCTATTCCTCCGGCCATTTCCTGCCGATCATCGAGCGGAACACACCGATTCCTGTCAGCCGGGTTGAGCGTCTGTATACGATCAAAGATCACCAGAAAATTCTCAATGTCCATATCTATCAAGGGGAAAGCCGGATGGTCGAGAACAACATCAAGCTGGGCCAGCTGGCCATCAAGGTGCCGCCTGCTCCGGCTGGCGAACAATGCATCGACGTGCGGTACACCTACGACATTAACGGCATCCTCGAAGTCGAGGTTACCAGCGTTTCCACCGGCGAGAAAAAGCGTGAGGTGATTGAGCAGAATCCCGGCAGCTTGACACCGCAGCAGATCGAAGCCCGGCTGAAAGAGCTTGAAGCGATCAAAATTCATCCCCGCGACCGGACGGAGAACCGTCTGCTGATCGCGAGGGGAGAACGCATGTATGAGGAAGCCCTCGGCCAGCGGCGTGATTACATCGCCGATCTTATTCATCAATTCGAAGCGGTACTGCAAACCCAGATTGATAATGATATCCAAAAAGCGGCCGAGGCCTTAAAGGAACGTTTGGAACAACTGGAAGGATGGATGGATTTCACATGAGCATATGGAACATTCTAGAGATCGAATCTACAGCGGACACGTCCGCCATCAAGAAAGCTTATGCCAAGAAGCTTAAACAGCATCATCCCGAGGAAGATCCCGAGGGCTACCAACAGCTGAGAGAGGCCTTTGATGCGGCCATGAAATTTGCCAGGAACCGTTCGTCTGCAGCGGATCAAGCTTCTATTCCCCCTACATACGAATCCGGCGTGGCCGTGGAGAACACACAGACGGATATCCCGCAGAGCGACCGCGCGGAGCAGGTGGCAGGCGGCGCTTATGCCAGGGAAACAGAGCTGCAACCAACTCCTGTCCATCCGATTCACGAATTTATGGAGCGGGCAGCAGTCCTATATGCCGATTATCAAGCACGATTTAATCCGGCCCATTGGGAGGAACTGCTAAGATCGGACGTGGTATGGAATGTTGAACTTTCCGAAGAGCTTCAGTACGCGCTAATCTCTTTCCTGGAAGAGCATCATCATCTTCCACAGGAGGCTTGGGCTGAACTGGATACCATGTTTCAATGGAGCGGGCGCAGAAACGAACTGGTAACAATCCATGACATCGAGGCTGTCGACGTGCTGTTTAACGGGATTCAAGGCACTTCAGGACTCGGGTATTCCCAGTTTCAAGGGCGTAACTTTCCCGAAGACTTTAATCTGGAATACTACCTGGACCTGCGGGAGTGGGCTCAAGAAAGTTTAACCCATGGAGACCTGGAGACTGCCCGGGCTGAACTGGATGAGGCTCATGAACTGTTTGCCGAAGATCCGGATCTTGAGCTCATGCGGGGCAAATGTTATGAACAGACCGGAGAGCCGGATCTTGCCATTGCCTGTTATGGCGCATGTATCCGGATGAATCCGGAGCTTGAAGAGGCTAGACGCCAACGCGGCCGTCTTCTATATGATAAGGCGAACATGGCAGAGGCTCTGGAGGATTTCGAATGTATACTTGAGCGGAATCCGGAAGACGAGGATGCTCTTGTTAGAGCAGCGCTCTGCTTGGAAAGTCTGGGGAATCAGAAAGAAGCGGCAGAATATTTTAAAAAGGCCAGCCTGGTAAGGCCCAATTACATGCCTGCTTTTGCCCGCTGGCAGCGGTCTTTGACGCTGTACTTGAGAGAGAATGCCTCAGAAAATGAAATGAGTAAACCGAAGATGTTCTTAAACAATCTTTATTATTGCTTTTTCGTGTTCATTCGCTTGACCTGGCTTTATTGGGGCATCCTGTTGATCCTTTCTCTCGTCTTCGATCTTCATCCGATTGTCTATGCGTTGTTTGCCCTCATCTTCCTTGTGAACGGTTGGCGGGTCTATCGCACATTACGCTTTATTACCAATTAATAAGGAGAGTGACTTTGTGTACAACCAATACAGCCGGAAGCGCAGAAAGCAGCTGGAGCACTATTTCCGCGCCCTCTCCTCTTTAGGAATCAGCGGATTGCTCAGCAATCATTACATGAGGTATGAATTTCAGAAATATGAACGTTTTACCCGGAATTTCCTCATGAGATCCACACTGAAATCGATGAACATTACGGGCCGCGACAGTTTAAAGGACAAAATCCGCTGGCTTCTCGAGGACGGTCTGCGCGAGGAATATAAAGCGTTTTATAACCGGCTCTTTTTTCTCTCCGATGAAGCCAAAAGACACACCGTCGAAGCGGCCAAGGATGACCCGGATTATGGCAGGCTCGCTGTCGTATATAAGACCATGCGCGAGCTGCCTTCCGCAGAAATCGGCGCCATGGGAGGAGGCCAGGCGATCCTGCTGTGCCGGATTGGACAAGCATACGGTTATTTGACAAAGGAAGAGGCCTGGTCCTTAAAGATCGAGGCGGCTGCCCATCTGCAGTCCCTTTACGATAACTGGTCAGACTACTTCGTCGGCTTCGCTGTGGGGAGTCATTTTTCGATAAACGACCACGAATACAAACGCTTCGCAGATGTCCGGAACCAGGCGAGAAGCCTATTGGTGAGCGGAACTACTGCCGAAAGGCTGGTTTGGCATCAAGATTTAAACCCGGACCTGGGGGCAGCCCAAGACACACCAAAGAGCCAGTCGGTCTAAGCATTGATGAAACACGAATAAGGTATCCCGGGTCCGATCGACCATAGGGATACCTTTTTTTCGGTATCAGCCGCCTCATAAAGATAGCCTTCCAGTAAGCTTTCACATCGTTTCAATCAATGTATAGGAGATATTCCAAAGGCACTAATATATCCGATCTTTCAAAATCTTCGGTCTGATGGGATTCTTCCCTTCTCTTTCAGTTGAAAACTGCGATGATCACGCTTGTGACTAACATGAGGATAGAAACCGGTGCCCAGATTCTTCGCTCCCACACACTTCGCGTAATCAGGTTTAGAAGGGTCGCAACCGCCGAAAAAGCAACCACAAACCAAATTCCGATGTCTGCAAAAGAGGACCTGTCAGCAAGCCATACCCCAGATTTACTCATGACAATGGACGCTACCAAAATGAGAATGGCGATCTGGATCAAGCAAGCGAAACGCATCGATCGCGGGAATCTCCCGGGAAACTTGCCGCCCATGGCATACGCGCCCCAAGGCGTCCCTAGTGCCAAAGCGAATTGAAACAGAACTACGACCAGAATCGAAACCAAAAATATGATAGATGAGATATGAATAATCATGATCATGCAGCCTGCTTCCATTGAGGATTTTTACTTTCTTGCGGCATTCCGTGCTGGGGCTGTCTGCAAAGCATTGAAATGTCAGCCTGGATACTGGAGAGTATGTTGCATATTGAGTATATTTGTTCATTCATCTCTCCCCCAGAAAGCCAATTCTCTTTAAAAAATATTCGGAGTCTACGATCGTCTTCTCATAGGGTTTATGATCCAGGTTATCATAATTAAAGAATCCATGTCCTGCGCCTTCAAACGGTATTAATTCAGAATTATTTCCTTGCATTCTCATCTTGCTTGTAAAATCAATTACGTCTTCAATCGGAATGTTCTGATCTTCTGTGCCATGGAAAAATAAACTTGGCGGTAACCCTGCCCTCACCCTCTCTACAGGGGATGCTATGGATAAGGGTTCTTCCAGCTCGGGAAATAGGTTCAGAAGAAGTTTGGCATTCACGCCGCCGTTAAAAATGATCAATGCATCGGGTCTGGGACTGATAGTTATTTCATCCATGGGGTCATTGAACGATTCAACCATCGCAGTACATAGGCTTAGGTATCCTCCGGCGGATGCGCCTACCGAAATGATTCGATTTGGGTCAATGCCAAGTTCACTGTAATGCCCCCTAATCCATCGGATTGCGGATTTGGCATTCATTAAGCTTTCAATCGGAGAGAAAAGCCCTTCTAAAGCCGATGGACGGTATTCGACTAGAATACAAACCATTCCAAGGGACAGGAAGTGCAACGCATGTGGTTTAAATTGACTTGGAGTGACCTTGTTCCCCGTAAAACCTGCACCATGGAAGAAAACCATTGCGGTACAATGATGCCTGGGATTCTCAGGCTTCATCACAAAAAGTTTAAGATCGTTATAGGGTACTGATTTTTTATAATAATAAGTTAACGAATCTATTAATATCACCCTCCCTTATATCTCATCACGTCACAGTTTGGCTTGATACATCTTAGGGTCATTGACCCAGCTCCTTCGACAGGAATAACCGTTCATGCTTCATAATAGCCGTTCGCGGGAGCTTACCGATCATTTAATCCTTCTCCGTTGAGAATCTTCCCTACGCATTTTTCGATCCTGGACTCGCGCGTTTTGGATTGTTTGGGTGAAGAGAAGTACATCAAGTAGGCCTTTTGCCGTCCTGGTGTCAATGCGGTAAAAGCTCTTCCCAAGGCAGGATTCTTATCTAATTTAGCTTGAAACTCTTCAGGCATGCTGAGCTCCGGGCTCTTTTGAACATCCACTTTCAAACCGGATTTCTCCACCTCAATGGCTTCAGCTACATATTCTTTTAAGATGGATTCCATCCGGGAGATTTCCAGGGTATCGGTGAACCGAATCTGGCGACCCACAAGCGTATTCTCTCCGGTTTTGACCAGAACACCATGAGGATCCTGTAACAAAACACCTTTGAAAAACAGAAGCGCACAATAGGCTTTAAATCCTTGGATGATCACGATGTTTTTCCCTTGGGACGTATAACAAGGTTTGCCCCATTTCAATTCTTCGGTCAGCTGACATTCCAGAAGAATCGTTCTCAATTTCTCGATTTCCTCATGCCAATTTGTGGCCCTGCTGACATAGATGTCTACCTTAGGATTCATGTTCATGCTTGTTCCCCCTTAAAATTCAGATCAGAATCGTTTCGTTCTATTTCTTCTTGGTTTACAGAAAATCGTACTCTGATTCGCTATGCGGGTACTTCCAAGTACTCTGACACTCTCGATTTCAATATTTCTATTAATTCTTCATCCATAAATGTATAATCATCCGGAATATCCAGACAGATTAATTTCTTGGCGGCTAACTCGAATGGAAACTTATCCTTCAGCCTGCGTACATGCTTCTTCTCCATCACAAAAATCATATCCGCCCAGCCGATGTGTCCTGCAGTAACCTTAATTCTTGCTCCTTCTTCTGTCCCTGCCGAACGCACTTCATATCCGTTGAATTGATCAAAAATCTTCTCGGCCGTTAAACTCCGCCATTTATTTCGACTGCATACAAAAAGTAATTTGATATCGGGTCACCTTATTCTTCATTATGAGTTGCTGTTTATTATAGCATTGGTATCCTGGACGACAACATTGGAAAATGAGCGCCTACAAGTCTTGAAAAAAACCAGTTCCATGACTATAAATCGTTGTTATCAGATGTTCCTCTGATTCAAAGAATTATTTTCGGATGTATTATATCTTCCTAAGATACGCACTTCATGTCCTAGTGTCTCAAGAATCCTCGTTGCCTTGTTCATACTCACTTCACTACAGAAATGATTTGCCTCCAGAAAAAACCTATACACTCCCAGTTTTCGTGCTGTGGGACGTGATTCAATCCACGACAAATTTATAGATAAAGCTGTAAATACATTTAATATCGAGGATAATACACCTGGTTGATCTTGTCCGGGCGTTATGACAAACATGGTCTTCTCGAGTTCTGATTCATCATTCAAAGAGCTACTGATAATAATAAACCGCGTTTCATTATCAGGATTGTCTTGAATATTCCAATCTATGATCTTTAGATTTAGCTTCTGGGCTAATGCCTCTGATCCAATTGCAGCTGCATCCATTCTTCCGCTATTCTTTAATGTTGCAGCAGCTGACGCCGAACTATCATACTGCAAGCTTTTCATACTGCCCTTTTTTATGTATTTTCTGCACTGAGCTAATATAGGAGAGATGGACCAAACTTCTTTGATTTCCGAAAAATTCATTTGACCATTGGAAAGGAGATGCAGAGAAACAGGCAATGTGAATTCTCCCTCAATATACAATTGATGAAAAGGGAGCAACGAATCAATGGTCATATTTATTGTTCCTTCAATGGTGTTTTCCAATGGCACAATTGCTTTATCTACCCTATTTTCACCAACTGCGTCTATGACATCCGGAATCGTATCACACATATAAAATTCGGCATCTTCTTTAAAATATTGCTTGGCAGCTTCTTCAGAGAATGTTCCACTAGGCCCTAGATATGCCACTTTCATATGCTTTCCTCCTACCTTATTCATTCGCCTTCGACCTACAAAATAATAGGTTTGTAGCTCATCGCTTTATCGACGATCTCTTCTGGACTATATTCTATATCGCTCCAAAATATTAAATCTGAGACATGCGGGTCTGGCACATTCCGTTCAAGCAAATCCAACATTTCATCTATTTCGGGCTCTGATCCTTCCCCACTCATGATTTTACTTACAAGAATAATCAGTTCATCTCTACTTAATGGTTTATTCATTCTTTACCTCTCCAATGACTTTGGGGTTGTATTGGTCGCTTGTCTGCCGATTCATGAACATTCGTCAAGTTTCATCTTCCTGTAGTTAAAGTGCCAGGGCTAGCTGAGTAGCCATAAATGTAAATGGATTCATTGTCTTTTCTGTAAGGAATGGAGTACTCCAATAAGATCTTCATAAAATCCTCTGTTATATCTATGAGCTCGGGCGCAACCAATCTTCCCTGCTCTTTATAATATCTGGCCCTTACGCGAATCCACTCAACCTGATAAAAAGGCATCAGTCCTTCTATCCAATCCCCCCAATACCACACATCATTTTCGAAATCTTCAGGATAACGTGAATCGTCTAAAACATACTTAGCTTGATAGGGTGGCGGGAATAATAAAGTATTCAGCACAGCCCTCTGTAGTTCTTGCCACTTTGTATCATTCATGATGGCAGTAAGGTTTCTTTCCGTAATAGCTTCTAACACCTTTACCTTATGCTTATCAAGGGACATGAGCTTGCACCTCTCGGTTAAATAATCAAATCCGTTCTATATACCTTTAACACATAAGGCTTCTCTTCGGAGCCGTCAGGATATTCTTCAGTCGGTAATCCATTTAGAAAAGGATAGTTTAGAAACTCTTCTATTATTGAGTCGATGTTATCTAGTATTTCAAAATCACACTGAAAGGGTAACCTCTCATGGACATCTGAAATTAAATTAAATCTCAGCTGACTGGCCATCCTGTCAAACCATAGGTAAAAGATCATTCCGTGTTCTTGATTTGAATACTTAATCTGGTCTTGTCTGTTTCTTATTACCTTTTTGAAGAAATCAACATACTCATGTGTACTGATTTCTGTTGCCAGGTTCTGCTCCAAAGCGATACACCACATGTTGTTACTAATCTCTTGGTCCAAGTCTTCAGTGGATGTCCCGATGAACATCGGGTCTGTTATGATATCTTCCAAACTCTTAAAGTAATCACCTTTATTCATATGTTACTCCTTAATATAAATGGATGAAGTTTATGATGGCTCCGCCTAACCAAGAGGCTTTAGGGATTGTTTACGTTTTTTGCTGATCTTCCATCCATTCTTCCAGGGTTTCTTTAATCCAAAAACGATCTTTAGAAGAAATGCTTTTAATATCATTCCAATCCCCATCAACAAGCTGCAGATGGTAATGTCCATTAATATCTGAATCCGGGTACCACCCTAGATCGAAGAGTATCGTGTCTTCTCTTTCAGGAATGTACCATTTTCCATTATGGATTCCCAGTTTAACGATTTGTAATAAGTCTTCTGTGAAGAATCCCCAGTTCTCAATAAAGGTATCATTGCCTTCACTAAAAAGAGGGTCTATATCGTAGAATTTGTTATAGGTTACTGCGTAACCTGCTGGTATTTTAAGTTGCATTAGATTCATATTTCTCACCTTCCACTTCCAGTAGAACCGATAATATGTATTTGCCTGCTCCTCTCTTCGAAAGGTCTCGAACAGACCAAGGATCTAATGACCGCAGCTTGAATGCTTTGTTCTAAGATTTACTCGATAATTGATCCTATAATTTTTGGTATGGTTTAATAGGGATATGATTCTAATATGAGGCTAGAGATATAGCATCATAATTGATTAGTTTATTGTTTACTAATGTGCACTTATGCTCATAGCACTCCGGATTCCTCAACATTACGGGTAAAAACCTTGGAATCATCTCCCCAACTCCAAAATTCCCTTCTGATAAAATCCATTCAATATCCTTCCAATCAAGAATGCCTTCATCTACTCTCTTGGGGGTTGTATATTCATAATCGTTTGAAATTTCCGCAAAAAAAGCATACATTCCTCCCGAATAGGTATTATCTATATCCCAGCTTACAACACCTCTATATTCAGCTTCTTTTAATATGATTCCTGTTTCTTCAAAAGATTCTCTTAATACGCATTCCAAAGGAGTTTCATTTCCCTCTAGTTTTCCGCCTACTCCGTTCCATAGTCCTTTTGCTGGAGCATAATCTCTGTTCAACATAAGTAACTTATTACCTCTCTTAATAAAACACAGCGTGTATTTGTACATTCCTAACCTCCTAAATTACATTAAACATTCTGCTTTTTGCTTCAAAGATTGTAATCGTACATGCTGCTCTTCCTATAAATAATATCTTTGAACGGTACACTATAGAGCTTGGATTGCTTGAATACTAAACCTCTGGTTATTGAATAGCATTTTTTTGTATCCATTTATCTGATCCGTTACGGAACATCTAGGTAACCCTCCAAAACACGAATCGCAATTCTTTCGTAAAACGTTCCTGTATTCACGAACCTTACTGCCTTAAGTGACCGAAGGGAAAGGCCGCGACGCGGTTAGGCAGTGCAAGGTTATTCGCCTGTATAACTTCTAGGCATTCAACTTCAAGCGAATCAAGGAGCGCAGTGATGCGGTTTGAATACGATGTTAGGTGGAGTTGGCGCTTCTCCGAATAGACCCTAACCACATGTCACCTGTCCGTATAAAATATAACTTCTCCACTTCACCATGGACTAGGTGTTCATTTACTTGAAATCCGTTCTTAGAAATTAATGTCCGCTCTTCTTCAGATTCAATATCGCTTTCCCAAACATAGTATCCGTTTACACATCTCTCCCAAGTAAATTTGCTAACGAGAGGATGAACATCTTGGTAAGGAAATTCTTTATATTCATTATCCTTCATAAATAATTCTTCATAATATTCAATGTTATGTTCAGTAGCAGCAACCACTTGAGAGTCGATGAATTCAGGATCACCAATCCAAAGTCTTAAGTAATAAGGCTCTTCAATCTTCTCTAGTCTCTTCTCCCACTCAAGGTAAATCTCGATTAAGTGGTATAATATTTCTTTGCAAAATCTAACAGGCGGATTCTTCTTACCCACCTTATGATCATTGTACTTATACAAATGATTAAAAGGGCTGATCCATATCTTCACATAGTCCTTGTGATATTTATATAAGTACTCTAAATCTAATTCCTTATGTATATCTGCCCATGAACTAAGCTTTCTGGCTCTCCTCCGCATTCCTCTAACCTTTTTATGTATAGATATCAACTTCAAAGTACTTACCACCTTTATGACAATTTCATCTAACGTTGTTGCGTTCAAGAATCCGAGAGACTTAATACGATCAACGGGAACCGGCGCGAAGACTTAGCCTCGTATGAATTGTCTGGCTGAATCCACTTCCCCGAAATTCCTCGGTCCGGACCAAGGGCAAATGCCCGCAGCGTGAATAGGTTGTTAGTTACCTTGAGCTACTCACAAAATCCCTCATGCCCTCTCGTAACATGCTAACCCCTTCTTCTACACTCTTCATATTCTCATCGTCATTCATATTATTCCTTGCATGTAATAATGCCGGTCTTAATGATTCTACTGAATTTCCAAACTGGTACATCCATTCGTATCTAGGAACCATCCATAAATGAAAGTGATGTGTTGTATCTTCATTATAAAAATAATAGACCTTTTCAATTCCCAATCGTTTTCTTTGTTCACTTCTGAGCTTATGAATTAACGAAATAAATTCTAATCGCTCTTCATCTTTTAATTCATCCATGCAGAAAAAATGTCTCTTTGAAGCCAATATAACTAACCCTTTGATTGGGTAAGCAACATCCTGATGGACATGAAAGTTGCTTGATTCAAAAATTACTCCACCTGGTGGAGTAATCATACCACTTGTCAATGCACAGCTTATACATTCAACTTCTACTGTTCTTCCATCACCCAATGTAATTTGTCTTGGCATTATGCACCTCATAGTTTTTGATAAGAACTTGCATCGTAATTTCACCTAACGTCTTTGTATTCATGAACCCTCACTGGCTTAAGGGCCCCAGCCCGGGTCCAACGGACTTAGTCAGTGCAGGGTTGTCCGGCTGCCACCACTTCCCGAAATCCCCTGCCGGACCGAGGGCCCGATGGAACGATGTGTGAATATCGTGTTAGGTGATGTTATTGCCTTCTATGAATTACTATAGAAAACTTCCTTTCTAAATTATTTATAATTTTCAAACCAGTCCCAACCTGTGCCTACATGTTCAGGTTTGTGAGCATCTGAACCATAAATACATGCAATTCCTTGGCTTCTGCATTCAGCTAAAAACCATTCTGGTACATATGGTTTGCCGCATGTAACTACCCTTAGCCCTGCAGTATTTACATCAATTCCGACATTCGCTTTTATTAAAAGAGGGATAATTGCCTCAAGCCGTTTCTTCATCTGATATTCATCAATTTCAGGTAACACTTGTGAAAATTTTTCGATTAAATTTATATGTCCTATTCTTTTACGCATAGGCATTTTTGCAATCCATGTGATTGCCGCTTCTACTTGATCGTAATACGCATCTATAACACTCTTCATGGTCCCATAGAATTCTAGTATATATTTACGAAAATCATCTACTGAATTATCTATACATCGCATACCACCATAGCCAGGCAGATAATGTACAGAAAATACAACATCCTCTAAGTCATTATGAAAATCCTGTAGCATATTTTCTGTAAAAGATAATTGCCCGGGTAAAAAATCCATCTCCAGACCAATGGTAATTTCAATTTTATTTTCATAAAGTTTCTTCATCTTATGAGCATATTCAATATATTTAGGCAACTCGTCAATTGGCATAGCCAGGCTATTGAATAGCGAAATATCATCAATCCACCCAGTGGGTAAGGGAGAATGTTCACTTAGTGTATATCTTTGAAATCCCAATTCTATGGCCCTATCAATGTATAGTTCTTGTTCCTCATTGCTTCCATGATAGCAGTATCGAGTATGGGTATGTCCATCCCATTTCAACACCATGCAACTCCTCCATTGTTGTATTGGTAGTTCTATTGTTTTAAAAATCTTAAGCAAGAATTTCACCCAACTCGCATTCTACGAAACTCATACCATTTCCCATATAAACCCCACTTCATAACTACGACATCCTCATTCTACCATCAAAACAACTCACCCCACACTAAGTAAAAAGCCGCGTTTCCGCGACTTTTTTCGTGTCATGACCATAAAATCGGTTTTGGTTCATCATGCTGATCCATTACACTGCTTACTCTACTTCTACCACGAATTCGGCCCATTGCGTTTTACTCGGTCCATGCTCGATGAAAGGTATATAGGCGGGACTGATGACTCTGATCAGATAGCTGCCCTTTTCGCTTATTGTGAACGAGCCCGCAAATTGTTGGTCCTTTATGGGCAGCTCGATCCTTTTCACCATTTCATATATCTGATAGCTATCCTGGCTTGACGGTGTGTACCGCTCAACGCTCACGGTCAGCTTATCATACAGGTCATTATGCTGCAGGATTTGTCCCGATACATCTATCTTTTGCCCTGGTGTTGCTACAATATAACCTTGGGTCGGATTCGCGAAAGCGATATTCCCTTTCCCTTCATCCGACATCGTAACAGGTATGGTGGAGGGATCTGTAACCTTCCTTTTCACGGTGATGATCTTGCTTCCGGCCGACACTGCCGTGAGCATCAACGGGTTGGGCCCGGGTCGTAAATTGACCGTAAATTGCATACGGTTATACCGTCGTCCATCCATGGAAATATCCTTTTCGGTAACCTTGCCTGTTTCACCGCCCCAACTGCCGTTACCTAATGAATACATATACTGCGGAATGTACATGTCCTTCTGATAGAGCATGGTAAACGTGTCGCTGGCTTGATTCGTCTCCCATTCGGGCTGCACGACCTCGATCACTTTGTTGCTCCAGTTCCAACTTACCGTGTCCTTCACAGTGGATACAGCGATGCCAAGCCAGGATAATGCCCGGACTGGCACATAAGCTCTGCCCGATACAAGAATTGGAGCAGGAATCTTCTCGCCAATCGAGCTTCCATCCGGAAGATACGCATCCTCCGAACCGATTTGGAAGGTGAGCTTGGTAAACGCAGGCTGCAGCTCTGGGTGCATATTGACGATGACTTGCCGTTTCACGCCATTCCAGGTGACGCTATCTGCGGCGCCGGATTGCTGCAGGGTACGGAGCGGAACATATACTCTGCCTGCTTTTAGTATGGGTCTATCCGCCGTGATCGCCTTCCCGTCAAGCGTTGCGCTTTTCCCTTGGAGATCAAATCTCATTTCATGCTTCACTCTGTACATTTTGGCCACATCGCGATTCGGCTCAAGCACAGATGCGGGAGCGGCGTCTGCAAGAGCACTCGTGCCGAGGCTTAGTGCGGCGGCGGCTGATATGATTAGACTGAACCATTTCTTCATCGTCTTCCATCCTCTCCTGGACTCAGTTCCCTTTAAAGTACTTAACGCGGCATCATAGCGGTTTGTTGCATACGGATGCTGTAATCGCTTTTCAATACTCTCTTGAATAAATCGGCTGAACCAATGGAATGGGCCGCTGCTTTCTTTATTTCGCGGGATCAAATTCCGAGTTTGTCCATATAGATAATTATAATTAAATTGTAAGTTGATATATTTAAGTAAGTGATATATACTGAAAACAACAAATTTACTGCGAAAGGTGATCAACCGATATGAGCAACGTGCAAGCCATCGTCAATGAAATTGCGACAGAGGTCAAAGACCAACGTCATTCCGATTATCCGGTAAGCCCTGTCTTTCTGAACCGCTGGTCCACCCGCGCTTTCGCGAATCGCGAAGTCAGCGACCAGGATTTATATACCGTGCTGGATGCCGCCCACTGGGCTCCTTCTGCTTTTAATGATCAGCCTTGGCGCTTTTTCATCGCCAAAACCGGGGAACAGCTCGGCGTATTTCATCAATTCATCAATGAATTCAATTTGGCCTGGTCGTCCAGCGCCCCCGTTCTGATCGTGGTTGCTTCCGACAAGCTGAGAGCGAACGGCGATCCGAATGGTGCCCATTCCTTTGACGCAGGAGCAGCCTGGGCCTCGATGGCGATTCAAGCAACCATGCTCGGTCTGTCCACGCATGCGATGGGCGGCTTTGACCGCGAGAAAGCTCGTCAATTGCTGAATATTCCTGATCATTTCGATCTTCATGCCGTTATCGCCCTGGGGTATCAGGGAGATAAATCCGTATTGCCGGAGGCTCTCCAGCAGCGCGAAGTGCCGAATAGCCGTCGTCCATTGAATGAACTTGTTTTTGAAGGAAAATTTGAATAATACGTGCGTCTTTGGTGACATGAATATGAATCAAAGGATGTAAAAAAGCTGGCCGCTTGGCCAGCTTTTGCTATATCTCTTAGGTTGGATCAGGCTCACCGTTACGCTCATACCAATAACCGGGAACACCGCGTGCAAGACGCATGAGCGCCTCCAGGTAATAATAATCGCCCCAAATCATGTAATCATCAGGGGATAACCCACCGTGGACATGGTACGAACCATGCTTAAGGAAGCCCTCCGCTGCATCATCGCCGATCGTGGCGTAGTTGTCTATCAGGGATTGCATGCTTATGGCAAGCTTTTGCTCGAAATAAAGACGATCCGGATCCGCTGCCTCCAAATGCGAGATAAGCTCCGCCAGTCCGGCCGCTACGATCGCTGAAGCTGAGCTATCACGGTATGTATCCACCGCTGCAGGTGCGTTGAAATCCCAGTAAGCAACGCTGTCCTCAGGCAAATGCTCAAGGAAGTAGCGTGCCATGCGCTTGGAGGTTTCCAGAAATGCCTCCTTTCCAGTATAACGATAGGATAGCGCAAACCCGTATACACCCCAAGCCTGCCCCCGCGTCCAGGTCGAACCGTTGCTATACCCTTGATGCGTGGCGCCTCCGATCGGAACCCCCGTCTTCGCGTCAAAGAAAAACGTATGATACGAGCTATCATCCCCTCTTACGATATAGCGCCGCGTTCGCTCCGCCTGAATTTCTGCAATATTACGATATTTCGGATCACCCGTCTGCTCGCTTGCCCAATACAATAATGGAAGATTTAGCAGGCAATCAATAATAATGCGACCCGCTTCCTGCTCATTATCCTGCGCTCCCCAAGCTTGAATATAACCGCTGCCGTCGCTCGTATTCCGCCAGCGTTTCATCAATACATCCGCTGCCGCAAGAGCCAGCTCACGCGCACGCTCATCGCCGGTTACGATCCACTGGGCTTTGGCGGATAAGCTGTACAGAAAACCAATATCATGATGATCCAGCGAGACATGCTGCTCCAGCCGCTGCCGGAAGCTGGCCACCGCCCCTTCTGCCGCCTGAAGGAAGCGTTCGTCCTGCGAATATTCATAGCAAAGCCACAATATTCCCGGCCAAAAGCCGTCTGTCCAATCGTCGTTGTCATTCAGATGGTAGGTTCCATTCAGACTGACATGAGGAAAACGGGTTCCAAACCTTTCGATATTGTTTAGCGTTTTCGATAGAATGTCCTCGATCGCTCGGGTGTAAAGCTTTTGCGCTTGTTCTTCCGCGGTTTGCATTCTCTCTGCAGACATTGCATCTCATTCCTCTCTCGATTTGCATTTCACTCAGCCGAGTACGGTTAATTGTCCTCCCGGAATCTCTACGACATCCGCCTCCACGCTTACCCATACACTTTGGGCAGACGGATTATGAACCATCCGGTAGTCGGCTGAGAAACGGAGCTGCCGTAAGGCATGCATATAAGAGACAATTTCGGCGTTGGTAGCAAACCAGATGCCTTCATTACCGGCAACCATCTCTCCAAACCGGTCGATCAGCTCCCAATTGTTGTCATTCTCAAACTCATAGCTGTGCCCCCATACATACAGCAAAGCCATCTTGGTATGCCTTTGTTTTAAGGCCAATAATTGATTGCCGTAGTCCACCATTTCACGATAGTGGCAGGTCGGATGCCATCTGAGGAAGTCCGAAGGCATCTGGAACCCGAACCCGTTAGCTGCTGTCCGGGCATACTCGATCCCGAGCGAAGGCAACAGCGACACGAGCTGATCATTATATGTGCCAAAAGGATAGCTCATGCCGCGCACCGGATAACCTACCAGAGCTTCCAGGCCCTTCCGGTCCTCCGTGATTTCCTGAACCATCTGTTCCATCGGGGACTGTTCGAGAAAAGGATGATTGACGGTATGAGCCGATACCTCATGCCCCGTGAACAGGGGGCGCACCTCCTCGCGCGTAAGAAATCCCTCTTGTCCGAGCGTGCCGCTGTTTAAGTGAAACGTACCTTTGAGACCATAGGCATTAAATTTCTCGACCAGTCTCCTGTCATGAATCCGCCCATCATCAAAACTGAGGGTGATTGCCTTATGCACCCCACCCGGAAAGCGATCATATCGAATTCTCATCTGGGTTCCTCCTAATGATTGTTACAGACAAGTGTAAACGAGATTTCTCAAACGAGGATGCACATAGGGCTCTTGATTGTTCAACATATGCTGGGCATACATGACGGTCACCTGAGAGCCCGGATCTATGATAGCCAGAGATCCGGCTGCGCCGCTCCAGCCGAATTCACCGAGCGGGCTGAGCGATCCGCTAGTCTCCCTGGAACAATGTGTGCGAACACCCAGCCCATAGCCATAACCCGCAAGCTGCGACCAGGAGAAATGACCGCGTGTTGCCTCGGTCAAATGATCTGTTCTCATGAGATTCACCGTCTCGGCTGCCAGGATCCGGACACC
The DNA here is from genome assembly GCF_051966755.1 of Paenibacillus sp. SAFN-054. NCBI lineage: Bacteria > Bacillati > Bacillota > Bacilli > Caryophanales > Paenibacillaceae > Paenibacillus > Paenibacillus sp. SAFN-054. The sequence goes on from NZ_JBQCKS010000002.1 coordinate 563,018, forward strand.
TTCGGGGCTTGTGCCTTGATGGGTAAGCGTATTCAGAAAGACAGCATAGTCACTCACGGTGGAGAATAGCCCCGCACCTCCGCTCTCGTATTCCGAACCGAGCACGTAGTCGTTCCCATCCTTGCGAACCGGTTTGCCTGTGGGCTCGCTGTATTCATACTGCGGAGCCAAACGGCCCCGATCTTCTTCCGGTACATCGAAACCGGTATCCCGCATCCCGAGCGGGCCGGTGATTTCGTCCCGAACGTAGGCGCCGAACCGTCTTCCGTCCACCGCTTCGACTAATGCGGCCAGAACGTCATGACTCAAACTGTAACTCCACCTCGTACCCGGTTCGAACAGCAGCGGTTCTTGCGCAATCGCCGCCGCGATCTCGCGGGTCGGAGCTCTGCCGCTAGTGCGTCTTATGACTTCCTGGATCGAAGGCGAACGGATATCATAAGAGAGTCCGGACGACATGGTAAAGAGATCCCGGACCCGGATCGGTCTCTTGGCCTTCTCGAAGATTGCCTCACCACTCGGCAAGGTTTCCTTTACGGTCATTTCACTATATTCCGGCAGATAGTCCGACAGCGGATCATTTAACAACAGCTCTCCCTTTTCGAGCAGTTGAAGCGCTGCGGTGCAGGTCAGAATTTTGGTCAGCGAATACAGCCGGATGATTTGACTGTCGTGGACGGGAGTGCGTTCTTCCAGGTCAGCATAGCCGCTGCGGTAGCGGAACACCTCCTGATTACGGTACAGAACCAGAACCTCTGCCCAAGGAATACGCCAATTCGTGATCCGGTCGATAAAGTTTGATAGCGGTTTGAAGTCCATCATTTTGCTTCCTTCCTATACATCACTCGTAATCGATAACCACCATCTGATGGCACTCCAGCTTGGGAACGGTGTAGGCAACCGAACCCTCCTCACACGTAAAGGAAATGGACTGGTTTTGCGGCGCCAAATACACATTTTTCACCTGACGGGGAGTCCGGACAGACACTTCGACATCATATAGAGGGACGATATCCTCAATCACTTCGATATGTTTACCGCGACGAACCGGTGACGCGTACAGCAGGTGATGAACCAGCCTGTTCTCTTCCTTCTGATCCTGCAGGGTGGTCACGCCTTGGGCAGGCAGATCGGTGTTCATCGTCTTGTCAGGCAGCAGGCGGTTCAGTGCGTACAGGATCGTCTCCTTCAATATCAGACTTCCTTGGTCTGCATAATCCTCAAATATGTTCCAGGCCACATAAATTCCGCTGCTGCTCTCTACCATGCCCGGTCCTCCATAAACATCGCTGGATGGCGTATGCTGGTGCGAGCAGAAGGTAAAGACATCGCGGTTAAAATACGGGTCCTTCCTGCTTCCAAGCTCTGTTCCGCCGGCAAGCTCAAGCTTCTGTCCTTCCGAATACATCACAAAGTCGGCTTTCCCAAGGCTCTCAGGCTTGAACAATGGACAAAAGTAATCCGGACGGTATGGATTAACCCCCAGATACCGAGCTCCAAAGTCTAAGACGAAGGAAGCGCCGTCCTGGTCCAGACCCGACCAGCCTGTGGCGAGAATCCTGCCTCCCTGCTTCACAAACCTTTCCAGCTTAGTCTTCAGCTCGTCATTCACCGCCACATAATCCGGCAGGATCAACACCTGATAAGCCGAAAAATCATGCTCCATATCAATGACATCAAACAGGATGTTGCCCTCCAGCAGCATTCGCACAGCGCCTGCATCCGAGTTGGGCTGGCTTCCGTCGTTGTTGGCTTTCGGATGCACGCCCGTTGCTTCCAATGACAGAAGGGCTACATCCGCCACGTTCATGGTATTCACGCACCATGCTTCTTTGCTCTCGACCTCCCGATAAGCCTTGCCGATTAATTCATAGGTTGCCGGATCCATACGACCGCCCGGCTGAAGCTGATCTCCTATCGAACATTTTGCGCCATTGGCAAGGCTGAGAGCGGTTTCATAACGTAGTGCGTTCGGATGCTTATACCCGCCGAATTCTCCCCAAGCGGTATGGAATTTTCCGGTCATACCAAGAAAATCATATCCGAGTGTCTGTACATACCGGGCCGAAAGCGGGAAATGGTCATATCCCCAACCGCCCGTAGGCAGCGACTCCAGCTCCAAATGGGTATTCATCGCAGCCAAGTCGCGCCGACCGCGCTTGATATGTCCGCCGTTATGGAAGATAGGAAGGCCTGGTTTTACCGATTCTACGGTTTCTTTTACCCTGGCTGTGTAATTGGCGTAGGTGCTCTCCCACAGTCCTTTCATCGCTTCCTCATCCCGCGGGTCATGCCCCTTACGGCGTATGGCAGCTACGCAGTTGTGACAGTAACATTTGCGGATACCTACAATATCGAGAAACACGCCGTCAACATCATACCGCTGAACAACTTCCCGAATCTGTTCGATCAATATATCGAGATACGGAGAGTTCATGCAAAACTGATGATATCCTGGCTGCATGAAGCCTTCGGCCCAATTCGTCCGGTCGTTCTTGTCCCGGATGAGCCACTCAGGATGCCGCCGGGCCAGTTTCTCATCCAATCCGGCCGACAGGTATACCGGTGTCTTGACGTTGATCTCATGGGCAGCCTCGATCTGGGCCGCAAGCAAGTCGAAGCTTAAGCCCGGATGCATCTCATTGGCCTCCGAAGGATGATATGCCCAGCCATGATGGCACTTGGAGAACACCGTTATGGAATCGACATGCCCCAGCTTCAGCATGTCTTGGAACTGCTTTTTGTCGAAACGGTCCCCGATCGGGACGATGGCTTCCGAGGTGTGGAAATCCAGATGTACTTGACGGAATCGCATGATTTCTCTTCCTTTCCCATTCATATATCCCTAATATAGTCCTTCCAGCATAGAGCGAATAGGTGCAAAGACGACTTTTTATAGCACATTCTCGACCATTCATGATGCAGTTCATGATACAATGGGGACACCACAAATTCATGGAAAGGGCTGCCTGTTATGAAATGTCTTGAGCTGACCATCCCTCCGCTTCCGCAGTTAGTGACGATCGGCCACTCCATCTGGAGCCCGGGGCAGCAGCACCTGAGCCGTTCCTTTCATTTGTATGACATGCTGTTCGTGATCAAGGGCACTTTGTACATGTCGGAGGATGAGGTGCCTTTCGAGGTCACGGAGGGCTCCCTGCTTGTACTCGAACCGAACCGTCTGCATGTCGGGCATCGCCCTTGCGAGGAAGAAACCGAAATTTACTGGCTCCATTTGGCCCACCCTGCGCCTGTCCGGACGTTGGATAGCGGACAAATTCCATGGTCGATCCCTTTCACCAAGGGCTCCAACCTGGATGTCACTCCGCACCGGCAGGTCATGTATATTCCTAAATTTACGGGTCTGCACACCTCAAGCATTCTTTCATTCCTGCAGCGGATGATGGAGCTTCACCAAAGCTTGTCGCCCGCAACGTCCTTGCCGCTGCAGTGGCAGCTGATCGGCTTAATGACGGAGCTGCAGACGGCCGTGCGCCTGCAATATGCTCCCCGCTCAAGAATACTGTGCGATCAAACGATATCCTACCTCGAGCAGCATGTCACCCGACCCTTCGATGCGAAGCATATGGAAGAAACCCTTCATTTCCATTTTGACTATCTCTCCCGCTGCCTGAAGAAATACACGGGGCTGAGTCCGCTTCAATACCTGCACGAGCTGCAGATCAGTAAAGCGAAATCGCTCCTGGAAAATACGGGCCTTCCCGTATCTGAAATCGGTGTGCAGGTCGGAATCGAGAATTCCAATTATTTTATCCGCTTATTCCGAAAAAAGCTGGGGATGACACCCGGTCAATATCGAAGCACCCGACTGGGCCGGACATAAGAAAAACAGCAGGAACGCAATCGTTCCTGCTGTTTTGTTTTTGTTAAGACATCAGAAGGTATGATATTCGGATCATCTTATGAAGAAGCTCACATATATTTGTCCCGGTATTCCGTAGGCGTGCACAGGTAACTCTTCTTGAACTGGCGGGCGTAATAATTCTGGTCCCGGAATCCGCTCTCCTGAGCCACCTGCAAAATGGACAGGTCGGGATCACGCAGCAGCGTGCAGGAATAATCCAGCCTCCGCCGTATCACATAGTCCATGGGCGTCGTTTGGAAGTTCCTTGCGAATTCGCGAAGAAACTGCCGTTTGGATAAATAGGCTTTTTCCGCCAGCGTATCGAGGCTTAGAGGTTGCAGAAAGTGCTCCTCCAAGTATGTAATGGACTCGGCAATTCGCAGCGCCTTGTTCTGGAGCAACCCGTTATTAGCCACATAATAACGGGAGAGCAGACCTATGAGTGCCGTAAAATAGGAGCGGATCAGCATCCGGTAACCTTCCGGCCTCTGGTCATGCTCATTCAGAATGACATCAAGCAAACCCTCAACTTGCTGCAGCTGCTCCTTATTCAAGGTCAGCATCCCTTTAAAGTTCATTTCCTTCCGGTAGAACGGCTCGAAATAGAACAAGGCTTGAAAGCCCGGCATGAGCTTCAGCTCCTGCAGTTGAGCGATCTGGTCGGGATGAAACATGACGTTGACATACTGAATATGATCCACGTCCTTATAACCATGGGAAACATTGCCGTGGATGAAGAAAACCTGTCCGGCGGAGATCGGGTACTCCCTTCCTTCAATAATGTGGGTTGCGGTACCTCCAAGAATGACGACCAGCTCGGAATAGTCATGATGATGGACGCTAAAATCTTGAGTTAGAGGGCACTTCTCGATGCGAAAAATAAAGTCCGGTTCCAGCCCCAGGTCCAGGTAATGGCTTTTTCTATTCATGTCGCTATTATGCTAAAAAAGGTCACTATCGTCAAGGAATCCTGCAGCGGATTACAGTAAGATGGGGATAAAAGACATGAAAACGAGGTGGCTTATGTATCGCTATCATTTCCGTGCGCAGTGCCACGCAAATATCGACCCGAAGCGCGTATTCAATGAAGCTTTACCCGTGCTTCAGCTCCGGATGACAGAACTCAGCGCCCGTCAACTGAGTCTGTTCCATTTCGGGACCCAGCTGTTCCTTTATTATGAAAGCCCCGCCCCGTCGGTTGATCCCCATGAACTCTTCGCTCACTGCGAAGACGCGCTCGAAATCTGGCCCGGAACGGACAAACCCAGAAGGTGGGTGCCGATGATGGATATTTTTCATTACCAGCAGCCGACCGGCGAAAAGGACTGGCTAAGAACGAACGCTTCCGCCAGGCCTTATGCCAGAATCGCCCATCTTAAACCGGATAAAGTGGCCAGTTATGTGTTTTACCATTACCAGTATCAAGAGGAAAAGCCCGGCGATGGCGATAAATACGGCATGATTGCTCTTCATGAGAATCTGATGTTCTTCTACTCGGAGGATCCGGCAACCGTCGACAAGCCGTCCTATTCAGGCAAGCTTTCCACCTCCAATACGCCGCCTGACTGGGCCGGTACGATGGAGCCTCACTTCATTCCCTGGGATCAGTCTGCAGGACCATCCCGGATCTGGCTGGAAATTCCGCTGATGATCCGGGCCTAACCAAGGCCAAACGAAAGGAGTATTCCTCATATGCGAACAGAACATTGCTTAAACGGAGAATGGAATTTCATGCCCTTGTATGGGCAAAACACAGGCTTCGGGCTTCCAGATGAGCTGGTTTACGAAGAGCAGAAAGTTCAGGTTCCCTCCAGCTGGAGAAGCTCTTATGAAAGGCTGCCCGGGAAAAACTTCGGAGTCATTCCTGAGCACGAATATGCTCCATATGATTTATTTCGTTATCCGAAGGCGTGGGCGCGGGCGGATGCAGGAGTTCTTCACCGCACCTTCCGGGTGCCTAAAGCCATGGATGTTGCCGGGATGCGCATCTTTCTTCGGATGGACGGCATCATGCAAAAGGCTGCCGTTTATTTGGACCATCAGCTCGTAGCGATGTGGGAGGATGGTTATCTGCCGCTCTCGGTCGACATCACTGAATTCGTCACAGGGGATGCCGAGCATGATCTGCATGTGGTCTGCGGCAGCTTTGATAAGGTGGAGATTCCTTCCGGGCAGCAGAAAATAACGGGCCTTGCAGGCTCATGGTTCGGTTCACTTGCCAGAGGCATTTGGCAGGATGTGTATCTTGAAAGCCGACCGATGATTTCCCTAGCGGATGTAACCATCCGCACGTCGGTCCGAAAGAACAAGCTTGAGGTCGATGCCTCGGTGATCCATTCCTCGGAACACTCCCTGGGGAAACCTTATCAGGTCATCTTGAACGTGCGGGAGAATGGTGATCCGAACTCCTCCCCCGTTCTTCAGGCTCAAACGGATGCATTGGTCATGAGCGACGAAGGGGTCGCGAGCCGACTCACGTACCGCTTGGATTGGAAGGATGCCAAGTACTGGAGCCCCGAACACCCGACCCTCTACAAGCTGGAGCTGCTGCTTCTTGCCAGCGACGAGGTTATCGACCGGGTGGAGGAACGGTTCGGCTTTCGGGAAATCTGGACCGAAGGTTCGCAGTTTATGCTTAATGGCACTCCCATCAACCTGCGCGGCGACTCTTGGCATTTCCAAGGCGCGATCCAGCAGACGCACGAATACGTCCGGAACTGGTATGGCATGTGTAAAGAGGCCGGAGTGAACTGCGTTCGGCTGCATGCTGAGCCTCACCCGGCTTATTATCTGGATATCGCTGATGAGATGGGGATGCTGATCGTGGACGAAACGGCTATTTACGGTTCAAGCAAATCCATGCCTGCGGATCATCCCGATTATATCGCGAACAGCAAAGCCCATGTCCGCAGACTGGTGAAACGTGACCGGAATCATCCGTCCATCATCCTGTGGAGCTTGCAGAATGAGATGCGCTGGGTGGACGGACGCGATACATTCAAGCAGCATATGCCTTCGATGATGAACCTGATTCGCGAGATGGATCCTACCCGCCCCATCATCGCAGAAGGCGATAACCGTCTCCTCTCCAAAGACCTCACGGAGGTGGAAAGCCGGCACTATAACATTGACGGCACGATCGACGCGTGGGATCGGAAAGTACCTCTCGTATTCGGCGAACATGGCGGCTGGTGGTATGTCTGCCCGCAGAACAGCAGCATGTATGTAGGCTTGGCCGCATATCGAAACACGGATGAATGCATCAAAGGCCTTGCCGAGAAAGAGCGGCTGTTCGTGGAATATGCAAGGCGACAAGGCGTTTCCGGAATTTCCACCTTCAACTTCGCCCATTATTTCATGCGGGCGATGCCGGAGCGCGATATTGTGCTTCCTCCATCCGCTGTGAACACGGCGGGGCCGAAGCCGAAGGTCATTCCGAAATACTCTCTAACGCTGAATAACGGCCTTCTTCCGCAGGAATATCCGCCTTATACGAAGAATCCGTCTTTCCCGATCATGGAAGCCTCGTTCAAGCCGGCCACCATGATTGCGGCAGAATACAACCGTTCTTTCTTCGATGATGAGCCGATTGCCAGGAGCTTTGATGTCTATAATGATACGTTCCATCAAAGCAAGACCCGGATTGAAATTGAGGTGCGTCAAGATGGCAAGCTCCTGCACAAGGAATCCTTAGCGTTCTTTCAAGAGCCGGCGAATCGCGAAATCGTGACCGTAACCTGGAAACCTGAGCCTGTTAAGGATGTAAGGCCCGTATGCCTTCACGCCGTCATGTTTCACGATGACAACATCGTTCATGAGCTGGACTTGCAATATAAACTGTATCCCTCGCACATGAAGACCGCCCCTGTCCCTGTCGGGCGACCTGTGGCCTACATCGGCCGGGATGAGGAGCTCGATCTGCTGAACACCCTTGTACCGGGATGCAAGCGGGTTACGCTTGCGCAGATGGGTGAGCTTTCCCCCGATCATTTGGTCGTTGCAGGCAGCGGACTGGAGGATGAGGACGGTCGACTGGAGAGGGCCTTCCAGGATTATGTAAGACGGGGCGGACGTCTTCTGCTGCTGGAGCAGCTCCATCTGTCTCTTGGAAATCTGAAGATCTCTCGTCAAGATTTCATCAGAGCCCATTCGGGCAGCTATGATCATCCTGTCCTACAAGGAATGGACCATGATGACTTGATGTACTGGAATGCAAAGATTCATGAGAATGGCCCAACCCCCATCATCCATGCCGCTTTCGAGAAGCCGGTCAAGGGCAACTTCAATATGATTCTGGAATGCAGCGCAGGCGATTTCGGAGATGGCGGGGATTTATGGTCACCTCTTCTCGAATACCGGAGCGGGAATGGTCTCTTCATCGCGAATCAATTGCTGCTCACGGATTATTTTCACACCGTCCCTGCAGCTTGCTGCTTGCTGCGCAATATGCTGGCCTATGCAGGAAACGTCGATACCATATCGAAACGTACGGGAGCGTGGGTAGAGCCGGGAGGAACAGCTGAACATTTCCTGCGATCCCTTGGCCTATCCTTCGATGTGCTCGGCAATATCGCAGGCAACCTGGAGATATATGGTCTTCTTATCGCTGAGCCACAGCTTCTGTCAGATCCGGAATCTGAAGCGGTTATTCGTGAATATGTCCGGCGTGGCGGTCAGCTCGTGATCCTTCCCGCGGTTCCGGGTGATGAAGCCGCCATATCCACTCTATTGAAGCGTCCTGTCTCGATCCTGGAGCATGAAGCTTACCACTTGGAGGCGGACTACGATATGCCTGCGGTCCAAGGGCTAAGTCCCGTTGACCTGTTCGGTTACGACAAAGTGTTTCTCTCGCCGCGGGAGGTAACAAATCGGCCCTTGGCCTCTTACCGTCTGGATACAGCCGATGCAGCGGTACTGTGCACAAGCGTTGAGGGTACGGCATGGAAGGATTATTTTGTGAACGGGCAGACCTCCGAATACAGCAGGCTAGCACTGGTAGAGCTGAACCTGGACAATCAGCATCCGGCAGGCAGCTTCGTGCTGCAGGCTGAACAGGGACAAGGATGCATCGTGTTATCCCAGCTGCTCCTCCAAGCAGATGATGACAAGTTGATACGGTTATATAGCCGGCTCTTGGCCAATCTGGGTGCCGCCTTCGACGACGGTCTTCTCCTTAGCTCCAAGACAGATGCACACTGGTCCGTTGAGAAGGTGATGGCGCTGCCATGCAAGCCTTGGGTCAATTACGAAGAAATGAAGGCCTATTATACAGATCCGGAGTTCTCGCTGAACAATCTGGGCGAAGGACTCTACGGGTGGATGCTTAAGAAAGAACGAAGACCTTCAGACGGGACCTTTATTATACAGAATGCCGATGAGGAGCGCTGGTTCCTGAGCTGTTTCGTTGATGTACTGGACCCGGCATGCGATCCGGTCGATGGCACGGTTAGCGGAAAGCTTCAGGTGAACACAAACTGCGGATATGAGATTTATCTGAACGGGAGCCTTGTACCAGATCCGGAGAAGCACATCGAGCTGCGCGCCGGTCTCAATCGTCTGATTGCCATCCTGCAAGGATCCGGCGAGGACATCCGGTTCGGGTTGGTATTTAAGAATGCCGGCGATTCTTACATGAGGCACCTTCAATACCGCCTGACCCTGGATGAGGTGGAGCCCAAATAGTGTACTTTACCGTATCTGCTGCTGCAGCGATCATTCCATTCCAAGTGAGGTAGGTTGCATATGAAACATCCAACGGCAATTGAAATGCTTCTTCATGAAGCAAACGAGAGTCTATCCGCGGTCAGTCACGCGGTTTCAACGTGGGATATCCCCGGGTTTTACCAGGATAAGGAAGGCCATACGCTCGCAAAGCGGCGGATGGAGCAGGACGCCAGGGCTGCCTATACGACTGCGCTGGCCTACCGGCTGACGGGAACAGCTGCCTACGCGAATCAAGCAAAAGAAATCATGATGGGCTGGGCACAAGTCAATAACAAAATCACGGGCCCGGATGGGCCGCTTGTATCTGCTTATCTGGGAGTTGGCCTGATTCAAGCCGCGGACTGGATGAAGAATTTCGAGGATTGGAGCGAACGTGAAAGACATCAATTTACCGAGTGGTTGACGCAGGTGTGCCTGCCGGAGTGGGATCAAATCCCCCTCCGCAACAACTGGTGGAGCTGGAGCCTGTATGCCCAGTTAGCCCTGTACCGTTTTATGGATGATAAGCCCGGTTTTGCGGAAGAGGTAAAGGCGCTTAAGGAACATCTCGACCATTCCCTCTCCGTCGAAGGATTCATTCCGGAGGAAGCCGATCGGGGCAAGCATTCCATGTGGTATCATTATTTCGCCCTCGCTCCGGTTACAGCCGCCGCCAAGCTGGTTCTGGACACGACCGGAGAGGACTTATTCCGCTGGGTCTCTCCCGGCGGTAAAAGCCTTCAGCGTGCCGTCGAACAATTCTTTCATTATGCCAATGGTCATATGCAGGAATGGCCGTATGATGAAGATCCGATCTTCCCGGCAGAGCTCTCTGCCGGCACTTGGCCTCTCGATCTGTACGAGGCGATGTCTGTCGTGTACCAGAATCCGGACTTTGAACGCTTCGTTGCCCCATACCGTCCGATCAAGGGCAATATCAATGAAAATACCGGGCTTTATCATTCATATGCCTGGGTGTATCCGGAGCTTCAGTTCGAGATGATATAAAAAGAACTTGAGAAAGCAAATATAAAAAAAGCCTTTCCGAATCCGATTCGGAAAGGCTTCTTTCTTGTCGTCTATTCTTTCGCTACAGCCTGCCCATCCCGAAGCAGGTAGGCTGCGGCTTCCTCGGTAATATGCTTGCCGCTTTGGGCCTCCACCTCATGGAGGAAGGCTTCGGTATTCCCCTTGCTCAGCTTCTTGAGCAGGCTGTTCGCGATTCCTCCATTGTCGATCCAGGACTTTTCCCGGAAGAGCGTCACTAACGCTTCCAGCGAGCTGATGTCCGCATGCGTTGAGAATGTGACTGTAGATTCCTGTTGATTCCCCGCTTCATCCGTGGCGGTTACCGTGAAGGTGTGAGCTCCCAGAGGCAGCGTATAGAGGGGCACCACGGCTCCCTGCTCCACCTGCTGATCATCGAGCTTGGCTGTGCTCTTAGATCCATCGACCCCGGACGTTTCATCCGCAGCTGTCCATGACAGGTTCAGGGACTCCACTCCGGTATAGTCTCTTGCGGCCGGCTCTGTCACCGATATTGCTGGAGCCGAAACATCCAGTTTAAACTCCAGGGATTTGGCCTCCTCCGCATTTCCGGATGCACCCAGCGTACGGTATCGGACGGAATAACGGCCATCCTGACTGAAGGTCAGGGGGTCCTGATATGTGAGCCAGGTATCTCCTCCATCCAGGCTGTATTCCGTAGAGGCGGCCTTAGAGCCATCGGATGAACTCAGCGCGAGTGTTACCGGCCGTGTATACCATCCGTTCAAGCCGTCCGGTTCTGCCGGGCTCAATACGGCCGCGGTTTCAGGAGCGGTTCGGTCAATCTGAGAAAACTTGATATCGTCGAACCACATTTCACCGAACCCGCCGACATAGAACCCGACTGTTCCGGATGGATTGTGCTTCGTATCCGATCCTTCGAGCCGAAGCTCCCCGTTTACGTAAACGCGGATGTCCGCACCTTCGACCCGAATACGCAGGTTATATTCCGTGTCCGGCTTCAGGTCCTCACCAGGCAGGTTTGTCGTTTTCAAAACGTTCCATGTCCCGTCGTACAGAAGCCACTGCGAGCTTCCGTCTGCCAGCTTCTTGTAAGCAATTTTGCCTGAAGTGCTCGCGACGGAGCGATCGTACACATAGAGCGTTCCCGTATCCGGCATGACCGCCGGCGTCTTCAGCGTGAAAGTCAGGTCATAGTCCGTAAATGTCTTCGGATGAAGCGCCGAGGCACCTTTTACAATTTTATACTTCTTATTGCCGTTTACGGTTACGATGCCGCGGTTCGGGTCCACCGGCCAACCGTTCGCTCCCGAATCAAAATCCGTAAAGTGCATCACATCGGATACCTGAATGCGTACGGATGCCGTAGCCGCCTGATTGGCGACCGATGTGACGGTGATTTCAGCTTCGCCTTCCGCCAAGGCGGTTACCCGTCCACCTGCATCCACGGTGGCAATCTCCGGCCTGGAGCTGTGAAAGACGACTTCCCTGTTCTCGGCATCCGGCGGATCAAATTGGACCTGGAGCTGTTTTTGTTCCCCCATGACCATGTTGACCTGGCTCTCGGGCAGCAGCAAACCGGATACTTGCGTACTTGGAACCGTGAATTTGATATCATCGAACCAAAGCTCACTGAAGCCGCCGGCATAAAACCCGACCTTGCCGGATGCGTTGAATGTCGCGTCGCTAGCTTTCAGCTTCAGCTTGTTGTCGGCATAAACGCTGATCTCCGGACCTTTGACGATCACTTTCATGTTATAGACGGTGTCTGGCTGTAAGTCCGGGGCAGGCAGCGTATTCTGCTTCACCGTAGCCCAGTTCGAATTATACAACAGCCAGGAGGACGTGCCGTTCGCATACTTCCGATAGCCGATCCGGCCGCCGCTTCCGCTCGGATTCAGACGGTCAAACACATAGAAGGTAGCGTCATCCGCAATGACTTTCGGAGTCTTCAGCTTAAAGGTCAGCTCATAGTTGTTATAATCATTATCGTTTAACGTCGTTGCTCCTTTAAGCAGCTTATACATATGGTTGCCGCCCTCCACCTCGACAATGCTCCGGTTCGGGTCTGTCGGCCAGCTGTTCCGGCCGTTCTCGAAATCGGTATAATCGATGATCCCATCCCCGACTTCGACCGTAATCTGAACTTCATCCTTCAAGGCCGGATTGTCGGCAGAAACTGCAGTAACAGTCGCCTCTCCTAAACTGACACCCTTCAGCTTCCCGGCTTGATCCACCTTGACGACAGAAGGGTCGCTGGACGTGTACTGAATCGCAGGGTTGGTTGCGTTCCAAGGAAGTACGGCCGAATACAAAGCGTAAGACTTCCCGATGCCGAGCGTTACACTCTCGTCATACAATTGGATTCCCTCAACAGCAATTCGATCCGGAGCCGAGTAAGGACCGACTTTACCCGCGGTTCCCATCTCGCTGAAAGGAATCGCCTTGAAACCGGGGATCTTCTGGAACACTTCCGCATCCGCTTTTAAATTCAAGTCCCCGTTCGCCAGATTAACGAAACCGGGATCATGATCCGTAATCCAGTTGTTCGCATACTGGAGCAGGTTTCGTTTGTCGTTTGCCCCCTGATCATTCGTCGCGCCGTTTAATTTCCTCGTCTTGTTATAGATCACATTGTTCTGAAACGTATTGGTATCCGGATAATAACGGTTTTCCGTGAAGAAATCCGCCAGCTCCGGATATTTCTCCATATGCGGCGTCCCTTCGAAATTGTTGTTCTTTTCAAACAAAGCCTTCCATTTCGGCATATAGTTTTTGGATATCTGCTGGTCCGGTTTATCGCCCAAATACATGTCCGAATATTCATACGGCATGTTCGCATCAATAAAAAGGTTGTTCCGGGTCTTGATATGAGCGCCGCCGTTATTCAAAATGGCATCGTTGCCCATGCCTTTAAATATGTTCTCTTCGATGGTTATCCCCATGGTAAAGTTATCCGGATATACGCCTTGAACCCCGGCCTTGCCTTCCCCGATATTATGGAAATAATTCCGGCGGATCACCGATCCCCGTTCCTGAGGCGACTCGCCCAAATTCATATAGATGGCACCGAGGTCCGAGAAGGTTTTGCAGACGTCATAAATGTTGTTGTATTCCACGAGATGATCATTGCCAAAAATCAGCATTCCCGGATGGGGGGCGTCATGAATTTCGTTATGGGAAACCTTGTTCCCCGCACCGGTCAGGAAAATGCTGGGGTTATAAGCTTTATGGTAGTAGGCAAAATCATGGATATGGCTGTTCTCCACCACATTGTTTCCTGGCTCAAGCGTCTTCTTATCTCCGCCGTTCAGGATGACGCCCGTGCCTCCAATATGATGAATATGGGAATTGGTTACCGCATGATTCACCCCGTCCACTTTCGCGAAGTCGTTATACAGCCAGCGGCTCTGCGTATTGATCAATACGCCGCCATTGGAGAAATTACGTATTTCGCAGTGGTCCAATGTGACGCCGTCCCCGCCCATAATGACTGCGGCCGAGTCCCGGCCATTCTCCAGGATCAGATCCTCAAAGGTCACATGCGAAACATTGACCGCATGGATCATCGGGGTTTTGAGCATGGTTACCGTAATCTCAGGTTGATCGCCTTCAAAGGCGGCTGTAGGCATGAAATAAAGCACGCCCTGCTTCCGGTCGATGTAGTACTCGCCTGGCATATCGATCTCCTCAAGCAGGTTCTGTGCAAAGTGGAAGTCCGGATACCAGTTGGTAAACAGACCGCTCATTTCCCCGTAGGCCAAGGTGATCGTCTTTTGACTTGTATCAATGGATGCCACTTTGTTGAACGACCATTCCCAGCTGTACCCGAAAATACCATCGAGCCAAATGTCATCCGCTTCTTTCCAGAGATCGGGTCTTTCATAATTGTAGGCAAAGGTCCCTCCGCGTGTCTGGAGGTCCGGATCACTCCGGGTAGGTCCGGGATCAACGATTGTGCCCATCTGCACCGTTCCGTTGTTGGGCCAGCGGGCAAGGGTCATGCCCTGACCTTCGACATACAGCTCCATCGGAGGGACCTGGCTGACATCGTTGGCTTTGTAATAGCCATGCCGGCTCATGACACCGTAGTCGGTGATGCCTTGAGCTTTTAAGTCCGCCTGCAGCACCTTTGTTCTGGCCTCCGGACTGATGATCCGGTTCAGGACCTTTGTGTCTGTTACCGGCGTAAACCAGTCCCTTTGCAGCTCCAGACCCCCGCTTAAGCGCACACTTTCTCCCGGATAGGCCTGATAGGTGATCCGCTTATCCTCCGTGCCGGAATCCTGTCCCTCCAGCTGAAAGCTTTCGCTCCGGTGATAAGTACCGCCTCTCAAATAGACCGTAACGCCGCCGTCTGGCAGCCCGGAGCTTTTCTTCAACAGCCGGATCGCGTCCCTGGCCTTTTCCAATGTACGAAAAGGAGCCGCTTCCGTTCCGGCATTCGAGTCATCCCCATCATTTGAAATATAAAAGACAGCACCAGGGTTCTTGATATCCTCCGCATACGTTCCCGTAACTGGCAGACAACCCAGCAACAAGACGATGATCAATGAAACAATGATCCGTCTTCTCATCATCGTTAACCATCCCTCCCCATAAAGTTCAATTGAAAGTCCTGCAGCTTGATCACTACCCTTTCACAGACCCAATCATGGTTCCTTTTTCAAAATATTTAAGCAAGAACGGATACAACACGAGCACCGGCAAGGAGCTGACAATGACAGCCGCCATTTTTAAGCTCTCCGGAGCAGGCGGTGTTGTAAGCGTTGCCGTCGTAAACGGGTCGAGCTTGCTCTCAATGAGAATCTGGCGGACAACCTGCTGCAGCACGAATTTGGATGAATCGGTGACGTACAGCAAATTATCCATAAACGCATTAATGTGATAAACCAGATTCCAAAGCCCGATCGTCACAAGGGACGGAATCGAAAGCGGGAGCAGAATACGGAACAGAATCCGCAAATCCCTCGCCCCGTCGATGCGGGCCGCTTCGATCAGCGCATCCGGAACCGAACGGAAAAACGAGATCATCACCAGCACATGAAAAGCGTTGGCTGCTGACGGGAGCACATAGACCCACAGCGAGTTCAGGAGATGCAGCTCTTTGATTAACAAATATTGCGGCACAATTCCGCCATCGAAAATCATTGTGAACAGCAGCAGCATAATGAGTACACGCTTCATCGGAAGATCGGGACGGGAGAGCGGGTAAGCGGCGCAGACGGTAACCAGCAGTGTTAACGTCGTCCCCACGACCATCCGGAACAGCGTATTGGCATATCCGGTCCAGATTAAAGGATAGTCCAGGAGCTCGCGGTATGCCTGCCATTCGAAATCCCGGGGGTAAAAGTGAAATCCGCTTCGAAGCGCTTCTCCCCTTCCGCTGAAAGAGACGGATAAAACATGAATGAACGGATATACGACGATGAGTGCCAGGATCGACAATATAAGGTAGATCATGGCGGGTGCAATCAGGTCTTGCCATCTTCTTGTTTTCATGACTGTCTTCCTCCTGCCTTTACCATAGACCGCTCTCGCCACGGCTCAATTTGCGCACGGTCAGATTCGCTCCCAGAATCAGCAGAAGCCCAACCAGCGATTTAAACAAGCCTATGGCCGCCGTATAACTGTACTGGAACTGCTGCAGACCGACCCGGTAGACATAAGTATCGATGACGTCGCCGGTTTCATAATTGACCGGGTTGAGCAGATTGATGATTTGCTCGAAATTGGCGCTTAAGAATCCACCCAGACTCAGGATGAACATGATCGCGATGGTCGGCATAATGGATGGAATGTTAATACGAATAATTCGCTGCCAACGATTGGCTCCATCGATAACGGCCGATTCATGCAGCTCCGGGTTGATCGCCGCGAGCGCTGCAAAGTAGATGATCGAGCCCCAGCCGATATCCTTCAGGATGGAGGAAATAACCACAATCGGGCGGAAATATTCCTTTTTCCCCATAAAAAAGACGGGTTCTCCTCCAAACCACTTCACGATTTCCCCTACTACGCCGGATGTTGGAGAGAGAAAATAAATAATCAGTCCGGACATGATGACCCAGGATACGAAATGGGGCAAATACATGGTCGTCTGGATAAACCTTTGGAAATACCTGGAGCGGACCTCGTTCAGCAGGATCGCTAGAATGATCGGTGCAGGAAACGAAAAGATTAGCTGATACAGGTTCAGCAGCAGCGTATTTTTCAGCAGCCGGTAAAAGTCGCCATTCTGAAATATTTCCTGAAAATGCTGAAATCCAACCCACGGACTTCCCCATATACCATCGACTACCTTGAAATCCTTGAAGGCAATGATGACTCCGTATAAAGGGCCGTATTTAAATACGAAGAAGAACGCGAAGGCGAATAGAAATAGTAAGAGCAGCTCTCCGTGTTTTTTTATCGTTTTCATGTCGCACTTCCTTGTAAACCGAACCGCCAGGCATCCCGTAAAGGCTGATTCAGCCCTTACGGCTGCCTTGAGGCCAGGTTCAGGTTATTTTTTGAATTGGGCTTGGTACATTTCATTGGCTTCCTTCGTTAACTCGTCGCCGCCTTTGGCCTTCCACTCCGTGACGAATTTATCGAAATCATCCAGAGGAATTTCGCCGCTGATGATTTGGGCGAAGTATTTTTGCATGAGAGACGTCAGGTCCTGTTTGTATTTTCCGTCCGAAGGAAGCGCAGAGAACAGCAGCGCATCGGTCCATCTTGGAGCCGAGGAATACGTTTTGACGGCCTCATTCAGCTTCGGATCGGAATATTTGTCCCGGTAAGCCTGCGTCGTAATGTTACCGAAGGAGAACAGACGGATGCCAAGCTGATCACGCTGCTCCTGCTTTTCGAAGCCTGGCAGGAATTTCGTGGCCCCTGAAGTAGCGCCGCTCTCGACAAAATCCCATTGCGTTCCCTTTACGCCAAGGCTGGTTCTATTGATGGTTTCTTCATCACTGCTCTGTGCCTTTAAGATTTCGAACAGCTTCTCAAGCTTCTCTGGCTGGTCCTTTACCTTATTGCCGATGACCATGAAATTGCTCTTGATTCCCCAATCCCAGGAGCCGTCACCGCCAGGACCCTTCGGATTCTTGGCAAATGCCATTTTGGCATCCGGATTCAATGACTGCATTTCCTTGACGGTAGCCGATTCCGGCAGTGCGCCTTTACTGATCTGCTCTTCAATAACGCCAATCCGGTTGTTGTACAGCTTCTTCCGGTACGAATCCTGCGTGTCGGTGATGAATTCCGGATCGATGACGCCGTCCGCATACCATTTCCGCAGCTTCGCCAAGGCTTCCTTCGTTTCCGGCATGACCGATCCGTTTACGATCTGGCCATTCTTCTCCATCCACATGGTCGGCTCCACGCCGAATGCCCCGAAGATGGAATAGAACCCGGAAGACCACGTGGACGTCGCCGTTCCTGTCAAACCGTACGTATCTTTCACACCGTTGCCGTCCGGATCCTTTTGTGCAAAGGCATAAACCGCCTGCTCGAATTCATCCAGAGTCTCAGGTACTTTGTTGATGCCAACCTTATCAAGCCAATCCTTACGCCACAGCATCGCCAGATCATAGGGCTTCAAATCGATAAACATCGGGATGGCCCACAGCTCGTTATTGACGGTGACGGTTTGGAACAGCTCTTTCTTCTTCTCGATATCTGCGTAATACTCCGGCATTTTCTCCTTCAGCATGTTCTGGTCAATGCTCATTAACACGCCTTGATTTTGGTAAGCGATTACATTTGCAGGGTCACCGAGCATGAAGATATCCGGTACATCCCCGGAAGCGATACTGGCATCCGTTACCTTCACCGGTTTGATCTTTACATTAAACTTCTGCTCCAGCCATTTCTGTACCTCCGAGTCGTTTACGACACCGTCGGCCGCGAAATGAATGCCCCACGAGATTTCGATCGGCTTCGACTTCGTTTCCGTCGTTCCTCCCGTACTTGGACTTGGGCTTGAGGTTTCTGTCTTGGAATTGCAACCGCTAAGCAAGCTTGCCGCTAAACTAACGGTCAATAAGATGGCGCTTACAAATTTGATTCTTTTACTCAAAAGAACCTACCCCCTGTGATTGGATTGTTACTATAATGATTACTTGGATTCGGAAATCCGCCCCCTCATGACGACCCGGCCGGGTATTGGAAACGGCTTTTTCATACCTCAAACTTTAAGCTTACATCATGCCGATGCACAATCCTCTCATTGCATTTTTTTTATGTTTTTGGCTTTTATAGCGGTTTTGAGCCTCTTACGTTATTCCGTTTTTTGTATGTTTTTCAATTTCTATCTGTTCTAATTCCGTTTATGTGATATATAATGGACTGCACACGTCCTTTAAAACGTCTGATTTGTAAGCGCTGCCACATATGCAGTAAGGGGGGATTGCCGTGAGAGGACTTCTGGCTATGAAAAACAATTCCATGTTCGTTAAACTACTCTTATCCATGACCGCCATCACGTTGATCACCGTTGTTCTCATTTCTTCGGTCACCTACATGATTTCGGCTGATAACAGCGTTCGCAACTCGATCGGATCCAATGAATCCGTCCTGACTCAGCAGCAGGAACTGATTCAGAAGGAGCTGACTACCATCAGAAATGCGGCCAACAGTCTGCTTATGGCTCAATCCTACTTGTACCAGACCATCGGAGGCAAGCTCTCCGTCAGTTCCTTAATCGATTTAACCACGCTTGTAGAGGAACAAAAAAAGCTCAGCCCCTACATCGATTCCATTTATTTGTACTATGCTCCGCTTGAGCTTGTCCTGACATCGCGTCCGGAGGTAAAAACATCTCCAATCATGAGCTTTGCCGATCAGTCGTGGCTGGATAGCTTAAATCAAGAATCTGGATCCCGTACAGTGTGGATAACCGGACGAAAGAACGGTTTTTCCCCGGATCATCCTGCGACAACCCTGCTTCAAAAGATGCCGCTCATCGGCCATGTGAATGGCGCCATCGTCATCAATTTGAATCTGGATCGGCTCTTCGCCGACTACTTAAGTCATTACAAGAGCAAAAAAGGCACGATCATGGTGATCGGTCCGCAAGGTGAGCTTCTCTATTCCGATGCTCCGGATGGAGAAACGCTTCTTCGGCAATTGGATGCAGAACAGATTACACCTGACAGCGGCTACTATATCGGCGATTCCGACCAGATCGTAACCTACACGGCATCGAACATGACGGGCTGGCGATTCGTCGATATCACCGAGCGATCCGTCCTCCTGCAGGGCATGGACCGTATTAAGATTATCGTTTGGACCGTCGCCATCCTTTATATAACGGCTGCGGTTGTCATTTCCTATTATGTATCGAGAAGATTGTATCGCCCGCTTCAGAGCGTCATTTCCTATATCGTGAACTCGGAAGAATCTGACCGGCGCGATAAATCCGGCGTTCCAAGCCGTACGGACGAAGCCGGCTTTATCCGGCATTCATTCGAGCAGATGACACATCACCGCGATATCTTGATGAAAGAGAAACGGAAAGTGGATGAACTCCTCACCGGCAACCGTACGGCCATCAAGGAAAAGTATTTGAACGATTTAATCCAGGGAAACGGGCGGGAAGAACCGGCAAGCGGATCCGACCATGCGGCCGAGCTGCTTGGACTACAGCTTGATTTCAACCGTTTTGCCATCCTGACGATCGAACTGGAAGATCAACATCCGTTAAAGGGATCGGAGGATATATTCCACTCCCACCTGCTCCAGTATGGTCTGGTGGAAGAGCTTGGAGAAGATATCGACGGGGAAATCTTCGTCAAAGACAGCAGGCATACTGTCATCCTTCTCTCCATACAGCCGGATGCCGAAGATACCTTTCCGTTAGAGCAAGCCGCGAGCCTCAAGCAATATTTTCTCAGTCGTTACGGGATCTCAGTGACCATTGCCGTCAGCCGTGTTCACTCCGGGGAGCCCTCTGTGCGTACGGCTTACAATGAAACGCAGGAAGCTCTAAATATGAAGATATACATCGGTAAGGGCGAAATTCTGCCTTATTCCATCCTGGATGAGTGGACATCGGAAGAAGGCTCCTACTATTATCCTTATGAGCTTGAGACGAAGCTCCAGCAATCCCTTTTGCAGACGGATAAAGAGGAATGTACGGCAGTGATTCGGGCAATCACCCGGGAGGTGCTTGACCAAAGGCTGGGCAAAGCCAATATCCACCAGCTGTATGTGCAGCTAAGCGGCGAGCTGGTCAAGACACTCGTTCAGACCGGCGGTGAGGTGTCTGCTGTATTCGGTGAAGGTTCATCCTATACCGATGCTCTGGCCCGCGCGGAAACCGTGCAGGATATGGAGGCATGCGTCTTAACGATGTGCAGTAAAATCATTGACTACCACCGGGAGAAACGCTCCAAAATGACGGATGTGACGCTGCAGCTGGCAACGGAGTATATGGACAACAATTTCAACAATAATATTTCCGTGGATAGCGTGGCGGAGCATGTCAAACGCAGCACGTCCTATTTGGGGCGCATCTTCAAGGAATCGAGAGGCATGACCGTCAATGATTATCTCATTCAGCTTCGCATCAAGCGCGCCATGGAGCTGTTGAAGGAGACGGATGCTTCCGTGGAGGAGATTTGCCGGGAGATCGGCTACGCGAACGTCAGCTATTTCAACAAAATCTTTAAGGCCAGAACCGGACTTACGCCGGGCCAATTCCGCCACCAACAAGCCGCGGAGCAGCGCTTGGCCCAGGGAAAGGATCCCAAGACTTCCTGATTTGGATTAAAAAGCCCAAAGAGATGGTTATCCACTCTTTGGGCTTTATGTTGGTATAACCTTCGAAGCTCAAGCTTCACCTGACTACCTGGCTTCTTCGTTGCCTTCCGGTACCGATCGTAAAACAGGCCGTCTAGCAATATCGTCCCATCGCCAAATCGCGTTAAAGTCCCACACCAACCTCTCCGTATAAGTGGATGGAGTCTCTATTTCCGTTTGAGACAGGCCTAATCCTTTAAGGGTTGTTAACGCTCCTTCAGCAACCCCTTCCTTATTCACAACCATGCCGTCAAATGCGTAATTATTGCCGAGAGTGGCGGTGTGTCCTGCAAGAACCCGGCCCATCACCCGGTTCGCCATCGTTGGCGCCGTAACCGAAGGGTTCAGGGCAATGACATTTCTGACGACCGTATCATTGTATCCGTAGCCAGTCACTCCGCCTGCATTGCTTTTAAGCGCCCGAACGGTTCCGATTGCATACACATTTTCCGTTAAACTGCCTGAGTTTGTAATTCCGATGAGGCCGCCGGCCTGACTTACCTGAGCGGTGACATCCGCGGTAGAATAGCTGTTTCTTACGATGCCGTTGGAATAGCCGGCCAGACCTCCGACCGTGCTTGCGCCTTCAATGGAGCCCGATACATAGCTATTCTCTACCGTTCCGTTGTTCGTATTAACAAGTATGCCTATATTGCTCCCGCCAGTGACGCTGGCATCGATCACAGCAATGTTCTTAATCACTCCGCCATTGAGATGAAATAAGCCGCCATTTACGGATGTAAAATGCTTTAATGATTTATAATTTCCATCCAACGTGCCGAGGAAAGGCGTCCCTTTGAATAGGGGTTCGAACAACTGCCCTTCCAAATCAAGATCGTTGCCCAATATATAATTTTCATTCGGAAATTCTGGAATGGTCTTTAATTCGCTTATCGAACGGATGATATAGTACCCATCTTCGTTTTGTTCAAGCTTCGGTTTTGGAGTGCTGCCTTCGTTAATGGGTTCCAAATTACTTTGCAATAATGGACGCTTGGCATCTTCATTCCAGATCCAGACCGAATCAAAGTCCCAACCGAGGGTCTCTTTGAAAAATGATGGCTTCGTGAATGCTTCTGCACCCACCCCCTGGCCTTTCTCATTGTTGGGATCAGCAACTGTAACGTTCTCACTGCTGACAAACATATTTTTATCGGCGTAATTGTTCACTAAAGTCGCTGTCTCCCCAGCCAAGATCCTGCCGACAATTCGGTTCGATGCCGTACCTGTAACAATAGACGGATTTAATG
This sequence comes from Paenibacillus sp. SAFN-054, assembly GCF_051966755.1. NCBI lineage: Bacteria > Bacillati > Bacillota > Bacilli > Caryophanales > Paenibacillaceae > Paenibacillus > Paenibacillus sp. SAFN-054. The sequence continues at coordinate 585,635 of NZ_JBQCKS010000002.1, forward strand.
CCATACTATTCTGAATAACCGTATTGTTATAACCGTACCCGCTGATGCCGCCAGCATTGGATTCTTCTGCTTGCACGGCTCCCGTGGCATAGACCTGTTCGGTTATGCTCCCCCGGTTCGTTATCCCGATCACACCGCCTGCTTGCTTTCCGCGAGCGCTGACACGAGCTGTTGAATAACTGTTTCTTACGGTACCGTTCGAGAACCCCACAAGCCCGCCAACGGTAGAATTGCCCCGAATAGCTCCGGTACTGTAGGCATTCTCCACCATTCCATCGTTCTGATCTACCAGGATCCCAATATTACTGCGTCGTACGTCGATGTCAGCATGGATGATCCCTACATTTCGAATTGTCCCTTGATTGACAGCAAAGAGACCCGCACCGCCCGAGGAGACAATAACGCCTGTAACCGTATGCCCTTGCCCGTCAAACGTACCCGTAAATGGAACACCATTCGCGCCAATGGCTTCAAAGAACAACCCGTTCCCGGCAATATCCCGCTCTAAAATAAAATGTTTGTCCGGGAATTCCTGCATTTTATGAAGTCCGCTGGCACTTTTGATTTGATATGGGTTCGCTTCCGAACCATCGCCCAGCATTCCGTCTTGAACGATTAGCGGGTCCGTCAACGGCTTTTGATCGATTGGATTATTCACCAATTTAACGATGACCGTATGTTCATCGCCAAATGCAAGCGGGGTATCCAATACGATGATTTGTTCACGTCCGAGATGTTCCAGCGTTGCTTCTTGCATAACCGTTTCGAGCAGCTGTTCACCGGTATCATCCCGCTTTTCCGCGATCACGGTGACACGTTCAAGCGAGCCCGGGTAATTCAGGACCCCAACGCCCTTCAAGACGTTATTTTCTACGATGGCGCTCGTTAGGCTCATATAATCTTGGGGTTGGTTTATCGAAAAAGAATCCATTTCAACACCGTCGCTGTTGTAAGCTTTCAACGTGAGCGATTGATCGTTTGATTCCAAAATAACCCCCGTCTGCTTATGTTCATCATAAACGATATGATCCCAGTCAAAGGATTGGTTATCGTAGAACGTCGGACCTGATGAACCCATAGTCACAAACGTCGTTCCTAATTTCATCGCTTCTTCCGATGTATCTTTTACACCTTTACGTATGGTCGTCCGTTTATACACATGATCATGACCGCCAATATACAAACTAACGCCAAGCCGTTCAAATGCTTGAGACAATTTCACTCTCATGATATCCATACCGGTCTCATCGCCAGATTGGCCGCCATAATAAGGATAATGCCCCATAACGATTTTCCACTTCTTGTCGGTTGCCCGCATATCTTTGTCCAGCCATGACAGCTGCTTGTCGAAATCCAGCACAGCATTCAGAACAGCAATATGCATATCGCCATGATCAAACGAGTAATTCGTTTCCCGGTAACTCCCCTCCCCGTTCTTCGGCAGGTTGAAAAACCCGGCGAACGGCCCGAGTTTCCGCTCCGTCGCAAGTTCACGGTCCCCGACCATATGAGCCGAAATCAGACCCAACTGGTTGTTGTAAATGTTGCTAAACACATCATTCCATGCAGACATATTACCGCCGTTTTCGACCAGGTCTCCGACTTGAATCACCGTCTGTCCGTTGGGATTTTTCTCCCGCAGAACGTCCAGCATATGGTTAAAGAGCTGGAAGCTTGCCGGATTTCGATCCGGAACTTCAAGATCCCCCATGACATACATAACGGATTCCTCTGAAGCTGGCGCGGTCCTGAAGCTATAACTGCTGCTCCAAGGCCCAGTCGGTGAAATCCCATACCGATAGTCATACGCAGTCCCTAATTCAAGGTCTGTGATATTCGCTTCATGAGCTGCAAGCACGCGATAATTACTTTTCGCAAACGTATCACCGTAGGCTGCTTGAAAATAAGAGACTTTTGCCTGTACCTCTTCAGCATGGTCCCATGTCGTCTCTGACACCGGTTTATACTGAACATACGACGTTTCTAATGCTTTATCCGTCACCAGATTGATTCCCACTTCATGTTCGTTTGCACCCACATTGACAATGGGTTGAAATTCATTCAAAATTTTATCGGCATCCAGCTTTTGCTGATCAACAAGTAATCGGATAAGTTCAACACGCGTGTTACCTTGAGCGTCGGTTGCCGCATATTTAATGTAATATTCCCCGTACATGTCTACCTTGAAATGCTGGTCCGTAACCGTTACTTCTCCCTTATCATTTAAGACGATGGCTTTCACCGGTAAAGATTGACCACGGTTATCCGTCGCCGAAGCGCTCAGCACTTCCACTTGATCCCCAAGCTTTAGGGTCGCCGGGTATTGTCCTTGAACGGTAATTTCAGGCGCATGCACGGTGCCCCTCGTTTCATCACCAATCCAAATGGGAGCACTTATGGCTTCTTCACCGTCTGCCTGGAAAGCTCGAACGAGAAAATAATCTCCATCGCTGCTGGCTAAGTTTACTTCCTTTTTGAATTGATTGCTGGCAATATGATGGTACTCTTGGACGACTTCACCGCTGTTCTTATAAACGACGACTTTATCCAAAGCATCGCTCGCATCAGGGTCATTGATCTGTATTTTAAGATTTATTTTCTTCGTATTGGCTGGAAGGATCGCCCCCATCATCTGGCCTTTTGCCGAAACCGCCATTTCTAAGTTGCGGTCAAATGATACATAGGTGTTATGGTTTCGCATGGCCTCGTAAAGACCTTCTCTGGTTAAATGATCCGCCCAAATACCGGTCACATGGGGTTGAACCATTCCCCAATTTCCTTTGTGTTCGTCTCCGCCAAACACTGGAGAGACATGCCAGCCCCGATCTAATGCCTTGGTATAGATGGCAAAATCATTGGAGGATTTGTATTCCATCGTATTGAGGTTTTTGTCAACGTCCCGGTTATAGTGTTTAAATTCATTGAAACTCCAATTCCCTGACGAGCGTGGATGATTAAATTGAGCAATCGCATGAGGGTCTTGGGCAAGTCTTGCGTAAAAGGTTGGCAAATCATATTTGATGTCGCTCCAGCCCCAAGTGCCATCCGCTCCCACTCCATGTGTTCTGGCAAACCAAGGGGCATTAAATAAGTTGATATGGCCCGATTCATCATACCAGGTCACCTCCGTACCAGGGAGCGTAATAAATTCGTTATCACGATTGTGAGCATCTGATTGCTCATGCAGCAACTTGTATTCATCGGAATAAGAGTCTTGAACATTCGTAATAAAATCACTGCCCGTACTGATGTCATACGTCACGTCGTGTTCCGTCACTGCATAAAAATCAAAGTCTGTATTAGCCTTCACAAAATTGTAAGCATCATTAGGGAGCAGTATCCCGTCACTGAGCGATGTATGGGTATGCATATGACCTTTATACAGCGAAGCTCCCAAGTACTTAGCTCTGTCTTTTTTTGAAGCACTTTTTTCTATATCCGAAGACGCAGATACATTGTTGCTGTAACAAAGACTAACAACCCCCGCAATGAAACAAGCCATCACAATAAAAGGCAGACTACTTCTTTGGCATTTCAATCCAAATCCTCTCCTTTTTCGGCTTCATTGATATTTCAGGTGTGATAAACCTGATAAACAAACAGCCCCTAAACCAAACCATGCAGTCTAAGGGCTGTTCATATCATCAATCTTGTTCATCACAGTTTTAACAACGGCTTAATGATCGGTGCAAGCGACTGTGCCATGCGCAAAAATCCGAGGTCCGTCGGATGTGTTCCGTCAACCGTGCAATCATGGATGAATTCATCGCCCAGCAGCTTAAAACCGTCAGCGAAATGAATATTGAGGTCCCCTTCTGCCCGCCTCTGTTCAACATTCTCGATCTGAATCCGCCTGCGGCGATCATTCAGCTCCCTTCTCTCCATATAGAACTGGTCTTCGGCAGTGCAAATCCTGGAGACGACTAATATAGGAACTTCGGGATGCCGCTCTCTCAAAATTTGGATGAACGCAGGCAGCGTGCGTGCGATGCTACCGGCCTCGCCCGTATTCCCTTCATAATCAAGAACGAAGAGAGCCGGATCCTCGATTTCCGACATGATCTGCGCGAGTTCCGGCTCTCCCTTGCCATTCCCCGAGAAGCCAAGATTGACAAACTCCACCGGAATCATACGGCTAAGAATATTCGTATAGGCCATACCCGGCCGGGAGGCACATCCTCCCTGCGTGATCGAAGTTCCATATATAATAACGGGTTTACCGCTTGCATAGGCAGGTGCAGCGCTGATGACAGCATCCTGATCTACACCAATCCACACCTCTTCTACCCCTTGGTAGAGCGGCATATTCAAAGTAACAGCTACATCTTTTTTCGTATCCCACTGATAGAACTGTGATTCATATTCACTTTCCGTCGGTTTGAATTTAGCCGTGGTGATATAGCTCTGCTCTCCCGGCTCTCCAAGATAGCAGTCAACCCCGCACTGCCCTGTCGCAGGCATATGGTACATATTAGCGGGTCCGGCAAGACGCACTCTGATGACCAGTCTTGAAGAATTGGTACGAAAGCGAATTTGCCCGCCCGCCGTACAATAAGCAAGCGTATCCACCGCAGGCGGCAAGACACCCCCGGAAGCCAAGGGCAGGCGTCTGTATATCCCATCCTGCGCAAGCCATGGGAAACCCGCAATGTGAAAGGGTGCTTCAAGCGGAGAATACCATTGTAACTGTTCGCCATGGGCTGTCTCCGTGTATGTCGTCCCGTCAATTTGATCCAAGTTTATCTCTTTCGATTGTACGTTCATCTCTTTTTACTCCCTCGCTATGATACTAGAATACCTTTGCTGCCTTCAGTCCAATTCAAATACATATTTCCGAATCGCTTGAGCAACGCCGTCCTCGTTGTTGGCAGCCGTGATGACGTCCGCTATGGATTTGATGTGCTCTTCCCCGTTAGCCATCGCCACGCCTAGACCTGCCGCTTTCAGCAGCTTCGCGTCATTATTGCTGTCTCCCATGGCAATCACATCGGACATAGACAAGCCCAGCAGCTTACAGACCTGGCGCACTCCGCTTTCCTTCGTAATGCCCAGCACTGAAATCTCCATATTGACTGGGGCAGAATGGGTAATCTCAAGCGTTCCCAAGCGAAGCAGCTCTTCCTTTATTTCCGCGAGCTTCCGCTGATCGTGGCTGCCGATGCCGAATTTCATCCAATCCCGCTCGAACATCTCCGGCGTCCAGTCCTTGTCACCTGTCAGGCTTTCCACACTGTAGCCCCAATACCACTCGCCATGTTCAGCAGCAATGGCATGAATGCGGCGGATCATGTCCCGAGGAATAAAGACGCGCTGATGAAGCCTGCCCGGTCCCTCCCACACTTCTGCGCCATTCAGCAGCACCATCGGGGAATCAAGCCCTAGCTCATCCCAGAAGCCCTTTGTATTCTGCAAGCCTCTTCCGGTGGAAAATATCACTTTGACGCCGTGCTCCACGGCAACTTGAAGCCACTTTTGGGTCTCTTCCGTAATCTGCTTGTCATCCGTCAGAAGCGTTCCGTCCAGATCCAATGCCATCAGCTTATATTTCGCCTTCATGGGCTGCACCGTATTCATCCCTTCACCGCTCCCATGGTCGCGCCTTCCATCAGAAGCTTTTGGAAGAAGACGTACATAATGATGGACGGCACCATCGCAATGGTTACACCGGCAAACAATGTGACCCAATCCGCAGTAAACTCCATTTGCTTATTGGCAGAATACATTTGCACCGCAATGGGATATTTCTTCGGATCGCTCAAATAGATAAACGGCGCTAAGAAATTGTTATAGAACCCTAGGAACTTAAATACGCCAACGGTAACGATTCCCGGTGTAGACAAAGGAACAATCACGCGCCAAAACTTCTGGAATAATGTAGCGCCATCCATCGTTGCGCTCTCCTCAAGCTCCATTGGCAGAGAGCTCATAAATCCTCCGAGCAGCATCAGATAGAACACGCTCTCACCCAAACTGGACAGGAGAATTAATCCGGTCAAGCTATTGGTCAAGCTCAGTTCCCTCATAATGACGTACTGGGGTACAAGCGCATTGATGCCGGGCAGGAACAGGGACAGCATAATCAAACCCCAAATCAGTTTTCTGCCTTTGAACTGCATTCGAGTCAGCGCATAGGCGTTAATTGTCGTGAAGAAAAGTCCAAGCACCAGACTTCCGCCAACATAATAAAGAGTATTGAGAAGCGATTGCCCAAAACCGTATTGATTCCAAGCCTTCGAATAATTCTGCCATCTCAGTTCCGCAGGCAGCGACCATATATCTTTAAAAAACTCAGGATTGCTTTTTAACGATTCGTAAATCACCCAGATTAAAGGAAATAATATAGTCAGCGACCAGGCATACAACACCACACGCCACACAATGTCCATTAACGTTCGTTTTTCCTTCAAGCGATATCCCTCCGGACCTTCATATGGAAACTAATACTCGTAGCCTTCGTTCGGCACAAATTTATCAATTAACAGCTTGGCTGATACTAAGATCACGAACAGAATCATACCGACGGCGGAAGCGTAGCCGTAATTCCGATATTCGATGCCAAACGCCAAGTTAAACATGTAGAGGCCAATGACGTCCGTTGACCCGAATGGCCCTCCATTCGTCATAATGAGGATGATTTCAAAGCCCTTCATGGTGCCGACGACGAGGAACAACGCACTGACGCGGATAATGGGCGTAACGAGCGGCATTGTAATTTTGAACAAGCGTGTCATATGTCCGGCTCCTTCAAGAATCGCCGCCTCGTACAATGACTTTGGAATCCCCAGCATCGCATTGGCAAAGATGATGACGTACAAGCCTACGCCGCCCCACACCCAAGCCGGGATGATGGCTGCAAGCGCGGTGTTTGCATTGCCCAACCAATAGAAATTCCCTGTGTCGATTCCGACGAACTTCAGCATCCCATTCAGCAAACCGTACGATCCGTCATAAATGAAAGCCCAGAGGAGAGCGACGACGACCGTCGACAAAACGTTCGGGAAGAAGAACAATACTTTCAATAATTTATTTTCTCTATACGTCTTATTGGTAATTAAATAGGCCAGGAGCAGGGAGATGATAATAACAAAGAAAGGCACAGTTATCATAAAAATCAAATTGTGGGTAAGCGCACGCCACACATATTTATCCTGAAATGCGGTAACGAAATTGGACAGCCCGACAAACTCCGCATCCGTAAACCCGTCCCAATTGAGCATCGAATAATAAACGGATAAAATGTTCGGAAACAGCGTAAAAAGCAAATAGCCTCCAAAGGTAGGCACGATGGCTATGAACAGAAATATCCACTTCTGCGTATTTGCTTTATCCAGACCCAAAAGCTTGTGCATCGAGGTCTTAGGGGTCTTCCGGGTCCTCACAACGGTAGAATCAGACACATGAGTCAACTCCTATCTCACTGGACGTGTATATCATTTTCAGTGTGAAGCCACTGGAATCTCACCAGTTAAACGGAAGAGCGGAGATGCATCCTCCCCGCTCCACACGTCTTATTTTTTCTTTTCCGCCTCTACAGCTTTCTTCAGCAGCTCTTCAGCTTGCTCCAGAATCGGCTTCGGATCCTGCATGCCCATGGCAAATTTCACGATATTCTCATCTAATAATTTTTCCGCTTGAGCAAGGTTCGGGTCTGAAATACTGATAGACCGGCTTGCTTTATACGTTTGTGCTTTGTTATCCGCAATGTACTTCAGAACAGATTGGGCGGAGCTGGAAAGATTGGCCGTTCTGGCAGGGTCCTCCGTCAAATCCTTGCGCATCGGCAAAGCGCCTGCTTTCTCAGCCGCAAATTGTTGATTCTCGAGCGTAACCATCCATGTGATCAATTCTTTGGCCCACTTCTTGTTCAGATCCGGCTTCGCTGCCCAGATATAGTTGAAGTTTGACGTTCCGCTTCGAATCCAGAGCTTCTGATCGGTGTTATCTCTGAAGGGAACTGCCATGTAGCCCCATTCAAAATCCTCAGGTGTTGCTTCCTTCATCTCGTTCTCGACATGAGTTCCTGTCGATACCATCGCCGCTTGCCCCTGAATAACCTGCATTTGCGATTGCGTATGGTTTAATGCCGGTAGTCCTTCCGCAAAATATCCTTGCTTTCCAAGCTCATAGATGCGCGTCCAGGTTTCTACCGTCTCTGGATTGGTGTATTGCGGCAGGCCATACGTTCTAAAATTTTCAATAAATTCATCGACATGGCCGTTGATATCAGCCAGCTCAAAATTTTTGGCTGTTCCGAAAGCCCAGTTATGATAGCTTGGATGAATACCCGGGAACGTTATGGGAGCAATGCCGTCCGCTTTAATGTCTGCCAGAAGCGCCTTAAATTCCTCCCACGTGTTCGGATTTTGGTTCCAGCCATGCTCTTCGAATAGCTTTTTGTTAAAGAACAGCCCGCCAAAGCTGCTCGCCGTAGTAAATTCGTACCTTTTCCCATTGATGAGCTGTGTTGACTCGTACATGCCGGGCATCATAAGATCCTTGACCTTTTTGTCCGGCACGTCCGGCAGGGGGTATTCCCAGATGTCATCCATCGGTTCAAGCTTGCCTGCTTCCGCGAGCCCGACAATCCCACCCGCCGGATCTGTATTGAACAGATCAAACATGTCCTTATCTTTGCCTGCCGAGATTTTGGTAGAAAGGATTGTCTTCATATCCGCTGAAGCCGTGATGTCTACTTTGACATTGGGATACTTCTCCGTGAACGATTTAACCGCATAATCGAACCACTCCCGGCCATACCCCCCTACAAAAAAGCCTACCTTTAGCGTTACTTTCTCATTCTTCGGCAATCCGTTCTCATAGACTTCTGCTTCTGAGGATACACCCGGCTTATCCGAACCCGCAGAAGTTGTACCTGAGCCAGCCTCATTCTTGCCGCTGTTTCCACCGCAACCCGCCAGCATCGTTAACGATAATACCGCCGCAACAATCATGGATCGTTTCATTTTAAACATATTTTCGCTCCCCACTAATTAATAAATAAATTGGATTAACTATTCAAGCATAACTGCGATTTGTTAATCAGCAATCAACCCAGCGTAAAAATCCTTAGCAAATAAGCACTGAATTCATCTGTTAATCCCTCGCATCTCTCTTACATGCAAACGCTTACACAATAAAGATTAATTAGCCAGGTCATTCATGACCCTCTCAATAATGGGAAGCGTTAATCGAAATGCCCGAATTTCCAAGAAGGTCAATTTAAGCTGGAATCCCACAATGCTCCTGAGGCTTCGATTCGCGCAGTAACCGCCTTTCATGCCAAGACGTTGCATAATATATTTCGTGCGGCGGACATGAAATAAATTCGTTATGACCATAAAAGAATTTAGCTGATACTGCTCCATCAACTGCTTGCTGTAGATCAAATTCTGGACCGTGTTTCTTGACTTTTCTTCTTTTAATACGCTTTCTGCCGGAACGCCCTTCTCAACCAGATACTTCTTCATCAGCTCCGCTTCCGAATGGCGTGAACCAACCGCTCCCCCCGATACAATGATATATTGGTGCCCATACTGCCGAAATCGTTTGTAAGCCTCATCGAGCCTTTCCTTAAGCAGAGGATGTATTTGGCCGTCTTTAGATACAAAGCCAAGCACAATGATCGCATCCGCCTTACCGGGTTTTAACATAACCGCATGCAGCCAGCATATGTAAGTCAGCACCGTCATCGCTGCTATTGCGATTATCCATCCATTCCATACCATTCATGACTCCTCTAGGCGTTCGGTTATTGTATTTAATCAAATCAGTTTACAAATATAATATCTTTTTTTATTATAAAGTCAATACAATCCATTAAATTTGTAAAGCAATAATTTTTCGTATTCATGGTCATATGCGGCGTAACCCTGCCATATATCGTAGTTTATTGGGATTTTCAAATGTAAGATAGTGGAGCCAACTGAACTTGCAACTTTAAATCGCCTCGTATTAGTGCTACACTTGAAGCAATTCTACGATCCTAATTTGTCAATTGTTTTGAATTGGGGTCATGTAAAATGTTGTTGGAAAGAGGATGCATATCGTGAGTGATTCAGTGAAACAAACAAGCCATATGTTATTAAAATCCATTAATCAGCAGAAGGTTCTTTACCTCATATATTCGGAGGGGACGATCTCCCGCGTAGAGCTTGCGGAAAAGACCGGACTAAGCAGACAAACCGTCACCAATATCGTGAATCGGCTGTTGGAGGATAAAACAATCGTGACAGGAGAACTTATCGACCTGGAGGCAGGCAGCGGAAGGAAAAGAGTCGGCCTTCGTATCAACAGCGGTCACTTTTATGCCATCGGGCTTGAGCTCGCCGGCAAATACATTCGCGGAAAGGTGTACAACCTTCGTCAGGAGGCTGTCGCATCTGCAGAACGCACGAGCGATAAATATGGTTCGATCGATGTGCTGATGCAGCTGCTGCATGAAGTGATCGATGAGCTGCTCACCCAAGTGCCAAAGGCCTCCAAAGTCAAAGGGATCGGAATCAGCATGCAGGGCCTGGTGGATTCTCAGCATGGCATTGTTCTGCGGACACCCGGCATAGGCGTGCATCGCCTGCCGCTCAAACAGCTGCTCGAAGATCAATACAACATCCCTGTGTATATCGAGAACGATGTCAATCTTCTCGCTGTCAACGAGAATATGAACGGCTCCTTGAAGGATTCCAATAACAATATCACCATTAAGTTTGATTATGGTACAGGCGGCGCGATCGTCCATAATAAGCAGATTATCGCGGGATCAAGCTTTGTTGCAGGTGAATTCGGGCATTATAAAGGCTTTTATGGAGAAGATGCCTATCCATGCCATTGCGGCAGATCCGGATGCTTAACCACGCTGGCTTCCAGCAGCGGACTTAGCGTTTCCATGAAATGCACACTGGAGGAATTCGCAGAAGGCATAAGAACAGGGGATCCCAGGTTCCTTCGTTTATACGAAAAAATTGTCGATGGCATCGCAATCGCCGTCACCAATATTATTACATTCATCAATCCGGACAGTCTGCTGATGACGGGCCGAGTCATTCCTGCCATCAGTCCCGAAATGTTCAACGAGATTAAATCGAGAGTGATACACCAGTTACCTGTGACCGTGAATAACGTACAATTGATCCAGCTTCATGACAAACCGGATGAAACCAAGCTTGCTGCCGGGTTAGTGATTAAACGTGCATTCGAAATACCGCTGGATACATTATCTCTTTAATACGATGATACAACCATCATAGAACGGTATGAGCACGGAGCTAACGCTTCACCATTTTCAGCACAGGTTAAACCGATCGTCCACTCGACTTATGACTTTAGCAAAGGCTGCCGTGCAGTTTTGCGTGGCAGCCTTGTGTTACTTCTAACATGATTCCTCCGTCTTTCCTCAATGGTTGTCTGTTGAATTCGCCATCTCAGTAAACTGTTTTTCCCTTATCCTTGCCAATGCTCTTTTAGCTGCCGATTTCCCATTATGCATTCCGCTAAGCGAAATCTCTAACAGCTTTTCTCTCGCAGGAATGTATCTATGAAATCCCATGATCTCACATGCTCTTTCTTGGACGTACAGATCCTCGTCATCCAGATATGGAATTAATGAATCAAGGCCGCTATTCGGTGTTAATGCCATGATTGAATATATATACTGGCAACGCAAATCATCGTCTATAGATTCGTTATCTTGTACCAAATGGTTCAACTCATCAATAGCATTCAAATCTTCTTCCGTCTGGCGACGATTTCTTTCGGTGTCTGAGGGATAGTCTTTCTTTAATTCCTCCCAGCCGACATCGGGATGAAGCTCGAGTGCTGCTATGAACGAGCTTATAGTTCTAAACCCTGGTGATATATCTGTTTCCTCATGACTGATGTAACTGATTCTATATTTGCATGCGCCTCGAAAATGTAAGCCTACGTAGTTGGAATGATCATCTGTCCATAAAGGAATCATATCCCGGTAAACCTCAATTTCAGACATATATTCCGTTGTCTCCATGATTTCATCACATTCCATGAATCTCAACAGGTACGTCTGATTCATCTGTTTATGTTTGTGATTCTCCAGCTCTTCTATTAACGCGGTCGGTAACGTGATGCTGAGTCTGTTCAAAAGTTCCATGAACATATGTCGCTCCCTTCACAAAACTTTGATTTTTCCATTTATCGCTTATAGTCAGGCTGTTCCAAAATCATAGGACTCGGATTGCTGAGCACCCAATGCACTGCCATTTCACACAATCTCGCCGGTTCATCTTGTCCATTTCCGCTGTGAAGCTTCTTCGCTAAGGTCCTTGCCTCCTCAAGTGAAGCGGGATTCAAAGGTGTTCCCAAGCTAAAAGAATGTACCAGACTATGGAGCATTTTACGAAACTCGTCATCCCAGTTTATCCCACTGTTACCCAAAATTTCGTAGGACACTTTACCCGTAATCCGGATGACTTCACCTTGTACGGTTTGTGCATGTCCTTTGGAAGGTACCAGTAAGCTCCAGAGTTCATCATGCTGCGCCTGCCACCCTTCCGTTGATACGGTTATGGAGGAGGCGCCGTCGTGTGTCTTTCGCTTCTCAACCGGAGTCACATCAAACAGCTCATAAAGACGTAAAAGCGCCTCATCGGTTTGGTTCACATATTGTTTATTAAAGCCTTCTCTGTGAAATTCAAAATCGTTTCCGATTCGCTTGATCGAATCCTTCATTGCAGGTGTTACCGCTGTTCCAGCACTAAGCAACATATCGGCAACTTCCGCCATGTTGACAATATCCGAATTTCTGCACTTGGCCAAGGCTTTTTCCAATGGAGTCTGCCCCATCTTATTTTTCGCGCTGATATTGGCGCCTCTAGTCACTAGCGCGTGAACGGCTTGGGGTTTAAAAGAACCGGCGGCGGCAAATAACGGTGTTTCATTTCGGTCATCCACAGCTTCCATATCTGCCCCCAAATCAAGCAGCAGCTCCGTATGACCACACCAACTCATTGCATGTTGGTGCAAAGGCGTTGCTCCGTAATTGTCTCTAGCATTGAGGTCAGCCCCCTGTTCCACAAGCCAGCGGATGAGTTCCTCCGGAACCTGGTAATAGCTCAAGGCTGTTGATTTGCTGTAACCGCCCTGGGCATCCAATTCACAACGGTCAAATACCTCTTTTAGCACCGCTATATCGCCTGCTTCAATAAGTTCATCAAAATTTTTCGGTAATGTTTTTTTCTTCTTGGCCATATGTGCTTTCTCTCCTTACGTCAGAGTTTATACCTATTCTTCAACACCATATAAACCCTATATTTTACCATATATTTAATTGTTGTAGTATTCATTGAAAGTAAGTTCAAGGGGCCGTTTTTCTTTAACTTCTCTTTTTGCTGTTCCTTAAAGTTCCTGGATTATATGTCGGATTAGAATTTGTTATGTCGGACTTTCTTTAGATATATAGCAAAAATAAAGTTTAAACAATAGTTTGCAGGAAATATGAAAAGAACAGACATTGAAACGTTAGTGTCTGTTCTTTCAATAATGGATCTATCCTTAAGTCTGACTGAGGGTTGAATGTGTAGCCTGAATCAGTTATTCAAATTACTTGGCGATTTTATGTTGTCTTGGCAAAAATCATTGTATCTCTTAACTTAGTTTCATCTGTTGATAGAGAGTCATTCTTTAATATTCCTTCTAATGTATACCCTAATCTTTCTGGAATTGCTTTGCTTTTAAAATTTAGAGAATCGCATCGAATTTCTATTCTTCTTGCTTTTAATTCTCTAATCGCAAAGTCAGTTATTCCTTGTACTGCTTCAGTCATTAAACCTTGTCCACTAAATCGAGTATGAATCCAATATCCAATTTCAAACTTTGGAATCGTCCAATTGGGGTTATGCAATCCTGAAGATCCTACAAATACGTTAGTTGCCTTATTAAAGATCAATAGCCTTAGGTCTTCTCTTTTGAGAAACTTCAGATGTGCTTCTCTTATGTTTTCTTCAATACCTTGCTCAGTCTGTTCATACCGAGCAAAGGGCAGCCACTCTCTCAATTCATTAATGGATTCTTGGATGCTTTCGAATACAACTTTTCCATCTCCAGGTTCAGGCATTCTAATGAGTAATCTGTCTGTTGTAAAGCGATGTGGAAAGTCCAACATGATCGGATTCATATAATCACTCCAATGGTTTAAAGTATTCTTTGGCTTTCGCTGATTTCCTATAAGTTCGGGTTTCTTCATTCAATTCAATTGGATCCCTCTTGACTAATATAAACTCTTGAATCATTCAATTCTCCTTTTCGCCTTCTTCAAATAACTTTCATCATAGTGTACTTACAAATTAAATCTTTCTTTAATCTGTTTTGCAGTTTCTTCAGCACTTAAATCCGTGTTATTTATCCTCAAATAATTCTGCATTTGTATTTCTCCTTCATGGGAGTTTAGTCTGTGTTTATCTGCGGTGTTTAATAAGTCTTTTTCGGACTGCTCAACATTTCTTTTGGTAGGTTTTTGATCGAGTCTAAAAGAAGTTGAATTGCGTTCTATTCTTGTAGTAATGTCTGCTTCCAATTCAACAAAATAGATCTCTGCCCCTCTGGATTCGAAAATATCACAGGTTTGTTTCACAAAATCCCAATCCCCTTGGAGATCAAATCCCCAGACATAGGTAAAAATCAGACCATATTGATCTGTACGAGAAAAGGATTCAAAAAACTCTTTTCGTAGAAGATCCGCCAGTCTCCAGGTTTCATTACCAAAACCGAAAAAAGGATGAAACAAATCAATTGACATGTGATTATGAAACAGCTTTAGATCCGTAATTTTAGTTAATTCATGACCAACCGTCATTTTACCAACCGCTTGGGGGCCGTATATCAATATGAACTTAATAATAATCGCTCCTCTCAATCACTTAACCGCGAATACGCGGGTCCGGCGGACTTAGCCAATACAGGATTGGCTGGCGCTGCCTCTCATTTTCCCGAAATCCCTCTGCTTAAATGATCTCCTGAACTACCTATAAAGAATGATTCAAGTCCTTATTAAATACTATTTCTTCTTCCTGTTTATAGCCTGCTTTCTCATATGTTTTTATTGCCTTTATATTGTTGAGTCCTGTAAGAATCTTTATATTCTTCACTCCGGCGTTTTTAAATATTTCTTCTAATCGTTCAATCATCATTACAGCCAAGCCGTTCTTCCGGGCAAAATCTTGTATGTACATCTCTGTAATTTCAGCCTGATCCTCCGGATAGCAGAACGATTTATAAATCTGTCCACATGCATATCTAACGACTTGATCTTCTAATACAGCAACTACAATTATTTCACTAGTATTTAATAGATCCGTTTCTACTTCTCCTATACTTCGTTGAACCCCGTTAAATAGATAATTTAATTGTACTAAAGACGGTATATCTTCCAGTACGGCTTTACGAACGAGCAATTTAGGCCCTAACAAAAAAGCGCCTCCCTCAAAAGGTATTGAGCATTTTATTAATCTAACGTTAATTCCGGTAACGTTCTTATATTCAGATATGATGCGCCACACTTCTCTCGAATCTATAATCAAGATTATTTCTCCCCAATGTAACAAAAATAATCTTCATCTTCTATACAGACATTCCTAAACTTATATTTTTTAGATAGTTCAATCAGCTTGTCATCACTGGGGATGGGATCGATTTTACCAACATGACCTATTGTTTCATGATGTTCTTTTAATTCATGTCTTGTTCGTGCATGTACAATTACAAACTTTCCGTTAGTCTTCAGATTGTTGTATGCGTTCAGAAATACCATGTCATAATTTTCAAAATGGGGAATGCTATCAAAGATCATCACAAAATCGAACCCATAATTCATACTAAATTCATCTTCGAAATCAGCACAAAATGATTCTGCATCTGGATATTTTGCCTTTAGCTCCCTAAGCATATTATTCGAAATATCAACTGCTACATATCTATGGAGATGTATATTGAAAGATTGGAGCCTTGAATAAATTATTCCAGTCCCCGCTGCTACATCGAGTAATGAATGTTCATCTGTAATATGAAGTCTCTTAACCAATCGGTCAACATACTTAATAGATTTTTCAGGAATCTGTTCATCCCAATCCGATGCCAACAAGTCAAAGTTCTTGATCTCTTCTTCTTTTCTTTTGTTATTCATGGCTTCCCCTCTTTTTAAAGGATTTATTGTGGTGTTCCTTATAACGTGCACGAACCCGAGAACTTAGCCCGCAGAGGCGGCCGCGACGCAGTTAAATTGTATTCACTATGGTTGCCATACTTCCATTATGTTACCATCCGGATCGCTAAACCATAAATTAGGTCCACCAGGTTTGACTTCTGAAATATCGGTTAAGATGTTCACCCCGTTTTCTTTTAATTGATCAGCAATTTCATAAATTCGAGGTGTTATGAAACAAAATGAAGGGTGTCGAACACCATTATCCAGGGTAAACCCAAGCGTTCCCGCTGATTTATCTACTTGCATTAACAGTAAAGCCGGAACAATTTGTCTTATTCCGGGGTCTGGCAAATCTCCATTTGTATCAGGAAATCTCATGATTGCTCTAGTCATACCAGGCTCTACAGCGTTATGGTTTGTTGGTTCGCAGCCAAGATTCTTTCTATACCATTGAACAGATGTGAATACATCTTTAACCGGAACATAAATACAAGTGATTCCTGTAATGTCCTCCAAACTCTCATTCAACATTTTCTCTTCAGATTTCTTCATGAATTCAATTCTCCTTTATTTATACTGAAATAAATTTGCTCATAAAGATCTTGCGGGAATTTCTTATAACGGTTCCGCATCTACGAAATGACCCGGCCTTAGATAGCTCTTATCATAGGCCGGGTCCTGTGTAGTCTGAGTTGTTTAGTGATGTTACTGCCTTCCCTGTATTTACATCCCATATACGCTTTAGATCTATATTGTTTTCTATGTATTCTAGTTACTAATAGTATTTTAACAAAATACCAAAAATTTTCTAGTAGAATAGATCAAAGGTTCACTTTCCTTAATGTTCATGTTCGGCATGTTCATTCTGGCATTGCTCACCTACATGAAAAAGAAATAGACCGCCCTCGCTAAGGTAACGGTCTATTTCCGACCCATCTTACGTGGCCGCCTGCTCTTTATGCAGTTATTGTGCTCAGGAGTCGTGTTTCAGCACGGCTCCTTATTTTTTCTTACCTCAGTATGACTCAATTTATAACGCTTTTATAGGATTTATAATTATTTTTTGTTTTATACAAGGTCTGTAGTGCTGACTGCAGTAACCGTCCGCTGAATCCCCCAGCCAATCACTTCATGCAGACCAAGGATCAGCACAGCCGAGTCGAAGCGTGAATATATTGTTAGCTGATTCCATGCCGTTCACTGAGTTCCCAACTCAACGCATCTGTTATTTCACTTCGAATATTTCTATACCACGTGCTCTTATTTTCATTTCATTAGTATCATAGATCTGTTTGATATTTACGCTATTATACAATAATAGTTGAATTTCAAATACATCCCGATCTAATAAAACTATTTCCTCGTATAAGCACTCATTGTCAATGAGACTTTCTCGGTATTCAAAAGATTCTACTTGAGTGAAAACAAATTGAAACACTTTATTCTCTACCGTATGAAGAACCATTTCTATAATATTCTCTTTAGATTTTAAACTTTTTATTGTTGCATCGTGTATTCTTATATCCCTACCCATTTTCTTCAAGTCTTCAGGAAGATCATTATAAATGGAGTCGTAGTACTGTTTATATTGATCACAAACACTTTTCCATTTCACATTCCATTGAGTTCTCCAGGAAGTTACCTTTTCTCTCATAGCTGCATCTGGTACATTGCAGTCCATAATACTTCTATCATCGATATATTTAAGTAGATTCTCAGGCAGGTACTTTATCATGTATGGTGAAATTAATTCGAATCTCTTTAATGATTCTTCATAATAATCCCTTCCCTCTTTAATGTACCACTCTATTTCCTGTTCCTGTTCTTCCTTCGTGTCGCTGAACACAAGACTTCCATATACTTGCATTTCCTCATAAAGTTCTTTTGTAAAATAGTTCATCGATTCACTCCATTTATCATATCAATGCGTGGTTTCAGATAACGTCTCTCGCATTCACGAACCCTGATCTGAGAGTGCAGCCCAGTTCTTGATCTGTTCTGTTATATACAATCCTTCTCGGAAAATTAAACAATTCAACTGCATTCCATATGCGCATCCGCCATCAATTCCTATCTTGTCTTACTAAACCAAATATCGGATGTCCCATGGATATCAATAGTTCTTGTATGTCCGAAAATAACTCTTTTGTTTAGATCTTCAAAAGGGTGTCGAATGAATTCATCCTTAATAAACATAAAATCATGTTCTGGCTGGTTCTTCCAATCTTTAAAATGGGGATTCAAGCCCGCATGAACATAAATGTGATCATGATCTTCGTGATATAAAGGTAATTGACTTAAGAAGTCGATGTGGTGACCAAAAAGAGTCTTAATTGTATCCTTCGCCTGGTTCAATATCTCATTAGAGATTTCATTATTCACGATATTAATATCACAATAACTTTGGAGGGTTTGTATTCCCCCATGTTCAATAAATTTAGATCTGATCCATGCGCTATCATTATTTATTAGATCAACGAATCGTTGGTCATGATTGCCTCGTAATGCAATGGCATGATGCAGACTTACTAATTCGATTACTTTATCAACGACTTCTTTACTATCAGGCCCTCTATCTACATAATCACCAAGCAAAATCAATTGATCATCTATCGAATTATATTCGATTAGATCCAACATCTGATTTAATGGATCGATGCATCCATGAATATCGCTAATCATAATTGTTCGCTTCATAGAACCTCCTAACATACATGTTTTTAAGATACATAATCTCTATACTTCTACATAGTCTCTTTTCATTTTATTTTTCCACAATGACTAATGATATGGAAACATTAGTTTCGCCAACTCCCATTGGTTTCTGACTTATTACTTTCCAACCATCCGATAATAAATTATTCAGCTCTTCTAAATTATTTTTCTTCTCTGTAAAGAACCAAACTATTATTGCTTTTTGCATTAAGTTTCTTCCTTTCTACTCAAAATAATTATTTTTAATATATATAGGTTTCGGAAATTTTATGATCTCCATCTTATAATATAGAGACATGAATGCATGGATATTACTTATTTGAGTCATAATCTTGGGGGATAAACAGCTTCAAGTTATTCATTAACTATAATCTTCGATCATTATTAGCTTTTCATCTTTCATCCGGAAAACAGATTTTCCTTTAAGTTTTATTGTGTCCCCAGCTTTCATTCCGTTAGGCAGGTCCGTTGCCAATGTTGCTTCATAATCAACCTCAATTTCTGCCTGATCATCATGGATTGTAATCTGCTTAATCGTTTGATGCCTTTGCGAAAAGACCTTCACCGATTGTTCAGCTAATGCACGAAATTTATCAAGTCCCTTTGTTTCAGTATCCACTACACCATTGGAAATGTTTCGAAATTCAATATTCTCATGCAAAAGTTTAGTCATTCCGTCAACATCCAAAGAATTATATGCATTTATGTAATTTCTGATCAGAGTTTGAATTTCAATTTCTTTCATCAAGTGTTTCCCTCTCCTTTTAAATTGAATTGTATTTAATGTATTGTCCTGATTTTAGCTACCGCTACCGTCTCGTTTTCACGAACCCGAGAACCTTAAGACTCCGGAGGATCTAGCCGCGATGCGGTTAGTCGGAGCGGATGTGTCCGGCTGAATTCACTTCTCAGCTGCTGAATCTAACCCACCGAATCTATACCTAACCCCTCAGCATCAACGCGCGGATATGTTGTTATATGCTGTTTGGTCCTCCTTCCAATGTGCTTGTAAATTGTCTTATGAGTTCCTCTGTTCTTGTTACTTTCACACCAATATTCTTCATTTCTTGAATGCCCTTATCATAAACGCCTGAGATTGCATCCTCAACCATAACCACCTTAAAGTCTCTCTCACTTGCTTGATACATACTTGTTCTTGGACAGTTCGGAAAATTGCATCCGATAAATATCAGAGTATCAATATGCTTCTCTCTTAAAAACATTTCTAAATTTGTTTGATAAAATGCGCCCCATCTTGGTTTATACATGACCCATTCATTATTTGAGATTAATTGCATTTTTCCTTGAAGGAGACCTTCGTCGTCTAACTGAATTGGATTCTTCGGGCCTATCATGTCAACTAAGTTTGCTCCCGTTGATCCTGGTGTTACCATTCGAACGCCTGTTTCAATTAAATCTCGCCGGCAGATATCAGCATTCGATCCGTCTTCTTTATATAATCGAATTACATGCAGAATCGGAATGTATCGACTTCTGCATGCATCTAATATTAGCTTCATGGTTGGTAATACATTAAATGTACCTGCAACTTCAGCAACAGATCCTGGCAGACTAAAATCATTCTGTGTATCAATGGTAATCACCGCACAATTATTATAGTTCGGGTATGTGTATTTACTCATCATGGACCCAATCCTCCCAAGATCTAATTTGCCCCATCTGCATACAACGTTGTTGTATTCACGAACCTCACTTGGCTTAAGGGTCGCATGCCCCGGGTCCGACGGACTTAACCAGTGCAGTTTGTACCGTCGGTTGTCTCCACTTCTCCGAAATCCCTCTGCCGGACCGAGGGGCGAATATAATGATGCGTTAGTATGTTGTTATATGCAGTTACAGCCACCATAAATAACCCGCACGTATTCGAATAACAAAGAAATCCCCGTTCCCACCCTCACCAATCCAATAAATCAGCATTTGGTAGTTACATTAACTTGTAAAGATTACTTCCATGCTAAAGCGCATTCTTGTAACATTACTGGGCTAATTTGTCATTAATACTAGACATGGCCCTGCGTCTAATCATGGAGGTCCAACTTACCCGTTGGCGGGTTATGCTCGCTTTTATTGGTTTGGTTACCTTCGTTGTTATTCGTCAATCAGTTCCGTAGTCCAGTTCATTTCTTGAATTTTAAAATCAAATTCTCTATATGTTTTTGATAATTGATCAACCTGATTTTGAATGGATACAACATCAATCGTTCTATAAAATTTAACTTCTGATCTACTAAATCTATCCTGTTTTATTGTTGCGTTCTCTAGTATCTCATTCAGAATATTGCGTTGCTGCATCAATTTATCCCGTTCTGCTAATGCATCGGATATCGATAGCTGATCATTAAAGAGAGTTAAGGCATTTGTTTTGTTAATCTTCCTGATCCAACCAGTCAATTCATTAATCGTTTGTTCTAATTCTGCAATTAATACATTTGGATCCTCAGCAGGTTGTTCGCCCTCTTGAACTTTAACAACTCTCTCTAATCGTTGCTTAATTTGAGCAATCTTTTTTTGACAATCAGCACGAAGCACCAGAGCCTCTGCAAGTTTCATCCTTTATTCCTCCCTCGAATTTCATTATATATTACCCATACAGGGTACTTCAGCTAACGTTCTAGCATTCACGAAAAACCCAGCCTTAGATAGCTCTTAACTTAAGCTGGGTCGTTAGTTGTCTGAGGTCCTCCAAGGATATTCATCTGAAAAACCAAAGTGCGATAGCTCTGAAGCGTGAATATGAAGTTATGTGAATACTTTGTATGGAGGAGGGTGAATCAATCCTAATGTTTTTGGTACCTCTTTCTAGAAAATTCAGTTTAGAGGCTTGGGTAAATTGTACTCATCGTAAAAGAAATACCAGGAACTAAGTATTTTTTAGATTCTTGGCAAGCCTGAATAGCAATTTCTTGCGCCTTCATAAACGTCTCCTTTGAAAAAGCTTTATTAAATGTTCGCGATAATTTCACCTAGGGATGTGGACTATTATTTTATTGATTCTGTGCCAGTTTGGCTATCCAATTCTTCATTGATGGTTTTATCGGCTATGACTTTTCCCTCGTCTGATATTGTGCTAATAATAAATTTCTTATCTTGATCTTTATCGATAAATACATACCATATTCTATAATCTTGATTACCATTAATGATGGTTGCCTTTATTTCGTTATTATTCACAAGATCCTTGACAACAATATTACTTACATTTGAATTCTTCAGAACGCCGAATAGCATAGGGAAAGGAGAAGATCCAAACTCAGTGTCATCTGTACCAGGGAAATATTGATAGGATAAATAGGTATCTATTTTGTTAGTATCTACTCCATTCGGATAACTTGGTATAGTATGTCCTCCACCATAACCCCATTTCCAGCCTCTACGTGTCTTTCTTACAAATTCCGCATTGATGCTTTGATTTTGCTTATAAAATACGATAATCCCATTCTCAACATCTACTTCAGCTAAGGATACTTTCATTCCGGTATTCGTTCTAGCTTGTTCTATAGCTTCCATTGGTGTTGGCTTTGAATCATCATTCCAATATCTATATAACAGAATTAAAAATACGAATGTGATACCAATTAACACCAAATATTTTATACTTACTTTCATTTAGTTCTCCTTAAAATTATTTTAGGAATTTCATCTACCGTTCTGGTATTCCTGACGTTCAAGCGGCTTGAATGCTATGTTATAG
Source organism: Paenibacillus sp. SAFN-054 (assembly GCF_051966755.1). Taxonomy (NCBI): domain Bacteria; kingdom Bacillati; phylum Bacillota; class Bacilli; order Caryophanales; family Paenibacillaceae; genus Paenibacillus; species Paenibacillus sp. SAFN-054. The sequence goes on from NZ_JBQCKS010000002.1 coordinate 608,230, forward strand.
AATGTCAGCGCGAATTAATCTCTTCAATGATTTCTTTAGTACCATCTTATTTTACTACCATTACTTGCCCCCATTGTTTTGCTATTATATATTCTTCATTCCATGCGACTTGAACTAATTTGGCTGGAACAATTGGACTTCCCCATGAATGTGAAGATAATTGTGGAGAAATTGTTACTTGATGACCCGAAGTACGCACAACGGAAAAATTGCCCGGTAATTGTATATCATAGTCTCCTAATCCAGCACATCCTTGCAAAGTGATAAGAAGCAAAAATAGCAAATATGCTTTTGCTTTCATATATTGCACCCTCATTATTATGAATTTTCTATCACTTTTCATTGTTGTTAGCCGCGGGGATTTCTGGAAGCAGCCATTGTATTTAAGGCGTTCTCAAAATAGCTATATACTTCATCCGCAATTCCCAGAAACTCTTCAACAAGTACATGACTATCCAAGTAACAAGCATACAGATAATCAACTAAAGCGGGGTCAATCTCGCAATAATTTAATATGGCATTCTTCATCATAATAATGTCATCTTGCCATACACCTGTATCTTCCAAAACCAAAGAGTATAATGCACGAATTAATCTCTTAGAGTAACCTTTAATATATCTAGTTTTCAGTGTGCTATCACTAACATTAGAAAGTGAACTATGTACACGATCTACTTCCTTCTTGGTCTCTCTATTTAAGTCTATAATGAACTCTGGAGAAATCACTATCGGTGGTACTTTTTCACCAACGTCATCACCATATATGCAAACACATATTATTTTAATCCAAAAACCCCAATCATTGGGATTATTTAATACATCGTCCATCGAGCAAATTATCGTATCAATCTTAGTTACTAGTGGATATTCTTCCAACATCCTGTCTTTAATATTTGACAATCTTTCGTAATCAATATCTTGGGGATTTGCACATACAATTGTAAAGTCTGCATCTGACTTAAAAGGTTTAGCAGTTCCCTTTGGAATCGAGCCACACATATATATGCTATGAATCTTACCTTTAAATTCGATAAGTATATTATCGATATACTTATCAACAAAATCCTTATATTCATTTTGTATTACAATTCTATTTATAACTTTTTCTAATATCATATAGAGTCCTCCTAAACTAAGAACTTACGTCCCTTAATTAAACTCGTACCGTTTATTACTAACCCAAACCTTATATATCATAGTTCCATCTTTATATTCATTATCACAATGAACATCATGTCTATATTCATTTATAGACCCATTCATGCGCTTCTCGAGTGGTATCAAACTGTTTTTCTTCATCAAACCAAGTAATTGACTCTTCATCATCCTTTAAGAGACATCCATCAATCACTTCCTTCTTCATATGCCGTTTCCACATCTATGAAGCGACCCGGCCTTAGATAACTCTTATCTTAGGCCGGGTCGCGTGTTGTCTGAATTTACAACTATGAGATTACTTCTGACAACCAAGGAGCGTATGCCTTGTAGCATAGATGCATTGTTAAGTGATGTTACTCCCTTCACTGTCTGTAATGCTGTCTGCGGTAATTTTATCTTAAATCTTCATAATAGGAGTCTTGTTCAGAATACTCCATAAGATCTTCATAAAATTTCAAAAAAACTTGTTCGTAATATGGTTCACTAACTTTAACCTTTTCAATGAGTTCAGTGTTTTTTTCGGAATTACAAAAGAGACAATATGGATTGTGATCTAATGTCTCAACAAAGTCTGCTGTATAAATATACTCTTTTTCACATTCTTTACATTTTACAAGTTGAATAAAATATTCTTCTGAACTATTCTCTATTCTATTTGGAAATATATCTAACGTTATCATTTCGTTTAATAAACTAATAGCTTTCTTTAATATCTCCATATTAGGAAGAACAAGATCAATTATACTTGCGATATCATTAATGTTTTTACTCGATATAACTTGACTTTTAAAAAGATCACTTACATCGAAGTTGAAATCCTTTGTTAAGCTATCACTATGGATTATCGAATTTCTAATTGATTTAGCTTGTTGTAATGCTTTCTCAGCATCATACAGCTCAAATATTTGCTTAATATGAATTGTCATTTCATATTTTTTACTAATAGCATCTTTTAAATTTTTGGGGGTTAGTACTTTTAATTCCTTATTTAATTTCTTTTCAATATCTTTTCTCTCTTCTTCTGGTAAAGGAAGTTTTAATATTTGAATATACCCTTCCTCATTTATACTAGGGAAGCTAATGGTAGAATTTCCTTCAATAATTTTTTGTTTTATATCCCAACTGGAAATGAGTTCTGTATGTAGATATTCATTTAATGCAATAAATATATAGTCCCAACAAGCTATTAATCTAAAATAGAAATTCTCTAAGTGATAACATATCTTTTTTTCAGTCTTTCTGTTAAGAGGCAATGAATTACAAATACTTGCCGTAAGTGCCAAATCAATATTGTAATATTTCTTTATATCATGCAAAAATGTACATCCGTACATTAAATTAATGCTTTTATATTTTGTATCAACAGTATTTGTTATAATAAAGTTATATTTCTTCAAATTTCTCCTGATTTTTATTTTATCCATCCAATTGAAAGTAACATAGCTGAGGCTATTTTTTTCATATTCCATTCTGCTCCCTGCTTTCCACTATACATAAACAAAAAAGTACTAAAAGCGTCCTTATATTTTCTCGCAATGTCTTCTAGAGTTAGTTATTGTATTCCCCCCTTGTATTCCTTCCTTTTAAAGGAGTTTCAGTTAACGTTGGTGTATTCACGAAATGATCCAGACTTAGATAATTTACCTTAGGCAAGGTCATTTGTTGTCTAAGCTTCCTCCATGATTATACATCTGACAACCAAAGGGCAAGTGAATACTTTGTTATATGAAGTTCAGGACTTCTACGAGTAACCTACATAATAGATATTCAAAAATAGATATTCAAATAAACAAAACCAAGATTTCTCTTGGTTAAGTAAAATATTGTTTGGCATCACTATATGTCATATTTGAGTATTTAATAATTTCCGAATCACTTGGATCGAAAATAATACCATATTGTCTATATATATTAATTAACGTACGTTCCCTGGAGTTTTGGTCTTCAGACCAGATTTTATCTAGCTTGTGAAGAAAGTTGTCACTGAGATATTCAGACAATACTTCTTTATAAAACCTCTCATTATCTAGTTTTTGTAATAATTCACGATCTATGTTCTCGACAAGCTTAATTGCAGCTCTAATGAAGGACGTTATCTCTTTAAATTTTGGAACTTCGTTTTTATCAAAATTCTCCAAAGTAAGAGATATATCTAATCCTTGATAGTTGTCAATAAAGTACTGTTTATTTTGAATCAGGTTATTTTTCAGTTCATCGTTAATTGGAGTTCTCGCCAAGAAATGTACTAGTCTATTTCTCCAAGTGATTACTAAATCTATGAGGAACACTTCAGGGCAAGTCAGCTTTAAATTATTAATGAAAACATATAGTTTCTTATAAACGCTTTTATCCGCACTAGATAGTTGTGAAATAAAATCTTCATCTTGCAATAAATTCGGTTTCCTGTTGCATAATGAAAAATAGGTATCTATGCCATCCACGATCCAGGCCATAGTTGCTTTAATAGCGAAATGCCTACTTCTATTAACAGTGGAGTCTAAATCTTTGGGCTTCCAGGTTGTATGAAACTCATCACTTTTAGTAACTAACTTGTTTTTGACTCCATCGAGTCCAATTAATATCGTTATTAAATAATGATTATTTTGTCCTATCAAATCTTTAAATTTCAAGAATGCTTTACTTCTTATTTGCTTCAAAATAGGTCTCTCCATAAAAAAGAAATTATGCATCCGACACGAATTGAACGTGTATCTCCCACTTTGAGGGTACTAGAAAGTACTATAAAGGTGGGTGTCTTACCTGTTTGACCACAGATGCATGGGAACTATTAACAGAATAATGCAATATTTTTGTTATGTCTAGAGATTTAATGTCTTTCCCGAATTTCGTCTAACGTATGGTATTCCTGACGTTCAGGCAGCTTAAGCCCAAAGGGCGGCCGCGATGGGGTTAGGTGGTACAGATGTGTCCGTATGGATTGAAAGAGGAAATGGAGCCCTAAAAATTTTTAATCAAATTTTCCCAATATGATTTACATTTTAGCTTTTGATCGTAAAAGGGTTGAAGAAGCTATGAGTGATGTTATTCACATCCGCACCGACTAACCGCATCGCGGTCGCCCCAGCCTTAGATAGCTCTTATCTTAGGCTTGGTCATTTGTTGTCTGAGCTTCCCCATGATTATATATCTGACAACCAAGGGGCGATTGCCCGCAGCATAGATGCATTGTTAAGTGATGTTACTGCCTTCTCTGTGTATACATACTCATATTCGGTTTTGTTTCCTATGTATTCTAGATAATTATAGTATTTTAGTGGTATTTCATCATGTCTTATATGCTATAATTTTCTAGTACAATATACGGCTATAAGGGCGGTCGGCTAATCTCCCAGAAGGGAGGTGATGCCCATGGAGGTCAAAGATGCGCTTTCCTTAATGTTCATGTTCGGCATGTTCATTCTGGCATTGCTTACCTACATGAAAAAGAAATAGACCGCCCTGCCTAAGGAAACGGTCTATTCTGCGACCTGACTAGTGTGGCCGACTGCTCTTTATGCAGTTATTGTACTTTGGAGTCGTGTTAGCGCACGGCTCCTTACTTATTCTTACCTCAGTATATCTCATTTTATAACGCTTTTATAGATTTTTTTGTTGTTTTTATTTATATAAGGTTTGTAATGTTGTCTGCAGTAATTTCATTTAACGTTTCTGTATTCACGAACCCCGAAGGGGGTGTTTGCTGAAATTCCTCCCCGAAATCCACCCAGCAGACCAAGGCTCCAAAGGAGCCGCTGCTTGAATATTATGTTATGGGAAGTACCATTACTCCAAGGAATAGTCACTCAATATAAATTGGTTTATCCTACTTGGATGTCTCCCTATACGCCCTTCATTATCAATAAATCCTTTGATTTCTACATTCGTTTTCTTTAACAGGTTTCTTATGTATGCTTTTCTTTTGGTGTATTTTGATTTTTCAATTCCCCTTCCAATAATAATCAAGTCAGTATCTGATATAGAACCTTCAATATATTGATCATTTAATTCACCTACGGCCTCTGAATTATTTGATAAAGCAGATGGATCTGTTGAAATGAATGCATATAAGTTCACTATCCTAAGTGTCCCAAAATCATTATCTATGAGGAAATTCATCAATTTACAAACACTCACATCCGTTTTTAATTCATCTGCAAAGCTAGGGTTAATCATAATCACCGTCGCCTTCTTCTTCTCACCATTCCAGACTCTCTCAAGCAAATATCTGTACCTTTTATCTTTTGAAAAAATTACTTTTGATTGTATATTGGCTTCTTGAATTATTGTCATATAATTTTGTTCCTTTCTGTAAAATATCTTTAGTGGTATTTTCCATAACGTTATTGTGTTCACGATGTCCTACCACCTTAAGCCCGAAGGGCGGCCGAGATGCGGTTAGTCGGTGCGGATGTGTCCGCCTGAACCTGCTTCTTCAGCCAATCTCCTCGGGCGGACCGAGGAGCCACTAAGCTCAGATGCGTGGATATGATGTTATAAGATGTCCCCACCTTCTAAGAATAACTTACAAGTCGTTAAGACTTACTTATATTATTTCTATTTTTTTGGCTAATACCCATCCGTTAAAACCGTAAGAAGAACCAATTACACAATATTTATATTCGTTATTAATCAACAACTCTCTAAGTTCATCTAAACTTTCATAACTCACTGGCCAACAATATGGTTTTCTCTCTTCTAATATTTCTTTATTTCTCTTTAAAAAGGATTCTATCTCGTACATTTCAATATCAAATAGTACACTTCCATATAATTGGTTCTCGAATAAATGAGCCATGACATCATAGAACTTAATTTTCACTTCAGTTTCCTGCTCTGTCTCAGTATTAATCACAATATAACTATCTCTTAAATGAACTTCGTAAGAGATTACTACATTGTCATGAACCGATGTCATAAAGATCTTCTCCTTAATGCTCTTCTCGTGCGGGGATTTCTTATAACGTTGTTGCGTTCACGAATCCGAGAACCTTAAGGCGACGTAGTCGCCGGCTGCGCTTACGCAGTTAGGTTCGCAGGATTGTCCGCTGAATCTACTTTTTCGAAAATGCCCCTTGCGGACCGAGGGACAGCTAAAGCTGTTCAAATGCTTGAATGCTGTGTTATCAGAAGTCAATGACTTCTTCAAGTTACTAGATTATTCCATTGATTCCATTACGGATAGAGCATCTTCTTTTTGAATATTCCTTCCACTAATCTCGTATTGTAATGCCTTTCCATTGATGTCTTCTTCGATCCAGATCAATTGTTGGTTTTCTGCATTTGAAATATAAAATGCCTCAGTATCTCTTACATTTAGTTGCTCAATACTAGAGTCTCCGCCATCCGGCATTTGAATTCGACTTTTTGTTGTTCCGAAAATTTGGAACTTGTATGTTTCTTGGTTATTTTCATAAGTAATGCTGACACCAACAAGTTTATTATTAGGTTTAAGTTCTCTTACAACTATATTTTTTCCAGTTCTTTCGCTTTCCTCAACCATTTCATCGATTTCTTGCGATGTTAAATTTTCAAATCCATAATAAATTGAATACCACACATTACAGAATGAGTAGGAAACTGTGGTTGCCAAGGGGTTAATTTTTCTTTTAAGCTTTCTAAGCTTCCATCCCAACTTATTGCAGCATAATTTGTTTGTTGTGAAAATTTGTTATCTGCGGCATCAGCTATGTAGATAGCCTTCCCTTCGCCAGGTCTTAAATCAATAATTTCACTGATTATATCTTGCCGGGATTGAAAGTCAATCTTTCCTATAACATTCCCTTTTTTACTTTTGATTTCCATTACTTTCACTCCATTTCTCTTGAATTGCTTCCTTGACTAATGTTTTTCATTGATTTCTGATAACGTCTTACGCATTCACGAATCCGAGAGGCTTAAGCTGCCGTGGCGATCATACGAAGTGATCGCCTTGCCGGGTCGAAGACTTAGCCTCGCAGGTGTTGTCCGCTGAATCTGCTTCCCCGAAATGCCCCCAGCGGACCGAGGGAGCGGAAGCGACCGATGCATGAATGCGGTGTTATCAGGTGTTGGGGCCCCCTCGAGTTCACTAAACAACTATACTTCTTCGGGTTCTATAGGCTCTATCACTTCGAATAAGAATGACCTGTCATTTGTGTATTCTGTAATATATGCCAGAGCATATTTTTGTTCCTCGATTAAACTAGAAATTTCTCTAGTATCAGAGGAGTGATGACAATAGTTTTCAATCATAATCATGATGAAAAAACATTCTAGCTCGCGAATGTAATCCTTTCCTAGTTTGACTACGCTCTCATATCCTTGAATAAGCAACCATCGATGCTTAGGATAAAGCTCTAATAAGGCAGCTGCCATATCATACAAATAGTATCCAAACCCGCATCTTCCAAAATCAATTGGATATGGGAGTCCGTTGTTAAACACAACATTTCCGGAATGCAAATCCGCATGAATTAGACCATAATTTCGATCATCTCGTTGCATGCTGTCCAATTGATGCATGATCTTATCTATGGCTTTTTGATATAGCATCCATGATCCGACCGATAGAAACCGTGGATAATAACGTTCTAATTTGGTTACCTCTTTCCTGAAACTGGAGATCCCCCAGTGAGGTCGAACAAACTTATGTGGTACATCTAAACTTGCTGAAGTTTCATGTAGTTTTCCTATCATTACACCCATGCTAAATACATGACTATCTGTGAACTCTCCACTCCAACGTTCTCCCTCGACCCATTTCATCATTGTGACACAAGGTTTCCGATACCCTACCTCTGTTTCACATTCCAAAACATATGAGCCATTGCGACTTACAACCCCTTCAGGTACTATCAAGTCACCTATTTTCTTTAATTCATTAAGAAAAACAAGTTCCGAAATGATTTCTTCTTTGTTTACTCTTTCCGAATGAATGCGAAGTAAATAATTACCTGTTTTGTTGGTCTCTATTTTATATGTAATGGTATCCGACAATTGAATAAAACGAATACAACTCCATTCAATTTCATACTGTTGAATTGCCCATAGAGCAACATTTCTTGCTCGTGAGAGTAAATTTTCTCTTGTTTCGTCTGTATCAAAGTGGAAAAAGGGCTTCAAGACTTCACCTTCCCTGTTTTTAATATTGTTGCCCCAATTTCTGATAACGTTCCTGCATCCACGACGTCCCACCGACTTAAGGCTGCGTCAGCAGCCGGCCGCGATGCGGTTAGTCGGTGCGGATGTGTCCGCTGAATCTGCTTCCCTGCCGATCACTTCTTGCGGATCGAGGAGCCGTCAGGTTCCGATGTATGGATATGATGTTAGGCGAAGTTCAATTCTTCTTTCGAATACTCCAATAGATTTCAGTTTCCTCTCTACAATAAAATCCTTCGAGATTTGCATTTATAACAATCTCATCAATTATTTCTTTTGTGGAGCAAAGAAAAGAAAAATGGCTATCCCAATGTGTAGTAATTAAAATTGATTTATCAGGTGTAAACAAATTATGTCTACTAAGATTATCGCTTTGAATTATGTCATCAATATACTCCAGTTTTCTCTTCGTACAAAATTCATCACCTATCCATAACCAATCAAATCCAATTGATTGTACAGCTTTACAAATTCCATCAATAATAAGCTGAGGTAACATACCCTCAATTGGTTCTATTAAATTGTGTTTTTCACATGTTTCATTGATTAATTTGGCAGTTTCTTCATTGCATAGATGCTGCTTTAACCCTAAAACCCTAGTCCTTAAACCTATATCTAATTCCTCGAAATTTCTTATCAAAGAAAGATCTAGAAACTCTGACCAACTAACTGCTTCACAATTCTCGACTAATCTAAACTTGCCTGGATATGTAGATGGATTAAACTCTGAAGTATCTATTGAGATCGGTTTGATAAACGGATGAAAAAATATAAATACTTCATCAAAATGTCCTTGATAATATTTTAAAATAGGTACATCTTCTACCGCACAAACCGCAAACCTATCAGGTTCTGGTAATACTCGAATTTTTTCTTTCATTAATTTCTCACGTTCTTTCAGTTAATTGAATTTCGCCTAACGTTCCTGCATCCACGACGTCCCACCGACTTAAGGCTGCGTCAGCAGCCGGCCGCGATGCGGTTAGTCGGTGCGGATGTGTCCGCTGGATCAGCTTCCCTGCCGATCGCTTCTCGCGGACCGAGGAGCCACCAGGCTCCAATGCGTGGAATAATGTTAGGTGATGTATGACGCTTCATCGAAATACAGTCATGATCTTTTTGGGTAAGTTCATATTTTCGTCTGGATATCCCAATGCAGCATTAATAAATCTACAACCATAATTCATATAATCCATTCTTCTATGAATATGCCCTGAACACCATATTCGACCGTTAATGTCATTAAAAAACTCTTTCCCGTCAAAGTAATAATAACTATTCGACAAATCGCCTTTATAATTGTTAGCAATTGCTGACCAATCCGGCGAGACATGAGTCACTATTACATCTGTAGATGTTAGTACCTTTAGTAATTTGGATTTCTCCTCTTGAAACATATCCTTAACCAATCGAGGCTTTCCTTCAATTAATAATGAGTCATTTGATGTTGACTTCCAATTATCATAGATCTGATTCCAGTCCATATTCAGAACCTGTAATCCGTATTCAAAGTCATACCACATGCCACAACCACCATAAATAACATTATCCAATTCGATTTGAACCCCATCGAGAAAGTAAACTCCTGTTAACTCTTCAGCCATTAACTTCATTTCAATTGATCGCTTTATTGAATTATTTTTATATTTATTTTTCAATGATTTCGTAATTAAGTAATAATCGTGATTTCCTGGTACCAATACAATATATTTATAAAGCTTTTTTAGTTTTACTAGGAATTTGTGGTTTTGAATATTATAGTGACCTAAGTCTCCAGCAATCACTAATGTATTTGAAAGTTCTGATGGGAGAATATCGGTTATAAACCTATCTAGTTTTTTATCTTGCTTTAAATGATTGCTAGAGTTTTCTACCCAAAAATCAAGATGAATATCAGATATTAGATCGAAGCGTATTGTCTTCACCTCCCTTGTCATATTTCACCTAACGTTCCCCTATTCAAGAACCCGAGAACCTTAAGCCCCAAAGGGGCGGCCGCGACGCGGTTAGGTCCGCAGGGTTGTCCGCCTGATACACTTCTCGAAATGCCTCGGCGGACCAAGGGACGGCATAAGCCGTCCGGCCGCGTGAATACCTTGTTATGTGCTGTTTAAGCCATCCTCGTAATACAAACAAATCTGTTTCTATCCCTTTCTCCAAAGGGAAGTCCAAAGAAATGGAACACCAAATAGATTGCTGTTTTTATCCGTAGTTTCCATCATTCTCATTTCAATGCATTCAAAATAATCAGATAGTAAATATCGAATCTTCTCTTCAGTGAATGCTAGACCGCCTTTCATGGACTTCTCTTCATATACATCCCAGTCATTCATACTAAACTGAGGCCCTCCTATATCCCCAAAACCAGGCGCGAAGCAAGTTAATCCAAAATGACCGCCTGACTTTAATCCGTTTCGAATCATTTCTAGATATTGAATTCTTCGATGTGGTAGTAAGTGGTGCATGCAGCCAGAATCATAGATTAAGTCATATTCATTCTTCGGTTATAATTCAAATACGGATTGGCACTGAAAATTAATATCTAAGAATAATTCATTAGCTCTTTCCTTAGCCCAATCAATAGCAACTTGTGATATATCAACTGCATCTACTTCGAATCCGTGTAACTTAAGAAAAATAGCATTGCGACCTGGTCCACAACCGAGTTCCAAAGCTCTTCCCGGATTAATCATACCTGAATTCAAGTAATAATCGAGATTCTCGTCCGGTTTATTATGAAAAAATGGAACTGGTCTTTGCCGATCAGAATAAAACGGATCCCAAAATTGCTTAAAAGGTCGAAACTGAGAATCTAACATCGTGTACAGATCATCTTGATTTTTAATTGTTTTTTCCTTCATCGTACATCTTCCTCATAAATTAGATCTGCTTCAATTGCACATAACGTTCTCGTATTCATGACGCTCGACGAAGTCGAGTGTGTCCGGCTGCCACTGCTTCCCTGCCAACTACATCTGCCGGACCGAGGGGCGAATGCCCCGATGCGTGAACATGGTGTTATGTGATGCCAACGACATCCTCGAATTACTTATGGGTTTAACGTGAAGCAGTCATATACAAATTATATAAATTAGTACATTGGTCAAAACATTCCAGATATAAAATTCTGATTTCATCATTAGAGCATAACTTTAGATAACTTTCTGAATTTATGATCTCTTTGATGGGTAACATCTCAAGATAATATTCCGGGCTATTCTCCTTCATTAACATATCTTTATATCTACTAAGTACCTTTACATAAACATTATCGATAAGTCGATATTGACACTTACTGAGCTCCATCAGGAAGAATTTCTGTATTTCTCTCGCCAGAAACGAACCATTATTATAGGGAGGAGTACCGAAAAAGCAATTACTTACAGGAGACCTATACCAGTACTGACCTTTGTGCCAATGCTTTGTAACAATAAAAGAGTGCCACTTTCGAATTTCTTCATAACGAGATCCTAACACTTGATAGTGGCTTGAATACAGTCGCTCAGTGGATTGTGATAGTAAGTAATTGATTATTTCTTCATTAGTATTTAATTGTGTGACCTTGGTTATCGAACACCAGCAAATATAGTTATTATCTATTTTTCCCAATAGGCATACTTCTTCACCAGGGCTAACATATATCTCAAAATAAAAATCTTTATTGCTAATATCATAATTCGGCTTAACACTATTCTTTGTTGTAATAAGGTTGTATTCAATCATTATAATGACTCCTTTATCAGAGTTTTCGCTGGTTTCACATAACGTTGTTGTATCTACGAACCCTCACTACCTTAAAAGAGCGATAGCGACTGGCCGCGATGCGGTTAGGTAGTGCAGGGTTGTCTGCTGACTCCACTTCCCTGAAAATTCTCCGGCAGACCAAGGGGGCTTGACCCCCGCAGCGTAGATACGTTGTTATGCGATGCCCTTGTCCTCTATGATTAGCTTTCAAATAAAGGTATTGTCACTTCTATTAATTCGTTCTGGTTATCTAAATGCTTTAGCATGCTTTCTATATCTTCTATTCTAATTGTCTTCATAATAATCAAATGTTTTATACTTATTCCAGGTGGATTCATCAATTCATTTTCAAAATAGTTTGCAATTTTTTGTGGCGTCGTGATTAAACACCATCTCTTAGTGTCATCTTCAAAGGTTATAGTCACTTCTAAAAATTCAAAATCATTAACATTATCATCGATTTGTCACGTCTTCATAATTAATATTGGTTCCTCAATAGAAGTGAAATTATAGATGGGAACCCATATTCTTCTCCCATGATTCCCTACTATTCGGTATTTGTTCTCATCCTTATCGACTATTTCATATACTCTCCCTCGAGTTAGAGCATGTTCATACACGCCGATACTTGTACATTTAATTCTTTGAACTTTCATGAAATCACTTCCATTAAATTCTTTATAGATTCATTACATGGGTTTCGCATAACGTCTTTGTATTTACGAAATGACCCAGCCTTAGATAGCTCTTATCTTAGGCTTGGTCATTTGTTGTCTGAGCTTCCCCATGATTATACATCTGACAACCAAGGGGCGATTGCCCCGCAGCGTGAATAATTTGTTATGCGATGTACTTGGCTTCTCCGAGATTCTTACCTATTGTTTTTATTAATTTATTAATCATTTAAGTAATCTATTTTTTATTTTCATTCCTTGTTAAATTTGCAACTATTTTATTAATCATTAATTGATCAAATTAAATTATTACATGTTTTTTTGTATAAAAGAACCCCCCATTTTATTGGAGGGTTCTAGGTTATTCGCTTTGCCCCACATTGGCGGAATTTTGTGGCTTCTTGAACTGAATAGCAACATAAGGAGGCACTGCAGTAACTTCAATTCCGTCAAACCAACTCCAAATTTTGCTCATAAGCAACACTCCAATCCGCTTTATAGTGTTGAGGAAACCGTGGGGGTTTACCCTTTTGTTGAGCAAAACGAACAACCTATCAAGAATCATATCATATTTGTAAAATAACATAAATATGTAATTAATAAGCAGTTAGTCTAGATTTTTTTATTACTCTAGTTTAAAACTATAAATTGATTACCTAAGTAACGATTTAATTAATTCTTCATTATTTGACTCAAGTATTTCGCATAACTCCCATTCCACGAATGTCGCAAATCCACCTCCATCTCGGTCAAATGTGACATTCGCTTTTTTCTCTTACTGAGTATGTTATGCGAAGTTTCCATTTTATTCAATCTCTTTCATCTCTTACATCAGATCCAATGGGCTCTGGATTCGGCGGATATCCCTGATGCTCACATGCGTGTAGATCTCTGTCGTTTTGGAACTGGCATGGCCGAGCAGCTCCTGAATATAACGGATATCCGTTCCCGCTTCCAGCAGGTGCGTCGCAAAGGAATGCCTCAGGGTATGCACCGTCGCCGGCTTTTGAATTCCTGCAAGCAGCTTTGCTTTTTCAAATACGTGCTGAATGCTTCTGACCGTGATGGGCCGTCCCTCTGTTCCTCCTGGGAACAGCCAAACTCGGGGGCGCTCTGTCCGGATGTACTCCTCCAGAAGCTTATAAGCGGTTTGCGACAACAGCGTGTACCGGTCCTTTCTTCCTTTGGCCTGGCGAACATGGATGGTTCCCCGCTCTGCATCCAAATCCTGCACCCTCAATCGCACCGCCTCACTGATCCGCAGTCCCGCGGAGTAAATCAACGTTAACGCTGCTCGATGCTTGATGTTGCTAACGCTGCCAAGCAGCAGCGATACCTCTGTGGCCGACAGAACGGCAGGGAGCTTGTTCTCGCGTTTGGGCCTTGCCCACTCTTTCGGAAAATCGATACGCTTCTCCACATCCCTGAACCAGAATCGCAGCGCACTGATCGCTTGATTCACATAGGTGTGGGATAGCTCCAATTCGAGCTGCTCCAATATATACTTCCTCGCATCCGTCAGCAGCATGTTGTCGAGATGTACTCCGGTGTGATTCATGCATCTTTCCAAATGCCCTACATATGCTTTTTCCGTACTACGGCTGTAACCTCTCATTTTCAATGCGTCTGTACATTTCTTCCGCCAGCGTTGGCCTTGGGAAGAGCATCTCCTCAGCTGCGGGAAACGCTCCTGCACGGAAGCCTCTATCCAAACCGGAGTGTCGGCGAACATCTTTACGAACATATCGATGGTTTCCCCTGTGCAAGGAATGCTCCCCTGTATTCTATCCGGGTGCCACTTGCGTCCCTGCACGCTGCGTATACGCTCGATCCACTCCTTCTCAGGAGGCATAGTTACCCATAACATGCCCGCTGACGCTTCCTTTACTTCTATCTGTTTTCTGCTCATAATCCCCCTCCTTTTCACCCTTGAAGATGAGACACATCCACACACGTTTCCTAAAACGGTCACGATGCCCCTTCTCATTCGGACTAACCTAGTAAATAGAGATTTTTATAGCTCCATGCCCGCAAAAAAAGAGACGGCCTCTTGGCCGTCCCCAATACCTTTGGAAACATCATGCGCTCTATTTATTAGTCTCTTTCGATCGTTACGAGCTGCTCTGCCGCATCCCAGTGTCCCACTGCGCCCAGCGCTTTGGTGATAAAACGCATCGGTACGTAGGCGTAGCCGTCCAGGTTTTGCACCGGCAGGGCGAGCATTTCGCTCACGCCGTTGACGGTGGCCTGCTTCGAGCCCATTTTCAGGACGATCGTGGAGCCTGTCAGGTCATCGGTCAGCGTCATCGTTTTCGTCGCCTGATTCCATTCCAGCTTGGCATCCAGCTCATCGGCTACGTATTTGACAGGCACCATCATCACGTTCTTCACGATGACCGGTTCATAGCCCGGATCGTACAGCACGGTCGGATCTTCGTCCGTATACATGTAGAACGACTTGCGGGTAATCTCCAGGTCATCCTTTAGCAAACGGTACAGCTCGGACTGGCGGTCCAGATGGCGCAGCATCTCGCCTGGCGTCGGTTCGCCGGAACTCACGTCCCACACGCCTTTGGACGTATCCACCGGATGAATCGTTACCGGCTCATTGACCTTCCAGCTCTCGGCTTCGGAATGAACCTTCACCTGCTTGATCGGCAGATCCTCGCCCGCCGGCAGCTGCACGGTCAGGTCCATGTTCTGTTTGCGGATGTTCAGCTTGCTGTCGAGCATGAAGTCGAGGGAAAGCACGGTGTTTTTGCCCAGAACCTCGCTGAGCTCCGGCGATTCCTCGAACAGCCCTGCCACGTTCTTGTCATACTCCGGAAGCAGCCCATCCAGCGCAGACATCAGCTGATCCACAGCTTCGTTGATGTTCTGCTCGATCTCCGCTTTGTCCGGTGTCTCCGTTTCTTCTTCCGGAGCTCCGGCATAGGCTTCAAACAGCGGATAATACGCATCGTACAGACGGGTCATCAGCGCTTTCACGCCTTCCTTATCCTTGGATACGCTCGTCAGGAAGCCTTTGGCCAAGCCAACCAGCTCATCCCCGCGAAGGTCGATATGCAGCTTTTGCAGGGACAGCGATTCTCCGTTCACTTTCTCCGTCACCGGTGTGACCGAGATGGAAGGCGGATTCGGGGTATGCTTGAGCAGGAAGCCCAGCACGTCCTTATACATCTGAATCAAGCTTTCATTGCTCATGTCCATGCCGGGGATCATCATGCCCAGATCCATGTCTTCCAGCTCCAGCGGAACGGATACGGGCTGCGTCATGCCCTCAACCGACAGCGTCAGCGCCTTCTTGTCCATCGACAGATGGAAAGGAAGCTTCTTGCCCTGGAAGTTCACCGCTCCTTCGAGCGATGCCGTATTGGCATCCTGCATCATCACCTGATCCATCGTGACGGACAGCGAACTCAGCAGCTCAATGGCCTTCTTGTCGTCTTCATTCAGATTGCCCTCCACGGGCACCAGCTGCAGGGACATGGTCTGCTTGGACATGGATGACTTCACATCCAGCGTGCCGAGAGCAGCCTTGCTAACGTCTATGCCGCCAACGGACTGACAGCCTGCCAGTACCACCAGAAGCAGGGACAGCATCGCGGCCAGCCCCCATTTGAAACGCTTCTTCATTATTTTTCCTCCAATGTATTCATGATTATTTCCATATCCCGGAATTATCCCGGTTGAATATAGTATGCCAGCGCTTGTCTGTTCATGTAAATACAATTTTTCATGAATATGGAATCGCCTGTGGGATCAGGTATGCACCAAAAAGCCAACCCCCGCGCTGCCTGCAGCAAAACCCGAAGTTGGCTTATTCTTTTCACGTTCATGTATGAAAGCTCGTCTTCACCCGTGTAGACCAAATAAAGATTGCCTTGTCTTCCCTTGATCCAGGGTTCATTCCCGTTGTCAGAGCTGTCCACTCTTTAGCTCATCCGATCTAGCAACTAAGCGGATACCTCAACCTTCTTGCCCACGATCACCAGATCCCTCTCGATTCCATCCAGCTCCGCCACGCCCGGCAGAAAGCCCCAATCCTCAAAGCCGTACTTCCGCAGCAGCCCGAGGCTCGGATCGTTATGTCCGAAAACAAAGCCGACAAGGCGCTTGATTCCAAGGCCCGGACAGGCTTCAAACGCTTTTTCCAGCAAAATCCCGCCCACGCCCTTGCCGCGGCAAGCCTCCGATACATAGATGCTGATCTCCGCCGTCGCATTGTACGCCGCCCGTCCGTAAAAGGATTGGAAGCTCAGCCACGCCAGGATCTCTCCATCCGACTTCAGAACCCACAGCGGGCGGTGATGGCTGTTATGCTCTTCGAACCAGGGCTGTCGGCTTTCGGCCGTCACCGGCTCCAGATCCGCGGTTACCTTTCTGCCGGCAATCGTGGAATTATAAATGGCGACGATGGCGGCCAGATCCTCTGCCTTCGCGTCTTCGATCGTATAGTTATCCAGCTTCATGATGCGTTCATTCCCCCTGCGTTCATCCGATATGGTTTGTCTCTATTTTATAGGAAGAAAAGCGATTGCGCCATCGGTACAGCATGTCTTTCGAGCATGAGTCAGCTGATACGGCATGGCACCCATGTCCTCGAATCCATTCCGGCCCTACCCGGCAGCAGGTGCTGGACGGGGGCGGTTTTGCGTAGTCAGAATGTTCTGTACTGCTAAAGCAGTCAGCGTATGTTTTACACGGCTCGATCTTAGCAAGTAGATGATCGATATGCCGTCGATCAGCCCTTTACTCCTTAAGGCCCCTGGCGGAATCAAGATTCTTTTTCAATGCCATGATCTTCACCTCTCTTCATGAAAGGCTCACCGCACATCCCCGTCCCGCGATGCAGGGAATCCACCATCCACCAGCCCAACTTGCTCGCAGCTCCATGCCCACAGCCGCTTGGCGTCCTCCCTGTTGTCCGCTTTGGCCGACAGCTTCTGAGGCTTCTTCTTGTAAAAATATTGCCCGCTTACCTCCGCAAGCTCCGGCGCCGTGGCCAGATAGATGGCCGTATCCGCCCCCTGCTCGGGCGTCAGGAAGAATGGCCGTATCATCGCCATGACCCCTTTGCCAAATCCGGTATCGCGGTTAACGCCAATCTGCGTGCCGACAGCCCCCGGATGTACGCAGTTGGCGGTCACCTTCGTGCCGGCAAGGCGCGAAGCCAGCTCCTTCGTGAACAGGATGTTCGCGAGCTTCGACTGCGCATAGGCTTTGGCCGGATTGAATCCTCGCTTCAGGAACGGATCGTTAAAATGAATTTTGCCCGCCTTATAGGCACCCGAGGCGACGGTGACGACCCTTCCCTGCGAGGAAGCGCACAGCGGGTCCAGCAGCAAATTGGTCAGCAGAAAGTGTCCCAGATGATTGACCCCGAGGTCCATCTCGAAGCCGTCCGCCGTTTCCTGACGCTTGATCATGACCACGCCGGCATTGTTGAGAAGCACATCCAGCATGGGGTAATGCTCCGTAAATTCCTGTGCAAACGCGCGAATGCTGGACAATTTGCCCAAGTCGCAGAGCATCAGCCGGATCTGCTTCGATCCGCTTTGCCGGATGGCTGCAGCCAGCGCCTCCTGCCCCCGCTGCTCGTTACGGCATACCATGATCACCTCGGCCCCCTGCTTGGCCAGCGCGACCGTGGAAGCCAGCCCCATGCCCGAATTGGCTCCCGTCACTACCGCAATCTTAGCCATCTCTCATTCCTCCCGCCCTAAATTCCAATTCCTGGTTCCTATTTGTAATTAAACATGTCAGCGTCAGGAAATCAATTGTTTTATCGGCGTTTTTTTATTTTTGCCGCCTGCAGCCTTATAATAAAGAAGACAGTATCTACAACCAGAGGAGGTGCGCCGGATCTTTATCCGGATACCCTATGAAACTTGGACATCGAATCGCTTCAATGGAACTATATGCGCAGCCGGATGCTGCGGAGCCGGATTATCAGCCTGTGCTGCTGTGGGATGAGAGCGGCGCCACGCTGGTGGACACCGGCAATGTCGGGCAATTGGACCAGCTGACCCGCGCCGTACAGGAGGCCGGACTTCAGCTTTCCGATATCAAACGGATCATCATGACGCATCAGGATATTGACCATGTCGGCAATTTGGCCGCATTAACGAAAGCTTTTCCAGAAATCGAGGTCTGGGCGCATCCCGCTGACATTCCTTACATCACGGGCGCGAAGCGCATCATCAAAATGACGGACGAGCGGCTGTCCCGCATGCCGGAAACGGCAAGAAGCGCGATCCTAGCGCTGTTCGGCGAGTTGCCTTCGATCCGAATCTCGCGCGAACTGAAGGACGGGGAAACGCTCCCTATTCACGGAGGGATGCGCGTGATCCATACGCCCGGCCATACGCCGGGGCATATCTGCCTGTACCTGCCTGAGGAGAAGCTTTTGCTGGCCGCGGACGAGCTGCGCGTGGTGGACGGCGATCTGGCGGGTCCGGCGGAAGCCTTCACCCCGAATATGGAAGAAGCCGTGCAGAGCATGCACAAATTGACGAATCTGCCGCTGGACAGCATATTCTGCTACCATGGCGGCCTTTATGACCGGGAACCGGCGGTGCGAATCGCCGATCTGCTCTCCACTCTGGAGCAGCATTAATCTCCGGGCGGCCATTCAGTCCTGGCGCAGGAGTGTTATAATAAGCTTTATGGATGCATGAACTTGGAAAGGAAGACCTGAATATGAACAACCGTATGAAACAACTGGAACAATCGATGAACGACAAAGGACTCGACAGCCTGCTGGTGACCGATCCCAAGCATGTGTATTATTTGACCGGATTCGCGAGCGATCCGCATGAACGTTTTCTCGGCCTTCTGCTCGTGCAGGGCGAAGAGCCGCTGCTGATCGTGCCTGCGCTGGATGCCGAAGCGGCGAGCGCTGCCTCGAGCGTGAAGAACATCCTGACGCACAGCGACACGGATAATCCGTACCTGCTGCTGCAGGAGCAGTTCAAAGGCAGCATCGGAACGCTCGGCATCGAAAAGGAACAGCTGACCGTGGCGCGTTACGAAGAGCTGTCCGCCTCCGTATCCGCCAAGCAGTACGCCGACATCGGCCCGCTGCTCCGCAGCATGCGCGTCAACAAATCGCCTGAGGAGATCAAGCGCATGAAGCATGCGATGGAGCTCATCGAGGAAGTGCTGCGCCAGGGACTGAAGAGCGTGAAGGTCGGCGTCACCGAAATCGAGATCGTCGCCGAACTCGAATATTTAATGAAGAAACTCGGTGCACAGGGTCCATCCTTCGACACGATGGTGCTGTCCGGACCGAAAACCGCGCTGCCGCACGGAACGCCCGGAGACCGCAAGATCCAGCACGGCGACCTGCTCATGTTCGACATGGGTGTGTACGCAGACGGCTATGCCTCCGACATTACCCGTACCTTCGCGGTGGGCGACATCTCCCCGGAGCTGAAGAGCATCTATAACGCGGTGCTGGAAGCCAACCTCGCAGGCATTCAGGCGATCCAGCCTGGCGTCACCCTTGCTTCGGTGGACCAAGCGGCGCGCGCTGCCATCGACAAAGCAGGCTACGGCCCTTACTTCCTGCATCGCCTCGGCCACGGCCTCGGCATGGACGTTCATGAATATCCATCGGTGCACGGCAACAATACCGACCTGGTCCAACCGGGCATGGTATTTACCGTGGAGCCGGGCGTCTATGTGGCAGGGCTTGGCGGCGTCCGCATCGAGGACGATATTTTCGTGACCGAAAACGGCGTGGAAGTCCTCACCTCCTACCCGAAAGAGCTGATCACGCTCGAGGGCTGATTTATGATTCCGTCCAGGCGGATTCAACAAAAAAACCGGATGCTCATCCTCAGCGGATGCGGCTTCCGGTTTTTGCGTATGTGCAACCATATCATTTGATTCAGGTAATACCTACTTCATTTATTCCTTATCGTCATCGGCAAACTTGAAATCGCGGGCAATGTACAGGAACGGCGTCCCTACAGCGGTCAGCACGAACTTGATGACGTACGTCGTCAGGAACACTTCGAGCCAGATCGTCCAGGTGAACCCTTCCCTTCCGGCAAAGGCGATCACGCAGAAAATGAGCGTATCCACGAGCGAGCTGATCATCGTGCTGCCGTTGTTGCGGATCCAGAACTGATGACGCTTGCCGTAAAATTTGCGGATCCAGGTGTACAGCTTCACGTCCAGGAACTGGCTGACAAAATAGGCCGTCAAGCTTCCGAGCGCGAGCCGCGGCATCAGGCCGAAAATGCTCCGCAGCGCCTTCTGCATCTCGTCGTCGGCTCCCCCAAGCGGCGAGAAATAAAGAGCCATCTGCATCAGCACGGTCGTCATGACCAGGGTGAAGAAGCCGAACCAGACCGCCTTTTGCGCTTCCTTCCTGCCGTACTTCTCGTTCAGCAGGTCGCTTGTCATATACAAGCTGACGTACATCGTATTCCCGAGCGTCATGGCGATGCCGAAAATATCGATCGTTTTGGTCACCTGAATGTTGGCTACCACGGTCGCAACACCGATCCAGGCATACAAGCCCTTTTTGCCGAACAGACGGTAACACAGCAAATACAGCGAAAAATTCACGAGTACGTAAACGATACCCCATAGTAAGTTGAACATGATGTATCCTCCTAGTTTTGATTACGCGGGATGGTTGCGAACCGCGGTTTTCGATGCAGCTCCGCCGCTCAAAAACATGTTCTAATGTAACATAATCTTGTCCCCGTGGCTACGGTTTTTTTCCGGTGGTTAAGATTGCCGGACAGCTGCGGCTGGATAGCAAAAAGCCCCGGCATTCTGCCGGGGCTTTCCTCTCTTGTATGCATGCGTCAGCACGCAATCTTAAGCGTGTGCCGCGCTATCGAGATCCACATTATTGTTGAAGACGTCGTGGTCGTTCTCTTTCAGCACCTTACTCGATACGAGCCCTGCCACCATGGAGTCGTTGACGTTCAGCGCCGTACGGCCCATGTCGATCAGCGGTTCGACCGAGATCAGAAGACCGGCGAGTGCGACCGGAAGGTTCATTGTCGACAGGACGATCAGGGAAGCGAAGGTTGCTCCCCCACCAACGCCCGCAACGCCGAAGGAACTGATGACCACGATCAGGATCAGCTTCACGATGAAGCTCCAGCTCAGCGGATCGATGCCGACCGTCGGCGCGATCATGCAGGCGAGCATGGCCGGATAGATGCCGGCGCAGCCATTCTGGCCGATCGTAGCCCCAAAGGTCGCGGACAGGTTGGCAATCCCGTCGGATACGCCCAGCTTCTTCGTCTGCGTCTCCACGTTCAGCGGAATCGTAGCAGCGCTCGAACGGGACGTGAACGCAAAGGTCAGCGTCGGGAACACCTTTCTTACGTACTGGATCGGATTGAACCCGAACAGCGCGATGATGACCAGGTGGATGATGAACATGATGATCAAGGCCACGTACGATGCTCCCACGAACTTGATCAGCTTCAGGATTTCATCCACGTTGGTGGTCGCCACCGTTTTGGTGATCAAGGCCAAGATGCCGTATGGCGTCAGCCTGAGCACGAGCGTGACGATCCTAAGCACGACGGCGTAAACAGCTTCAACCATTTTCCGGAAGGTTGCGGCCTGCTCCGGCTTCTTGCGGTCGATTCCGAGAACCGCCACCCCGATGAACGCGGAGAAAATGACGACGGCCAGCGTGGAAGAGCGGCGTGCGCCCGTCATGTCGGCAAAAGGATTCGTCGGCACGAATTCCAGAATCTGCTGCGGAATTGTCTTATCCTCAACATCTCCCAATCTCTCCTCGAGCTTCTGGCCCTGCGCATTTTCGCGGTCGCCCGCTTTAATGTCAATGGCTTTCAGGTTAAAGCTGAGGCTCACGGCGATACTCACGGCGGCTGCAATCGCCACGGTCACCAGCAGCACCGCAATGATCGATCCGCTCATCTTGCCGAGATTCTGTCTACCTTTCAAATTCATGATAGCGGAGATGATCGACACCATAATGAGCGGCACGACCACCATCTGCAGCAGGCCGACATAGCCGTAGCCCGCCAGGTTGAACCAATCGGTCGACTTCGCAATGACGGCAGAGTCAACACCGAAAATCAGCTGCAAGACGACGCCGAACACAACCCCGAGTCCAAGTCCGGCAAACACGCGTTTTGTGAACGAAACATGCTTCTTCTGCATCCAAAGCAGCAGTCCGATGAGAGCGAGCATGACGATCACATTGACGATAACCCATAATGTATTCATCTACTTTTGTGCACCCCTTTTATGGTAAGGCTTCCGCGAGATCCTCCGTCCGCACACGGATGTCCGCATTGCCTGATTAACCAATAGTTATGTGCCCGGGCCAGGATTTAAACCTTGCCAAATGTCAAGCTTTTCATATCCGGTCCGAAACTGTTTCTTATATTAGCACAATTCATAGTATTTGGATAGGATTAATTTTATAACTTTTTTTGCCTAAAAAAATAAGCCATCCCCCGAATTTCTTCTGGATGACTTACTCCTGTTTTTACCCATTTTGCTAAAATATAACCCATTTTATAACATGAACCGAAGTTTATCCTTGTCTCACCTTAACCTTGATTCCATCCGGAATACAGGCGATGTGCTTTCCCATTCTTGCGTACCCTTGATAAAAAACACCCGGACCTGTTCGGAATCTAACGGCTGATGCCGAGCAGCTTGTAGATTTCGTCCATCCGGAGATGCTGCCTTACCGTTTCCGCCACGCGGTTGAACTCGCTCTCCTTGCGTTCTTTAACCGAAAGGGCATGATCTGCAAGAGGGAGTCCTTTGGCTTTGCGGATGGCATTAAGCCATCCCGTTCGAAAAGCATCATTGTGGAAAATGCCGTGCAGGTACGTGCCCCACACGCGGCCGCCCTTGGCGCCGCAGCCCTCCGGTTTGAAATCGCCGCTGGCCTCCTCACGAATGTGAAACAGCGGGTATGCGCCCTCTTTCGCGGCCTCCATCATGCGGGTGCTGCCCATATGAATTTCATAGCCTTCAATCGGCACCCGAACCGAAGGGTCAAGCCCTTCAAGTCGTACCGGGCACGAAGCCTGCAGCGTACCGCTGACGCGGACGGTTCTTTTGTCCTCAGCAAAAAGCGTCTCAAGCGGCAGGTACCCAAGCCCCTCCGCCTCAGCGGGAATAGCGTTCTCCATGCCATGCGGATCGCCAAGGGTTCTGCCCAGCATCTGATAGCCCCCGCATATGCCGACCAATTGGGTAACTCCGGACTGCATGGCCCGGGAGATTGCAGACTCAAAGCCCTGTTCCCTGAGATGGTTCAGGTCTCCGATCGTATTCTTCGTTCCCGGCAAAATAACGACGTCCGGCGTTCCGAGATCCGCCGGCCGGCTGACGAAACGCACAGATACCCCTGGCTCCTCCATGAGCGGGTCGAAATCCGTGAAGTTCGAGATGCGCGGACTGCGGATCACCGCGATATCGATGTCTGCGGCTACCGCAGCCGGGGCAGATGCCGCTTCCAGAACGACCGAGTCTTCCGCTTCCAGGCGCAAATCATGCATGTACGGCAGCACGCCCAGCACCGGGATGCCTGTCCGCTTCTCCAGCCAATCCAGTCCGGGCTGCAGCAGTGCCAGATCGCCGCGGAACTTGTTGATGATAAACCCTTTGACCCGCTGGCGCTCATGCGGCTCCAGCAGTTCCAGCGTACCGACAAGAAAGGCAAAGACGCCCCCGCGGTCGATGTCCGCGACCAGCACGACCGGCGCGTCCGCCCAGCCGGCCAGATTCATGTTCACGATATCGCGGTCCTTCAGATTGATCTCGGCCGGGCTCCCCGCACCTTCCATCACGACGATGTCATAGGCGGAACGGAGGCGTCCCAGCGCTTCCATCACCGTCTCTTTGGCGGTCGGCAAATAGCGGCTCCGGTAATCCGATGCGCTCATGTTCGCGAGCGGCCGGCCGTGAACCACGATCTGGGAATGCATGTCTCCCGTCGGCTTGATCAGAATCGGATTCATATCCGTTGTAGCCGCAATTCCGCAGGCTTCCGCCTGCATGCCCTGGGCTCTGCCAATTTCCTTGCCGTCCTCGGTGACATAGGAATTCAGGGCCATATTTTGCGATTTAAACGGAGCCGTCCGGAAGCCATCCTGCATGAAAATACGGCAAAGCGCGGCTGTGATGACGCTTTTGCCCACATCCGATGCGGTGCCCTGCAGCATCAGCACAGCCGCGCTTCCGGCGCTCCCCTGCTCGATCTTGTTCATGATGGGTATTCCCCCTTTGTTTAAAACAGCAATTCTGGCTGAATGTACTGACGGTGATGCTAATGACGAGACCTTTAACGATGCAGAATGATGACAAGCACCAGCAGCAACACCGTTTCGATGCCCTCGTTCAGCGCGCCGTAAGTGTCGCCGGTCAGGCCGCCGAGCTTGCGGGTCATCCGGCGCGCCGCCCAGACTCCGGCAGCCCAAGCCGCTAGCGGCAGCAGCAGCCATGACAAACCCGCCCGCAGCAGGCTGAAGTCGCCGATGCCCAGCAGCGGAAACAAGGCCGCGGCCGCAGCGGTCAGCATGGCAGCCCCCGGCACGGCCGCCAGGCTGTGGCGCTTTTGCATGCCGTTGAAATTCTGCCCGGCAAGGCCCTCCTTGCCCCTGGCCATCGGCCAGGACGCCATCGCGTGCACCATGAACCAGCGGCTCCAGATCGGCGGCAGCAGCAAGAGCAGCGGCGGCAGTCCTCCGGTCAACAGGGAGTAGACCAGCGATGTTTTCAGCAGCAGGAGCAGCACGCAGGCCAGCACGCCCATCGCGCCGACCCGGCTATCCTTCATAATCTCCAGCATCTTCTCCCGGGACCGGTAGCTGAGCAGCCCGTCGGCGGTATCCATCCAGCCGTCCAGATGCAAGCCCCCGGTCAACGCGACCCAGAGCGCAACAATCACTACCGCCGCAGGCAGCGGCGGCAGCAGATACGATGCCGCAGCGGCACCGCACCAGACAGCCGCGCCGATGGCAGCCCCCACCAGCGGATAGAAGCGCGTGCTCTGCCGGAACAGCTCCGGCGTGTAATCCAGCTGCGCTTTGACAGGGAAACGGGAAAGAAATTGAAAAGCGGCGGCAAGCGCCTGCGTTCCTTGTCTCATAGCCGGTACTCCCTGCTCTTCAGCTCGATCGGGATTCCCACGGTCACGAGAAACACCTGGCTGCTGACGCGGGCCACCGATTGATTCAAGATGCCGGCATAATCGCGGAACAGCCGCCCCAGCGCATACTCCGGTACGATCCCGTCCCCGACCTCGTTCGTCACCAGCACAAGCGTACCCGGATAGGTCCGGATCTGCTCGACCAGCGTATCAATCGCCTCACGGATGCGCTTCTCCATATCTTGTTGTCCTTCGGCTTCCAATATCACGTTCGACAGCCATAACGTCAGACAGTCCACCAGCACCGCCGGCGACTCTGCCTCTGCCTGCCAGGCTGCCAGCAGCTCCGCCAGCCGCAGCGGCTCTTCGGCCGTGTACCACGCGAAGTCCGACCGGCTTCGCTGCTCCCGGTGGAGCGCGATCCGGTCCTTCATTTCCTGGTCAAATGCCTGCGCCGTCGCCACATACACCGCCCTGTCCGCATTTGCCATGATCCATCGTTCCGCGAAGGAGCTCTTTCCGCTCCTTGCGCCGCCCGTTACGAGAATGCTCATGGCTGTTCAGGCGCTCCGCTGCCGGAAATGCCGGCGCTTTCGAACGTGGCCATTTCGCTGACGATCCGGCAGGCCGCATCGATCAACGTCAGGCCAAGCACCCCGCCTGTTCCTTCTCCGATGCGCATATCGAGGTCGAGGCCCGGACGCAGATCCAGCGCCTGCAGCAGCAGCCGGTGACCCTGTTCATGGGAAGCATGGGATGCCACCATGAATGCGGCCGATTCCGGCGAAATTGCCCGGGCGAGCAGAGCCGCCGCGCTGGAAATGAAGCCGTCGATGATGACCGGGCAGCGATTGGCCGCGGCTCCCAGGATCACCCCCGTCAGGCCGCCGATCTCCAGACCCCCGACTTTCGCAAGCACGTCGATGGGATCCGCCGCATCCGGCGCATTTAATTCCAGGGCTTTCTCGATGACGGAAATTTTATGCTTAAGCCGTTCATCATCCAGGCCCGTGCCCCTCCCGGCTGCTTCCCGCGGCTCCGTGCGGGTCATCGCGCACATGACGGCCGCGCTGGCGGTCGTATTGCCGATCCCCATTTCGCCCGTTACAAAAATGCTTACGCCCCGCTTGACCGCCTCCTCCACGACCCGGATTCCGGACTCGATGGAGAGCTCCGCCTCGGCGCGCGTCATCGCCGGTCCCTTGGCCATATTGGCCGTGCCGAACCGGACCTTGCGGAAAGAAGCTGTGGATGCGAAATATCGTTGTTCACGCCGATGTCCACGCACACCACTTCGGCTCCGGCCTGTCTGGCCAGCACGTTAACGGCAGCCCCGCCGGACAGGAAGTTGAAGATCATCTGCGAGGTCACCTCCTGCGGGAAAGCACTGACGCCTTCCTCGCAGACGCCGTGGTCCGCAGCCATCACGATCACTTCCTTTTTCGGAAACGACGGCTTGATCTGTCCGGTGATTCCCGCCAGCTGCACGGCAAGCGATTCAAGCTTCCCCAGAGCGCCGGGTGGAACCGTCAGATTGCCGATATGAGCCGCTTCCGCGCGGGATGCCTCCATATCAAGCCCGGTAATTTGTCCGACATATTGCTCTAAAAATGAGTTCATGACTTTCCCTCCCCAGATATGCACAACTTCTATGTACCACTCTATTGTACAACCTTTTATGCCTTCCTGGATAACAGTACCTGCGGCACGCCGCTATCCGGATGTTTGACCACGACGGGCTCCACCTCATAAACGAACCGGATGCGCTCCGCCGTCAGCATGTCCTCCGGCGTGCCCATGCCAACTGAACTCCCGTCCCGCAGGACGAGCAGCTTGTCGCAGTACTGGGCTGCCAGATTCAAATCGTGAAGGACGGCGATGACCGTGATGCCGGTTTCTTTTCGCCACGCAGCTACCAGCTCCATAAACTGCTGCTGATAGCGTATATCGAGAAAGGTGGTCGGTTCATCCAGAAGCAGAATCTGCGGCTCCTGTGCCATGACCTGTCCCAGCGCCACCCGCTGCCGCTGCCCGCCGCTCAGTTCATCGAGCGGGCGATCGGCCAGTTCATGCAGCTCCAGCTTATCCATAACGTCTTCGATCAGCGCGTCCACATCTTCCTTTACATCGCGTCCCAGCCAGTCCAGGTAAGGGTAACGCCCCATTTCAAGCACTTCCCTGACCGGGTAGTGAATAGGCGCAATCCCTTCCTGCTGAAGAACCGCCATCATCTGCGAGAGAGGCTTGCGGCCGTATTCGGCGACGTCTCGGCCCGCGATGCGGATCGAACCGGTACTCACCGGCTCTACACCGGACAGGAGGCGCATCAAAGTCGACTTGCCGCTTCCGTTCGGACCGATCACGCCCCACCATTCACCCTCCTTGACCTTCCAGTCCAGACGGTTCAAGGCGGTGATCCCGCCAAATTCCTTGCCTGCACTTCTGACCTCAATCAAGAGATTCTCCCCCCTCGCTGCTTCTTGCTGCGGTACAGCAGATAACCAAAGAATGGCGCGCCGACGAATGCCGTCACCACGCCCAGCGGAATTTCCGTCGGAGCAAGGACGGACCGGGCGAGTGTATCCGCCCATACCATGAATATGCCGCCGCCGATCGCGGAGAGCGGAACGATGTACCGGTAATCGGGACCTGCGATCAATCGGATCACGTGCGGGATAACCAGCCCGACGAAGCCGATCACACCGGCCATGGACACGGCCGCGGCCGTCAGCAGGGTGCTCACCAGAAGCACCGTAATCTTGAGCCGCTCCACATGCACGCCCAGATGTGCCGCCTGCCGTTCCCCGAGGGACAGCAGGTTAAGCGAGCGCGCCCGGCTCCAGATCAGCACGAACCCGACCGCAAAATACGGCAAAAGGATGGCCGTATACGACCATCCACGCAGGCTTAAGCTGCCCATTGTCCAGTATAAAATTTCATTCACCGTCTGCTTCGACATCGCCGTCAGAAAGGACACGATCGCCCCCAGGAACGACTGCATCACGACGCCAGAGAGAATCAGGCTGTTCGTCGGGATTTTCCCCCTTTCCCGGGCCAGGGCCATGACACCCCACAGGGTCACCGAACCTGTGACAAAGGCCAGCGCCGGCAGCGTCCATGCGCCGAGCAGCGAATACTGCAATCCGGAATAGATCAGGATCGAGGCTCCGACCGCCGAGCCCGAGGATACCCCGAGCGTAAACGGATCGGCAAGCGGATTGCGCAGCACACCCTGAAATCCGGAGCCTGCCACCGCGAGCGACGAGCCGACCAGCATGCCCAGCAGGACGCGGGGCAGACGTACTTTGATAATGATTTGCTCATAGGACGGATTCCAGTTCGGGGTAATGGCATCCCCGATCCACGGCAGCCTGTGAAGCACGATCAAGGCGATATCCTTGACCGGCAGTGCGACCGAACCGATCCCCAGACAGATCAGCAGGGTCAGCACCAGCAGCACGATACCGATCCCTCCGTAACCTGCCAGCTTTTTGTTCATTATTTAAACAGGTCCGGATAGATGGCTTTCGCCACTTCTTGAAGCCCTTGCGTGACGCGCGGACCCGGCCGGCTCAATAGATTGTCGTCCAGGCCGATGACGGCCCCGTTCTTCACGGCCGTTATCTGGTCCCAGCCGCTGCGGCCTTTGATGATGTCACCCAGGCCTTTTTTGGTTTTGTCGTCAATGACGCTTTTGGCGTACAGAATGACGTCCGGATTGTCCTTGATGATCTTCTCCTCGCTGATTTCGCTCCAGCCCTGCGTATCGCCCGCCACGTTAACCCCACCGGCCAGGGTGATCAGCTCATCCATAAATTCGCCTTTACCTACCGTCCAGCCCGGAGAAAACTCGATGTACACCTTTTTCTTTTGATCTCCGCTCAAGGCTTTGACGGCTTCCACGACCTTGTTCTGTTCCTCTTTCATCTGGTCTACGACCTTTTTGGCTTCCGCCTGATGGTCCGTTATCTGTCCGTACGTTTCGATGTTCTTGATGACGTCGTCCACGGTTTTCGGATCGGTTTTGAAAATCGGAATGCTGAGCTCGCGCAGCTTCTTCACCGCGTCCTCGCT
This sequence comes from Paenibacillus sp. SAFN-054, assembly GCF_051966755.1. Taxonomy (NCBI): domain Bacteria; kingdom Bacillati; phylum Bacillota; class Bacilli; order Caryophanales; family Paenibacillaceae; genus Paenibacillus; species Paenibacillus sp. SAFN-054. The sequence goes on from NZ_JBQCKS010000002.1 coordinate 638,134, forward strand.
CATCGAAATGCCCGTGAAGACCACGTCCGGCTGCGCCGCGATCATCGCTTCCTCGTTCGGCTTCATGATGCCGCCCATCTTGGGCTTGGTTTTCGCGCTTTCGGGGTAGTCGTCATAATCCGACACGCCTACGATCTCGTCATTCAATCCGATCGCGAACAGCGCTTCGGTCTCCGCAGGAGATACCGACACGATATGCTTCGGCGCCTCGTTGAACGTAAAGGATTGTCCGGTCGCATCCTGGAGCGTTAACGGGTACGCCGTCTTCAAACTGTCCGCAGCAGGCTGCGTGGCTTCCTGTTTGGCAGGCTCGGTCTGCGGCGCCGCCGCATTGTCTTTTGTCTCGTTGTTGTTGCCGCATGCCGCCAGGGACAATGCGAGCAGCAGCGCGGCAATTCCGGTGGACCATCTTTTCATTGGCGATTTCAAATTCATGTTCTCGTTTCTCTCCTCTTTTTGGCTCATTTTCTTTGACGCAAAAGAGGCCTGGCGACTTCGCTATCCATGAATGCTGCTTGACGGAAGACATCACTTGGAAAAGCATGCGGGCTTACGTCCCGTAACTCTGCGGAACTGTCTTGTGCCGATGTTTTTCCAACAAAAAACCCTGATTCTTAAAATAAGAACCAGGGATTACGTCTGTTCGGACTTGTAGCGGCGTAATGCCGCGGTCAGGCCGGCGCCGAAAGCTTATGCGCACCAAATGGCTGCATGCTTAAGACGCTAGATCGTAATCCTTTCCTCGAAGGACCGTCATTATTCTCATGAGGCAGGTCTCCTGACTTACAGGCTTGGCAGTATCACCCCGGCCTTCCCATCCCTCCTCAAGGAGAAACAGTGGCATATCGGGACATACCTGTTTTACAGTGGCGGGACCGTGCCGGATTTGCACCGGCTTCCCTTTTCACCCGGAATCGACATACGGCAGCAGCCGTATCCGGGACCTCATCAGTTATCATTATTCACTTATTGTCCAGGCAATGCATCTCTAGTTTCTGATTATAGGTGAAATGCTTCCGCCTTACAATGACATCTTTCACGAAAAAAAATGACGATTCGCTATAGGCACCTCATGATGAGCAGGTAAGAGCACCTCGTGATGAGCAGGTAAGAGCACTTCGTAACGTCTTACTTGATCCGTAGCTCACAGCCGGTCCATCGCCCGTGACGCCGCTCCAGGGACAGCACCAGCAGACTTCCCGGCTCCGCGCTCACATCCCAAAAGGCCGTTCCAGGCATGAGGCGGGATACAATCTGCCGGATAACGCCGCCATGGGCCACCACGAGCACAGAACTTGAATTAGACGCATCGTCCGCAAGCTCATTGTCTGCCGGCGGCAGCACGGTGTGCAGGACCGCCGTGATTCTTCTTTCAAAGGCCTCCCATGACTCGCCCATGGGCGGTGTCACCTGACGCGGATCATCCAGCCACTGCCGGTACGAAGGAATATCCTTGAGCTCGTCATAGGTGCGGCCTTCCCAAGCGCCAAAATCCATTTCCCGCAGGGCGCTGTCATACACGGCACTTGCCGAAAGATCCGGTCGCACCGCATCCAGGCTTTCGCGGCACCGTGTCAGATCGCTGCAGTACACGCGGCTGATCGGCCAGCCTTGAAGCTTGACCCCTGCGGAATCCAGCTCGCTTACCCCTTTCGGACTCAGGGGGACGTCGGTATGCCCGAGATAACGCCTCTGCTCGTTCCACAGCGTCGATCCGTGCCTCATCAGCACGAGCTCCATTCGTTTTATATCCATAACGTGCCTCCGAAGCCCCATATGGCAAGAAGCGCAAGGATGACGAACATCGCCGAGACCGTGAACAACAGCCGGTTCGTGAGCCGGATATCCCGGGCTTCCATCGGCCTGTTCGCGTCACCCATATAAGCCCTGAACGACGATACGCCATGGTACACGTTCGTGCCGCCGAGCCGGATGCCCAGCGCACCGGCCGTTGCGGACTCCGGAAAACCGCTGTTCGGGCTCGGATGCTTTCTCGCATCGCGCCTCACCATGCGGATGGCGCTGCGGTAATCCAGGCCCAGCATCAGGGCGGACAGCGTCAGCAAGACCGCCGTCAGCCTCGCCGGAATCCAGTTGGCGATGTCATCGAGACGGGCCGACGCCCAGCCCAGATGAATGTATTTATCGTTCTTGTAGCCGACCATGGAGTCGAGCGTATTCACCGCCCGGTACGCCATCGCGAGCGGCGCCCCTCCGATCAGCGCGTACAGCAGCGGGGAAATAACCGCATCCACGATATTCTCGGCGACGGTTTCCACCGTCCCGCGCACGATTTCCGGCTCGTCCAGATGCGAGGTTTCGCGTCCGACAATCATGCCGAGACTGCTGCGGGCCGCGGCCAAATCCCCTTGCTTCAAGTGCCGGTATACTTCCAAGCCTGCATCCTTCAATCCCTTGACGGCGATCGTCGTGGCGATCAGCAGGGCCTCCGCGGCCCAGGCGAGCCAAGGGTGAATCCATCCGAGCAGCATGAGCAATAGCCATGTCAGAACGAATGAGCCGCCTGCGACCAGAACCGGCAGCAGGATGCCCGCCCTTTTCAAGCTTTCCGGCCGGAAGCGGCGGCGTATCCAGGCTTCCAGTCTCTTGATCGCCTTGCCCATCCCGATGACCGGATGCGGAATCCAGCGCGGATCACCGATCAGCAGGTCCAGGATAAACGCTGCCGCCAGGATGAACATTGCCGTCAGCTGCGCTCCGCCCATGCTGCTTGCAGTCCCTCCTTCACCGCTCCATATACGGTTCGTCCGATCATGGCGCCGAGATGGGTTGCCGTTCCTGCGTATTGATGCTCCACCGAATAGGATCCGCTTTGGCTGACGCCCAGCATGATCGCATCCGAGGTCGTACCCGTGGCCAAGAGGCCGTTCTCTGCATCGCGCACGTTCAGATCGGCGAGAGCCGCTGCCTTGGCTTCCACGGCCGTCATCAAGGCATTGATCATCGCGGCCTGCGTCAGCTTCGCATCGATCAACAGCATGATGTTAACCGTGCCCGGTGTGAAGGCCGGATATGTCGTCCGGTCCGATCCGGCTCTGGCGGCATTGGAGGTTCCGGAGGTCACGCAGCAGAAAACCGCCGCCTCCGCGTTCTTCTCCTCCATGACCGAGGCATGCCGCAGCTGCACCGCGGTCAGCAGCCCGGCGGTCGTATCGATCGGGTATCTCCATTCCCGCAGCCATTCGATGACATCACGCTCAGGATCCGAGCAGTCGTACAAGCGGTCCACGTAAATGTTGGCCATTCTCCGCAACCGGGTGATTCCTCCGCCATGAACGGCGCTCCCCATCGCTTCGACCATCGCCGGAAGCTGCAGCAGCAGGTGCCGTTCCCCTTGCTTGAGTACAAGACCGGGCCATACCTCCGATGCATATTCCGCCTGTTGTCCGTTCAAAAATGGTGTTGCCACTTTATTTTCCCCCTTTAATCTTCAGACCTGTAATCCTTCGCTTTAAATCTTTATGTATCTATAAAATGAACGAAAGTTTAACCCTGCTTCTCCTTGATTTCATACGGAATACAGGAGCAGTGCATTCCCTTTCTTTAGTTCAATTTATATGGATTACAGGGTTTATCTTTGTCATGAGCGCTCATGCACCCAGCACGTCCTCCATCACCTGCAGCAGCCGTTCATTGGCCTCCCGCGCTTTGACCGCGACCCGGATATAAGCTTCACCAAGGCCGGGATACATCGCGCAGCTGCGGATCAGCACGCCCCTGCGTCCCATTTCGGTCTGCATCTGCTCAGCCGTCCACGGAGCCGGAAGGCCGGCCAGCACGAAATTCGCTTCTCCGTCGGTTACCTCACAGCCCAGCCTTCGCAGGCCGGAAGCAAGCAGTCCCCTCTGCTCCGCAATCAATTCCATCGTGCCACGCTCATAGCTTTCGCCGCTTGCGAGGCACGCTTCCCCAGCCAGAAGAGCCAGTCCATTCACGCTCCATGTCACCTGCTTGCCGATCATCGCCTGAATCAGATCCGAATGTGCAGCCGCGAATCCAAGCCGCAGGCCCGGGATGGCGTAGAACTTCGTCATGGAACGCACCAGAATCGTACGCGGGTACCTCTCAAGCTCAGGGAGGAGCGTCTGTCTTTGTTCATGAGGGATAAAATCGATGAAAGCTTCATCCACCACCAGAAAAGTTCCGCTCCGCTCCGCTTCTTCCGCGAGCAGACGCAGCAAGCCCAGCTCGTACTGCACGCCGTTCGGGTTGTTCGGCTGCCCGATAAACAGCAGGTCCACCGTCTTCATGAGTCCGATGATTCCCTCCGCTTGCCCTCTCCAGCCGTTCCCCCGCGTCCCGAATACGGACCGTACCTGCGCGCCGAACTGCTCCGACAGCTGCCTGTATTCGGAGAAGCAGGGCTCCACGACCCCGACTGTCCGGGGCGCTAGCGCCAGCAATATTAATGCCATGCATTCCGCCGCTCCGTTGCCGATGCACAGCTGATTGGGCTGCAGGCCCAGTCTTTCGCCGAGCAGCGCCTTAAGCGTGCGGTGTCCCGGATCGGGATATCGAATGATGGAGGGTAACGCCTGCGCGATCTGCTCCATCACGCCCGCAGGCGGCCCCAGCGGATTGATGTTGGCGCTGAAATCCAGAAACCCGCTCCGGCCGTAAGCCTCGGCCGCACTCTCCAAATCCCCGCCATGACCATACCTTTCAAGCATCCGTGCCATTCCTCCTGTCCTTCGTCCTGAATGAATCCATTATGGCGCCAATTTTTCGGCTCCGTCAATGCAAATTCTTTTTTGTTTCTTGCAATCGATTGGTTTACAATATGATAGGATGTAAGAAGGAAACCCAAGCAAATACACTATTAAACAGGCCTTTAAACGGAGGAATCAAGCCATGCTGTTTATCGATAATCAAGGCATTACGGACCCGGCCATCAACCTGGCCATCGAGGAATTCACGCTGAAACACCTGCCGATGGAGGAAGACAGCTACCTGCTGTTTTACATCAACCGCCCGTCGATCATCATCGGCAAGCATCAGAACACCATTGAAGAGATTAACCAGGAATACGTCAAGGATCACAACATACAAATCGTGCGCCGTCTTTCCGGCGGCGGAGCGGTCTACCACGACCTCGGCAACCTCAATTTCAGCTTCATAACGAAGGATGACGGCCAGTCGTTCCATAACTTCCTGAAGTTTACCCAGCCGGTCATCGACGCGCTGCGCAGCATGGGCGTGAATGCCGAGCTGAGCGGACGCAATGACCTGCAGGTCGGCGAGCAAAAAATCTCCGGAAACGCCCAGTTCGCAACCCGGGGCCGGATGTTCAGCCATGGCACGCTCATGTTCAACCTCAATCTGGACGACGTGCAGGCTTCGCTGAATGCCAATCCCGAAAAATTCAAATCCAAGAGCACCAAGTCCGTCCGCAGCCGCGTGGCGAACATCAGCGATCTGATGGATGGCAGCATGACGATCGAGGAGTTCCGCTCCGAGCTGCTTCGCGCCATTTTCAACATGGATCCGAAGGATGTGCCTCAGTATCATCTGACCGAAGCCGATTGGGAGAAGATCCACCAAATCTCCAAGGAGCGCTACCAGAACTGGGAATGGAACTACGGCCAATCGCCGGAATCCAATGTGAAGCATACCAAGCGTTTCGCTGTCGGCATCATCGATATCCGCATGGATATCAAGGATGCGCGCATTCAGGATATCAAAATCTACGGCGACTTCTTCGGCGTGGGCGACGTAACGGACATCGAGGACAAGCTGCGAGGCAAGCGGTATGTGGAGTCCGAGGTTCGCGACGCTTTGGCGGACGTGGACATCAAGCATTACTTCGGCAACATCGAGATGGACGATTTTATCGGGCTGGTATTTTTGGAGGAGTAGAACCTTCGAATATTGCCTGCTTCAAATACCGCTGTACCCGAGAGGCCATGCGAGCATGGACCTCTCTTTTTTGCATCCAGCCATCCATTTTTAACAAAAAATGTTCAATCCGCTGTAACCTATCCCTTCCTCCTGCCGTCTAAACGTTAATGACATTTTGAACAGAGGAGCCCTATCATGAAACGAAACGCATACGTGTCCGTCCTGCTTGTCCTGATGCTGTCGCTTGCCGCATGCGGAAGCGGAAGCGGAGACAAATCTTCAGCAGATCAGCCAGCGAATACCACCAAAACAGATACAACATCAAACGAAAAATCTTCAGATAACAACGATACGAAGCTAGTCGAAGACCCTAAGGAAGCATCCGAAAACAGCGCCAAAGCTGAAGAAAAGGACGGCCCCGCAAACCCGGTCGATCCCATGGATTTGTCCCAGTATTACAGCAGCGATAAGCCTGTTGAAAAGGAAAACGATAAGAGCCACATCTTGTGGAAGCAAGGCAGCGTGACGCTCAAAGCTTCCCTCGGCAAGCCGACCGAACAGGAAAGACCGGAGACGTCCCAAGTGGTCACCTCCTTGACGGTGGATCAGAAGGAACGTCAGATCGAGGTGAAGCTCGATCCGAGACCGTACAACGTCTCCAAGGCTGCGCTTTCCGCTGATGAGTCGTATCTCGCCTTAAGCGCCGAATACCACGAGACCAGCACGCTCGTCATTGTCGATTTACAAGACGGAACGTATTCCACTCTGAATCAGCAGCTCGAAAAAAACGGCAAAGACAGACTCGAAATTCTTCCCACCTTCTCCTGGTCGCCTCAAGGCCACGTGCTGGCGTTCAGTTATGGGCTCATTTCCGAGCTCTCCTGGGGACTTTATGATGCGGATCAGGCGAAGCTCACCTTTCTGCCCCCGGCGGAGGGCGTTTCCAGCTTGATCAGTACCTCCTATGTCATGTGGAGCAAGGATAGCCAATCCGTCAGCTATGTCGGCGAGAATCCTTCGGATCAGATGAAGCTTTATCGATACGGCATCGCGGATGCTTCCACGATAAAAGTCAAGGATCTGACGCGCGAGGAGTTCGACAAGTTCCAGAAGTTCAGCAGCTACATTCTAAACACACCCTGACATTGAACCGCAAGAAACCGCCGGCTGCCTGCTGCAGGCCCATCGGCGGTTTCTTTATATGTATCCTGAGTCATGCATGCCGGACAGCAAAAAAGCCGCCTTGCGGCAGCTTCGGGAATACGGGCTTATTTATATTTTTTCCAGTCCATGCCGCTGTTTTCGAGCAGGTATTCGAAGTCGTTGTCGCGCCGTTTTTGTTCGGCTTTGCGCTCTTCCTCCGCCTTTTTCAGCTGCGCTTCCTTCTTCTGCTGCTCCTCTACCTTCAGCTGCTCCGACTGCTGCTTCAGCTTGTTCAGAACATCGCTGCTCAGGAGATCCTTCAGGGTTGCCGGCTTGTCTGCCGCCTGCGGCTTCACGGCCGTGTCCTGTTTTCTTTTCTTGGCCATATGATCAACTCCGTTTCCCCCACATTATAACAGGTTTGGCGCCGTGCGTCAGGTGTCTTGGCAGCATATTTCCTTGTCCGCTCCCCGGATATGCGATACAATTTGGTCACTTGCTCAGATGAAAGGAATGACCTCTTTGAACCGCTCACGTATCGCCGATCTCAGCCTGCTTATCGTCGCCATGATGTGGGGATGCACCTTCCTGATCGTACAGCACGCCGTGAGAGTCCTGCCTCCGCTCGCCTTTAACGGCATACGCTTCATCGGTGCGGCCCTGTTGCTCGCTTTGATCATCACGATTTTTTACCGCGGACAGTGGCGGACCATCAACCGCCGGATGCTGCTGCACTCCTGCCTGCTGGGCCTTTTTTTGTTTATGGGCTATGCCTTTCAAACGGTGGGCCTGCTGTACACCACAACCTCGAATGCGGGATTTATTACAGGGCTTTCCGTGGTGCTCGTGCCTTTTTTGGCCTTGATTCTGCTGAAGCATCCGATTTCCCGGTTCACCTGGCTCAGCGCCCTGCTGGCGGCATGCGGCCTGTACCTGCTCGCCTTCGCAGGCTCCGCGCTCATGTTGAACAAAGGTGATTTTCTCGTCTTCCTGTGCGCGATCGCTTTTGCCCTGCATATCGCTTATACCGGTATTTTCGCGCCTCAATATGCCGCCCTTCCGCTGGCTGCGCTGCAAATGGCCGTGGTCGGCATCCTCAGCTTCATAGCTTCAATGCTATTTGAGGATATGGGGCCAATGGCGCAAACGCTGGAACGGCTGTCCCAGCCGGAGGTGCTGTGGGCGCTGCTCGTGTCCATCGGTCCGACGAGCGCTTTCGCGTTCTGGATCCAAACCGTCTGCCAAAAATATACGAGCCCGTCGCGGGTAGCGGTCATATTCGCCATGGAGCCGGTTTTTGCCGCGCTGACCGGCATGTGGTTCGGCGGCGAGAAGCTGGGTATGGCGGCTGGCCTCGGCTGCGTGTGCATTTTTGCCGGCATGATCCTGGCTGAATTGAAATCCGCGCCTCGTGAGGTACAATAGAAAAGACCGTATTGAAGATAAATTGAATTAAAGAAGAAAGGCACTTCGCCTGTTTTCCGGATAAAATTAAGGAGAAGCAGGGGCAAGCTTTAGTTCATTTTATATAGACCAGAGACAAGGGAGAGACAACAATGTACAAACTGATTGCCATCGATATTGACGATACGCTGATTAACGACAACAAGGAAGTGACCCCTGCGACGCAGCAGGCTTTGGAACAGGCGGTAGCCAAAGATGTCGTGGTAACGCTGGCCACCGGACGCGCCTATGCATCCGCCCAGGCCATTGCCCGCCAGACCGGTCTGAACGTGCCGATCATTACGTACCAGGGGGCCTTGATCAAGAACCTCATGGACGAAAAAGTGCTGTATGAGCGTTATGTGCCGCAAGATGCCGCACGGAAGCTCTTCGAATACTGCATCCAGCATGATCTGCATCTGCAGGTCTACATCGATGACAAGCTGTATGCACGCGAGGAGAACCAAAAGCTGATCGATTACGCCAATCTGAACCGGACCCCTTATTATATCGAGCCGGATTTCGAGAAGCTGATTGCGCAGAAAACGCCGAAGATGCTCATCATCGACGATCCGGATTATCTGGACACGCTGATTCCGGTTTTCCGCGAGCTGCTCGGCAGCGAGGTGCACATTACCAAGTCCAAGCCCCATTTCCTGGAGATCATGCACCATGAAGGCACCAAGGGCGATGCTTTGACCTTCCTGGCTAACCATTTTGACGTCGCTATGTCTGACACAATGGCGATCGGCGACTCCTGGAACGACCACGAAATGCTGGAGGCCGCGGGACTCGGCGTCGCCATGGGCAATGCCATTCCGGCACTGAAGGATATCGCGGGGTATGTTACGCTGAGCAACAATGAAGACGGCGTCAAGGCAGCCATCGAGAAGTTTGTGCTGAACGCCTGAAGAACGGTTCCTGTAAAAGAATGAGCATGAGCCAAAAAAGCCGTGGAACGCAGGCATATGCCTGTTTCCCGGCTTTTTTCTCATGGAGCTGCCATGCAGCCGCTTTAGCCCAAGTCTACCTTCATCCCGGTACGCGCCAGCGATACATTCGGCGACAGCACGTAATCCGCATCGATGTCGACATTATGGGACATATGCGTATAGATCGCTTTGGCCGGTCTCACCTCGGCAAGGAGCTCCGCCGCTTCCTGCATGTCATACACCGAGCGCGAGGAATACGGGGCTGTTTCATGGTAAAAGCTGGTGCCGAGCACCAGCAGATCCAGACCATGCAGCGGCTTCTTCTCCTCTTCGTTCAGACCGATCGAATCGGAGCAGTATACCCAGCGGAAACCACCCTTCTCGAGGCGGTAAGCGTAGGAGTAGCCGTTGGCGCCATGGCACACTTTCCAGCCGCGGATTGTCCAGCCTTCCAGCTCGATTCCCTCATCCACCGCCACCGTCTTCATATGCCTTGCAAGCCATGGAAATTGCTTCAGGATCGCGTCGATGACCTCCTGCGGAGCATACAACTCGCCCTTTCGCCCGAGCCAGCGGCAGGCATCCGCCCATTCCGGCAGTCCGCCGATATGATCGAAGTGCGCATGCGTGACAAGGATCTTCTCGGCAAAACGCAGCCCCTGCATCTCCATCTGGCTGCGCCAATCCGGCCCGCAATCGATCAGAAACCCGCCGTCCTTCCCTTCCACCATGGCCAAAGAGCGCATACGGCGGTTGCTTCCGGCTGCTCTCGCTTCCATGCAAACATTACACTCGCAATAGACACGGGGAACGCCCATCGCATCGCCGGTTCCCAAAAATGTTAGAATATCTATGATGCTCCCTCCTCAGGATGTGCCCTCAATTTGCTTCGACATAACCATATTCGTTAATGAAATCCCTTTTCGCGTAACTTGCTGCTTTGTCACGACGGAGAATCCCCGCCGCTCGAAGAAAGGCCTAGCCGTCAAGCTCGCCTCGGTTCGAAGCATGCTGATGCCAAGACGGCGGGCATCTTCTTCCAGCTTACGGAGCAGAGCGGAAGCAGCGCCTTGTCCCTGGTACGCATGATGCACAAACAGCCGGTCGATATATCCATCGGGAGTCATATCCGTGAATCCCGTTATAACGCCTTCTTCCTGCGCGACGTATGCATACCGATCCTGGAAGGAGACGCGCCACGCTGCTCTCCGCTCGGCTTGATCCTCGGGGTCCGCCCAAGCGTGCAGCTGCTCCGGGGAGTAATCACGCCGGTTTACGGCATGCACCGTTCCATAGAACAGATCGACGATTTCATCCGTATCCGTCACCTGCCATTTTCGGATCAACACGATCAAATCCCCCTTATTTTCTAATCCTGCTACGATGTATTGTATCATGCAGCGAATTCGCATGCTTGCTTCCTGCAATCCGCCAGCACAAAAACAGGACCTGTCCGTCTAGGACAAATCCTGTTTTCGTAGTAGAGTCAACAGCAGGCTATTATTTAACTGGCACCTTAATTACCTTCCAGCTGCCAAGCACCTGTAGGATGCACCTGCACCTGAATCGGCAGCCTGCTCACAGCCCGGCCAGCACCTGATACCATATCCCTTTCTTGGAATACAGCGTTTGACGAACCTGATCCCAGCCGCCCAAATAGGTAATATCGAATTGTCCCGACGGGACCTTGAAGCGGTCCGCAGTCGCCTGAAGCACCTCTTCATTGACCGGGCGGAATCCATAGTCGGCAAAGATCGTCTGCGCCTCCGTACCCCGGAGGTAATCGACGAAGCCTTGGGCCACCTTGCGCGTCCCATGGGCATCGGCATATTGGTCGACGACCGCAGCCGGATTCTCAATCTTGATGGTGTAATCGGGAATGACCACATCATACTTCTTGCCCTGCTTGATCCGGGCCAGCAGTTCATTTTCGTAGGTTACCACCACGTCCCCCACGCCATATTCAAAAGCCGCCATCGAGGCCCTCCCGCTTTTGTCCAGCGACTCGACGTTCTGATGAACCTTTCCCAGGAATGCTTTGGCGTAAGCCGGATCCTTCGCCCCATGCTCCTCGGACAGCTTCAAGCCCGCGCCGTATATCGCGTTGATGTCCCACTGCGCACCACCGGACGTCTGCGGGTTCGGATACAGCACCTTCACGCCCGGCCGGGTCAAATCGGCAAAATCGCGAATACCCAGCGGATTGCCCTCACGGGTGCCAAGCACGACGATGGAGCGCGTGACCATCCCTTGATCCGGCGTATCCCGCCACTGCTTGCTGACGAGGCCGGCCTTGACCAGCTTGTCGACATCGCCCTCCATCGCAAGCAGCGTCACGTCCGCCTCAAAGCCGCCGATGATCGCCCGGGCCTGGGTGCCGGACGCTTCATAGGACTCCTCGAATTTGACCGTTTGCCCGGTTTTGGCCTTCCATTCCTGCTGAAACTTCGGCAGGAGTTCCGCGAGCGCGTCTTTGGCGATGCTGTAGGCTCCGATGACGAGCGTGATCTCCTTGCCGTTCGCTGCGGCAGCAGCCGCCTCTTCCGCGGGCTCCTGACTGCATCCGGACAAGATGCCTGTAAGCAGCAGAAGGAAGCTGGCCATACTTACTATATTCACCCTCAACCGGCTTAAGGATCGTTTCATATGCGCTTCCTCCTTAATTGGACGAGCAGGAGGCCGTTCCCGTTTTACACAAGCGTTGTGCAAATAGCCCGCTCCGTGTACGGATCGTTCTTCCGATCGCTGTTGTCTCCAAATTTTTTTATTTGTATTATTAATCTGTAAAAATTCGGAGACAAAGGCGAACGCTCACACTTCTTCAGAACGATTCCGTCCCCTCCGCTACAATTGAGCTATGAATGATAACTTCGAGCATAGAGGTTAATCAGCCTTGCTAGCATTAAAGCGAAAGCTCCTAACAACTCATTCCATCTAACGCCATTCAGTAAGCATTGCCTATATAATCACCGGCATCGGATCGACCTTCAGCCGGTTCTCCTCCATCCAGCTTCGCTCGTCGTTGAACAGATACGCACGGTGCACCAATACACGCACCGGCTGCCCCGGCGTCAGCGCCGGCTTCTCCAGCGAGCGGTAGGTCATCAGCTTATGGGTGCCGACCGCAACCTCCACCATCCATTCGCTGCCGCGGAAATGCAGGCGGTGCACGGTCCCCTCCTCCGTGGCGGAGAGCATCCGGAATTCATGCGCATCTCCCACCTCGATATACTCCGGACGGATCAGCGCCCGTGTCTGCTGCCCCGCTCCCTCATCTTCAAAGCCCTTCAGCTCGGACACGTCCTCAATGATCGTGGATTCGCCGATAAACGAGGCCACGAACGGCGTCTTCGGCTCTTTGTAGATATCCCAAGGCGTGCCCTTCTGCTCGAGACGCCCCTGATTCATGATCATGATCTCGTCGGCGACCTCAATCGCCTCGTCCTGGTCGTGCGTCACGAAGATCGACGTGATGCCCACGCGTTCGATCAGCTCGCGCAGCCAGGAACGCAGCTCCTGCCTGATTTTGGCGTCGATGGCCGCGAACGGCTCATCCAGCAGCAGCAGCTGCGGCTCCGGGGCAAGCGCCCGGGCGAAAGCGACGCGCTGCCGCTGGCCGCCGGACAGCTGATGCGGATAACGCTTCTCGAAGCCCGCGAGTCCGGTCAGCTCCACCAGCTCCATGACGCGTTCCTTCATGGCCGGCTTCGCGACCTTCTTCACCTTCAGCCCGAAGGCGATATTATCGTACACGGTCATATGCTTGAACAGCGCATAGTTCTGAAACACGAAGCCGATCCCGCGCTCCTGCGGCAGCAGGTGGTTAACCAGCTCCCCATGGAAGCGGATCTCGCCGGCGTCAGGCTGTTCAAGCCCTGCCAGCATGCGCAGGACAGAGGTTTTGCCTCCGCCGCTCGGGCCCAGCAGCCCGATCAAGTGGCCTTTCGCGATCTCGAAGCCGACATCCTTGACCGCATGGAAATCGCCAAAATGCTTGTTTAACCCGCGAACCTCAATATGCATGATCAGTGCACTCCTCTTCTTTTTTTCGCCCATTCCATCATCAGCATGAGTCCGACCGAGAACGCCGCGAGCACCAGAGCCGCGCCGTTCGCCGAGGTAACGTTGAAGTTCTCGACATCCTGGTAAATCAGCGTCGTCGCCGTCTGGGTGCGGTTAATAATGTTGCCGGATACGACGAGCACCGCTCCGAACTCACCGAGCGCCCGGGCAATCGTCAGCACGACGCCATAAACGACCGCCCAGCGTATCGAAGGCCAGGTCACCTTCCAAAAGGTCGTCCAGCTGTGCGCTCCAAGCGTGGAAGCCGCCTCCTCCTGCTGCGTGCCGATCTCCTGCAGGACAGGCATGACTTCACGCACCATGAGCGGAAAGGTCACGAATAGCGTCGCAATGACCATCCCCGGGAACGCATATACGATTTTGAAGCCGATATGATCGAAAAACGTGCCTGCAGCGCTGCCCGGACCAAGCAGCAGAACAATCATGAGCCCGCCGATCACCGGCGACACTGCATATGGCAGATCGACGATGCTGTTCAGCAAACGCCGAAGTCCACGGCTCATCCACGTGCCCCGCACCAGATACACGGCCGTCATCATCCCGAGCAGCGTGTTCAGCAGCGTCACCGTGACGACGACGAGCGCCGTCATCATAAAGGCATGAACCGCCTCCGGACGGCTTAGTGCCGCCCCTAGCTCGCCAAGACCACCGCTGAATGCGGCCAGCGTCATTTTGCCGAGCGGAATGATCAGGAGCACGGTGAATACGAGATAGGTTAGCGTTATCCAAAGCTTGTTCATTGGCTTTTCCCCCGTGTCTGCACCCAGTTCACGACCCACAGAATCGCAAAGGACAACGTCAGCAGCAGAACCGATACCGCCGCTGCTCCCGCCGTATTATCGCTTTCGACCTCGCCGTAAATATAGACGGAAGCGACCAACGTCCGGCCTGGGATATTACCGGCTACCAGGACGACCGCTCCAAATTCCGCAAGCGCCCTGGAGAAGGCCAGCATCCCGCCGCTTACGATGCCAGGCAGCATGGAAGGAAGCACCACCCGCAAGAAGACCTTGAGGCCCGAAGCACCCAGCGTTCTCGCAGCCTCCTCCTCCGATGGATCGATTTCCTCCAGCAGCGGCTGGACGGCGCGAATGACGAACGGGAAGGTGACGAAGACCATCGCGATGATAATCGCAGGGGAATGGAACACAATCTCAAAGCCCAGTGCCCCGGCCGCTCGGCCGACCCAACTTGCGGGCCCCAGCAGCAGCAGAATCATCAGCCCCCCGACGGCGGTAGGCAGCGCGAACGGCAAATCCACCAAACTGTTCAGCAGCGATCTTCCCGGGAAACGGCAGCGCACAAGCACCCAGCCGATCATCGTTCCGATCAGCATGTTGATGACCGCGGCGGTAAGCGCCAGCCGAAGAGTCAGCAGCACCGCTTTCCATGCGAGCGGATCGGTAATGCTGCCTGCGAACAAGCGCCAGCCTTCCGAAAAGGAATGATAGTAGACCCCCAGCAAGGGGAGAATGACCAGCAGCAGAAAATAGAGAAGCAGGGTGCTGCGGAATCCCCATGTCCAGCCTTTATGTCGAAGAATGGTATTCATACGGTTCTCCCCCGTCCGAGCATTCGGCCGCATGCAAATCCGGCATTGCCAAATGAAAATTTTACTTATAAAATGAAATAAATAAATTCCTATTAGTATACTTGGTTTTCACTTAAGAGTTACTTTACCAAAAACTGTCTGACGCCGTCAATACGGAATTTGGAATGACTATGAACTAAGTTGAGAATTCGAAGGCATGTTTTTTTGCGCGGCAAAACCATTCCATACGGGGTATACATATAACAGCGGGTATTTTTTAAAAATAACGTTATCAGGCTATAAGATAAGCGAGAGGAGATTTCAGCATGCTGCACACATTGGAGCTGGCCACGACCGGCCGGGACGAAATAAGGGATATCACACGGGAGATCATTTCGATTGTCCATAAAAGCGGAGTCAAGGAAGGCACGGTTCTGATTTACTGTCCTCATACGACCGCCGGCATTGCCATTAACGAGAACGCCGATCCGGACGTCAAAAGGGATGTATTGATGCGGCTGGATGAGGTCTATCCATGGAAGCATCCCAAATACCGGCATGCGGAAGGGAATACCGCTTCCCATTTGAAATCCATCACCTGCGGGCCATCCCAAACGGTCATCATCACCGAAGGCGAGCTTCTGCTCGGACGCTGGCAGGGCATTTATTTCTGCGAGTTTGACGGTCCACGCCGCAGGCAGTACCATGTCAAAATCATGAAGGGATAAGCCCGGCTGCACCTCATCCGGGAACAACAAAACAGGCGTTGGGGCTCAGGCATACCTGCCCATCCCCTTCACCTTCCATCTCGGCATGCTGTGACGCAATACCGATGCAGTGCTATAAAGCATCTGTCTAACATGAAAAAGCTACCGCAGACATTCGCAGCATATTTTCACATGCGTCACGGCTGCCGGTTTAATGTCCTCAAACGTGACCCGGTCCTGTATGTAATAGGATATGAAGCCATGCAAAGATAAAAACAGCGTAAGCGGAAGATTCCGGCAGAATTCCTCACCGTGCGTTTCTTCATTCATATAACGGCGCACGATGGATGCAAACAATTCAAGGCAGCGCCCCTGCTCCGTACGGCAGTAAGACAACAGCTCCTCGTCCCGGATCATGAACATGATCTCATACTGGTACGGATGGTCCAAGCCGAATCGAATAAACTCGATCATCAGCTGCTCCACCTTGGTTAGATCCTGCATAGGCGAAGATTTGATGACCTTTTTGAGCTGCAGCGCAAGATTGTTGAAATCCTCCACGACAATGGCATAAAACAGCTCTGCTTTTTCCTTAAAGTGATAATACAAGGAACCGTGACTGTAACCTAAATGCTGACCGATACTGCGCATGGAGATAGCCCTGTAGCCCTTTGTGACGAACAAATGCCTGGCTGCTTCAAGAATCCTCTCCCTGGATAACTCCTGTTCCACTGCTCTTCTTGCCATAGACCTTATTCCCCTTCAATAAAATAAAGCTGCTCACCCTCCGTAATCAGGGACTGTCCCTGAGTCAGATCCACCATCCACGACATGAACTCCTGAGATTCCGAATCGAGCGGCAGGCATTCCAGCGTTACCTTATCGGTAAAGCTCGTTTCCCCCATGCGTACTTCCCGGTTTCGGAGCTCGTTCTCAACCTTGCCTAACCATGTATAATCTAATTCTACAAAAATTTGCCGATGAAGTACACGGGAAATCGCTTCCCCGGCTTCAATTGCCGCCACGGCGCCATCTGTATAGGCACGAATCAGCCCTCCGGCGCCCAGCATGATGCCGCCAAAATACCGCGTGACGACAATGGCCACATTTTTCAGCCCCTGATTCTTCATGACTTCGAGGATCGGTTTACCCGCGGTTCCGCTTGGCTCCCCGTCATCGGACTGCTTCTGGATCTCGTCCCGCTCGCCGATCATGTATGCAAAGCAGTTGTGCGTGGCGTTCCAGTGTTTTTTACGGATTTCCTCGATAAAAGCGTTTGCATCATCCTCCGTTTCCACCGGCATGATGTGGCCGATAAAACGGGATTTTTTGATTACGATTTCCTTCTCCCCGCTCTTTCGAACGGTACGATAACGTTCTATCATCCTTTAACCCTTCCCCTGATTGGAAAGAAAGCAGTCCCCCATATGGTCCGAAGACCGGTGAACTGCTTCCTTCTGTTTGATGTCTATTCTTAAGATGTGGTGAGTTATTCAGAAAGTCTGGCTTCCAGATCAGCCTTTTCTTTTTCATAGCCCGGTTTGCCCAGCAAAGCGAACATATTTTTCTTGTAAGCTTCAACGCCCGGCTGATCGAATGGATTCACGCCCGACAGATAACCGCTGATGCCGCAAGCTTTTTCAAAGAAATAAACCAAGTATCCGAAAGAATATGGCGTCAGATCCGGCACGGTAACGATCAGGTTCGGAACCTGTCCGTCGGTATGCGCCAGCATCGTGCCTTGGAAAGCCTTCTTATTGACGAAATCCATCGTTTTGCCGGCCAGGAAGTTCAGTCCGTCAAGATCGTCCGGATCGCTTTCAATTGTAATCTCCTCGGAAACCTTGTCCACTTGAATGACGGTTTCGAAAATATTCCGGCTGCCTTCCTGGATAAATTGACCCATGGAGTGCAGATCGGTGGAGAAATCAACGGAAGCCGGATAGATGCCTTTGTAATCCTTGCCTTCGCTTTCGCCGAAGAGCTGCTTCCACCATTCCGACACGTAGTGCAGGGAAGGCTCGTAGTTGACCAGAATCTCAATCGCTTTACCTTTGCGGTACAGGGCGTTACGAACGGCCGCATATTGGTAAGCCTGGTTCTCGGCCACGTTCGGGCTGCTGAATTCCTTGGATGCATCGGCTGCGCCCTTCATCATCTCTTCGATGTTGATGCCAGCTGCTGCGATTGGCAGAAGGCCTACGGCTGTCAACACGGAATAGCGTCCGCCAACATCGTCCGGAATGACGAAGGATTCATAGCCTTCCTCGGTTGCAAGCTTCTTGAGGGCGCCTTTTTCTTTGTCCGTTGTTGCGTAGATGCGTTTCTTCGCTTCTTCTTTGCCGTATTTCTTCTCCAGGGCTGCGCGGAAAATGCGGAACGCGATCGCAGGCTCCGTGGTGGTACCGGATTTGGAGATAACGTTCACAGAGAAATCCTTGCCTTCCACGAGATCAAGCAGATGCGTAATGTACGTCGAGCTGATGTTGTTGCCGGCAAAATAAACTTCAGGCGTTTTACGCTTGTCCTTCGGCAGATAGTTATAGAAGGAATGCGACAGGGCTTCAATAGCCGCACGCGCGCCAAGGTAGGAACCGCCGATTCCGATGACGATCAGTACTTCCGAGTCGCTTTGGATTTTGCTTGCCGCTTTTTGAATCCGCGCGAACTCTTCTTTATCGTAAGCCGTTGGCAGGTCGATCCATCCGAGATAGTCGGAGCCTGCGCCGGTCTTGTTATGCAGCTGCTCATGAGCCAGCTTGATCGGCTCGGCAAAATAATCCACTTCATGTTGGTTGATGAATTCAAGGGCTTTACTGTAATCAAATTTTAATGGGTTTGACATCTGTGTTACCTCCTGGTTTCATCTCTACTCTACGGCTTCCATAAAAACAGCTTTAGAATAGGATACTTTAATTTCCTGCGACTAGCAAGCATGCGACATCATTGAAAAAGACGCCAATTCCATGTCTCGTGCTTACCCGCAAGGCGCACCTTCAAGCACATGGCAGAAAATCGTCTACCAGCATGCATTTCCATTTCCCAACCGGTTATACTTTCTGATATCTTAAAATAGACAAAGGTATTTATTTATGTCCCGGATTCGCGCAACCTCTGATTCCGAAGAGCTCCTGCGTGATCCTCAACTATCATAAGAAAAGGTGATCACATGAAAAAGATAGGTTTTATCGGACTGGGAACCATGGGAGCGCCGATGGCTTCCATACTGCTAAGTAAAGGATACGACGTGACCGTCTACAACCGCACGGCTGCCAAATGCGAGCCCCTCGTTGCCGCCGGAGCCGCATCCGCCGCCACGCCGCGCGAAGCCGCTGCCGGCCGCGACGTTGTCATCACGATGGTCAGCAATGACGATTCCATCCGCGAAGTGTACCACGGCGCGGACGGCATCCTGAACTCGCTCGACAAAGGCATGATCGTCATCGACTCCAGCACCATTTCCCCGGGACTCGTCAAAGAGCTTGCGGCTTCCATTCGCGAGAAAGGAGCCGAATTCCTCGACGCGCCGGTAACCGGAAGCAAGCCTGCGGCTGAAGACGGTACGCTCGTATTTATGGTCGGAGGCGAGGCTTCCGTACTGGAAAACGCCGCCGACCTGTTGGACGCGATGGGCAAAAAGGTTATCCATATGGGACCTAGCGGCAGCGGTTCGGTCGCCAAGCTGGCCCATAACACGATGGTCGGCATCAACAATCTCGCCTTGGCCGAAGGCTTTGCCATTGCCACCAAATCCGGCATTCCGGCCGACAGCTTCCTGGAGCTCGTACAACTCGGTTCGGCAGGCAGCAAGGCCGCCGAGCTCAAGGGCCGCAAAATCATTGAAGCGGATTTCAGCAACCAGTTTTCGCTTGCGCTGATGCTCAAGGACCTGAAGCTTGCGGCTTCCATGACGGATAGCGCTGGCATCCCGACGCCAATGCTCGACCTGACCAAGAACCTTTTTCAGGCTGGTCAAACGGAAGGCTATGGCGAAGAGGATCTATCGGCCGTCGTCAAATGCTATGAAGCCTGGATCGGGCAAACGATCGGCGGCAAGCCGCTGCAATAAGGTTTGCGTGCAGCCCATGAACGAATCATGCCTGCACGAATGGAAGAGAAGAAGGGTAAGATTGCCGATCAGGCAGTCTTACCCTTTTTCATGTATCCTTTTGTTCGCAAATCCCGCCAAGCAGACCCAGAACCTCACGGTTCCTCGGCCTCCTCGCGGATGCACGTTATTCCGCCGGATAGGAGCAGCAGTAATCCGTTACGCTGAACACTTCCAGAGCAAATTTGGAACGGGCAGGCACATGGAATGTAGCCGCTCCGTTAATCTCCTGCCAGGAATCTTCTCCCGGCAAAAGCACTTTAAGCTGACCCGAAAGAATCTCCATGATTTCCGGACCGTCCGTACCGAATTCATAAGTGCCTGGAAGCATGATGCCAAGCGTTACCTTGCTTCCGTCTTCCTGGATGACGGTCCGGCTGGTGACCTGACCGTCATAATAAATATTGGCTGCTTTCACAATGGTTGCATTCTTCAGTTGCGACATGAATACTCACTGCTCCTCATCTTATGGAACTTGATCTATGCAGGGGACAACGTTCTTACAGAAGCGCTTTGACGCGGCTGACAACGTTCTCCACCGTAAATCCGTATTCTTTGATCACGGTGTCGCCAGGAGCGGATGCACCGAAAGTCGTGATGCCGAGAATGTCGCCTTGATCGCCGACATAACGTTCCCAGCCAAAGGTTTGAGCCATTTCAATCGCAAGACGGGCTTTCACGTCAGGCAGAATGACGGAATCCTTGTAAGCCTGGTCTTGTTTTTCGAACAGATCCCAGCTTGGCATGCTGACAACCCGTACTTCGATGCCTTGTTTCGCAAGCTCTTCCTGTGCTTTGACAGCCAGTTGAACCTCGGAGCCCGTAGCGATAATTTGCGCAACCGGTTTGCCGTTCTTCGCATCGGCTACCACGTATGCACCACGCTTGATGCCTTCTCTTGCACCGTCAACCGTTCCGGCCAGGATTGGCAGGTTTTGACGCGTAAGGACGAGGGCAACAGGGTTCTCCTTGTTCTCTACCGCATAAGCCCATGCAGCGGAAGTTTCGTTACCGTCCGCCGGACGAATCACCGTCAGGCCCGGAATGATGCGGAGGGAAGCCAGTTGTTCGATCGGCTCATGCGTTGGACCGTCTTCGCCGACAGCAATACTGTCATGCGTAAGCACGTAAGTCACAGGCAGCTTCATGATGGAAGCCAGACGTACAGCCGGACGCAGGTAGTCGGTGAATACGAAGAACGTACCGCCGAATACTTTCACGCCGCCGTGCAGCATCATGCCGTTCATCGCTGCAGCCATGCCGAACTCGCGTACGCCGAAGTAAATGTTGCGGCCTTCGCGGCTTTGCGGGGTGAAGTTGGACAAGCCGTTCAGGTGAGTCATGGTGGAGCTTTCAAGGTCGGCAGATCCGCCCATCAGCTGCGGCACATTGTTCACAAGTCCGTTCAATGCCTTACCGGAAGCCACGCGTGTGGAAACGGCTTTATCTTCAACCGCATATTTCGGCAGATCGGCATCCCAACCCTCTTGAAGGTCGCCAGCAATCGCTCTGTCAAACTGGGCTGCAAGTTCGGGATATGCTTTTTTGTAAGCTTCGTACTGCTCGTTCCATTCCTTGTTCGCTTTCACGCCGTGTTCCTTCACTTTCGCGAAGTGCTCACGAACTTCAGCCGGTACATGGAAGTCTTCTTCGTAAACCCAGTTGTAGAAATCTTTGGTCAGCTTGGCTTCGTCGGAACCGAGCGGGGAACCGTGCGTACCGCCGTGGCCGCCTTTGCCTTGTTTGTTCGGGCTGCCGTAACCGATAATCGTTTTGACTTCGATCAGGGTTGGTTTTTCGGTTTCCTTCTGTGCCTCAGCAATCGCTTTTTCGATGGCAGGAAGATCGTTGCCGTCTTCTACGCGCAGCACTTGCCAACCGTAAGCTTCAAAGCGCTTCTGAACATTCTCGGAGAAGGAAAGGTTCAGTTCGCCGTCCAGGGAAATATCGTTGGAATCATAAAGGGTGATCAGTTTGCCAAGCTTCAAATGGCCTGCGAGGGAAGCCGCTTCGGAAGAGATGCCTTCCATCAGGTCGCCGTCGCCGCAAATCGCGTAGGTATAGTGATCCACCACTTTGAATTGGTCTTTGTTGTAGGTTGCAGCCAGCTGCGTTTCAGCCATAGCCATACCCACAGCCATCGCGATCCCTTGACCCAGAGGTCCGGTCGTTGCGTCAACGCCTGCGGTATGTCCGAATTCAGGGTGACCCGGAGTCAAGCTTCCCCATTGACGGAACTGTTTCAGCTCTTCCATTGGCAGATCATAGCCACTCAGGTGCAGCAAGCTGTACAACAGCATGGAGCCGTGTCCTGCGGACAGCACAAAACGGTCGCGGTTGATCCAAGTCGGATTCTCCGGATTGTGGTTCATCGTTTTGGCGAACAATTGATAGCCCATTGGCGCGGAACCCATCGGCATGCCCGGATGTCCGGAATTTGCCTTTTCGATGGCGTCGATCGCCAAAGTACGGATGGTGGTGATCGAAAGATTCTCGATGGTCGAGTTTTCTTTTTTGTCGATCGCTTGATTCTTGTCAGTCATGTTTATCCTCCTCAGTCACTCTGGGAAATTTAAAAAGCGGCAGCGATGCTGCTTCATAATCCTGGTCAAATCCACTACAATGAAATCAAAAAGAAAGCATCAAAAGCCTTCTCCCGCTTGCGGATTATGAAGAAGCTCCGCTTGAATGTTTCATTTTGACTTATTGTAACACTTGGCAGTCTTCTTTTCCATATCCTTTATCACGATTCCCTGCTGCGGCGGTCATTATGCGGCAGGATTTGACAAAATCCGGAGCGATCAAAAATCGTAATCTGCCGCCATTTAAAGCGGTCACATGCCGGACCGGACAGACATGGCTTGTCTACATAATTTGTCACAACTTTTTGCAGTACGAAAACCATCATCGGGAGGTGACGCTGGGTGGACAACCGTTTCAAAAGACTCGCTTCCTCGCCCGCGTTCTGGATCAGGGGGCTGTTCTGCGGTCTGATCAGCGGCGTAGGACTCGGCCTTTTTCTTAAAATCATCGAGCAAGCTTCCGGCCATCTCGTGTACCGGCTTTTGCTGAATGTCGACTTTGTTAGCTTTTTGCCGCCGAGGCTCCCGGAATGGATCGAATTCGCTCTGCACCTGATGGTCGCTCTCGCCATCGGCCTTGTCTATGCCTTTTGGAACAGCATCCTCGCTTACCCCCGGCCACTGCTCACCGCCACCGCGCTTGGCCTGCTGTCATCGCTCCTGTTCTTCCCGCTGGCCTCCCTATCTGATCGGGTGCCAGTGCCGGGCGACATGCAAGCTTTCGGCTGGTGGTTCGCTGGTCATCTGCTCTTCGGCATCCTGCTGTACGCTTCCAATCGAACAATGCAGCTGGTACCCTTCGCGAACGGTTCCGATAAAGCATAATCCTTTATCATTAACCGTAATGGAAAGAAAACATGCAGCGAAGCTGAAATGAAATCAAATTCTTTGAAATGAAATTCTAGGGATATGAATAAAGCAAGACCCGCGGTCACCTCAGGATCGCGGGTCTTGCTTTATAAAGGTATGAGTGCTCAGGCCTTGAGGCCAAGTGTGAAATTGCTCCTGGTTTAACATATCAAGCGCTTAGCAGAATTATCTCCATGAAGAGGATTTTTGATCTCCATTCCAGAAAACGAGCTGTTGGTAGTTGAGTTAGCTGTACTGCTCTAAGGTTAACCAAGTCTCATGCTGCCTGAGCATGTCGACTAAACCGTGTAAGATATACCCCGTTGATGTGCAGCGCATATGGGGCCAAACGGGCAAGATCAAGCGATGATCTTGCCTCTTGGCGCCGCTAGCGCGTATTGCGCTTGCGGGCGGCCAGCAGGCGGTCCATCGAAGCGGACCGCTGCTCCTCCTGCGGCGGGTTCGCATCCGCCGCCGCTTTCTTGCCCGGCCCGTCCGCAGGGGGCCGGGCCGGCGGTGCCGCGCGCGGCGGCTCGGGGCCCGCCGCGGGGCGGCCCGAAGCCGGACGCTTCGCTCCGGCTTCTTCCGCGGCACCGGCGCGTGCCTGCGGCTGCGCCGGTGCGGGCGGCGGCTGCGTTGCGCTGCCGCCGTAGAAGGCCGCCGCGCGTTCCTTGCGCGCGGCGAGCCTGCCGAGGCCGGCGTCCGGGGCCTGTGCCCCGCCGGCCGGCTGCGGCCGCCTGCGGAGCAGGGCGGCCAGGCGTGCGCCGATGCGGCCCCATGGGAGGGCCAGGCGGCGCACCGCGATGTCCGCGACCCACAGCATCAGGGCCGCGGCAAGCAGCGCGTAGCTGAGATCATGCAGCTCGCGGCTTGGACGAGGAGCAGCCGCAAACAGCTGCTCCGGCTTCTCCCAGGACAGGATACGCCCGCCGGTCATCTCGGCGAGTCTTCCCAGCTCCTGCTTCGCATCCCCGGTTTCGATCCGGTATTCCGGCGAATAAGGGACGATCAAACCGCTTGGCATCGCCACGCTCTTGCCCTCGCTGTCCTGGAGCGACATCAGGAAGGAGCCCGGCTGATCCACCGTGATTTCGCCGCTGTACCTTCCGGGTGATTCCTGAACCAGATCGACGGTGCTCGGCTTGAGTTCATCCCCCGTCACCACCGCCTGCAGCTGCTCCGGACCGCTTCCGGATGCGGCATTCACTTCCAAATGGACTTTATTGCCCTCTACCTGTGTCTTGACGTCGTAAGGCGAAGCGGCAAACTGCGGAAAGGTCCACTTCACCATTTGCGTCAGCACGTTCGAGAACGCCGGCCAGGACACCCAGTCCTTGGACCATTTCCCCATCATATCGCTCGTCCAGGCTACCGTGCGTCCCGAGCCGTACTGCCAGCGGGCCAGCAGCGGATCCGGTTCCGGACTCGTCAAGACCGTTTGAGCCGCCGGCTTGGCGGTCGTCCCCACGTAACCATAAATTTGCGGAACCCCGTTTTCAAACAATTTCCCCCAGTCCCCTGCATCCTGCAGAGCCGGCACGAAAGGCTTGTCCACGATATACGATTTGGATATCATGGCCGCCTCGCGGCTGAAAATCGCGGGAATGGACGATTCATCCTGCGCCATATAGAATCTGCCTTTGGCGCCGTCGGCAAGACTCTGCAGCAGGTTAACGTCGGAGTCCGTGCCCACCGCAACCGTGGACATCGTCATTTTCTCGTCCACCATCTGTGCAAGCAAATCCCCATACCCATCATTCCCCGCAGACTGGCCGTCCGTCATCAGAATGATATGCTTGCGCTGCGCCTGAACCTTCTTCAATTCCTCCACCGCCGAAGCGGCTGCCGGATAAATATCCGTTCCGCCATCGGCTTGGATGGACTGAATCTGCCCGATGACTTCATTCTTTTTGTTGTCCAGCTTCATCGGCGGAACAACCCACCAATTGCTCGAGTCAAAAGCAAGGACCCCTACGGTATCCTTCGGACGCAGCATCTCGACGGTACGGATGGCTGCTTCCTTGGCCATCTCCATCTTGTCGCCGGACATGCTGCCCGAACGGTCGATGACCAGAATCAGGCCAAGGGAAGGAATTTGCCGCTTGCCCTCCAGTTCCATCGATACCGGCAGGGCGCGTTCGATCGGCGTTTTAAAATATCCGCCCATGCCGAAGCTGTCCTCGCCTCCCACCATCATGAAGCCGATGCCATAGCTTTTTACGGCCTGCTCAATCATTTCCATACGCCGCTCGCCAACCTGGTCGCCGGACACGTTGTTGAAAATAATCGAGTCATACGCCGCATACTTCGCCATCTCGCTGGGCAGCAGCGCCGGGCTTGGCATGACATCATACTGAACAAGGCCTGAAGACAGCGCTGCGGTGAGGTTCGAGGACGTGTCTTTTTTGCCTTCCACGATCAAGACCTTCGGCGGGCCGTCGACCCGGGTAAACGCATACCCTGCGTTATTGGCCGACTGCAGGTCGCCGTCCATGAACACTTCCGCCCGATAGCGGTGAAGTCCGGTCATTTTCGCGAGCGCTTTAACGGCATACCTGTTTTCCCCTACCGTAACATCCACCTTTTGCCTGCCGATTTCACGGCTGTCTTCGTAGAGTCTCAGCTCGCCTTGGCCTTTATACGTGCTGCGGATCAGGACTTCGATCGAAAAAGCCTCGGCTTGATATAGCTTCTGAGGCACGCTCACTTCTTCTACCGACACATCCTTCATCTCTCGCGAAGGCGACTCCAGCACATCGACGGGTATGCCCTGATTTTTCAGCATCCGGCCGGCTGCCAGCATGCTGCCGACGTTTTCCTTGCCATCGCTGATCAGCACGATCCGGGAATCCGAGCGTCCATCAAGAAGATTACCCGCCAGCAGGAGCCCCGTCTCCAAATTGCTGAAGTCCGGATTCTGTGCCGCATTCAGGCGCAAATTCTGCGGCAGTTGATTCAGCAGCTTCTGTTCGTAAGCAGCCTGTAGCGAAGTGGATATGACACCCAGGGTATCATTTTCCTTCTTTCCGTCTGCCGAATTCAGCATCCACGCCTCCGCCTGTCCTTCCTGCGGCATGCTCGCAGACCGGTCCACGACATATACGACCTTTTTCTGCTGAAGAACGGTGTACGATTCCAGTCCTGATATGGCCAGGACCAGCAGCAACAGGACAACGGAGCGGAGTATGACGGCTCCCAGCTTGCGCCCGCCGGTCAGGCGGAAATCGGTTTTATAGGCAAAAAACATGATAGCGGCTAAAGGTACGAGCAGGAGCAGCAGCCAGGGGTGATTAAATTGAACGCCCACGCTGATACACCCCCCATTCCGCTAAAATAATAAGCAGGACCAATCCGGCAAGCAGCGTCGTCAGAGGTATCTTAGCCTTGCTGTTGGCCTCTTTCTCCGCTCCCGTCTCCCCGGCCGTTCCTGCTGCCGGTTCCTGGGTGCCGGTATTCTTCCCAATCGCCGCCAGGTTATCGTTGGTTTGTCCCTGCGCTGCTTCGTACGGGTCGGCAGCAGATTCGGCGAGATACTCCAGCTTCTCCCCTTTGCCGTTCACTTGTTCAAACGCATACAAGCCCGGAACAGGTGGAACCTGCTGCAAAGCATAAATTCCTTTGTCCCCGCTTTCGGCATCCATCCCCTGTACAGCGGCTTTCTTGGCCATGCCGTCCTTCGCGATCCAGCGTGCCGATACGGTATCTGCGGCGACGGGAATTTCAATCCGGGTCCCCGCCGTAAATCTGCCGAGGCTTTTCCCTCCGCTCCCCGTCAGCCATGAAACCGCCTCGTGTACGACGATCGGGAATTCCGATGATAACGGAAAATCCGTTTCCTGCAGATCAAACAAGAAGGACAGCCGCGGCTCCCCGTTATCGCTTCCTGCGATCACCGCAGGATGCTGGTCGATACTGACGATCGGCGTGGCCCAATCGGGAAGCTTGCTGTTGATGACGCTGCCGATATAAACCCCATTGTAGCTGGCATACTGGTTAACGGGATGACTGGCGAGCTTGGGCTGGGCGCCGTTCACGGCTACTTTGTTTCCGCTCCCGCCAAGCGTCCAGACCGGCGTGCGTTCAAGCAGCTTCTTCCAATCGCCTTGGGATGCAAAGCTCGGTGCGACTCCGTCGATCACGATCAGATCCGGCTTCGGATCAGGAACGGCTTGTTCGCCTGACGTGCCGGGAGACGTTTGTTCGCCTGATGGAGATTCTTCAGGCAGCGTCATTTTAACGACTTCCGCACCCGTGAGCTGGAGTCCCTTCTCAAGAAACCGGTTGCCTTGGGTCATCAATAAAATCCGCGGAGTATCCGCCTGTGCTGAAAAGGCGTACGCCTCGTTATCCGCCGCATAATCGTCAGCGCCTTCGATTTCCGCTTTGTACACCTCAGCCCCCGGCATAGCTTGAAAAGTGACTGTTGCCGATGCGTTTGGTTTAATCATTGTCGATGCTGTCTTAAGCAGCTTTCCGTCACCGTATACGCTCAGTTCGGCAGATTTCACCGCCGCACCGTGATTTTTCACGACCGCGACAGCCGTGGTTCCACCCGTCTCATCCTTTACGCCAAATTGCTGCAGCGAGAGGTTGGAGCCCCCTTTTGTTTCTATCGCCTTTACGCTCACCGGGGCTTGGAACGGAATGGACGACGGGTCGCCTTTCCACTGGCCATCCGTGAACACAACGACCTCGGCATCCTTTTCATCCCGCGTCAGAGCGGAGGCAAGCGATAGCGTCTCATCGTATGCTGCCTTACCGAAATAGGCCCGCAGCGAATCAATCGCCTGAACGGTGCGGCTGCGGTCTTTTTCCCGGGAAATGATCACATCCGGTTCCGCATTCATGCTGAGCAAGGTAATTTCGCTTCCTTTCGCGCTCCGGTCTATATAATCTTTCATCTCCTGTTTCATCTGCTCGAGCCTATCCCGGTCAAGCTGACCCGATGAGCCGCTTACCGTGGAGCTCATGCTTCCCGATGTATCCGCGACAAGCACGACATGCTCCTTCCCTCCGCTTGATGCAAAGTAGAAGGGTTTCATGAGCGCAAGCACAAGGAGAGCAGCGGCAAGCAGCTGGAGCCAAAGGAGGAGCCTGTTTTGCAGCTTCTGCCACGGACGGTTGGCCTCCAGGTTCTTCAGGACTCTCTGCCACAGCAAATGGCTCGGTACCTTGGTATCGAGAAAGTTGCGTTTGAGCAAATACATCGCAACAATTGCCGGTATGCTAAGTCCGAACCATAGCCCGAGCCATGAACCGATTCCCAATCGACTCCCTCCCTTCCCTAACGAATTCCATCGAATCAGGCACGAACAAGACCCGATGCGGCCAACACGCCGAACACGGCCTCCTGCAGCGTCATGTCGCTGGAAAGCGTAACATATGAAATGCCGCGTTCAGACGCTATTTTCCGAAGCTCATTCTGGTAATGAGACAATTCCTCGCGATACCTTTGCAGCACGCGGCCGGTGATTGCGACTTCCTTGCCGGTATTCCGTTCGCTGTCTACAAGCCGAAGATCGCCGCTCAGCTCCGGATCCACTTCTTCCGGCGACAGCACCTGCACAAGCACGACTTCCTGCCCGGCGCTTGCCAAGCGGGAGAGGACGCTTTCGAACGACGACTCGCTCTCGTCCAGCCACAAATCGGAGAAGATCCAGGTCATGCCGCTCAAACGAGGCACAGCGCCAGGCTCGCCAAGTGCCGATGATAAGCTTCCATCCGCCCCTGCGGGCATTTCCTGCAAAAACCGGAATAACCTCATGGCGGATCCGCGGCCCCGAAGCACTGGCAATCTGCCGTTTATCCGGTTGCTGTAGCAGTAAGCACCGACCCGCTCATAGGAACACAGTGCGATATAACCGATACTCGCAGCCAACCTTTTGGCGAACAGCAGCTTATTTTCCCCCTGGCTGCCATCGGCCGATGATCCGCCAAAGTCCATGGAGGCCGAGCAGTCGATATAAAGGCTGACCATCAGTTCCTGCTCATCCATGAACTGCCGCACAAAGGGTTTCCCTGTCCGCGAGTACACGCCCCAGTCAAAGCGGCGAATATCGTCTCCGGGCGCATATGGACGGTAATCGGCGAACTCGAGCGAAGACCCGAGCCTGCTCGAACGACGCTTGCCCTGCAGGGTTCCCGCGACCCGTTTGCCTGAACCGAGCGACAGCCGCTCAAGTCTCGCCATCCAATCCGGCGGCAGCAGCGGATCTGTAATCATGACCTTGCCCCAAGCGCCTGCAGCATTTCCTTAATGACCTCGTCTGTCGTTACGCCCATGGCCTGCCCTTCGAAATTCAGGAAGATCCGGTGGCGCAGCGCCGGAACGGCCACGGCGTTAATGTCGCTTTGAGCCAAATGCATTCGGCCCTGGCACACCGCCCGTACCTTGCCCGCCGAAATGATGGATTGTATGCCCCGCGGTCCGGAGCCGAAACGCACGTATTTTTTGACGCCTTCCGGTGCGGATGCTTCTTCCGGATGCGACATCATCAGCAGCCTTGCCGCATAATCGAGCACCTCATCCGCGACCAGTACTTCCCTCGCCCCATGCTGAATAGCCAACAGCTCTTCGGCTCCTGCCTGTTTCATGATCGCAGGCACATGGTTGGAGGTCGTTCTCTTCACGATCTCCTTGAGCTCATCCGCACTCGGATATGGAACCAGGATTTTAAGGAGAAACCGGTCGAGCTGCGCCTCCGGCAGCGGATAGGTCCCTTCGTTCTCAAGCGGATTTTGCGTTGCCAATACGAAGAAGGGGCTGGGCAGCCGGTGCGTCTCATTGCCGACCGTCACCGTTTTTTCCTGCATGGCTTCCAGAAGCGCGCTCTGGGTCTTGGGCGTAGCGCGGTTGATCTCATCCGCCAGTACGATGCTGCTGAACAAGGGTCCGCTCTGGAACGTCATTCCCGTCTCGCCCTGTTTACCGAAGGACATGATCTGCGTTCCCGTAATGTCGCTCGGCATCAAGTCCGGCGTAAACTGAATACGCGAAAAGGACAGGTCAAGCGTGTCCGCGATCGTGCGGACAAGCATTGTTTTCCCAAGTCCCGGAATGCCCTCCAGCAGCGCGTGGCCGCCGGCGAAAATGCACCAAAGCATCTGTTCGACGACCTCCTGCTGGCCGACGATGATTTCACCGATCTGGCCGCGCACGCGCGATATCGTTTCTTTCCAGGCTTCAGGTTGGATTAAGGTTTCCTGCATAAGTTGATGGACCTCCTGCTTCCCCAAAATGAAATGATGGTGCATCCGTTTTCCGGCGGCTACTGTACGAAGCGCCTGCCGCCCGAAGACTCCTCACGGATTCGGATTGATTCCCGTAAAATAATTCTCGACAAGGCTCTGCATCTGCTGCGGCAGCTCCTGCCGTCCCAGCGATTTTTTGGCCTCTGCCGCGTATTCTTTGTATACTTCCTCGTATGGACGGCTGGCTCCGTCTACAGCCGGAGAAACCCCGCCCTTCTGGATCGTGCCGCCCTGGCCTTTGAGCGGTCCTTTGTCGTTCTGCTTATCGCCGCTGCCCGCAAATTTACGCGGGGTCGTGACTAGATCGCGGCCTCCGGCTCCCAGACCGGCACCCGAGCCCCCGGCTCCCGAACCGCCTGAACCGCGCCCGCTGCCGGTACCACTGCCGCTGCCATTGCCCGAACCGCTGCCATTACCATTATTATTTCCACTGCCATTACCATTTCCACTGCCATTACTACTGCCCGCGCCGGAACCATTGCCCTCGGTTCCACGGGTTCCGGACGTTGCCGAATCACGATCCTGCGGATCGGCTTCACCTGCATCCTCAGCCATGGCGAGTGCTTCCGCGCTGCCGCCGCTGCTCCATTCATCGGATACCTGCATGCCAGCGGCGGTCATTTGCGAAGCCAGCCCAAGTCCTTGCGAGGCGAGCTTCGAGCTCATCGCGGAGGCCGCCGCCGATTGGCTGGAAGCCGCCGCCTTGGCAGCCAGCGCTTTGGCAAGAGCCTCCTCCAGCTCGCTCAGCGCCTTGTCTTTCTCTTTATCATTTGAATTCTCGGCCAGCGCCTTCTCCGTCTTTTTCAAGGCATCCTTCAGCGCCTGGGTTTCTGGATTCTTAGCCGCCTCTTCTGCCAGCTTACTCAGCGCTTCTCGCAGCTGCTGCTTCTGCTCCGGAGTCAGCTGCTTCACCTGCTGCTTGAACGTTTCCATCGACTTTTTCAGGTCATCTGATTTTCCGCTTTCCAGACTTTTGCCGAGCGATGCCATATTCGGAGCGTTCTGCATCTTTTTGCCGATATCCTTTACATTTTGAACGGCTGCGTCCTGCTTGGCTGCTGTTTTTTCCATTTCCTTCATCGTCTTTTCAAGCTCAGCAAGCGCCTTTTCCGGATCCTTCTGCGCAGCCAGCTTTTTTTGGAGCGCTGATAGCGAGTCCTCCAGCGGCTTCTTCACGGCCGGCTCCAGCTTCTGACTCTGTAACTGCTCTACAAGCTGCTCCGTCTTCTTCTGCTGTTCCTGAACCCACTCCTTCTGGCGTGCGGCTTCGGCGAGTGTGGCGTCCACCTTGTTCGGCAGAAGGGACAGCACGCCAGCGGCTATGAAAAGAATACAGGCAGCAATCGCTATTCCCTTATAGCTCGGGGAAGGAATCCTGCTTTTGAGCTGAGCCGTAAAGCTGTTCCCATAGGCTTCAGCCTGTGTGCGCTGCCACCGGACTGCCGCACCTTCCTGATCGGCGAAGGCGAGGGCCGTTACCATCATGTCGCTTCGCTCGGCTCCCCCCGTAGCCGCATCCATCGCCTGCGCAGCCTCATGCTCCTTGACGCGGTACAGCATCCCCCAGATTGCCCCCGCCAATATTCCCGTTAGCATAGCGGCTATCGCCATGGAGCGATAGGACGGAATAGGCCAGAACCGGGCAGCGAGCAGCAGCAGAACGGCACCGCCGAGTCCTGCGGCGAAGCCGTACAGGGTGTAGCGGATTAACCGGAACCGCTGAAGCCTTAAGCGGGCTTTGCCAATCGCGTGGCGGATAGCGTCCATAAGCTCCCTCCTTTTGATTCACAAACTATTTTTACGTTTCAGCAAAAAATCCTGTCTAAGAGTGATCGCCTGCGCCGGCTTCAACGGTCGATACCGGACGTTCCTGATCTTTCGGTTTGCGTCTTGCGACCGGCCGAATCCGGCGGATGCTGATCCACAGAGCGGCGATGATGACCACGCTGTACACCAGAACGAATTCCAGCCAGAGCTGGATCGGAGCATTCGAATTCAGGTTGCCGTTCCGCAGCAGGAAGGCTTGTTTCGAAAAGCCTGGTTCAAACAAACTAAGCAGCGCGCCCGCCGGGTTCAATCCGAGGATATAACCGACCCACGAATAGGTCGCCGCGGTGGACGTCGGAGGTGAATAGTAGCTGCGCTGAACGATGCTCATGGCGAATAAATACAGCAATCCGGTTAACAGGAAAATGCATAATCCAACCCCGTATGTCACGATGACCGACACCATCGTCCGCTTGAAGAGCGTCGAGAACATCACGCCGAGCGCCCCGAGCAGCAGCATCACAAACAGGTAGAATACAAAGATAAAGATCATCTGCTTGAGCGATATGCCCCCATACAGAAACACGATGCTGTAAATCGGCATGGTCGCCACAATGATCAGCGTCATAAAGCTTAGTGAAGAGAACAGCTTGCTCAAAATAATGGTCGAGGAACTTTGCTGCGTCGTGAGCAGCATACTGAGCGTCTGCTTTTCCCTCTCGCCGCTGATCACGCCCGCCGTCAATGCCGGCGCCATGAATGCAATCAGAATGAGCTGCGCGAAGCTGAGCACATAGAACATCAAGCGTCCCGCACTGGAATTGAAGGGCTGATTCCCGTCATTGCCCAGATACAACGTAATATAAATGAATCCGAGCGCGACCAGTCCGAGCACCAGAATGTAGGCAAGAAGGGATATCGCCGAGCGCGGGGTGCGCATTCGCAGGCGGAATTCCTTGTCCAGCACCGGGTTTATCCATTTGCGGCTCCAGTTCATACGGCAGGCCCTCCTTTGGTGATTTCGAGGAATACATCCTCCAGATTGGTTTGCGCTTCGTGGAAGGAAATGACGGCATAACCCCACGAAATGATGTTTTGAAGAAGCTGTACCTGCTCCGGATCCCCGCCGCCAAAATGCACATGGATGCCCGTATTGTCGGAAAGCACGGCCGAGACCATCGCCTCATCCTGCAGGCGGGCAGCCAGCTCCTCATCGCGATCCATCACTCGGATATGGAGCACCTTTTTGACGCGGAGCTTGGCCTGGATGTCCGAGACCCTGCCCTGAGCCACCATCTCTCCATGCTCGATGACGCCGATTTCATCCACCATCTCTGCCAGCTCCGGCAAAATATGCGAGGAAATGATGATCGTCTTGCCCATCTGCTTCAGCTCTTTTAAAATTTCACGCATCTCGATGCGAGCCCTCGGGTCGAGGCCCGATGCAGGCTCGTCCAGAATAAGCACTTTCGGATCATGGATGAGGCATCTGGCCAGACAGAGGCGCTGCTTCATGCCCCGCGACAGTCCGTCAACATACACGTCGCTTTTATCGCTGAGATTCACGAGTTCGAGCAGCTGCGGAATCAGCTTTTCGCGTTCGCTCCGCGGAATGTTGTAGCTCGCCCCGTAAAAATGCAAATACTCCGTCGTTTTCAGCTGGTCGTACACCCCGAAGAAGTCCGGCATATACCCGATTCTTTTGCGCACCTCTTTCGGATGCTGCGTCACGTCAAAGCCGTCGACCTTGGCAACGCCGGAAGTCGGCAGCATCAAGGTAGCCAGAATGGACATGGTTGTCGACTTGCCGGCGCCGTTCGGTCCGACGAATCCGAATACCGTTCCTTCCGGGATATACAAATTTATATTTTTCAGAGCGTCAAAATTACCGTAACGTTTGCTCAATTGCTGGATGTCGATCATGGCTTCAGTGCCCCCTCTACCGCAAGCTCGGGTAGCATCAGCTCCGTCGCTTCCTTGGCTGTCAGCTTGACGCGGATACGCCCCTGAGAAGCATACTGTTCATTCGGGCTTGCCGCGATCCACTGTTTCGATGCATCCCATTTCATAGGCTCCCAGTCCTGCTTTTTGTAATTGAAAATTTCATATTCCGTTTTATTGCCGGGATTCTTGCTTTGAAGCTTCAGCTTGCCGCCGCTCATGCTCTTCATATCCGGCACGTCGTAATCGAACGTGATATAACCCTGCTCGATATGGCTGGTGCCGTTCGGCTGCTCGTACCAGTTCGGCGAAGAAACCTGGTTGACGATCGGGGACACGAATCCGAAAGGAATGTTCAGCTTGCCGTTTTGTACCCAGCTGATGCTCACCGGCTGCAGCCACAGGTTCAGCTGGTCGCTGTCGATGCTCCGCCCGTCATTCGTATAGTTGAACAGCTTGTCTTTGTTGAATGCAACAACATATGACGATTGGGATATCCATCCCGAATTCTGAAGATAGTTGTCCAGCATGCCCCTTTCGCGGTTATAAGGATCCTTTCCGCCCGTATAATTCGAGAACATGGACATCGCCAAGGATCCGTTCCGGACATTCTTCGTGGTTGTCACCGAAGCCAGCGATACGGATTGGCCTTTCCCTATATCCCCCAGCAAATAAAGCTTACCGCCGACCACGAGACCGGCATTTACGAGCTCCTTCGAGGTTGTATTGACGACTTTCCCGTCGATGTCGCCCTTATCGTTGATGAACAGATTGACGTCCAATTGGCCCAAGTCTTCATTTTTGGAACGCTGCTCCACCCACAGCTTGGCCAGTGACCACTGCGGCATATCCAGCAGCTCGACTCCCGTTTCTTTGGAACCTACTTCCACCAAACTGCGGCTGTCGCCGGAACCCGAGAATGAGCTTCCGTCTCGCTGAATCGTTACGTATGAATTGGCTGGGAGCTCCAAATGGTAATTTCCGCTTCCAGGCGAAAAGAAGGCCGTCGCGCTCTTAACCTTTGCTTGTCCGCGCCCGTCGAGCTCTACGACGTTCAGTGTATGGGCCAGTTCCTTCGTCTTGTCCGAAGCCCCAATCATGTATACCGTTCCGCTCGCGATCACCGCGATCAGTGGGATCATCCACCATGCCCACTCGCGCTTGTCCACCTTTTTCAGGAGAAGATACAGCAGCGGGGCGACCACCAGGGCATAAATCACGATTAACCAGGCAAGAACCTGAAATGATGGCATGTTTAACGATGGAAAATAGTTCAATACATAGCTCAGGTTCAGCAGCGGATTCATGTTTCCGCGCATAGCGTTAAAATTGTTCGATTGAAGCTCGCTGCCGAGCAGCGCAGACCATACGGAGGGATGACCCGACCATGAAGCGATCGGCTCCTGCGTGACATCATAAGCGGCGTAGAGAACCTTGCCGTTCTCGAGCTGCCGGCTTGCGAACAGCGGCTTGCCACCCGTCGTGTACAGCAGGCTTGCCTCCTTTTTCAGCTCTGCGTCGGATAGCGTGATTTCTCCGTCCAATTGAAGCTTGGCAGCCCCTCCTTTGGTGCTTCCCTGCTTGACGGCTCCCAGCTTTTCCAGCTCGGGCAGCGACGTCGTTGTAAACGTGCC
The DNA here is from genome assembly GCF_051966755.1 of Paenibacillus sp. SAFN-054. Classification (NCBI taxonomy): domain Bacteria; kingdom Bacillati; phylum Bacillota; class Bacilli; order Caryophanales; family Paenibacillaceae; genus Paenibacillus; species Paenibacillus sp. SAFN-054. The sequence goes on from NZ_JBQCKS010000002.1 coordinate 673,964, forward strand.
TTTGACGTCTACCGGAGAAATCGAGGCAAAAGGCGCCGCCGTTTTCGAATATGCCGCTCCGCCCGCAAGAATCAGATGGCCACCGGTTTTGACCCACTGTTCGATCGACGTCACCTGGGAAGGTGCCAGGGTGTCGGATGCGAAACGGTCAAAGACCAGCACGTCGATGCCGTCCATCAGCATCGGGTCTTGCGGAATGTCCTTTTGCTTCATGTGCAAAACGCTTATTTTCGAGTTCGCGCTCTGAAGGGTCGCGAGAAAGTTCATCGCATCCGGATCATCCGACAAAACGCCTATATTCATCGAGTTATACGTGCCGCCATTAAGATAGCCGGTGCCCGCTGAAAAGTTGACGAGCTTCCCTTTCTCCACGGAGCCTTCATAGAACCGGATCGCGTTGTTATCCTTGTTATACGGCTGCCCCGGAATGGCGAGGACAACCTCTTTGGGCGTATCCTTCGGCAGCTCTACGTGCTGCACATAAGAAGAAGGGCTGTTGCCCCATTGATTCTGCAGCACCTGGAATACGATATCCCCCGACAGGTCCTGACTGCTTGTCAGGGTTAATTTCAGCGGATTCCATGTCCCGTTCTTCATCATTCCGTTATAGCCTGCTTCGCTTTTCAATGCGATGGAAGGCTTGTCATCGGCATGAGCCATGCCCGTTCCTAGCGCAAGCTGAATCAGCAGCAGGAATGCCAGTGCCAATACAGCTGGCTTCGTCCACCTGATATTCTTATTCATCCAAGACAACCTTTCTACCCCTCTCTAATCGTTGCTTGATTTGATCTTACGATATTAAAGACGTTTCATTTCTAAAGTTCACTTCAAATTTCATAAAATTTTCTAAAGAAAATTTCGTCATAAGCCCTTTACAAAACCTGAATCATGCTAAATTACGCGGTTTTATAACCGTATGAACAAGGCTTGATTCCCGTTAAACAGCGGATCCGGCTCACGAGAAAAATGTCTAGCGGCTTATCTTCAAAGTAGACAGGACGCATGATGATGTTGTTTTTACTTACAAAGATAGAATTGCTCCGCTTCACTGAAAATTTATAGATTCTATAATAAAAGCCCGCTTCCTTCGAAGCAGGCTTGTGTAAGTTTCCTAATTGTATGACGCATTTCCACAATGCTTAGCCGTTGAACACGACCGTTTTATTGTCATGAACCAGAATCCGGTCCTCGATATGCCATTTTACGGCCCTTGCCAATACGACCCGTTCAATCGTGCGGCCGATTCGTTTCAATTCGCTCACGTCGTCGCGGTGACTCACGCGCTGCACGTCCTGCTCGATGATCGGACCGCCGTCCAGCACCTCAGTTACATAGTGGGCAGTCGCCCCGATGATTTTCACGCCGCGATCATAGGCTTGGGCGTAAGGCTTGCCGCCGACGAAGGCCGGGAGAAACGAGTGATGAATGTTAATGATCCGGTTCCGGTAATGCTCGATGAAGGTCGGAGAAATGATCTGCATGTAACGCGCCAAAATAATGACATCGATATCGCTGCCGACGACTTCCAGCTGCCGCTGTTCGGCCTCCTTCTTCGTATCGGCTGTCACCGGAACATGATGATACGGAATACCGAAGGACTCGACATACTCCTTCATGTCCGGATGATTGCTGACCACCATCGCGATTTCAGCATCGAGATCGCCTGCCTGCCATTGCCACAACAGCTCCACCAGACAGTGATCCTCCTTGGATACGAAAATGGCCAGTCTTTTCTTGCGGCTGACATTATGAATCTTCCACTCCATGCTGAATTTGTTCCCGACTTCCGCAAACTTCTCTTCCAGTTCCGGCAGCCGTTGTTCCAGGTCGGCAAGGTCAAACTCGACCCGCATAAAAAACATGCCGCCCTTGGGATCCATCGTATACTGATCGGATTGAACGATGTTGGCTCCATGCTGATGAAGAAAATGCGAAACGGCTGCGACGATTCCAGGTCCATCCGGACAGGAAATGAGCATGCGCGCACGGTTTTGATGTACTTGCGATGATGTATTCTTTTTGACGTGTAGTTCCATGAGACTCCTGTTCCTCCCTCGTACGATCTCTCTACATATATTGTATTTATTTAAGAGCTTCTTTGCCTGCCAGACAGGCAATCAGACGCTCGTTAATCTGCTTCTCCGTCAGATCCGGGAAAACACCCGCTTCTGTCACCATATCGTACAGACGCTCCAGCGGCTCGCGGGAATCGGCCTTTTTCGCTTTGGCGTCATTCTTGAGCAGCGTCCACGTGTCCAGCACGAACTGGCGCGGATCCATTTCCTGCTTGGCAAAAAAGTCATGCAGGTCTTCGACCTCCTGAATGAAGTCGGGACCGAAGCGTTCTGATACATTGCCGCGCAGAAGCGCGATTTCAATTTCGTACATCGGACACTGCGTTTTGGCATCCTTGCCGATCCACGGCGTCTCCAGAATGAAAGGTCTGCCTGCCAGCTTCTCGTGGTGCACGACGCTGTTGATCGTATCGAAGCCGATCCAGCCGGTTCCGATAGGAGTATGGCGGTCTTTGCCCGCCCCGCGCGGATTTTTACTGTCGTTGATATGAACGACGCCAATCCGGTCCAGGCCGATAATCCGGTCGAATTCCTCGAGCACGCCATCCAGATCATTTACGATATCGTAGCCAGCGTCATGAATGTGGCAGGTATCCAAGCAAATCGTCAGGCGTTCGTTATGCTTCACCTTTTCGATCATGCTCGCAATCTCCTCAAAGGTACGACCCATCTCCGTGCCTTTGCCGGCCATTGTTTCCAGCGCGATATGGACCTCCGTTTCATTCGTTCCGTCGAGCACCTCATTCAAACCGTCGGCAATCCGCTGAATGCCGTATTCCGGATCTTTATCGGTGAATGCACCCGGATGCAGCACGATATTCTTCACGCCAATGGCATGTGTGCGGCGAATCTCTTCTTGCAGGAAGCTGACCGCGAGCTCGAACGTGTTCGGCTTGTACGAACCGAGGTTAATAATGTAAGGCGCATGAACGACGATTTCCTCGAACCCGCTTTCCTTCATTAACTGCTTGCCTTCCTCCAGAAACATCGATTCAATCGGTTTGCGGCGCGTATTCTGCGGCGCGCCGGTATATATCATAAACGAGCTCGATCCATAAGTGTTGGCTTCGTTGGTTGCGCTGAGTAGTCCCTTGTCCGAAAAGGACACATGAGAACCGATTTTAAGCATAATCCATCCCCCTCTTTAGAATTATCCCTTATTTTAGCGTGAAAGCTGAAATAAATCTAGAAATGCGTTATAATTCAGAAAAAGGTTTAATGATTTGAAGATAATCCTAGAGGTGAACCACATGCATAGCTCCTGGGGCGCGAGGCTTCTGTCCTCATCCATGCCCTCCGATATGTTTATGGATTCCGTCGTCATATGGGCGGTTCTCCTACTGATCTCGATGTGCATCGGCGGATACTTTATGATCCGCAAATTTCTGAAGGTACTTCCCAAGAATGACGGCAAGTCCAAGCTGGACTGGCAGAATCACTGGGTTGAAACCAGCCGCCACCTGTGGACGGATGATTCCAAGGAATTTCTGGACAGACTGGTCAAGCCCGTACCCGGACCGTTCCGTGATATCGCCAAACACTCCATCGCGGCTGAGATCGGCAGAATCGCATTGGAAGAACAGGCCAAGGAGGTAACCCGAGATCACTGCATCAAAGGTTATATATCCGCCACGCCGAAACGGGACAACAAGTTCCTGGTCGCATTCCTTAACAAAAACCAGATCGATTACAAACCATATGAACATCTGATGCAAAAGTAGGTTCATGACCTGCAAACGACAAGCCCCTTGGCAGGAGCATCAAATTGAAGAAATGTACCATTTCATCAGTCTGATGCCGCGCCAGGGGGCTTTTGCATCCAAAACTTAAGGCAGAGGAGCGTACCGGCTTATGAAAATTACGATTTGCGGCGGGACCGGCTTTATCGGAAAGGCGCTCACCGAGCATTTGCAGCGACAAGGGCATGAAGTCGTTGTTATTACACGAAGAGTACCGGACTCCGGGCAGGCTGGTGTCAAGTACCTGACATGGGACCAAGTTGAAGCCAGCCCCGTGCTCCTGGAAGGAACGAAGGCAATCGTCAATCTGGCAGGTGCTTCCCTCAATCAGCGCTGGACGCCAAGGGCCAAGCACAGCATTATCGAGTCCCGAATGAAAACCGTTCAGGCCGTCGCCAGGCTGGTCCAGGCCCTCCATGAAAAACCCGAGGTCGTCGTCCAAGCTTCAGCTATTGCCATTTACGGGACTTCTCTGAACGATACCTTCAGTGAAGAAAGCCCGCATCATGTCGTCGATTTCCCCTCATCCGTCGTTCAGGAATGGGAGGATGCCTCTGACCAGATTCAGAACGTTCGCCTGATCAAGCTCCGAACCGGGGTTGTTCTGGGAAATAACGGAGGAGCGTTCCCGCTCATGAAGCTTCCGTATAAGCTTGGCTTTGGAGGAAGACTCGGCAGCGGCAAACAGTGGGTCTCCTGGATTCATCTGCAAGACATGGTCCGGCTGATCGAATTCTGCATTACCCATCCCGAAGTAGACGGACCGGTCAACGCCACTGCGCCGGAGCCTGTTACCAATAATCGTTTCGGAGAGACCGTGGGCAGGACATATCATCGTCCCCACTGGTTCCCCGTACCAGCCTTCCTGATGAGAACGGTTCTGGGAGAGCTGTCGTTGATTATTCTGGAAGGACAGCGCGTCATTCCTGACAAAATCGTAAAGCATGGCTTTCATTTTAAATTCCCTACGCTGGATAAGGCTCTTGAGCATTTAAGTGATAATCAGGCGGAGCGGAACGTATAAGCTCCTTTCACGATGGTAAACTGATCCCCGTCCTGAAGCGGATATTCCTTATAAGGCACCATAGCCTCTCCTTTCAGACGCGTGCCGTTTTTCGAGCCGAGGTCTTTGATGAGATACCCTCCATCTTCAGACCGGCTCAGCTCCACATGCGCACGGGACGCTCCCACCGAGCTTTCCACGTACTGCGATACTTCTTCGGAGCGCCCAATGACAAAATGCTGCTGCCTCAGATCAATACGCTCGGCCCCCAATCCTTCTTCCCCTTCGCGCAGCAAGTAATAGAAAGGCGCTGCCGGTGATGATGCCATGCCGTTTCCTGTATCCGAACGACTCAGCAGTACGGTCGCCCCTGCCTTCCCCGCATCAAGCCATTCCGTCTTTTGTCCGAATCCTTCCTTTCGTTCTCCTGGGTCCGATTCCTTTGCTTCCGCTCCGACGCCGGCATAATTCCAAAGGCGCTCGTTTCGGGACGAAATCGTCATTTCATGGTCAGCGTTGCCATGCTGGCTGCCCCTTAAGCCGCCATCCATTACGCTTCTCACACGGTTTAGCCCTTCTCCGATCCCGGTTTCGCTGCGCTCTGCACCCGCTTGAACCGGAGCAGGAGGAAGCTTCCATTTCCAATCCGGTTCCTTGTCCGAAGCATCGATCTCAGAATGACTTTGGGGACCCTTCTTCGGTGTCCCTCTAAAAAATCCGGTCAGCGGCTCAACCTCAAAACGAAGGCGCCCTTTGCTTCGTTTGGCACCGGATGATAGGTCGCTTGAGCCGAAATCGGGCAGTGCATCAAAAGACGTTTCAGCTGCTGCCTGGCTGCTGGATTCCAGGATCCTGCCGGTCCAGGACAAGAACGCAATGACAGCTAAAATCAGGGTAAGCAATACGCAAAGGATCAGCTTTCCGCTGCTCGGGGAGGACATGTACAGCATTCTCCACACCAGTGCAGCAACAAGCAGGCAGCCCAAGGCAATATAGGTTCTGCGGGAGGAGGCTGATTTAGGTTCCCTGTCAGCTGCATCGGTCTCCCCCTCTGGCCCGGGCACTCCTGCGTCCCACCTCTTCAGGAAATCGGGGACGACAATGTCATCTTCCTGATTCACCTGGCTTCGACTCTTACGGTCTACCGGAAAAAAATGCTCCTCGGCTGCATCCGGCCTTCTCCCCCGATTCAGCAGCTGCTCATGAGCCCCTGAACTCACCCGTTCCGCCTCAGCCCCGTGAAGGCCAGGCCCGGACTCGGCCTGCAGCGAATGCGGCGGCTGGTTCCACCTTGTATTTCCCGCTCCCCGTAATGCGTTCGCCGAAGTGTGCTCTGGACGAGGATGTACACTCGCAGAATCCGATGGGGACAAGGATGTATGGTAGTCACTCTCGGTGGATAATAGCCGGTGCAGCAGCCTCTTGAATCCGTTCAAGGTAAACTGTTCAGAGGTTGTGTACTGTAGAAGCTGCTGAACGCCTCCGCCGCTTAGTTCGGTGACTGATGCCATACACTTCGTCACCAGCTCCTTCAAACCAACGCCGAGCGTAGTTAATCCCTCTGTTTGTTCAAGCGGAATATAGGTAAGATAGAGCGTCCCTTCCTGAAGAGATCCATCCACAAAAATATAATCCTCGTTCAGCGCATATTTTGCGGGCTGAAGCATGTACAGAATGCTTTGCTCCAGTGTTTCCGCCACCTGCAGCAGCAAACCGTAGTACTCGGTCATGTTGATTCTCTCGCTTTTCAGCATATGCGACAGCATCTTTTTTTCGGTAATGTCGTAGCGAAGCGTTACTTGCAGATCCACCTCCTTTGCATGCATCGGCAAGAAATGCGGCACCTTGGCAGCCGATATCATGGAAAGCTCAACTGTGCTAAGCTCTTCCGAACGGATCCCTTCGGCTCGCGACAATACCATGAATGTCCGATCCTGCTGTATAAAGTCTCTCGTTAAACCTAACAATTGGATTCACCCCGGTGTATAGAATGAACTTATGGGCATGCTTGTGAACGGCTGCTCGGTTAACAAAGATGCGGCTAATCTTTAACGCAAAGTTGCAGTTCATAGAAAAGCATACATACAAGCGATTACGAAGCCCGGAAATACGGCTAACATAAACGGAAAACGCAGCTGCTGCTCCTTCCCCGCCTTCAAGACTCTCGGGCTTTTCAAGATCAATGCACCGGATATGCTGAGCACGATTTGCCGCAGTCTCTGCAGCATTTCCCTTCTCCACAGCAGGATCAAGATCCCGATCATACCTGCGCAGAGCACCGAATATACCAGACACTGCAGGGTAAGAAGCGCTCCGAGCCAAGCGCCGATGCCGGCAAACAGCTTGACGTCGCCAGCGCCAACGGCACCCATCACATGCATGAGCAGCAACACGGCGAAGCCTATACCGAGTCCTTTAGCGGAGAAGGCTAATCCTTGAAGTCCTTCTGCTGCCGTATGAAATAAGATACCGCTTACCACCGCGGTCAGCGTAAGCCAGTTCGGGATCTTCATGGTCCGGATATCCGTAACAAAGGCGGCCGTGACGATCAGCGCACAGCCCCATATTGAAAATTCCATTCTCCGCTATCCCCCTTTTCAACTCCAACCTTTGCTTGCCATCTCATCCAGGCTCACCCTTTTACCACGGTAAACATAACCTCGGTCTTCTGCCCGTCTGAGGTCGTGATGACAAAGGGCCAGGTGCCTGGTGTCGTGTTGGTGCCTACAAACCATTCCCACTCCACGTATCCTTCCGCATCCGCCTGTTTTTCGCCCAAGTACTTAGCTGTGCTTTGTCCGCTTTTATAAAATACGGATAGGTTCGCAGAGGTGCCTGGCGTCATCTTGATGCGAACTTTTGCCCGTTTTCCCACATATGCCGGGTCCGGCTTCTCGAGAATTTCTATTGCCTTTTCGTCCGAATCGGATTCCCCGCTGCCCTCTGTCGGCATCGTGTCCGTTTCACCGATCCACAGCCGTTCCTGGGCTTTGGCTTGAAGCACGATGGTTTTATTCAGGAACGGCACCTTCATCGGCAGCTCATAGCTGACTTCAATGCCGAAGTACGGATCCGTGCGGGTTTTTAGGTTCGGAATTTGAATATTGGATACATGCACCCTATCGTAGTCCAGCAGCCTGCTCTCCATGTATGGCTTCAAAATAGGCTTGATCACGGGATCCAGGACGGCTTCGGCCGCCTGGTTCTTCAGATCCTGCAGCGGTTCATCTGCCCTGGCCACTGCGCCGTCCATCCATTCCTTCAAGGGAGTCGGCAGCGCGCTCGTATATTGGGCGGCCCAGTCGCCAAGCGACAGCTTTGGAATACTCCAGCTGCCTGCAGGCTCTTTTTCGTTCTCTTCCTTCTCGGGTGACTTCTGCTCAACGGCCAGCGCGACGGGATACATATGGGACGACACCATTTTGACCGTATCGGATACGGTGCTCTGCAGCGCCGTCGAAATCAAGGTCATCTGTACCATATAAATCAGAAAGATTACAAAGAATACGAACATCGGCATGACGATCGAGGCTTCGACCACGATACTTCCTTGCTGACCGTCTCGGTTCCGCTTACGCCCTCTTATCAAGGCTTTGATGCGTCCCACCCGCATGATGAGATTGCTGCTAGTATGAATAATCCGCTTGTTTGACCGCATAATATCGGTTTCCTTCCACTTCGTCCGGGCTTCCTCCGGCATATCCGATCATTTTCATGACGCCAGGAAGAAACCACAGTCTCATGCCGACCTTCACTTCTCCCGAAGCGTACGTGGCCCGTTCCGCGGGGTTAATCCCCGTATTGAAGCGGATCAAAGCCAGCATGCGTGACATTTTCTTCTGGTTGTTACTGTGTATAAGCAGGAAGAGCCTGAGGTAATCACGGTACGTTATCTTCACCTTCATATAGCTGGAAAGCTCGACCGAGCCTGTCTCGCAAAGCGTAATCATATCGGCAATAGCCATCTCAATTCCGTACAGCAGCGCTGCGGCGAGTATGAGCAGAGGGTTGCCGAGACTGCTGTTTTTGACCAATCCCTCCATCGTCCGGATCGCAAGCCGGGATGCGAAAATTTCCGCATATGCTGCCGAGACGTTTCCTACCGGATTGTGAAAGCCGTACAATATGTATTCCAGCTCCTGATTCTTGACGCTTAATTGATCCACAACGGCATCTCCCAGTTCCGTCTGCGGCTGTTTCACCGCATCCTTCAGGCTGCCGATGTCAAAATGTTTGAAATAAAGGGCTGCATATTCATTTTGAAACATCTCATCTTTAAGACCCGACAGTATTCCTGCCATGGCTCCGTACAGTCCATCCATATCATTCATTGCAGACTTGCCGGCATCGTAAGGATCGTTGTCCAGGTCAGCCCCCTGATAATCCCCATCGCCAATCTGCTTGTTGAAGGCCATGCTGTCATCATAATAGGTTTGGAGCGTTTTGAACTCTTCCATATAACCCTTGGCCTTTTTGTCGAGCTCGTTGATCCGCTCCATGATGTTAGCCGCATCCTTCAATTTCGCCTTTCCCTGCTTCTCCTTCTCCTTCCTTTCCTTATCCGAAGCGCGATGCTGGTTAAGCATGGCTTTCTCTTGGAGCAGTTTATTGTCCGAGCCGGACCCGGCATACGAGAGCATGTAGGCATCGATGGCCCTGCGTGCCGAAATGACGTCGCTTTTCATGCGGCCTGAATCTCCGCTAAGACCGGAAGAAGCTCCAAGCGCCGATAGCGCCTCAGCAAGTTCCCGGTCTGCCATCTGATACTCCCCCATTTGGTTGTCGATTTCATCCCGAAGATCGTTCAGCAGACTTTCGGAAAGCAGCAATTTCTCAGTTTGCCCCCGTAATCCGCGAATCGTATCCGCATCGCCGCCGCTGCTTTCCGGGGCTTCCCCGGGAATGCTGCCCTTGGATACTTCACCATACCCCGCGCTTTCCGTACGGCTTTCGGAAGCCGCAATAACCTCTTTCATTTTTTCGTTTTGATCATAGGCTTCCTGCCATGCCTGAAGTGCTTCCCGCAAAAGCTTGTCATGGCTGTCCAAAGCTAAGCGGTGACTAGTGTCCAACCGGGAGCGTACCTCCGCCGAATCGTTCTGATAGTCATCGATTTCGTCGGCATACTGTGGCTCTTCATCCTCATCCCGGTTGGCATCCTCATTTGATTTGGTGACGTAATCGTCATATTGAGCCGCAATGCCGGCAGCTGCTGAGACGCGTGAAGCGCCAAGGGTCTCATTCGCGATGGACGCGGAGTACAGCCCCATTAGAATGCCCGGTATGCCGTCCGTGCTCTTCGCCGCCTTTTCCTGCTTGGCCAGCATCTGATCAAGCGCCGCCTCCCTTTTGTCATACAGCTTTTGCAGCTTGCGGAGCACATCCACCGTGTCGGAAGCCTCCTTCATGGAGGTGGACAACGGTTTAAATTTGCCCAGTATTTCCAAGGTGAAGTCGATCGGTGCCTTATACTTCATTTCCTCCCCGATTTCGCGATTGAAAATATCGTATTCGCCCAGCATTCTGTCCATTTGAAGGCCCGAGCTGTCCAGCTCCATCGGAAGCACATCAAATCCATCACTTCGCTGCCCCTTCTCCATGCTGCTGTTCAGGACGCCTGCCATAATTTGGTCGCCGCTTTGCTCCCCGTAAGCGAACAACCCATACTTCTCCTGCAGCTCCGGATCATAGGAGGACATGACCGACCGTACCGCGGCATGGGCAAGCCGCTCGCTTTGGGCCTTCATGGCAGCGATGCGGGCATAGTCGATGAAAAGAGCCACAAAAGCGAAAATAAAAGCCAAAATCATAATTAAGAATACCGAGACGGAGCCGCTTTCCGACCTTCTTTTCGCAAACATCACGGTCCTCCTTTTCGCAATTCCTTACTTGCCTGCAGACTTGAATTTGTCCAATACCTGCTTGGCCTGGCCCTGATCGATATGTCCATTCGCATCCGAAGAACCTTTGAATTTCGACCCGTAATATCTCATTAGATCGACCGTGCGTATAAACTCAACGGGCTCCACCACAACGGAATTGGCATAGGTCTCCGCATTCGAGCCTCCTTCCAGCATGGCATCCAGCGGAGGCAGCGAGAGCATTCGGGATAAGCCTACCGTGACCTTCCGCTGCAGAATCGTATTTTGCACGCTGATCTCACCCTTCATCTCCGAAGGTACCATGCTTCCCGATTTGTTCATTTTAATAATAGGCAGCGCACCGCCTTCATCTTCACCAGGCGGAAGGGCTGTCGCCTGCTTCCGCGACGATCCACCCGAGCCAATAAGCGCGCCGAGCATCCCGTCATCGGCCAGCCTCCAGTACAGCGAATCGTATTGCCCCTCTTCTGCTGCGCCGGTGGACGCATCCTTGTGGCTGTTGTCCCAGCTGTAAGCAGCGCGCTCGGCCACTGCGGAAGCCGTTTGATGAAGAAAGCTCATCTGGTACACATATAAGCAAAAGAACATCAGAATAATCGTAATCAACAGGACGATAGGGAGCACAAGAGAAGCTTCAACCGTGAAGCTTCCCTCGCTATGTTTCATGAAGAGCCTACTTCTCGAAAACTTCATTGCTCTTTTGATCCACTTTTCCGATCAATCTTTTAACGAGATCATACAGCTGATCCCTGAACAGCACGGCAATGATAATGATAACCGCAATGATCAGGATCATTTCCAGCATGCCGAGCCCGTCCTCCTGCTTCCAAAACCCCTTTGCTTTTTCCCATGCCATCGTTAACATAAGTTCATCCTCCTACATATTCATCATCATAAATGCGGGCGTTCCTACCAAAACAATCACAATTACAAAAATGACGACCATGGGGAAGATCAGCTTGGAAGATGCTTGCTCTCCCCTTGTGCGCGTTATGGCTTTCCGCTTCTCCCAAAGAACCCGGGACAAATCCGACAATGCCATGACGAAGTCGCTCCCGCCCCGTCTGAAATTAAGCAGCACCGTGGTCGTGAATATCGAAACCTCCTGCACTGCACAGCGCTTGCTGAAATTTTCGAAGGATTGCTGAAAGGAGTATCCACCCTCCAGATCATCGGTCATGCGGATCAGCTCACGGTACAGCGGATGGTTCTTCTCCTGCCTCTTTCTCATCACGCAGTGGCTGATCGCTTTCTGTACCGTCTCGCCCGCCCCTACCAAAAGAACGATCTTGCTCAGCAGCTCGGGCAGTTCCATCAAAATATCATGGTCACGTTTTTGCACCTTGCTGTGCATATCCTTGATCATCGCTGCAGGCAGCAGCAAGCCAAGAACTCCGCCAATGACCAGCCCCGTTGCTTCCCCCATGAGCAGCGTCAACAAACAGCCCATGATCATCAGCAGCCAGCCGTAGCACATCATCTCGCCTACATATAATAGAGTCTTTTCCCCACTGTGACGCTGTCCGTACAGTTTCTGCACCGAACGTTGAATCTTGAAGAAGAACAACGGGAACTTTGTCGTGACCTTGAATCTTTCCAATATGTACAGCATTGGAGGAACCAGCATCTTCAGCCTGAGTCCCTCCATGGGGAGCTTGGCAATGGTTCTGTATTTGTCGCCGCTGATTCGGTTCAGCACCAGATAACCACCTGCTAGCAGAACCATGACTAGGACAGAAAGCAGCTTCACGACCTCACCCCGTTTTAGATTTTGATATTCATGATCTTGATGATCCATAACAGGCAGCCTGCAAGCCCGAGCAGAGCGAACGTGGAAATGATCATTCCCATGCCGCTGAACATCGGCTTCATATAATCCCCCGACGTCAGATTCATGAACACCAGCATGAGGATCGGGGCAGCGAGCAGTGCCTTGGATTCGAATTTCTTCTGGGCGACAAGTACAGCAATTTCCTGCTGGATGTCCAGCTTCTCGCCAATAATGGAAGAAGTCCGACGGATGACCTCAACCAGATCCCCTCCGGTTCTTTTGCATGTCGTGAACACATCCGCAAAATTCGTAATGTCCTCCATGCATGCCCGGCGGCTGAAATCATGCAGCGCCTCCTCGATGGGCTCCCCGTATTCCATTCTCGCACTGATAATGGAAAGCTCTGTTATCAGGTCATTCTCCGCGTCTGGATCCAGCATGCGCAAATCCTGAATCGCCTCGCGAAATCCATTTTCAACGGAGCGCCCGGCCGAAAGAGAAGAGGATATCGAATACAGCGCCTGCTTAAAATGCAGGTTCAGTGCCGTACGCCTGCGCTGCAGCATATGACTTCTCCAGAAGCGCGGCACAAGCAGGCCACCAAAGGAAAGCACCAGTGCAATGATCCATTGATGATAAAAAAGATAGCCGATCCCCATAAACATCGCCGCTCCGGCTGCAACGCACAGCATCCTCTGCAAACCGCTCAGATCGTACGTGCTGTAATCGGGGAGCGGTCTTTTTCCGGTTGACTTAACCCTTCCGGCTGGACGCTTCACCGGTGTATCGTTCCTGACCTGCGCCTTTCCGCCTTGAACATCGGACTCTCTCCGTCCCATCGTCGCTGGTCCTGACTTCATACCGCCGTCTCCTTCACGGTCATCGGGGGCTCATATGCAATACCAGCCATCCGCAGCTTGTCCCGATTCTGCAAAAGCTCGCGCGGTTCCAGCTTCCCGACCACCCTGCCGTCCAGCTCCCCCGTTTCCCGAAATTGATACAAAGGGTGTAAAACCACTTCCCCCTTCTCCATGCCTATCACCTCGCTAATCTCCACCACCCTTCGCGATTTGTCCCGCAATCTCGTTAAATGAACAAAAATATCGATTGCGGAGCTGATCTGCTGGCGAACGACGGCGATCGGCAGCTCCGCTCCGCTCAATACCATCGTCTCCAATCGGCTGATCATGTCGCGCGTGCTGTTCGCATGCCCCGTGGACAAGCTTCCGTCATGGCCGGTATTCATCGCCTGCAGCATATCCAGCGCCTCGCTTCCGCGCACTTCGCCGACAACGATCCGGTTGGGACGCATCCGCAGGGAAGAGCGGATCAGATCCCGGATCGCAATTTCGCCCCTGCCCTCGGTGTTGGCATTCCTCGTTTCCATCGCGACCAGGTTCGGTACCGTCACGATCTGCAGCTCCGCCGAATCCTCGATGGTAATGACCCGCTCGTCCGATGGAATGAACTGCGATAGAGCGTTCAAGAAGGTCGTTTTGCCAGACCCCGTTCCACCGCTGATAAAAATGTTGTATTTCCCTGCCACCAGCTTTTGCAGGAATACAGAGGCATCCTCGCCCAGCGCCCCCCTCTGCACCAGATCCTCCATGGTCATCGGCTTCTCCGGAAACTTGCGGATCGTCATCGTCGGTCCCTTCAGCGCAATGGGAGGCAGAACGATATTAACGCGGGACCCGTCCTTTAACCGGGCATCCACGATTGGAGAGGACTCATTGACGACCCGGTTCACGCCGGATACGATCGTCTGAATAATATCCTCCAGCCGGGTCTGGGATTCGAATTCCAGCGGCAGCTTCGTAACCGCTCCATGCTGCTCGATAAAAATATCGCGGTGGCTGTTGACCATAATCTCCGTGATGGCCGGATCGTCCACAAGCGGCTGCAAAATATCAAGTCCCCGGAACGAGTCATAAATGCGCCGGACCAGCTTCCTCTTAGCGGTCGCGGTCAGCTCGAGCACTTCTCTGCGGCCGAGAACGGAGCGTTCGATATATTTCATCAGCTCGCTGTTATCCAGCGCGGAGGTAATATCCAATCCCGCCCTGACTTCTCCTCGAAACCGCCTGAACAGCTCATCATCCATAAGCCTTCACTCCTGCCTCCAGGTTATCGCCGAGCAATTCCCGGCAAAGCTTCAGTATATCGCGCTGGTAAATAGGCGAGCTGAGCAGCAGATCCGCGTGAGAGTTCTGCTTCCATGAAGGGATATAAGGCAGCACTCCGTCGATTCCGCGAACCGAATCGGGCAGCGGATTCGCCAGCTCACCCGTATAACGATTGACGATATAGCGGCTTTTCGACGCCCAAGATGCGTATTCGTGATCTCCGCTTCGCTGCAGGTACGACAACTGCTGCCCGCTCTTGAACATATGGACCAAGTCGTCCAGCATCATCCAGATCAGATGCCTGCACCCTTCCATCACTGCCTCCGTCCGTTCGTTCATTCCGGAATCGGTGTCTACAATCACCACATCGTATCCCCCACTGCCTGCGATCAGATGAAGCAGCTTGATCACGTCCGGCTTGCGAAGCTGGACAATTTCATTCCGGTTCTCCACCGGCTCAAACCAGTCGCATTTCAGCGCCGGATGGGCAGACACGTAAAGCTCCACAGCTAACGTCTCCGTGCTTTTCGTATCCGCGGCGGCCTTCATGTCGTAGAGAAGCCTCGGCAAGCCTTGAGCATCCTCGGCCTTTCGGTTCGGTCTCGCAAAGACGGCGCTGCTGTTCAGCAACTCCAGATTGAGATAAAACACGGAAAGCCCCATTCCCCCGAGCTGCTTGGCCATATTGACCGCTGCAATCGTTTTTCCGCTTCCTCCAACCCCGGAAACAAAGCCTATGGTGACGGCTCCCGTCCCTTCGTATGCGTGCGCAGGCGTACGTATAACGCCATTATGGCAGGCTTGCAGCATGGCATCGATCAGGGAAGGCAGCGGCTGGTATTTCGCGATTTCATCCTTTCCAACATCCCTGGTCCCAAGCCGCCTCCAAGCGCATGCTCCTTCCTTCGCTCCCCCAAGCCAGGGCTCCAGCAGCTCGGCATCCCCCACGACCAGATCCAGCCGTTCTTCTCCGTTCATATATTCCAGAAAAGAATCCGTCCTTGTAAAACCGATGATCCGCAGCGAGCTGCCGCGATCACTCACATGCACATAATGATGAAGCGCCTCCAGATACTGCGGTTCTTTCACAGCAAGAACTACCTTATATGCTACCGTCAGGCCCACTCCCTCCTTTTCACAGCATAAAAAAACACCGTCTCGCAGCCGCGCTTAGCGGCTGAAGAAACGGTGCTTCCGTTATCAGCTTGATAAATGGAACTAAACATACCTTAGTTCCTTTTTATGGGATTGATCTCAATTAGGAATTTATCATATCCTCGGATGAAAAACAATACAAAAAGTGTAAAATATCTACATTTTAAATCCAAGGTCTCAAGACGGCCATCGGAAGCCCTTTACAAAAACCGCTTTCGCAGTTCCGGCGTCGGAAGCAAGCACTGTTCGTCTTTACCGAACCAACGGTATCGGTTACGGGCGACATATCTATACATCGTGTCCCGCAGCGGCCGCGGTAAGATAACAAAGATATACAGGAGCGGCCAGGGCATTCTCATTTGGCGGAAAATTCGCAGTACCGCGGCCGAACGAACATAGTATTGTCCATCCTCGATAAGGACCACCGTGTCCACCTCATCCGGGGGCAGGCCGCCCTTTTTCAGCAGCTCGGCGCCAATATCGGATTGCAGCGAAGCGAACCGGAATTTGGCATGCGGGTCCCGTTCGATAATAAAGCGCGTAAGTCCCTGGCATAAATGGCATACTCCGTCTATAAGTACGATCCTCTCGATGCTCCCCGTCTCCGGCCCGTGTTGATCCTTCATCCTTAGGCACCTCCTGGACTTAAGTATCGTACGCAACCCTTAATATATCAAGCTATATAGGGATTAACCCGCATCCCTGCCAAAAAATCAAGACAAAAAGAAAAAAGCCCGGGTAGCTTCCCGCGCCTGTATCTTTGGTTCGGCAGATTACTTGGCAGCAGCCAGCGCCTTGTCGATCCATTGGTTTTCTTCGATTTGCTGAGTCAGCTCGCCTTTGTAACTCTCGATGCATTTGCAGATGAAATCTTTGCGGCACACAGGACAAGGCGTTTTTTGCAATCGGCTGATGTTTGTCATTTTCCATTCCGGAAAACGGCTATAGAACACGCGGCACACGGTTCCGTCAGCCAGATTGAGAATAAATTCATACAATCCGCTTTGCTCGTTGCTGCTGGCTTCCTTCATGTTCGCAATCACTGGTCTGTAAGACATATCATCACCCGTTTATATAAATTTCTTGCCTTGAACACTAATCAAGTATCAAGTACCTAGACATATTAAAGAATTTTAAACTTCATGTCAATAAAAGGTTACGTCAAATCGCCTGCCGCTATGCAGTTTATGTCCAATTATGGCCAAAAAACCGGCCGGAGGCTACGCCAACCGGTACCGGTTTTTCAAACATAACTTTCGGCCGCTTACGCACCCGTTATACAACATTCAGCTCCACGTCGATATTGCCGCGCGTCGCTTTGGAATAGGGGCAGAATTCATGCGCCTTCTTGGCAAGATCCTCCGCTTGGGAGCGCTCGATTCCCGGCATTTTGATGTCCATGCGGACAGCCAGGCGGAATCCTCCATCGCTCTCGTCCTTGCCAATCATTACATTCGAATGAATCTCCACGTCCTGGAGCTTCACGCCTTCTTTACGGGCCACATTGGCAAGCGCGCTTTCATAGCAGGCACCGTAGCCTGCCGCGAAAAGCTGCTCGGGGTTGGTGCCGCTGCCGCCGGAGCCTCCCAGCTCTTTGGGCATGCTGAGATCATGCTTCAGGACTCCGTCGGATGATGCGATCGAACCTTCACGTCCGCCACGAACTGTCGCTGTAGCTGTGTATAGTGCTTCCATCTTCACCGTCTCCTTTTTCCTGAAAATAACCTACTCCTTTCATTAAAGCAGTACGCCCCATTTGAAACCTGAGCGGCTTTTCATTCATATAAATTGTATAACCGCATAAAAGTTTCCCTAGACAAACATATTTGAGTGAGTACAATGAATAGTAACCTGTTTAATATATAAGAATAATCGCAATCAAGGGTGTGATATAGATGAAAGATACCGGAATGGTCGACTCCAAGAAATCGAAAACGTGGACCAAGCCAGAGGAACGGTCCTCGCTGTCAGAACTTAACCACTCCATGAGGGTTCCCCTTAAGGGGTCTACCTTTCGCAAATTTCTAGCTTTTGTGGGCCCCGGCTACCTTGTCGCTGTCGGCTACATGGACCCGGGCAACTGGGCGACGGATATTGCGGGCGGCTCCCAATTTGGATATTCGCTGCTGGCCGTCATCCTGCTGTCCAACCTGATGGCCGTGCTGCTTCAGTCGCTGGCCAGCAAGCTCGGCATCGTCACAGGCCATGATCTCGCCCAAGCCTGCCGCAGCCAATACAGCAGACCGGTTACCATCGGCCTCTGGCTCCTATGCGAGCTCGCAATAGCCGCCTGCGACCTGGCGGAGGTGATCGGATCGGCCATCGCGCTCAAGCTCCTTTTCGGCATACCGCTGCTCTACGGCGTGCTGATTACCGCAGTGGACGTCCTGCTGATCCTGCTTCTGCAGCATAAGGGATTCCGGGCGATCGAAACACTGGTCATCGTGCTTGTGCTGACCATTGGCGCGTGTTTCGGCGTCGATCTGTGGCTGGCGAAGCCGGATGCAGCCAGCGTCTTTGCCGGATTCATTCCGACCGCCGACCTGATCACCGACCATCAAAAATTGTACATCGCCATCGCGATACTGGGCGCGACGGTCATGCCGCATAATCTGTATTTGCATTCTTCTATCGTACAGACCCGGCAGTACGAAAATACGGACCAAGGCAAACGGCAGGCCATTCGCTTCTCCGCCTGGGATTCCACAATTGCCCTGACAGTGGCGCTGTTCATTAACGCGGCGATCCTGATCGTCTCTGCAGCGACATTCCACAAAGCGGGGATGACGGAGGTCGCCGACATCAGCGATGCATATCACCTGCTGACCCCGCTGGTGGGAACGACGCTCGCAAGCATTTTATTTGCCGTTGCCCTGCTTGCTTCCGGCCAAAACTCGACGCTGACAGGTACCCTGGCAGGCCAGATCGTCATGGAGGGGTTTCTCGATATCAAGCTCCCCCAATGGCTCCGCCGGCTGATCACGAGACTGATTGCCATCATTCCCGCCGTCATCGTGACGATCATCTCCGGCGAGAAGGGAACGGAGGAGCTGCTGATTCTCAGCCAGGTCATTCTGTCGCTCCAGCTTCCGTTCGCGGTCATTCCGCTCGTCAAATTTACCGGAGACAAGAAGATCATGGGCAAATTCGTCAACAGAACGTGGGTGAAAATCCTCGCCTGGAGCGTTTCCGCCATTATCGTCGTGCTGAATCTCTTTCTTATTTATCAGACCTTTATGGGCTGATCCTTAGGATCATATGCAAAAGTCCGCATGGATCGTCGGAAGACGCCATGCGGACTTTTTTAATATGATGCGCTTAATAACTGTGCTATTTGCTTCCCAGCTCCTGCAGAGCCAGGTTCAGCTTGAGCACGTTGACCCGCTCCTCGCCGAATACGCCAAGCTCCCTGCCTTCCGTGTGTTTCTCCACCAGCTGCTTTAGCTGCTCCTCCGGAATGCCACGCAGCCCGCTGATCCGCGGAATCTGAACCGACGCGGAAGCCGGCGTAATATGCGGATCCAGGCCGGAACCGGAATTGGTGATCAGGTCGATCGGCACTTCACTGACAGGAACCTTAGGATTCTCCTTCTCCCACTGCGTGATCGAGTCCTTCACCCGCTGCAGCAGCTCCGGATTGGACGGGGCATAGTTTTTGGAACCCGAGCCGGCGCCGTCGTTGTCGATGCTGGAGATCCGCCCTTGGAAAAAGGATGGATCCGCAAAGGTTTGACCGATCAGCTCCGAGCCGACCGTACGGCCCTCGCCGTCCTTGACCATGCTGCCATTCGCCTGGTGCGGGAAAATCAGCTGCGCCAGCCCGGTGCTGGCCAGCGGATAGGCGATGCCGCAAATCACGATGAACAATAAGCTGGAGCGCAGTGCCATGAGCCAAATGGAGCCATGCGACACTTCTTCGAATTTCGCCGTTGTCTTCATTGTATATCATCCTTTTTCATAAGCTTGTGATGGGAACTTGCCCATTCTCTCTATAAGTTAACGCCTTAAATCCACAGATGTACGACAAGGTCAATCAGCTTGATGCCCGCGAACGGCGCGATCACACCGCCGAGCCCGAAGAGCATCAGGTTCCGGCTTAAGAGGCGCGCCGAGCTCATCGGCTTATATTTGACGCCTTTCATGGCCAGCGGGATGAGCAGCGGAATAATGACCGCATTGAAGATCAAGGCGCTCAGGATGGCCGACAGCGGCGATCCGAGATGCATGATGTTCAGCGCATCCATTTGCGGGATGGCTACCATGAACATCGCCGGGATGATGGCGAAATATTTGGCCACGTCATTCGCGATGCTGAAGGTGGTCAGCGCTCCGCGCGTCATCAGCAGCTGTTTGCCGATCGCCACGACTTCAATGATTTTGGACGGATCGGAGTCCAGGTCGACCATGTTCGCCGCTTCCTTGGCGGCTACCGTGCCGCTGTTCATCGCGATCCCGACATCCGCCTGGGCCAGGGCCGGCGCGTCGTTCGTGCCGTCCCCGGTCATGGCGACGAGCTTGCCTTCCGCCTGCTCGCGCCGGATGACGGCGATTTTGTCCTCCGGCTTGCTCTCGGCAATATACTCATCCACGCCGGCCTCCCGGGCGATCGTGGCAGCGGTCAGCGGGTTATCCCCGGTACACATGATCGTCTTGATCCCCATCTGCCGCAGCTGCTCGAAGCGTTCCTTCATCCCCGGCTTCACGGTATCCTTCAGATGGATCAGCCCGTAAATTCGGCTGTCCACGACGACGGCCAGCGGCGTGCCGCCTTCGGATGCGATGGCGTCGGACTTCGCCGACAGGTCGGACGGAATGCTGCCTCCTTGCGACTGAACCCACTGCCGGACCGCATCGACCGCGCCTTTGCGGACATGGCGCCCATCCTGCAGATCGATGCCGCTCATCCGCGTCTCCGCCCTGAATTCGATAAATTCGCCGCCTGCGGCAAGCGTTTCATCATAATGCATCGTTTGCTTTTTCATCAGCTCCAGCACGGAGCGTCCCTCCGGCGTTTCATCCTTAAGCGAGCTTATCGCGGCCCAATAAGCCGTTTCGGCCAAGGATGCGTTCCCGGTAGGAATGAATTGGCTTGCCATCCGGTTACCATAGGTGATGGTGCCGGTTTTATCCAGAATCATCGTATTGATGTCGCCGGAGGCTTCCACTGCTTTACCGGACATCGCCAGCACATTGAACTGGGTTACGCGGTCCATCCCGGCAATCCCGATGGCGGAGAGCAGTCCGCCGATGGTCGTCGGGATCAGGCAGACCAGCAGTGAAATCAATACCGGGATGTCCAGTGATACGCCCAGATGCTTGGCAATCGGCGCCAGCGTCACGACGACGATCAAGAAAATGAGCGTCAGCGTCGTCAGCAGCGTGTTCAGCGCAATTTCGTTCGGCGTTTTTTGGCGCGACGCGCCTTCGACGAGCGAAATCATCCGGTCGATGAACGACTCACCGGGGTCGCTCGTAATGACGACCTTGATCTGGTCGCTGACCACCCGGGTGCCGCCGGTCACGGAGCTGAAATCGCCGCCCGCTTCCTTAATTACCGGTGCCGACTCGCCGGTGATGGCCGATTCGTCGACGGAAGCGAGACCTTCGATGACTTCGCCGTCTCCCGGAATCATTTCACCTTGCGATACGACGACCATATCGCCTTTGCGCAGCTCGGTCGAATTGACGACCTTGATTTCGGAACCGACTATTTTGTTTGCCGTCGTTTCCTTTTTGCTCTTCTTCAGGGAATCGGCCTGCGCCTTGCCCCGCCCTTCGGCGAGCGCCTCCGCGAAATTCGCGAACAGGACCGTAAAGAGCAGGATCAGAAACACGGTCAGGTTAAAACCAAGACGCCCGCTTGTATTGAAATAGGCCGGAAACAGGACCATTAACAGCACGACCAGGGTGCCCACTTCCACCACAAACATGACCGGATTTTTCATCATGACAACCGGGTTCAGTTTGATAAAGCTATCTTTCATGGCATGCTTGATGATGCTGCCTGTCAGCATGCTCTTGCGTTGTCCGCTCATGACTCTCTCCACCTCATTTATTCTAGGAATTGAAGCCATTCCTTAATTTCAGCATTGTTGGGCAATCCGCTATCGCAGTGTCAGATATTCCGCTATCGGACCTAACACCAGCACCGGCAGGAAGGTCAATGCCCCGATCAGGAGCACGGTACCGACCAGAATGCCTGCGAACAGCTTCGTATCCGTATGGAAGGTGCCGATCGATTCAGGTACTGTTCTTTTCCGGGACAAGGAGCCTGCCACGGCCAGAAGAGCAATAATCGAGACATACCGTCCGAGCAGCATGACAAGCCCTGTACTGACGTTCCAGAACACCGTATTATCGCCCAATCCTTCGAAGCCGGAGCCGTTGTTCGCCGCGGAAGACGTATACTCGTACAAGGATTGGCTCAGCCCGTGATACAGCGGATTGGACAAGCCGTCCGTTCCCAGATGGGTCATGAACGAAATGGCCGTCGGTGCCAATATGATGAGCGGATGCGCAAGGATCGCGATGGCGATCAGCTTCATTTCCCGGCTCTCGATTTTGCGGCCCAGAAACTCCGGTGTCCGTCCGACCATGAGGCCGCATATAAAGACGCCCAGAATCGCATACATCATCATGTTGACGAAACCAACGCCCTTGCCGCCGAACACGACGTTCAGCATCATTTCGGCCAGCGGGGCCAGCCCGCCAAGCGGCGTCAGCGTATCATGCATGTTGTTGACCGAACCGGTCGTCGCCGCGGTGGTCACCGCCGTAAAGAGCGAGGACTGCGCTACGCCAAACCGGACCTCCTTGCCCTCCATGCTGCCTTGCGCGCTGTTGATGCCCAGCTCGTTAATCAGCGGGTTGCCGCTCTTTTCCGAGAAATAGGCCAGGCACAGGAACGCAATGAACAGCGTCATCATGGCCGTAAAGATGATCCAGCCCTGCTTGCGGTTCTTCGCAAAGCGCCCAAAGGTATAAGGCAGCGCCGCCGAAATCGTCCACATGCTCAAAATTTCGATCACGTTCGTCAGCGGACGCGGATTCTCAAAGGGATGCGCCGAGTTCGCTCCGAAGAATCCGCCGCCGTTCGTTCCCAAATGCTTAATGGACTCCAGCGAGGCCACCGGCCCCATGGAAATATGCTGCACGGCTCCGCCGAGCGTATTGACCGTTACAGTAGGATCCAGCGTTTGCGGGACCTGCAGCGCCACCAGCACCAAAGTCACGATCAGGGCAAGCGGCAGAAAGAGACGGGTATGCGCTTTGACGAAGTCTTCGAAAAAGTTCCCCAGGCCGCCCCCTCTGCGGGTAATCCCGCGCATAAAAGCAATCGCAATGACAAGGCCCGATGCTGCGGACGTAAACATCATCATCGTAATGACAATCATCTGTCCAAAATAAGACATGCCGCTCTCGCCGCTGTAATGCTGAAGATTCGTGTTCGTCATGAAGCTGATGACGGTATTAAAGGAAAGGCTTGCTTCCATATTCCCCGTTTGATTCGGGTTGACCGGCAGCCCTCCCATCAGTCTTAGAACGATATAGCTGACCGCCACGAGCACGATGTTGGTCGCAATCATGCTGAGCGCATACTTTTTCCAATTCATGCCTGAGCGGTTTTTCAGGCCGATGATACTGTAGAACAGCTTCTCCACGGGCCCGAAAATCTTGTCCGTACGGTTCGCCTCGTTGGAGAACACATGATATATATAGCTGCCTACCGGCTTGACCAGCAGAAGCAGTACAGCAATAACAATACAAATCTGCAGGATATCCAAAATTGCTTCCTCCTCATAAAAAGCGGTTATTCATGCTTTAAAACCGTTCCGGATGGATCAGGGCATAGACCAAATAGACAAATACGAGCAGCGCCAGGACCATAACCACGATCATTTGTCTTCCCCTCCCCCATCCACGACATGGCCGCACCACATCAGGAACAGCAGAAAGACGCCGAATACTCCTGCGAGTGTCAATATCATCAGAAAGTCCATCATGCTACAATTCTCCCCTTTTACATTCCCGATTGAGCTATTATTTCAGCAAGAACCCGACCTCGCCGTTCAAGGTATGGATGATGTGATTCGCTCCGAGCCCCCGATAAATTCCCGGCGAATTGTCCGCACGTGTAATGACGTAGATGGGACGTGACGTCCAGGGTCTGCAGATTTGCAGGTACCGGCAGGTCAGATTGAGGCTGTTCTCAAAAATAAAAATCCGGCCGACCCGCTGCCCGGGAACGACCCACTCATCCGTATGGTTCGTATGAATCCGAATGATGTGCGTCGCCCCAAGCTTCCTCAGATCGCGTTCTTCCTTCAAACTATTGGTGAGCACGGCAAAAGGCCGTTTAAGATAGATCAAAAGCTTAATAAATTTGCGGCCGGCCTCATTTGGCGCGGTTACGATGATGAGTTCCTCATCCACGACTTTGCGTTCCTCCTTCTGGCAGCTTCATCCGAGCCTGCAAATAAAAACGGCCGCAGGGAAAGAGGACCTTTCCCGCGGCCGATCAATTCATGACGAAAGAAAGCCATGAAAATATGCTCACGACAAATGCTGCCTCTCCCTATACGCTTACGAGGTTAGCTGACGGATTAGGGCGTGAGAGTCGCCCTTCCCTCATTGTCCCTTCTTGGGACAGAGGAATTCACCCCGGCTTCGTATGCCCGTAAAGCCATACGATGCGTTGGTTCCCCCGCTTCCGGCCCGGCCGGAATTAAGCGTTAAAGACATTCACATGTAATTTGGTTTGCTGCTTCCAAAGCTATTTTTGGCAATAAAAAACCACAGAGGTCAATTGATCCCCTGTGGTCGACGGATATCGATCACAAGTTTCATCATTCCTCTCTCAAACAACGCTTACGAGGTTAGCTGACGGATTCGAGCGGTGAGAGTCGCTCTACCCGTGTTTCGGATCCATGGCATCCGATTGTCACGGGATTCACCCCTGCGGCATCACCTGCTTCCGACTCTCACACCGGATAACTGGGATACGCGCGATTGGTTCCCCCGATTTCCGCCCTTTCGCGGGCAGAAACTCAGCGATTCAAAAATGGAAACGTCTTGAATTACGATTTGAATCATACACCCGCTTGCAAATCATGTAAAGGTACCGCGAAAACCCTTAGCGTTTAAAATGTAATCATTTTCGCTAAGGTTATCGCTTACAAAAGTTTATATCTCCTCCAAACTCACGGATACTCCCTATTTCACCGGTTCTTGCAAAAGCTGCTTTAGCCTTCGTTCCTCCATTCAGCCCATAAGCATCGTTTTTTTATAAACCGGCGTGAGAGGATGCAAATGCGAGATAACCGAAGATAAACAACCATCCTGAGGGCAGGTCCGGCAGGAATGCTCCGAAACCGGGTGCCATATCCGCAAACCTGCGGCCTCTTCTGTTTTACAAACCCTACGGCATCCTATATCATAAATGCCAGTTTATCTAAAACCATCAGATGCTGAATTCCCGCTCAGGGAAACGGGGGAACCAAACGGCCTTAAAGGGATGGCCGCGGGGTGAATCGCGAAGGAACGGAATACCGTCTTTAGCGTAGGGCTGCTCCAGCCCGAATCCGACAGCTAACCTCGTAAGCTATAAAGGAGAGAAATCGATGCTTCAAGCAGACTCTGCCGTGGACATATCGGAGCGGATCCGGTTCCAGGCCATTGAGTTGTTCATTGTTCATTTGCCTTCGGATAAATCCGAGCCCTTTCGCCCTTTCGGCGACCACTACAGGGTGTTGATGGGAATTCATGCCGGCGGCGGCTGCGGCTGGGGCGAGATTTACCTGCACGAGGGCCAGCGTCCGGCGGATTGGGTGGTATGGGCTTCCTGGTATGAAAGGTTTATGCATCGAAGCTTTGACTGCAAAGCTTCCTTGGAGAAGGATATCCTATATGCCGTTGATCCGTCCCATTTGACTAGGGTCCAGCTGCTGTGCGATGCTCTTCAAACGCTTCACTCCAGCCGGGAGAATGCCTCGGAACTCACGAATCAAGGTACAAACGGGGGTCTGTTTCGCATGGCGGAAGCGTATGTTTCTTTATTCTGACGTCAGGTTAGAATTGTAATGATCTGATTCATTGTGTAAAATTAAGTTGTATATAATATAAGATATAAACTGATGGTATGTAAGCACGTTAAACCAACGTAGTCAACGAAAGGAGACATGAACATGTCGGTGTACGACTATCAGGCCCGCACGCTCCAGGGCAAGGAAATTCCGATGTCCGATTATAAGGACCAGGTGCTGTTAATCGTGAATACGGCGAGCAAATGCGGATTAACGCCCCAATACCGGGGACTGCAGGAGCTGTACGAGAAGTTTCATGATCAGCATTTCGAGGTTCTCGGATTCCCGAGCAACCAGTTTGCGCATCAGGAGCCGGGTGACAATGAAGACATTGCGGAATTTTGCCAGATGAATTACGGCGTAAGCTTTCCCATGTTTGAGAAAACGAATGTCAATGGAGACGACGCACATCCGCTCTTCAAGCATCTTACCGAAAAGGCACCGGGCATGCTGGGCTCCAAAGCAATCAAGTGGAACTTCACCAAATTCCTGGTCGACAAGCAGGGTCGCGTGGTCAAGCGCTACGCACCGCAAACGACGCCGGACAAAATCGAGGAAGATATCAAAAAGCTGCTGGGAGATGCCAAGGCCTGACATCAAGCCGTTTAAAAGGGGAGGCCCCCTCTTATCCTTCTTCTGTATATCGCTGTCCGAACGGCAATCAAGAAATAAAACACACGCGAAAAAAGGTCCTTGCCGGAGCAAGGACCTTTCTCATTGGACTTCCTATAAATGCGGTAGAGAGGACTCGAACCTCCACGAGCGTACGCCCACTACCCCCTCAAGATAGCGTGTCTGCCATTCCACCACTACCGCACACACTGAACATTTTCAGCAACTTTTTTAGTATATACCAATAATTCAGAAAAGTAAATAGAAATATGAATACAATAAATCCGGTTTCCCATGGTTATCCCGGCGGAACTCCTCTGCTCCCTTCGGACCATCCAGATTCCGCCGCGGGTGTGCATCAGTAAATCATTCAAGACTTCTGTTTCCGAAAACGCGTAAAATCGATATATTCCCTTATAAATTCCTTTTCCTTGTCGGACAAGAGAAGTTTGGCCTGTTCGCACTCATCCCAAGCATATGTACCCTGTTGTTCTTTAAGATGAAAGGATTCCTGCTCTCTCCCCAGGATAAGCCAGTCCAAGCTGACGCCAAAAAAGGAGGAGATTTCAACGAGCTTGTTCGTGCTTGGCGTTGATTTTCCTCTTTTCCAATCCCCCAGATTGCCTGTGCTGATCCCCAGTTCCTTGCAGAATAACGTTTTGGTCATTCCCCGCATTTTAATTAACGATTCAATTCGATCGTAAATGGATTGCATATAAGACCGCCCTTCAAATCGTCATCCCACGACGCAAATAAGTAATCTGTTTCTTGCCATATTACGTAAAAACGTATATAATCTGCAATATGCTATAGTAATTATAACATATTGATAATAGTATCATTAATACTCACATTTTTACCATTATACCCCTCGCGAAATCTGGTTCATCCCACTCTCCCCATCGCTGGACGAGTACGCCATTCATGCATAGAAGCACTTCCAATTTGATAAAAGGGAGCGACTTTATTTGTCTCATTCAGACATCACTTCTCTTGAACTCTTACAAGCGTTTACCGAAGCGATCGCGGTTGTCGATCCTAAAGGCTACATCCTTTCCGTCAATCATATCTGGATCCGGAATTCGCTTGAAAGCGGCGTATCCGAATCGTTCAACTGGATCGGAGTCAATTTCCTGCAAATATTCGATGCCCTCACGGAAGCTGACGGGCATTGTCCTCATGGTTTGGACCCCGTTCTGAAGGGTACCGTTCCTTATTTCCGCAAAGAATACCAATCTGCTTTCCGCCGGAGCCTGAAATGGTTCTTATTCGAAGCATCGACGATCTATCACCTGGACAATCGAACCGTCAAAGGCATGCTCGTCCACCATACCGATATTACCCAGAGCAAAGTGTTTGAGCATGAACTCATGGAAGCTCTGACCCAAATCCGGACATTGCGTGGTCTCCTCCCGATCTGTGCGGTATGCAAAAGAATCCGCGACGAGCATGATATCTGGAATTCGGTCGAAAGCTTTCTCCAAAAGCACACCCACGCCGAGTTCACCCATGATATATGTCCGGACTGCATCCGCCGTCTATATCCGAAGTATTCTTCCGTACTCGATGAGCCTTCCTGCAACTGACTGACGTCCTTCTCCTGAATTGTTTCTAAAATTGGCCATCCTGACATCATCCGCTTTCATTCCTTCCAATTGGAAAAAATGATTGACGATTTTCGTTTATATAAATATAATTGTTACGACAACTATTCTGAAGGAGTGTTCCTCTCTGAGCAGATTCGCATCAACCCATCAATCCATCGGATTTCGTTTCGGCAACATGGCGCGCAAAATGTCTTCACTATTTGCCGGCAAGCTCAAGCCTTACGGCATTACGCCCGAGCAATGGACCGTTCTTTACCAGGTACATCTCCAGGAAGGCATCAACCAGAAAGAGCTTGCACTCCGCTCCGGGAAAGATCAGCCTTCGATCACCCGCATTCTGGACGTGCTCGACAAAAAAGGCTTCATTCAGCGCAAACCTGATCCCGGAGACCGCAGAGCCTACTTAATTTACGCTACGCCTTCCGTACAGCAGCTAATGGACCAAACCGTGCCGCTGGAGCTCAGTCTTAACGATGAGCTGGTCGCCGGCATCACGGACGAACAGCTTGCGGCGCTGGATCACATTATGAAACAGATCAATCACAATATCGACCGAATTTTTGTAGATTAGAGGTTAACAACAACATGATAGACATCAAAGAAAAATTATGGACCCGCGAATTCGTGATGCTCACGGTCTGCAACCTGCTTCTGTTCCTGAATCTGCAGATGGTCCTCTCGCCGCTTCCCGGCTATGTTAAGGAGCATTTCCACGCAGGCCCCTTCACGGTAAGCATGTTCACGACCGTATTTGCACTGTCCGCCATCATCTCCCGGCTTTTTTCCGCCAAGGCGCTGGAGAAGGGCAAGCGTAACACGATTCTGTTCCTCGGTCTCATCATCGCGTTTCTCGCTACCTTGGGTTATTTGTGGAGCGGAACGCTGGCAGTACTTTTGCTTATGAGAATTCTATTTGGCGTCGGTTTTGGCATGGGCAGCACAACACTGCCGACCATGGCGTCCGGCGTCATCCCGGTTCGCCGACTGGGCGAGGGCATGGGTTACTTCGGCCTGTCCACCAGTATTGCTTTATCGCTCGGCCCCGTGATCGGGAGCATGCTGCTGGATAAGCAGGGCTTCCCTTCGCTCGTATATGCGACGCTCATCGTGATCGCCCTGATATTCCCGCTGGTATATCCGCTCGCCAAGAAAGTGAAGCCTCTCCATGCAGAGCCGCTTCCTGAAGAATTTACGGCAGTACCACGCAAAAAGGGATTTCCGAAAGCACTGCTGCTTCCAAGCCTGCTGAACTTGCTCATGTCCGTCACCTATGGCGGTCTGCTAAGCTTCATCAATCTGTTCGGCAAGGAAGTCAGCCTTCCCAACGCCTCGCTTTTCTTCTTATTTAATGCGATTGCGGTAATTCTCATCCGGCCGATATCAGGGAAAATTTATGATAAAAGGGGCCATAAAGCCCTGCTCATTCCTGCAGCCGTCTTCCTGATTGGCGGTCTTTGGCTGCTGTCCTACTCGACCTCGACCGGTTTTCTCGCGCTTGCAGCGCTGTGCTACGGCCTCGGTTTCGGTACGGCCCAGCCGACCCTGCAATCGTGGATGATTCAATTGGTGCCGCCCCAGCAGCAAGGGATGGCGAACAGCATGTATTTTAACTCGCTGGATTTAGGGATCGCGATCGGCGCGCTTATTCTCGGTCAAATTGCTTCCTTCAGCAGTTACGGATCCATGTATCGTTACGCCTCGCTCTTCCTTGGTATATTTATCGTCGTTTATGCTCTTTATCTGCTGACGCGCTCCAAGGAAGCCCGCTCGATTCGAAAAGCTTCATCAGACATGTAATCTAGGACTTCATTCCCTTCCGCATGATGCGGGAGGGTTTTTTGATATCCTACCATACTACCAACCAGCCATTAAAAATTATGGTGATTCTTGGTACTGTTATCCCATATAATATTCACAGAGGATCTGCCTGCAGACAAATCTTCAAATCTATCGGGGGAGCCGTGAAGGCATGAATAACAGCATTTCGAAAAAGAATTGGCTGCTGATCTGGATTCTCGGAATGAGCGGACAAATATGCTGGAACATTGAGAATTCCTGGTTCAACACGTTCGTGTACGACAAGATCGCAAAGGATCCCGCGATCATTTCCTGGATGGTTGCTGTAAGCGCTATCATCTCAACGCTGGCGACTTTCGTCATCGGCACATGGAGCGACCGCGCTGGCAAGCGCAAACCGTTCATTGCGGTCGGTTACATTTTATGGGGCCTGTTTACGATCGGATTCGGCGCTACCGAATTTTTACCTCACAATCCCTTCCTGTCCGCCATTGTCATTGTCGTTGCTGCAGACGCGATCATGAGCTTCTTTGGTTCAACAGGCTACGACGCGGCCTTCAATCCATGGACTACGGATATATCGAACGAGCATAACCGCGGCAAGCTGGGCGGAGCCTTTGCGGCCATGCCGGTGCTTGCGACCATTTTCGGCGCCATCGTATCCGGCATCATTGTGGATAAATTCGACTTTTTCCCCTTCTTTGTCATCATGGGCGGCTTCGTCACCCTCATGGGGATTTATTCTATATTTTCACTGAAGGATGCCCCTCATCTCAAGGCGGTCAAGCATCCCAAAGGATACTTCCACCAGTTCACCAGCGTGTTCAAGCTGAAGACGGTCCTAGCGAACCAGGAGCTGTTCTGGGTATTCGTGATCAATGCGGTATTCTTCATAGGCTTTAATGTTTATTTTCCTTACATCACCATCTACTTTAACAACTACCTTCATATGTCCTATATGACCGCTGGACTGCTCCAGGGCATCGGACTCGTGTCGGCCATCTGCCTCACGATTCCCGCAGCGAGGCTCATCGATTCCGGCAAGCCGGTCCGCGTCGTCTGCATGGCGATCGTCTCCAACGTCGCAGGGCTCATCGTTATTTTCGCCTCCACCCATATCGCGCTCCTATTGCTGGGTATTTTCGGGGCGGGCGTCGGCTACGTGTTAATTTTGCAAACGCTTACGGCATGGTTCAAGAACCTGTATCCGGAAGATCAGCGCGGGCAATTCGAAGGCATCAAGCAAATCTTTGGCGTCTGCATCCCTATGGTTGTCGGACCGCTGATTTCCTACTATATCATTCAATATCAAGGCATCCGGATGGAAATCGACGGCGTCATGGGCACCGTCCCGACGAATATCCTATTCCTGTTCGCTGCCCTGATCACGCTGTTTACCTTTCTTCCGCTGATCCCGGCGAACAAGCTGCATCGCAAACGCGTGCATCTTTCCCTTACGCAACCACTACATAAGGAGGATTTAAATCTATGACCAATCATCGGATTACAACCTTTTCGGATTTGCTACATCCGGACGGAACCTTGATGCAGAGAGGCTATTCTACCAAAGCCGTCATGCATTACAATCGGAGTTCCATCAAAGCCGCTCCATGGCGGATCAAGGAATGGGATTTTTACCAAATATCGAATGACGATTACTGCCTTCAACTGACGGTTGGGCATGTCTCATATGCGGGCAACGTGTCTGCCATGCTGATCGATTTCAATAACGAGAAAACCTACACCGTTACGGATATGCTGGTGCTTCCCTTCAACCGTCTGAAAATGCCGGATTCCGCCGAGCACGGCGACCTTTCCGTTCATCGTAAAAACATCGACATGCAGTTCGAGGTGTATAAAGGCGGCCGGCGCCTGCGCTGCAAAACCCGGGACCCCAAAGTACAGCATAATATGGAGATCGATATTGTGCTCGAACAGCCCGACGCGGAATCGCTCGTCATCGCCACGCCTTTTGATGATCATCCGCGTTATTTTTACTATAATCACAAAATCAACTGCATGCCTGCCAGCGGAACGGTCAAAATGGGGGATACGACAATCACCTTCGAACCGGATAGCGCATTCGGGCTCATCGATTGGGGACGCGGCGTGTGGCCGTTCAGCCATGAATGGTTCTGGGGCAACGGCAGCACCTGGCTGGACGGCAAGCGCTTCGGATTCAACATCGGGTTCGGATTCGGAAATACCAAGGCTGCCACCGAGAATATTCTTTTTTACAACGGCACCTCCCACAAGCTGAACCATGTCTATGTCGATCTTGCTGATGGAGGCTACATGTCTCCAAAGAAATTCACGAGCGATGATGGGCGGTTCGAAATGGATTTCGAGCCGGTGTTCGACCGTTACACCGAAACAAAAATGCTGTTCGTGGACAACAGCTGTCATCAGATTTTCGGCCGTTTTTCGGGTAAGGCCATTCTCGATGACGGCACGGTGCTTGAAGTGAAGGACATGATGGCCTTTATGGAACATGCGGTGAATAACTGGTAGGACTTTTAAAAGCATGAAAGACCCTTCTGCTCACGCAGAAGGGTCTTTGAAATGGAATGTATGCTAACGGCTTGCCCCCTACCAGGGCCACTCCCGGCCAAGCCAGTCCCTCATGACCAAACGGTCCTCTTCCGATACCGCCTCTCTCTCGTAACGATTCCGGATAAAATACGTGACGGCAAGACGCGCCGCTTCGTCCGCATCCAGCTCTCCCTCGGTGCTCAACTGGCCAGACATGTAAGACCTCACCCACCCGGGATGATACAAACGAAACGTGTACCCTCTTGGTCGCAGCTCATGAAACAAGCTCTGAACGCCCCGATTCAACGCTGTCTTGGACATGCAGTAGCCGTACCAGTTGTCCCGGTAGCTTCTCGCCAAGCTGCCTGCCTCTGACGACACAAAGCACAGCCGCTTTCGTGAGCTGCCCTCCATCAGCGGCTGAAGCACCCGTACCATGCGCATCGGCCCTGCCGCATTCACGTTGAATATGCGCAGCACTTCATCATCATCCTGAGACTCATGGATGCTTCTGTACGAACGGGTCGAAATTCCTGCATTATTAATCAGCATATCCACCGTCCAAGACCGCTCCGACAGAATCCGTCCAGCCTCTTCCACGCTCTGATCGCTGGAAACATCCAGCGGAACAAGAATAAGACGTTCCGGCGCCTGCAGCTTCAACCGCTGCAGCTCAGGCCAGTCCGTCATGTAGCTCCCGGCACACACCTGCCAGCCCAACTGCAGCAACCTCTTGGTCATTCCAAGCCCCAGTCCCCGGTCTGCACCTGTGACCACTGCTGTCTGAATCATCTTCCTCATCCCCTCTCCGAGCCGTTATAATGGCAGCTCTGCGCCCGTTTCATCCATTAGAACCATTCTTTCCTCATCTTCACGCGGCAGCGTGAAGTAACGGAATGCGGCTTCGACGGAATGCTGCACGCTATTCTCTGCAACCGGCGCATACAGACGAAAGGTGAACCCCTCCCGGCTTAAGTCGCCGTGCATCATCGTGAAGGCCATGTGCAGAGCCGCCTTCGACATGCTGTAGCCCAAACCCGTTCCGGGCAAGGCCAGCCCGAGGCTGCCCGTAGGGTCGGTAAGCAGCGCGATCCGCTTCAGCCCCTTCTTCATTATCGGCAGCATCGCCTCCACGAGCCGGATCGGTCCGAGCGCATTGGCGTTGAACGATTCCAGCAGAACGGATGAGGACATTCCGGCGAGACCCGGGGCCTCCCCGTTATCTTCCATCACGGTCTGACATACGATCATGTCGATCGAGTCCGTCATTTCCTGAATACGGGAGGCTGCGCATTGCACCGATTCCCTCGAGCGCGCGTCGAGCGGCACGAGCCGGATTCGCTCATGATCCGCAAAACTGACCTTTGCCAGTTCCCTTTCGGGAAGGCAGGCGATTACCGTCCACTGCTTATCCGCAAAATATTGGCCAAGCGCCTGGCACCAAGGCTGGTGTGCTTCCGTAATCAACACGGTCTGCTCCATCATGCCTCCCTCCCTTGCAAGCCCCGCCCGCACCATTCAAGTGATTGCTTGAGGAATTGCTGGTATACCGGATGAAGCCATACCTGAGCGTTGTGGCCAGGAGTCAGCACGCAGACGCGTCCATTCCCCTGCTCCCTCGTCCAGCCTCCTGGCTGCCGCCCGTGCTCCGAGCTGGTGAATAAGAACACGGTTTTGTCTCCTGGTTCCGTCTCATCAACAAAATAATGCTCGTCCTTGACCGTGAAGCCTTTGATACCGGCGGATATCGGATGTCCAAGAATCGGCTCCAGCGTTACCGGGCACGGCTCGGGATGATGGGTGAATACTCCCCCCACCAGCTCGCGCATGCCTGCGGAATCCATGTACCCCACCGTTCCGGAATGAAGGATGAGCATGCTCCCTCCACGGTTCACATAGGACTGAATTTCTCTCTCCACATCAGGGGTTATCCACGGATTCTCTTCTTCTGCCGAGACCCTGTTGGACTTCGCAAGGACGAGCAGCGGAAAGCCCCAAAGCCATTCACCGACATGCTGCCTGAATTCGTCTCCGGTCTCCAGCACGTATTGGAACTCGAATCCATACTGCTTCAGCGGTTCCAACCCTTCCTTTACCACATGGGACGGATGCCAGTTATCGTCGCACAATACTAAAACGCGCATATGTCTCCCTCCTATAACAGCGTTTTCATTTTTGGTTAAGACCAGTATTCCAGAAACCCAAGCCGTTTACAAGGCAAAATCGACAGCGTTGTTGATACTACAAGGCCGAAGCTCGGCTCCCAGACTATTTCATTCTACATAACTTTTCTGGTTACCTTTTATAACATAGAAACCAATAATTTTGTATTTATATTTCATTTCATTGACATCCGCCCATTTTAATGTGATATTATTTTACAAAAATAATAAAATTCAAATTTAATTCGTAATTTACGTTAAATTAAATGACATTAAAATCGCGAAATTCTTGGTCCTTATCAAAAAAATAAAAAATCATGGAGGTGGCTATCTTGAATGACAAAAGCACCAAGCTGCTCGATTACGTGCAGCTGCTGGATCACGATCTATCAATAGGGGGCTTCAGCTGCTTGTCGGACATCAGGACCCGGATCGCGGACGGGCGCATTCAATCCAAGCGGGAGCTCGAAGAGTTCTTCCTACACCCGATGCGAATACGCTTGGTAGATCAGGACAGCAGCGCGATCCAGTCCATTTACAAGGCAGCCGAACTCTCGGATTCATCCTCCATCGCCAATACGGATAAGCTGCTAGGCAGATTGACCAAGGATGAATACACCACCGCGAGAAAACAAGGAGCAAGGCAGTTCAAGCTCGCTCAAGCTTTGTATCCATGGCTGAACCTCGGTCCGCTCGAAAACATCGTCCGGGAACACTTCGGCCCGACCTGCTTAGCTACCATCCATGCATATATTAACTATCAACTAGGAATAGGATGCGACCAAGCCGTACACGGCTATATCCGGTCAGGCGTCAACGCTTGTGTAGTTGAGGCGGCTTCCTCTCTGCATATCCCTCGTTCGGAAGCCGATATATTAGCCAGCCACTGGACGGTTCAAACGGAAAAGGCTTGGCTGACCAAAAAAGATTCCCTTACTCAAGAAGCATTCGACTCCTTTACTCACAGCCATCACCATCATATCGCATGAGCACGCTTTCGAATTCCTAATAGCATCAACAAACCGCACAACAAAAGGCAATGCGATGCTGTGAACAGCCCATTGCCTTTTTATATCCCTTTAAGATCCCCGCGAAGGAGAGATGATGATGAACAGCATGTTTGCGGATGCACCCTTCGAAACCGTTTTACCTTTACAACCCGGAATTACTCAACACTTTGATCACTATATGGAATATCTGGCCGACTCCCGTGACGGACTACCGATTCTGTATTATCAATTTCACGTACCCTTGAAGCATTCGGGATTCTGCCCGCTCCTTCCCGGAGGCTGTATTGACATTCTGTTTCCTTACGGCGGCCAACCGGCTATTTCGCTGGTATACGGAAGTGTGCGCAGCCGCTCAGAGCTGTTGCTTCAGCCTGGAACCTCTTATTTCGCCGTTCGGCTGCTCCCCGTCGCCCTGGCCCCCATTGCTCAGATTCCACTTAAGGAGCTTGTCGACCACAGCGTTCCTCTGCAGGCACTTCTCCCTTCCGCTCGGTGTCTTGAGCTCCGCATCCAATCCAGAGCGTTGTCCTTTCGTGAACGAATTACAGCCTTTCAAGAGGAGATGAACTGCCTGACACAGCCATCACAACGCAGACACGAATCCGAACCCAAAGAACTCCTCCCCGCAGTACGCCAGATCTACCTTGCTCACGGAAATCTTAGCCTGGCTGAATTATCGCGGATGATGAACCGTTCCACCCGGCATGTTCGTTATGTTTTCGAGGAATTCATCGGACTGCCCCCCAAAACCTTCTGCCGGATCGTCAGGTTCCAACAAGCTGTATCACGCCTCCTGCAGCCTGGCAGGACCGTCTTTAACGACATTATTTCCGAATCCGGTTACTATGATCAAGCCCATTTTATCCGAGAGTTCAAAACGTTCGTACGGGAATGCCCAACCCTATTTCTCGCTAATCATTTCAAAAGGCTCTAGCATAACCCATGTTATTATATATAACACCAGTTCCGTTTTATACAATTCATGTTACATCCTCTTCATTATAATGAGTACCAACGACGCAAGTGGCGTCATGTTACTTAACATTATATAGGAGGAAAACCCATGAAGAGTTATAAAAGCAATCTCCTGACCATCCTGCTTCTCTCTACACTGTCCCTCACACCGGTTATCGCCTCCGCCTCGCCGGCAGCCTCCCCCGCCTCCAGCGGAGAGAAGAACGAAGCTGCATCCACAGATTGGATGCCCCCATCGTTAACTTCTCTCAAGGCGAGCAATACACCGATTACTGCAGCCGAATTCGCCGAAGCGATGAAGCTTGCCGCGCAAGCCGCCGGATCTACCACAATCCCCGCCTTCCCCAGCGTGCAAGGAAACTTTACCCGCGAAAAGGCAGCTGAGCTCTTGAATTCGGTGATTGAGGTTCCCCGGGCTAAATCCGTCGGATATAAAGACATTGCCCAAGAAAGTCCTTATAGGCAGGCCGTTTCCAATGTATACACGGCAGAGCTGATGCAAGGAAAAACTCCAGAGGCTTTCGGATACGGCAAAATGCTGACGCATCGCGAAGCCGCCGCGATCGTCTACCGCCTCTATCAGTATTTACAGCCGTTCAAACTGACAGAGGCCACGATTGCAGACATGCAAAAGGCAATGGAAACCGGGCGCCTCACTTCGGAAGCACTGGTGCAGCAATATTTGGAGAGGATTGCCGCATATGATCACAAAGGGCCTAAACTGAACAGCATCCTCACGTTGAACGCGAAGGCGCTCGAAACGGCAAGGAAGCTCGACGCCGAACGGATAGCCTCAGGCGAACGCAGTCCTCTCCACGGCATTCCAGTTCTCGTCAAAGACAATTATGATACATACGACATGCCGACCACCTCCGGCAATATCGGCCTTCAGGGCGTAGTACCACCGGATGACGCGGCACAGGTCAAGAAGTTAAGGGATGCCGGCGCCATTATTATCGGCAAAGCTAACCTCCATGAGTTCGCGTTCGGTTATACGACCGTCAGCTCGATGGGTGGACAAACGCTCAACCCTTACGATCCGAGCCGCGTACCCGGAGGCTCCAGCGGCGGCACGGCCGCTGCCATTGCCGCGAATCTCGCCGCCGTGGGCATGGGGACGGATACGGGAGGATCGATCCGGATTCCTTCCTCGTTCAACAGCCTGGTTGGCATCCGCCCGACCGTGGGCTTATCGAGCCGGGACGGTATTGCGCCGCTGGCACTCACCCAGGATACCGGCGGCCCGATCGCCCGTTCTGTCGCGGATGCGGCCTTGATCCTGAACGCCACGGCAGGCTATGATCCGAATGACATCGCAACGGCCAAGAGCGTCGGCTTCGTGCCGAAGGATTACACCGATTACCTTGATAAAGACGGACTTCAAGGAGCCCGGATCGGCATCGTCCGCGAAGTTTTCGGCAGCGACGCACAAGTCAATGCCGTCGCCTCCAGCGCCATCGAGGAAATGAAAGCCGCGGGCGCAATCCTCGTAGACAACGTAAAAATACCGAATTTCGATATCATTAACAAATACGGAAGCCTAAGCGCATGGGAGTTCAAATTCCAGTTTAACGACTATCTTAAGTCGCTAGGCGATGCAGCCCCTTACAAATCGCTGGACGAACTAATCGCCGCCGGAAAATATGACCCTTCGATCAAGAAATCACTCATCGACCGGAATAACCGCACTTCGCTCGATGCCGAGGAATATAAGGACATTGTCCTGTTCCGTACCAAATATGTGCAGGACGCCGTGCTGAAGATGATGGCGGATAACCAGCTGGATGCCCTGATCTTCCCGACCTCCTCCCGGACCGCCGTCAAAGTCGGCGAAGAGCAGGTAGCCGGAGATGCCTTTAAACTCAGCTCTTTCACCGGCTGGCCCACCGTCACGGTACCCGCCGGATTCACGGCTGACCATTTGCCGGTAGGCATCGACTTCTTCGGCCGTGCCTTCAGCGAACCCGAATTGATCAAGCTTGCCTACAGCTACGAGCAGCATACGCACCACCGCGAGGCACCTCAAACCACGCCTTAACCATAAGCAAACCGGCAATTGTTGACATCGCATCTGTTACCAGCTGTTAGCAGCTAATCTATCCTTACAGCAAGCCCGCTATTATAACAATGTATCCAAATATAAAAAGCGCACCCATCATGCCGGTCGAGAAAGCTTCTGTTGAGAGAACTTTCCGTACGCAGCGCAGGGTGCGCTTTTACTTATGCAGACACAAAAAAATCCTTGCCTTCGCAA
Source organism: Paenibacillus sp. SAFN-054 (assembly GCF_051966755.1). Lineage (NCBI taxonomy): Bacteria > Bacillati > Bacillota > Bacilli > Caryophanales > Paenibacillaceae > Paenibacillus > Paenibacillus sp. SAFN-054. Next base: position 712,746 of record NZ_JBQCKS010000002.1, read on the forward strand.
GGATTGCCGTTGTTAAGTTATGGTGCGGTAGAGAGGACTCGAACCTCCACGGGCGTACGCCCACTACCCCCTCAAGATAGCGTGTCTGCCATTCCACCACTACCGCACGTTTTAGGGAAAAATAAACTGGTGAGCCATGAAGGACTCGAACCTTCGACACCCTGATTAAAAGTCAGGTGCTCTACCAACTGAGCTAATGGCTCTCGCTGACTCACTAGGATGTGTGCCAAAAAGAAAAAATCAATAAAGTAATTAATTAAAGTGACCCGTAGGGGATACTCTCGCTTCGCTCGAGACTGCGATGTAATGCTATCGAAGCCTATGCTCCGACGAACCCTATTGGGTTCTCATCCCTTAGCGAAGTAATTACTTAAAGTGACCCGTAGGGGATTCGAACCCCTGTTACCTCCGTGAAAGGGAGGTGTCTTAACCCCTTGACCAACGGGCCATATCAACAAAGCGTGACAACAAAAATTATCTTACCAGAACTTTTGGGACATGGCAAGTACTTTTTTTTATTTTTTTTATTCTGCCGTTGTTTAGAGCTACATCCCCCCTTGAAAATGCATAACTTTGCTCATGTCATGGCATCTTATGATTGGCATGTCACATAGGGGATTGGTCCCAAATCCCGCCTAACTCACACATAAAGGAGAATATGACCATGGCAAAACCTGACGACCGCTCGGATAACGCGGAAAAAATCCAAAACGCTATCAACAATACCCGTGAAAACATCCAGGAAACCAACGATTACCTGGATGAACATGCGGAGGAAATTTCCGGACAGGAGTTCCATAACCTCGAGCACAAAAACGTAAAGCGTGAAAGAGCCATCGAAGGCTTTGAAGAGGAATATCAAGACGAGAAATAAGTCGGATACATTATTAAAGAAGCTCCCCACCGCTTTCGCTGGGGAGCTTCTTTAATAATGTCCAAAGGATCACTGCAAGGATGTTGCATTGGTTCCTAAGGTCACAAGAGAATACCGCTTCCGCTCGGTACAATTTTACTTTTTCATCCCATCCGCAAAAAATTGGTGACAATCAAGCTGTCGCTAATTTTTTGCTATAATTCAAGCAAAAGTGCTGCATTGCACACTTCAACGAAAGAAGGAGGACATTGTATTATGAAGCCAAGTATTTCTGTTTTGACCCTGGGCGTAGACGATTTGGAAAGATCCCTCTCCTTTTACCGGGATGGCCTGGGCCTGCCAACGGAAGGCATTATCGGAACCGAATTCGAGCACGGCGCTGTGGCGTTCTTTGACTTTCAAGCCGGCGTGAAACTGGCTATCTGGAAAAGGGACGACCTTATCCACGATGCCAACATCGCACGTACCGCTCGGAGCAGTTCGGAGTTTACGATCGGCCACAACGTCGCCAGCAAAGAGGCTGTCGATCAAGTGATGGAACAGGCGCGTCTGGCAGGAGCCACGATTACCTCCCCCGCACACGATACGTTCTGGGGGGGGTACTCAGGTTATTTTCAGGACCCTGACGGGCACCTATGGGAAATCGTCTGGAATCCCGCTTGGGAGTTTCCCGTGGAGTAAGGGCTGGAAGGTCGGGACTGCGATGCTGTTCCTACCGATGCTTAT
>NZ_JBQCKS010000002.1:714445-930307 GCF_051966755.1 Paenibacillus sp. SAFN-054
GCTCCGACGAACCCTCTTTCGAGGGTCCTCATCCCTTTGCACAAAAAAGCTCCCGGCCGCTTTCGCGGTGGGAGCTTCTTCTTGATGTAACTCGAACGGAGAGAGTCGGGGTACCCTCCCTTCGGTCGGGACTGCGATGCTGTTCCTACCGATGCTTATGCTCCGACGAACCCTCTTTCGAGGGTCCTCATCCCTTTGCACAAAAAAGCTCCCGGCCGCTTTCGCGGTGGGAGCTTTTACGTTGTGATTCCTTAAACGGAGAGAGAGGGATTCGAACCCTCGCACCGCTTACGCAGTCTAACCCCTTAGCAGAGGGTCCCCTTATAGCCACTTGGGTATCTCTCCAAAGAAATGGCTCCCCGAACAGGACTCGAACCTGTGACAACTCGATTAACAGTCGAGTGCTCTACCAACTGAGCTATCAGGGAACGTTTACAAATGGTAACAATCAATAATTTATCATGATTCCTGTGGGGAGTCAAGAGTCTGCTGGCGAAGCTTTCCCCTGCATTTTCCGCACCGGAAACGACGTGTATCCACCTTCCGTTTGCGCATATACTTCATCCCGCAATCCTTACATACCAGCACATAACGGTACGGCTGCACCTTTCTGCTGCCGCGGCTCTGCAGCGTGCTGCAAAACCGGCTCCCGCCGACATGCTGCAGCAGCTGCCTGAAATCCTGGTCGCGATGCTTGTACCCTCTTCCGGCCAGATGCAGGTGATAGTGGCAGAGCTCGTGCTTAATGATCTTTTCTACCTCTTCCCTGCCGTTCTCCCTCAGCTGATGAGGATTGATTTCGATATCATGACTTTTCGTGAAATACCGGCCTCCCGTCGAGGAAAGCCTCCCATTAAAGGTTGCCTGATGCCGGAATGGAACGCCGAAGCTATTCAGCGATATGTTCTCAACCCAAGCCTGCAGCTCATCATTGCTCATGTCTGGCATAACCGTTTCCCCTACTTCCTTTCCTCTTTCCTGCTTCCTTACGGCTGAATCCGCTGTAATGCTACTTGAATTTTAACTTCTTACTAAGCTACACTGTCAAGTAAAGGATTATTTGCACCGATATCAAGCAGTAAGTATGGAGGGGGAACCGAACATCATGCCAAATATGCGTTACGTTATTTTGCAGCTCCAAAATCAGCTTCAATACGTGGAAATGCCTGCCGATTATGCCTATCAGCTCAGCGCGCTGAACCTTAGACTCCACAAGGAGGTCAGTAAGCTGACGGCTGCGGGAACACCGGATCTGCCGCTCGCGGTCGCCGAATGCGACGCTCTCGAGCTTCTTCAAGAGGACCACGCAATCATGGGTGGTCTCGATTATATTAACGAATTGGAACGGTCCTTCGCTTCCTTGAACGAGACGAATTATCCTCTGATCTCCCTGCTCACGGAAATCCGGGCCCTGCAGGCGCAGCTGGAGCAGTGGTACGAAGAAGAAGCGGTCTAACCTTCATGAATGCCTTTTTCTTCTCACGCAGCACCATGTAGACCTGCACGCTCCGGGCCTCTTTCCCATATGCTATCCCATACAGACGGTTTAGCTAGAGGAGGAGATACCCTTGCCGCAATGGCTCTGCAATCAACTGACACGCGCCTTTCGCAAAAAGGACAGACGCCAGATCAAGCTGCTGAACGATTGCTGGTTCTTTTACCGGCATTCGGCGGGCGAAGGCTCGGATCATTCATAAGCGAGATGTTCAAGTCCATAGAATAATGTTTGAATAAGTAAAGCCGGACCCGAGGTCCGGCTTCTTTTTGCCTATATGGTCATCCGTCTAATGTTATCGGTCGGTTTCTCGCGAGGCACTTCCCTTATAAAAAACTTCTCTTCGCCGGCCATGAGCCCTGCAGCTTGCTCAAAAGAACGATTTGACCAGTATGGTAGGCGTCATGGGTGATCAGGCTCATGAAGCGCTGCGGCTTCTCGTCCACCTCGTCCTCCGGCAGCTGTTCAAGCTTCTCATGGAGCGATGCGTGCATCTCTGCAAGCCTGTCCTTGACCTCTCTCCATGCCCACTCGCTAGCTTCAGGAATACGGAATGTGTCATCGTTGCCGATCTCTTCCGGCTGGTAAGACGGGTCTGTGAGCCGCCGTAGAAGACGCTCCTTGAAATACAGCAGGTGCTGAACATTTTCCCAAATGCTGTTAGCCGCACCCTTCTCCGGCTTCCATAGCGCCTGCTCGAGCGTAACCTCCTTTAAAACATCAGCAAGCGGCGGATACCAATCCTCTTGATCCATGCTAAAATCCCAATATTGCAGCAAAAGATTCCGGACTTTCATGCCTGTCGCCTCCCATTAGAAATGTAACCACCATAATTGCCCAATGATCGTTACAAACAAATTAACACACCCAATTTCCAAATACAAGAAAATTAATGAGCAATTGTACCTCGTTTTTTTCACCTGCAAGAGATCAAGAGATCCTCCTCCCGAAGGCCGGCAAATCATGGGAAATACGATTCAGGATTTGCTACAATGCTCTTATAGAAAGGATGACCTGCAATGCTATGGGATGATTTTATAAATAGTGATTGGCATGATTGGCGGGGCAGCGGACGCTCCGAGGACCGTCTGGATCAGGAGCAATGGCTCCGCTGGTTCATGGAACAGGACGGAGTGACAGCGGCGGAGCTTCCCGGCGAGCAAGAGGTAAGCGAGCTCAAACAGCTTCGTTCCTTCCTGCATGATCTGGTGCTGCATATCACTTCCGGCAGGGAACTGATGACGAATCAGATCGAGCAGCTCAACGCGTGGATGGGAAAAGCTCCGGTCAATCGCCAGCTCTCTCTGTCCCACGCCCCTGGGATACAGCTTCAATATTCTCCGGCCCACGCCAATTGGACGCAAGTGATGGCCGAAATTTCAGCCTCCTTTGCGTCTGCGATCGTGCATGGCGAGCCATCCAGATTCCGCATTTGCGACAATCCGGACTGCCTGTGGGTATATTATGACGACACGCGCAACCGCTCAAAGCGGTATTGCGATGATAAAATGTGCGGAAATCTGATGAAGGTCCGGCGTTTCCGGGCCAAAAAGAAGCAGTCTGTCTCCTCTCCCAGCGATCCCGAATAAACAGCGCTAGACCATTAAATGCATAGAACCGCACATGCTTGAACAAGCCCCCCTCGATTCGTTTTTTGAAAGGGGCTTGTTTATTTTTGCTTATTTACATCTGCTGATCTTTCGGTTGACGCATCGTCAGGCCGACGCGTCCCTTTTTCAAGTCTACATTCAGGACCCATACCGTCACATTGTCCCCGACGGATACGACGTCCATCGGATGCTTCACATAACCTTCGCTTAGCTGGGATATGTGGACCAGTCCGTCGCTCTTGATGCCGATATCCACGAATGCGCCGAAATCGATTACGTTGCGAACCGTTCCTTGAAGCTCCATGCCTGGCATCAGATCCTCAATCTTGAGGACATCCGTCCGGAAAATAGGCAATGGAAGCTCTTCGCGCGGGTCACGGCCCGGGCGCTGAAGGCTTTCCAGAATGTCGCGCAGCGTCGGCACCCCGACCTCAAGCGCTTCGGCCAGCTGCTCCACGGACTGCTGTGCCAGCAGATCCGACAGCTCCTGCGAGCCCAGCTTGTCCATGCCGATACCGAGTTCCTTGAACAGACGGTCAACGACAGCGTAGGATTCCGGGTGAATCGGCGTGCGGTCCAGCGGATTATCCCCTTCGGAAATACGCATAAAGCCGATGCACTGCTCGTATGTTTTGGCGCCAAGGCGCGGTACGCTTTGCAGCTGCTTGCGGCTGCTGAATTTTCCGTTCGAATCGCGGTATTTCACGATATTTTTGGCAAGGGTCGCGTTTATACCCGCCACATAGGACAGCAGCGAAGGCGATGCCGTATTCACATCTACGCCGACGTGGTTAACAGCCGACTCCACGACCGCCTTGAGGCTCTCATCCAGATGCTTTTGCGAGACGTCATGCTGGTATTGCCCGACGCCAATCGCCTTCGGCTCGATCTTAACCAGCTCCGCCAACGGATCCTGCACCCGGCGGGCAATCGAAACCGCGCTGCGCTCCGCAACGTCCAGCTCGGGGAATTCTTCCTGTGCAAGCTTGGAAGCCGAGTACACACTCGCTCCGGCTTCGTTGACGATCAGGTAGGCAAGATGAAGGTCGCTCATATCGCCAATCACTTCCGCCACGAACTGCTCGGTCTCGCGGGAAGCCGTACCGTTGCCGATAACGATCAGCTGAATGCCGTACTTCGTGATCAGCTCGCGGAACTTCTCGGCCGCTTCTCTTCGTTTGTTGTTCGGCGGCGTCGGATACGTGACGGCCACCTCCAGCAGCTTGCCGGTATCGTCCACGACGGCCAGCTTACAGCCCGTACGGTAAGCGGGGTCAACGCCCAGCACGCATCTTCCTTTGACCGGCGGCTGCAGCAGCAGGCTGCGCAGGTTGCCCGAGAAGATGGAAATGGCCTGATTTTCGCCCTTTTCCGTCAGCTCCGCGCGTATTTCCCGTTCAATGGACGGCGCGATCAGGCGCTTGTACGCATCTTCAATAACGGCGGTTAGCACGGCCTGCACGGTGGAGGTCCCTTTTACCACTTGGCGTGCCATGAAATTGTGAATCGGATCGGAGGTCACTTCGAGACCGACCTTCAGGATGTTTTCACGCTCACCCCGGTTAATGGCCAAAATCCGGTGAGGCGGCATTTTTTTGGCAAGTTCCCTGTAGTTGTAATAGTTCTCGTACACCGATTCCTGCTCCGCATCCTTCGCTTCTGAAGTCAGCATCGCGTGATCCATCGTGTAACGCCGCACCCATGAACGAATCGTCGCGTCATCCGCCATGTTCTCCGCCAAAATGTCCATTGCTCCGGCAATAGCGTCCTCCGTGCTTTCGACGCCCTTTTCGGCATCGATATACCGGGCTGCCTCCTGCTTGAGGTCTCCCTGCTTCGGCTGCTCCATAATCCAGTTTGCGAGCGGCTCTAACCCCTTTTCCTTGGCGACGCTGGCGCGGGTTTTCCGCTTTTGGCGGTAAGGGCGGTACAAATCCTCCACTTCCTGCAGCTTGACCGCTTTCTCGATGGAAGACTTCAGCTCTCCCGTCAGCTTGCCCTGCTCATCGATGATGCGGATGACTTCACGTTTGCGTTCCTCCAGGTTCCGCAGGTAGCCTACACGTTCCTCAATGTCACGCAGCTGATTTTCATCCAGTTCCCCGGTCATTTCCTTGCGGTAACGCGCGATAAAAGGAATCGTGTTGCCTTCATCCAGCAGTTCCACCGTCGTGCGGATCTGCTTCAGCGAAAGCTGCAGTTCCTTCGCCGTTTGCTGTATAATGCGTTCCTGCTCCTTGGCCTTCTGCTCTTCCGAATTCATTTCCATAACCTTTTCTGTCATCTTAAGTCCCTCTTTTCCCCGTATCAGTCGCTTGTTATGCGTGAAAATTGCAAAGTCAGGTATATAACGTTCGATTATTAGCGCAGTCCATTCAATTCATATTCGTCATGTAAAAATCCTATCTCCGCTTTAGGTTTGTCCGAGTTTGCGGAGTTCAAGTTGAAGACCAAGCAAATTTTAGATATTATTCTAAAAAGCGAAGCTCGGTTCTTGTATATTATCACAAACTTTTGCCTACATTTCCAGCGGGCATCTTTGGAAGAGGCAAACAATGATGGCAGAAGCTTCTTCCATGTGCGATTTTACCCTGACGAGGGCCAGGCAAAATCAGCGATCGCGCCAAAAAAAGCCCTGCACCGGAATATCCGGGGCAAGGCTTGTATTTTACTATCGTTTACATGTCTGTTCAAGAAGTTTTCTCACTTCGCTTTCTTGAGCCGGATCAGCTCGCCGTGAAAATCCCCTCTGTCTTCCCCTACAGAAACACCTGCGTACATCAAGGCATCTCCGCTGTATAACCCCTCCTGGCCCAGAATCTCGTAGTCCGCGTCCGGATCCAGCCCCTTCAGCTTCAATCGGCTTAGCGGCGCGTTGGATTCCGACAGTACGCGGAAATAGAACACCACTGCCTCCTCTCCGTCCTCTGCCACGAACATCCATGCGGTCTCGTTTCCTTCAAACGGGCTCAGGAGCCGGTAGTGAAGACCAAACTGCACCAGTCCGCGAATTTCCTTATACAAAGCAACCTGCGCCTTGACCTGCTCCTTCTCCTCGTCGTTAAAGCGAGTCAAGTCGAGTTCATATCCGAAGTTGCCCGACATGGCTACCAGTCCGCGCATATCCAGCGACGTCACGCGCTGAACCTGATGGTTCGGAACCGCAGATACGTGCGAGCCCATGGAGCTAACGGGATAGACAAGGCTTGTGCCATACTGGATTCGGAGGCGGGCAACTGCATCCGTGTTATCGCTCGTCCACGTTTGAGGCATGTAATACAGCATTCCCGGATCGAAGCGTCCTCCGCCTCCGGAGCAGCTTTCGAACAAAATATGCGGAAAGGACGACGTGATCCGCTCCATGACTTCGTATAACCCGAGCATGTAACGGTGCGCCGTTTCCCGCTGCCGCTGCGGCGGCAGCAAGGCTGAGCCGATCTCCGTCATGTTTCGGTTCATGTCCCACTTCACATACGTAATCGGCGCGCTGCCGAGTACGTCGCTGATCATGCGGACGATCTCGTCCCTGACATCCTGCCGCGAATAATCCAGAATCAGCTGCTGCCTGCCTTCGGTGCGGCGGCGGCCGGGAACATGCAGGCACCAGTCCGGATGCTTCCGGTACAGATCGCTGTCCGGCGATACCATCTCGGGTTCAAACCACAACCCGAACTGCATGCCCATGCGATTCACGCGCTGCACAAGGTCGTCCAAGCCGTCAGGCAGCTTGTTCATGTCTACCTTCCAGTCGCCGAGCGAAGAATCGTCACGGTCCCGGTGCCCGAACCAGCCGTCGTCCAGCACGAACAGCTCGATACCGAGCTCCTGCCCCGCCTTCGCGATATGTTCGATTTTGTCTGCGTTAAAGTTGAAATACGTCGCTTCCCAGTTATTCACGAGGACCGGACGCTCCTTGTCGCGGAACTGTCCCCGCGCGAGCCGCTCGCGGTAGAGCTTATGATAAATGCGGGACATCCCGCCAAGCCCTTCCGCCGAATATACCATCACCGTTTCCGGCGTTTGAAAGCTCTGGCCGCTCTCAAGCAGCCAGGTAAAATCAAACGGATTGATGCCGATCGACAGCCGCGTCGTCCGGAATTGATCCACCTCGGCCTGCGCGAGGAAGCTGCCGCTGTATACGAGGCTGAAGCCGTAGACGTCACCGTGATCCTCGTCCGCTCCAGGTGACAATAACGCGGCGAACGGATTTTGCTGATGGCTGCTGGAGCCGCGGCGGCTCTCTACGGCCTGCATGCCATAGGCGAGCGGTCTGCGCACGACCTCCCTTTCCCGGGTCCAGGCTCCGGACAGCTGCAGCCATTCGTAATCCATATGCGGAAAATCGACGCTGGCGCTCAGTGCTCTCAGCAGCTCCACATTGGCGTCGCTATCATTCACGATGCGCATCGAGCGCGTGATAGCGTCATAATCCTCCAGTACACTATAGATCAACTCCACTTGAAGCCCGGCTGCAGAATCCTGCATAGTCAGCACGAGGGTTTCGGCTTCGCTTTCCCGCTCAGCATAAACTGCCGGAAGGCCCGCCAGAGAAGGTTTGCCCTGTTCCGTCCGGTGCGAAACGTACTTGAATTCCGTTATGGTCGTGCCGTCGACTAGCTTTGCCTGCAGCAAGGGCGTGCGGTAATCACTTGTTCCGTAAACCGGCAGCTCCTGTGGAAGCGTATCCAGAGATATGCTGCGATCCTCCGGAATAGGGTTCGGACTGAACGAGCAGCGCTCCTTCGTGACGAACAGCCAGCTGAGATCACTGGCACGCAGCCGTTTGCCATAGTACAAATGAGCTGCATAGCCGGAAGGAAGAATCTGAAATACATAGCTTGTCCCTTTGGTTTGCAGATGAAACAACTGCTGCTGCGAATCGAAATGAATACCCATAGATCCCTCCGTGTGCTCGAGCGGAATGCTTGCTTGGCTTGATCTTGCGGCCTTGTCCGCTCTTTATTTGAATACTCTAAAAGTACATGGAACAAGCACCGGATACAATGGATTTATGTGACCTGTTCGACGCAGTGGTTATTAAGGATATAAAAAAGGCGCGCCCCTTGGGCACGCCTTTCCTTATGGCACGTCATGGTTAAAAGTCGATCAAGCTAAGACTGATCTGCAGGGAATCATCCACCTTTTTCATCGTTTCTTCGTCAAGGTGGGTAATTTTGTCGGTCAGCCTCTGCTTATCAATGGTGCGGATTTGCTCCAGCAATATTACAGAGTCCCTGTCAAAACCATGCGAAGCCGCATCAATTTCCACATGCGTCGGCAGTTTCGCTTTTTGAATCTGGGCCGTAATAGCCGCTACGATCACCGTAGGGCTAAAGCGGTTGCCGATATCATTCTGAATGATCAGCACCGGTCTCACTCCACCTTGTTCAGAACCGACAACGGGTGAAAGATCCGCAAAAAAAACGTCGCCGCGTTTTACGATCAATGTTTACACCCCGCTCACTAAGCGGCCTAGAGTGCTGTCTGCATCTTCCTCCGCATGAAACGCTTCAGACGCCATGGTCAAATTGATTTTGGCCATTTCCATATAACCCCGCTGCATCGATTCCCGGATATAGCGTTTCTTCCGTTCAAGCAAATACAGCTTCATGGCCTGCCTGATGAGTTCACTGCGGTTGGAATTCTCCATAGCAACGATGCCATCCACTTCCTGCAAAAGATGATCCGGCAAGCTGATCATAATTCTCTTGGTATTCTGCATATTAGCCACCTTTTCTTCCACCCCCACAACCTTCACACCCTTGTGCACCAGTATAACTTTATTCAAGGAAATTTATACAAAGGAATATATATGCCGAAGGTATATCAGGTATGCTGCATTTCATTATAAACTACACTCGGCATTTCCGTACAGACCATCTCGTCACAATTGTATATTCGAGATGCATGCAAGTTATTCCTTCTTCCTCTTATAAAAGGTGTCGTCCCGTATAGTCCACAGGATCGAGCAAGGGATTAATCAAGGTATAGGGAGCCCCGTTCCGTATGTAGAAACGCGGGATCCGGCTTGCTATCATGCAGATTACTTCATAGTGAATGGTACCCAGCCAGGAAGCCAGCTCATCTGCCGAAATGCTAGCGCCAGACTGCTGTCCGATGAGTACAACCTCTTCGCCGGCTTGAATTTCTTCCGCTTCTTCAGCAAAAGATTGCAGCGTAACCATACACTGGTCCATGCATATCGTTCCGACGACAGGGACGCGGCGGCCGCGGATCAATACCTCCGCCTTGCCGCTCAGCATCCGGGAATACCCATCCGCATAACCGATCGGGAGCGTGGCAATGATTTCCTCCGTATCCGTCACATACCTGGCGCCATAACTGACGCCCCAATGAGGCGGTAGCGTTTTAACATATGCAACCTTTGTCTTCAGCGTCAATACCGGGGTCAGCGCCACCTTTTGCCGGTTGACTTCATCCGAAGGGTAGAGTCCGTATAAACTGATTCCGATGCGAACCATGTTGAAGGACAGCTCCGGAGTATCAATCGCGGCGGCACTGTTTCCCGTATGTATAATCGGGAGGCTTGTGCCTCTTTCTTTCAGAGCGACCACTACGCTTGTAAAACGCCGGTATTGCTCCAGTGTATAGCTTTTATCCTCTTCATCCGCTTTGGAAAAATGGGTAAACATGCCTTCGACCTCAGCCTGAGGCAATGCCATAGCCTTCTCAATGAACGAAACGGCGGCTTCGCCTGGGAGAAGCCCCAATCTGCCCATCCCGCTGTCGATCTTGATGTGCACCTTCAAAGGGCGATTCAAGCTCTCTTCCGGAAGCGCACGGATGGCTTCAAGCACCTCCGGACTGAACAGCGTCACGGTAACCTGATGCTCCCAAGCTGCCTGTATCCCTTCGGGCGGCGTATATCCAAGCACGAGCACGGGCGTTTGAATGCCCGCCTGGCGAAGCTGAATGGCTTCATCCAGAAAAGCCACGCTTAAATAGTCAGCGCCCGCCTTCTCCAGCTCGCGCGCCACTTCGACGGCACCATGCCCGTAAGCATCCGCTTTGACGCAGGCGAGCAGCCGCATCTCTACCGGAAGCGCACGCCGGAACGCGTCATAATTGGCACGCAAATGATCCAGATTTATTTCCGCTTGTGTAGCTCTATATTGAACTTGCATCTGTGCAGTCACCTTCTCTTACGTTATAACACCACGCTTGCTTGCTCATTAATCGTAATGTTCGAGAAGGCCACTGTCAATGAACCACGGCTGGCCGGATTGAGGCCCGTTTACCGTACCACAGCGTCAGATGGACAAATAGGCGGAGGCCTTCATTGTAGAGGAATCAGCTCTAACAACTCGGGAATCCGCCTACTTCGTATTATTTACCCGTTTGTTCCTGTAAAGACACGGCAATTTTCGTCATTTCGTCAAGAGGCAGGTTGGCGCTTGTAATCCGGAACTCGATGCCGTCTTCGTTCATCCAGGTCAGCGTTCTTTGACCATCCTCAGTCAGGAGGGCCGACGTGAATCCGAGATCCACGACCTGCCCGGATACCAGCGCGGATACCGCCATATCCTGCGAGCGCGATTCCATGATGGTGTATTGATAGGTGCCGTCATAACGGAGGATCGCCGTGTGGTTGGCACTATCCTCCATTTTATTCGTATCTTTGGCCTCCACGCCTTCCGGCATATAGGTCGGCGTGATCATGCCGAAGTCGCCGAGCTCTTTCTGGGCAGCGGCTGTGCTGCCTTCCGCTTGCGGCTCATCTGCGGAAATCGGATTTCCGTTCTCATCCACCTGCATGACCGTCCCCAGGGTCGGATCATCCAGCGCGGTCATGTTGCGCTTCATATCGAAGGAGTCCTTATCGAACTTGGCATCGAACTTAAACTCGGTGAATTTCACTTCGACCATCACATGCGCCTCGCCATCTGATACCTGCACCTGTTTAGGCGCGTAATTGTCCTTGTTCAGCCAAATTTTTTGCCGTACCAGGGATTGGCTGTGATAGTTGGCCGCGACATCAAACACATAGCTGTCCTTATCCGTGGCAAACTGGCGGGTGTTGTCGCTCAGGATTCCTTGCACCAGCGTTTGGTACAGATAAACCTGTCCCTGATTTTCGGGCCAATCGCTTTTAAAGCGGAAGCTCTTGTTCAGGCTTGGCGTAAGCACGAACACGCCGTCGTCGTTCTTGAGTACGATTTGCGTGACATCCTTCTGGGCATTCGTGAGGCTGATCCGGTAATAGGCGGGGTTTTGGTACCAGACTTCAACGTTGTATTCCTGCGGCTTCTCACCCGTATAGAGCGTCATCTTCCCCGTCCCTTTATAGGACCCTTCCTTGCTTTGCAGTGTGTCGGCAACATTATTCAAACCTTTGACTACGGAAGCAGCGTCCTTTTTGCCGCACCCGGCAAATACGACGGTGACGCACAAGATCATGGCGAGAACCCATGACATCCGGCGCATGACATCATCCCCTTTAGCACATGTTTTAACTGATTGATACATGTCTATGAGGGACTTGTTCACATTATGCAGACTAGCCTGACAAGCCGGAGCCGGCTATACAAGCACAGTATCGTGCTTCAAAGCCAACCGTATTCAAAAAAACAGCCGAAACAGCTTTCTTAACAGTCTTATTGTCGACCAGATGTTCTGTAAAGCGGATTCTATAAAGTCAGCGCTTAGGGTGTTACGATTGGATTATCGTCAGGTAAATTCCCTGGTTTGCAGCCGTAACGAATTGCAGCTTCCGGACGTTATTGGTTCAGACAATTATGGATGCCATCTAGAAATTATAAATAGATAGGGGTTGAATTCGTGAAAAGTAAACAAATAAAGTTTTTACTCATAACAACTCTACTCTTGATCACTGCAGCTTGTTCAAAAGATAATAAATCCGAGCCGAATGAGATAACAATGGATTTAAAAAGATCCATTTCTTTAGACGAATATGAAGTTTTTCAATCTCTGTTTTCAAACCATCTTAAGGAAGAAGCTACAAAAGAGTTGTTTGATAAACTTAAGGAGATTAATGATTTTAGAGCGGATTTCAAATCCTATTCTCTGATCACTTTAGGGAATGGACAAATGCTATTAGTCCATCATGTCCCTGAGGATCATTTTAAAATCCAAGACATAATCATTGTATCCAATGATTTAAAACAGTTAATTGATCAAGAAGTAATAAATCAGGAATAACTCGGATCTTCTTCGGTTACTGAGCTAGGCTTGAATGTGTCATTCGCGGAATCAGAAACTAACTTTATTTTGAACTCCCCCATCGGATTCCTTTCGCTTCGCCGGTGCAAACCAGGATTCATCTATTTCATTGGTTGGCGGCAGCTTCCGCGTGACGGGATCCAGCAACCAATACACGCCTACGCCAAGAACTGCCACGCCGGCGCACGCGATAACGGCTGAGCTGCTGACGATCAGGCCCAGAGAGCCGCCGAGCAGGCTCCCAAGCGGCATTGCAATGCTGCTGATGCTTGATGCGGCCGCGAATACGGTGCCCATATTCCGCTGCGGTACCCCTTTCTGGATCACCGTATTGATCAAGACATTGGTGACGCCGCCGGGGAACCAGGCCAATCCGTACACCAGGATGACCAGCCAGGTCCAATGGCCGAAAATGCTCAGGCACCAGGCCGTACCCGACAAACTGAACGCTGCGGCGAAAATAGTTCCGAGTCGGACCCGTTCCAGTTTCATATAAGGTGCGAGCACCGCACCCAGCAGGCTTCCAGAGGCTTGGGCCATCAGCAAAATCCCGTACACGCCCGCGCCTCCAAGGCTGTTCGCAAAGGCAGGCATCACCGTGAAGGTAGCCCCTCCTGCCGCATTGACCACGATAATGCCCAATTGAATGCGGGATAGCGGCGTGGCAAAGATCAGCCTCAGGCCCTCCTTTATATCCATGACATAACTTGTAAAAGAGCTTTGGCGTTTGGATTTAAGGTTCTCTTTCTTCGATGTTGTTGTATCGTTGTTATGAGAACTATGGGATGACTTTATCCGGAGCTGCATAAATAAAATAGCGCCGATAAAAAATCCGAGCGAGTTCCATAAGTAAAGCGAGACCGCGCCGAGCAGAACGATTAGCGCGCCTGATATCGCGTTGCAAGCAACGTCGATGCCTTGATAGGCAATGGAAAACAGGGAGTTGCCCTGCGTCAGCTGATTCTTGTCGAGAATTTTGGGAAGCGCGGACATTTGGGCGGGATAAAACCACATATTCAATGTCGTTAAGATCGGAGTGATCGCCAGCACGAGTCCGACCGTTAGAAAATGAAAGTAGTGTGCGACAGGAATGACCAGCAGGAGCAAGGCCTGAAACAACTGGGTGTAAACCAAAAGTCCACGCAGCGGAATCCTGTCGATCATGGGGCCTGAGAACAACTGAATAATCCGGGGCAGGATCGAGAGAAAACCGGCTATGCCGGTATATAACGTCGAGCCGCCCAAGCTGTAGACCAGCCACATCGCCGCAACGGCATACAGGCTGTCGCCGATATTCGTCAGGATCCGTCCGATAAAGAGCAGCGTGAAATTACGATTCTTAAAAATCTCCATCTCTTCACACGTCCATTCTGATGTGATGGTGATGCTCGTTTGAACAGGAACCGGGGTTCCGTTATGATTTTGACGTTTTCGTTGAAACCAGGTTGATGCCGACGGCATATTCCTGACTGTTCTTCGCTTTGGACCCGGATGAGATCGCTACCCATTTCTCCAGCAGCGCCTTGAATTCGCTTGTCATCTGCTCCCGCTCCTCTGGGGAAAGCTGCAATCTCAAGCTGATTCTCGTACTGGAAGCCGATTTGTAATCATCCGCGAGAACCGGATCGATCAGATGCTTCCCGTGCGTATCAAACCACTTCGCCTTGGCCTTATAGTATTTCTCCACGATGCCGCCGACGGTCCGCGTCTCCACCAAATCGATCAAGCCTCCGTCGTACAGCTTCTGAATATGATAGTGAGTACTGCCCGGCGATTCTCCCAGCTCCACGGCCACCTGCTTGGAGGTTTTGGCATTATCTGCCAAAGCCCCGATAATCTTGATGCGCTGGGCGCTGCCCAGAAGTTTAGCCTGTTCCACCGAAATTTCAATCGATTGGCTTGGTTCGTTTCCCACTCGAAATCTCCCCCTATTCTTTGAGTCATCCCGTTCTATAATCATTGTTCATTCTATTTTTATTAATCGATCTAATAATTTAGATCGATGAACTGGCCTTATCATAACCCGTATTTTACCAATTGTAAATAGGCAAAATAAAAAGGTACAACCTGAATCATTCATCAGATTGTACCTTGGTACGTCGCATTAGCTTCCTGATCCTGTTCATATGGGCATGGACTTTTCCTCAAGCTTCGCGGTTGCCTTCTTCTGTACAGCAGATCGTCCACCCTCATGCATTCATAGCCTTGCAGACGCGCATCATCCAGAATTCCTTCGAGGTTTTCTAGCATCAGCTCCGGCGCATCCCGCTCCGCTCCCATGGTATCGCCGCTGTCATGCAGCAGGATAATAGCTCCGGGCTCCAGCTGGTTCAGTATGCGTTCCTTTAGGGGCTCCAAACCTGGGTCCTTTACCCAATCATGGCCCATAACCGACCACAGCACAATGCGGAAATTCTTCCGAAGCAAGAACAGGTCACCGAGGTTCAGCATGCCCCACGGCGGCCGGTAGAAGACCGGGCGCTCGTTCGTAATCCGCTCGATGATATCCGCAGTCCGGTTCACATGCCGGCTCCGGATACGCCGGGGGCTCATCAGCCAGTTGGGAAGATGCTTATAGTTATGAATGCCGATCAGATGACCCTCTTCATGCATCCGCTTAATGATTTCGGGATGCCTTTCCGCCTTGCTGCCCAGAACAAAGAAGGTCGCTTTAATTCCTTTGCGCTTCAACAGGTCCAGCAGACGTGGCGTATACACCGGGTCGGGACCGTCGTCGAACGTAAACGCGACCTTCCGCCCGGTTCGGCCGCGCAGCGTCACGCCGATTCCGCCGATCCGCGTGATAGCCAAGGGAATGAGCATGTAGACGAGAACGAACAGCAGCAGCAGCTTGTTGATGAGCAGGATCATGCCGTATTTTCCTTATCGGAATACCGCTCCATCAAGGACTCCCGTGTCATCAAGAGCATCCTCGGAACCAGCTTAGCCGTATTTTGCTTCGTGCGCTCCCGGCCGACCGGATGCAGAACTCTCATCAGCAGCCGCAGGTAATACGTGGAGAACACCCGAAATCCTTTGGATTCCAGCGGATGCAGCTCAAAGCCGAGCCCATGGATGATTCCCCGGTGGAGAAGCGTGATGCCTGTCAGTGCCTTGACTTCCATCAGCTGAGCCTCCGTTTGAAGAGCCAGACTGATCTGTTTCATGGAACGCCGCAGCATGCGGGCGGTCATGAGCGCAGCCCGGTCGGGACCAATCTCCTTGGAGAGCTTAAGCACCTGACGGTTATCCAGATGCAGCTCCCCGATCCAGTCGCCATCGTGGATCGAATGTCCGTCTTGACACTCCAGGCTTTTTCCATGATGGCGCCGGAGCACCAGTTTACAAATGCCGTATTTCCGGACCGAGGCGCTCCGCAGTTTCGTAATCTGGTCAAATACGGACTCCCAGGCCATCCATACCGACTGTGCACTTGCTTTTGAAACGGAAGATATCATATTCAATGTTGGTCACATCTTTCTATTCGAATTTGGTCTTCAGCAGAAGACCTATGCTTAACAGGACTTCTGTCTATTAGTTAGACGCTCGAGAACCGCTCTTCCATGCCAACATTGTAAGAAATGAACCTATCGTTTCCCTTTCTTCTTTCTTACGAATTTCTTAATTCCCTTTTCCGCACGAAAATGCCGCCCTCCCGAAATCGGAAGGCGGCATTTTAACTGTGATTTAGTCGGTTATGCATGGGAGACGCGCGGCATGGGCATGGACTCTTTCCCGAGCTCTGCCCAAATGTATTTCATCAGCAGCTCCATTTTCAAAGATTGGTAGGCCTCATCGTTCCATAAGTTATGAATTTCCTGCGGGTCTTCTTCCAGATCAAAGAGCTCGCCGTAAGTCTGGTTGTAATAGACCGTTATTTTGTATCGCTGGCCGACGTAGGTTTTCTGATGGATGGTGGTAGGTTCATGACGGAATTCGCATATCGCGTGATCGCGGACGGCCTTTTCCGGATCGAGCCAGACGGCGGACTGATCCATCCCCGTCATGGCATGCGGCACAGCCCCGCCCGCGAAATGCAAAAAGGTCGGCGCCAAATCGACGAGGGACTGGATCGATCCACTCACCGCGCCCGCAGGAGTATGCCCCGGATATCTCACGATAAAAGGAAGCCGCAGCAAATCCTCGTAATGGAATCCACCCTTATGCATCATGCCGTGCTGTCCGAATAAATGACCGTGGTCCGTTGTGAACACGACGATCGTATGGTCTGCGATGCCAAGCGCATCCAGCTTGTTCAGGATGCTGCCGATGGCGTCATCCATATAGCTGACCATGCCGTAGTAGGTTGCCACTGCCTTCCGGTGCTCCTCTTCCGTCATTCCGAGATGGGTATGATAGCCATGAATGCCGTAACCGGTCTCCTTATAGGACGAAAAATCGGGAGCAGCCTCTTGCGTCATCTGAAAATGCGGCGGATTATGCTCATGCTCGCCCGGCACGGCCCGCGGCAACGTCAGCTGCTCCGGGTCGTACATGCTTGCCCATGGCTCGGGAACCAGGTAAGGCGGATGCGGATCCGGGAAGCTGGCCCACAGCATGAACGGCTCATCCTTGCCGCTGTATTCCTCCATCAGTTCATTGGAACGCTCGGCAATCCATGTGTTGTAATGGAACTTCTCGGGAATCGGCCAGGAAAATGGTACAGATTCATCCATCGTGCCGGTCGGAGCGGAGTAATAGTCGCGCCAATTCGCACAGCCCTTCTCTTCCATCCACAGCGCGTAATGCTGGCCGACCAAATATTCATTGGTATGGTTGCGCAGCAGTTCGATATGTTCAAAGCCATAAAAGGGGCCGTTAAATTCCCGCCAAAACGCGAAGTCGTGAAGTTTATCCCGCCCCTCCAGCGATGTATAGGGCTCCTGCGTAAATACAGGCTGAAAATGCGCTTTACCCACCAGCGCCGTCCGGTAGCCTTCCTTCTGGAGCAATTCCCCCACCGTCGTTTCTTCTTCAGGAAGCTTGGTGCCAAGGGTCCATGCCCCATGCTGGCTCGGGTACTTGCCGGTAATGATGGAGGAGCGCGATGGCGTACAGGTCGGGTTCGGACAGTAAGCTCTGCTGAACGTCGTACCTTCCCTCACCATCCGGTCCAGATGCGGCGTCGATATTTCCGGATTGAAAGCACCGATTGTATTCCAATGCTGTTGGTCGCTTGTAATCAGCAAAATGTTGGGCTTGGCCATCTCATGATCATCCTTTGCTAAGTTCTTTTATCCTAATCTTAGCGGCCATAAGGTTCCAACCACAATGACAGCCAGTCGCAAAACCTTAACATTTTGTCAGTATTTATGATACAATTCAGGGAAATTCATGTACAATGAAAGGGGATACAATCCTTGCTGGAACGGGCCTCGGAGTATTACCACGTTACCCAATTCAATCCGGATGAGTTTGAGAAATGCGGAGGAATTTGGCCTCTCCATGCGGGCATGAACGAGGCAAAGCCGGATTATCACGCCGGCCCGCGCATGGTTGCCTATTACAGTTTGCATTTTGTAAAGTCAGGAGCCATAAAGCTGCATGATGGGCATCAGACGGCCGTTCTCCAAAAAGGCGATGCATTCTGCCTGTTTCCCGAACGCACCTACACCTACCGCATCCATCCGTGTCCGGACAAGCTGCGCATGGGCTGGATCGCTTTTCAAGGCAAGCAGGCTGAGTTCATTCTCGGTTCCATCCCGCTTTGCGCCTCCCTGCCTTTTGCCCGCCAAAAAGTGACGAGGGAGTTCCTGCTCACCTTCGAGCAGCTGCTGCATTCCGGACCCGGCAATTCCGCTGCTGACAGGCTAAACCGCTCCATCCTGCTACACCGGCTTCTCAGCCAGCTGCTGCCCGCGGAGCCGGAGAAGGGCATCCCGACCAAACCGGACCAATGGATCGAGGACAGCAAGAATTTCATGGATACCCACTATACCGAAGATATTACCGTTCAGGATGCTGCGGCATACGTGGGGGTGCACCGCTCCTATTTTTCCAAAATGTTCACGGAACGCGTCGGCTCGACGCCAACCCTCTACTTGAAGAGACTCAAAATGGATAAAGCACTGCTCATGCTAAGACAGGGACATTCCGTGCTTGAGACAGCACTCAGCCTGGGGTATTCGGATACCCCGTCGTTCTCACGGGCGTTTCACCGCTACTTCGGAACCGCACCGACCCGCTACTACAAACCCTAGCTTGAATAAACCCCTCCAAAGGAGCGCTGCAGATGACCATTCTACTGATCCTCCTGATGTCGGCCATGATCATCATGTTTATCGCCAAGGCCCGTAACCCGTCCGTCTACTGGATGCTGATCATCCTGCTCGGCTGGTTTCTCAGCATGTCCGGGCTCGTGCTGTTCATTGCCAAATACGGCGGATTCTATTACCGCGTCAATATCGTTCTTTTCTTCAATGATACGATCCGCAACATGCTGCTTCATTCTCCGATCAGCATCGACGGCGTCAGCCGGATGATCACGATCGGCAGATCGCTGTTTATCTTCGGTTTTATCGGCCTTTCCCTATCGCTCTTCTACAACAACCAAATGAAGCACCGCATTCTCGTGCTGGCGTTACATGCCGTTTTACCTCTGATCAACATTATTTTTTACGATCCCGTGATCTATAAGCCGATGCTGAGCCTGCTCAGTCCGAAAAGCACATATGTCATCAGCTTCATCACGCGCGGCTGGCTTGTCGTTTCGGCACTCTATGCGACTTCGCTCATCCTTTACTACTATTCCCATATCACGATTCCGTGGCTGAAGAAGCAGATCAAGCATATTCTCTACGGCGTCTTTGCGCTCGTGCTGTTTTATTTTTATCTCGGGTTTATGGGGCCGATGCAGGTCACGGACGTGCGTACCTACTATGTGCTGTACTCGGACTTCTCCAACTTCAATCCGCCGCTGACCTTGTTCGAATGGTATCTCGGCATCGGCATTACGGGCGTACTATCCGGCATCAGCCTCTTCTCGATCTGGCGCTATACCGATATTGAGAAGAAA
Source organism: Paenibacillus sp. SAFN-054 (assembly GCF_051966755.1). Classification (NCBI taxonomy): domain Bacteria; kingdom Bacillati; phylum Bacillota; class Bacilli; order Caryophanales; family Paenibacillaceae; genus Paenibacillus; species Paenibacillus sp. SAFN-054. Next base: position 733,767 of record NZ_JBQCKS010000002.1, read on the forward strand.
ATGGGCGAGGAAACGCTGCTGCTGGAGCGCAAGCTGAAAACGGCGGATATGGGCATCAAGGTGTTCACGCATGGCATCAAAAACCAGCTGTTGATCATCCAGGTGCTTCTGAATCAGGCGAAGCAGAATGCGCCGTCCCCGCAAGGGAGCGGAAAAGAGCCCCTGGATAGGGCCGAGACGGTCGTACACGAGACGCTTGAGCGATTGGATCAGCTGTACCGTTCCATCAAAACCACCCATCTGCTGCTGCGTTCCGTACCCGTGCACGAGCTGATGGACGACGTGCTGAGCCGGTTCGATCCCGGATCAAGACCGCTTGAGGTCCATATCCGGTTCGAGAATGAAGGAATCACCGTGCTTGCTGACAAGGCCCATTTGTCCGAGGCGATTTACAATATTCTGACCAATGCGGCAGAGGCCATACCACAGGAAAAGCACGGCACGATTGAGATCCATTCGTATCCGGAGGGCAATTTCAACATTATCAGCGTAACGGACAACGGCTGCGGCATGGAAAAGGAGCAGGTGAAGGCGATCTTCGACCCGTTTGTCACAAGCAAAAATACGACGCGCAACTGGGGCGTCGGTCTATCCTACGCCAAGCAGATCGTGCATGGCCATGACGGAAGAATCCACGTCGAGAGCAAGCCGGGCTTCGGAAGCACCTTCCAGATTGTCCTGCCGATCTATCGAAAACAAACCGCCTGAGGAGGAATGAACGATGAAAAACACTCCCATCCGTGTCCTGGTTGCTGAGGATCTGGACGTACTTCGCGAGCATTTCTGCTCCGTCCTGAGCAAGCATGAGGATATCTCCATCGTCGGCCAGGCCGCAAGCGGCAAAATGGCGCTGCAGCTGATGCGCTCCATCCTCGCGGATGTCGTGCTGATGGACATCGAAATGGACGTCCGGCATGACGGGATCATTCATGCACAGCGAATTTTGGAGGAATTCCCGCAGACCCGGATCGTCTTCCTGACGGTTCATGAGGACGACGAGACCATCTTCAGCGCCTTCGAGACTGGAGCGGTCGATTACGTCCTCAAGACGCGGCCGGATCAGGAAATCGTCCAACGCGTACGCAGTGCATACGAGGGCGTGTCACACATGCATCCGGAAATTACGAACAAGATCAAAAGCGAATTCACCCGCATCCGCAAAAATCAGGAGAACCTGTTTCAGGCGACCCTGATCCTGTCCCAATTAACGCCAAGCGAGCTGGAGATCATTCAACTGCTGTATGATGACTATAAGATTTCCGAAATCGCCAGGCAGCGTCAGGTCGAGATTTCAACCATCAAATCGCAGATCAACGTCATCCTGAAAAAATTCAACAAAAAACGGAGCAAGGAGGTGATCTCCCTGCTCCGCGAGCTGAATATCATTCACTTGATCCACCAGGTGCGCGGCGAACCTTAATTTCCGCCGGCAGCTTCCTGCGCTTTCACGAATGGTTCCGTGGCGATGAATTTGTCGCCCGGCACGACTTCTGCCATCTTGCCGTTCGCCACGAACATTTTCTCCAAATTCTCGAACCATTTCACCGTAGTGCCGTCCTTCATGTAGCCTGCAATTTTGGCGGAATCGATCCATTCCATCGTTTCAAACTGTTCCTTCAGCGAATCCTCCGGAACTTGCGTATATTTGGAGGTCAGGGTAATCGTCTCGTCCACGTTTTTGATTTTGTAGTCGTTGGCTTTGACCCATGCTTCCAGGAACTGCTGCACAACCTCCGGCTTCTCCTCCAGGAACTTCGGATTCACGACCCAGCTTGCCGGGAAAACGTAGTCGGGATAGAACGTCCGGTTGTCACCCAGCTTCACGATGTTGTCCTTGCCCAGCTGTTTCTCGATTTCCTTCGTGTACGGCGACCAGATCGCCACCGCGTCCACCTTGTTCGCGACGAAAGCGGAAACCGCACCGGCCACGTCAATATTGACGATATTGACGTCGGAAGGCTTGAGGCCGCCCTTTTCGAGTCCCAGGTTCAAGATCATCTCGCCGGAGGTGCCTTTAGGGACGCCGACGGTTTTGCCTTTCAGATCCTTCCATTCCTGTATGCCGGACTTTTTGGTCGCATATACCATGTCGCCGAAGCCCAGGCTCGCCAGTGCGATAATTTTCCCTTGGCCTTGGGCTGCCAGGAAGGTCGCTCCCGGTCCGATATAGGCGATATCCAGGTCCCCGGAAGCCATCGCCTGGAATTCAGGCGGGCCGCTCAGGAATTTAACGGCATTAACGTTCAAACCTGCGTCTTTAAAGAAGCCTTTCTCCTCCGCGACCACGATCGGCGCCGCGCCGTTCAGATCGGGAATATAGCCGACGTTGATCTTTACGGGCGATTTCGGAGCCTCAGCCTGCGTTTCTTTCGGCTCCTCCTGTTTGGTCGTTGGGGCAGCGGGTTCCTCTGCCGTCGTTTTGCTGCCGGAGCCTGCGCCGCAGGCGCTTACCATCAGCGTTAAACACATCAGTACGGATAACAGAAGCGAAGCACGAAAGCCCTTCTTGGCATTAGTTTTCATATTCTTCCCCCTTATATTTTTCCTTATTTTTGTACTTCCAGATACTCCTTGTACACCTTCGCCCAAATTTCGTTCTTGATCTCGATGAATTTCGGATCCATCTTGGTCGTTTGATCCCGCGGATACGGAATATCCACGTCGATAATTTCTTTGATTCGTCCCGGCCTTGCGCTCATAATCACGACGCGCTGCCCGAGAATGACCGCCTCCTCAACGTCATGGGTAATGAAGAAGCAGGTTTTCTTCTCCGTCTGCCATGTCTTGAGCAGATCCTCCTGCAGCTGGGCCCGCGTCTGGGCGTCCAGCGCCCCGAAAGGCTCATCCATCAGCAGCACCTCCGGCTGGACCGCATAGGCCCGCGCAATCGCGACCCGCTGCTTCATCCCCCCGGACAGCTCCTTCGGATAGGCATGGGCGAAGTCCTTCAGGTTTACGTACTCCAGGTACTGCTCCGCCTTTTCGCGCCGTTCGGCTTTGCTGTAACCCCGCAGCTTGAGGCCGAATTCGATGTTTTTGAGGACCGTTTTCCATGGGAACAACGCATACTGCTGAAACACAACGCCCCTGTCCTTTCCCGGTCCCGTCACGATTTGCCCGTCCACCTCCACTTTGCCCGAGGTCGCCTGCTCCAGACCGGCAATGATGTTCAGGAGGGTTGTCTTGCCGCAGCCGCTCGGACCGACCACGCTGATGAATTCGTTCGGCATGATGTCGAGATTCGCATCATTCAGCGCAATGACCTCGCCGCTTCGAACCGGATACGTTTTGCGCAAATTCTCGATTTTGATCTTGGGCTGCTCCAGTTTGGGCTGTGCCGGTGTTAAGATTGTCGCAGTTCCTGCCATCCTGTCAGTCTCCTTTCGAGATAAAGTACGCCTTTGTCCATGGCAAGGCCGATCACGCCGATGACGAATATCCCCATAATGACCAGATCCATCCGGAAGTACAGACTGGCTTCCATGACCATGTTGCCGAGTCCCTTGTTCGCTCCCGTCATCTCAGCTGCGACCAAGGTGGTCCAGGCGCTGGCCAGACCCAGGCGCACGCCGACCAGGATGTAAGGAAACGAAGCCGGTACAACCACTTCGAAGAAGATGTGGCGGTCGCTCGCACCCAGTACCCTCGCCGCCTTGATCAGCGTCGGATCGACATTGCGCACCCCTTGGAAGATGGAAATGACCATCACCAGAAACGTCGCGATGAAAATGACGGCAATCTTGGCCGACTCCCCGATGCCTTGCGAAACGATGACCAGTGGTATCAGCGCAATCGGCGGAATGGTCCGGAAAAACTGAATCCAAGGCTCAATGATCGCCCGGATGTTTTTATACCAGCCCATCACGAAGGCAACGGGAATGGCGACCACGAGTCCAAGCGCGAAGCCGCCAAGCACTCGTAGCATGCTGGCCGATATGTTCGTCCAGAGATTGCCTGCTTTGGCTTCGGCCCACAACGTTTTGGCGATACGGATCGGATCTGTGATGATGGCGCCGACGCTCGGTATTTTGGATAAAGCATACCATATCAATATCCCGCAAATGACCGAGATTGGCGTAATGAGTTTTGCAGATACGCGACTTGCATTCATGCTGTTACCCTCCTTTTTCCTGCTGCGTTTAGAATTCATATGCGGGTGTCATTCCCTCATCTGCGTGCCGGCCGAGAAGCTTCGCGGCTGCCTCGTCATGTCCTTTGCTGCGCAGCCGGTTCACCCAATCCTCTTCCGTTAAATATTTATAAGGCCCCGTCTCAATCACCTTTTGCATCGGATCTGCCTTATAACCCGGTTTGTTCATCTGCTCCTGCAGCCATTTCGCGATCCGGTGCTCCATCAGGCTCACGATTTCCGGGTGCTCCCCGGCCACGTTCCGCGTCTGATGGGGATCCTGCAACATATCGTACAGAATCACTTCTTCGAAATCGTAGAGCCCGGTGTGATAAGTCCTTAAAAAGAACCAACGGTCATCCCGGACCGAGCGCTGGCATGTATACAGGGCATGCTCCATAACCAGGTAATCCCGGCCTTCCACCGGCTCGCCCTTCAGCGCCTGCATATACGACTTTCCGTCCCATCCGCTTGGAACCGGCAGCCCGGCCATTTCCGTAATGGTCGCGATGGCATCCACGTTATAGAGGAATCCGTCATAAGTTCCGCCCGCCTTCGCAATGCCTGGAGCCTTGATGATCAGCGGAATGTGATGCACCGCCTCCGTCGCGCATGGATGCTCCACATAGATGCCCTGTTCGCCCATCGATTCCGCATGGTCCGCGCTGACGACGAAGCAGACCTCGTCTTCGATGCCGAGTTCCCGGAGCGTATCAAGCAGCTCCCCCACGAATGAATCCATGTACGACACCGCTCCGTCATAACCGTCGATCAAATGCTTGAAGTCGGCTCGGCTGCGAATCGCCCCTGGCATCGTTTCCGGATAGCGGTCGCCCCAATGCAGGAACGGCGCTGAACGCGGGAAGGTGTCCTGCTGCTGCGCGGCAATCTGTGCCTCATCCGGGAACGCCTGAACAGGAGAATCCTTCCACTGCTCCATGTACGATTTCGGATACGTGTAAAAACTGTGCGGGTCCCAGTACTGAATGTGCAGGAAGTAGTTATCCTCCTTGCCATGGGCCTTAAGCCAAGGGATAACGGCAGCGTTCACCTCGTCGGCATTCTCATTCCCTTCCTTGAGCGTATGGGTATGTACCTCATTCCACCCGGCAAAATACCACCAGGCGTGATGGCGGTCACCGAACGTCGAGAACGTGACCGTCTTGATGCCTGCCTTGCGCAGGTAACGCGTAAAGAAAGGAATGCGTTCGCTGTGCCCGTCCCCTTCAGGATACTGAAATTCGCAGCCGGGTCCCCAATGGGTCAGGGCGCCGTGATTGACGCCGAAGCGCCCGGACATAAAGCTTGCACGCGACGGAACGCACGGGGAAGATACGGTATAGCAGCTGTCGAACCGCATCCCTTCCGCCGCGATCCGGTCGAGATTCGGGGTTGTCTGACGGTGATACCCGTAGCAGCTCATATGATCCGGCCGCAGGGAATCGATGTCCAGGTAGATCATTCTCATGCTCATCAAATCCTTTGCTTCTAGTTTGTTTGACATGCTGTGTCAGCTTCTGTATCCGCTTTCATGAATTAAGTATAATTTTGAATTCTTGAATGCATAAGGTTGAACTTTTTTACAACTTTTTGAGGCGTTTGCCGCAGCTTCAGGTTCATTTACTTTATCTTGACAAAATAAATTAACTTAGGTTAATTTATTAACATAAGTTAACGAATGGAGCCGTAAACAATGAACATCAATGAAATTCCACTAAGAGAATTGAAAAAAGCCAAAACGAAAATCGCCTTGTACGAAGCCGGCCTCTCCTTCACCGCGGGCCGGATGTTCAAAGACGTACTGCTGGACGATATCTGCCGGACAGCCGGCATCTCCCGCGTAACCTTTTTTAAATTTTTCGGCAAGAAGGAGGATCTGCTCGTCTACTACATGCGGGTATGGCTGACCCGGCGCATCATCGAGATTGGGGAACAGGACTTGCGCGGCTTCGATGCGATGCGGCTTATTCTGCGGCAAATTGCTGATGACACGCGCACGAATGAAGGCGTCATGCCGAGTCTCATCGCCTTTTTGTCCGAGATGAACATGCACTGCGACATGCCGGTGCTGAGCGAAGCCGAGGTCATACTCTTGTTCCCCGATCATGAGGAGGCGGGGGCTCAGAGCCCCAACATGTTCGCCTTATTCACCCGATGTATGGAGGAAGCGCAGGAAGATGGCCGGTTAAAGGTCGGAATTACGGTCGACGCCGCCGTTCCGTTCCTGTTCAGTACGTTTTACGGCGGATTCCTCACCTCCCGCCTGTACGGATCCAAGGACGTCATGGCCTTTTACGAAACCCATCTGAAGCTGATTGAACAATGACTCTATTAAAAGGAGCTGTTTTTATGGAAAAGGTGGTACCCGGCCGTTATACGGCGCATACGGAGGACTCGTTTGTGGTATTCGTTATCGGAATGCGGATCAACCGCTTCTGGGCGGTCCACCGCTGGCTTCCTGTCTTCCTGTCCATGCCCGGCATGATCCGGGAGCTGTACATGAACCGCGAGCTGGGATTCAAAGACGGCCATATGCACTTCTCATTGCGGAGGACCTGCATTATTCAGTACTGGGATTCCTTCGAGCAGCTGGAGCACTACGCGCGGAAAGGCCAGAAGCACCTCAAAGCCTGGAGGGATTTCAACCGTAAAATCGGAACCGACGGGACGGTCGGCATCTTTCATGAAACCTACATCATTCCGAAAGGCAATTATGAGTCCGTGTACAATAACATGCCGGTATTCGGTCTCGCCAAAGCCACGAGCCATGTTCCGGCAACGGGACGCCGTGAAACGGCAAGCCGCAGGCTGGGGCGAGGCGGCGAGCCGGCTGTGCCGACGCCTCCGAATCCGGCGCAGTGAGTGTGTAAGAAATCCGGTGCTGTAAGCGAGTAAGAATCCGGCAATGGTCACATTCCCCTGCCGGATTCCTTTTGCATTCTGCGCGGGCAACGCTATAGCGGGCAAGACGACGCTGCGCCAAAAAAGCACCTTCTCCGGCATTCATGCCATGAAAGGTGCTTTTTGAATGGAATCAGACAATATCGGTTTTATCGATATTGCGTAATGATAGATAAGCAATCGCAAAACCGATCACACCAAAAATTAAAGGGATTATTACATTCGAGCTGAGCGAGAATCCCGGGCTGTTGGCGCTGAGCAGTACTATGATGATGACAGAGGATACAATGGTTGCCGACACCGACTTTTTGCGCATCCCGAAATATAAGGGGATTAAGCTGATCCCTGCCGCGGACAGCGTCTGGATGAAGAGCTGAATGCTCGTATGCAGAAGAACGGACCCGTCCGGCTTACCCGGAAGGAAGTGGAAATTGCTGTTTATGGCCAGAAATGCCAGGACGACAACAAACGTTCCGACGAACATCGTGATGAAAGTCAAGGAAAGAATCAGCAGCAATTTCGCCATAATCAGCTTTTTGCGCTCGACCGGGTACGTAAACATGACGCTTACGGTTTTGTTCCTATATTCATCGATGATGAATCTGCTGAGCAGCACCGAGGCAAACACAGTGAATACCGCCCGGACGATAAGCCCGGCCATCGATAAGGCCTCCGCATAGCTGGCAAATGCAATTTTACCTTCATCCTCAGCATAAGGCATAAGCCACATGAAGAAAGAGACGATGATGATCGCAATGATGGCTCCCCGGACGTACCATCCGAGCTTCTGTTTCTTGATCTCCAGTTGAATCAGCTTAAGCATGCTTCTCACCTCCGCCAATCTGCTGCAGGAAGAATTCCTCGAGCGACGTGTGCTTGTGGTTGAGCGCTTCAATCTCAACATCATTGAGCACCAGGGCTTTTGTCAACTCCTGCTGGGTCCAGCGCGACTCATAGATGCGGAGCACGGAATCGCCAATGATTTTGAAATTGCTGACGCCAAGCTCGTTTTCAAGGACAAAAGCAGCCTTTTTGCAGTGCCGCGTCACGATTTCGATATAATCGGTATGTTCGCTGCGCATATCATTCAACGACACCTCGCGGATGAATCTTCCTCCCTGCAGGATGCCGATCGTATCCGCCACCTGCTCGATCTCGCTCAGCAGATGGCTCGACACGAGCAGGGTCATCCGGTATTCCTTGCTCAGCATGCGCATCAGACTGCGGAATTCCTTAATGCCTACGGGGTCGAGGCCGTTAATCGGTTCATCCAGGATCAGCAGCTCGGGCCGCGTCATGATCGCGCGGGCCATGCCGAGCCGCTGCTTCATCCCGAGCGAAAACTCGCCAACCGCCTTGTTGTCGATGGAGGTCAGCTGCACCAGTTCCAGCGCCTCCCGTATCGCATGCTTATTGTAAAAACCCATATATTCGCCGTGCAGCTCCAGATTTTCCTTGGCGGTCATTTTCTCGTAAAAGATCGGATACTCGATGATGCTGCCGATGCGTTTGAACATTTCCACCGACCCGGGCATCAGCTTTTCCCCGAACATCTCAATTTCGCCGCTGGTCGGCTTAATCAGGTTCAGCATCATTTTCATCAAGGTCGTTTTGCCGGCGCCGTTCGGGCCCAGCAGTCCATAGATCTGCCCCTGCTCGATATTCAGGCTGACGTCCGAAACAACCTCTTTGCCTTTATATACTTTGCTAACGTGGCGGGTACTGACGATATAGCTCATACGTTCCCTTGCTCCTCTCGTTCTTGCTTAAACCCAGTATATCCGCCGACCATTTCGCATTTCTTGCGCAATTCTTACGAATTTCTTAAGAGATGGGAGCGATGAACAAGCGCGATTTCACATGCATCGCTCCTTCCTAGGTAACCGAAAGCTGCAGCCTGATGTCAGGACAGCCGCTTCAGCGCAATCGTGAACACGGTGAGCTCATGCGGCCTGCTCTCCACCCGGATCTCCCCGTCCATCAGCTCGACCAGCCGTTTCGTGATCGTCAAGCCGAGGCCGCTTCCCTGAAAGCTCTTGTTCCTCGAATCCTCCAGCGTATACATCCGTTCGAAAATAAGCGCCTGCTCCTGTTCATTGATGCCTTTGCCCTTGTCCCAAATGTCGATCCAAATCCATTCTTGGGCTTCACGCAGCCTCATGCCGATCACCCCGCCCCCTGCTCCGTAGCGGATGGCATTGCTCAGCACGTTGTTCAGGACCCTGTCGATAGCCTCTTCGTTGCCCCAGGCATACAGCGGCACATCCGGGATATCAATATCCGCGGTCAATCCTTCCGATTCAATCAAATCATAATAGGCCAGCATGTTTTTCCGGCAAATTTCGTTCATCGGTATGCGGGTAAGCGGCAGCTCTTTATCCCCCGATTCCAGCTTCGCGAGGTCGAAGAACCGGTTGATCAGCTCGACAATTTCGACGGCTTTGGCATGCACCCTGCCCATGAGGCGCTCCCTTTCGGCTTTTGGCAAATCCGGCTGCCGGTTCATCGTTTCGATGGTTCCAAGCACCACGGTCAGCGGCGTCTTCAAATCATGCGAGATATTCGCCAGCATCTTGCGCATCGCGAGCTCCGTGCGCGTGAAGCCCGTTTCGGACTGCCGGTTTTGCTCCAGCAGGCGGTTGATGACGATCAGCAGCCTGCGGTACTCCGCATCCTCCGTAAACAGCAGCAGCTGCTCCTGCGAGGAAGAGTCTATGATCGCATGCAGCTTGTTGATGATATAGCTCAGCTGCTTCGTCCTTTTGCGGCGGGTGACCCACTGCAGAACGTTCAGCAGCGCCAGCAGGACGATGATCGCGAGCAGGACGAACAGCACGTCAAAATTCCCCCAATCGGTAGCCAATACCCCACAACGTCTTGATGTACTGCGGCTCGGACGGATTATCCTCGATCTTCTCGCGCAGCCGGCTCATATGCACGTTAATGACGTTTTCGTCGCCGTAATACGCGTCGTTCCAGACCGAGTTAAAAATATGCTGCTTCGTGAACACCTTCTTCGGGTTCGTCATGAACAGCTGCAAAATTTGCAGCTCTTTGGCCGTCAGCTTGATTTCCTCGCCGTTCTTCGTTACAGACAGATGGTCCAGATCAAGCTCCAGCTCATGTACCTTGGCGATCCGGCTCTGCTGTGCGGGCTGCGATCCCACATAGGCCGTGGCGCGGCGAATGGCTGCCTTCACCCTCGCCGTCAGCTCAATCATCGAAAATGGCTTCGTGATATAATCGTCTGCCCCGAAGCCAAGTCCCAGCGCCTTGTCCACTTCACCGTCCTTCGCCGATACGATCAGCACCGGTACATGGCTCTTCTTCCGGATTTCCTTCAAGAAGTCCATGCCGCCAAGCTTCGGCAGCATCAGATCCAGCAGCACCAAATCGTATTCACGCTGCCCGAAGCGCTCCAGCGCTTCCTCGCCATCCTTCGCATGCACGACGTCAAAGCCTTCCATCGTCAAGTAGCTCTCTATCATTTCGCCGATCGCGTGGTCATCTTCCACCAGCAGTATGCTTGAAGCCATGCCAATCCCCGCCTATCCTGTTAGGTTATATAGCTCTACTATACCGGAAAGGTCCCTCCTTCGCCTATGAATAGACGAAAAATAAGAGCCCCCGAAGGCGCTCTCCCTGAGTATTTCAAACGGCTGCCGCTGCTGTTCCACCATTGTTTTTGGCTATAACCGATCCATCGAGCCGCTCTCGACGATTGCGATCACCTTCTCCACGACAGCCGTCATCTGCCGGCCATCCGCTCCCGTATCGCATGAGCTCCACTGAAAATGGCGCTCCCCGCCATTAATGAGTACCTTCAGGTCATAACGCTCCCCTTCCTGCTGCTTGCATACGGAAGAAAGCTTCTTTTCATTCAGGTATGCGGCAAGCACAAGCTCACGATATATGTTCTGACGGTCCTTTTCCGGTATGCCAAAATCGCTGACATGCATCATCCGGTCATTCCCGAGGTCTCTCTGCAGCTTATGATCTACCGTGTTGATTTCATTCGTCAGACCCGGCCCGTATTTGAGCACAAATTCAAAACGGTCCTGCTGGCTCACATCAAAAGGAACATGAATCAGCTCCATATTCTCCGAATGCCCTTCACAGCCCGTTAGCGCATACCGGATTTGCGTATCCGTTTCCTCGCGTATCAACGAATCGCATGAATACGTCCTGACTTCCCCTTTACCAAATTTGTCCTCCGTCGTGTCCACGCTCAGCTTGACCTTTCCGTTTGCGCGCGTCAAATCATAATAAATCGGATCGCCCTCGATCGTGTAACGAATTAGCCGCTGCGTCCCCTGAGGGTTATCCACGAAGGCGTCCAGCAGCTCGATATGGTCCACCATGCCGTGCTTATCGACCACATCCGCGCTTATACCGGGTTGAGCCGTTTCCATGGATTCTTCCATTGTCTGTGGCGTTTCCGGCTGTGCTTCATGAATCGCCGTTTCCTGCCCTGCGGAACATCCGGTAAGTAGGATCAACAGCAGCACGATCATCCATCCTGCAGATTTCATTCGAGTTCCCCCTTGCTTCTCGTCTCTTCTTCTTGACGTGCACCGAATCGCAAAGGTTTCAGTTGCAAGACCGCTTCCATCCTTGGATAGAAAAAGACCGGAATGCGGTATTTCGCATTCCGGTCTAACGTTAGATTTCGGCCGGCGGTTCCTTTGGCACCAGTTTGTAAATGTCGCCATTCTCAAAGGTGTCGATCAGCCGGTCGAGCCACTCATAATACGCATAGGCATCCCGAAGTTTAGCCTTGTCCTTCCGGAGCAGGTCCACCATGTCGGGATCTTCCGCATGTTCTTTTTCCAATTTATCGATCTCTTCCATGGATTTGCGTAAAACCATAATGTTCGTTTCCACGGATTTGCGCCATTTGATGTCAAAAAAGTCCGTGAAGGTCTGGTACCAGTCATACTCCACCTCGTACAAATCCTTGCGCGAGCCCTTTTCCCATACCTTGTTAACCATTTTCAGATCCAGCAGCGTGCGTACGCCCGTGCTCATGCTGGTCTTGCTCATCTTCATTTCGCTGCCCATCTCATCAAGTGTCATCGGCTTGTCTGCAAAATACAGCAGGCCATAGAGATGCCCCGTGGATAAGGAGATGCCGTATAAGTCCATGTTTCGCCCAATCGTTTCTATGACGCGCTTGCGCATTTTTTGGAGCGCAGCGTTCTGTTCTTCTTTACCCGGGTCCAAGCCCATGCTTGCAACCTCCTTATGTTCAGCCATTCTCTCGCAGGTCTTCCGCAACCCAAGTTCTTGTCTGGGAAGAATTCTGAGGCAACAACCTTCTTGGTCTATTGTAGAAAAACCACTTTTAAAAGTAAAGAAGCCGCAGAAGCAGGAATGTGGAGCATCATGCAGCAATCCAGAGAATTACTTTGTACAGTTTTTACTGTACGTTCTTTACATACTGTTAAAACGTTTGATACGATATTATTAGTTTGTTACACTGTTACACGTTGCTTATACGCCGGTTCATGATTCAACCAGAGTACGAAAGAACATAAGGGGTATGTCGGTAAGATTCATATTGAAAGGCTTTTAAGGGGGGATTGATCTTGTCCATCTTACAGCTTCAAAAGGTAAGCAAATTGTTCGGGCCTCATGCGGAAGAATGCGTGAAGCTGCTCGATCAAGGTTGGACCAAAGAAAAAGTAGCAAAGGAAAAATCCGTTACGGTCGGTGTGAACCGTGTCAGCCTCTCCATTGAGGAAGGCGAAATATTCGTCATCATGGGGCTGTCAGGCAGCGGCAAATCAACGCTTGTGCGGATGCTGAACCGGCTGATCGAGCCTACGTCCGGAGAAATCCTCGTTCATGGCAAGGATCTGATGAAAATGAATAAAGAGCAGCTGCGCACCGTGCGCCGCCAGACCATCAGCATGGTCTTCCAGAAATTCGCGCTGTTTCCGCACCGTACCGTGCTCGAAAACGTGGAATACGGCCTCGAAATACAGAAAAAAGAAAAGCGGATGCGCAAGGAGAAAGCAAAGCAATCGCTGGAGCTGGTCGGACTGAAGGGCTGGGAAGATAAACGCCCGGATGAGCTGAGCGGCGGAATGCAGCAGCGCGTCGGCCTCGCCCGGGCGCTGGCAAACGATCCCGAAATCCTGCTCATGGACGAAGCATTCAGCGCGCTGGATCCCCTGATCCGGCGGGATATGCAGGATGAGCTGCTCGATCTGCAGGAGAAGATGAAGAAAACAATCATCTTCATCACGCATGATCTGGACGAGGCGCTTCGGATCGGCGACCGCATCGCTTTAATGAAAGACGGCGCCGTTGTCCAGGTCGGAACGCCGGAGGAAATCCTGACGCAGCCGGCCAACGCTTACGTGGAGCGCTTCGTTGAAGACGTCGACCTGTCCAAGGTGCTGACCGCTTCCCACGTCATGCGCCGTCCCGAGACGATCATGGCCGACCGCGGTCCGCGCGTGGCGCTCGAGCTCATGCGTGAGCGCGCCATCTCCAATCTGTTCGTCGTAGACCGTACCAAGCGCCTGCTCGGCGTCATTACGGCCGAGGATGCCTCCGCTGCCATGCGCAGCGGCCAATCGCTTGGCGATATCCTCATTACGGACGGTCCGCGGGTGCATCCAGAGGTCGTCATCAATGAGCTGTTCGAAATGACCAGCCTGGCCAAAGTGCCGCTGGCTGTCGTGGATGACCAGAACCGTCTGCTCGGTGTCATCGTCCGCGGAGCCGTGCTAGGCGCTCTGGCGGGGGAGAACAACACGAAGGAGGTGATTCCGGATGCCGAAAATACCGCTGGATGAATGGGTTGAAACGCTCGTCGGCTGGATGGAAGATCATCTGACCTTATTGTTTGACTGGATCGGCGCGGCCATCGAAGGTATCGTCAAAGGCTTTACCTGGATCTTCATGCTGCCTCATCCGTTCGTATTTGTCGTCATTCTCGGCGTTCTGGCTTTCCTAGTCGGGCGCTGGTCATTGACCCTGTTCTCGGTCATCGGCTTCCTGGTCATTTACAACCTGGGCTACTGGTCCCAAACGATGGATACGCTCAGCCTTGTCATTACCTCAGCCTTGATTTCGGTCGTGCTTGGCATTCCGCTGGGCATCTGGTGCGCATACAGCAAGGGCGCTTCACGGATCATCACGCCGCTGCTTGACTTCATGCAGACGATGCCGGCGTTCGTCTACCTGCTGCCTGCCGTCACCTTCTTTAGTCTCGGCGTCGTGCCGGGCGTCATTGCGTCCGTGATTTTTGCAATTCCGCCGACAATCCGCCTGACCTTGCTGGGCATTCAGCAGGTATCCGGCGAGCTGACGGAAGCGGCGGATGCTTTCGGCTCCACATCAGGACAGAAGCTCTTTAAGGTTCAGCTGCCACTGGCGCTGCCTACCCTGATGGCCGGTGTGAACCAGACGATCATGCTCTCGCTGTCCATGGTCGTTATCGCATCGATGATCGGCGCGCAGGGCATCGGCGCGGAAGTATATCGCGCGGTGACCCAGCTCCAAATCGGCAAGGGTTTCGAGGCCGGACTGGTTGTAGTCATTCTGGCCATTGTACTTGACCGGTTTACGCAAGCATTCTTCAAATCCAATAAGAAAACCGCGAACCGACGCACTTCCAGGAAGACGGACCGCGAATAGCTCAAGTTTTTCGTACGTTATCGGGAGCCCAGGTCTTTGAAGCTTTATTCTTTCTTATATCTTTGAAAAAAAAGGGGTAGATCAAATGAAAAAGCAAGCGAAATGGATGTCGTTACTCGGACTCGCAGGTGTATTAATGCTCTCAGCCTGCAACTCAAGCAGCAGCGCGAGCGATGACCAAGCGCAGAACGGAAGCGGCAGCGCCGAATCCTTCGGCAAACAGGTAAAGCATGAAATCATCGGGATTGATCCCGGTGCCGGCATCATGAAAGCAACGAATAAAGCCATCGAGGAATACGGCCTTTCCGACTGGAAGCTGATCGAGGGCTCCGGCGCGGCCATGACGGCTACGCTGGCCAAAGACATCAAGAACAAGAAGCCGATCATCATCACGGGCTGGACGCCCCACTGGATGTTCTCCAAATATGACCTGAAGTATCTCGAAGATCCGAAGAAGGTATACGGCGAAGCGGAGGAAATCCACACCGTCGCCCGCAAAGGCCTGAAGAAAGCGGAGCCGACGGCTTATGAATTCCTGGACCGTTTCGAATGGTCCTCCGACGAAATGGGTGAGATCATGACTGCGATCGAGGAAGGCGCCAAGCCTGAAGAAGCGGCCAAGAAATGGGCCGACGAGCATGAGGACCGTGTGAACGAATGGATCAAGGATCTGAAGCCTGTCGACGGCAAAACGCTGAAACTCAGCTATGTGGCATGGGATTCGGAGATCGCCAGCACGAACCTGCTTCAGTATGTCCTGCAGGATAAGCTGGGCTACAAAGTAACCGCCCTGCAGGTCGAAGCCGGCCCGATGTGGACAGGCGTTGCGAACGGCGACGTCGATGCCACGGCTGCAGCATGGCTGCCGCTGACGCATGCGGACTACATGGACAAATTCAAGGACAAGGTCGACGATCTCGGCGCGAACATGACCGGCGTGAAGACCGGACTGGTCGTTCCTTCGTATGTGGACATCAAGTCGATCGAGGATTTGAAGAAGTAAACATAAACTTCGCCTGAAACAAAAAAGAACTCCGGGAACCATAAGGTCCTGGAGTTCTTTGTTTATTTCTAGATGACTACTCCTCGTTCTTTGCAGTCTTCTTGCCTTCCGCGCGATCATTGATCGTCACCGTTACCGGCGAATATTCGGCAGTCACGGTTTGTCCATGGACCGACACGCTGCCTTCCGGAGAGATATCCTTCTCGGTCATGATGCCGAGCGCGATCGTAAACTCGTTGAATTTGATCGGAATGTTTCTTTCGCGGCGGATTTCCACACCGTTCAGGTAGAATACCGCTTCGTCGTTACCGCGGTCATACGTAATTTTGTACGTATTGAACTCCCGCGCCTTAAAATTAGTATCTTCCTTGAAAATGCAGAAGTAACGCGTTTTGTCGGACGGAGGCACCTCCACTCCCGGGAAAGGAAGCACGGCGTACACGCTTGCGTACTTGTCGTTGCCCGCAAAGAAGTCGAGGGCCGCGCCGGTCGTAAAGTCCAGCAGGTTCAGCGATACATAGCCGTCGTACAGATCGTTCGGAGCGGTATTCTCGCTGCGGGCACGAATTTGAAGCTCGAAGCTGACCTCGCCCGACTCGGGTACCTTGATCGTTTCCACGGAATAGTACATATGCTTAGCGTTATCCAGAATTTGAATCTGATGATTCTCGCGGCTCAGCGGAGCGCGTACATACAGGATGCCGTTACGCACGATGACGACCGCGTTCGGTTCGCGGTATTCCCAGAAAGAACCGTCGGGAAGCGGAAATCCGCCTACCTTCCAAACTTCGCCTTCCGATAGAATCGTATGAAAATCACCGATGACTTTTTGTTGTTCCATGTTGCTTCGACTTCCTTTCTGTAATGGATCAGTACCTGTCCAGATGATATGTTATCAGATGAGTCCTTGAATGAATAAGCACACCATCATGATCAAGCCGCTCAGCTGCGCTGATTTGACGGAAGCGCCCATAAGCGGTAGATAAGCATGAGACGTGTTTTGCGGCTTCAGTTTGCCATATACCTGATACAGCGGCAGCATGGCCGGAAGTGCGATCAGACCATATACCGGAAGCGCTCCGGCGATTACGCTGGCGATCAGCGTCAATGCGGCAAGCAGCAGCAGAAAGCGTGAGAAATGAAGCGCTCTGCGTTCGCCCCACACGACGACCAGCGTGCGTTTGCCCGCCTGGCGGTCCGCCTGCCAATGCAGGAAGTGATGGTTGAACAAAATCAATGTCGTCAGAAGTCCGATCGGCAGGGAAAGCAGCAGCGCTCTTAGGTCGAGGTGCGAGGTCTGGACGTAATAAGCTCCCATTACCGGCAGCACCCCGAAGGACAGCAGGATGGCAATTTCGCTGTACCCTTTCCCCCGGTAACCGAACTTCAGCGGAGGAGCCACATAGAAGTATGCGATCAATCCGCCCAGTGCCCCGAACACAAATGCCCAGATGCCGGAGAAAATCGCCAGCACGATGCCGCAAACGGCAGCGAGAGCGAACAATCCCCAGGTGACGGCCGCAAATTTGCGGATGCTCCAGATCTGGTTGGTGAGAAATCCGGAGTTGGTGGATACCGCATCGACGGTTTCTTTGGCTGCCGTATCTGTTCCGCTCTTGTAGTCCCACAGATCGTTGATCATGTTGGAGAACAAATGGGCGGCAGCAGCCCCCACGAGCGTGACCAGAAACAGCCAGACGTTGAACACTCCGTTCCACACAAAAGCCCCGAGTGCGCCGAGCGCCACCGGAATGAGCATGACGGGCACCACACCGAACCGGGATGCCTTTCTGAATTGTTTGAGCATGTCTACACAATGCCCCTTTCTTGTTTAAAATACCCGTGCATGCCGGGAATATCACATTCGCACGGAATATGAATGAGAACAGCCAACGAAACAAATGATAAATTTCACAAACCTTCCCATTTGACATATAAATGGAACCAAAGAAGGAGAAAGCTTCTCCTGTGATCACCGAAATCGCAGAGAAGCATCTATTGAACTTCATTCAATTTATATGGAAGCAACATGAAGCGCAGCTGCATTATCAATAGGAAGAAAGTTGTGTTTCGTACTCTTCAAGGATAGCATACTTTAGCGGATTTTGTCATGAAGTTGTAGAATTTACATCGGTAAAGAATGTAAAAATGCATGGTGCTCCCCTTCTTCTTTCCCGGGAGTCACTGCCCTCGCCTCAGGGATTTAAAGAACGATATATATTTTCCGTATACCCTGTAATGGCCTCATCATAGTCCGGATACGCATAGTTCATGCTGTTCGCCACAGATTTCGCGTATTTTCGGAACAACGCTTGGCAGCCAAACAACGATTTCCACATATTCGGGTAGCTATTTTCCGAGTAAGAAGAAAGCAATAAATCCCAATCCTCTTCGGGAAGGTAGCGGTCAATAAATTTATAGTTTTTGCCCACGCTGAAGTCATAACCTCGCTCGGATCCGATGTGCCAGGACATCATTCTCAGGAGGTTCGGGCGGGCGATTTCGTTCAAATGGTCGATGGCGAACAGAATTTCCCGTCTTGCCAAGCCTTTTACGACATACGTCGAGACCATCCAAAATTCATTGCAGCAGTCATCAAATTTCCTGGGAGTCGGCTTGTGGATCCAATACTGCTTATCCTCCGCCACCACTTCTTGGGGAACACGGCCATCCTTATCAACCAGCAGTTCAACCAGTCCGTCGCCGTCTGCAAAATAAGCTTCCGTCTCCTCGACGGGAATAAGCGTCAGATCCAGTTTGTGACCGTCGGCAAACAGAATGATATATGAGAACCAATTCCCAAGCTCCGGTGGAAACAGCTCCATGTCCTCCGGCTTCTGCATCATGAGACGGTTCCCGAAACCATCGAGCCATGCGTCATCCGCCTTGAAGGAATCCATCTCCGTGACAAAATACGAAACATCGAAGTCCTGAAACGCATCCCGCGTAACACTGCTATTCGTGCGGGACCCTTCCAGCGTAACCATGCGGATTCGCTCGTTGTGCACGGCAAAATCCGTAAACTGCTTCATCATCTCTTCATCGCTTCTCACCTTGAGCCTCTGCCTCCATCCCATTTGATTTGCAGTCATTTTGCTTCCAAAAGGTTCTTCAATACGATTGTACAGAACCGAACGTAAGAAAGCTATGAACGCCGCCGCTTGGCGGCATTCATAGCTTCGGTTTCACCCGCGCTGGTTGGATTCAGCCGGATATATGGTTCATATTATTAACGCTTGATATTGTCCAGCGCCTTCTTGCCCAGCCGCTCCAGCAGCTGCTGTTTGTACAAGCTCTCCACTTTCACATGTTTGCCAAGACTTTCCCAGTATCCGTCACTGCGCGGACGCGGGTCATAATCGCTTGGCACGAGACCCGGAACCTTTGGCCCGACATGGCCAATGGCATAGTTTTGCGCGGTTGGCGGCTGCTGCGAAGTCAGCTCATCCTCGGTGTTCCAGGAGACGTAGTTCGCTCCGGCCCAGCCGTGGCCGCTGCCCAGCCAGCCGCGGTCGCGGATGGAGATCGGCGCGTCGATGTTATCGAACAGGCCGCCAACGGACCAGCGGTGATGAGGCTCGCTCGTATTGAAGTTCTTGACGGCTTTGCCGTCCAGGAAGACGTTCGGGCCCTGCACGCGGCTGTCGACGACGAAGGCATGCCTAGCCGTCTCGGTGTAAATCCGCTGCGCCAGGTTCAGCTGGCCCATTTGGTGAATGACGTAGCGGCGGCCGCCGGTAATGATGCTCACCATATCATACATGCTGCTGTCCTGCACCGTAATCCACTTCGAGTTACGGCTCATTTGCACCAGCGAATACGATAGATGGTATCCCGTTACTCCGCGCACCCAGCCATTTTTCACGCTGTTGAACACGACGAACCGCTCGGCATGCTTCTCGTCCGCATAATACGGATCGGTCTGGCCATTGTCCATGGTCGTGTCCATAATGCTTGGATCGAATTCGGAATCCGCGCGCATATTTTCCACGCCGACTTTCTCGATCCGGGCACTGTCGGTGTATTTGAAGATTTGGCCGCCTCCCCATTTGCGCTCGATGGCATTCGAAATCGGCGCGTCCACGGTAATCGTATTACCGTTTACGGCGGTGATGACGCGGTCGAAATCCAGGTTAAACGGTGACCACTGGGTTACCGTGCCGCCCGGGCGGTTGTACATGTAATCCATGCCGATTTCATGAATCCAGTTTTTGTCGCCGATCCGGCGTACGACAATCGTATCTCCGACCTGATAGCCGCTCGCGTCATCCACATGGAATGTGCGGGAACCGGAAGGCACGTACAGATCGGTGACCGTCTTCATGGTGCTGTTGTCGATGCTGAGACCGGTGTTCTGCCCGATTTCGATCAGGTTGCGCGGGTTCGCTCCCGTGCCATAGATGAGGGTGCCTTTTTCATCCTGCCCCTCGCCCCGCAGCACGATACCGCTGGCATTGATTTTTATGGTGCCCCCTACCTCGTATTTCCCTTTTTTCAGCAGCACCGCGCCGCGGAAGCCGTCTTTGCCGACAGGGAGCTTCGAAACCTCATCAATAGCCGCCTGGATGCGTGCAGTGTCGTCGCCGTCCCCCGGTTTGACGGTTGCTTTGACTTTAACATCCGGAATTTTCACACCGCCGCCCATGTAGCCGACGTTCGAGAAATCCAGAATCTGATTGCCTCTGAAGTCGCTGATGTAGACCATGTTTCCGTTCTTGCCCAGGAAAGCGATTTGGCTCTGATCCTTAGGGATTTTATTATGGTCCCATGCGGTAAAATAGAACGAATCGTAGACCGGCTGTTTCCCATCCTGTTCCATGGTGAGGCGGATTTCATAGCGGCCTTCCTTTTCAGCTTTGCCTGTAGGGGTCCACTGCTTCGACTCGCCCTTGCTCACAGCCACAGGATCGAGCTTGGCAATGGCCTTTCCACCGAAAATCAGCTCGCCGCTGAGCGTGCCATTCACGTTGGACACAGTGGACACGGTAGGATATGTATCCTTGGGCTCCAGCATGGCCGGCTGCCCGATTTCCGCCTTCATATGCGGGTGGGTCAGCGCGGAATTCATGACATAGCTTTCATCCAGGAACGCATCCGGATCGTCAACCACGATCCAGAAATCAGCCGTCTTCAGCTCCTGGGACGACTGTACCACGCCGTGCACAAGCGCCGCCCCGACCTGGTTCGCTTTAAACGCTCCCGACGGATCGATGCTCACATCCTGTGTCGTTGCAATGAACGTTTTCGCGTAGGAGGTAAGGTCCACTTCCTGCCCGGAATCCAGCTCTCCCTTCAGCACCAGCGTTCCCGTCCCGCCCTTGTTCAGCCGGACCTCGGCGTTGTTCGGGTATTCCTTCCCGCTTGCATCCGCAAAATAAATGCGCTTCAGTCCGGCAGGAGCCGGCGTTTCCGTACTGTTGTACACACCGAGCTCCGACAGCTGGACGTTCAAATCCTTGCTCAGATTCAAATTCAGTTTGATATATCTTGCCGAAGTACTGTCAAACATCGCTGCCTCCGTTGCCGTAAGATCTTTATTTTTGTTGAAAACCTGATTCCAACTGCTGCCGTCTTCCGAATACAGGATTTGATAATCCTTCAGGTTATCCGCGCGATTGAGATGAATCATGACTTTGTTGAAGGTTTCCTGCGCTCCCAGATCCACCGAGATCCAGACGTTCATGTCGTCCTGCCGGTCGATCGCCAGCGGCTGCCATACCGTTGCCGCATCGCCATCCACGGCGTTGCCTGCTTTCCCGGAGCTTGCTGCTGCTGTCTTGCCGAGCGCCAAGTTGGCGCTTGAAGCATCGCTGGCCGCCGACGCTTTGCCGCTTCCGCCTGATAATACAGGAAACATCAGCAGAAGTGCCATCAATCCGAGGCCCAGCCTTTTCATCGAACCTGTCAATAAAATCCCACCTCTCCAAAATTGAAATCGCTTACATTTTAACGTGCGCCGCAGCGCAATGAACATGTCGTTTTTAGTGATGGGACTGTGTTTTGTTAAGAAAATGCGCCTCCCCCGTCCCCCCATTTGTAATCTGTTGTTCATTCTCCGTTCATACAACTTCACTACAATGGCCTTGAACCTAAAAACAGGAGGCTTCAGGCCATGTTGAAACAGTTTGCGAAAACATTCACTCAATTCGTCAGCAGCCGTAAAGGTGCTTGGACCATACTGATCGGCTGGATTGTCATCATACTTGTACTTAGTCTGGCTGCCCCGGGTTCCAAACCCTATGCCGTCAACAGCGGCGAAGGCAGCGTGCATAACGACACGCCTTCCGCGGTTGCGCAGCAAATCATGGATGAGCAGTTCCCTTCCAAGGATGGACTCACCGCCCTGCTCGTCTTCCATGACCCCAATACAATCTCGGAAGCAGACCGAAATGCCGTTACCGAAGTCAGCAAGTGGCTCTCGTCCAAGGAGAAGCCGCCGTATGTATCGGCTTCGCTCCCCTTTCATCAGCTGCCGAGAAACGTGCAGGACCAGATGTTCTCCGAGGATCAAACCACGCTGCTCCTGAACGTCAGTCTGCAAAAGGATCTCGAATCCGATCAAACGTACGATACGCTGCAGCAAATCCGCGACCATGTGAACAACATGCAAAACGGCAGCCTGCAGATTGAAATTACCGGCCCGGCCGGCATCGCTTCGGACACGACCACGCTGTTCAAAAATGCCGACTTTGTGCTGATGCTGGCTACCGTCGTGCTGATTCTCATCATTCTGATCGTGATTTACCGTTCGCCGCTGCTGGCCATCATGCCCTTACTCATCTCCGGCATGGTTTATCTGGTCGTTGACCGGATTCTCGGACTCGGCGGGAAGCTCGGCTGGTTCGTGGTCGAAAAGCAGTCCTTGTCGATCATGATGATCCTGCTCTTTGCGGTGCTGACCGACTACTGCCTGTTCGTCATCGCCCGCTTCCGCGAGGAGCTGCGCCGGGCCGAATCCAAGCATGATGCGATGCAGCAGGCGCTTACGCATGTCGCCGAGCCGATCCTGTTCAGCGGCGGCACCGTGCTGATGGCGATGGTGATTCTGTTCACGGCGATCTTTAAGCCTTATAACCATTTCGCACCCGTCTTTTCCATTGCTCTGGTCGTCATTCTCATCGGCGGGGTCACGCTCATCCCGGCCCTCTTTACCCTTGTTGGCCGCAAAGCGTTCTGGCCTTTCGTTCCGAAGGCAGGCACCGAAGCCGCACAGGCCAAGAAGGAAAGCATATGGAACCGTATCGGCTCCTTCGTCACCCGGAAGCCGGCCTTCACCGCAGGCGTTCTGCTGGTCCTGCTGCTGGCCTCATCCGCCAACCTGTTCGGCATGAAATATTCCTTCAACATCATGAAGTCGTTCCCGGCTGATATTTCATCCAGACAGGGCTTCGATATTCTGGAGGAACGTTTCCCGCCGGGACAGCTGGCTCCGGTTAGCGTCGTGCTGCAATCCGGGCACAAGCTGGACGTAAATGCGGATTTCATCAAGAAGTTGACGTTGCTTGGCGAAAATCTGAAATCCGAAGGCCGAATCAGCGCCGTATCGCCACAGCTAACACCGCAGCAGGTAAGCAGCGGCCAGCTTCCGGACAAGATGCTGTCCGGCTCCGGGAAGGCCATCAAGCTTCAGCTCACGCTGGAGGACAATCCGTATGATCCTGCGGCTCTGGATAAACTCGCCCAGCTTCGCAAGGACAGCGGCAGACTGCTGAAGGAAAGCGGATTTGCACCGGAGCAGGTTTCCCTGCACTTTGCCGGACAAACGGCTGAGCAGCTCGACGTTCGGATCATGAACCAGCGGGACACGACCGTACTATTCACGCTGATTACGCTGTCCATTGCCGTGATGCTGGCCTTCCAGGCCCGCTCCGTCAAGATGGCCGCCACCATGATTATGACCATGCTCCTGTCCTATGCAGGCACCATGGGACTTGGCTGGCTCATCTTTCACGGGTTCCTGGGTTACGATTCCGTCAGCTA
Organism: Paenibacillus sp. SAFN-054; assembly: GCF_051966755.1. Lineage (NCBI taxonomy): Bacteria > Bacillati > Bacillota > Bacilli > Caryophanales > Paenibacillaceae > Paenibacillus > Paenibacillus sp. SAFN-054. The sequence goes on from NZ_JBQCKS010000002.1 coordinate 757,430, forward strand.
CCGCCTGCCGGTATACACCTTTGTCTTCCTGATCGCGCTTGGCGTGGATTACAACATTATGCTCGTATCCCGCATCCGGGAGGAAGCCCAAAAATATGAGTGGAAGCAAGCCGTTCAACGGGGCGTCTCGCTGACGGGCGGCGTCATCTCTTCCGCTGGCATCATTCTCGCAGCCACCTTCTGCGTACTCATTACGCAGCCGCTGCAGGAACTGTTCCTGTTCGGCATTCTGATGGCGATGGGGATTCTGATCGATACCTTCCTGGTACGCGGCATGCTGCTGCCCGCCATATTGGCGCTCATCGGTGGCAGTAAGCGAAATGCCGTTCACCAAAACAATCTTCCGGTGCGTCCGGAATAAACGACATGAAGGAGGAAATACCATGTTTGGATTTATGCTATTTCTGCATTTGGGAGGCTTGCTCGCCTGGGTGGGGGGATTGATCGTCGTTATTGCGATGATCGGCCTGCTCCGCACACAGCTCGGCGCATCCGCCGACTCCAACCTGCTCGCACGCAAAAGCCTCAGCATCTTCAGCTATCTGGCCCATCCGGGTGCCGTGCTTGTGCTCGGCAGCGGCGTGTATCTGATCCTGAAAATGGGCTCCGGTACCAAGCCGCTCTGGCTGGACATTATGGAAAAGGGCGGCGGCACGATCGCACTCTTGTCCTTGATCGTTACCGGCATCCTCGGCAGCAAGGTAAAGAAAAAGCTGAAACATGCCGGAGGTCAGCCCGTGAAAGTCACGGGATACCTGACGACGATGACCGCTCTGATGGTGCTTATTCTCGGCGTCGTGCTTGTGGTGAGCTTGAAAATATAATCGAAACGCCAAAAGCCGCTTCCCAGCTTGCATGCTGGGAAGCGGCTTTTTCTTATTCACCTATCCGGCCCGAGGCTTTCCCTAAGCCTTATTCCCCGACTTGGACGCTGACGCTTTGGCCGTCTTGGCCGCGGTCTCCTGCGCTTTTTTCGCGTAATAGACCTTGAGGTCTTCCGGGGTGACGAAATCGGTGTAAAACCCATGCACGCCTCTTGCCTTATACTTGGCCATGACGTCCGGATCGTTGATCGTATGGACGAAGGCGAGCTTATTGCTTTTTTTCAAGCTGCTGACGAAGCTGACATTGGCTCTCCATTCGGGCATCGTGACGGCGGTAATTTTTTTATGATTTTTTACGAACTGGAGCACCTTTTGGTTAGAATCGTAGGTCTGATACAACGTATAAATATAGGATTCAAAAGGGAACACCTTCTCGATCATCCCATACATGCTTTCGTTATAAATTTGCGGAATAATGCGCTCCAGCATATAGGGGTCCTCGTTCGCAAGCTCCACGATTTCCCTGAACTGCGCCGTTACCGTCGCCTGATCCGTGCTTTTCGTATCGGTAACGAAGTATACGTCCGGGTACTCATGCATCAAGTCTATAATCTCGCTGAATTCCAGCGCATTATATTTATCGAACATCTTCATTTCTTTCATATCGGCCAGCGGCAGCGGTCCCCCGGTGAAATTCGGGGTCAAAGCTTGTCCCAGCGACTGAAAGGCGTATGCAGACCAGTCGTGGCGACCGACGAGATACCCGTCTGACGTAAACTGCAGATCGACTTCAAAGATGCGCTGCCCCTTTTCGTAGTTGGCTTCAAAGGCTTCATAAGAATTGGTATACGCCTTTTGATCGATTCCCCCGAGCGCATGGGCGACCAGATTGTAGTCCGTCCATTTGGCGGCAAAAGCGGGAGTGCCCAATGACAGCAGGCAAATCACCAGCAGCGGCGGCAGTGCAGTAATCAGTTTTTTCATTCCAACCTCCTGTTGTTTTCGTAAACATGGTTTCGGTTTTGCGGTAGCACTCAAGCATGAATGATGTCGAAACTACTTGCTCACCTTCTCGATGCTGATCGTCGTCGTTTTATCGGGTACATAGACATCGTTATCCGGGTAAGGACTGCTCAAAGCCGCCTTGATATGATCGCCTTTCCGGTAATACTCCACATTCTTCGTCCGTACTTCAAACCCGTCGATATAAAGGATTTTCCGCTCGTGATCAATGCGTTTAATCTCACCTTCGACCTCAAAACGCGTTCCCTGATCAGCACAGCCAGATATGATCTGTTGGAGCACCAGCAGCATTACAAGAAGCTTCGTCATCTTGGCCATTGTAGAGAGCCCCCAGCATTCGACTTCCTCTAATCTTACCCTATATATGGAAAAAAGTTGCGCTTATTTGCGCATTTTCTACACACCGGATATGATCAAGCTTATGAGTCCATATGGAAAAGTTAGGAGGATGAAGCGTGGAGCTATGGAAGGATAACCTGCTCCGAAATGAGCAGCTTCTCGACCAGATCTGGGAAATGAGCGCCGAATATATCGAAAATCCGAAACATAAGGACCTGTTCCTGCAGACCTTCATCCGGGTTTGCGCCGTGAAGGGGGATGACGCGTTCTTCGATGACTTGGAGGTGTTCGACAGCGATCCGCCGGAGTTCATTTCGATGACGCTCTCTGCCGCCGGTACGCCGGAAATTGCCGTGGAAATGGGCTACGGCCTTGCCGTCTGGAGCGGAGGAACCCAGCTGGGTAAAGTGACGGCTGCGGCCCGGGGCATTTTCACCTGCGTGCTGACGGAACGGGTCTCCGGTCAAAACCTGCTGTTAACGGAGGATGCTGATCTTTCCCGCATCAGCTATGATATCAGCTGCCTTGAGCTGAAGGAAATGTACAATTCCGAGGAATATTACGATGATTATACGGCCATTTAAGGAAAGGCTTCGGCACAAGAAAAGGACCGGCTGCACCGGTCCTTCTGTATGTTCGGCTCCGACTATCCTGCTGCCCCTTCGCCGCTCAGCTGCCACGTGATGCCGAACCGGTCGCGAACCATGCCGAAGGATGGACTCCAGAACGTTTCCTGCAGCTCCATTTGGACTTGTCCGCCATCGGAAAGAGCAAGAAAAATCGACTTCAGACGTTCCAGATCCGTCGTCATCAAGGCAATGCTGAGTTGATCACCCAGTTGAAACGGGTTGCCCGGGAAGGTATCCGAGAACAGCAGCAATTGGCCATCAAATTCCAGTGCGGCATGCAGCACGCGGTTCTTCGCTTCCTCAGGCAGCGGACGGCCGCCATCCCCCGGCATATCGCCAAACCGCTGAACCCCTAAATTAGTTGCTCCAAGCACCTTCTCGTAAAATGCCACCGCCTCGGCGCAGTTTCCGTCGAGTACAATATACGGCGCGATTTTCAAACTCATGTCGGTATCCTCCCTTTTCATCTTGAGTACAAGCTTTTCGTTTTCATTATAGCCTGCAACGCTGTTGAAGATAAGGCAGACAGCGAAGTCGCAAGAAAATTCATTTCCATTGCCGGCGAACAGCGGGAGGTCCCGCTATCCGACTCCGGCCAACTGAAGCGTCTTTCGTAGCGTACCGATATCGATTCGAATATCCTCCAGCCCGGCAAAACCAGCGCCCTCCACTGACGCCTCCCGGCCATACATCATGTAGTAATCCAGCTGATTATGATTGCTGATCATCCAGTACACGGGCATGACATGACCGGGATGGAACATTTCGATCACCTTTGTTCCGGGGTGACAAAAGGCCAGATTGGTCAGACCCGCTCCATGCGCCCCTACGATGACCCGAGCGGAAGCAAACAGGCCGATTTGCTCGGCGGTGCTCATATCTTCAAGCAGAAGAGAATGGAAGCCGAGCTCCCTTAAAAACTCGATGATTTCCGGTTCATTAATAACGCGCCGGACCGATGCCCTTTGGCGGCATACATAAATCCGTTCATGCGGCGGACCATTTGTTTCCTGATTCGGCAGGAACAGCTTGCGCAGCATGCCTGTAGCCCACTGCGGATAATGGGAGGACATGATCAAAGAAGGCACGACCAGGCGCTCAGATTGCAGATACAAGCCGGGATGCGTACGGACGAGCTTATCCTCGGCCACGCCGAGCATCGCCAGCGTCTCCCCGACGAACGCCCGGTACGGATTGGCATTCACGACCACTTGGTCGTAAGCGATGCCGCTTTCGATCAGCATGCCCCACCTGGCTATGACGTCGTACATCCAATGAAAATAATTGTAGCCGCCGCAGTATGCGAGCGCAGCCGTCGTTCCGCCGATCTTCTGGAGGCCGGGAAGATTCCGCTGCCGGAAAATCGGATGCCGCTCCGTTGCCAGCATGGCATTCAGGACTTCGTCGTATTCCGGGGATACGTCGCCCAGCAGCTTGCCGTCCGGCGTCAACACGGCTCCGGATTGGCCCCATATCCTTCCCTCCGGAATGCTTGCCACAAAGCCGTCTTCCGGCTTCATGCGGTAGGCGGTCAAATAAGGATGGATCCATGGCTCTACACTGCGAGGTGCATGAAAATCCGCTTCACCCCCAAAATCAAAAAGCTGGAAGGCAACCCGGGAGTCTTCTCGGCGCTGAACATCACGTATCCAATCCTTTGTATATTCAAAATAACCGCAAGGCATCGTCTCTGATGGGTCCATAACGGTATGCTCACCTTTTTCCTGAGTCTACGCGCGATGCAGGCGCTACGGTATTGTATGTGGCATGCCTTTGTCCGAGCACCCAAGCCGGTGAAAAAGGGCTTATTGCGGCCGGTCCAGGGAGAACGTCTCGCCAAGCTTGGCATAGCTGTTCCCCGCCAAACGGCTGACAGGCTGCAGAACATCGGCGAGCACGCGTCCATGGTCTAGCACGGCCTCTTCCACATGAAATCGCACGACGCGTCCGATGAGCAAATCCGTCCCTGGCAGCTCCTCCGATCCGCCGAGCGGAATGGAGCGTTCCAGTATACATTCTAAACGTATTTTGGCTTCGGCAATGCCTGGTACGCGAACCGCTTCGCTTGGGACCTGCGTCAGACCGGCAAGCTCCACTTCGCTTTGATCCGGCGGCAGGCTGGCTGCAGTCAGGTTCAGTTTACCGATCGAAGACTCGTCTCCGATATGCACGACGAAGGCACCCTCCCGCATTGCATTCCTTGCCGTATCCTTCGAAATCCCCTGCTTACGCTGCACGGAAACCGAGATCATGGGCGGGTCTGCGGTCACAAGATTGAAATAGCTGAATGGCGCCGCATTCACCTTTCCGTTCTCGGTAAGCGTGCTTACCCAGGCGACGGGCCTGGGGATGATGCTCCCGGTAAGCAGCTTGTAATTGTCGCGTTCACTTTGCTTCTGTGGATCGATTGAAATCATCATTTGGCAGTCCCCTCCAATTCGCGAACCTCAAACGGCGTCAGCTTCGCTTCGATCTCCGTCCGCCGCTCCTCATACCATGCAGGCAGCATTAGCTTCTCGCCTAGCTGGTCCGGATCCTCGTCCCGCGCGAATCCCGGAGGGTCCGTCGCGATTTCGAACTGGATGCCGCCCGTCTCCCGGAAGTACAGCGCGTTAAAATATTGGCGGTCCACGATCGGCGTCACCTGCAAGCCGTGCCCCTGCACATGCTCTCTCCACTGCTCATGCTGGAGATCGTCTGCGGCGCGCCATGCGATATGGTGAACGGTCCCTGCTCCACCCGTACCGCGCTCCATCGGGGTGACATTGACATCGATGATATTTCCCAGATCGCCGAACGATTTGAAACGTACATACGCCCCTTCCTGTCCGACTCTATCAAGACCCATCACCTGCTGAAGCAGTTGAGCTGTCTGTTCTGGAGCCATACTGTACAGAATTGCCCCGCCAAAGCCTTTAATGGCCTTGTCCGTAGGAATCCCCCCAAAAGACCAGGAGCTCAGCTTGCCTTCCTCGCGCTCCACGATTTCGAGCTGAAGCCCGTCTTCATCGCGGAAGGCCAGATACTCCTCGGAGAATCGGGTTGTTTTCTCATAAGAAACGTGATAATCCGCCAACCGTTGTTCCCAGAAAGAGAGCGTTCCGGTTGGAACGGCAAACGTCGTGACGCCCACCTGTCCGCCTCCCACGCGTCCTTGCCGGGATCTAGGCCAAGGGAAGAACGTGATAATCGTACCGGGACTCCCCTCACCATTTCCCAAATACAGATGGTACACCTCCGGCGCATCAAAGTTAACGGTTTGTTTGACGAGGCGCAATCCGAGAATGCCTGCGTAGAAATCGACCGTTTGCTGCGGATCTCTGACAAAAGCGGTAATGTGGTGAATGCCTGCGGTTTTCATGTTCATGTTCGTTCAGCTCCTAAGGAATCATTTTATCTTAAAATAAAGGTATATAAGTCATAGCGATCCAGACTTATAGCTTACATATTTCTGCGATTTGTTTATCTTAATATTAAGATATTATATTTGGAGTCAATTGTCAACATCCTTTTTCGTTTCCATATTAAACGGGTCCTTGGCTTCAATGAATATGAAGCCAAGGACTCGTTCCATGGCTGCGCTTACTTCTCCTTATGCTCCCGGACCCGCCGGTGGTCATCGGCGCGGCCTGTCAGGGCATTGCTGACCCCGCTTTCCTGATGCAGCCTGCTCAGCGCCGTCACGGCATAAGTATATTCCTTGTTCGGCTCAGGGCTGACCAGCTTGTATACCTGCTCCTTCGTTTCGGTTCTTCTGACCGTAGCCACGAGCTGGAAGGAGTCGTCCGGATTGATTGCCGTTTTGCCCTTCACGCGGTAAATCGCGTAGTAGGCAGGTTTGGCGGCGTTTTCCGTATCTTTCCACGTAATTTCCATGGTGGATTTGCCGTCACCCTTCAGTCCTGTCAGCTTCGGCGCAGCCGGGGTCATATCCGGCAGCCAAGGCATGACGGGAACCAAGGCCTGATTGGAATACATCGAGGCAACGGCATCCCTGACCCCAAGGGGATTGGCCAGAAAATCCTTGCTGCTGAACAGGATGTTGCCGGACACATCCTCCCCATGATCATTGTTGAACCTCAGCTGTGCCGGCAGCTGGTCGGGATTCGTCCAATTGTCTTGACCCACACGGTAAGGGGCCATTCCGATGTAGAGCTGCACGTTATGCTTGCCGGATTGATCGTTTTCCCCGTTGATCTCTTTCGTCCACCAATCGATCAGCTTTTCATAGGCTGCTGCCGAGTATCCGAAATGCCAGTAGATCTGCGGCGCCAAGTAATCGACCCAGCCCTGCTTCATCCAGGTTCTCGTATCGGCGTACAGGCCGTCATAATTCTGCTGGCCGTTCGTTTCGGATCCCGTCGGGTCGGTGCCCTTGTTGCGCCAAATGCCGAACGGGCTGATGCCGAATTTCACGTAAGGCTTGATTCTCTTAATCTCCGTATTCAGGCCTTTCACGATCGTATTGACGTTGTCCCGTCGCCAGTCGCCCAGCTCCAAGGTTCCCCCGCCGTTTTTATAGGCGTCATACTCTTTGGCATCGTTAAACGCTTCATTCCCCGGATACGGATAGAAGTAATCATCCATATGAATGCCGTCGACGTCATAGTTCCGAACGATTTCCTTCACGCCGCCGATAATGTAATCCTGGGCTTCGGGGATGGCCGGGTTAAAGTACAATTTGCCGCCGTTCTTGACCACCCAGTCCGGATGAAGCCGTGCCGGGTGATTCGCCGCAAGCAGCTCCGGGTTATCATGCATGCTGATGCGGTACGGGTTGATCCAGGCGTGGAATTCGAGATTCCGTTTATGCGCTTCGTCGACCATGAATTTCAATGGATCGTAGCCGTCGCTCGGCGCCTTCCCCTGTTCCCCCGTCAGCCAATGGGACCATGGAAAATACTCCGATGGAAAGAAAGAATCGCTCGTCGGCCTGACCTGCACGAAAACCGCATTGATGCCTGTTTGCTTCAGATCATCCAGCAGCTCCACGAAATCCTGACGCTGCTGCTTGGGATCAAATACGTTTTTCGTTGGCCAATCGATGTTCTCCACTGTGGAGATCCAGGCGCCCCGAAGCTCGCGTTTCGGATGCGCTGCCGGATTCGTCACCACGAGGAGCTGCTGCGCTTTTTTGCCGGATGCCTCCGCCGTAATCATCGTCGTTCCTGGCGCTACGGCCGTTATGGCTCCCGTAACCGGGTCAATGACAGCGGCTTGGCTGTTCGTACTGCCGAACGTAATGCCCGTCGTGATTTCCTTTTTGCCTTCGACTTTGTAATCCCCGATCACTTTAGCCGCAGGCGTGTCCTCGCCCACGATGGCGGAGAACACGTTCGAGATTTCAATGCTCTTCAATTCTCCGGCCTTTACCTGCACCGTATAGCCTGCTTCATGGCCTTCATATTTGGCTGTCACAGCTGTCTCTCCTACCTGCAGGGCTCTGATCTGCCGCCCCGTTATTTCGGCAACGCCGTTGCCGTCCGGAACTTCGAATGAAGCTTCCGTCGTGATCTCCACTGGCTCGCCGCTTCCATAAAAAGCAAATGCCTTCAGATCGGCCGTCTCGGTCAATACCAAAGAGGTCGGCCCCTCGATCAGAATCCGTTCCGGCACGGCCGGGCTTGGCGTTACCGTCAGCCGGTACACGGTCGAATACTTATTCTGATACGTCGCGGTCAGCAGCGATTCCCCGGCGGCAAGAGCCGTAACGGTCCCCTCTGCGTCCACGGTCGCCACGGACTCGTTGCTGCTCGAAAAGGCAATGCTTTCGTTCTCGGCAGACTGCGGGGAAGCATCCCCCTTGCGGGTCACAAGCACGCTTGCCTGCACGGACTCACCGATGCCCAGCGGTTTAACCCCGGACCATTCCACAGCGAAGACGTCGGTGTCCTCATAGAGCATGCTTACCTGGTCTACGTAGAGGGAACCCGACGTCTTGGTTCCGGTCTCGACCAGATAAATATAATTGAATTTCATAGGATACGAGACCGCCGGTATGTTGGCTGTCACATAGCGCCAGCCGTTCAGCACCTCGCTGCTCCCGGTAAAATCGAGCGTGTACAGTGCTCCTTTACCATCCTGAATTTGTCCGCGGATCCAGTGCTTTTGATCCTCGCCAAAGACCCAGAATCCGATTTTCTTCGGGGTGCCCGGCATTTCACGGCCGTCTTTTCCGTCGGGTGCCTTAAAGCGTATGTAAGCCGCCGAGGTGCCGTCGTTATTCGTAAAATCATAATTCAGCCTGCCGGCCTTCAGGCCATACTTAACCGGACCGGGACGCTCCGATGGCACAAGTACAGCCGCGTTCGCCTTCACCGAGGTCACCCTGAGATCGGATATGTCTTCGAAATCTTCAAAGACTTTCGTCCATGCGCTGTCCGCAGCAGCCTGCTGGTCCGGTGCGGTCACAGGGCCGGCCGCTTCCGTGCTGCCCACCGCTTCCTCACTTTCTTCGTTCACAGGCACAGCTTCTTCTGTGGGGCTCACCGGCGCTTCGCCTGGTTCCGTCCCCTCCGATTCGCTGTCGCTATAAGCCGAATCCGTTCCGGCGGGATCACCTGTCCCCTCCGTTCTCCCTGGTTCGGTTACCGCTGCGCCTTCCTGCTGAGGGATCCCCACTTGCTCTCCACTAACTTCCTCCTCTGCGGCCATCCCGTTAACATTGCTCGGGACGCAGTATATGAATGCGCTTACAATTAAACTTATGATGAGCATTACCCGAAGAGGCCTGACAAACCATGATGCCTGGTTGATCATACATGCACTTCCTTTCCCATTCGTTAAGTTGTCCTTGCCGGTTTCAAGCGCGTTGAAATATGACGAAGTCCAAACCACCCACTTTCTTGAAAATATGTTTTAATTATATAATGCATATTAAAATTTTACTACAAAGAATTAAATCATTTTTCTGCCATTATCAGACCTATTTCGAGTTTTTGAAAGGCCGCATGCTTATGCGGCCTGGTTCCATTGGCCTTAGTATTGGGTCCAGTAATCGGTATTCCCTTCCCTGATGACCGGCTGGCTCCGCTTCTTCTGCTCTATTGCCTGCGCCGGCTCTTTCCGCTCCCACTTCTCAATGATCACGATGCTCTGCATATCGGCTTTGTTCTGCCATTCGATGTACTGCAGCCGTTCCAGCTCGCGCAGCGATTGCAGGATGACCTCCTTGCGTTTCCCCGTTTTGATCTCCAGTTCGTGAATCGTCGGCAGCCTGCGCCGTCCGCTCAAATAATTGAAAAGAATGCGAAGAATTTTCCGTTCGATATCCGCCAGCATCGGCTGTCACTCCTTACGCAATTTTGGCGGGCTGCCATGCCAGAATGCGGTCCAGGCGAAAGGTCCGCGGCGCTCCCGTTTGCAAACATGTGGCGCGCACAAGCCCGCTGCGGATTCCTTTGACCTCAATCTTGCGCTGTGTGATCTTACCTTCACGGTCCAGATATACGATTTCAACACGTTGACCAATGTATTTTTCCGGCATGACAGCCCCTCCAATCAGAACTCTTGTTCTTATATTTTAACCGAACATTTGTTCTTTAATCAATGGTAACTTGCTTCCAAAAAAATAAAAAGGCCCTGCAACCGTTATTAAACGGAAGCAGGCCTTTTATCGAGGGGATCAACTGCTGGTGCCAAGCGCATCCTATTCGAAACAGAATGTTGAAAATTCTCTTTCTTACGTAGGTTTCTTGCTTTGGGTCCATACCATTGCTTTGGACGCCTCATTCGCCGGCACATGTCTCAATGACACCTTCATCGCATCTTTTCCCGATGCCATGGCCGCCTTGAAGGAAGCAAGCCCTCTTCTCCTTTGCAGTACAGTTTGCGTCGTCCGGGACCACTGGATCCGATTCCTGTGCATAATCACCATTCTCCGCGACAATGTACCGTAACGGATGCTCATTTGATCCTCTTCGATCCACCAGCCCACATGCTTGAATTCCATCCATCCAAGGATGAAAGCGAGGATGGGTATAAGCAGTCCCAGTCCACCATAAGGCCTCGGTACCCACAGAACGATGGGAACACAGACCAGCAGGCCGACGAAGAACGGAAGGACGACGTAATGCCGCCAAGACTTCTTATCCAAATGCCGGTACGAGTCTGTCAGCCGGTACTCCGTATACATTCTTAAAAAAACGGGCACTTCCTTCGCTTTCAGGATCGGCATCAGCACGGACGTTTTCCTGCTCTCTTCCTTCTCGCCTCCCCGGATCACGACAGCCTGAATAGATACGAGTCCGAGGAGACGCTGAAGCGGCCGCTGGACGATCAGAATGCTTTGAATGCGTTTCTGTCGGATCGTCGTTTTTTTCTTCTCGAGAAGGCCGCGTTCGATGCACAATTCGTCTTCCTCCCGGCGCAGCGTGAACCGATAATCGCCCACCAGCGTTATCGACAAGGAGATGATCCAGGATACGGCGGCCAGCAGGAGCAAACTGTATAGGATCCAGTACGGACCGAGCCAGAGCGGGAGCTTCGCGAACAAGGCTTCGGCGTCCCGCCTCGATCCGTCCCAAATCTTCATCAGCCCGGAAAATAGCAGCACGAACGTAATGCCAAACTTCGGCGACAGCGTGCTATGCAGCATCAGATCCCTCAAGGGGATGCCGATCTGCTCGCTTAAATCCACAGCCGTTATCCGGGCCTCCTCGGACGGCACCTGCCCGGCTGCATCTGCACCCGGAGATGGCTTTTGCAGAAGCACCCCGCGAATGCGCTCCTCTTCCTCTTGCGAGATGCAGCTCAGCACCATGCCCGACTTTTCGCCCCCCGCTGCCTCCAGCGTGAGCGTGATCGTGTGGAACAAACGGTCGTAGACGCGGACCGTGGAGTCTACTGATTGCACGCGTTCCGGCGTGATCCAGCGTTCCTTCTTGACCCAGATGCCGCTTTTGACATAGATGGAGCCGGGGTTCACCTGATATACGAAGCTTTTCCAGCGAAGCCAGCCCACGGATAAAATGACCAGCAACAGCAAAAGAACCGCGGCGGCGATAAACCAGGGCGATTGGCTGCTTTTGCTTTTAAATAGTACGAATAAGAGCGGAATCACCCAGGTGTAGGATAGGGATTCTTTAAGGGATGAAACGGCAAAATACAGCATGGAGACCGGATGCAGACGGTTCATGGCTGCCTCAGACATCCTCATCACCGATCCTTGCCAGCTCGGCTATTTTTCGGCGTACGGCCTCGGCCGTTTCCTCGGTCAATGCCGGAATTTCGTGACTCCCCGCGGCCGTCGAAAAGGTGACCGTAAACAAGCCGTACCGCCTCAAAATAGGTCCTTGCTTGGCATCCACATGCTGAATGCGCACCATCGGAATCAGCGTCCTTTTTCTGCGGATCACACCATGCCAAAGCTCTACCTCATACTCGTTGATGCTGTATTTCCATGTCGAATATTTAAGCCTCGGCAGCCATATCAATTCAAACGGAATGGAAACGAGGGTCCACAGCATCGCGGCCCCCACGAACCAAAAATACCATTCGTAGCGCAGGGTCAACCACCACAACACGATGACGATAACCGTATAAATGCCGAGTGTAACCCATCCCTCGGTTCTTCGGGCGGCCATGACCTTCATGTCGATATTCGTAAAAATTGTCCTGTCCCCTGAATTCCATTCAGCCACATCCATCACTCCGGATCCATTATCATTTGCGGGCGACTCGTTCATACATTCCGCCAAAACGCCGCTTCTCCCCTGCTCATCTAAAAAAAAGACTATCTAACGATAGTCTTCGGATGTTAAGAAACTTCCGCGTTTGTTCTATAAAATCGCCTGCACCCGCCCCACAGTGCCGTCGGTCAGCCTCACTTTAATGCCTCGGGTATGGTTCGGCGAATTGGTCAGCAGCTTTTGGACGATGCCCTGCGTGCGCTTGCCCGTGCGTTGGTCTTCTTTCTTGACGACCTCTACGGTCATTCCCGGCTTGATATTTGCCCGGATCATATGCGGTTCCATGCGGATCACTACCCTTTCTGATTCCTTATATCATATCATAAATGCAAATGCTTTTCCGTTCGGGTACAATAAGGACAAAACGGATTTGGAGGCTGCATCATGAACATGGAAGAAGAACCAAAGCAACAAGCCATACCGGCCGAAGATGAACAGGGCAATTTCAAGCTGCTCGACGTCGAGCGCATCCTGTCGATCTCGTCCGAAATCGAGGGCGACGAGGACAGCGCCGCGATTTTCCATTATGAGGACGGCAAAACGTATAAATACGTGCATAGCGAGAAAGCCATGAAGCAGTTCGGCGAATGGATTCAAAAAGGTGAAAACGGGATGTAATCGACAAACAAAAAAAGCTGCCTTGTGGCAGCTTTTGTCGTGTAAGAGAACGGTCTTACAAGTCTGAGACTGCGACTGAGGCTGAGGAAGTGTATCAAAGCGTACGAACCATTTTGTAATTCCCCGGCACCGCGATGAATCCAAGCAGGTCGCGGTTGATGCGAAGCATCGGAGCGTTCATCGAATCGTTATGCGTTCTCAGGGAGGCTGCCCCGGCGGCACGTGCTGTCCGTATGCCCATAAGCTTCAGCGCCAGACCAAGCCTCCGTCCCCGGTATTCCGGCAGAACGCCGGTATATTGGTGGTACATCGCATCGTTTTGCTCATTCTGCTGCAGCGTCACTACCCCCACATAACGTTCGTCGTCTTTGGCGATATGTACGTATTCCGGCCGCACGCCCGGTATTTCCAGGTTCCATTTTCTCCACTCTTCGAACCAGGGAAAATCCTCATTGAACCCCGGGATATCCTGGTGGGTTATGCGGTACAGCTCATGAAGCTTTCGTTCGCTCTCCTCGCCGGGCTCATCCGCCAGTGTCACGAACTGAATGCCGGACTGCTCGGCCGTGCCGATGCACGGAAATAAGGCTTCACTGGCAAAGGAAGAAAGATCCAGCACGGATTCGAAGGTATGCCGCTCCCGGATGTAACTGCGCCGCTGCGCAAACCCTAATGAAGCTTCATCATCCTCCTTCATAAAGCAGACCATGCTGGAGGCCTTGACCTGCCGAGCCCATAGGCTTGCTTCTTCGTACAAGGCCCTGCCGGCTCCGCGGCCGCGTTCCTCCGGATGAACGATCAGGGTGAGATGCAGATTCCCGGGCTCACTCCATGGGGCGCGCCAAATGATCGTATATCCGATGACCTCCCCCTGCTCATTCTCCGCCACCCACTTGGGGCGGTCCCAGCCCATCAGCTGGCCGTCGTCGTTATAATGCAGCTGGCCCGGCGGAATGCTCTCCTCTTCGGCCTGCAGCTGCCGGGCCGTCGTAGGCACCGACCAGATCAGATTGAGCAGCGAGGCGGCTGCAGGGTAATCTTCGCTGCGTAACGGGCGAATCGTAAAATTAGACAAGGGTTGTTCCCCTCCATCATTTAAAAGTAACCTTCTGCATCATTATCTCATTCCTGCTCTACCCTTTCAGTGTAAATTTTAGTTATACCAAAATAATCTTTCGCTTCCTCGGCAGCAAAAAACCGTCAAGTACATGAAGCATCGTACCTGACGGTTTATTCTAGTTTCACGGTCATTTAAACCAGCCCTTCTCTTTAAACCGCGTAATGGCTTCCACCCGGTTCGTGACCTGGAGTTTATCGAGAATGACGGAAATATAGTTTCTCACGGTTCCTTGCGTGATATACAATTGACTCGCGATTTCCTTCGTGTTTCTCCCGTCCGCGATCAGCCCGATGACGTCCTTCTCCCGCTGGGTCAGCGGATTCTCCTCTCCAGAAGCCTCATCTACCAGCTCCGAGGCGTAGATTCGCTTCCCTGCCATGATACTCCGTATGGACTCTGCCAATTCCTCGCTGGGGCTGTCTTTCAGCAGATATCCGTTCGCTCCGGCTTTAATGGCCCGTTCAAAATATCCGAACCGCGCAAAAGTCGTCAGGATCATCACTTTGCAGCCGCTGCCCTTCAGCTCCTCGGCGGCTTCAAGCCCGCTTTTCCCCGGCATCTCGATATCCATGATGCAAATATCCGGCTTCAATTCGTGTACCAGCCTCACGGCATCCTCTCCATTGCTTGCCTGGCCCACGACCTGCATATCTTCTTCCAGATTGACCAGCGAAGCAAGCGCGCCAAGCACCATCCGCTGATCTTCGGCAATAACGATTCGAATCACAGTACCACCTCCTTATTCGGATGTTTCACGATGTTCGGCACTTTTACGGTAATTCTCGTTCCTGCCTCCTGATCCCGCGCCACCTCCAAACAGCCGTTCACGAATTCCAGCCGTTCTTTCATGCCGCGCAGCCCACTGCCTTTGGCCGATAGGCACTCACCGCTCATACCAATTCCATTGTCCATAATGTGAATCGTCAGCTCCGTTGTTGACGAATCGATGATGATCGAGCAGACCGTAGCATTGCTATGCTTAACCACATTCGTTACCGCTTCCTTTAAACACATGCTGAGCACATTTTCGACCAGAAGCGATGTGTTGTTCAGGATCGGATCTCCTGTCAGCATGAATTCAATCTCGGCTGCCTTAAGGATCTGCTTGATGCGGAACATCTCATCCTCCAGGCGCGTGCCGCGCATTTTGGTCACCATTTCCCGCACCTCGTTCAGGGCGTTTCGGGCCGTTTGACGCACATCATTGATCTCGGCCTCCGCCTGTGCCGGGTCCGTTCTCATTAATCTGCCGGCCAAATCGCTCTTCAGCCCGATAAGGGAAAGCTTCTGTCCCAGCGTATCGTGCAGATCCCGGGCGATTCTCTGACGTTCCTCCAGCTTCACCAGCTCGGAAATCCGTTTGTTGGCGTCCTCCAGCTGTATCTCAAGTTTTCCCCGCTTGTTCCGGTAGTATGTGGTAACGGGCAGCAGGATCACGGCAACAAGACTGATCAGCACAAACGGGATTTGCGTAATCATAACGGGATCCTTCGTTACATAACCATAGTTAATCGTCGCCATCGTCGTGACCAGATGAAGGATATACAGGACCACGAATCCGACCCGATGGTGGAGGTTGCCGATAAAGAAGGCGACGAAGAGCGCGAAATATACATAACCGAAAAGCAGCGTCATCGCGATCGAAATCAGCATCTGGATGGATGTCCAAAAGTATACCAGCCAGCCCCTTGAAACAAAGGACAGCACATAACATCCAAAAAAGGCCAGTATCATCAAAACGCCGAATACCACATGAACCATCGACGAAGACCGGAAAATGAAATAGAACGGGAGAATATAGAAGACGACCCAGACATAAGGGCTAAGTCCTGTGCTCCTGTGGAAAATTTGATACCATTTCTGCAAGGCGGTTCCTCCATGGCATGCGCGATAGTTACGTTTATTGTATCATACTGAGGTAACGGGAGGTTATTCCCCCTGTATGCTTGCCCTCGGGCTGGGAACGGGTTTCGTCTCACGTTTGGCTTTTGGCATGGAACTGTTGAACTTTTTAAATTGCTTGAAGCTAATAAAAGTCTTATTCTGCTCATCCCACAGACGGAATCGCAGAGAAGCCAAGCTGGTAAGCAGCGTAATCGTCGTGGCCTTCTGCAGCGGCGGCGTCGAATTATGGGCCTTCTCCAGGTTGTAATTGGGAACCTTCGGGCTCAGATGATGCACATGGTGGAAGCCGATGTTTCCCGTTAACCATTGCAGCAATTTGGGCAGCTTATAGTACGAGCTTCCTTCCACCGCCGCCTTCACGTAGCTCCACTCGTCTTCATGTTCGAAATAAGAATCCTCAAACTGATGCTGAACATAGAACAACCATATGCCGAGCATGCCGGATACGAAAATGACGGGAAGCTGAATCATCACGAATGCCTGCCATCCAACGGCCCAGCAGAGCAATGCATACAGGATCGCAATCAAAGCATTCATGACATATGTGTTCAGCCGCTCCTTCCGCTTCGCTCCTTTGCGGTTAAAACGGTAGGACAGAACAAACACGAAAATCGGTCCAAGACCAAGCATGACCACCGGATGGCGATAAAAGCGGTAAGCGACGCGGCAAATCCAAGAAGCGGCGGCATATTCATCCACCGTCATCACCCACATATCGCCGATCCCCCGCTTATCCAGGTTGCTGCTGGTGGCATGATGAATGGCATGCGAGTTTTTCCACTGCTGGTACGGAACCAGCGTGAGAACACCCGTTATGGTGCCGAGAATTTCGTTCGCCCGCCGGTTCTGAAAGAACGAATAATGACAACAGTCATGGAATATGATGAACGTCCGGATCACGAACCCCGATGCGATGATCAGAATGGGAAGGGTGATCCAATACGATACGGACAAGCTTAAATAGGCGAAGTACCAGAGCAATAACACGGGCCCGATCGTCGATACGATCTGCCAGATGCTCGACTTCGCATTGCTATTTTCAAAGGGAGCCATCTCTTTTCTTAAATTCCTAACTTTCGATTCGGTCGTCATATGTCTTCCTCCCTGAGTGGATGCATGAAGGCCGCCACGGCGTACCCATGATCGTCTTCTATCCTCAGTATAGGTAACAACCTTCGGACCCGGTAGTCATGAACATCAGGTAGGGAGTATGACAAATGTCATATAGTCGAGTGCAAATCGGTGCTGAATCGTTCAAACTGCTTGCTGTGCAGATCCGTATACACCCCGTTGTTCAGCAAAAGTTCCTCATGGTTTCCTTCTTCAATAATAGCCCCATCCTTCACCACAAGAATCTTATCGGCAGCCATGATCGTGGAGAGACGGTGGGCGATCACGATGCTGGTTTTGTCCTGCAGAAGGAGATGCATCGCTTTTTGAATGTAATATTCCGATGCCGTGTCCAGCGATGACGTAGCTTCATCCATAATAATGATGGACGGGTTCTTCAAGAGAACTCTCGCAATGGATATTCTCTGCTTCTCGCCTCCCGACAATTTGATCCCCCGGTTCCCGACGACCGCGTCGTAACCATCCGGAAGCTCCATGATGAAGTCATGAATATATGCTGCTTGGCAGGCTTGAATCATCTCTTCCTCGCTTGCTTCGCTGCAGGCGTACAGCAAATTCTCCCGGATCGTCCCGTTGAACAGGTAGCTGTCCTGGGTGACGAGACCGATCTGCGACCGCAAAGATTCCAGCGTCATGTCGCGGATATCCGTTCCGCCGATCCGGATGCTTCCGGCATCGATCTCGTAAAGCCGCGGAATCAGATTGGTGATGGTCGTTTTCCCGGCTCCGCTTGGACCGACGAGGGCCGTCATCGTACCCGGCGCCGCGGTGAACGAAATGTTCTGCAGCGCCTGTTTATCCTTCTGATAAGCAAAACAGACGTCTTCAAAAACGATATCCTGCTTGGTCAAATCCACTGCACGGGCATCAGGATGATTAACAATGCCGGGCTTCATATCAAAATAATCAAAAATCCGTTCAAAGAGCGCCACCGACCGTTTAATCTCCACGTACAGATTCGTCATCTGGCCGAAAGGACCGTAAATCCGGCCCAGCAGCGCCACGAAGCTGATAATCGCTCCGACCGTGATTTCCCCCTGAATAAACAGATACCCTCCGTAGAGATAAATCAGCATCGGTCCCAGGCTCGTAAACGTAGTCAGAATCATCATGAACCAGCGTCCGGCCATGGATTCGCGGATCTGGAGCCGCGTCGACTCCCGGTTAACGGTTCTGAAGCTGTCATACTCCTTCTCTTCACGCGTAAACAGCTTCATCAATAGATAACCGCTGATGCTCAGCGTTTCCTGAATGATATGGTTTTGTTCGGACATTTTTTCCTGCGTCTGCTTGGCCAGCTTCCATCGCACGTTGCCCATTTTTCTGGTCGGTATAATAAACAACGGCACGATCAATATACCAATGATGGCAAGCTTCCAGTTCATGATGAACAGCGTAGCGACCGTGGTGGACAGCACGAACAGATTGCTGGCAAAATTAATCACCGTGCTGTTGAAAACACCTTGAATGCCCGAAATATCGCTCGTCATCCGGGTAATCACTTCACCCTGCTTCACGGCGGAGAAAAATCCCAGCGGCATCCGCTGCAAATGGGCGTACATCTGATTTTTCATATCGTACACGATGCTCTGGGAGATAAATGAATTTAAATAGCTCTGCAACACGCCGAGCAGCCCAGCTGCGACCGTGGTTCCGAGCGAAATCAGTACTAGCTCCACCAGAAGCCTCATATTCTTGTCCGGAAGCGCGTGATCGACGATCCGCTGGATCAGAATGGGCGGCAGGAGCCCCAATATAGACGAAACCAACAATATCGATAGTACCAGCATCGTCTGCTTCCAATACGGTTTGAAATAGTTGAAAATGCGCAGAAGCATGGCCTTCGAAATATTGGGCTTCTGCTGGCTGTCATCGAATTTCATCCGGCCAAAGCCCGCACCCGGCATGCCTCCCCCATACATTTTAGACATGGCTCATCCCCCTATGATTATAAAATATTGATCTCCTATTGACTCGATAATAAGGTACCTGTATGATTATGTCAAGGTACCTGATTTTCAGGTGCCTGCATAACAAGGAGGAACGAGCCATGAACGAAAACAACGCAAGCTTAATGGAACAAATATTCCAGTTTATGATGATGCTGCGCAGATATCAGTTTCATGTCCGCGGGGATCAGGAGCATTTCGGAGATCCCCACCGGGGACAAGGACGGGTGCTCGCGCTTCTGAAAATAAAACCCGAAATTACGCAGAAGGAGCTGACGTACCTGCTCAATATGCGGAATCAATCTCTAGGCGAGCTCCTCGCCAAACTGGAGCGGAATGGCTTAATCACGAGAGCCCCGTCAGAGGACGACCGCAGGGTCATGAACGTGAAGCTGACCGAAGCCGGAGCGGAAGCCGCCAACCAGCTCGAACAGCGGCAGCAGGATGAGAACAAGCTTTTCGATTGCCTGAACGAAGATGAGCAAGCCAAGCTCAGCGAATACCTGAATCGCTTAATCGGTCAGATGGAACAGCAGCTCGGGAATGGAGCCTCCTCTGAGCATGGCCGCGGGGATTTCTGGGGCGGACACGGACATCATCGGCCGCACGGCAAAGGGCCTCACGGCTTCCGGTTTCACCGAACGAAGGGCTTTCCGGCTTTTGGATGGGGACCAGACAGAGCTCCGGGTGACGAACGCTTCGGTGGTCCGCGCTCCGGGAAGGATCATGGGCACAATTAAGGTTTTAAGGCTCTCTGAGAATGTAAAAAGGCCTCTCAGTCGAACGTCTGAGAGGCTTCTTCAATAATATATAGCGATTACTCCATGAAAATGGCAAACAAACAATCGAGTAACAGGATACGTTGAAGCTTTCCATTTTCATCAAACGTGGAGGAAATCGTATAAAAACTTTCCGCATCTTTGGCTTTTATTGTGTTGTACCCATTTAAAAATGTGTTCGTGTTCGTATCATATACATAGTCCAAATTCATTTCAGACGGACTTGGGACATACTTCTCACCATAAGCTTTGACGACTTCTTGTTTCAGCATTCCGATTTCAACATCGTGGGTTGTTGTATATTTCTCCTTGGATTCTTCATCCAAAAATATGGCCGCGACGCTGTCGTTTCTATAAAAAACGGAAACTCCGGATTCGTATTTATACTTCCCCATATCCGACTTTTCGCCGGTACCCAATATCTTCTCAGACTCTTCCCGACTCATTCCGTAAACGATTCTTTTGCCGCTATCCATTTGAATAATGCCTAAATCTTCTTTGGAGATGCTTTCCGCTTTCTTACCACTGCTGCACCCTGCCAATATGATGAAAATTACGATCGTAATAAGTATTGATTTTTTCATGGAAGCCCCCTGGCTTTCAATTTTTCCTAAGTTTACCATGTGGCCGAAAGCACGCCAACACCCCTCCTCTTCTGGAAGCGGAGCCTGTATGGGATAACCAGGACACACCTCTATCAGGATATTTATGGTTAAACAACCAATTCTCGTGATATATTCTATTTGGAGGTGTATCCGTGAGTGGTAAAAAGCTAGTGATTCTAATCGTGCTTATTTGTATATTGGGACTCTTAGGCATCTATGGTCTAATATATTCAATCGTATGGTTTGCATTTAACTCATAGAAATCGCCCCTTTTAAAATCCTGTATCATTTTGTGGGATGGATCGGCCACACTTAGTTGGACAATAAAAATAAGGGCTTGTAGAATTAACATTGCGTTCTTCGTTCTACATATGGTTCTCTCCGCATAAAATGGCTTCAGAAAGGAGGGTTATCCATTGCCAAACAGATTAATAGATAGTCAGATTTCCATGAATTCTTCGGTGACAGATTCCATTTCGATACCTGTGACAAGTACACCAACTCTCTTCGCTACGTTAGGGCTTAACGCAACTACTGCAGGACCAAACTTGGAGGTGCAGTTCACTGTTACTTCTATGGTCTCTCTAATCGTATCACCCGAAAGTACCCCGGTTACTATAACAGTACATCGTGTTGTTGATGGTGTTCCTACAACAATCTACAGTGCAACGACAAGCTTGCCCTTCCAACCTGCTATTGCCAATACAGTTATCACATTAAATGGATCAGACTCCCACCCGCCTGCTGGTTTCCTTATATATCAAGCATTCATCAGTACCGCGGCTGAAATAGATATACTTCCGACTCGGATCGGCCCGGAAAGCATGATTGCCGCAGCCTACTCCGATTAATGAGTCAGGGATACAGAAGATTTAGATACTGAGCATACTAGAAATTCAAGGTGCTAGATAGAGTTGCCTGTTTGCGATTGGATTTCCTCCTACATGCAAAACAATATTTTTTTGATTAGGAAACGCCAAGAAGCGAGGGGCTGAACTGATCGAGGAAATCCCCATGCACTCTAACTAAAAACAAAGGGACATCCGAAAAACCGGAAGTCCCTTTGTTTTGTACTTGCTCCAATGAGGTCCTCAAATTTGCTCCAGGACCTCCTTCAATCATCGGCAGATCGTCCTAATCACATTTGGATTCCCCCTACTTTCCGGGTGCCTGTTACGACGAATTCCTCCAATCCAATCGCATGACCTGCCGCAGCCACATTCATTTGGGTGAAATATAACCTCATGTAACGTTTACCCGCAATGGGCTTATTGAAAGTCATTTCATCCGTAGGATTCGCGGCACCCCCATGTGGTTTGCTAATGGTGTGAATGGTCTCCCAGTTCGCATCACTTTCCTTGCTGTCCGATAACTGCACGACATACTCTGTCCCATAAACAAGATTGTAATATTTTGCAGAAACAGAGCTGATTTGATATACATCATCGCCCAAGTCTACAACAATCCAAGCCGGATTTTGTGCTTGAGTTTCAGGCTGATTCTTCCTTGCTTTCATCAGATTACTGCTCCAACGTGTATTCGTCCCATCTACTGCGTTAGAGCCCGGGAAATCCTTCGTCTCTGTACCCGATACATACGTTGCATGCTGCAAGGCAAGGTTTTGCGGCTCAGAAGCGGTAACAAAAGTCTTCTTGCCATTGACCTGGACTTCTTTGATGCTGATACCCGTAGCGGCTGTTGCATTAATATTCATTTCTGTATAGTAGATGCGTACATATCTGCCTTCCCCATTTGAACTCACGGGTATCGTGTGCCGTTCATTTTGAACTTCATTAGGCTCCTTCGTTACGTCTGCAACCTTCATCCACGTACTCTTGTCATCCGAAACTTGTATTTCATATTTAGTACCACTGGCTTTAGCATGATAATAGATGTCTACGCTTTCTATAGTATTGTTACCTTCCCCTAAATCAATCACAACCCAGTTCGCTCCGGATATTTGATTGGCGGGATTGAGATCATTTTTCTCTTTCATCTTATTGGCACTCCAACGGGTATTGATATTGCCATCCACCATGTTCTCACCTGGCCAAGAACCCGTGATCTCTAAACCTGAGACTTCTACAGGCTGCTTCAGAGCAAGATTTCCTTCTTTGGTTTCCCCCATTGCAGCTTTAACGGTTACTTTGGCAGTAAGCGCTATCTGAGCCGGATTGATAATATCGGAAGGAAGCACCAACTCCCCGATCGCTGTATACTCTCCTTGAGTTAAAGAATCGTAATTAGCAGCCGTCCAGTTTACAGGCAACTGGGCTGTCTTCTGATTGCTAAGTGTCACAGTCACCTGTTCCGGCAGCCCTACCCGTTCCCAAGGGGTGCCATTATTCACAGTTACATCTTGAATTGACGGTACGCTTAAGATACTCGGATGAACGATTTCCGGTTCTGTTGTAGTAGAAAAGAAAATCTCTGCAATGGCAGGTCGCGTATTCCTAACCCATTCCAAACGCAGCTTTTGTACACCTTGTAAAGCGCTGGTATCGAATACGGTAGCACTTTGATCAAGTATCCCAAGTTGGGTCCAGCTGCCGTCCAGGGACTGCGCTTTCACAACCGCTCCAGAAATGCTCGTCGGATCTTGTAACATGTTAATGCGTTTTACGTTTACAGAATCCGAGAGAATATATTCAAAATATCCGTCTTCCGTATCGATAAGGCCAGGAGTAAACATAGTAGATAAATTTCCATCTACCATAGTCTTAAATTGCCCTTTCGGATTACCGGAAAAAGCACTAATCTCGTCTGCTGCTTCTACCGTATTGTTTACTTTCAATTCATGCAGCTTTAAGAAATAGCCACTATTTTTGGAAATAGCTAATTTAATGTATCGGGCACTCATTCCATTGCCATTCCCCTCAACATAGCGATACGGAGGGTCTAAACGACTGTTACCTCCACCATCCGTGACCGTGGCAATTGTCGTCCAGTCCGTTTTATTTGCTGATATAGACAGACTACCATTATAAACTTGCGGATTCCCATCAGAGGTTAGAAGGGTTACATCATATACTTTAGTTAATGCACCAAGGTCTACAAGGATATATTGTCCGATTGCTTGAGCCTCATTTGTCCAGGCAAATGTGTCTTCCTTTCCATCAAAAAGATTGTCCCAACTGCCTTCCTTTAAAGCATTCTTTAAGTTGGTTTCAATAACCTTGGGATTCATCGTTACATTGACCAAGGAAACCGATAAACGGGTAAAATCAAAGGTTACGGGCTGACCGCCGCTATTATATACCCTTACATAGCGCAGGGCTGTGTTCTCGGATAACGCAGCATCTTTCCACACGGCTTTATTCAAGGAATATTCCAGTTTCAACCCATTGGGTAATACTGGATTTACGGAAATTGCTTTAGCTCCCGCTATCTCTGGCAGACGAATTCCCACATATCCTTTAGCAGGCAGGGTCATTTGAGGTGATGCCGCAGTAAGCGTATAATCTGTACCGTCTGCTGTAACCGCGCTGCCTCGTAATCCATCTACATTCGTATATACACCAAATGGGGAAACGCTTTCATTAATCTTGAATTCACGGACGAAGGTCCAGTAATCCGGTTTGCCCGCAGTCCCAGTCTCAACAAGTCGAACCCGAACATACCGAGCCTTAATGCTAAGTTCCTTCATTTCGATGCTTCGTGAATCCACAAGTGGTATTAATGTATTCCAATTTGCACCGTCAGCGGAGTATTCCAGTGTTGCCTTGTGGAAATAATCGTGGTCTGTATCATTCTTTCCCTGGGAAACCAAGATACTATTGACGGTTATAGCCCTTCCAAGATCTACTCCGAAATAATCATCTTTTTGCTGCACTGTCTGGAAACTGGCATACGTGCTTAAGTTGTCATCAAACATTTTGGCGGTATTACCAGAGTTGCTTACTTGTGCCCCACCGATTACCCCATAAAAAGAAGGGATGAACTCCGTGCTATCAGGATTTAGCAGGGGAGTCAGCTTATTGGTTACAACGGGAATCAACCCTGCAGCAAAAGGCTGCAGCCTTTTCGTACCTGCTTTAGCACGTGTCTCATTCGGAAAGGTCGTATAACTATCCCAAGTTGAAAGAGCTCTGCTGGCAGCCGATAATCTTTGCCAAGCATTGTCCACTTCGTTCTGTTCCAGTGCTATAACGGCTCGGAGGGCTTCCTTGGCAGCAGTCGCAACATCCTTTAAGGATCTGAGCCACGGGTCCAGCTCCTCAACCAGGACCTGGTTGGTGCAATTCGCCCGAAAATCTTCCACAGCGAATAGGATGTGATCAAATTCCCTTAATAACCCCAAGGCTTGTTCATCCTGCGCAATCGGCTTACCGGAAGCTGCATTGGCTAACACTTTCTCTAAGCTGTCTTTGATATATTCACTCTCCGGAAAACCTGCTACCCGAGTAGAATTAGGAGCGTTAGCCACATTTCTTCCTATCGTTAAATAAGACTCATAGACCTCTGGTTGAAGGTATTTAAAGCTGTCTTCCCAAAGCGTTACGGCATACTCGCTATAGTTTTGGTTATTCCAAAACAAACTGGCCAGCTGAAATAGACCTACTTTATTCGTTTCCGTAAATTGAGACGGATTAGATACCGCGCCACCAAGTCCAACGACGCCATTGCGAACATAGTGGCTAATCTCTCCCAGGTAAATGCCTGATTTGGCATGCTCATTGACCGGGTAGTTAATCCAAAACATAGGTTTCAGGCCTGTTCGATTTATAAGATAATCAATGCTGCTCTGGGTAATCGGACTATTCACATCCTGCCCCGTCCAGTAAATCATAATCCGTTTATCCAATTTGCTTAAAGCCGCAAGTTCATTTCCATTCCCTGACCAGCTGACGTTATATCCCTTTGGGCAATAAACAATAGGTTCTAAACCTGCTCTTTTATCCACATAATCTGTCATGAGGCGATTCAGCAGCGCGACAACATCTTCGTTACTGCCAGATCCAAAGTCATCATTTAGAACATCAATACGCCGAACGCCGGCATTATAGAGTTGATCAAACTTTTTCGTTAATAAATGATAACGTTCCTCGTACTGGGCTGGATTTGTCGCGATCGTTATTCCTTTAAAAAAGGACTCTAAATGTACCGACCAAACAAATTTAACCTTTGTTTCTTTCCCTATTTCTACAAGCTCCTTGATCTGGTTTATTTGAACCTCAGGGTATAACTCTGCCCATTTGGATCTATGGTACTCATCCTTTTTTGCGGCATAGACAAAACTATTCATTTTTACATCCCGGGAGCTGCGCATTAAGCTGGCACGCCCTTCATGTTCCCAAGCGCCATAAAAGCCTTCTACAATGCCACGGTACTTCATTTCAGCCCAATCTTCGATATGAACGGGCAGAAAATACTGTCCTGCGAATGAGGAAAACATCATCTGCAGCGTGGCAATACCATAGAAGGCGCTATCGGTGTCTTTTCCTAAAATCGTAATCACGCCTTGCCGGGCATCTAACATATAGGAGTCCGTTTTATTAAACAAACCAGAAGTATTATTCATTGGCACAGTACTCTTCGCATGACGATCAACCGTGCCGCCTGATCCTGATATTCCAACTAAAATATTTGTTTTATTAGGGTCAACCTGGTTACTTTCCGTATAAGTGAGGTGATACTTACCCAGAATCTCTTTCAGGAAGTCTTTGGTATACGTATCAATACCATTGGCTCCGCCTTCAAAGACCAGATTCACTCCACTGCCGACAGTAAAACGCTCCCCCCCTGGATATACAATCGAATGTGGCACAGGATAAATTTCATACTTGTTTTGATCGTCAGAAAAACCTTGTTTTAACGTTGTCGGAATACGAGGATCTGTTGGCGGCACAAATGCATTTACCGGCGTAATGTTTGCAAATAAAGACGTTACACATAACATTACACTTAATACCGCCAAATTTATTATCCTGTTCTTGGAATGAATCTTTTTCCCCACATAAATACCTCCTTTTATTATTGTTGCATGTCGATTTTGATTCCTCATCAAAGCAGACTCTCTATCTGGCAACTCCCAGATGAAAGCGCTTTAAAATCTACGCAAAAAAATAACCTCACATTCACAGATCATCGATCACCCCTTCATCATAAGTTTAAAAACGAGTCCCTTGATCTCTTTATGGTAGGTAAACGAATCATAACATAGGTCAAATTTGGAGAATAGGTTGAAAATTCATACAACCTTTTCTGCTATCCTTGTCTCCATTTTATAAGTTCAAAACAAAAAGACGCCTTAGAGATTTGATCTCTAAGGCGTCTTACTTTCTCTTGAAGGATAGGGTCAAATGATGTCATTAGAAGAGGAAACCCTTGCTGCGCAAGGGCTATACCCTCTTATTACATCATGCCGCCCATTCCACCCATGCCGCCCATGTCAGGCATTGCTGCCTTTTCCGGTTCTGGCTTGTCGGCGATAACGGCTTCGGTCGTCAGGAACATAGCCGCTACGGAAGCTGCGTTTTGCAGGGCAGAACGCGTTACTTTCGCAGGGTCAACGATTCCGGCTTCGAACATGTTTACCCACTCGTCAGTCGCAGCGTTGTAGCCTACGCCAACTTCTTCTTTTTTCAGACGTTCCACGATGACGGAACCTTCTTGGCCAGCGTTTGCTGCGATTGTACGGATTGGCTCTTCCAGAGCGCGGAGAACGATGTTCACGCCTGTTTTTTCGTCGCCAGTCACGTCTACAGCAGCAACAGCTTTATATACGTTCACGAGGGCCGTACCGCCACCGGACACGATACCTTCTTCAACCGCAGCACGGGTTGCGTTCAGGGCGTCTTCGATGCGCAGTTTGCGCTCTTTCAGTTCGGTTTCAGTAGCAGCGCCGACTTTGATAACCGCTACGCCGCCGGACAGTTTAGCCAGACGCTCTTGCAGTTTTTCTTTGTCGAACTCGGAAGTGGTTTCTTCCAGCTGCGCACGGATTTGGTTCACGCGAGCCGTGATGTCGGATTTGTCGCCGCTTCCGTCCACGATCGTCGTGTTTTCTTTCGTTACGCGCACTTGACGTGCATTACCCAGCTGCTCGATCGAAGCGCTCTTCAGGTCGAGACCGAGCTTCTCGGTGATCACTTGGCCGCCAGTCAGGGCAGCGATATCCTGCAGCATAGCTTCACGACGGTCGCCAAAGCCAGGAGCTTTCACGGCAACAGCGTTGAAGGTTCCGCGCAGTTTGTTCACAACCAGCATCGCTTGAGCTTCGCCTTCGATGTCTTCAGCGATGATCACAAGCGGTCTGCCTTGCTGCACGATTTTTTCGAGCAATGGCAGGATTTCTTGGGTTGTGGAGATTTTTTTGTCGGTGATCAGGATGTATGGATTGTCGAGAACGGCTTCCATTTTGTCCGTATCGGTGATCATGTAAGGAGATACATAACCGCGGTCGAACTGCATGCCTTCCACGACTTCCAGCTCCGTATTGAATCCGCGGGATTCTTCAACGGTAATGACGCCGTCTTTACCCACTTTTTCCATGGCTTCCGCGATCAATTGGCCAACTTCGTCGTCAGCAGCGGAGATGGCAGCAACTTGAGCGATTTTTTGGTTTTCATTCACTGGAATGGCGATGTTTTTCAGTTCAGTTACAGCTGCTTTAACCGCTTTGTCGATCCCTTTGCGGATGACCATCGGGTTAGCGCCAGCTGTTACGTTCTTCAGGCCTTCGCGGATCATGGCTTGAGCCAGAACCGTTGCCGTCGTAGTACCGTCACCGGCTACATCGTTCGTTTTGGTTGCTACTTCTTTCACAAGCTGAGCGCCCATGTTTTCAAAAGCGTCTTCCAGTTCGATTTCTTTTGCGATCGTCACACCGTCATTGGTAATGAGCGGGCTGCCGAATTTTTTCTCGAGAACGACGTTACGGCCTTTAGGTCCGAGCGTCACTTTTACAGCGTTAGCCAAAGCGTCTACACCACGCAGCATGGAGCGGCGTGCGTCTTCACTGAAACGGATATCTTTTGCCATGTTGATAAAAACCTCCCATAAAATAGTGTTGGTATTCCCTATGTTCCTATGTTCAGGCCTTAGCCTACGATTGCGTGAATGTCGCTTTCTTTCATAATCAGATATTCTTTACCTTCATACTTGATTTCTGTTCCGGCATATTTGGAGAACAGAACACGGTCGCCTTCTTTGACTTCCAAAGGAACGCGAACTCCGTCTTTAACGGCTCCGCCGCCTACAGCGATAATTTTGCCTTCTTGCGGCTTCTCTTTCGCGGAGTCCGGCAGGACAATCCCGAATGAAGTCGTTTCCTCTTGTTCGATCGGTTCTACCAATACGCGGTCACCTAAAGGTTTGATCATGAAAAATAGCCTCCTTGTTAATATGTTGTGTTCCTGTAACGGCGATGTTGTCGTTATGTATTAGCACTCGACAACCTCTAGTGCTAACAACCACTTTTATGATACTCAACTTGCGCACAGATTTCAAGTCCTCTTCATGCTTTTTTCAAAGAAAACCGCAGTTTTGTTTCCTGGAACCTTCGAGCTTGTCCTTTCCAGGGAAAGGAAGCTTTGCGATAAGCATACTCCATCATTCTATCCACCGATTTTCAAAATATGCCGGGTGAAGCGGATAAAATTTACTAGCCGATCCCCCGTTCGAGCCGCCTGCTCCCCCTTGCCGGAAGCCTTGATTCCAACCCTAAATGCCCCTGTCCCCAATCAAAAAAAGCCCTCTTCCCACTGGAGGGAAGAACGCTCTTTAAGATATTTCTATGCGGTTATTCCATGTTCGCCGGGAACTTGTAACGCTCTTCGGCCGCCTCATCCGCAGCCAGCTGCTTCCGGTACACCACCGAGGACAGGTACACGCTGAACTCATACAGCAGGAGCAGTGGAATCGTCACCAGAAAATCCGATATGAAATCCGGCGGGGTGATAACCACCGCGATGAACACAAGGGCAAAATACGATAGCTTCCGCATTTTGCGCAATCTCAGCGGATTCAATATTCTCAGTTTGGTCAGGAACATAACGATTAGCGGCAGCTCGAACAGCAGCGCGATCGGCACGACCAGGGTGAACATGAAATTGAAGTATTGGGAAATGCCGTACGTTTCCGTCAGTCCCATATTTCTCGTAATCGTCGTCGTGAAGCCCAGTGCCATCGGGAATACCACGTAATAGCCAAACGCGATGCCGACCAGGAACAACAGGAACACGTAAGGCACATAACGGAGCGCCGCTTTGCGCTCGATATCGCGGAGTCCCGGACTTACGAACGCCCATACCTGATATGCCGTAAAGGGAATCGTCAACACCAGCGCCACGACCATGGCGATTTTCATATACATGCCGATGCCGTCCCAGAATGCGAACGCATGAAGCTTGAAGTCCTTCGCCGAGTCCACGCTGATCAGATACTGGTATATGGGATTCGCGCAGACCAGCCCGATGATCAGGCCCAGCAGCAGAACGATCAGAATGAAAATGATGCGCTTACGCAATTCACCCAGGTGGTCGACAATCGACATTTCTTCCTGTTTATCAGACATGCTGTCACCATCCTATCTCTTCTGCCTGCGGACAAAACAAAATCCCTCCCCGCACGGAAGGGATTTCAAGGTCTTCCTGTCGGAACGGAATTATTCCGGAAGACGTTTATTGTCAGCAGTGCTTGACGAAGCTGCCGGAGCAGCGGCTTGTACTTCACTTGGAGCGGCAGCCAGCGGCTTAGCCGTGTCATTCTTGCGGGAAGGCTGGTCGTCTTCACCAATAATTTCACGGGCTCCGTCTTTAAATTCGCGGAAAGTACGTCCTACCGCACGTCCGAGCTCTGGAAGCTTATTCGGTCCGAACAACAATAGGGCCAAAATCACAAGCAAAATAATTCCCGGTACGCCAATACCGTTCAGCATATCGAATTCTCCTCTCTGTACTTTACTCTTTAACCAAAGCGCATTCTGGACCTTGGATTAATAGAGGAAAGAGAATCATAAGTTGTTGTTAAGAAGACTTTACGGACTCATCTACATAAAAAGAACTAAAGTTTATGTACCATCTCTTCCTTTAGTTCAAATTATTTTGGACAAAGTTTTGCCACAAAGACATCATACCATAACTCAAATCACAACAATATCAAATAAGTGTGACAATTTTGGAAATAAGGCGGAATTTTTTGGTTATTGGCGGAATTGCCCCGTGACCATCAGCAGCGCTTCGGGCAGTTGATCCATAATGGCTGCCAAATTCTCGTGCACGCCTTTAGGTGTCCCCGGCAAATTCACGATCAGGGTCCGTCCCCGGATGCCCACAATGCCCCGGAACAGCATCGCTCCCCGGTTCTTCTGCATGACTGTCGCTCTCATCGCCTCGGCCATGCCGGGCACCTCCCGCTCGATCACCCGCCTTGTCGCTTCCGGCGTGACATCGCGGATGGCCAGCTCCGTCCCGCCCGTGGTCAGCACCAGATCCGCCTGAAAATAATCCGTGAGTTCAATGAGCGATGCGATAATATCATCCTGTTCGTCGGGAACGATCCGGTATTCCACAATCTCCCCGCCGAGTTCCTCCTCCACCAGCTCGCGGATGACCTGGGCGCTTGTATCTTCACGCTCACCTCTTGCGCCTTTATCGCTTGCCGTCAAGATCGCTGTTTTCCACACCATGAGATCACCCCTCCTCCTACGCATCCTTTTTTGAAATACAGTTTAAGACTTCCGCTGATAATCGCCGCTTTTCCCGCCGGTTTTGGACTTCAGCATTGTCGGTCCGATGATCATGTCCTTTTGCAGCGCTTTGCACATATCGTAAACGGTCAATGCAGCCGCGGATACGGCCGTCAACGCCTCCATTTCCACTCCGGTCTTGCCGGTCGTCTTTACGGTTCCTTCTATATATAGCTCATCATTTCCGTTATCCGCAAAATGGATATCGATTCCCGTCAGCGGCAGCGGATGACACATCGGAATCCAGTCGGACGTTTTTTTGGCCGCCATCACCCCGGCTACCGAAGCTACCGCGAGCACATCACCCTTGCCAATTTTGCCTTCCTTAATTCGGGCCAGCGTCTCCGGGGCCATCTTGACCATCGTTTGCGCCACCGCCGTCCGCGAAGTGACCTCCTTGTCCGAAACGTCCACCATCTTCGCTCTGCCCTGTTCATTAAAATGCGTCAGTTCCATCTTCGGCCTCCTCGTTCATTCGGTATACATCCTGCTCCGTAATCAGAACCTGAAGCCGTGCATCCGTTGTTTCCATGGGCACCTGTTTGACCACTTGAACGCCAAAGCCAATGCCTGCCCATACAGGAGGCTTAATGCCATGCTTGGAGACCCGGGCCACAAGTCGTTCATGCAGACGATCATAGTAACCGCCCCCATATCCCAGCCTGCCCCCTGCCAGGTCGAAAGCAAGGCCCGGCACAAAAACGGCCTCAGGCACATCGCTTTCAGACGCTGCAGGAGAGATCGACGGATCGGGTTCCCGAATGCCGTAAGCTCCGTTGCTCAGCTCGTCCCAGCGGTTAAGGCGATGAAGCGTCATTGAACCGTCTTCTTGCCTGCACCGGGGCGCGTATACCTCAATGCCAGCCTGCCAAGCCGCTTCAATCAGCGGAGTCGTGTCCAGTTCACTGCGAAAGGAAACATACACCAGCATGCTGCGCAAATTCTGCTCGGCAAGCCAAGCTGCCGCATGAGCGCATGCCATCCGGGACAGTCTCACGCGCTGCTCATCAGGCAACTCGCCGCGTATTCGCGACATTCGTTGACGCAGCACTGCCTTGCTTTCCTGTATTATGGCATTTGGGCCGTTCATCGCTTCAAACAGCTGCCTTCCTTCATAAAGTCTTTTTTTATTATGCTGCAACTTACATTTTTTTCATTATGAAGCCATATACAGACTCTTCACACCGTTTGAAGGTCTATATGGCATTGGTTCAGCCGCTACATGCTACGGTCGTTCACCGCAAGTCATTTTGCTCTTAGTTTACCACTGTTGCTCCCTTTTCGCCAAGATTGATCGGAAGTCCTGCTCCTCAAGTCGCGAATTCCTTAACTTTCATGTAAACTGTGATTAATAAAAGCATATGTTGATCCAATTTCATCATGGATTTTTAGGCTGTATTGAAATGAAATCTATTTTTACATTTATTCATTAATATAGGGATGGACGCGCCCAGGGTGTTGTAGCCTGCTCGCCCACCCGCGTAGACGGAGGTTATACAGTTCATGCTGCTTCAAGCAAGTGGAATTCGAAAATTATACGGAATAGAGCCCATACTCGAGGGAATCAACCTGCAGATTCAGGAAAGGGAACGCGTAGGACTGGTCGGCGTCAACGGGGCCGGCAAATCCACCCTCCTTCAGATTCTGGCGGGGGAAATCTCGTATGACGGCGGACAGATTTACAAATCCAAGGAAACGACGGTTGGCTACCTCGCCCAGAACAGCGGTCTGCAGTCCAGCCGCACCATTTGGGAAGAAATGATGGACGTCTTTTCTCCTCTAATCGAAACGGAAAAAGAACTGCGCATGCTCGAACAGCAAATTGCGGATCCGACCGAAATGGACAACGAGAAAAAATATCAGGAGCTGCTCGACCGCTATGCCGTACGCTCCGACTGGTTCAAGGACCATGGCGGCTACGAGATGGATACACGCATTCGCAGCGTGCTGCACGGCATGGGCTTCGGCGGCTTCGCGCCGGATACATCGATCTCGACGCTGAGCGGCGGTCAGAAGACGCGGCTGGCGCTGGCGCGCATCCTGCTGCAGGCTCCCGATCTGCTCATGCTTGACGAACCGACCAACCACCTCGATATCGCGACTTTAACGTGGTTGGAGGATTATTTGCGTTCCTATTCCGGCGCCCTGCTCGTCGTATCTCATGACCGCTACTTCCTGGACCGGCTCGTCACGACAATCGTGGAAATCGAACGTCACCAGTCGAAGCGCTACACCGGCAACTACAGCCGCTATATCGATCTCAAAGAAGCCGAATACGAATCGGCCATGAAACAATACGAGAAGCAGCAGGACGAAATCGCCCGGATGGAGGATTTCATTCAGAAGAACATCGTGAGAGCCTCCACGACCAAACGGGCCCAAAGCCGCCGCAAGGCGCTGGATAAACTGGACCGTCTGGACAAGCCGATGGGCGATTTAAAAAAAGCCAGCTTCTCCTTCGGCGTCGAGTACATGTCCGGCAAGGACGTGCTTCAGGTCAGGGAGCTTGCCGTATCCTTCACCCCGCCGCAAACGCTGTTTTCGAATGTTTCGTTCGATCTTCACCGCGGGGAGACCGTCGCGCTCATCGGTCCAAACGGTATCGGCAAATCCACACTCCTCAAATGCCTGCTGGGAACCCATCGCCAGCAATCCGGAGCGATCCAATGGGGGACCAAAGTCAAGCTCGGCTACTATGATCAGGAGCAGACCAACCTCAATCCGGCCAATACCGTGCTGGAGGAGCTGTGGAGCGAGTATCCGCATATGGAGGAAGCAAGGATCCGTACCGTACTCGGCAACTTCCTGTTCAGCGGCGAAGACGTCCTGAAGAAAATCGCGGCGCTGAGCGGGGGCGAAAAGGCGCGCGTCGCGCTCGCCAAGCTCATGCTGCTGGAAGCCAACATGCTGATTCTCGACGAACCAACCAACCATTTGGACTTGTACAGCAAAGAGGTGCTCGAATCGGCGTTAATCGATTATGAAGGAACACTTCTATTCATATCCCATGACCGTTACTTCCTGAATAAAATGGCCGAGCGAATCGTCGAGCTCCATCCGCAGGGCGTGGAACATTTCCTGGGGAATTATGACGATTATACGGCCAAAAAGCAGGAACTTGAGGAATTGTCCAAAGAAGCACTCGAAGCTGCCGGGGAGAAGGCGTCGAAGCAGGATACCGCGACCGAAGCCGCAGACAAAACCAGCGTCAATTCGTTTGAAGCCGACAAGCAGGCCAAACGCGAGGAACGAAACCGCCAGCGCCGCATCGCGGCTCTGGAGGAGCAAATCCAGCAGCTGGAATCGGATATCGCCGAACTGGATGGCGAAATGGCCAAACCCGAGGTATACCAGGATTATATGGCTCTGCAAAAGCATCAGCAGGATCAGGAGGCCAAGAAACAACAGCTCGAAGAGGTCTTTACCGAGTGGGAGGCCCTTGCCGGCGAATAATGGTGCTTCCCGCCTGCTTTTTAAGTCCATTGAGAACAGGAATTTGAATTTTGTCAAATTCACAAAAATAATTTATTTTGGATCACCGATGGTTTGTACACAGGCTTATCCACATAAACCGTGCATAACCCAGTCCAAAAAATGGCCCTTGCGGCCATTTTTTTATGATTAAATTAAGATTTCATCACACCATCCACTTTTATCCACGAAACTATCCACATTATCCACAGAAACGCCATTGTGAAAATGAAAACAATATCCCCGTTTTCAAAACCCTTATAAACCAACGGTTTCCGCTTTAAACACTCATTTGTACACAAATTTTCTCGGATATGTGGATAACCTTGTCCACAACTTGACAAAAATATTGTCGAATGCTGCAAAAAAAGCCCGTGACTTGAGTTCAAGTGACGGGCATGCCGAGGCTGCCGTTGTAACGGCAGCCAGCTCTTGTATTCAGTTTACCTGCAGTTCCTGCGCTTCATCTTCTGCCGATAAAATCGCGCTGTTGCAGGCTGCTACATATGCAAGCCCCGCAGCCATGACAATATCATGGTGGACGGCGGTTCCCCTGTAGGTTCTCCCCTTGCGTTCGACGCTGACCGCCGCCTCCGCGTGAGCATCCTCGCCGCCGCTTAAAGAGTGAAGCTCCAGATCGCCGAACGTAATCTCGGCGTCAATCCCCTGGCTGATGGCCGCGATCACGGCCTCAAGCGGTCCATTGCCCATGCTCGAATGGGACGTTTCCCGGTTCTCGTGAAGATGACGCAGCGTAACGGCGGCGACCCGGTTCGAGGCGCTGCCGGCGACAACCTGCACATCTCCCAGTTCGTATACCTGGGCCGGTTTGCCGAGCGACTTGCTGACCATTTGCAGCAGTTGATTGTCGCTGACCACTTTCATATGATCGGCGGCTTCTTTGAATATGTTGTAGAATTCATTCAGCTCATCGCCTTGAATCTCGATGCCGTAGCGGGCCAAACGGTCACGAAGCGCATGGCGCCCGGAATGTTTGCCGAGAATGATCATGCTTCGCGGGATGCCCATGTTCTCCGGATTCATGATCTCGTATGTGCTGCGGTCTTTCAGCAGTCCATCCTGATGAATGCCGGATTCGTGCTGGAAGGCGTTGCGTCCGACGATCGGCTTGTTGTATGCCATCGGAAAATGCATCGCGCCGCTGATCATACGCGAGGTCTCATACAGCTTATCGATTCGGATCCCCGTCGAATATCCGAGAGAGTCGCCTCTTGTTTCAAGCGCCATCACCAGTTCCTCCAGCGCTGCATTTCCCGTTCTTTCGCCGATTCCGTTCACCGTTACCTCGACCTGGGAAGCCCCGTTCTGGATAGCGGCCAGGCTGTTTGCTACGGCCAGGCCCAAATCATTGTGGCAGTGGGCGCTGTACTGAACGGACTTGCCGCCCCTGGCTTCTTCACGGACGCGGCGGAACATCTCGCCATATTCCTGAGGCAGCGCGTATCCGACCGTATCCGGCAGGTTGATGATGGAGGCTCCCTCTTCAATCGCGACCTCCACCATTTCGATCAAATCCTCGATCCGGGTACGTGTCGCATCCATGGCCGTGAACTCGACCACATCCGAGAATTGTCTGGCATAAGCAGTCATCTCCCGGGCCAATGCCACCGCTTCCTTCCTCGTCTTTCGCATCTGATGCTGCAGATGAATGTCCGAGGAGGATATGAACAGATGGATCCGGCGCCTTGCGGCATCCTGGGTCGCTTTGACGGCTGCCTCGATGTCGCCCTTCACGGCGCGGGCAAAGCCGCAGATTTCCACCTGCTGAAACCGCCGGGAAATTTCCTGCACGGCGGCAAACTCGCCCGGGCTTGAAATCGGAAATCCCGGCTCGATGACGTCCACGCCCAGCTCAATCAATTGGGCGGCCAACGCGATTTTCTGCTCGGGCTTGATGCTCGCGCCAGGAGCCTGCTCCCCGTCACGGAGCGTCGTATCAAAAATGTGGATTCTCTTCTTATTGGTCATGGGTTGATCCTCCTTAAACACTATATATATTGGTTTACCTTAGCATCATGCTTGGAAGTCAGACAAAATAAAGGGTCATGTACGATGGTAATGCTCCATCAAAGCTGATTTCCTTCAGAAAACCGCACGTCGACTTACGGTTTCCAGTACTCCCGCCCACTGCTGCCGGCAGCAAGGCTGTATGCCGAGTTTACGGGCATACAAACCAAAAAGCCCGCCATCTCTTGTATTCAAGAGACGACGGGCTTTACACCCTCCGCGGTACCACTCTTCTTGGCATGTTCAGCTCCCTCCGCGAAACTGAAAATGCCCTCCTCGTGCTCCACGCCGCTTACGCGTTCGTGAAGCGCCCTGTAACGGGGGCAAGCCGTCATGCGGTGTACGTACTTCAGGTTCCACCGCTCCGCTTCCGGGCGAGATTCAAAGGATTCCGCCGCTGCGTCGCACCACCCCGCAGCTCTCTGCCGTGCCGGAATTCCGTTTACTGCTCCCGTTCATCGCGTTTTTCGTTTATGCATGTTACATTTTATATCCAGATACAAAAAAGCCTGCCATCTCTTATATTCAAGAGACGACAGGCTGTTCACCTTCGCGGTACCACTCTTGTTGCTCCTCTTCTTCCAAAACCCCGGAATCCGAGAAACCCCTCAATAGCCGTTTACGGTGGCTGACCGTAGCAGTATACTCACCGGTGTGCACGTACCGGCCCGGACTCGGCATCCGGCATTTCCACTGCTCCGCTTCCAGGCGAGCTGCAGGTTCCTTCGGCTGCGTTGCACCATCCCGCAGCTCTCTACTATCCCGGACGCCTACTGTTCCTGTTCATTGCGTTTCACATATCCATTTGTAATTTGAACTGATTATAAAGTTTGATCCAAATGCTGTCAATAGACATTAACAAAAATGCTTCCCGAATCCAACCTTTTTTATTCCTGCACAGACCATTCCTCAAGGGAGAACTGCGGCAGTGCCTTCATGTCCAGCTGCGTGAACCGTTGTTCCTTCCATTTCAAATACGCAGCAGCACCGATCATGGCCGCATTATCCGTACAATACTCGAATGGAGGGATGATCAGCTCTATTCCCTGCTCCCGGCACTGACGCTCCAGCTCCCTGCGCAGACCGCGGTTGGCGGCTACGCCGCCGCACAGCAGCAGCTGCTTCGCGTCATATGCGCGGACGGCCCGAATCGCCTTGGTCACAAGCACTTCTACGACCGATTCCTGGAAGCCTCGTGCAATGGCGCCTTCATTGGGCGCTTCTCCGCGCATCTTGCGCTGGTTGACGACATTAAGTACCGCCGATTTCAAACCGCTGAAGCTGAAATCGTAAGACTCCGGTTCCAGCCATGCGCGCGGAAGATCCACGGCTTCCTCCGCTTCCAAGGCGAGGCGGTCCACATGCGGGCCGCCCGGGTAAGGAAAGCCGATCGCCCGCGCGACCTTGTCGTATGCCTCGCCCACGGCATCGTCGCGCGTACGGCCAATGACCTCGAAGCTGCCTTCGGACTTCATGTATACGAGCTCGGTGTGCCCACCGGAGACGACAAGGGCCATGCATGGATATTCAAGCTCGGCTACCAAACGGTTCGCATAAATATGCCCCGCGATATGGTGGGTGCCGATCAGCGGCTTATTCAGTGCCATGGCCAGGCTCGTAGCGGCAACCACTCCGACCAGCAGGGCTCCGACCAGACCCGGTCCTTGCGTGACGGCTACGGCCGTAATGTCGCTTAAGCCGATGCCTGCCTTATTCACCGCTTCTTCCAGCATCAGCGTAATGTGCTCGACATGCTTGCGCGAGGCTACCTCCGGCACCACGCCGCCAAAGGCTTTATGGGTTTCAATCTGGCTCGCGATCAGGTTGCTGAGCACCTCCTTGCCGTCCTTTACGACGGCAACGGAAGTCTCGTCGCAGCTTGTTTCCACGGCCAGGATATAACAGGGTTCATGTTCCTTCTGCAATTGATTCATCAGTATGCTTCGCTTCCTTCCTCACCGCCATACGCGACTTCTCGCTCCGGCAGATCCGCCCACATGATCATGGCATCCTCCTGGTTATCCGAATAGTAACCTTTACGGAGCCCGGCGGGCTTAAATCCCAATTTGCGGTACAAATTTTGCGCTACTTCATTCGACACTCTCACCTCTAGCGTCATCCGCTGCATGCCCGACTGCGCAGCGGTTTTCATCAGCTCGCGCAGGAGGCGTTCTCCCCACTTGCGTCCCCGGTATGCTTGCAGGACGGCAATATTCGTCACATGAGCTTCATCGATAACCGTCCACATGCCCGCGTAACCGACAGGCTGCCCCAAATACTGCATGATCATATACCTCGCAAAGTGATTCTGGGTAAGCTCGTTGCGGAATGCGTCTTCCGTCCACGGAAGTGTAAAGGCTTCATGCTCGATTACCATGACATCCGGGATGTCTTCCAGCGCCATTTGCCGGAAGGTCAGGCCTTCATTATTAGGGTATATCTCCTGCTCCATGACTCTATGACAGACTCCCTTCACGGCTTCCGCAGAAGCTTCTCGGCCTCTGCCAGCTGCGTATAATTCGGCACCAGGCGGTGCGCGTCATCTTCTTCTCCCCTCATCAGGCGATCCGATCCAAGCCGGCCTACCGGCTCCCCCGCCATATCGCCCGATATCGTATGAAGGCGGCTGCCAAGCAGCGGACGCAGGCGTTCAACCACCTCATCGTGATTGCCGTTATCGCCTACGAACCAAACATGAACCGGCTGCCGCTCCTCAGGCGTTTCCTGCAGCAGCCGGTTCAGCTCATCCACCCATGCGTCCATCAAGCGGATGGCATCCTCTTTGGCGCGAACAGGCATGCTTTTCCCATTGGCCTGGAATAATGCCGTATACGCCTGACCCCGTCTGGCGTCAATCATGGGAATGACCCAATTCTTTCCCTCGCAGGAGTCCATAGCGCTCAGCAAGCCGCTCCATCCAAAAGCATGAAGGCTTGAAATCCCGACAACGGGGATGCGCCAGGCCCAAGCCAGCGTCTTGGCTGCCGTAACGGCAATCCGCGTCCCCGTATAGGAGCCGGGACCGATACCTACGGCAATGCCGTCGACTTCGCTTGATGCCAGCCCGGCTTCGGCAAGTCCCTTTTGAATGAGCGGAAGCAGGTGAACCGAGTGATTGCGCTCCCCCGCGGCTTGAATCGTGTGGAGCACCGTATCATTCTCCATGACGGCCAGCGCCAGACATGCGGTGGACGTATCCAACGCCAAAAACCGCTTAAGCGGCTGTGATTGTGGTTGATTCATTCTGTAAAGACTCCATTCTGTATCAGACTTCTGCACCATTCTTCATAAGGTTCTCCGCGGCCCTGCACGGTGATTCTCCGCTCGGTCTCGCCGGTAGTCTCAATGTACAGATGCAAATGAGGCTTCGGCAGCAGCTCCTCCACGATTTGCGACCATTCCACGAGGCTGACCCCGCCGCCGTAAAAATATTCGTCGAGCCCGAGATCCTCCGCCTCTTCCAGCGACACCCGGTACACATCCATATGATAAAAAGGCAAGCGCCCCTCATATTCTTTAATAATGGTAAACGTAGGGCTGTTTACGATCCCTTTCACGCCAAGGTGCTTGGCAAATGACTGCGAAAATGCCGTTTTCCCTGCCCCCAGATCGCCATCCAGACCGATGACCGTTCCGGGCACGGCCGCATTCGCAAGCCAGGCCGCCAGGACTTCGGTATCCTTCGGACTACGGGAGATATACACAAACGGTTCCCCGTTCAGATTTTGTTCCAATCCCTTGACCCACCTTCGATATCAATTCCATGCCATAACTTGTCCTTAATTATATCGGTCTGCTCCCGGTCCCGCAAGGATGGAGCCAGGGATTTCCTCTTTCTACAGACAGGTGCTTTTTTTCGCTCAAGAGCCGGGGAAGAGCGCTCTTCCCTTGTTTCAGCATCCACAAATATGGCTAGCATGTTATCCGCCTTGGACATTCTGGGATCCCCTCATGACATTCAGCACCGTATTTCTTCCTTCAGGCGTTCAAAAATAAAATGCGGCCGGTTCCAGCCCCTCCT
This sequence comes from Paenibacillus sp. SAFN-054, assembly GCF_051966755.1. Classification (NCBI taxonomy): domain Bacteria; kingdom Bacillati; phylum Bacillota; class Bacilli; order Caryophanales; family Paenibacillaceae; genus Paenibacillus; species Paenibacillus sp. SAFN-054. The sequence goes on from NZ_JBQCKS010000002.1 coordinate 798,251, forward strand.
GCTCCTGCAGCAGCGCAAAATACAAGCTGCGCAGGAAATGCTCTTCGTTTGGACCTGCATCGGCTTGCAATCGCAAAAGTTCCTGCTTCACTTTCATTTCAGCGCTCATTACAGTCCCTCCTCTCGCATCCTCATCTTCGCGTGAACAGGCTTTCCGTCCCACTGCTGGGTGCTCAGCACCTGACCTCCTGCGGACAGCGCCTCCAAGGTAAATTCCTCCCCAAGCGATTCATCCACATACAGGTACCATATCCTCATCCCCGTTCCGGTACGAACCATCTCCGCGGGCATGGAGCTTGCCGTCTTGGTGCTCGTGACCTTTACCATAGTTATTTCCGGATTCACGACAGCACCGAAGAACATCGGAAAAGGACTGCCTTCCTCCGCGGGGATCCGCTGCACCGACCATTCGGCATCCAGCTTCTCCTGCGCTTTCATCCCGTCGGCGGTTTCCATCAGCGTGTGTCCGCCGCCCGTGACCCATTTCCACCCCGCCAACGTTTTGGTCACGTAATCGACGGATATGACGGGCTTCGGGTCGCTCTTGCGTATATAACGCAGGTAAAAGACGACCTTACCCTGATCCGTCTCTTGTTCCCGCACGACCTCGATCGGCTCGTCCAGGTTTCTCGCCTGCTCGATCGCCTGAACTGGCGTCCGGTATGTGCCATCGACGAAAAAAATGTACAAAATCGCGAGGCACAGAGCGGCGAATATGATGGTTGCGATAATCCTTTTCATCCCCAACATCCTATCACAAGAAGAATAATATCCTTTATTTACTAGATATTGTAACGGAATAAGTTCTGGAGTCATAGGTGCGGATATGGTATTTTCCACGGCAAAAAGCCCCCGCGCTCAGCATTGCAACATCTATGCAGACATCGCGATAGCCGATATGGAGGCCTTCGGTTTTCAATTTTTATCATTCCATGTATGCATTTCTGACCAGTCAGAACACGGTGATCAGGATCTGACCGTCATTCGGGCCGAAGTTTATCGCAAGCGGCCGATAAGCTATTTCCCCCTGCCCAGGCGGATGGGGGAATATTCGGATCAGATTCATGCTGCCTTCATACCGCCTCCGCCGCCTGCACAGTTGCTTGTTCCACAAGGGATTCTTTCAGGATTTCCCGTTTGGACAGCTCCGTTGAAAGCTCGGATAGGGCGCCGTCCAATCGTTCCGTCAGCGGTTCGGAGAGCTCGAATCCCCCGCTGTCCAGCCGGCTCACCCAATGATCCACCGCGAAAACGCCGCCCAATATATGCGTCCCGCCAAGCGCGGCTACGACCGGCTTCAGCGCATAATCCACGGAAAGGAGATGGGCGATGCTGCCTCCGATAAATAGCGGAAACACGATTTTGTCCCTCAGCCCTTTTTGCGGAATCAGATCCAGGATCGTTTTCAGCGCTCCCGAATAGGCTGCCTTGAAGACCGGGCTCGCGATAATGATCGCATCCGCCTGCTCCACGGCTTCAAGCGCCCCGATAATGGCCGGGCTGCCGAAGTCCGCGGAGAGCAGCTCCGCTGCCGGAAGGTCCGCGGCCGAGATGACCTGAGTGTGATGTCCCGCCTGTGCAAGACGATCTTCTGCATACCCGGTCAACCCGAACAATCTGGAGCCGCGTTTCGGGCTACCTGCAATAAGCGTTATCCGTGACATGCTAAATCCTCCCCTCATCTAATGGAAGCATTGAAATAATGAAAGCAATGAAAAATTTTCGCCAGCCATTCCGGATGCAATTAATGCTGCGCCGTTCCTGCCTTGGCTCTGGCGTACCGGTTCTCCGGCACCGGTATGCCGAGGTTGCCGCGAAGCGTATCGCTCTCGTACTCCGTCCTGAAAATCCCGCGTGCCTGCAAAATCGGCACCACGTGGTCCACAAAGTCCTCCAGTCCGCGCGGAACGGCGGCCGTAATCATGAAGCCGTCGGCTGCACCCGCTTCGAACCATTCCTGCACACGGTCCGCGACCTGCTCGGCGGTCCCGATGAAGTTCCCGCGCGGCGTCGCCGATTGAATCGCCACTTGTCTCAGCGTCAAGCCCTTCTCCCTTGCATCCTTCTTGATCTTGTCCGTACCGCTCTGAAAGCTGTTTTTGCCCAGATCCCCAAGCTCCGGAAACGGTTCATCCAACGGATATTGCGAAAAGTCATGGTGCTCGAAGAATCGTCCGAGATAATGAAGCGCATTTTCGACTGTAACGAGGCTGGCAACCTCCTGATATTTGCGCTCCGCCTCTTCCTCGGTGTCCCCGATAATCGGTCCGATGCCGGGGAAAATCAGCACATCGTCCGGATTCCGGCCGAACGAGGCTGCCCGGGCTTTCACGTCCTGTGCAAAACGCAGCGCCTCTTCGAGATTCTCGGCACCCGCGAAGATGGCATCCGCTTCCTTCGAGGCATAGTTTCTGCCGACCTCCGATGCTCCGGCCTGAAAAATTACCGGCCCTCCCTGTTTCGAGCGGGCAATGTTCAGCGGACCTTTTACGGAGAAAAACTCCCCTTCGTGGTTCAGCTCATGCATTTTCTCACGGTCAAAAAACACTCCCGCCTCCTTGTCGCGGACAAAAGCGTCATCTTCCCAGGAATCCCACAGACCGCGCGCCACCTCCAGGTATTCCGCCGCGATCCGGTAGCGTTTGTCATGCTCGGGATGTTCCTTTTTGCCGTAATTCAGTGCAGAGCCTTCGAGTGGGGAAGTCACCACGTTCCAACCCGCACGACCGCCGCTGATGACATCGAGAGAGCCAAACTGGCGCGACACCGTAAACGGTTCGCTGTAGGACGTGGATAAAGTGCCGACGAGCCCGATATGGGTACTGACGGCGGCCAGCGCACTCAGGATGGTGAGCGGCTCGAAGCGGTTCAGAAAGTGGGGGATCGATTTGTCGTTAATGTACAATCCGTCCGCGATGAAGATCAGGTCAAGCTTGCCCTCCTCCGCCTTTTGGACCCAGCTCTTATAGAGCCCGAAATTAACGCTCGCCCCCGGATCCATCTCCGGATGCCTCCACAGGGAAGTACCCCCGCCGACGCCATGCAATAAAGCCCCGAGCTTTAACTGTCTTTGCTTTGCCATGTTTTCGTCCTCCTTATCGCAAATGGTCCTTCCTTAAATCCATTTTCGTTTTTACCCCGAAGCGGCGGCCTGCTTTACCCGTTCGATCTGTCTTAGATGCCCCTGAACATGGCGGGTGAAACCGTCAATAATCGCCTTCACGCTGACTTCTTCGCCCTTAAAGTTAACCCCCGTCTTCTCCAGCTCTTCCTCGCTTAAACGCAAGATGAGCAGGCTGTTGTATTCCAAAATGGCATGAAAAGCATTCAGAACGTCGGACAGCCGGCCGCGGTTGGCATGCTGTCCGTCAACCCAGGCATCCTGATTGAAAGCCGGAAGCCGTGCCGCGGTTCCGGCGAGAATATCCCGAATCCGAAACGAGATCACGAAGCTGTGATCGACCAGATGCGAAACCACCTCCAGCACGCTCCACCCCCCGCCGGGCGGCTTCTGTTTCACCTGCTCCTCGCTCAGTCCCTGAACCGCAATCAGCAGCTGCCCATGCGTATTCAAAAAAGCTTCCAAATCGACCTTGCTCATTGAATCCCCTCCTCCTGCAAAGTTGGATGCGGGCTGCCCGGGTGTGCAAACCGCGTAAGAGCGAACGGACGGAGATCATGCTGCGGCTCTTCGTCCATGAGCAGCCGCGAGCAAATTTCGCCGACGGCGCTCGAAAATTTGAATCCGTGTCCCGAAAAGCCGCCTGCCGCAATGACGTGCGGATAGTGGGGATGCCGGTCGATAATGAAATCCTCGTCCGGCGTCAGCTCGTATTTGCAAACGGCCCCTCGCATCAGCCGGCTGGCGGCACCAGGCATATACCTGCCAAGGATACCGCGCAGGTCTTCCTCATCTTCGGCAAGGCTGCCGAAAGGAAGAACGGGCTCCCCCGGCCTCCATTCGAGTCCGGTATCATGGCGCCCGATCTTCAGGCCGGCCCCGCCAATGTCCGGAAAGCCATAATATCCGCCTTCCGCCGTATTCAGCGTAAATCCCGGGAAGCTTCCAGCCTGAAAGTCGGCAGCGCTGGTTTCGAACCATCCGACCGTCTTGCGGACCGCCCGCACCGGCAGCGAGATCAAAGGAGCAAGGGTTCCGAACCACGCCCCCGCGCTCAACAGCAATTTCGCCCCATGGTACTTGGCATGCCGGGTATGGACAACGACGCTTCCCCGGCGGGCCGTGATGCCGCAAACGGCCGTGTGCGTCAGCAGCTCGGCTCCGTGAGCCAGCGCCAGCTTTTTATAGGCATCGATGCAAGCCTCGCTCCGCAGGTAACCTGCGGCAGGCTCATACATCGCTTCAAAGTGATCGGGAAGACGCAGCCCCCTCCATCGCCTGCCGATCTCGGCCGCATCCAGTTTTTCCGTATGAATGCCCTGTCTGGCGGCCTCGTTCATTCGAGTCTGAAAGGAATAAAGGCTTGGGTCCGTTATATTCAAGACGCCGGACTGCACGAGCAGCTGCGTTTCAAGCTCTTCCTCCAGTTCGTTCCACAGCTCGTGGGCACGGATCGCCATGCCCGTATAGACCGGGTCGCCGCTGTAAGCATGACGAATGAGCCGCGGCTCCCCATGATGGCTGCCTTCCCGGTGCGGCGGGTCAAATGCGTCGATCAGCAGCGTGCGCATGCCGCGTCTGGCCAGATAATAACCGGCGCTCATGCCCATGGAGCCCGCTCCGACAATGATGGCGTCGTAGCTCTTCATCGATGTGATGACTGCTCACCTCCACCGGTCTGAAGCTGCTTCAATGCCAGTACCGCCAGCTCGGTGAAGAAACGGATGCTGACCGGAATCGCCGCCTCATCGAGCGTAAAAGCCGGGTGATGCCACTCCTGCGCACCTGCCGTGCCCATGAATACGAACAGGCCGGGAATTTCCCGCTGGTATACGGCGAAATCCTCTCCAGCCGGCGAAGGGACAGGCATCACCGCTTGGAGACCGGCTGCGGCTGCCGCCTCAAGCCCAAGCAATGCAAGGCTCTCATCGTTGTTCACGGGCGGCGGTCCTTCGATCCAGCGTACGCCGCCGCTGGTGCCCAGTGCCGACGTCACACCTTCGACCACTTGGCTGAAACGCTCCAGTACCTGTAGCCGTACCTGCTCGTCAAAGGTCCGGATTGTTCCTTCCAGCACCGCCTTATCGGGAATGACGTTCCAGGCCGTGCCGCTGTGGAGCTGGGTGACGCTGATGACCGCGCTCTGCAGGGCGCTGACGTTCCGGCTCACGATCGACTGAAGCGCGGTAATGACATGGGCGGCGGTGACGATCGGATCAAGCCCTGCTTCCGGAACAGCGGCGTGGGAGCCCTTGCCGCCGATCTCCACGGTAAAGCCATCGGCGGCGGCCATCAGCGGGCCGCCTTTGATGCCGATCGTTCCTACCGGCAGGTCCGGCTTGTTATGCATGCCGAATATCGCCTGCACGCCTGCCAGCGCACCGCTGTCGACAACCTGCTTGGCGCCCTTGGCCTTCTCTTCGGCAGGCTGGAAAATCAGTCTCACCGTTCCCGGTAGCTCGCCTTCCCGCTCCTTCAAGGCATAAGCCGTCCCCAGCAGGGAAGCGGTATGGAAATCATGTCCGCAGGCATGCATTCTGCCAGGGATTGCGGATGCGAAGGGCAGTCCGGTCTCTTCCTGGACCGGCAGCGCGTCAATATCCGCCCGCAGCGCGATCACGGGGCCGGGAAGGCGGCCTCCGACCTCGGCAATGACGCCCGTACGAAGGGGATAATCAAGGATCCTTATCCCCGCCTCTCCCAGCCATCTGCGGATGGCTTTCGTCGTTTCGAACTCCTCGCCGGACAGCTCCGGATATTGATGCAGATACCGGCGGATTTGAATGAATTTATCAAATTCGGTATCGGATATGGACTCCAGTGGATAGCCAGTCATCTCATCATCCTCCTCTTCTTATTCGCCGCTTGCAGCCCATATAACGACTGCTGCGGTAACCGGTAAGCCAGTATAAGACTTGCTGTGACTTACATCTTACGCAAAAGCCGGCTATCATACGCTATACTTCAGCAACCGCACTGTTCAGCGCCTCGCTTAACAGCTCGAAGGAGCGCAGCCGTTGTTCGAACGGAGCGATATTGCTCGTCACGATAAACTCTTCCACACCGGAGGCCTGATGCAGCGCCTCAAGCTTCGCTCGGACGGATTCCTTGGTTCCTTTGGTAATAAACGGCTCCTGCTCCTCGACCGAGTACGCTTCGCCTGCCTGCCTGCCGAATTCCTCCGCCTGCTCGCGGGTGCCGAGTGTCAGCGTTTTCCCGCTCTCCAAGTGAATCTTCACCAGCTTCTGCGCCCCGACGAGTGCCGCAGCCTCCTCTTCGGTATCCGCGACGGCAGTGGCAAGAGCGATGATCGCCTTCGGCGCCGTTCCCTTCTCCGTGTTAAAAGCTTCACGATAGCTGCGGATCGCTTCCAGAGCCACGCTCTCATCCCCGTTGATGAATAGGGAGAATACATACGGCAGGCCCAGGCTCGCGGCAATTTCCGCACTGCCGACGCTGGCCCCCAGCACGTAAATTTCTGGCGGCTGCTCTGTGACCGGAGCTGCCTTGAGTCCCGTCAGCGGATGATCGTCAGCAAGACGGTTATGGATGTAGCCGTCCAGCTCGACGATTTTGTCCGTCAGCGAAGCCGGGTCCGCAGCTCCGCGCTGCAGCGCTTGCGTACTGCGGGGCAGGCCGCCGGGTGCGCGTCCAATGCCGAGGTCGACGCGTCCCGGGGCCAATGCGGCGAGCACGTTGAAGTTCTCAGCCACCTTGTAGGGGCTGTAATGCTGCAGCATCACGCCCCCTGAGCCGATGCGGATCGTATCGGTCTTGGCGAGCAGGTACGAGATCAGCACCTCGGGGGAGGACCCTGCCAGCTGCTCCGAATCATGGTGCTCCGATACCCAGAAGCGCCGGTATCCGAGACGCTCCGCCGCTTGCGCCAGCTGAACCGTATACGCGAGCGCCTCTGCGGCGGTTCCCCCCGGATAAATCGGACTCTGGTCAAGAATGCTTAATGTTATCGACATGCCTATGCCTCCTAAATGCTATAGTTCAGTTCCGGTGTAATCCGCTTGAGGAACTGCCTGGTCCTCTCTTCCCGCGGGTGGTGGAACAGCTCTGCGGGCGTCCCCTCTTCCACGATGACGCCGCCGTCCATGAATACCACGTGATTCGCCACATCCCTTGCAAACCCCATTTCATGCGTGACGACGATCATCGTAATGCCTTCTTTCGCGATGTTCCGGATAACCTCCAGCACCTCGCCGACCAGCTCCGGATCCAGGGCCGAGGTCGGTTCGTCGAACAAGATGACCTCCGGCTCCAGGGCGAGCGCCCGGGCGATGCCCACGCGCTGCTGCTGCCCCCCGGAGAGCTCGCTTGGATAAGCGTCCAGCTTGCCGCCGAGCCCGACCTTGTCGAGCAGCGCGGCGCTCCGCTTCTTCGCTTCCTCCTTCGGCAGCTTTTTCACAACGACGAGGCCTTCCATCACGTTCTCGAGCGCGGTCTTATGCCTGAACAAATTGTACTGCTGGAATACCATCGCCGATTTCTGCCGGAGCTGGTGAATGTCTTTTTTGCCGGCATGCCTGCAGTTCAAGCGGTATTCGCCGATGGCGATCTCGCCGCCGCTTGGCTTCTCCAAATAATTCACGCAGCGCAGAAGCGTCGTTTTGCCCGAGCCGCTCGGACCCAGGATGACGACCACTTCGCCCTTTTGCACGGTCAGATCGATTCCTTTCAGCACTTGGTTTCGGCCGAAGGACTTGCTGATATTATTCAGTTGGATCATGCGACTCCCCCCCGATTGTACACGTTGATTCGTTTCTCGATCCCTGCGGTGATCCGCTCGATCAGAAGCGTGAGTCCCCAGAAAATAACGGCAGCCGCCAAATAAGCCTCAAAGAACTTCCAGTTGGTCGACGCCACGATCTGCGCCTTCGCGTTAATATCCACGACGGATACGGTAAAAGCGAGCGTCGATCCGTGGAGCATGCCGATAACCGAGTTGGACAGGTTCGGCAGGCTGACCGCCAGGGCCTGGGGAAAAACGATCCGTCTCAAGGCTTGGGGCGTCGTCATGCCCACCGAACAAGCCGCCTCCAGCTGGCCCCGGTTCACCGCAAGCAGCCCGGAGCGGATCACTTCCGCCATATAGGCGCCTGCCGTGATCGAGAACGAAATGAACGCGAATCCGATCATCGGAATGGAAGAAGACTTAAAGCCCCAGCCCAGCTGCGCGGACAAAGCGTCCAGCAGCATCGGAAGGCCGAAATAAATGAGCAGCAGATGGGTAAGCATCGGCGTGCCGCGGATAAAGGTTACATAGCCCGTCGCGAGCTGCCCCAATACGGGCACCTTATAGATTCGAAGCAGGGCAGCAATTAGCCCGATCAAGAAGCCGGCGGTAACGGAAACCGCCGTAATGGCCAATGTCGTCGGAATTGCCGACAGCAGCCGGATCAAAGCCGTCCAGATGAAAACGGGATCGATTTTCATAACTCTGCCCCTCCTTTGCCGGAATCGATGCCGGCGACTAGTCTCCGGAATCCGCGTTTTCGCTGCAGACGGAACCGCCGTTCCCCCGTGCGGACCGGCTGCTCATGCCTCAATAGCCGGCGCTCCGCGAGCAATAGCAGCTTTTCAAGCGTAAAGCTGACGACGAGGTAGATCAGCGCGAGCGAAATATACGCTTCGACGAAATGCTGCGTGAGTGCTCCAAGCGTCTCCGCTTTGCCCGTCATCTCCATCACGCCCAGCGTGAACGCGAGCGACGTGTCCTTCAGCAGGGCGATCACGAGGTTGGAGAACACCGGCACCGCGATGGCCAGCGCCTGCGGCAGCACGATCCGCGAGAATGCCTGGTGTCCCTTCATGCCCATGGCGTACGCCGCCTCCACCTGTCCCCGGTCCACGGCCGTTACCGACGCGCGGATCGTCTCGGACATAAAGGCACCGGTATGGAGGCCGTAGGTCAGAATGACGAACATGAGCACCGGGGCCCTGGAAATATCGATATGCGCCAGCTTGAGCATCTCCGGCAGGCCGTAGTAGAAAAGAAACAGCTGGATCAATATCGGCGTCCCCCGGAAAAAAGAGACGTATATCCTGGCCAGTGTATTCAGCACCGGTATCCGGTATAAACGGGGAAGGGCAACGAGAAATCCCATGATGATCCCTACCAGGAGCGAACCTGCCACAATCGTCAGGGTGATCCCCAGCGTCGACAGCAGTTTAGGAAAATAACTGAAGATATACGTGTAATCAAACGGTGCGCCCATGAGTTTTCTCCTCCCTACCCAGGAATCAGGCCTGCTGCCGGCTTATTTAGCGGAATCGGCTGTAAAGTCGGATCCCAGCCACTCCTTGCTGAGCTCGCCCAGCGTGCCGTCCGCCTTCAGTTCCTTAATGGCGCCGTCGATGTCGTCCGCCAGTTTCTGCCCTTCGGGATCGTTCTTGCGGAAGACGAACAAAATGTCCGCTTCGGACAAATCCTCCCCGGTCGTTTTGAGCTTGCCCTGCGGGTCGATCAGCGGGAGCGAGAAATCGGCTCCGACGGTTGCCTCGACGCGCCCGCTCGTGATCTGGCTTACCGAGTCCTTGGCCGCTCCGCTTTGATAGACAATGTGGATCGCATTGTTGTTTGCCTTGTTATAGTTCTCGAGGATCTGCGCTTCGGCGCTCGTGGCGCTGGACAGCACCTTTTTGCCTTTCAGGTCGTCCAGCGATTGGATGGAATCATTGTCCTTCGCCACGATGATCTTGTTTCTCCAATGCGCGTATGGCTCTTTGTTAAACAGATATTTTTGCTCCCGCTCCGGATTCTTTTCCATTTCGTGAGCCACGAAATCTATTTTCTTCGTTTCCAGGCTGAGCAGGAGATTCGTAAATTCCTGGGTCTGCAGCTCGAACTCATACTGTGGGAGACGCTTGTCGATTTCCCGGACCAGTTCCACGTCAAAGCCGGTCAGCTTGCCGTTCTCGTCGATGAAGCAGATTTTCGGGAAAGCCGTTCCCGTGCCCACGACGATTTTTTTCACATTACCGGATGCCGCATTGGCAGTCCCCGCCTTGGCCTCGCCTGCTCCCTTCCCGCTATCCGAACCGCATCCTGCAAGTACCCCCGTGAGCAGCAGCAGTGCGGCTAATGTCCATGATTTACGCATGATCTCATCCCCTTTTTTCTAAAATTAATAATTCCTATAAGTTTAGTATGAATTTGTTGAGACTAACTTTACCGCGATTTGGATCGCGCGTCTAATAGAGTTTTTCTATTCATCAATCCAAATCCTTAATTCGGAGCGTCGACGCGCCATTCCAGCATCGCTTCCGCGATGTCCGCATGCTCGCCGTTCAAGGTGATCAAATGGGTTTGCAGAGCGATGCCCGCGGTTTCGGTAATATCGACCGGGATAAGCAGGCCCGCCTCCACCTCCTGCTGCGCGCAGAGTCCGGGGAGAAAGCAAATACCCGCACGGCCCAGCACAAGCTTCTTCGCGGTTTCCGCGTTATCGACCTGATAGTTGATGTTCGGAGGCTGCTCCAGGCTCTCGAATACCCGATGGATTCGCATCCAGTCCAGAGAGCCGCATTCGAAAAAGACCAGCTTCTCGTGCCGCAAGTCCCGGATCGATGCTCTGCCTGCAGAGGCGAGCGGATGTCCTTGATACACATACAAGCGGATCGGGTCTTCATAAAAAGAATAGGACTGGAAGGCGGGATTCATCAGCTTCCGCACGAATGCCAGATCCAGCTCCCCGGATGACAGCCTGGAGGCGAGTTCGTCCGTTGGTGCCGTCGTCACTTTAACCTTAAGCTCCGTAAAACGTTCATTCAAGCGCATGAGCAGACGAGGCATCACATAATTGGACACCGATACCGTGCAGCCGATCCGCAGTTCGCCCGGCGCCGTCCGTTTGGAATGAAGCAGATGCTTGCCTTTTTGATAGGTCTGGAGGATTTGCTGCGCGTAGGGAAGGAACTGCCTGCCTTTGTCCGTCAGGTGAATCTGCTTGCCAAAACGGTCAAAAAGCCTGCAATCCAGCTCCCGTTCCAGCGACTGAATGCGGGCGGTAACCGTCGGCTGCGTCAGAAACAGGACATCCGCAGCCTTGTTAAAGCTCCCATAGTGATTGATGTACACAAAGGCTTCGATGTTCTCGATATTCAATTCCGTGCACCTCCATTTACATACTATTCTCATTGAAATAGATGGTTTAATTTGTTTTTTCCAATTTATACAGTTGGAATTTTAATGTCAATCATTATTTGTCAGCTTGGGCTCGATCCTTTATAATTGAAATTCTCAATAAGGATATTGATGTTTGTTAATTCATATATGTTTACTAGGTTTAAGGCGTTATACTGAATAAACAAATTTCATCCAAACCTATACAAGGGAGTGAACGCGATGAACGCAGCACAAGAAATCACAATCCGCGACGCCGAGGAATTCGAGCAGGAAGCCATTGCGCATGTCATGCTGGAAGCCTATCAGCAGTATGCGTCGGATATGCCGGAGCCACGCTGGGTGGAATACAGGAATTCGATCCGTCATTCCGTCTACGGCAATGGTCCGTATGCCCGGATTGTGGCCGAAATGAACGGAGAAATTGTCGGCAGCGTCCAGCTGTATCTTACCTCCGAAACCGCTTATGGCAACCCTCACATCAGCATCGATTCGCCGATTATCCGCCTGCTTGCCGTGTCGCCCTCCGCCCGCGGAAAGGGCATTGCCACGCTCCTGATCCGGGAAGCCGCGCGCAGATCGGTCCAGCTCGGAGCCACGGCACTGCATTTGCATACATCCGACATGATGGCCTCGGCCGTACAGCTTTACGAACGTCTCGGATTCCAGCGCGCCATGGATACGGATACCCATAACGGCGAAACCCATGTGAAAGGGTACTGGCTCGATTTAAGGACCACCCCCCTTCTTGAGCGCGTCGTATAACACAAATTCCGCTGATGGATATTCCAGAAATAAAAGAACATGTGCTGTCATATTACTCGACATAACTCGTTAGGCGCCTCTATTCCGGCATTGCTATCCGGATGCGTTTTTCTGAAATTCTAGCTTTAAGCGGACTAAAAAAGGAGGTGCCGGCTCTTCAGCCGGCACCTCCTTGACTTGATTCTTTTATTTTTCAGCCACAATGGTAAACGTTTTGGGAATGCCCTTGTCGAAAACCTCTGACGAAAGATTGGGCAGTTCCTCCAGCGTCTTGATGATCAGACCCGAGTCTGCCACGGAGGTGACGATTTCTCCTAGCGTCCATTTTCGCAAATAGACCGTATTCGAAGCGCTGCTCTCCGCGCCTTCCAGGTATTTCTGGAAAGAGATGTCACTCGGCTCCAGGGAGGTGCTGAAATAATCCCCCGTCACTTTATGCTTACGGATCTTGGCCGTCGTCCCCTTCGAGGTGATCAGCTTCGTGGAAACCGGATGAAAGTCCTGGACGACCAGTCTCCCTCCGGGCTTCAGCAGCCTTGCCGCACAATCAAAAAGGGGCTTCAAATCCTTGAAATAATGCAAAATGCCGTTTTCCATGAAGACTGTATCGTATGAATACCGGAACTCTTCCTCCGGCAGCTGCAGAACATCGGACAGCACATATCTCATTTCGACGCCCGCCGCACGGGCCAACGCCTCCGCATACTGCCGGTTTTCTTCCGAAAAATCAACCACGGTTACCTTCGCTCCAAGCAAGGCCAATGCTACACCCTTCATGCCGTTGGAGCCCATCAGGTTCATGATGCTTGTGTCCTCAACCTTCCCGCCAAAATGCCTGTATAAATGCTTGACGTTTCGAACCGGATCTTGCTTTAAACGTTCAGCAGCCTGTTCCGGCGTTCCGAAACGGTTCTCCCAGGCCTGGTATGCCCCGCCGTTCCATGCTTCTTTATTATGCTCGCTCGCTTCCATGTTTCCCCCGTTGGTATTAGAATGTAAGATTAATTCACGGTAAATACCAATGGTTTCGCCTCCTCCATCGTCCATCGGACTGCATATTTACCATCACTGCATTGGTGGATCACCCGGGGTTCAACCTTAAGCGTTTAGATTTGCCTCAGTTCTAAGCAACCGGTGTTCCTATATTTTATATCTCTTGCAAAAACAACAAAAAGTATTGTACCGCAACAATGCCTTCGCGTAAAAGATATTTTTAAAAGGCCTTGAAGCCGAGGCCCGCTCGCCGTATGTTGTGTAGAATTCAGCCTTTTTACCAGCCTAAGAAAAAGGTATAATGAACAATGATCCACATGATGACAAATCATTTACTTTCGAGGTGAAACATGGGTAAACGGGTTGTACTCACGGGCATGCTCCTGTTGGGAGTTATGGGAGTCATGTTGCTCATTCTGGGAGGCTGTAACTCGATGTCCGACCAGGACAAGGAAAGGGTCCGTGTTACGGAGGATGTCGGCACCCGGTACTTCGCCGATAAATACGGCATTAAAGTCGAATTCACGTATTATAAAGTCACTCCAAAAGGTCTCGCGCATACCGTTGGTCATACGGGACATATCCAGGGAAAAGAAGACCAGGAAGTTTTCATTCTCGTGAACTACGACAATTTGGCTGTCGAAGCTGCGACCGTTCCCGAAGGTGTACAGGCGATCAAATAAACCACATGTTGACAGGCCGACCGGCGACATCCGGGACCGGCCTTTTTGCTTCGCTCGGTATGTCATGAAGCATGTGAAGCATGTTAACCCAGCTGATGCCGGATGAGTTCCAGCAGCTTCTCCTTCTCCGCTGCCGGTATCCATTCCACCAGGCGCGCGGCAGCGACCGGAACCATCCACCTTTCAATTTCGCTAATGGTCATGCCCGAAAGCTTCATGTATTCCTGCAAATAACCTGTCGTCAGCTGCTCTCGTGTTCGGTTAAACAGCTCCTGAATATCCGGAGGGAGCTCTTCCGGCAGCGTTCCGCTCCTTAGCAGCAGGAGCGTACGCGCTACATCGGCCGCCGGGCTCCCGGCCGTTGCCGTCATCCAGTCGATGATCCACTCCTTCGTCCCGATCATGATATTGTCAGGATGATAGTCCCCGTGACATATCGAATGCCCTTCCTCCAGTTGATCCAGCTGCATGCTGATTTGGCGCTTCTCCTTCTCCGTCAACTGCGACGTCTCCGCGATCTTCCCGGCCAGGACGGATTTCTGCCGCTGCAGTCCGTCCAGGCGGTGCTCATGCATCGCCACATGCAGCCGGGCCATACGCCGCGCTTCCGCATCCACGATCCATGGATTGCGTGAAATGGCAGCCAGCATGGTCATGCCGTCCACTTGCTCGTAAACGATGCCGGCACGCCCGTTTCTCTCCAGCATTTCATACGGCTGTGGCACGCTGAGTCCGGAACGGTGAGTCTCCTGGCTGTTCCGGTATTCATCCTCTACAATGCCGAAAGGAATGCCCTCGCGGAACAGCTTAAGCACCCGCCGCGGCCCAAAGGCCAAAAGCTCGGCCGTCCGTCCGGCCCCGATAACTTCTTCATTCTTTCCCATGCTCTCTCTCCTCCGCCCATGAAGACCTCTGACTTACTCTGCATTCATCGTAAACGATAATGAGGCAGTGTTCTATCCTGTTTTTCATGCTTTGTAACGAAAGTTAAAAAAGCCCGCAGCCTTTGGCAGGCTGCGGGCTTGGTCAAATATTCATCAGCCTTCTTGCAGGCGTTCCACATTCACCGTTTGGGTATTGGTCGGGCGCGAACCCACCTGCACCGTTGCCATCCCGTTGGCCTCATCGACGTTTTCGATCCAGACCGGCTGGCCCTCCAGCTTTACGTCCACATTGCGGCTCTTATCCTGATAAATCTCTTGCGCGCGTTTTACGTCCATGCTCATTGAATCTCCTTTTTTATTTATGATAGATTGCAGATTGCTGCCGGGTTACTCGGGGTCCGTTTTGCCTTGAGGCTCCGCCTCGGGAACCATGGCATCCGTCGTGCTGTCACCGATATATCCGTTATCGGCCGTGATCTCGCCACCGCCCAATCCTTCGTTCACCATCCGGTCGATATCGAACATATGGCTTTCATGGGTTACCGCCTGATCCGGCGAGGTCATGCTTTCCCAGTCCACGTCATTGCCGTTAATAAAGCTTGCTTCTTCCATATGCCGCGATACGTTCTCATACCGTTCCAAGGCCAACGCATTAAAATCCTTCTCCTGCTTTTCCCCTTGATCTTTACGCATTACTCAACCTCCTAAACCCGCAGATATGGACTGCCCTGCCATCAGTATGCCCTTTTCGAAAAAAAAGCATGTAAAACAGGCGCATTCCCCCTCATTTCTTCCATTTCAATGTCATAGATTGGGCCAAAAATAGCCATACTAAAAGGAATGAGCAATATGAAAATGCAAAGGAGCGGATAATACATGCATACGGTATGGAAGGGCGCGATCAGCTTCGGACTGGTTCACGTGCCTGTCAAAATGTTTTCGGCGACGGAAGACAAGGATATCTCGATGCGATATGTGCATAAAGAGTGCGGCAGCCCTCTCGCTTATGTCCGCAAATGCCCGGTCTGCGAAAAAGAGGTGGAGTGGGAGGAAATTTCCAAGGGCTACGAATATGAGAAGGGCAAGTTCGTCCTTTTTGAAAAGGAGGAGCTGGAGCAGATCACCGAGCAGGCGAACAAAAGCATCGCCATTTTGGATTTCGTGGATTTATCGGAGATCGATCCGATTTATTTTCAAAAAACGTACTATCTCGCTCCGGACCAGGCGGGCGGAAACGCTTATCAGCTGTTGAAGGAAGCCATGCACCAGAGCGGTAAAATCGGCATCGCCAAAATTTCCATCCGCTCCAAGAGCAGTCTGGCGGCCATCCGCGTGCTGGAGAACTGTCTCGCCATCGAGACCATGTTCTATCCCGATGAAATCCGTCCCGTGGCACAGGTACCCAATCTGCCGGAGAATATTACCGTTAACGAAAAAGAGCTCGGCATGGCCCAAATGCTGATCGAACAGCTGTCCACGCCCTTTGATCCGGAAAAATATACGGACGATTACCGTGAACGCCTGCTCGATCTGATCCAGCACAAGGTGACGGGCGAGGAAATCAAAGTCGCGCCTGCAGCGCCGCAAACCAACGTTATCGATCTCATGGCTGCCCTGCAGGCCAGCATCGAAGCATCGAAGCCGACGCTGGCGACCGATCCCGGCAAGCCCAAGAAGACGGCCAAGACGAAAGCCAAGACCTCGGCCGGGGAAGACAAGCAGGCTGCCGGTGCCGAAGGTCCCAAGCCAAAGCGGCGCAAAACAACCAAGAAGAACGAGACGGTCTCCTAACCCTAACCCGTTCCTGAGGAGAGAATGCCATGAAGCTTAATCCCGTAAAGCCCTTCGAGCCGATCATGACGGAACTCCTGCCCTCCGGGGACAAATGGATCGCCCAGATCAAATGGGACGGCGTGCGCATGCTCGCGTATCATGATGGCACCGATACAGAGCTGGTCAACCGCAAAGGCAACAACCGTACGCACCAATATCCGGAACTCTGGAATACGGCCGATTACTGCACGGCGGATTCGTTCATTCTGGACGGGGAAATCATTGCTTTGGTGGATGGCGTCCCTTCTTTTCATCAGGTCATGCGAAGGGACAGCCTCCGCCAGGAGCGGCAGATCCGGGCACGCGTCTCGCAGGTGCCGATCGTTTATATGGTCTTTGATATTTTGTATTGCAACGGCGAATGGGTGACCGGGAAGCCGCTCCAAGAGCGGCAGGCGCTGTTAGGTCAGGTACTGATCCCGAATCCGCATGTCCAGCCCGTGCCGAGCTACACGGATATCCCTCTGCTCTATGAAGTATCGAAGCAGCATCAGCTGGAGGGGATCGTGGTCAAAGATCTCAGCAGCGTGTACGCCTTGGGCGGAAAGGACAAGCGCTGGCAGAAACGGAAGAACATCCAGGACGTGAACGCCGTCGTCGGCGGCGTTACTTACCGAGACGGAACCGTCAACGCCCTTCTGCTTGGCTTGTACGACGAACAGGGCCGCCTTATCTATATCGGGCATGCGGGAACCGGTAAGCTGGGCGTTGCCGACTGGCGCAGAATCACGAAGGAAGCGGCTGAATTGATGCAGAAGGATAAGCCCTTCGCCAATCAGACGGAACGGCAAAAAGGGGCGTTATGGATCCGCCCCGAGTGGGTGGTGAAGGTTAATTTCCTGGAGTGGACGCCTGGCGGAACCCTGCGCCAGCCGAGCATCCAGGCTTTTGTGGACATGGACCCGCAGGAATGCACCTTTTCCCGGGGATAAGAGTGCATGATTGATGATCCCTCAAGAACAATCCATTGGAGTTTATACCTCCACCTTATTCGAGGAGGCACATTATGCCAAGAACCGTCAAAGGCACCATTACCATCGAAGGCCAAGATATTCCGATCACAAATCCCGACAAACCGCTGTGGCCGGACATGGGCGTAACCAAAGCGATGTACTTGCAAAAGCTGGCCGCGCTCGCACCCTATCTGCTGCGATACTGCCAAAACCGGCTGCTCACGACGATCCGGTATCCGCACGGCGTGCCGGGCGAGTTTTTCTATCAGAAAAACGCCCCGGAGCCGCTGCCTCCCTATGTGAAGACGGCCGAGCAGGAAGGGATCCATTATGTGGTGCTGAACGGCCTCCCGGAGCTGCTGTGGCTCGGCAATCTCGCCGCGCTGGAGTTCCACCCTTCCCTTCATTACGCAGGCAGCACGCTTCCGTGCGAGTGGATGATCGATTTGGACCCTTCGCTGGAAGAGGAGCCGCGGATCATGGAGGCTGCTTCGATCGTCGGCAAGGTGCTGCAATCCCTTGGGCTTACCTCCGTGCCCAAAACATCGGGAGCGACCGGCGTCCAGATCATCGTTCCAATAAACGAAGGCATAACATTCGATGAGCTGCGGGTGATCGGGCATTTCGTCGGCCGATTCGTGACGGAGAAGCACCCGGAGCTGTTCACGCTCGAGCGTCTGAAGAAGAACCGCGGCGACAAAATCTATTTCGACTACCTTCAGCACTACCAGGGAAAAACCCTCGCGGCTCCTTACACGCCCCGGGCCCGGCCCGGCGCTACCGTGTCGACCCCGCTGTACTGGGAAGAGGTCGAGCGCAACGTATCGCCGCTGGACTATCACCTTCTGAACATCGAGGAGCGGCTCAAGAAGACCGGCGATCTGATCGCCGCCGTGCCGCCGCAGCCGGTGGAGCAGGTTATCCGCCATTTGAACGCCAAATAACCCCATAACGCTAACGCTTACGCCTATAGCTTTAATGCATAGTCCCTACAACTTCGCAGGGACCTAAAACACTTTTAAACATCAAAAAGCCCGGAAGATATTTCATCTTCCGGGCTTTTGTTGCTACACCCCCCTGCTCAATAAGGTGTTAGCCTTTGATTGACGCTTACGGAGCGGAGGAGCGGAATCGTTCTGAAGAAGCGCAGCGGTCGCCTTTGTCCCCGGATTTCTACAGTTGTGATATCTTCATTCAAGAAATCCGGGGACAACAGCGATCGGAGGAACGATCCGCACCGTAGCGGTCTCACAAGCGTCGGTCAGCAGCTAACCTTTAGATGAGCACCCCATCTAATGGATATCCTTCTTCTTAAATCTCCCGCCCTTAACGTCATGGATATTACCAACCGCGAGAAAAGCATCCGGGTCCCAGTCCCCGACAATGGACTTCAGTTTGGCTTCTTCCAGACGGGTGATGACAACGAAAATGACCTTCTTGCTGTCCCCGGAGTATGCGCCCTCGCCTTCGAGGTATGTGACGCCCCGTCCCAGACGCGAGGTCAGCGCATCGCCAATTTCCTTATATTTGTCGCTGATGATCCATACGGATTTGGATTGGTCGATGCCTTCGTTAGTGATATCAATCACTTTAAAAGCGATGAAATAAGCGATGAGCGAGTACATGGCATTGTTCCAGCCGAATACGAAGCCTGCGCTCGTGAGGATGAACACGTTGATGAACATGATGATTTCGCCAACGGAGAACGGCGTCTTCTTATTGATCAGAATAGCTACGATCTCGCTTCCGTCCGTCGAGCCCCCTGCACGGATGACAAGGCCTACGCCCGCGCCGAGAATAACACCGCCGAATATGGCAGCAAGCAGCGGATCGAAAGTAATGGGTTTGACGGGCTCAAGCAGCGCCGTGCCGACAGACATGACAAGAACGGCTGCAAGCGTCGAGAACGCAAAGGTTTTGCCAATTTGTTTATAACCGAGAAACAGAAAAGGAATATTGAGTAATGTGAGAAATATACCAAGCGGCAAATGAAAGAGGTGGGCAAGCATAATGGAGATACCGGTGATTCCGCCGTCAATGATGTTGTTGTTCACCAGAAAAATTTCCAGCGCGACGGCAACCATGCCTGCTCCGATCAACATGACAATGATACGCGATAAAACTCTGAGCTTGGAAGTCGGTGCGTTTAGCGGCTTTTGTTCGCCATGCGGCAGTTTAGCCCTGTCCGCTGTGTGGGCATTAGAAGATCCAGCCATCGAATTCCCCCGATTCTTATCAATTTGGTGTGAATATGAACACGAAAGCTCCATCCGAGGGGATGATCTTTTGGAAGCATTTCACGTCAAACGATCCCTCGAATGCGTTTTTCCGTGATTATTCTTCTTATATATTATATCATAGTTTTGCCTGAGTATTAACGCGATGGGAGATTTTCTATCATGAGATCATTATTTTTATTTATTGCTGCCGGTTTGGCAGAGATCGCCGGAGGATATTTGGTATGGCTGTGGATAAAAGAATCACGACCCTGGTGGTATGGTCTGATTGGTGCCCTGGTACTTGTTCTGTACGGCATTATCCCTACGCTTCAGCATTACCCTTCCTTCGGCCGCGTCTACGCCGCATACGGCGGAATATTCATCGTGCTTGCCCTGCTGTGGGGCTGGGGAATCGACAAGAATACTCCGGACCTCTACGACTGGATCGGAGCTGCGCTCTGCCTGGCCGGCGTCGCCGTGATTCTATGGGCTCCGCGTTCCTGAAATCCGAAGCACGGTACCTATAACAGCGGAGACAGCATGCGGCAGAGCATTTCCGCTTTTTTGTGCAGAAAAGGCCGTTCCTGGAATTCCTTCTTCGTCATTTCGCGGCTCACCCGCATATCCTCCTCGAAATCGGCCGTCAGCCGGTCGATCGACGTCTGCTCAAACAGCGCCGCCGTAAGCTCGAAATTGCAAAAGAAGCTGCGCATATCCATATTCGCGGTGCCCACCGATGCCAGCAGATCATCGACGATCATCACCTTGGCGTGAATGAAGCCCTTTTGATATTGAAAGAAGCGGACGCCGGCCAGCAGCAGTTCTTCCACGTAGGATAGCGAGGCCAGATGCACCAGTCTGGAATCCGATTTCCACGGGATAATAATGCGCACGTCCACGCCGCTGACCGCGGCTGTTTTCAGTCCCTCGTAAATTCCCGGATCCGGGATGAAATAAGGTGAGGTGATCCATATTCTTTTTTTGGCAACGGTAATTGCCGAGAAGCACAGCTCCTGAATCGCATTCCAGTCCTGATCCGGCCCGCTGCTGACGATTTGGATCTGCTCGTCGCACTCGCATTCATGCTCCGGATACAGAGCGGGCTCGACGATCTTTTCCCCTGACGCCAGCTGCCAGTCATTCAGGAACACGTTTTGCAGGAAATAAACGGCATCCCCCTCGATCTCAAGATGCGTATCCCTCCAGTACCCCATGTTCGGATATTGGCCCAGGTAGTCGTCCCCCACATTAATTCCGCCGACAAACCCCTTTACACCGTCTACCACGATAATTTTGCGATGATTGCGGTAATTGATGCGCCGGTCGATAAAGGCCAGCAGGGGCGGCAGAAAGAAGTGGAATTCCACGCCTGCTTCCTTCAGCTTGTCCACGAATTCGCGCTTCAGCTTGTAGCTGCCCAGCCCATCGCACATGAAACGGACCTTAACCCCTTCCTTCGCCTTGCGGATCATGATCTCCTGAAACCGGGTTCCGATCACGTCATGCCTGAAAATATAAAACTCGATATGTATATGCTCCTTCGCCGCTTCCATCGCCTTCAGCATCGCGCCAAAGGCCTCTTCGCCGTCCGTAAGCACCCGGCTTGCATTGCAGCCCGTGATCGGGCTTTCGGAAAGCCGCGACAGCAGATTGAAGAGACGTTCCTGGTGCCTGAATTCCGGATTATGCATGGCTTCCAGTTCTGTCACCGTCTCCACCTGATTCCACAGAAGAGAGCGCATCTGCCGGAACAGCCGGGAGCCCCGGGTACGGACCCGCCGACGGGATTTATAGTCCTGGGCCACAAAATAATAAACGACGAAGCCGATGATCGGGCAGCAGAAAAGAATGAACATCCAGGCGACCGTTTTGGATGGATTGCGGAACTCAAGCAGCAAAATTGTGGCGATCTGAAAAATAAAAACAATGAGTGCGAACACCAGCCACACCATAGGGCAGCCTCCTTGCTGATAGATAGTGCGGATCGGTTATGCAACAAACCGAGACTTCTTTATTCTTACCCTTCCGGACACCCCGCAGACGCAGGCGAACGGGTAACATTTTAGACATGTTCCGAGCTTAATTCGAATACATAGATTATAAGACAAGTATAATGACGCCAAAGAAAGGAGCTGCCATGAAAAGTGCAACCGCTAATCGACGAATGACGCTTCTGGTCATGCGGGATGCCCAGCATTCGGTCAAGCAGATTCATCTGTCCAAACCACTGATGTTGGCTGTGCCCGCAGCCGCCGTCCTCTCCCTGTCCGGTCTCGTTCTTGCCATGCAGGCCCATTCCTCGCAGGTCATTTCCAAATTGGAGCACAAGGTGACGCTCGAAAGCGCAAAGAACTTTCAACTGCAAAGCTCGGTCAATAGCCGCGAGCAATCCATCGAGCGCCTGCAGAACGAAATCATCAAGCTGTCTTCCCAGGCCAAGGACATGCAGCTGAAAATGGAGCAGGTGGATGAGCTGGAGCAGCAACTGCAGCAGTTTATCGACAAGCACGGCGCCGGCATATCCACGGACGGTTCCAAGAATAAAGTGTCTTCCCTGTCCTGGGATGCTTCAGAACATGTCGGGGGCGAATATGTAGCCGTGCATGAGAACGATATGCTGGATCTGGCCCAGGAGACGAAAGACGACTTTCAGGAAATGCAGGAGCTGCTGAAAACGATGGAAAGCCACATTCCTCATACGCTGAAACAAGCCCAGGAAACGCAAACGCAGATTTCCGGCAACCCGACGTTATGGCCGACCGTCTCCAAGGTGCTCACCTCCAGCTTCGGCTACCGGACCGATCCCTTTACCGGCAAAGCCACCTTCCACGCGGGCATTGATATTGCCGGCGAGAACGGCGGACCCGTCTATGCCGCGGGCACCGGCAAAGTCGTTGCGGCAGATGAAAGCGGCGCCCGCGGCCGCTATGTCATCGTCGAGCATCCGAACGGGCTCCAGACCTGGTACATGCATCTCAGCAAAATCCAGGTGGACGTAGGCGACGCCGTGGATAAAGGCGAACAGATCGCCCTGCTGGGCTCCACCGGCCGCAGCACCGGTCCGCATCTTCATTTCCAGGTCGTCAAGCAGGATAAGCCGGTGAATCCGCTCCCTTATATTCGTTCATCCTCATCCCAATTGAATTAAGGAGGTCCCATGTTGAGCAGATCCAAAGCATCCAAAAACAGCTTCCTGCCCACCGATTCCCTGATCGGTAGAGGCACCGAGGTGGAAGGCGCCCTCGCCTGCGAGGCGAATGTGCGCGTAGAAGGCAAATTCAACGGAGTTATCGAGAGCCGTGCCTGCGTCACGATCGGCGAGCATGCCGAAGCCCGCTCGGATATCAGCGCGAGGGAAGTCATCATTGCCGGAAAGGTGTACGGGGATGTTCAGGCGGAAGGCAAGCTGACGATCACTTCCACCGGCCAGATGTTCGGGGACGTGCTCGCCGCTGCCTCCCTCGTGATCGCCGAAGGCGGCATACTGCATGGCGCCAGCAGAATGGAGCCGAAAAAGAGTGAGCAGACGGACGCGCGGCCTGCGGTCGACGTGCATCTGGTGGAAACGGAGGCCGGCTGATGGGATAAGCATGTGATTCCTCGGATGCTTATACGTTCTTATCTCTTAAAAAGCCCGCCGCGGCGGAGTGTGCATCATCAACACACTCCTTCCCGCGGCGGGCTTTTGAGCCGGCATAAGCGTTATGCGGCGACGTCCCTTTTATTAAACACGTACCAGGATATAGCGAGGAAAACAATGTAATACACGGCAAGCACGGCAAGCGAGAATCCGAGCGTGATGCCTCCAGGCCCCACATCATTTTGCATGTAAGTCGTGAGGTCCATATGCGTAAAGATCAGATACTTGGCCCATACATAACGCTCAGGATTGAACAGCGTCGTAAAAATACCCTTGGTGAACATGATGAACAGGGCCAATCCGATCGCAAGTCCTCCTGCACGGAATACAGTCGACAGCATAAACGCGATCGCAACCGTGATAAATAAGTTTACATAGGCGCACAAAATGTATTCCAGCGTAAAAGCGAGACCGCTCTTGCCCGGAGGGAACATGCCGGTGCCCGAGTCGCCGGAGAACAGTATACCCGAGATCAGAATCGATACACCGGCAAGAAGCACCGTGCACAGCAAACTGAACAGAACGACCGAAACATATTTGGAAAGCAGAATTTTCGAGCGGCTCCACGGCCTGATGAGCAGCAGCTTAATCGTTCCCCAGGAAAACTCGCCCGCCACGGAATCCGCGGCAATAATGACCGAGAAGATCGTGCACAGGAAAAAAGTGAAGGTCGAGCTGAGCACCACGCTGTCCCACATCGATGTGTTTCCTCCGGAGTCCACCATAGAGAACAGCACCGGAATGAGTAAATTCACGGCAACGAGAATGCCCAGCATGACCCATGTCCGCACACGCCGGTATATTTTCATGTTCTCATTTTGCACCAGACTGAAAAAATTACCCAATCGGGTCACCCCCCGTCATTTCCAGGAACTGCTCTTCCAGCGAACGGGTGACGGTATGTATGCCATACACCTTGATGCCTGCCTGCACCAGCCTGGCGTTCATTTCCGCGATTTCGTCACGATGCAGCCTCAAAGTAATCAATCCGTCCTGACGGACACCGCCTTCGAGGACCAATAACGCTTTGTCGGGCTCATCCACCACAAAGCCGGTTTCCACCGCAGCGGACTGCCCTGCCTCGCCGATGTCTTTAAGCGACCTCACATCGATCAGACGTCCGTTCTGTATGATGGCCACACTATCGCACATGAGTTCCATTTCGGAGAGCAGGTGGCTGGAGACGAACACCGTCGTCCCTTCCTCATGGCACAGCAGCCGAAGGTAATCGCGAAGCTCCCTGATCCCTTGCGGGTCCAGACCGTTCGTCGGTTCATCCAGAATCAGCAGCTTCGGACGGTGCAGTATCGCCTGGGCCACGCCAAGCCGCTGCCGCATCCCGAGCGAGTAGGTTTTCACTTTGTCATGGATCCGGTTACTTAGACCTACGAGCTTGACGACCTCCTCGATCCGCGCGTCGGTAATACCGGTCATCATCCGGGCAAAGTGGCGTAAATTCTGGTATCCTGTCAAAAACTTGTACATTTCCGGATTTTCGACAATGGCCCCCACATTCGAAACGGCCTCCTCGAAATGATCCTTGATGCTGAAACCGCAAATTTTGATATCACCCTGACTGATTGAGGTTAAACCAACCATCATCCGGATCGTCGTGGTTTTCCCGGCGCCGTTGGGTCCGAGGAAACCGAATACCTGTCCGGACGGAATGTCGAGCGTAACGTTCTCCACCAAGGCTTTGGAGGAAACCCTTTTCGTCACGCCTTCCAGCCGAACCACCGGTTCATGCTGCATTCACTTCACTCCTTATCGTAGGTTATCGCCTCATTGTAGCATATCCCTTTTGCAAATGCCCCAAATACTGGTATTTTGTCTCTTTTTCCCCCTGGTTATAACAAGTTACGCAACACCCCAAAGGAACACTGGTACGATAGTACCCCGTCCGGAAAATGTACTTTGTGTCCGATACTGGCACCATTCTTTCACAGCACAGGCAATAAACGTACTGCTGATCGTTCATCGGAACCGACTTCCTCTCCTTTGGTATAAGGCAGGTAAAAATGTAGCAATAAAACCACAAAAGGCTACGAATCGTATCATTACCAGAAATCTACAACATTCTCCGTTTCATGTCAAGATATTCTGCATAAAAACAAAGAACCGCCACGGCTTCCGGCCCATGACGGTTCCTATTCAGCTTGTGGATTACTGCAGATGGTCTTTTATCAACTGATGAATCCGGTTTTGTTCCTTCTCGCTCACCCGGTAATACCATATTCCCTTGATCCGTTCACCTTGGCCGCTAATCTCCACCTGGTCAATCTGCTTCAGGTCGGAACGGTAATCCGTCAGAAAGGTCTTCATGTCTTCAAAGGTGATATCCGTCTTAACGCTGTCCCCTACTTCATCCAGCAGTGATTCGATCTTGACCACATTCGTGATTTTCAGCGAGTTTTTAATGACCTGCTGCAAAATTTGCCGCTGCCTCGTGTTTCGCCCCATATCCCCGCGCGGATCATCATAACGCATCCGGGAATACAGAAGCGCTTCCTCCCCGTTCAGTTGAAGCTCCCCCTGATCGAACTGATGCCCTTCATAGAAGAATGCAAAGGGGTTGTTCACCTCTACGCCTCCCATGGAATCGATCAAATGAGCGAAGCCTTCCATGTTCACTTTAATGTAGTAGTTCACCGGATAATCGAGAAAATGCTCCACCGTCTTGACCGACATGCCGACGCCGCCAAACGCGTAGGCATGATTGATTTTGTCCACCGTACCGTGTC
The DNA here is from genome assembly GCF_051966755.1 of Paenibacillus sp. SAFN-054. Classification (NCBI taxonomy): domain Bacteria; kingdom Bacillati; phylum Bacillota; class Bacilli; order Caryophanales; family Paenibacillaceae; genus Paenibacillus; species Paenibacillus sp. SAFN-054. Next base: position 824,217 of record NZ_JBQCKS010000002.1, read on the forward strand.
CGATAATTTCTGTCCGCGTATCCCGGGGAATATTGAACATGAGAATGCTTCTCTTCGCCGGGTTCACGGTCAGGAAAATCATCGCATCCGAGCGGCCGCGGTCATTTTCCCGCTCATCCACCCCCAGGACGAGCACCGTAAACGGCTTCTTCTCCTTCAGGTTAAAGGGCTGCGCAGCTTCTTCTTTCGCGGGTTTGGGCTCTTGGGCAGCATTCCCGCCAACCGCCGCGGTAGTGGCTGATGGGGTGTTTCCTTTCGTGCTGACCGGCTTTGGCTGTGCCCCCTCATCCCTCGCTTCATAGATCTGGTGGGCTGTCGTTTTGACGGATTGATAAATGTATGCCGTAAATCCGGCCGCTCCCAGTACGGCAACGACAAAGATGGACGTTAGGATTACAACCCATTTTTTCATGAATCGTTGTTTCCACCTTTCATGTACATCCCATGCTCGGTAAGCATAGCTTTCGTGGGATCAGTAGGCGTTATCCGCTCCAAAGAGCACTTTGACGGTCTTGCACATAATAAGCATATCCATCAACAAGGATTGATTGCGTATGTATTCGAGATCAAGCTCCACCATTTCCCGGAACCCCACATGGTTTCTGCCGCTGATTTGCCATAGCCCCGTACAGCCGGGCACAACCAGAAGCCTCAGCATGTCATAGGAGGTATAGTCGCGGACTTCCCTTGGCAGCGGCGGTCTCGGTCCCACCAGACTCATATCGCCTTTGAGCACATTGACGAGCTGCGGAAGCTCATCCAGACTGGTCTTGCGGATAAAGCGTCCCACGCGGGTAATTCTCGGATCATTCTTCATTTTAAACATCGCTCCGCAGACCTCATTCTGGTCCATCAGCTTCCCGAGCATCTTCTCGGCATCGCTGACCATGGAGCGGAATTTGTACATTTTAAAAGCTTTCCCGTTCTTACCGATCCGCGTCTGGGCAAAAATAACGGCTCCTCTGGGATCCTCCAACTTGATCAGAAGGGCAACGAGAAGCAGTAAGGGCAGTAATATTACGAGCCCGGCAAGCGAAAAGCATACGTCCTGAATTCGTTTACTGATCCAAAAGAAGTTTCGGTTCTTTACTTCAAACCGCGGTATCGCTTCAAATTGACGGCCGGCATCCATCGTATTTTTTAACGGATTCATGCTCATCGGGGGCCTATAGGGTAGAGGAAATATAAAGAAGAATTGTTAAGGGGAGCGCTGTATTGTTCAGAACGGCTTGTTTACGATCATCATTCATAAGGCTCAAGATCCATCCCTCGCTTAATAGATTGGGGTTCCCGATTCTGCGGCTTTTTGCAAAACACGCTGCAAAAGCACTATGCAGCCCTTTGATAAATATAGTAAAATGACTTTATCCCATTCATGCTAATCCCAGGATTTGTGAAAAAATCCTTACGTACACATATCGAGCCATTGCCCGCTGCCCTTCTCGTTCATGAGGTTCATGTAAAAATCATATTTTTGTATTCCGACTCTGCCGCCCATTACGGAACGGGTGATTTTTTTTGCCATGTTCACCTCTCCGTGCTCTTCGGGCTCCAGAAGGACTCCATACTGTATGGCATCGGTCAGGCTATCTTCTTTCCAGAGCAGCTTGCCGTACGTACGGCAAAGGAGCTTCCCCTCGCACACGATATCGAAGCAGAGCCGTATTTCAGGTACGAGCGGGAAATTCAAATCGCTGATAAATATGAGCATCCGGGACTCGACTTCCCATAGAACGACCGGACGGGAACGGTTCAGTACGACCGAAGTTGCACCGATTTGATGAATGGATATGTACATTTGGAGCTGTACGCCATATGCCGTCAACATATTCATGGTTTCGACCCTGCCTTATGGTATAAAAATAAGAACTTGGAACTACACTGGTTATTGATACATATTGTTTTGACTAGATACAAATAGTATCAATTACATGTTTTACTTTACGATACAATTTGTAACAAGTCAATCCCTTTTTACTCTTATTAGATCGTTTATGATACAATTCGTTACTTTGATTTAAGCAACCATGAAGGCTATCGGAGGAGGTTAATTCATGAACCAAGATAATCGCATCGCAGAACTGCGGGACCAACGAGGATGGACTCAGGAGGAATTAGCCCAATCGATCGGCATCACGAGAGCCGCACTCTCCCATTATGAAAAAAACCGCCGTAAACCTGATTTTGAAATCCTGACCAAACTTGCCGATAAATTCGAAGTGTCCATTGACTATCTGATTGGCCGCACGAATCAGGCCAAAGTGGTCATGGATCAAGGGGTCCGCGATTTCGTGGATCAATTGGAGCTTTCTGATGAAGATCTGCTGGAGCGATTCAACCTGACGGTTGACGGCCGCAGCCTGACAGAGGAAGAGGCGAGGCGGTTTATCGCTTTTGTGCGCATGGAGCGTTCCATGAAATGAGAAAAACACCCCGGCGACCCTATCGGCTGCCGGGGTGTTTTTTTGAAAACGACGTAATTCATATGCTTTTGGTTCATTTTATTGATCTTGTTGGTTGATGTAGTTATGCCAGCTCTCGGGGTGTATCCCGCATTGCTCAAGCACTTTCAGGATATCCAGTTGTGTCTGTGCCGAATGCTTATCATTGGACCGGACTTCGGTACCAAATTCCTTCTCATCGCTCATTGAAGACACCCTCGCTCCACTCATCAATTTAACAATATAATCTCAGATTACTGCTTGAATACCCAAAAACAGGTCATATAGAACCTGATCGGATAGGACTTTTTAATTATAATCGATGTGTTTCTATGATGCTGTCGTCTGATGGAGTGTTTGTCTTACGATTCCAGTTCTATTTTTGTCGAAAAAAATGGGCCTGTGATTTAAGTCTCCATTCGGAGCCAAAATCACAAACCCGTATTGAATCAAGCCTGCATGTTCATGTAAAACTTATGACTAATGACTGCCGGTTCTGGCCAGCTCCCGCATGTTGGCTTCAAAAGCAGCCAGCAGCGCCGCTTCGCCGGTCAATCCTTTCTCTTGAACCTTGCGGATATGCTGCGTCATCCGTTTGTAATCCTTCGGAATGACTCGGACGAAGCTCTCCAGGTTTTGCCCCCAGTTCTCCAGAACCTTGAGTCCCAGATCGCTTCCGGTATAAGACACGTGCTTCTGAATCAGCTGCTTCAGCTCTTCCGCTTCTTCAGCTTCCTCTACCCGCTCCAGCAGCACCATTTCCAGGTTGCAGCGCTGAATGAAGGTATTCTCCGGATCATAGACGTAGGCGATGCCGCCGGACATGCCTGCCGCAAAGTTGCGGCCTGTTCCGCCAAGCACGACGACGCGTCCGCCCGTCATGTATTCGCAGCCGTGGTCGCCGACGCCTTCGACAACGACGGCAGCGCCGGAGTTGCGGACAGCAAAGCGTTCGCCGGCAATACCGTTAATGTAGGCTTCACCGCTCGTCGCTCCGTAAAAAGCGGTGTTGCCGATGATGATATTCTCCTCGGCTTTGAAGGTCGATTTGTCCGAAGGCTTCACGATCAGCTTGCCGCCGGACAGGCCTTTGCCCGTATAGTCGTTGGCATCGCCGATAACGGTCAGGGTCATGCCCTTCGGCACGAATGCCCCGAAGCTCTGGCCGGCCGTGCCCGTGAACGTGAAGGAAATCGTATCCTCCGGAAGCCCGGCTGCACCGTATTTCCGCGTGACCTCGCTGCCCAGGATGGTGCCGACCGCGCGGTCCACGTTCGTAATCGGCAGCGTTCCCTGCACGGCAGCGCCGCTTTCAAGGGCAGGCGCGCCCATGTTCAGCAGGTAGCGCATATCCAGCGTTTCTTCCAAGCCGTGATTCTGCGTCTGGCTGTTGAAGCGTGTGCTGCCTTCCGGCATTTCCGGAACGTGCAGCAGCGCGGACAGGTCGATGCCCTGCTTCTTCCAGTGCTCGTTCACGACTTCCGCATCCAGGCAGTCGGTACGGCCGATCATGTCCTGAATCGTACGGAAACCAAGCTCCGCCATCAGCTCGCGCAGATCCTCGGCCACGAATCTCATGAAGTTCACGACATGCGCCGGATCCCCCATGAAATGCTTGCGCAGTTCCGGATTCTGCGTTGCCACGCCGACCGGACAAGTATCCATTTGACATACGCGCATCATGATGCAGCCAAGCGCAATGAGTGGTGCCGTGGAGAAGCCGTATTCTTCGGCTCCCAGCAGCGCCGCTACCGCGAGGTCGCGGCCGTTCAGCATTTTGCCGTCCGTTTCGAGCACGACGCGGTCGCGCAGATTGTTCAGGATCAGCGTCTGATGCGTTTCAGCAAGTCCCAGCTCCCACGGCATGCCTGCATGGCGAATCGAGCTTTGCGGCGACGCGCCGGTACCTCCGTCATAACCGCTCACCAGAATGATGTCGGCTCTGCCTTTGGCGACGCCTGCGGCAATCGTGCCGACGCCCACTTCGGACACCAGCTTCACGTTAATATTGGCACGAGGGTTCGCGTTCTTCAGATCATAGATCAGCTCCGCCAAATCCTCGATGGAGTAGATATCATGATGCGGAGGCGGAGAGATCAACCCGACTCCCGGCGTTGAGCCCCGGACCTCGGCAACCCACGGGTACACCTTGCGTCCAGGCAGCTGTCCGCCTTCGCCAGGCTTGGCGCCCTGAGCCATCTTGATCTGAATCTCATCGGCATTGACCAGATAGTTCGACGTCACGCCGAACCGGCCCGATGCAACCTGCTTGATCGCGCTGCGGCGGGAGTCCCCGTTCGCATCCGGGATGTAGCGGGCAGGGTCTTCGCCGCCTTCGCCCGTGTTGCTTTTGCCTCCGATACGGTTCATGGCGATCGCCAGGCTTTCATGCGCTTCCTTGCTGATTGAACCGAAGGACATGGCCCCCGTCTTGAAGCGGCGCATGATCGACTCAATCGGCTCGACTTCATCAAGCGGCACCGCAGGACCCGCAGGTTTCAATCTCAGCAGGGAACGGATCGTCATCTTCTGCTCGTTCTCGCCCTGTACCAGCTTGGCGTATTTCTTGTATACTTTGTAATCGCCGGTGCGAACCGCCTGCTGCAGCAAATGGATCGTTTGCGGGTTGAACAGATGCTCTTCCCCGTCTTTGCGCCACTGGTAGTCGCCGCCGGAATCCAGCACCTTATCGTTTCCGTCCTTATCCGTAAAGGCCCGGTTATGATGCGCGAGCGCTTCGGCCGTCACTTCCTCGAGGCCGATGCCTCCAATGCGGGACGGCGTGCGCGTAAAGTATTGCTCAACGAATTCCTCTTTCAGGCCGACCGCTTCGAAAATTTGCGCTCCGCGGTAGGACTGGATCGTGGAAATGCCCATTTTGGACAGTATTTTAACGACGCTCTTGGTCGAAGCTTTAATGTAGTTTTTGACCGCTTTCTCATGAGTCACGCCGCGCAGCAGCCCCTGCCGGATCATGTCGTCCAGCGTTTCGAACGCCAGATACGGGTTGACCGCGCTGACGCCGTAGCCGAGCAGGAGCGCATAGTGATGCACTTCGCGCGGTTCGCCGGATTCCAGCAGGATGCTTACCTTCGTGCGCGTCCCCTGGCGAATCAGGTGATGATGCAGGCAGGATACCGCAAGCAGCGCCGGGATGGCCGCATTCTCGCGGTCGACGCCGCGGTCGGACAGAATCAGGATATTATGCCCTTTGCGGATGACCCGGTCGGCCGCTTCGCATAATCCGTTCAGCGCCTCGCGCAGGCCTTCCGCTCCGTCCGCAGCCGTAAAGAAGATCGGGATCGTCATGGACTTGAAGCCCGGACGGTGCACATGACGGATCTTCGCAAAATCTTCGTTGGAAAGGATCGGCGTATCCAGACGGATCTGGCGGCAGCTTTCCGGCTCGGGATGCAGCAAATTGCGCTCCGGTCCGATCGTGGTGCCCGTCGCCGTAATGATCTCCTCGCGGATCGCGTCAATCGGCGGGTTCGTCACCTGCGCGAACATCTGCTTGAAGTAGTTGTACAGCCGCTGCGGCTTGTCGGACAAGACGGCCAGCGGAGCATCATAGCCCATCGATGCGAGGGCTTCCATGCCCGTGGAGGCCATCGGCTCCAGCACCTTGCGCAGCTCCTCGAATGTGTAGCCGAACGCAAGCTGCAGCTGTGTCACGTTGTCATGCTTCGGATTCGGAAGCTCCGGCGCATCCGGCAATTCTTCCAGGTTGATCAGATGCTCGTCAAGCCATTCGCGGTAAGGCTCTTCCGAAGCGATCTGTGCTTTGACCTCCTCATCGGAAATAATGCGCCCTTCCTTCGTATCGACCAGCAGCATCCGGCCCGGACGCAGGCGGTCCTTGTACAGCACGTCCTCCGGAGCGATGTTGAGTACGCCCGCTTCGGAAGAAAGCACAATCAGGTCATCTTTGGTTACGTAGTAACGGGAAGGTCTGAGGCCGTTGCGGTCCAGAATCGCCCCGATCTGCACGCCATCCGTAAACGCCATGGCTGCCGGGCCGTCCCAAGGCTCCATCAGGGTGCTGTGATATTCGTAAAATGCTTTTTTCGTGTCTCCCATGCCTTCGTCGTTATTCCAAGGCTCCGGCACCATCATCATGGCCACATGAGGCAGGGAGCGGCCGCTCAGGTACAGAAATTCGAACGTATTGTCGAACATCGCCGTATCCGAACCGTCCGGGTTGATGACTGGCTTCACCTTGTCCAGGTCGCTGCCGAACACGTCGCTTTTGAAAAGGGATTGGCGGGCATGCATCCAGTTCACGTTGCCGCGCAGCGTGTTGATCTCGCCGTTATGAATCATGAAGCGGTATGGATGCGCGCGTTCCCAGCTCGGGAAGGTGTTCGTGCTGAACCGGGAATGGACGAGCGCGATTGCGGTTTCGACCCTTTCGTCCTGCAGGTCCAGATAGAATTGACCCACCTGCACGGTCGTCAGCATGCCTTTATATACGATTTTCCGGCAGGATAAGCTGGAAATGTAGAAGGAATCTCCTTCCGGCGTTCCACCGTAACGAATCGCGAGCTCCGCGCGTCTGCGGATAATGTACAGCTTACGCTCAAAATCCAGATCTTCTTTCAGGTCAGCGCTGCGCCCGATGAACACCTGACGGACGTATGGCTTGGCTGCCTTCGCTGATTTGCCCAGCATTTCATCAAAGGTCGGCACATCGCGGAAACCGAGGAAGGTCTGGCCCTCCTCCTTAATAATCTGAATCAGCCGGCTCTCATGAGCCTCACGAACGGCCTCATCATGGGAAAGAAACAGCATGCCAGCTCCGTACTGGCCTGCTTCGGGAAGTTCAAAACCAAGCCTTCCAGCCTCTTCCGCAAAAAAGCGGTGAGGAATCTGCAGCATAATGCCGGCTCCGTCACCGGAATTAGGCTCACTGCCCTGGCCGCCGCGATGCTCCATATTCTCCAGCATCGTCAGCGCCTGGCTAACAATCTCATGGGAAGCCCGGCCCTTAATATGAGCAACAAACCCCATGCCGCAAGCATCTTTTTCAAATTGCGGATCATAAAGTCCCTGTTTAGGGGGAAGTACCGTATGTCTCATGGAAAGCAACCTTTCTATCTTCAGAATGAATAATGACGTAAATCCGGGTACACCAAAACAACACCACGGGCGACAACATTGGCTACAAGGACAAAACAGTGACTATTAACTGGGGAATGGGGTAAACGTACAACAGCGGACAACCTTGTTGTATTGGGGAATGGTCATGCTAATATCGATATTTATTCAGCAAGAATTGGTTTTTTTATTTTAACACTGCCCTTTGGTCTGCGCAATTTAAAGTTTTTATGATGCTGATAAAGAATGCTTTGCATCGACGCATTAAAGTCCTCGCTAATTAAATAGCAGTATCGTGAATAATTATTCAGACTTTGGGTGAGTTTCCCTCTATTACATTTGATGTGAGATGCTCCACGTACGAATCATTCCTCCAATCGCTGTTGTTACCAAATTTATTTTATAATTATTATCGGTTTAAATTCGGTAACAAAGGCGACCGCTAACGCTTTTTCGGAATCGATTCGTCCGCTCCGCTGCTTCGAAGCAAAGCATTAAGTACCTAATCATCCTACTTGTGGATTTATTGACACGTTATCAAAGTCCCAAACCTGAAATCCGTTATGCAGCCTCCAAATCATAAAAAGGGTTACCCCAAAGCCTATATGGCCCGGGGCAACCCTTTTTCTTCCTATCCGTTATACCGTAGCGGAAGGTGTTTGCTGCTCTTCAAGAATACCTTTATGCGACTTCATGGAGAAGTACGCGAACGTCAGGCCCAAGAATACGATTCCCACAGCGCCGAGCACGGCGGCTTGCTGCCACATCAGCGTGTAATCGCCTGTCGAGACGACCGCCTTGAAGCCTTTGACGCTGTAGGTCATCGGCAGAAGTGGATTCAGCGCCTTCATCCAGTCCGGAATCAGCTCCAGCGGGAAGGTGCCTGCGCTCGTTGTCAGTTGGAAGATCAGGAGCACGATGACGACAAAGCGTCCCGGCTGATCCAGCCATGTGACGAATGCCTGAATCATAAACATGAACGACAAGCTGGTAATAAAGGTAAAGAGGTAGAACAGCGGTACGCTTTGCACGTCCAGCTTCAATCCATACAGCAGGATGAGGGCCGACAGCAAAGATTGCAGCACGCTCATCAGCACGAACGTGATGGTCCGGCTGATAAACCGGTTGAAGCCGGAAGCTCCAAGAACGGATGTATCGCGCATCGGAATCACGATTGTGGAAATCAGTGCGCCTACGAACAATCCCAGCGACAGGAAGTACGGCGCGAAGCCGGTTCCGTAGTTCGGCACTTTAGAGAACTTCTTCTCTTCGATCTGCACGGGCTCCGCGAACATTTTGAAGTTCTCGTCCCCCGCCTTCACTTCGCCGGTTTTCTCAGCTGCTTCATTCAGCTTGGAAGCCAGCTCCGTGGAACCGTCCTTCAGTTGGCCAAGACCCTCGGTCAATTGACCGGCGCCGTTGTCCAGCTGCTTCGAGCCGGAGGCAAGAGTCGTTACGCCGCTGCCAAGCTGGCTCATGCCGCCCTGCAGCTTGCCGCTGCCGTCGGCGATTTGGGCTGCGCCGCTCGCAAGCTGCTTGCTGCCGTTCGCCGCTTCGGCCAGCTTCGTGCCGAACAGCTTCATGCCTTCTTCAAGCTTGGATTCTCCTGCTTCAAGCTTGGTTGCACCCTGCACCAGCTGCTGCTGGCCCTGATGCAGCTGATCCACGCCGGCTGTCAGCTGCCCAGCACCCTCGCTGAGCTGTGCGGCTCCGCCGGACAGCTGCTGCAGGCCGTCATGCAGGCTGGAAGCCCCGCCGGACAGCTGCTGCTGCGATTGATGCAGCTGCGATGCGCCCTCGCTGAGCTGCTGCTGGCCTTGATGCAGCTGTGCGCTGCCTTGGGCTACCGCCTGGCTTGCCGCAATCAGCTTTTGCACAGCTGGATTTTGCGCGAGCTCAGGACTTGCCTGGGCTAGCTGCTGCAATCCCTGTGCCACGCTCTGGGCTCCCGATGCAACCTGTGCCCCGCCGGCTTCGGCGGCTTTCATGCTTTCAGCCAGCTTGGCGCTGCCAGCCTCGGACTGCTTCAGGCCATCCTGCAGCTTTCCGCTGCCATCCAGCGTTGCGCCGAGGCCCGCCTGCAGCTTCCCGCTGCCGTCCACCGCCGTTTGCAGCCCTGCTTTCAGCTTGGCGCTGCCCGCTTCGGACGCGGTTAATCCGTCCTTCAATTGCGTGGCGCCTTGGTGCGCTGACACAACGCCATCTTCAAGCTGCTTATGGGCCGAGCTCAGCTGATCCAATCCGCCGGCCAGCGTCTGCGAGCCTTCTTTCAGGCTCAAGGCACCTTTTTGCAAGTCACCGGCGCCGCTCGAAAGCGGCTCAATGCCCTCCTGCAGCTTCACGGTGCCTGCCACCATTTTGCCCAGGTTCTCCTTCAGCTTCGCAGCTCCCTCATCCAGCTTGACTGCACCGCCTGCAATGTCGGATGCCCCGTTACCTGCTTCGCCCAGACCGCTCGATACGGTCTTGATTTGCTCAAACAGCGTTTTGGAGTAGGCTTCCGTCACCTGTTCCGAAACCTTCGCCCGGATTTCCTTTACGGCTGTTCCGCCGATCTGGGAAGCCAGGAAGTTATAGCCCTCGTTCGGCTCAAACACGATTTCGGAAGGCTGAGGATGCTCATCCAGCACCGTTGCCGCTTTGGACGAAAAATCCTCCGGAATCACGATCGTCATATAATATTCGTTATCCTTCATGCCCTGCTCGGCTTCTTCCTTGCTTACGAACGTCCATTTAAAATCGTCGCTCTTCTTCAGCTCTTCCACGAGCTCCTCGCCAACCTGCAGCGACTGGTCTCCGTATACCGCGCCGGTATCCTTGTTCACAACCGCTACCGGCAGCTGATCCATCTTGCCGTACGGATCCCAAAAGGCGGTCAGAAATAATCCGGCATACATGACCGGAATACAGAGCACGGCCACCATGGAGATAAGCAGCTTCCGGTTGCGGACCGTCGCAGCCATATCCTTAACAAATACAGATAATGACCTCATGAAATGTTTCTCTCCTTATCATCTCTATTCAATCTTTCAGTACTACTTGACCATTTTAATCATTTGGTCAATTCGAGGCCGATAAAAACTTCCTTTTCCGGCGGCCGGTAATCGGCTGCACGTACTTGGAAGCATGATCTGCCTGCTATTCTAATGTTTAGGCTGCACCTTCGGGCAGATTCGCGAGTCCATCCGCCAAGAATAACCGGATATAATGATGGATTTCCTCTTTGCCGAGTGGCTCCCGGATCTGATTGAAATCCGAAGTCAACGCAATGTACAGCTTGAACATCACGAGGGCGACCACTTGCGGATCGCATGGCTTAATCTCGCCTTGGCCCAGCGCGTAGGCGATCTCCATCTCCAAATAATCCAAAATAACACGCTCGATTTTGGAAAGTCCCTCCCGGGCTTTCAGCGTTCCCACATCCCGCACTTCCTGGGACAGCTTGATGAACAGTTCATGCTCATCCCGGAACTCCAGCAGTGCATCCAGAACCCTGTACAGGTTCTCGAAAAAATGATGCTCCCGTTTGATTTTGCTCTCTGCCAATGCCTTCATTTCCACAATGACGCTGTACAGAATTTCATCGAAAAGCACTTCCTTATTCGTGAAAAACGTATAGATCGTCCCTTTGCCCACATTCGCAATTTTTGCCACCTGATCCATCGTCGTTGCCTTATATCCAAACAGGGCAAAAGATTGCGCTGCCGCTTGAAGGATTTGCTTTCGACGATCCACCGCAGGCATATCCTTCCCCTCCTTTCCTTCCGCATCCAAATCCCTTATACATGATATGACCGATTTCCCAATCCGGTCATATGGTCAATTCATACTTTATCACGTTCCTGTTTGGCTGGCAACCCCTCCCAGACGCTTTTTTCAGAATCTTTTCTTTTCATTTCATTTTACTTCTTATTTCGGCTTGGATCCCAAACATCCGCTGATGGATTTTTACCTACTCCTCCTGTAAGATAGAGGAAGGAAAAGTGGGTGAAAACATGCAGAAAAAAAGAGTGCTGCTGCTGTCCGAGGGTTTCGGCACCGGCCATACCCAAGCAGCATACGCACTGGCGGCCGGGATGAAGAGGCTCGACCCCCATCTGCAGTGCCGCGTCATCGAGCTCGGCAAATTTTTAAATCCGACGATGGGTCCCTTAATCCTGTCGGCATACCGCAAAACGGTTAGCAGCAGCCCCAAGCTGGTCGGTATGCTCTACCGCAAGCAGTACGATAAATCGCTTAACCGACTGGCCAAGCTCGCCCTGCACCGGATTTTTTACACGCAGGCGGCCCAAGTCGTTAAACAACTGAAACCGGATCTGATCGTATGTACGCATCCTTTTCCCAACGCCGTCATCTCCCGTCTGAAAAGGCAGGGAATTCAAGTCCCCCTGGTTACGCTCGTAACCGATTATGATGTCCATGCGACATGGGTCAATAAGGAAGTTAACCAATATCTCGTTTCAACACCGCGGGTCAAAGGCTTGCTGCTCCGCCGGAACGTGCCGGCTTCATCCATTCAGGTGACGGGTATTCCCGTTCATCCGAGCTTCTGGGAACAAGCCGACAAAGAGCTGCTCAGGGCGGAGCTTGGACTGAAACGCATGCCGACCATACTGATCATGAGCGGAGGCTGGGGCGTTTCCTTCAATAAAGAGATGATCCATCTGCTGATCTCCTGGGCGGATCAGATCCAGTTGGTCTTCTGTACCGGCAGCAACGAGAAGGTCCTGCAGAAGATGAACAACAGCCCGCTGTTCGCTCACCCGCATATACATCTGCTCGGCTATACGAAGGATATTCATAAATGGATGGACGTCTCAGACCTGCTCATTACGAAGCCCGGAGGCATGACCTGCACGGAAGGGCTCGCCAAAGGCATCCCCATGCTGTTTTATGAGGTAATTCCAGGCCAGGAAGAAGAGAACGGACAATATTTCGTAGGGCTTGGGAGCGCGGAAATGATTCATTCCCCTGCGGTTCTGCACCGCTGGCATCATCGTTTGGTTCATGAATACAGGCAAGTGGAAGACAGCAGGCTTAAGTCTGCAGCCGGGCGAGGGTCAGGTAAAGGTCCCTCATACTGCGCCCGGCAGGTGCTTGAACTGCTGTACCGGAACGATCCCCGTTCTTCAGCTTGGCATAATCCCTCGTGAAATCTATGACTCTTCACGTCAAAACAGCTTCCTCCTATACAGGGGGAAGCTGTTTTTTGATTACGCCGATAAGGCCTTTGCCCTGGGTGGTATTCCCATTCTCCAGCAGATAGCTGCTGTACAGAAACTGCTGCCGGGCTGCCCAGCGGTTCTCTCCATTCAAGGCATTCTGCAGAATCTGGCGAAGCGCGGGATCCTGCGTACCTTGGAGCAGCCCTGCATAAAGGTCGGCCGCATCGAGCGAATCCATGATGGATGCTTTAAGACCCGACACATAATCCCAAGGCGGCTCCACTTTGCTGAATACCGGATAACAGGCCGTCAAATGGTGATACTGGCGCGCCCAATTCGCGAGACGCTCCTTCTGCTTCACCTCTACCATTCTGACAAAGTGCAACCGATGCTCCGGGGGCGCCAGCTGCATGAGGCGCTGGGCATAGACCATGGAACGGTACTCCGCCTGAATGATGTGCTGAAGCTCATGAACCGCGATGGGAACGATGCCGCTATTCCGGTACTCCATCTTTGGCTCACACCTTTCCGTAGGCTTATTCCATACCCAATATATGCCCGGATAAGAAGGTGGTGAATGTCCGCCGCACGAACCTTAAATTTCGAAGCTTTCGCCTGGCTTCAGCGGGTACCCCTTAATGCCTTCCTGGCTAAGCCGCTCGCAGAATAGTTTCCCATCCTGGTGGATGCCAGGGAAAGTATCGTAATGTACCGGCAGAACCTTTTCCGCCCGCAGCCATTTTGCCGCCAGCAGCGCATCCTCTGGTCCCATGGTCAATGCATCGCCGATCGGAAGCGCAGCCGCATCGATCTGGTTCATTTCGCCAATCAGGCGCATGTCGCCGAACAATCCGGTATCTCCGGCATGGAAAAACGTCTGGTCTCCCATCGTCAGCAGAATGCCGCCGGGCTCGCCTCCATAAATCCAGGTGTCTCCAACGGAAATGGAGGAGCTATGGAAAGCCAGCGTGTATTTAACCTTGAAGCCGTCAAAAGACTGGCTGCCTCCGATGTTCATCCCGTACGTTTGAACGCCTTGGCTGCGGCAGTACTCCGCCAGCTCGTATACGGCTATGATCGGGCAGTCGTTGGCCTTGGCAATTTCAATGCAGTCTCCAAAATGATCGGCGTGTCCATGCGTCAACAGCACGGCATCCACATGAATATCCCCAGGTGAAATCCCTGAAGACGGATTCCCCGTCAGGAACGGATCGATAATAACGCTTCTGTCCCCTGCGGAAACCAGCACGCAAGAATGTCCATAATACGTAATTTTCATCATGAAGTACCTCCCTACAATAAATGAACCAAACATGAAATGAACCAAACATGACTCAGATGGATTCATGATTGCCGGAACAACCTGTTTCTATCCTATCGTATTGGCATTTATTTGTAAAAAGAGTGGTTTCCAATCCGCTTCTCGAATGTACGCGTGTGATGTACCGTCAGATCATCGGCCAGCTTCAGCGATAGAAAATAATACGTATCATCCGCCACTGCCTTTTTGCCGTTCAGCGCTTCATTGGCAGCATGAATACTATCCTGGTTCGGCTTTACGCGATCAAAGCGTCCATTAGCCACCGGACTGAACTGATATTTTTGATATATGACCTTTTTAATCGTATTGGGAAAATTGGCTGACCGCAGGCGGTTCAAGACAACATTCGCTACAGCGACTTTGCCTTGGTACGGTTCACCTTCTGCTTCTGCCATGACAATGCGCTGCAGCAGGAGCACATCCTCAGCGGAAACATTGTACTGCCAGGTCGATTGCGCCTGTTCCGATGGACTTAGCAGTTTGGTCCGGCTGAAGAATAATTTTTTAGGGGGAGTCAGCTGAGGATTCAGCACTTTCTGATGAGAAGCCTCCACTTTTGCCGCCTGTGGTTGTTTGGCATGCACTGATTCAACCGCAAGCTTCGTCTTGGCCTGGGACGATTTCTCAGGAAGACTTTCAATAAAGATAGACTTAGATTTATTCTTCCACGCATTCAAATTATTTACATTTTGAAGGCGCAAGGGCAATTTGAAATGAACGGGCTGCGACGACGCTGCCAGCTGTATATTTGTCTTTTTGACAGGTACAACCTCGGTGCTGCCAAGAGCAATGGAGTCGTAATGACTCAAATTCATGCTGCTTTTATTCTGCAATTTATGGGCCTGTTCATTTTGAAGAAGCAAACAAATCGCAGAGAAACACACTAGAAGAACTCCGATTAGCAAAGCCATCCAGCGGTTTTGTCGTAGAGTGTACATATTTCTCCTCCTATATTCCGGCACATTCCCTTCTTATGTAACCGAAAATAAAGGTTTTGAAAACCTAAACCCACATTTTCAGTGACTTGCTGCATCCGCGAATACGAGAAAACGGAAAAACATGAGTACTTTTTGACAACACCAAGCTTCGTAACGGCACAATTTTACGGTTCACAGGATACGGCTAAAGGGAAAAGCTTATTGTTTTATGTGCAGGAATGTAATATATGACTAAAATAAGGCTTGAATATTTCAATCTCTTAATCTCCCATCCGGAAGGTCTCTAGTATCTCATACATTGGAGAATCGTGCAAATGCGTGGAAAAAAGTACAAATTCGCTCACAGTCCATAAGTCCTCCCTGTTTTCTTGTGCTGAGGACGCTGTTTGCGGAAGAAGCGGCGGGATTCCGTTCAGCTGAAAAGCCTCTTTTCCCGCGTATTTCCGGGCGATTGTCACATGCGGGCGATACGGCCTTGACTCTTTCACAAATCCGAATTCCTCCATGGCTGTGGTCACGTTTTCCTGCAGTCTGGAGAGCATCTGATTTTGGTCAATTACTCCAGCCCAAAGTACCCTTGGGGAAGTCTCCGAGCCAAAAGTACCTGAATTTCCAAACTTCAGAACAAATGGGGGGAATTGGCGCGCTGTTTCCTGCAGCTTCTTCGCCAAGGAGGGCACCTGAGACGGAGACACATCACCCAAAAACTGGAGGGTTATATGATAATCTTCCTTGTGAGTCCATTTTTTGAAAAAAAGCTCATGCTGCTGCTCGTCCCTCCACATCGCCAGTCTTGTCTTCAAATGCGGGGGCAGCGGGATTGCAATGAACAGGCGCAGCTGCTCCTTTATTGGCATATTCATGTCCTTTGGGCTCCTTTCCAGAACTTTTCCTTCTATATAATACCGTCAATATATACCGTCATTTTATCATATCCCAAAATGGCCTTGCTCCTCCAAAAAACAATAAAAAAAGATCCCCCGGTCATTCCGGGGTATCCTTGAGGCTTGCTTCAAATATTATCCAAACTGAGCCTTGTGCAGCCTGGCATAGACGCCTCCGCTTTGCAGGAGGTCTTCATGACGCCCATGCTCGGCAATGCCTTCCTCCGTGACGACGACGATCCGGTCCGCATTGCGGATGGTAGCGAGCCGATGCGCGATGACAAGCGTGGTCCGGTTAACCGCCAACGTTTCCAGCGCTTCCTGGATGATGGCCTCCGTTTCGGTGTCGAGAGCGGAAGTCGCCTCGTCCAAAATCAAAATCGGCGGATTTTTGAGGAACATGCGCGCAATGGCCAGGCGCTGGCGCTGCCCGCCGGACAGCTTCAGCCCCCGCTCCCCGATAACGGTGTCCAGGCCCTCCGGCAGCGAAGCGACCAGCGATTCGAGGTGAGCCTTCCGCACCGCTTCCAGCAGCTCGGCTTCGCCCGCGTTCAAATCGCCGTAGGCGATGTTCTCGCGGATCGTCCCGCTGAAGAGAAAGACGTCCTGCTGCACCATCCCGATCTGTGAGCGCAGCGAATGCTGGGTCATCTCGCGGATATCGATGCCGTCGATCGTAATGCTGCCTTCCTCCACATCGTAAAAACGCGGAATCAGGCTGCACAGGGTCGATTTGCCCGCACCGGATGGGCCTACCAAGGCCACCGTTTCGCCGGCTTGGACGCTTAGACTGATATGCTCGAGAATCCGTCTATGGTTTTCGTAGCCGAACGATACATTACGGAATTCAATATCGCCCCGCAGCTGCTGCACTTCCACCGCATCCTGCTGATCCTTGATTTCCGGCTCGGTGTCCATCAGATCGCAAAAGCGCTTGAAGCCCGCCATCCCTTTCGGGTAGCTTTCTATTAACGCGTTGATTTTGTCGATCGGCTTCAGGAAAATGTTGACGTAGAGCAGGAACGCGACGAGCTCGCCGTAACTCAGCTTGTTTTGATACGCAAACCAGGCGCCGCAGATGAGCACGATGAGCGAAATCAGCCGCGTCAGCATGTACATGCCCGATACGCTGAACGACATCGCCAGATACGAGCGCAGCTTGGCCAAGCGGAAACCGGCATTGCTGACGCGGAAGCGTTCGATTTCGTATTCCTCGTTGCCGAAGGATTTTACCACACGGATGCCGGATACACTGTCTTCTACGCCTGCATTCAGCTCCGCGATGTTGCGGAACATTTCCGAGGAAGCGTGGTTCAGCTTCTGATTGAAAAAGACGATCAGCCACACGATAAACGGCATGATGACAAAGGTGATCAAGGCCAGCTGCCAATTGACCGTCCACATGATGCAGAACGCGCCGACAAAGGTCATGACGGCAATGAACATATCCTCCGGTCCGTGGTGGGCCATTTCCCCGATATCGAACAGATCATTGGTCATGCGCGACATCAGATGCCCGGTCTTCGTGTTGTCAAAATACTTGAATGACAGCTTCTGCACATGATTAAACGCCTGCTGGCGCATATCCGACTCGATATTGATGCCGAGCTTATGCCCCCAGTAGCTGACGATGAACTGCAGGCCCATACTGATCAAATAGAGTGCGAGCAGGCCGCAGCCTGCCGCGATGATCGTTCCCCAAGCCCCTTCCGGCAGCAGCCTGTCCACCACCCACTGCACGGCCACCGGGAAACCCAGCTCCAGCAATCCCGCGATGACCGCACAGCCGAAGTCGATCATAAACAGTTTCTTGTGCGGACGGTAGTATGCCATAAACCTTCGGATCAGACCCGGCTGACCCGGGGTCTTTCCTGATGCATTGTGTATCATACGCTTTTTAGTCCTCCAACAGATGTATAGTACCCTGATTATAGCGTATACCGCCGAGCTGGAGACAAGCCTTTTCCCAAAAAGAAACCCTAATATAGGCTGGGTTCAAGTGTATGGACCAAAGTCCATGATTCAGCTTCGTTTCACTCCGGGTTTGAATCTGGTATTCTAGTTTATAAAATGAAATAACAAATACATACCGAAGCGAGGAGGCTTAAGCATGAAACAAATCGTATGTCTTCATTCCTTGACGCCGGAACAGATCGAGCAAATCAAACAGGCTGCCCCCGGATTTGAACTCATCGTAAAAAATAAAAGGGAACTGACGGCCGAGCAGGTGAAGGCCGCCGATATCCTGATCGGATGGTCGAAAACGATCGCCGATGACGTGCTGCAGGGGGACAGCCATTTGAAGTGGCTGCAAACCTGGTCGGCGGGCGTAGACACGCTGCCCCTGGATCGACTGAAGGAGCGGGGCGTCCTGCTGACCAGCGCCAGCGGGGTGCATGCGGTTCCGATATCGGAAAGCATCTTTGCCATGATGCTCTCCTTCTCGCGCCAAATGCATATAGCCGTCCGCCATCAGCTGCAAAAGAAATGGGATTCCGACCTGAAGGCACCGGGGCACAGCACGCTTGGCGAGCTGAACGGCAAGACGCTCGCGATCGTCGGCGTCGGAGAAATCGGCAGGGAGACGGCAAGACTGGCCAAAGCCTTCGGCATGCAGGTGATCGGGGTCCGCCGTTCGGAGCAACCTGAACCGCATGTGGACCGTATGTACACGATGGAGGGGCTGCATGAAGCCCTCGGCCAGGCGGATTACATCGTGAACGTGCTGCCGCTGACGGACGAAACGCGCCACATGTTTGACGCCGCCGCCTGGAACGCGGCAAGGCAAGGCGCCTTCTTCATCAACGCCGGACGCGGGCCGACCGTCGATACCGCTTCGCTGATCGATGCGCTACGCAGCGGACACATCGGCGGCGCCGGCTTGGACGTATTTGAGCAGGAGCCGCTTCCGGCGGACAACCCGCTCTGGGAGATGGAGCAGGTCATTATTACCCCGCATGTCGCCGGAACCAACGAGCGCTATGCAGAGCGTGTCGTGGATATTTTCACGGAGAACGTCAAAGCATACGCCGAAGGAAATACGATGCCGCGCAATCTGGTCGATTATGAACGCATGTATTGATTCAGGAGATATATCAATGCCAAAACCCCGGCCTCTCTCAGGAGAAACCGGGGTTTTGACTATCCTATGTCGCTTCGCACAGCCACACATGCCGAACAAAGCTCCCTTTCCTTATTGTGCACTCGTCCGAGATACGGTAACCGGCAAGCCTAATTCGCTCCCGCACCTCTTCCTCCGTTGAAACGACCACGGCCCGCGGCGCCAGCCGGTACAGGCTGGATAACATGCGCTCCTGTTCCTCCGCGGGCAGTACCGAGCAAAGATTATAGGGCATGTCCACCATGGCCGCGTCAAAATGTCCTTGCAGCTCGTTCATGTCTCCCAGCGTCACCAGCTCGGCCTTATAGCCGTAATGCAGCAGATTCGTTCTGGCCCCGCGGATCGCGAGCGGGTTGATATCCCTTCCGCGGATGTCCAATCCCATCGACAAGGCTTCGATCAGCACATTGCCCATCCCGCAGCAGGGATCCACGGCCCGTACGCCGTGAACAACCGGTGCCATCACATTGACCAGCGCTCTGGCGGCCTTGGCACTCAGCCCGGTGGAGTAGTTTTGCGGTTTATGAATATGCGCATGCCATGCCCGCTCGGGGAAGCGGCAAATGCCGAGCATCCAGGTCCCTTGGACCGCTATCAGTCCGAGCGTCATGCCTGGCTTCTTCATCTCTCTCCGGCCCGGAATCCGGCTTCCGACCACACGTTCGAACGCCCGCTGCTCCTCATAGGTATACGAATCGCCGGACTTGATGAAGACAACCTTGAACGAATGCCCGCTTACGATTGCTTCCATGGTGCCAGCCTGATCCGCCAGTTCTTCCACGGAGCGCGCCACCATCCGGATATCCATGCGCAAGGTCATGAACGGACTCCGGTCCGGTTCGATCTGCCGGGAGCTGAGCAATAACGATTCCCTTTCGTACAGCACGCTTCCGCCAAACAACGCGCGCATTTCCATCCCGCAAAGCTCCGCTTCCGTTTCATGGCTGTTATACGAGTACAAGTAAACCTGCTTATGATCTGCCACACGTTGTACCATTTCCTCTATCATTCCTGGCTTGTTCCTTCCCTGGCGCGGTATAGCTCGCTGGATCTCATCTTATGCCAGACAGCGGGCGGCAAGCAGACGGTAAGAGTCCAGTCGCTTCTTATAATCCTGAATCGGCGTGAACACGAGAAACTCCGCGCTGCCGCAGTGCGCGGCAAGCTGCATCAGCCCGCTCAGCACCTGCTCCGGCGTACCGCATAACAGCCGGTTTTGGGCTTCGGCTGATTTCTGTTCCTGCCCGCTCCGCTCCGGCCCTGGCAGCTTCGCCTCCCGCAGCAGCTGCTTCGCTTCTTGCTCCGTTTCCGCGCAAATAACGCCGATCGCTACCACCGTACGCGGCCTGGAAGACAGACGGGAAGGCTGAAAGCCTTCCCTGTATGTTGCCAACACCTCGGCTCCGTCACGCTCGCTCATGAACTGACCAAACGCATATCCCGTCCCATACTCCGCCGCGAAGCCGGCGCTTTTGTTGTTCGTGCCCAGCATCCATACATCCGGCTCGGTTTCCGGGAAGGGCCTCGCCTGCACCCGCTGATCCTCGTATTCATAGCGGTCCTCCAGCAGCTTGATCAAGGCCCGCATCTTTTTCGGCATGTCGGCGACGTTCTGCAGGAAATTACCGCTCAGCGCCATGGAGGCGTGTGCCGATCCACCCGGCGCGCGGCCGATGCCGAGATCGATGCGCCCCGGATACAAAGCAGCCAGCAGGCGGAAGGTTTCCGCCACCTTCAGCGGGCTGTAGTGAGGCAGAAGCAGGGCGCCTGTCCCAAGCCGAATCCGCTCCGTTTTGGCGCCGATATGGGCGAGCAGCACCTCCGGCGAGGCGCAGGACAGATTCTCCAGATCATGATGCTCGGCCGCCCAGTAACGCTTGTATCCCCATTGTTCGGCCGACTGCGCAAGGATCGTCGCCTCTTGAAGTGCAGCTTCATAGGAAACCCCATCTAATTTGGGCACCAGATCCAGCACGCTTAAGCTGAGTCTCGTCATGCCTTAAAACCTCCCTTTTTCGCACGAGCGGCATTTTTAGTCTGAATATGAAAGGAACAGACCATGGGATGTTAATCCAGATCGTATATGGACCCCACCTTGAGTCCGTACAATTCATTATAAATCTTTTCGGCAAAGGCGTCCG
Organism: Paenibacillus sp. SAFN-054; assembly: GCF_051966755.1. Taxonomy (NCBI): domain Bacteria; kingdom Bacillati; phylum Bacillota; class Bacilli; order Caryophanales; family Paenibacillaceae; genus Paenibacillus; species Paenibacillus sp. SAFN-054. The sequence goes on from NZ_JBQCKS010000002.1 coordinate 845,325, forward strand.
TCATTCCCGCGATGTAGTCGATCACCATGTGCTCCCAGGTCCAGATCGGATGGCCGCTGGCCTGATCCCTTTCGAATCGCTGCAGCCAGTCGGACGGAATGATGGATTTGGAAGCGACGGGGTCCAAAAAGGCGTCCCATAGATGCTTGATCATCCATTCGCTCCGTTTTTGCAGGCGCTGTACCCGCAGATCGCGGATCATGGTGACCCAGGCGAAGCTTTTCAGTACGCTGACCGTGCGCAGCATATCGAGATCCTCTTCATTGTCGCGGATGAACGTTACCTTCTTCCAGTCGCCGTCCGGGATGACCCCGAGATTGCTCACGAACAGATTAACCCAGAAAGCCTTGACCTCACGGCGCGTGCGCGAATAATCGTGCTCGCAGGTAGGCAGTTTGTCATTCCAGACCTGCAGGAAGGCCGTCATCACGTCCTCCACCTTAAGCCGGATGCGGTCCGCATCCCAGCCTTGCCAGAAAGAATCCTCCAGCGTCATGATTTTCTCGATGATCAGGCGGATGATGTAAGGATCATGCAGAAAATGCTCATGGACCTCGATTTTGCCTGCCTTGATCCCATCCTCCAAGTCATGTGCGGAGTAGGCAATGTCATCGCACAGATCCATGAGCTGGGATTCCAGTGTCCGTTTGCCGTCCGGAATGCCCCAATCCTTCCGGATCTCCGATATATAGCTCCATTCATGCTGGTAGAGCCCCTTTTTATTCACCGTTCCCGGAAAAGGATACTTGTTGATCCCGAGCAGGATCGCTTCGGACAAATTGAGCCCGTCCACGTTTTCCCGCTTTTCCAGAAACATGATCAGCCGAAAATTATGCGCGTTCCCTTCGAAATGCTCATATTTATGGCGCATGCGGGTCCGAACCTCTTGAATCTGCTCAGAGTTCATATAGAGCCCCTCTACCGCTTCCCGCGTCTTGTCCTTGATCAGTCGGTCCAATATGCCGTCAAGCACCTCTTCCCCTTTATGCCCAAAGGGCGGGTGGCCAAAATCATGGGCGATCGCCGCGCATTCCACCACCTCGGGATCGATGACAAGTCCCGGATTATCCGCCATTTCCTCCGTCACCTCGGGATGGGTCCTCACCAGGCTTTTCGCCGCTTCGCGGGCAATTTGAGCCACTTCGAGCGAATGCGTCAGACGCGTGCGGTAGTAATCTCCGGTTCCTGCGCCAAAAACCTGCGATTTGCCCTGCAGGCGGCGAAAGGTCGGCGAATGGATCAGTCTCGAGTAGTCCCGTTCATACGTCGCTCTGGACGCGTCCTGTCTGGTTTGTTCGGGGTACTGCCGGTGTTCTCTTTTTTCCTTGATATGCATATACAGCACTCCTTAACTCCAGTTTTTTATCATTATAAGACATTTTAAGCTCCGGCTGTACTTGGTAATTTGGCGATCGCGTGGCGCCTCTGCTATCCATTCTTGCCAGTCTGTGCGCGAAACTTCCGCTAATGGGGAATTGCTGTCGTTCAGCCTAGATGCACCCCTTCACGATATTTCCCAAAAACATAAAAAAACCGCTTCACAAACGTTCGGCCTGTGAAACGGTATGAATCAAATTCCTGATAAATTCATTTCCTGATGAATCGAATATCAATCGTATGTCTGAATCACTGCTCATCCTCCAAATTCCATAAGGCAACCCTTCCCACATGAATCGCCGATACGCTTGGGTCCTGCCTCAGCTTCAAGACTTCCTTCGTCGGCCCCGTTACGACCGCTCCATAAATCTTGACGCCATTTTTCTCCACATATTCCAGCGTGGCTTCCATATCAACCGAGGGAATCAGTCTCTTAGCCGCCCGTTTGTGCTGGGCCAGAATGCGGAGGGTGTCGATGAAATTTTTGTCGCGAATCTCGCCATCACCATATACATTGACCGCTGGATATGAAATAACGGAGGTCGTTTGAGTAACAAGTCCCTTTTTCTTGGAGGTCTTCTTCTCCTCGCCATCCCTTCCGCGGTGCCACACCGGGAGGGACGGGAATCCGACCGGGTTCATGATCATCCCGCCATAACGTTTGTTTGTCCCGGCCCCGTTGTCCACGGCAAACCAAACCGGATCAATTCTTTTGCCTGAGAACATGCTCAGAAATTCGTCCGTTGTGTACAGCTTCTTGTACGAGACATAGGCTTCCGCCACCGTTCCTTCCGGCAGCTTTTCCAGCTTCCTCCACTGGGAATCGCTATTCGCAGCCTGAAAGCCGGGATAAAAGAACACGCCGCTTGGTGGCGTTTCGTTCGCCGACCAGGAAATGTCCGACAGGCGCATCCATCCGAACAAAAACGACGCCGTCACCTCCCCAACCTCGACGGGCTCATCGCCGACACGCTTCACCATTTTACCGCTGGCTTTCATATTGAAATACATCCCTGTGCTGCCGCTTAGATGAACACCGGTATTCGGATAGCCGACGGCAATAGCCGACTCCACCACATCCTTGTTGACCTCCGTAAGGTCAGGACTCCCCTTGGAAAAATAAACCGCGCTGCCGATGGCGGATATAAAAGTAAACCAAATGAACAGGCTAAGCAGCGTCATCAATGTTCCGAACCGGAGTTTCCACCGGCCTCTTCGCAGCAGCCTTTTTTCGTTTCGATGCACCTGTTCCGCCGGATCGGACGGATTTCCGAACATCGGCTGTTTGGAATGTTCCTCTTCCGCCTCGTTCTCCAGCATCTCATCCAGATAGGCTTGGTAGGTCTCCATTTTCGCCAGCTCCCGCTCCACCTCCGCCCGTTCTTCCCCGGAGAGCTTGCCGTCTTTGTACGCCATCAGCTTCCGTTTGAAATCATCGCTCATCCTGGTATTCCTCCTCCCGGTTCTTCCGCAGCTGCTGCCTCGCCCGAAACAGCAAAATTTTAAAATGCGAGAGCGTGATTCCCATAATATCCGCGCTCTCCTGGTACGTAAATTGATGAAGATCATATAAAACGACGGCCTGCTTTTGCAGCTCGGGCAGCCTTCGTATCCACGCCATCAGCGTATTATGGTCTTCCTTTTGCAGGATCACCTGTTCAGGCTCTCCGCGAACATCCGCGGGCAGCCGATCGAAAACGCCGTCCGGCGACACCACGCTCCGCTTTTCCTTCCGCTTCATATCGATAAAGGCATGATAGGCCACGCGAAAGAGCCACGGCTTCACCTTCTCGTCCTTGTAATTTTCCAGGTGCACATAGGCACGGTAAAAGGTTTCCTGCACCAGATCCTCCGCGGCCGCATCATCACCGCAAAGGGTCCGCAAATATCGGTATACATCCGGCATATATTTCCGGTACACGCTTTCAAGTGTGCTGCGCTTCATCATTTAATCCCCTCATAACAACCACGTTCCAAACCATGAATAGTTACAGGATTTTGGAAAAATATTAAAAACCCTTGGCAAGAAAGCAAAAAAAACGGCCACCACCTCATTACATGAGGTCATGACCGCTGCTTTGTACAGGTAACACTAAAAAACAAAAATGCAAAACACTAAGCCCGCCATGAGCCGTGTTTTGCATTTTATGATCAACTTCGTCTCATTTTGCTAAATTTCGCGATCTGCCTTTTACTCGCGCACCGGAACGACGGCATCTGCCAGCGCCTTCTCCATTTCCGCCATGCTGCGCGTTTGCGCCTGCGGCCCCCAGCCGAGACGGCTGGAGATCATGTCAATGACAGGCTGCTTTACTTGGCGTGCCAGCTCGATGTTAAACAGGGTGACCCCGGTCCGGCGAGTCAGGAAATCCACAGGCGTTGCCACCATTTCTTCGTCCAGTGCATAGGCGAGCTGCCCGTACAACCCGAGCGGCAGCTTGAAGCGCTTGGCCTCATCCTTCCCCTCCGCCACCCGCTGATACACCTTCGGGGCATTGGTGCCGTACATTTTCGCCAGCCGGACAGCCTCCTCTTGGGAAAGACCCGCTTGTACACCTGCCTGAGCGGTTCGCTGCACAAAAGCCTCAAAAGATTTGGAGCCACCCACATCTCCACCGGAAATCGGCAGATGCTTGGTTTGGCATGGCTTGAAGGAACGCTGCCGCGCCTGGTTCAGCTTTTGGGCAAGCACGTCGACAATCGTCTCCGCCATCTTGCGGTATCCCGTCAGCTTGCCGCCGGCAATAGTCAGAAGACCGCTGTCCGACTCCCAGATCTCATCCTTGCGGGAAATCTCCGAAGGGTCCTTCCCTTCCTCATAGATGAGCGGACGGACGCCGGCCCAGCTCGATTCGATGTCCTTGTCCGTGATCTTCACGTCCGGGAACATGAAATTGATCGCCTTGATGATGTAGTCCCGGTCGCTGATCGTCATTTGCGGATGCACCGGGTCCTGGTCATAGAACGTATCCGTCGTGCCGACATAGGCCTTGCCGTCGCGCGGAATGGCGAACACCATCCGTTTATCGGGCGTATCGAAATACACCGCTTGATGCAGCGGGAACCGGGACTGGTCGATGACGAGGTGGACGCCTTTGGTGAGCCTCAGCGTCTTTCCTTTTTTGGAGTCATCCATTTCCCGGATTCGGTCCACCCATGGACCCGTGGAATTGACGACCTTCTCAGCCTTGATCTCATACGCGTCCCCGGTCAGGAAATCGCGTACGCTGGCCCCCTTAACCTGCTTGCGATCATCATAGGTCAAGCTTTCCACTTTCGTATAATTCAGCACCGTTGCCCCGTGTGCCACGGCCGCCTTCATGACTTCGATCGTCAGGCGCGCATCATCAGTGCGGTACTCGACGTAATAGCCTCCGCCTTTGAGACCGTCCTTTTTGATGAGCGGCTCCTTCTCAAGCGTCTGTCGGACGGAAAGCATGGATCGCCGCTCCCCCTTTTTCACGCCGGCCAGAAAATCATACACCCGCAGCCCGATAGACGTGCTGAATTTGCCGAAGGTGCCGCCCTTGTGCATCGGCAGCAGCATCCATTCCGGCGTAGTCACATGCGGCCCGTTCTCGTACACGATCGCCCGTTCCTTGCCGACCTCGGCCACCATGCCGACCTCGAACTGCTTCAGGTAGCGGAGCCCGCCATGCACCAGCTTGGTCGAACGACTGGAGGTGCCTGCGGCAAAGTCCTGCATTTCCACCAGCGCCACCTTCATGCCGCGCGTGGCCGCGTCGAGCGCGATGCCCGCTCCCGTGATCCCGCCGCCGATGATCAGAACGTCGAACGTTTCCTTGCTCAGTGCGCTTCTAATCTGTTCCCGTTTCATATTCGTGAAAGACATCGAATGCCCATCTCCTCTGCATGCACAAAAGGCCTTCAGGTTGCGCATGTATTCTGTCCCTTCCGGGATGTTTTGCGAAGTTCTTATTTAAAAGCCATGGCGGCATGAACGGCTTTTTTCCAGCCGCCGTACAGCTGCTCGCGCACGTCCTCGCTCATGGCCGGCTCGAATTCATGCTGCCTCGCCCACAGCTCCGAAATTTCCTCCTGGCTCTTCCAATAGCCCACGGCGAGTCCCGCCAAATATGCAGCACCAAGTGCCGTCGTTTCGTTCACGACCGGTCTTTCCACCGGCACGCCCAGAATGTCGCTCTGGAACTGCATCAGGAAGTCGTTATGCACGGCCCCGCCGTCCACGCGCAGCGTTCGCAGCTCAATGCCGGAATCACCCTCCATAGCGGAGATGACGTCCCGGGTCTGGTACGCGAGCGATTCGAGCACCGCCCGGATGAAATGCTCCTTCGAGGTGCCGCGGGTCAGGCCGAAGACCGCTCCGCGCACATCGCTGTCCCAATAAGGCGTCCCGAGGCCCACGAACGCGGGCACTACATACACGCCGTCCGTGCTGCTGACTCTTGCCGCGTAATCCTCGCTCTCCTTGGAATGCTTGAGCATGCGAAGCCCGTCCCGAAGCCACTGAACCGCCGAGCCTGCCACGAAAATGCTGCCCTCCAAGGCGTATTCCACGCGGCCGTTAATACCCCAGGCGATCGTGGTCAGCAGGCCGTTCTCTGAGCGAACTGCGGTTTCCCCGGTGTTTTTCAGCATGAAGCAGCCGGTGCCGTAAGTATTCTTCGCCATACCCTCGTCAAAGCAGGCCTGACCGAACAATGCCGCCTGCTGATCGCCAGCCGCTCCGGCAATCGGAATTTCCTGGCCGAAAAAGTGATGCCTCACCGTATGTCCGTACACCTCGGAGGAAGGTCGCACCTCAGGCAGCATGGACGCCGGAACGCCAAGAATGTCCAGCAGTTCATCATCCCATTTCAGCTCATGAATGTTGTACATTAGCGTACGGGAGGCATTGGAGTAATCCGTGACATGGCGCTGCCCCCCGGTAAATTTCCAGATCAGCCAGGAATCGATCGTTCCGAATAGAAGCCGTCCCTGCTCGGCCTTTTCGCGGGCGCCATCCACGTTGTCGAGGATCCACTTTACCTTGGTTCCCGCAAAATACGGATCGATGAGCAGGCCCGTTTTTTCGCGGATGAGATCGTTGTAGCCCTTCGCTTTCAGTTCTTCGCATATGCCGCTCGTCTGCCGCGACTGCCACACGACCGCGTGGTACACGGGTTCTTCGGTCTCCTTGTCCCACACCACAGTCGTCTCCCGCTGGTTCGTGATGCCGATGCCCTCGATCTGCTCCGCCTTCACGCCCGATTCGGATAGGAGCGAAGCGATGACCGACAGGATTGAGCCCCAAATCTCGTTGGCGTTATGCTCGACCCAGCCCGGATTCGGGAAGTATTGGGTGATTTCTTTTTGCGCGGTATACACGATCTCTCCGGCTTTGTTGAACAGTATCGCGCGCGAGCTTGTCGTGCCTTGGTCCAAAGACAATATGTATTTTTCCATCGCTCTCCCCCGGTTTGCTTAGAATGATTGTTAAGACCATGTAAACGCTTTAGTAAATATTGATAAAAAGAGTTAAAGTGAATCAAATTGTCTGCTACCTCTTATGCTATTCGAAAACCTTTCATATTTGAAGAAGAAATTTGAAATAAAATTTTACTTTATGAAAAGTGAACACGAGCAAGGTGACCGCTACGGTGACGGATCGTTCTTCCGATCGCTGTTGTCTCCGAATTTCTTGATTAGACTTTATAAGGTAGAAATCCGGAGACAAAGGCGACCGCTGGCGCTTCTTCAGATCGATTCCGTCCCCTCCGCTACTTTTAGCTGTTTATTGCTTCCTTTTGATGACGACTAAATTAGTTCTATTTAACAACTCCAAAACTTTTCATAAAGAAATGATCCCACTACCTTAAGCATTTGATCTCACTACCTTTTAAGAACCCGGCTCCATATATTCCTTACACTCGATAATATGGAGCCAGGCTAATTACAGCTTATAGACACGATTTCCCTCCTGTCCCGTTCAAATGCTTCGAAACCTAGAGCAGCTTCAGACGCTGCAAAACCGCCAGCATCCGGTAGAAGTCGAAGCTCCCTTGGACAGGCGTATCAATCAACCCGGCGCTAACTGCCGATTGCACCGCGGATTCGGCCCATGCCGGTGTCTGCATTTGGTCTTTGGCTGTTAAACGGGACAACTGTCTTTCTAGTTCATCTACCCTTTTCTGCATCACTTGAAGCTGCTGCTGAAGCTCGGCAACCTGCATCGAATCTTCATCTCCCTTATCTTTGTCCGTGATATCGTACTGTGTCAGATTGTATGTCTCCATAATGGCAATCAGTTTGGCAGGATACTGCGGATCGGTGGCATAACCGCCCCTCCAGGCCTCTCTGGCTGCTGTCTGGTAATCTGCGCTCAGAACGCCATGGTAACGTGTCGGGTTATCGCGGGTACCTTTAAGCAGCAGCTCGGAGTGATCATTGATCGATTCCGTCCAAGAGTGGTATTTGCGAAAGGAAGCGTTGACCTTAACTGGCTTACCCTTCACGTACTCCGTCGTAGGCATGTCTACACTGCCCGCCGGTCCTCTGCCCTTGATGCCGAACAGATTGTTGGCCTGCTGCGCGAGCCCACTTGCTCCCCAGTTTGATTCGAGAATCGCTTGGGCGATTGTGAGCGAAGCGGGAATACCGGTTCTCTGCATGTCGGAGACGGCGCATGGGGCGATGGTGGAAATGAAGTTCATTTTGTTCAACTTGGCTCACCTGTTTTCTTGGTCTGTTTTAGCACCTGATTTCCGTATACAGCAAAAGCGCCTGATAGAATGCCTTGGATGATTGCTTCCGGGCCAAAACGCGTAAGCCAGATCGTGAGAAAAACGGCAGTGACGGTTACGATGTAAACGATTGTCCAGTCAGGGACTTTTGGTGTCTTTTTCAGCATGAATCCGATAATCCAGCATGCAGCTACGACGATGATTAGTTTTGGGTCGATCAATTGCCAAATGGTGTTCCAATCCATGGGTAAGTTCATCTCCTTATAGTTATTGTCCAGATAGCTTGATGGCCGTCGCAATAGCCGTCATAAAAATCGTAATCGTCGTACCGCTAAGGGTCCGCCACAGCCACTTTTGTCCCTCTTCAATTTTTTCTAAGCGCTCTAACGCGGCTTCCGCCTTCTGCAATGCTGCTTTCGAAGTGTCGCGAGCGAATTCCACATTCGTTGCTAAGGCCGGGACTGACTGTAGCGTTTGTTCAATGCGGGCCAATTGAATTTGAATATCGACAAGCAGTTTGGACTCAGTGTCTGCCATTTCATTCACCCTTTCCATATCGATCATGGGTAACCTCCTTTGGGACTTGAGTGTAAAAAGCCCTCGAAAGAGTTCGAGGGCTTTTTGGCCTGATTGTTATTAAGTTGTTGCGAATTATGGTCCGAATACTCGCTAAAACAGCGAAATTCCGGTATACCGGATCATGTATTCGGTTAGGCCATAATTTTGCATGATAGATTTTTTAATCATGTCCTTAACAATGTCCTCATAGGTTTTCCCAGCATCCAGACCCTGTTGGATCACATCATCGAACATGTTATTAACAAAAGGATTATACATGGTTGTGCAATACTCATCCCAGATTATCCATTCTCCTTGTTCGTTAAGTTCAACGTCAAAGTGTAATTTAACAAACTCATCAATCGACATTAGTAGTTTATACCTCCTCTTGATTGTATTTGCATAGGGATGGTGATGATTTCCTATTAAAAAATGAAATTGTTTGGTTTTACATCCCATTTACAGCATAGTAGATTAGGTACATAGCAAAGCTAGCTGAATTAGTGATCGAAGCGGTAGTATCACTTAGACCAGGGCTAAGATATGACCCATATGTTCCTGTCGTATTGGAGAGTATCGTACCGTTTACTCTCATTGCTACTGATCTGGTTCCATAGGTACCCTCGCTAAACATTAGTGCGTGTGGATTTGTGACAGCTCCTTTATTTAAGTTTACAGTTGAATTAGCAGGAAGTGTTACTGACCCCGAGAACTCATAATATTTTGGCGATGTAACCATGGCTTTAACCGTAATATTCTTATCATAAATCCCCGCCTGAAACGTTTGATCCATCGTTGTCGACGTCACCGTCAACGCCCCCCCGGAATCCCGTGTAACCAAAGCGCCGTTAACTAGTCCATTCTCCGTTCCAATGGTTTTAGTTGACCGCACATCTGCAGCGGTTGCTGTCCCATACTCCCCCCCTTCACCCTGTAAGATAAAAGCCGTTCCGTTGTATCGCAACGTGTAGATGCTATTGACTTTCAGATTTCCACTTTCCAATGCGTTCCCATTAGATTTGAGGATCGATTTCGCACCTAATCCATTAACATCAATCGTGACCGCGCCAGTATTTTGTACAGCGTTTTTAAAAGATACCGCCATACCTTCAACATAAGCCGTGGGCGCTGGAGATATTGAAACTGCCTTTGCATTTGCTGTACCAGTATCAGGACCATAATGCACATGTGACGTATTATCCGCCAAATGCGCAACAAGACTTGTTTGTGCGGCCGCTGCTGCATTCACCCCCTCACTCCCCCGCTCATACGCCGCCTTCACCGCCCTCTCCGTAGCCGCTACATCTTCCCTCTCACCATCCGTCGCATTCGACAGCTGCACAATCCCCTTCTGCGTCGTGCTGGCTTCCGGCACCTCGATATTTCCAACAGCCTCGTCGATCTTATCCCAGTTGTCATTCAGCATTGTTTGAATGTTAAAGGTCTCATTTCCGTCCATCGCGGGGTCTTTCTTCAACAGTCCCAGTTTGGGTGTATTACTCGCCATGCTCAGGCACCTCCTGCAAATTTGTTCAACGGTATTTGTTGCAGTTGATCCAGTGTGACCACCCCGTGAAGGTCGCGGATCAACAGATAGTTAAAGGCATAGTTCACCGCCAAGTGCGCCGGTTTGATTTCTTCCAATGCCGCTTTCAAATCTTCGAGATTCGGCGGAATTCCGACGGTATCGATAAATTTGACGGTGAAACCCCATGCCTCCGGCTGAAAAGATACCTCCACCTTTCCGCCGTCGTAGGCCTCAGCCACGTTTTGGACGAGGGCTCCGGAGAACTGGCCCGCTCCGCGCAGCTTCGACTCCACCACGGCACGCCGCTGCTCCAGCGGCTTTGCCGGATCGGTGGGTATACCAAGCTCAAACTCCCAACGGCTCAGCCCCCAGGTAGCAGTGCGCACATAAAATTGCGCGGCTGCAGCTTCGAGCGCCTGGTGCAGCAGATCCATTTCTCTGCCTTTGGCGTCCATGTCCGTCTGCATGACCCGGGAATTCTCGTAATACGCCGGCAGATAAGAAAACAGCTCGCGTCCCCGCAAGCTGCTCCAGTCGATTTTATTCACTGACGGTCACCGTCCCCAATACCGCCACCTGGCCGGAGCCGATTTCGATGTTTTGCTGCGCCGCATTTCCGTTGATGGTCAGATCGGTGTAGTCGACGATGATCGGAATATCAAGCAAAACGGCCGCGATCCTCGTATACCGGACTAAGGGGTCTTTTCGGTTAAAAGCAATCTGCTGCAAATAAGCCTGAATCCCCTCGGTAATCAGCATCCGGATCTCTTCGAGCGTCGATGGTTTTTCCTGCGTACGCTGGACTTTGACGGAGATGTCGATCCCCACCTCATCGGCAGGCATCGCAGTGACAATGGGACCTGCCGGTGCCAGCCCCTCGCCCTGCCCGTCTCGGGTCGGATCGATATGCAGCTGCACGGCCTCGACAATGTCGGCGCTTGCCGCACGTTTATCTGTATCCAAAAGATACAGCCCCACCGTTCCCGGCCCCTGCCACAGAGGCACCACTTCCACGCCGCCCACACCGGCGATTTCACTCGCCCACAGCATATACTGCGCCTTATTGCCGCTCGTACCCTGGCTGCGCACCTTAGCATAAAACCGCTCCAGCAGCGATTGGTCCGACTCGGTATCCGCGCCGCTTCGCGTCGGTTCCGGATTCGTGACGGACGTTATCCCGCTCACCGATGAGAACATGACCTGGATCACACCGGCTGGCACATTGCCGTTCTTCCCCGGCGTCTCTGCCCGGATGGCTGCCCATGCAGCCCCGTTATCGTCCAGCACGACCGCTTGGGTCGTGACGAACTCGACAGCCAGCTCGCCGGATACGTCATCCGCCGGGGTGGCGACAAACGTGCCTGCGGGCACCTTCGTGCCCGGCTTTCCCTTAAAAAGCACGCCTCCCGTCGACGCGACCGCTTCTCTTCTCGTGACTCCATGCTCGGTCGTCCGCAGATCCAGTTCAGCCGACCGGTAGCGGTCGTCTTCGCTGGCTGCCGTACTGGCGAACCCCCTGCGCAGCAGCTCCTGGGCCCAGATCGCCGCTTCGGACAGCATAAATGCCGCAGGTGCCTGCGCGTCCCAAATAAAAGAGCCCTCGGATTTATCGATATCCGCGGGCACTCTGCTCAGCATACGCTGCATAATCTCGTCTTCCGTTTGATCTTGCAGATAAAGCGGCAAATCCGCCATTATCCCACACTCCCTTCCAATAAAGCTTCTTCGTCGCGGATGCTGGTGATGCGGCAGCTGAAGCGGCAGGTTTCCCCATCCCAGTCAAAAGCAAACGGGTCCACGCTTTGCGTCCTTGCATCTGCAAGCAGCGCTTCCGTCACCATGCGCCGGATTTCGCTTTCCTGAAGCGCACGGCTGCCGCTGCCGATGAGATCCTCCAGCTCGCTTCCAAAATCGCGGGAGTATATAACATGGCGGTAACGCGGCGTGCGGATCGCTTTTTCACACCAGAGGACCCAGGCCTCCTTATCGTCCGCCGTCATCATTTTGCGTGTAGGCGACATCACGAACTCCCCCGCTTCAAAATCAAACCTCCAGCTTCGCCCAAAAACGGCATTGCTTTGTTCATAAGCCTCCGGCTCCGTCACGTCCGTCCAAGACACGTCATCCGACACCGGAAACAGATTAGCCATGCGCGTTCACCACCTTGCACAGCACGACCGCGTCATTGCCGCCGTTCACCTGTACCACGAGCACCCGATCCCCCGGAGAAAGCGCGAGTTTCAGGCTCATGTCTTCAATTTCGTTCTTTTCAAAATAAAAAGAGGTGTCCGGCTGCTTATTGCTCCAATTCGGCTGTTCGGCTTGAACTGCGGTTCCCTGAACCACATAGCGCGGCATCGAACATACACCCGGCAGCTCGGCTACCATATAGTCCTGCAGCTCATGCTTGAAATCATCCAGCTTCAAACCGGTTTCCGTGATGGTTCCCAGCACGGCTCCCACGCTGCCGAGCGCCTGCTTGGCATGCTTGCCGACAGAGGAATACAGCGCAGATGCCAGCTGCCCGTATGGATCCTTATTCAAGATAAAACCTCCTTTTCACGTCATCGTACGTGCCCAGCTCCAGCGACATGCTGCCCGGATTTCCCAGCTCCCGGCTGACCGAGATGACCAGCAGCTTCATGTTGCCCAGCATAACGGCATCCCCGGCCCGGATTGTGTTGATGTCTGGCGCATTGACGGTAATCGTCTCCGAGATGCCCCGCAGCCTGCTGGCAGCCAGCGCTTTGGCGGCCGCATTCGAGCTCACCTCGTCGTCCTGGATGATCGCCTGCAGCTGGCCGTATTGCTCGATGTCTTTTTCCACCATGGCCATGACCTTGGACGGGATCTCTTTTCCCGATTCGCTGGCCGTCGTCGCCAGCACCTTCACCTTGGTGGCGGCGCCTTCCAGCGTGCGCGACTGCGTCGTATCCGTAACGGTATCCAGGACATACACGTCTGGGTTCGTTCCCAGCTCATACAGCTCCAGTCCGGATGCGATCATGCGGGGATGATACAGCTTTCCGCCTGCTTTGGCGGTTGCCCGCAGATCCGCGAACATGCTTGCATAAATGGACTGCGTCCGATAGACCGAGCGTCCCAGTTGTTTGGCCGTATCCGGCAGTTTGGCAATGCTGAGGTTCCAGTCTGCCGCGTATTTCTTAAAGCGCTGCGTCGCCGTCTGCTTCGCCGGGAACAAATACTCCTCCTCGGATTTATCCAGGTAAATCGTGCGGTCATACACCGTCAGGGTCATCCGTTTGACCCCGTTATTGGAGCTCTCTGCTTCCCACACCACGCCCGGGTTCAGCAGCGGGACATCGCCCTTTTTGCCGTACGGGACGCCGCTGATCCGGATCGCCATGCCCGGGCTGATCGCCGGCATATCCGGCGTTACGACGAGATGGACCGTCCCCTGGTAGGCGACCTGCTCAAGGGAATCGCGCAGATTGATCGCTTCCACCAAGGGAGACACATCATACTTATCCTGCAAAATCACCTTGTAGCTCATGGCAGCACCAGCTTTTGTCCGGGCTTCAGGGCATTCGGATTGTTGCCGATGAGCTTTTTGTTCAATTGGTAGATCGATTGCCACCCGGAGCTGTTCCCCAGCTCCAGCTTGGCGATTTTGGATAGCGAATCACCGGGTTTGACGGTGTAGGTTTTGCTCTTTTGCTTCATGTCGACGCGCGGCTTCTTGTTGACGACGGATGAGGCTTGTCCGGTACCGCTGCCCGCCAATTTCGCCACTTTCATCTCTCTCCATGTCCGGAGCGAGAGGTCGAAATGCACATCCCCCGGCTCGCCGCCGCGAAACGTGGACTGATGCGAAGCGACAAACACCGGAACGTTCACCGCGGTCTCCGAGATGATGAACCGCAGCGGCGTTTTCAGCGTCAAAAATCCATTCAGCTTGTTCATCGCGGTCTGCGGGTCCGGCAAATCCCTCTCGTATCCGTGGCAGTAAGATTCGTCATATGTTTTTGGAAAAAAAGAAGCGAAGGAAATTTCCTTCACCTTGTCTCCTTGCGCAAAATCAAACTCGCCGTATGAAAGTATCGTCGTCGTGTCGTACCCTTTTTGCCGGGATATCGTGACTTCTTCGGGGTTGACGGGAAACGTGAACCGCTCTCCCTTCCCGTCGATCAGCACAAACTCCATACGCTTCAATCCCCCTCCTTATTCAGTCTGATCAGCAATAAAAGCCGGTATATCTGTTATCCCTCGTTACGCGTAGGCGACAGACATCGGCTTTTTGTTTTGCGCTGCTTTTTGGAATTCGGCTCGGAGCCGCTGGCCGATCTGCTGGATCAAGCCCTCGACGTCAATCGGATGCTCCTCGTGAACCGTCACCTGTACGGCTCCCGGAGGCAGGTTGTAGTTCACCGTCGTTTCTGTTTTAAAATCCTGCAACAAGCCCGAAAAGGCAGTCATCTGCTCAGGGCTGATTTGAATGATCTGCGGCATTTTTCCGCCTGACATCATGCCGTTATTCGTTACATTAGACTGCAGCCCAGGTCCAGTCCTGAACATATTTGGATTCGAATACTGCAGCTGGGGTCCCTGAATCAGTGGTGCAGTATGGATTGCTGGCGGTTTGTCCGGCATGTAGGGAGCGTTTTTGATTAATGGCTGCTTTTCCGGATTGTATGGTGCGGTAATGACATCAGGTTTCTTAGAGATGTCTTCTTTATCCTTAGGCTTGTCCTTTTTACCGGAAAAGGTTTTGGAGAACCACCCCTTCACGGAATTAAAGGAATCTTTAATTTTAGGAATCTGATCAGAAACCATCCCCCCTAACTTCCCGCCAATCAGATCACCCGCCATGCCGCCTAGCGTTGAACCGACAACGGATCCAATTCCCGGTAGAATCACGGTGCCGAGGGCGCCGCCCACCACGGAACCCAGTGTTCCGCCGGCAGCCGAGCCGATGGCTTGAGCGCGTTCCTTGCCTGGCTTGGCCTTCACGATATTAATGGCGTCTAAGGCATATCCCGCAACGGGAAACATCCTTTTCCCGCCAGCCTTCAGCAACTTGCCTGCGATGCCTGAGCCGCTCCCGGCTACCTCGCTTATGGACTCGGTGATGGCCTTTGAACTGCCTGAACTGCCTCCCGAGAAAAGACCCATAACGGAGTCGGCTACTCCTGTGCCGCCTTCAAGGGTTTCGGTTAATGTAGAAAATAGGTCAACAGAAGACTTGCCAAGATTCTTTTTATTTTTCCACATGTTTTTAGCCATGCTTGTTAATTTTTCACTTTTGGTGGTACTTCCTCCATCGGGCTTCATATGTTTCCAAACCTCTTTTGCCTTTTCAGGTGTATCAGTAATTCCCTTAACCGTCGCTGTCGCATTTTTAGCAAAAGACACTCCCGACTTAAACTTTTCCCACAACGACTTCGGCTTCTCTTCCTCTTTGGGACCAGAGCCGCCAACTTTAATGGAGTTTAGCGCATTGGCTAAATTGGCTAGGTAACCGGCGTTTGTAACTAACAGGCGAGAATTGAGCATCGATGCTACCGAGTTTGTGTTTACGGCTTGAATGATCGGCGAAAAATCCGGAAAGATTAGCACCATCTTTGGCGCTGGGGGGACCTTCATCGCATGCTTTTTTCCGCTCGACTGCTCTTTGGTCTGTTCTTGCCTGACTTTCAAAGTCACCGTCCCCGACGCCTGCACAATCTGCGACTTCACCTTGTTAATCCTGCCGAGGATTCCGTCCAGCCCCGCCGAAGCCCGGTCCTTCAGCACAATTTCCGGCGCCATGCGGGTACGGCCGATGCGCAGCACGCGTCCCTGGATTCTTTCGAAATAGCGCTCCATGGCGCGCAGCTCGCGGTTCGCTTTGACGATGTTCTTGGGCTCGACGACCAGGTTCATGCGGTAATTCAACGTTTCAGCCATTTTGGATTCACCTCCTTTTCGTTTTATGCTTTTTGGCCGGCCATGCGGCCGAGCTCCTCCTCCGCAAAAGCCAGCAGCAGCAGGCGCTCGCCGCGCGGCAGCCGCCAGAAATCTCCGGGACGGAGGTGATGCCGCACCCACAGATGGTACAGCATCGTCGTCATTCCCCCGGAGCCGATCAGTTTTTTAGGTCTTCAATTTCGACGCCGAAGCCGGACAGCTCCAGCACCTTGTCCCCGACCGCGTCCAGCTCGCCGGCCAGCAGCATGCGGCGCACTGCCTGTTCCCCGCCGGACAGCTTCATGCGGCTCGTAATGCGCGGATCGCCCCAGCCGCTCAGGCTCAGCCCCTTGACTTCCAGTTTACCGGTCGCCTCTGCGATCAGTAGCGCGTTGAACGTCTCGCCGTCGACCTTTTCCTCCACCGAGCCTTTCACGGTCCGGCGAACCATACAGCGCTCGCGGATGCTGTCCACCTTGCTGGAGGTCAGGCCGTGCAGCACGATCCGCATATCGAGGCGCTTGATGCATACGGTCTCCTCCGGCAAGGTCTCCGCAGCCTCGAACAGGCTGTCCAGAATTTGTTCCTCCGTCATGTGCTCATGCAAGCTCATTTATCATTCTCCTTTGACATGAATTTTTATAGTAGTGCACTTTAATCGCCGACGATCGGGTCTACCAGCTCATAGCCTTCAAAGGTAAACGTGGTCTCCTCCTGCACCTCTTCACCGGCAGTCCAGTTGGCGAGCTGGATCTTGTCCGGCATGCAGCGGATGAGGCGCACGCGCTCATGGCCGAAGGATTCGGGATCGTCCAGCTTGGAGATGATATCGAATTTGGTGAAGCCGCGCTGAATCATATCAGAGGTCACCTTGTAGCCGCTCATTGTGCCGCTGCCCTTTTTGATGCCGTTTTTGTGCACCTTCCAGTCGTTCCCGACGAGGTTCAGCTCCCGCTTTTCCAATTCCACGCTGGCTTCCAGCTTATTGATATGCGTCTGCCATACCCCGTCGATGTAGGCTTGTCCGTAGGTCCCCATAATGACTCGTGAAGCATCCAACATTGTTTGTTCCTCCTCGTATTTTGAATAATATTAGTCCGATTAACATTTAAGCTTTATTGCACGTAAAAGGTCCCGAACAGCTGCTCCATCACGTCGGTCAGCTTCACGTTCCACTGCAGGAACACCTGATCCGGCTCCGGCTGATTCACCGCCGCAGCGCCGTAGTACGCAGGGTCGAGAATGACGTCGTACCCGTCCGGCTCGATGACATTGCTCAGCGACAGCTGCGCCAAATACTCTTTGACCCCCCCGATGAGCGCCAATCGGCCTTCCTCGGTGTTGTTCACTTTGCCGATGTAGGTCTCTTCTGCCGCACGCTGCAGGTCGGCATTGATCGCGTCCATAACGCGGATCGAGCGGATCTTTTTCCAAGCGTTGTTCTGTCCTTCAGCCACTCCCGTCAAGCTGTTGATGCCGCGCAGCGCTTTGACTTGACGGCCGTCGAAAAAGAGCAGGAATACGCCGCTTTTCACCGCTTCCTCCTGCTCGGAACGGGTCCAGCGGCGGGTTACATCTTCGAATGGCGTCACCGCGTACGTTGCGGACTGGTTGAGCCGCTGGCCTGCAATCAGACCGGCTACATAGGCTGCTGCTTGAGCGGAGCTATAGTCCGTTCCGGCGAGCTTGACGCCTGTCCCCACGTTGACGATTCCTTCATGATTCAATGCGAGCGACCGGGCGGAAGCCAGCTTCACCGCATCCTTGGAAGCGTCATCCGCAGCAGAGCCGCCAAAGACGGCCATCACGCCCCGGCCTTCGCGGCGCAGACGCTTGATCCATGCCGCAAAGCTTTGCAGCAGGGCCATATCGGGCGCATAATCCAGCGCCAGCACGTCAAAGCTCTGGCCTTCCGCCGCCTCCTGCATGGCGATGTAATCCGCGTTCGTCAGGCTGCCGCTGCCGCTCACACCGCCCGCCAAGGCTGCGCCGCTGATATCGGCAGGAACGCCTCCTTGTTCGAGCGCTTTGGCCTCCAGCCATGCGTTGCCCGGATCCCCGTTGATCTGTGCCGCCAGGGATTCCGCGGTACCGTCCATGCCTCTGTAGGTGCCAAGCAGCTTGGTTCCTTCATAGAGGCGAAGCTCCTTGGCGTTCGGATCGTTCAGGGACGGCTGAACCGTCACGGTAAAACCGTTGCCGCGGCTGCCCGGATACTTGGCCTGCAGCTGCAGGACGTCTGCCGGGGAAGCATCCGCGTTCTGGAGCGTGACGCTGGCCGCCGCAGCCGTGCCGTCCGCCAAACGGTAGGCTAGCAGCTTCTTCGGACCGCCAAGCAGCGCCAAATAGAGCGATGGATAAGCCGTTGCGCCGTCCAGCGTATCGGCCGAGAACACCTGCGCAATCGCTGTCTCGCTGCCGATCTCCACAAACTCGCGCACGGGTCCCCAGTTGGCTTTCACCGGTACGACCACGGTGCCGCGGTCTCCCCCTTGGATCGCGGACGCTGCCGCCGCTTTGAAATTCATGTACAATCCCGGCAATACCGGTTTACTCGTGTTCTCCCATGTGCCGCCTGCCATCATTCATCCACCTTCGCTTTCATGAATTGTTCGATTTTTTGTTTTGCTTCGGATACCGTCCAACATGGATCCACCATGCCGTACAAAGCGCCCGCCATCACTTCCGCTTTCACGTCAAACAGATCTTCGGCATGCTCCACCAGCTCAGCAAGCGTATAGCGGTGTCCACCGTCCATATTTTCCGCTGCTTTGCTTGTATTCGTTTTTTTCGCTGCCATATCGGCCACCTCATTTCAAAATCGGATGAATATCCACCCTGCGGATCAATGCCGCCTCTTCCGCCGGACGCATCCGGCGCTGCACCACCGTCAGATGAAGCTGTCCTTCCAGAAATGCATCCGCCTGCAAATCCGCGGTAATCTCCGCCACCGACATGTATTTGCGCTGATCGGCATCGATAAGAAGCTGCACTTCCGCACCCAATCCTTCGATTAGGCTCACGGCAGCCAGCAGCTCGCTTGAGGCATCCGCTCCGGCGACATGTCCGGTAAACCGCTTGCGGACTTCATATAAGGAAGCCCCCGCCATTCGGGTCTCGCACCCGGCCAGCCGCCAAAGCACCGAACAATCGGCCCGCCCGGACGGCCACGCGGTATGGTAGACCGACCATTCGCCGCCAAGCTTGCGGCTTGTCCAATCCGCTAGAGCCTCCAGCCATCCGTCGGTACGGATATCCGGCTCCGCCTGCCTTTCCGGCCTGTAAACGCTGAAGCGCAGTACCCGATAGGCCGCGCCTGTGGCAGGCTCCAATCTTTCGGCCTCCCGTGCCCCGAGATAATAGAGCGTAAACGGAGGGCCCTCCTTACTCGCAACCCGTTTGTGATGAAGCCCGGCGATTAAAGCGTCCGCCCACGCATCCGCCTGCTCCAGCCCGGCAGCACCAGTGGAAAGCTTCAGCCGGATCACCTGCCGATACCCTGCCCAGGAGGATTTCCAGATTTCTTCTCCCAGAGCGATGATGCCGTACGGTTCACCCGCCTCTTCCGCCGGGGGCTGCACATCATACAGCCGGTCCGTCAACGGCGGAATGATGTCCGTGATCGCCTGTTTAACCGCTGCCCTCATAACGCGGACTTCCGATCCGCTGTCTCAATCATGAGTCTTTCTCCCCCTTTCCACCCGACATTCGCACCGAAAATGAATTACGACAGACCATTCCTGCCAAAAAAACCGGCCCCAGGTGGGCCGGCTTACTTATGACTGTTCGTGTCTTCAGGTTGTCCTCTTGTGTTCATTTCCGATGATACCATCTTACACCCGTGGATCGGATGCGCTGACGGTGAAACGGACGGTTTGCAGAGCTTGCTCGGATGAAAAACGTACGAATGTATGTTCGTATATTTTAATAGGCCGTTCGCATTAAAAAAGAAGTCCCCAAGCGGATATTGGAGGACTTCTTATGATTGTTCAGCGCGCGGTTATGCACAGGCTCGATAAAAAACCGCCCAAATATCGAAAAAAAACAGCCCTAACCCGAACATACGTTTGTTATGATTGAAGAGAGAGGAATGAACCCAAGACTGCCATCTTGGCATTCGAGCCTCATCTTCACAAAGGGGTTGATCCAATTGCAATCGATGTCGAAGTCCACCCAGGTTCTCACGGCGGCCAGCCTGGCTAAGCTCTTAAGCCAAATTCCCGGCAACGTCAGGCGTGCCGCTGTCGCGGTGATCAAAGCCGATTCCGCATCCCGTTTCCATTATAAGCTGTCCAAGGCGAGCGGCCAGATCCAGCTGTTCCTGATCGAAACGAATCTGCTTGAAGGCTATACCGTTTGCCACTGCTTTTCGGCAGATTTCAATGATCCGGATTACGCCTATGAGAGCATGCCCCTCTCCAGCATCCGGACGCTGTCCCGCATGGCGGACGAGTTGGCTTTTAATTAGATTTTGTATCGTCCTTCAGGTTTGTCACGCGCGCGTACTCTTCTTCAATCGTCCGGGAGAGCAGCTCCGTGGCGGTCATGTTCAACTTTTTCGCCGTCGCGGCCAGCTGCGCTTTGATATAGGCAGGAATATCATAATGGAATTTCACCTTATTTCCGTATGCCATGCCTTAGGCCTCCTCTCCAAATACGCTTTGGTACTTCCGCTCAATCAGCCGTATAAGCAGCTGAGTCGCGGACATATCCTGCAGCTCGGCTGCTTCGATCAATTTCTCCTTGATTTCGGGTTGGAACTCGTACGGCAGCTTCAGCTTGGGTTCGCTCAAGTGGCCGTTCATGCTTTTTTCCACCTCGATGGCATCCTGCACCAATGCTTCCAGGGTGTCGGTATCCTGCATATCACGTCCATATTTCACCAGCACCCGGCGCAAATACGCTTTTAAGGAAGCCTGGTCCTCCTCTGCAATTTCAATCCGCATGTTTCCATCCGTAAAGGCGAGTCCGCAGTCCACGGCATATCCGAACAAATTAAGGGTGTATTTCATGTCACGTCTCCTTTCTATTGCCTTCATTATAGTATGTAGCGTAATCATACGCAATATAACTCGACATGAATGATCTCCCCAACGCAACAAACTTCCGCACACAGAAAAACCGCCCCTTACAGCTGGTAAGACAGGCGGTTCGCATGAGCAGTTCCCTATTCTTTTAGCAATCACGCTCGGACCACTTTCTGTCAACTCACTTTCCCTTCTGCGGCTTTTGCAGCTCCTCCAGCCCCAGCAGTCCGCGGTCCGCGAATGCCAGCGCCATTTTGTAGAACGCTTTGGTCCGGATTTTCGTGTACGTATCCTTGCTGACCGGCGGGTCCAGAACATAGTTATAGATCTTATAGTCGAACACCTCGTCCTGCTTCATGTAACGTTCAAGGATGACCGTCCGCTCCCTTTCCGATAGGCGATCGACGATCGATTCGATCATTTCACAATAGGCTTTGCGCGCCGCAGGCACGTCCACGTTGTAAGCGGCAATTTGTGCGGTCTGATCGGAAGTCACGTTCGTCGGTCCATGAAAGCGCTCCGTGTAGGAGGCCGTCACGCTGGCTTCCCTTGCTTCAAAGGTGATCATTTTATAGATACGGTATTTTTCAAGCAATCCCTCAACAGCGGTTTGGGTTTTGCGGCGGTCAAGCTCAGGCAATCCTTTTACCATAGAAATACACTCCTTCATATCAAAAGTTTAAATTACAGGTAGCATGTTCGTATTTTTGTTCGTATAATGATGTTAACATACCACTATTTGGTTAATATCGTAAAACGGCAAATTTGAAGCTTTTCCAAGGATATTACGATGAATCCCCTTTCTTTTATGCCTTTTGGTATCAAAATCACCTATTTTCTTTACCTTTTGGCAACAAAGGGGTATAGTAGCCTATAAAGTATGGAAACTTGCTAGAAGGAGTTGGAGTATGGTGGAGAATGAATTCGGAAGCATGATGAAAAGTTTGCGGGAGCAAAAAGGGTACACGATTAACCAGCTGGCGGAAGCGGCAGGGATCAGCAATTCGCAGATATCCCGGATGGAGAACGGCGTGCGCGGCATTCCCAAAGCCCCCACCATCCGCAAGCTGGCCGATGCGCTGGGAGCTCCTTACAACGAGCTGATGAGCGCGGCCGGTTACTTCGAAGACGACGGTAACCTGAAAGCTGCCGAGCAGGCACCTGCATGGGCTACTTCCAAGGACAAGCGCGACTTCAAAAAGATGCTGGAGGAAGACGGTGAGCTGATGTTTGACGGCATCCCCTTGGATCAGGAGGACAAGCAGCGGATCAAAGATGTGCTGACGGGGCTGTTCTGGGAGGCCAAGCACATGAATAAGCGGAAGAAAAATCATCGCGGAAATGGACAATAATACGCCCCGCGCCCCCGCCTTTTGGCCACAACCGACAAAGCAGGTGAACACTGTGGATGATATCATTCGAAAGCTTACACGCAAACACAAAACCAGCTGTCCCTTCGAGCTTGCCGGCGCGCTGGGCATACATATCCGCTACACCGATCTCGGCAAATCCACCAAGGGGCTGTATTACCGCAAGCTGCGAAGGAGATTTATCGTGATCCACAACGGACTCTCTCCCGAGTGGCAGCGATTCGTCTGCGCGCATGAGCTTGGGCACGACCGGCTGCATAAGGGTATCAACCGATTCTTTCTGGAGGAGCACTCCTATTTCGCGCCGGGCAAACTCGAGCGGCAGGCCAACCGCTTTGCCATCCTGCTGCTGACAATGGGGACGAGCATCCGGCAGGAAGAGACCGTGCAGGATTACTTCAGGCGGAGCGGAATCCCGCCGGAGATGCAAACTTTTTTTCAACCATAGGATAATAAATGATTCGCAAGTCTTATTACACCTTTCCGATAGTCTATTAGAATATAGGTGTGTGATATGGAACAGGCTGGGAAGCAGCTTGGCTCCTTTCATGTGAAACAATATCTATTCACTATGGGAGGTCATGAAGCTACATGGTCAAAAGTAAATGGTTCACATCCCTTCTGCTGAGCACCGGGCTGCTGGTCGGTTCGATCGGAACGGCTGCGGCCGCGGAAGAACCCGCGAAGGACGCTGCTGCGGCAGCGCCAATCGGCAAGCACATTACGATCCTGCACACGAACGACATGCATGCGCGTGCCGTCGCCTCTTCACCCGAGATGGGATTCGCGAAGGTCAAAGGCATTTTCAACCAATACCGGAGCCAAAATCCGGACACCCTGACGCTGGATGCAGGAGATGCCGTTCACGGCACGCCTTTTGCCACGCTGGTTCGCGGTGAGAGCATCGTAAAGGTCATGAACGAAATGGGCTATGATGCGATGGCGCCCGGCAACCATGAGTTCAACTATGGCTGGAATCGTCTGGTCGAGCTTTCCCAGATGCTGAAATTCCCGATGCTGAGCTCCAATGTCAAAAAATCCGATGGAAACGATCTTTTCAAACCTTATACCATTAAAGAAATCGACGGCGTAAAAATCGGCATCATCGGCTTCAGCACGCCGGAAACGGCCTATAAGACCAGTCCGAAGAACGTGGAAGGCCTGAAGTTCGCCGACCCGGCAGCCGAAGCCAAGAAAATGGTGGACGAGCTCAAGGATAAAACCGATGTTATCGTTGCCGTCGGCCATTTGGGCGAAGACAAATCCACCACTGATACGAGCTTGAAGCTCGTCAAAGAAGTGCCCGGCATCGACGTGTTCATCGACGGACACAGCCATACCGTGCTCGAGCACGGGCTGAATGCCGATAACGGTACACTGATTGCCAGCGCGGGCGAATACACCAAATATGTCGGCGTCGTGGATTTGTGGGTAGACGGCGGCAAAATCGTGAAGAAGGAAGCGAAGCTCGTGGATGAGAAAGCAGCGGCTGACATTAAGCCAGATGACAAAGTCGCTTCCCTCGTCGCTTCCATCCAAAAGGAGCAGGAGCCGATTCTGAAAGAGAAAGTCGGCGAAACCCCGGTGAAGCTTGAAGGCTCCCGCGAGAAAGCTCGCACGAGTGAAACCAACCTCGGCGATCTCCTGGCCGATGCGATGCGCGATGTGAGCAAATCGGATATCGCCATGACCAACGGCGGCGGCATCCGCGCTTCCATCGAAGCCGGAACGATTACGAAAGGCGACATCGTCACCGTCCTCCCTTTTGGCAACCAGATCGTGCAGCTGAAAGTGACGGGCGAAGACATCGTGGCCGCTCTTGAGAACGGCGTATCGGATTATCCGGAATCCAAAGGCGGCTTCCCGCAGGTATCCGGCGTCAGCTTCCAAATCGACAAATCCAAGCCGAAGGGCAGCCGTGTCCACACGGTCAAGGTCGGCGATAAAGCGCTGGATCCCAAAGCAACCTATACGCTCGCTACCAACGACTTCATGTCGATCGGCGGCGACCAGTACACCATGTTCAGCAAGTATTCCCAAGCCGGCATGTACGGCGCACTGGATGAAGCGCTGATCTCTTACATCCAAAAGGGCGGCAAGGTACCTTCCGAGCCGCAAGGACGCATCACCGAAGGCGCGGCTCCAGCGGCACCTGCACCGCAGCCGGAGAAACCGACAGCACCTGTCGTGAAGCCGCAGCCTGAACCGGCCAAACCGGCTCCTGTTCCTGCAGCAAGCGTCTATATCGTGAAGAAAGGCGACTCGCTCTACTCCATTTCCCTGAAATACGGAACTACCTGGAGAGAGCTGCAGAAGCTGAACCATATCAAGAATGCCAGCCTGATCTATCCGGGGCAAAAAATCAAACTGCCGGCATAATGCCGCCATGAACAAAGGAGCTGTACCAGCATGCCCATCCTGGCATGCGGTACAGCTCCTTTTGTTTGGTCCCTGTTCCGTGATCACGTGAGAACGCCGTCCCGGATATGCGTTGCCGCAAAATTCGGCGGATTAAACCAGTCTCCGCTTTGGGCCCAGGTCGGGTCCAAAGGAACCCATTTGCCCTTTTCGCTTAAATACACTTCATTCCAGGCATGCGGCCCGTAGCCTCCCTGCCCGTTGTATCCTTGTCCGGTGACGACGTGAACCTGAAGTCCCTGCGATCTTGCCATCACCGCGTACAGGCGGGCATAATCTATGCAGACTCCCTTTTTCGTGTCGAACGTTTCCTGCGGGTTCTGTTCATGCCAGATTCCCTTCTGCTCATAGTCGTCGACCTTGCCGTAGTCGTACTGTACGCGCGAGCCGACCCAGTCGTACAGCCGCCGGGCCTTCTCCTCATCCGTTTTCGCCCCATGGACGATGTCGGCCGCAGCCGCATCGATATCGTCCGGAATGGCATGATCGATCACTTCGTACTTGCGCTGCATGATGCCGCTGAGCTCTTTTTCGACGGCTTTCGTGAATACCGGCAGCTTCTCCTTCACCAAATGGCCCGACAGCGGTTCAATGACCCGCTGTGCACCTTCCTGGTATATCGGCGAGGCTTCCACATAGCGGGTGAAAGTCGAATTCGGATACAATGAAGCATACACGAACAGCAGAGCCACGACGACGATACATCTTCCGGCTCCGATCAAGAGGCCGATCAGCGCCCCGGACAAGCGGCTGAATATCGACGAGGACTGGCGCGTGCCCGGTGCGAACATCGCTCCTTTCCCGCCGAACACAAGCACCGTCAACCAGCGCATCAGCAGGCGGATGATGCTGTAGCTGAGAATGAACAGCACCGCGAAACGCAGCAGCGGAAAATCAGCCATTGAAGACATAAATGTATAGTATATTTGCTCCCAGGTTTTCAAATCACGGGTTGGCATGGCGCAGGTGTGCTGCGTGAGCCACTCCTGCACTTTCGGCGACACCCAAAGCGTAAATGGAACGGACAGCACCAGCGCCACCAAAATAAAGACTCCCTCCCTCAGCAGGGAGAGGAGCCTTCCGGCCGATCGCGACGCCCCGCGGCGCCATCCCTGCAGCAGGGAGACGAGCATAATCAACAGCAGAAAAATCGAAATGATGTTCAATTCCTGCAGACTCTTCATCCATGATTCCAGCATTAGATGACCCCCTTCCACCATACGGCATGGAAAAAGCCTGCTTTATTGGCCTGACGTTACATTCGAGTTGTTCTTGGATTCGGCAATAAACGATTGGACGGTATCACTTATTTTCCACTGTCCGAGCGATACTCCCCGCAGTGATACCTCTACCTTGTCCTTGCCCTTTTGGCCCTTCATCTCCAGATTAGGCGTCGTAATCGTGAAGTTTCCGGCTGCATCCGCCGTATATTTGGCTTCCTTTGCTTCTTTCATCATGAGGTTCGTCGCTTCGCTTTTCAGATTGTCGACGGTCTCCGTTTTCACATCGTTCACGACGTCTTTGATCTTCTCAAGTGAGACCCCGCTGTATACCACGACTGCGATGACGATGATAATGACCAAAGCCCACTTCACCATCGTCTTGACAAGATTCAGGACCACGAACAGCACAATGAGAGCAATAACGATCACCAGCCAGTTTTGCTGTAAAAAGTCGGACCAAACCTGCGTATTCATTCCCCTTACCACTCCCATCAGCCACAAACTTGTTATCGGGCCCCATGCATGCGTGAGGTCCGCCTTTTAGATTATACATGATTCCCTTGCAGGCTGTCTCCCCGGCTTTAGACGGGGCAACCCGGCATCCGGCGGCTTTCCCCGGTCAAATAAACGGGTCTATTCGGAACGGTACAGGCGTACATCTATAGAGATTGCTTGTCTTTGGTACAAGAAAGGAGCTGCTCAAGTGAAAACCGCCATATGGCTGTACATGTTTTTGTTCCTGGCTTTCTTCGACCTTCATGCCCAGTACCCCATCCTAACTCCGTTCGCCGTATCTCTCGGGGCAGCACCTGTCTTTATCGGCTGGATGATGGGCATTTACGCCCTCACGCATTTGCCGGGCAATCTGATTGCGGGAACCGTGATCGACAGGCATGGCAGCCGCCGTTATATCATTTTCAGCCTCGTGTCAGCCGGCATCGTGCTGCTGCTGCAGTCCCAGGTTCATTATCCGTGGCAGCTGCTCGTGCTGCGTTCCATCAGCGGCTTTGTCCTGGCCTTCCTATCCCCTGCCTGCCTGACGCTGCTGGCTTCGCTCACCTCGGACAAAGTAACTCAAGGCAAATTCATGTCAGGCCATGGCGTCGTTCATACCCTCGCCTCTGTCGTATCGCCTGCAGCGGGTGCTTTCATTGTCGCCAAAGCCGGTTACTCGGCCACCTTCCAAAGCCTCGGCTGGCTGCTCATCGCGACCGGCATTATGGCTGTGTTCAGCGTGCCCGCCAAGCTTCCGCAAGCTGCACGATCCGAAGCCGCGCTACCGGACGGGAAGCAACCTGCAGCAGACACGAGGCTTCAGGTTCCTTGGCGCATATATATTCTGCCTTTCGTCATCTCCTGCTCGCAGGGAGTCCTGTTTTTTGAGCTTCCGCTTCGAGCGGCCGGCACGGACGGCATCATGTCGACCGGGATTTTATTCTCCATCATGAGCCTTGGCGCCTTGGTCACGCTAAGCATGCTGTTCGTGAACCGCTACTCTCCCTATAAACGGGTCATTGGCGGTATCTTCCTGCTTGCCGTTTGCTTTTACGGGTTGGCCGCCCTGCAATTCATCCCGCTGACTGCTACGCTCTTTGTCCTCGGGATGGCCAAAGGAATGATCTTCCCGGCCATGGCTTCGCTGTTCATTCAACTCAGCGGCGGCACCAAGCTAGGCAGGGTCTTCTCGCTGCAGTCCATCGCCATGTCGGTTGGCTCGTTTGTCGGCCCGATTGCCGCCGGACAGCTGCGCACCGTGGTGTCGCCTTATTTTATTGCTTTCGTCCTGCTGATGGTCGGCCTCATGCTCCTTCCGATCAGCCGCAAGCCAGGTTCCTTTCTGGCCCCTCAGGCAAACCAAACTCCGGCTGCCTAGCGCCTTGTAGTAGGTAAACACCTAAATCCATCCCCATAGGCCATTGCACAATACTTCAGCCCTCTACCCACATAGGATACATTGTGTCATCGACCAGTTTAGAGAGCGGGGTGATTAGATATGAGTCATTTAGGTCACTGCGGCTGCGGTCCTGTAGCACCGGTTGCGAATGTAGCACCAGTCGTTTCTCCAGTCGCTACGGGTTGCCACAGCAATGTCGGTATTGTGTTGGTACTCTTTATCTTGCTGGTGATTATTCTGCGCGCCTTCTGGTGCTAGTCTGATACCAACCTTGAGAAAAATGCCGATCGGCGCACCTGCTTAGGAATAGCGCCTTTCGGCATAATGGTGTCAAGCGATTATAGAAGAATGGTTCAGCTTATGGAAAGCATAGGATTTCTATAATACAAAGAGACGATCTTCCTTTGCCGGGGAAAGATCGTCTTGTTTTTTGCATGCCTTGCCGGAAAAGAGCTACACTAAGGAGGAACCGGCTCGAATGTTTTTCAACATTTCCCGGGGAATTTCGATAGGAGCATTCATGCTGCTCCCGTACCGAGGTGATTCTTCTTGTCTATATTCATCATTGTTGAAGGAAAAAACGACCGCAGCAAGCTCCGCCGCCTGCTTCAGGAGGACATCCGCATCCTTTGCACATTCGGCACGCTGAGCTCCGCCAAACTGGAGTCCCTCCGCAAAGAGATTCGGGAGGAAGAAGTGTATTTATTCATGGATAACGACAGCTCCGGCAAAAAAATACGCGGTGTTCTTCGGGATGCATTTCCCGATGCGGGGCATATATACACCCGGCGCGGTTACCCCGGCGTCGAAGGTACGCCAGATGAATATCTCGTTGCTCAGCTCGAAAAGGCAGGCTTGGAAGAATACATCATCTATCCGGCAGCCCCTTTCCAAGCGTAGAAGATGCATGCAAAAAAGCGCCTCTGCAGCAGTCTCTCGGTTCTGCATGCAGGGCGCTTCCGGATTTACTTCAACCCATTTGATTCAGCCGATTTACTCTTTGGCCAGGTCTTTAACGTCCTTGGCAAGCGATTCGGCGGTTACGTTGTCGGTATCATTCGCATTGTACAGCTTGCGCACCTTGTTGTCGCGGTCGACCAAAGCGATGATGTTCGAGTGGGCAAAGTTATCCTTGTTATCGCCCATGATGCCGATTTTAAATGATTTTTCGGCAAGATCCCTGATCTTCTGATCTTCGCCCCTCAGGAAATACCAACCGTTGTAATCCACGTAGAATTTATCTGCGAATTCCTTGATTTTCTCCCGGGTGTCCACCTTCGGATCGAAGGAGATCGAGACAAATTCGGCATCCTTGGCGAACGTACCGTCGTTGATCAGCTGCTTCTGTGTCTGGGAGAGCAGGAAGGTCGTTACGGGACATACATCCGGGCAGCTGGTATAAAAGAAGTAAAAGAGCCTTACTTTCCCCTTCGTATCATCCCGTGACACCGTCTTGCCATCTACATTCTCAAAGGAAAAATCCTCAACCTGTCCCAATACCGGCAGCTTGGATTTGCCAAGTCCCGTACTGGTGTAGATCAGAAAGCCCGCCATGACAATAATGACTGCCAGCAGGATCCACGTCCATTTATAACGTTTCAACATGTGTATAAATCTCCCTCTCTCCCATGCATTACGAGCCGCAGCACAGCTTTCCTATGCTGTTCATGCCTGTTTCCCAGAAAAAATCCCATGCATCCATGGGATTTGATCGCTATATATTGTTAATGCACCGTGTTCAGGATCATCACGATCAGGCTCAAGGTCAAGTAATTGATCGAGAAAATGAACAATTTCTTCGCCCAAGCGTCGTCGTCCTTCGCCGTCAGTCCCTTGATGCCGAGATACAGCCAGAAGAGTGACAGCAGCGTACCAATGATCATAAAGTAAATACCGGTATAACCGAACGTATACATCAAAATCGGAATCGGAACCAGCAGCACCAGATATGGAATAATCTGAATTTTCGTGCGCTTAATTCCTTTCACAACAGGCAGAAGCGGGTAACCGGCTGCTCTGTACTCCTCCACGCGGCGAATGCCCAGTGCCCAGAAATGCGGCGGCTGCCACAGAAACAGCAGAGCGAACAGCAGAATGGCTCCCATATCGACACGGTGTGTCACAGCCACGTAACCGATCAATGGAGGCATCGCGCCGGAGATGGCGCCAACCGATGTGCTCCATGTCGAAGACCGTTTCAGCCACATGGTGTATACAATGGCGTATACGAACATCCCGATCGCACCGAATATGCCGGCCAGAACGCCTGAAAAGATAAACAGATCAGCCAGTCCTATAACACCGAGTATGAAAGCATACCAAAGAACAACGGATGGCTTCAAGCGACCGGATGGAAGGGTGCGGTTCTTCGTACGTTCCATCTTGGTATCGAGTTCACGATCAAAATAATTGTTATATACACAGGCAGAAGCCATGACCAGCACGGTTCCCAGCAGAGTCAAAATCATTTTGCCAAACTGGATGTCCCATTGCGAAGCGACCCAGTAGCCTGCAAAAACAGCAATTAAGTTAGAACGGATAATCCCGGGTTTCGTGAGTGTGATGAAATCTTTCCACGTAGCCGATGAATCCGGCGGCGTCTGTTTGATGGAAAGCGTTGCGGAATCCGAAGGAGCCTGGTAACTTAAATGATTGTCCACGCCTTAAGAATCCTCCTTATTCTGTCATTGTGGAGGAAAGATGCCTCCGCTATAAAGTTTATCATATCAAAAGTTAAAAGTGTTTGACAATCCTCTCCAAAATCATTCACTATTTTGACAATTCGGTGACACATTTTAGTATGGTCAATCCCTTATATATTCATCCCAAAGTGGGTAGTAACTATAATAAGGAAAACTTGGAACAGCAGGATTTGCAGAATCCTCACATTCGCACCTAGCCGCGGCGGGATTTGCATTTCCGGATTTGTTACAATGAATGATAAGAACAACACGAAGGAGACATGGTAATGGATACAGCCACACATTTTGTGATGGGACTCAGTCTGGCCGGTCTCGCCTATGTTGATCCGGCGGTTGCTGCAAGCCCAGCGCTTGCCACTGCCGTACTGCTGGGTACGGTCATCGGTTCTCAGGCCCCGGATTTTGACGGGCTCCTGCGCTTTAAGAGCAATGCCCTATACGTAAAAAACCACCGGGGCATTACGCATTCGCTTCCCTTTCTCGTCATTTGGACTGCGCTGATCGGCAGCATACTGGCCCTTCTGTTTCGAACGGAGCCAGCGGGACACATCCTGCTATGGACAGGAATCGCCGTCTGCGTTCATGTATTCAGCGATTTGTTTAATACGTATGGAACCCAGGCCGCTCGCCCTTTCTCGGAGCGATGGATATCCTGGAATATCATTCACATTTTTGATCCGTTCATTTTTACGACTCATGCCGCAGCCGTTCTGCTGTGGAGCACCGGAGCGGCAAAGCCCGCGCCTTTATTTGCGGGACTGTACATTCTCACTGCCGTTTATTACGTCTGGCGCACGATTGCCCATTCCGTCAAAACCGCCGAGGTCAAGCGACTGGACGCCACTCGTCAGCCCGGCGAACGATACTATGTCATTCCAACCGTATCCTTTCACAAATGGCATATCGTCAAGGCACTGACGGACGGCAGCTACGAGATCGGCGTCATGAACGGCAGCGAACTGGAATGGAGAAAGCACGCGTACACTGAGCAGCATCCGGCTATCGAGCATTCCAAGCAGCATCCGGACGTGCAGGCATTTCTCTACTTTACCTCGTTCGCCGTCGCCGAAGTCGAGAATCTGCCATGGGGTTATATCGTCCGCTGGGCCGATGTGCGCTACCGCCACCGGAAGCAGTATCCGTTCGTGGCCGTGCTCGTCATGGATAAGCAATTTCAGCCGATCAATACGTATGTAGGATGGCTCAGCGCCAAGAAAATGGATAAGAGGCTGTCCATCAATTCAGGCTAAAAGCTTCATATTATAATACAGGCTGCTTCCCTCTGTCGGAAGCGGCCCTTTTTTATGCATTTCACTCGATTTTGAGCCTTGACGAAAATCGCCCGTTAGGAGAGAATCACCCTAGAGACACGCACAAGAAAAGCCCGGCACGCTAGAATGCGTGCCGGGCCCGAGATTTATCGATTATTGACGACCGGACATGGATTGTTCAGCCATTTGAACGAGACGCTTGGTAATATATCCGCCCAGGGAACCTGTTTCGCGGGAAGTCATGTTGCCATAGTATCCGTCTTGCGGAATTTGAACGCCCAGTTCCTGAGCAGCTTCCATTTTCATTTGTTGCAAAGCCGTTTTTGCTTGCGGTACTACCAGATTGTTTGAACGAGATTGAGCCATCGTAAAATCTCCCTTCCACTTCTGCGTGTGTGTTAGTAACAAGCTTGCAAGCTTAGTATGGCTCGGTCGCTAGGAGTTATGCAGAAAAGAATTCATATCTTGTCTGGAGGTTTTTTACAATGAGTAAAGGTTTATCCCTATGGTTCGCCTGTTCGTCCATCCTTCTTCTCGGAGCCGCAGCCGTTTGCATCAGCTACAACGGTTGGCTGGCGCTCCTGGTAGGCGTCTTGGCGATCTGTAATATCGGATGGGGCTTTGTAATCAAGGCCAAGCAAAACCGTCTGCACGGAGCGAAAACGGAATAGCGCATCCTTCCTGGCCGTTTATCTTGGCAGCAGGAAGCCCATCCGTTCCTTCACGTCAGTCAGCGTGCGCGAAGCGGTTTCCATGGCCCGATCGGCGCCTTTGGCCAAAATGTCGTAGAGCTGTCCGGATTCACGGATATCATAATATCTCTTTTGCAAAGGTTCAAGTACGCTGACAACGACTTCGGCCAGGTTTTTCTTGAAGCCGCCGTACATTTGTCCCTCATACTGGTTCTGAATTTCGGTCAGAGACATCCCGGAGCACTCCGAATAGATGCTCATGAGATTGCTGATTTCCGGCTTTTCGGCTGGGTCGTAACGTACTTCCTTTCCGGAGTCCGTTGTCGCCCGGCTGATTTTTTTGCGGATTTCGTCCGGCGTGTCAAGCAGCGTGATGTGGCTGCCGGGATTCGGATTACTCTTGCTCATTTTTTTCGACGCGTCGTCAAGTGACATAATCCGTGCGCCGACTTCAGGAATATACGGCTCCGGAATCGTGAAATATTCTCCGAAACGATGGTTGAAGCGTCCCGCCAAATCACGTGCAAGCTCCAGATGCTGCTTTTGGTCCTCGCCTACCGGTACCAGATCGGCATTATACACCAGGATATCTGCGGCCATGAGCGATGGGTACACGAACAGGCCCGCACCTACGGATTCTTTTCCCGCCGTCTTGTCTTTGAACTGTGTCATTCGCTCGAGTTCGCCCATGGACGTCAGCGTCGTCAGGATCCATCCGAGCTCCGCATGCGGAGGTACATGGGACTGCATGTACACATTGGCTTTCTCCGGATCGATTCCGGCCGCAATGAACAAGGCCGCTACCGCTTCAGACTGTTCCCTTAGAGCCTTCGGCTCCTGTGCTACTGTGATGGCATGCAGATCCACGACCATGAAATTACAAGCATAATCATTTTGAAGCTTCACGAAATTTTTCATGGCTCCAATATAGTTGCCCAGCGTAAGCTTGCCGCTCGGCTGAATTCCGGAAAGAACGGTTTTCATGAAAATCCCTCCATCTTGTTTTTGAATATACAAAAAGGCCCCACGCCCGCAAGGGACGTGAGACCGTGGTGCCACCCTTATTTGCAACCTGGTATCAGGCGCAGTACCGTACGTACTGGCATCGCTAAAAAAACCAGGCAGCCTTACATTCCTTAACGTGGAATTAGCCGGCCGGTCTACGCGGGAAGATCAATTCTTCCGTTCAACGCGGCACTCGAGGGTCCATTCGGCAAAATCGGCCCCACCGGTTCACATCAACCACCGGCTTTCTGAAGGTTATGCCGTCTTTGCTTACTTGTCCCTGTCATCGTGTTCCATAATCATTGAAAGCCTTTATGCAATGCTTATGATATCGCTGAAGTCACCAAATTGTCAAACCTCTTTTTGCAGGCTCCATATTTTGGCGTCTAAGCAATCCATCCAGGGATAATTCGTTTTTTACCTCCCGCCGCGAAATCTGTTATGATATATGAAATGAACTAAAGTTAGTGGGAAAAGGAGCATCGATATGAAACAAGTGACCAAGGGGCAATGGAATGGTTACGACACGTACATCCTTCATAGTCGCGAGCTTGAAGTCACGCTGCTGCCGTGGCTGGGGAACAATGTGATTTCCATCCGGGACAACATCCAGAACAGACAAGTCGTACGAAGACCCGACGAAAACGATTTGGCATTTTATATGCAAAAACCCTATCATTTCGGTATGCCGATGCTCATTCCGCCGGGCAGAATCCGCGGAGGCCACTTTGAATATGAAGGCCGCGAGTACCAATTTGACCGCAATACCGCAGGCGATAACCATATTCACGGGCTGCATCGTACCCAGCCCTGGAGAGTCAGCGACATTGAAGAAGATGAGGATGGCTGCGCCGTTACGACTGAATTTTTGACTGCGGATGATCCGCATTGGATGGAGCAGTTCTCTGCCCCCCTGAAGCTTGAAATGACATTGCGGCTCCAGGGCGACCGGTTGACCCAGCGTTTGAAGGTGACTCATATGGGCGACCACCCCGTCCCTTTCGGAATCGGTTATCATACTTGGTTTCTCTTGGATGGACAACCAGGCGAATGGACCCTTCAGCTGCCTGTAGACGCCATTTACGGGCTGGACCAAGACCTGCTAACGACAGGCGACGTACTGCCGTTAGGGCCTTTGGAATCATTAAATGAGGGACTGAACCTGCAAGGAACGAATTTCGACACGCTTTTTAGGATCGGAAAGGGCCAGCCTGCGGTGGCTACTCTGCTGCGCAGTGACGGCTACGGTCTCAAATACTCGGCAGATCCTAAATTCTATAAGCACTGGGTGCTTTACACCAAAGGTGAAGCGGGCGACTTTCTGTGCATTGAGCCATATACCTGGCTGCCGAATGCTCCCAATCTTCCGGCAGGGCCCGATGTTACCGGATTGATTCGCCTCGAACCCAAGCAGACCATTGAAATGGACTTGCATTTGGATATGATTTACCCTCCCGAGTCCTAAAATAATATATCAAAGTAAAGGGCGGTTTTTCGATGAATGTCGGAAAATCGCCTTTTTGTCGTAGATTTCTATAAATTTCCATTCACTTTCGTCCTCTGTTGCTGTATGTTTTCAAATCTTTAAAACCATAATAACTTCAACAAGTTCAAAGGAGGTGACAAACATGGGTCAAGCAGGACAAAACCAAGGACGCGGTAGCCGCTCCAACAATCTGGTCGTACCTCAAGCAAACTCCGCACTTCAACAAATGAAGTTTGAAGCTGCTCAAGAGCTGGGCGTTCAAATTCCAGCCGACGGTTATTATGGCAATATGACTTCCCGTGAGACTGGTTCTTTGGGAGGCTATATTACAAAACGTCTGGTACAAATGGCTGAACAACAGCTTTCCGGTCGTCAACAATAATCGTGCTTTTAAGGGGCATTTGTAATTGTGATATCATGTCGATCCGCGGCAAGGCGTGAGCTTCCTGCGGATCTTGCGGTAATTCCGCAGGAAAAGGCAGCCTTTGTAAAAAG
Source organism: Paenibacillus sp. SAFN-054 (assembly GCF_051966755.1). Taxonomy (NCBI): domain Bacteria; kingdom Bacillati; phylum Bacillota; class Bacilli; order Caryophanales; family Paenibacillaceae; genus Paenibacillus; species Paenibacillus sp. SAFN-054. The sequence goes on from NZ_JBQCKS010000002.1 coordinate 880,982, forward strand.
GTTGCCTTTTTTCGCGTTATTTCGTATGGCTTACTTCTTATTATGTCGCCCTTGCTCATTTCAAGCTATTCACTTTAAATAAAGCGATATGGTTTTAGGTATGGCTATGGAATAAATCATGATAAATATAATGAGTTCATTGGATCAGAAAATTTCCGTAAGAGCATCTGGATATGTATGTCTCGGATAGCGAATCATCAAATTAGCCATATTGTAGTTGGATTCAAGAATCGCGTCGACCACGATCATGCCCTGCCGAACGGCAAACTCATAACTAATTTCACCGTGGGTCCAGTGCCGTTTATGCTTCAGGCTCTCCAGCGCCATGATCCGGAAAGAAGCGTATTGGACCGCCGTCAATCCCGGATCTTCCACACGAAGCTCCCCGTTTCGACCCTCCAGCGGATTATGACGAATCCCGAACTTGCCGATCGTATTATTGCGTATTTGCACAAACACTGTTCCGGAGGATAGGCCGGATAGCTCTTCTTCAAGCTCTTTGAACACCATATCAAGCTGTCTTGCTAGGGATAACTGCTCACTTTTTATCATATATTTCCTCCTCTCTTCAACTTTCGCCAAAAATACTTAGGGCTTATGACTCATTATAAGACAGGGTAGCGAAACAGACAACAATATAAAACATAATTGGGTATTTATTACTATTATTTTCGCTTTTTCGATTTAATTTCCGCTAATAATCTGCTATTATTCTTGCTATTACGACAAAATACTCAATAATCCTACCGCATTCTGGCGGACAACTAAAAAACGGGAAGACACCATCTAAACGTGGGTCTTCCCGTTTGTATTTTGATACGTATTCCGGGTGCTCGTAAGTCCTAAGCCAGGTTTTCCGTCATGCTCAAGAATTCCTCAATATCTCGCGTAAGCAGATCCGATGCGCTCTGCCAGAAATCACGTCCGGTCAGATCGGCGTTCAAGTGCTTTTTCGCAAGCTCTTCTACCGTCATCGCGCCGGTATCTTGAAGCAGCGCGTCGTATTTATCGGCAAAGCTGCTGCCCTGCTGGAGGGCCTGTGCATAAATACCGGTGCTGAACATGTAGCCAAACGTGTATGGGAAGTTATAGAAAGGAACGCCCGTGATGTAAAAGTGAAGCTTGGAGCACCAGAACGTCGGCTCGTAAGCAGAGAGCGCGTCACAGTATGCTTCCTTCTGCGCTTCTTCCATCAAATCATTCAGCTCCTGAACGCTCAAGAGACCTTTTTTGCGTTTTTCGTAGAAGCGGGTTTCGAATAGGAAGCGGGCATGAATATTCATGTAGAACGCCACGCTGCGCTGGATTTTGTCCTCCAGCAGCGCCAGCTTCTCCTGCTCGTCCTTCGCTTTTTTTACCATGGCATCAGCCACGATCATCTCGGCAAGCGTCGAAGCCGTCTCCGCCACGTTCATGGCATAGTTCTGGTTAAACACCGGCAAATCGTCCATGACATGCTGATGGTAACCGTGGCCGAGCTCATGCGCAAGCGTGGACACATTGGATGCCGTACCGCTGTAGGTCATGAAGATACGGGTGGCCTTGCTGACCGGAAGCGATGTGCAGAAGCCGCCTGGACGCTTTCCGGGGCGGTCTTCCGCTTCGATCCAGGATTTGTCGAAGGCCATTTCGGCAAAGTCGGCCATTTTCGGGCTGAACTTGCGGAACTGCTCTACGATGGTTTCGGCTGCTTCCTGGTAAGATACTTTCGAGGACACTTTCCCGATCGGGGCGTCGACATCCACCCAGCTCAGCTGATCGACTCCAAGCAGCTTGGCTTTGCGCTCCATGTATTTTAACAGCTTCGGCTTGTTGTCCTGAATGACGCCCCACATGGCGTCCAGGGTAGCATTGGACATCCGGTTGATGGCGAGCGGCTCCTTCAATACTTCATCCCATCCGCGGCGCTCGTACAGCTTCAGACGGAATCCGCCCAGATGATTCAGTGTATCACCGCAGTAGTCCGCCTTATCGGCCCAAGCTTCCTTCCATTTCACGAACATGGCGTCCCTGACTTCCTTGTCCGCATCATACAGCTTGTTATGAGCTTGACCTGCGGACAGCAGCACCGTTTCCCCGTCCACTTCGAACGGAATTTTGACATGGCTTACCACGGTATCGTAGTGGTCGCTCCAGCCATGGTAGCCGTCAACGGCCAAATCCAAGGCAAGGCTCTCCAGCTCGGGGCTCAGCTTCTCACGTGCCTGGTCTCTGCTCTCGTTCATGACAAAAGCAATCGGCTGAACCTCCTCGCGATTCATCCAGGCCTTCCAAGTCTCATCATCCGTGCGGCCGAGGATATCGTCGAACTGGGTCATGATCGTATTCAGCAGCGCATGCAGATTGGTGATCCGTCCGGACAGTTGAACGGCCTTTTTGTCCCCTGTATCCTGCGCCTGCAGGCAGCTCACGAATGCACCGCCCTCGGATATGCGGGCAATGCAGCTGCCCATGCTGTCAATGATTGCGTCAAAGGCTCGGGTGTCTTCAAGGCTCGTAGGAGCGGACGCAGACTTCACGTCTTCTTTCAGCTTCTGAAGATCCTTTTCCAGCGTGTCGAGATAGGTTTGATATTCGGCCGAAGCGGAACCGCCCGGAAAAATGGTTTCCAGATCCCATGTCAGTTTCAAATTGTTATTCATTGCTAATCACCATTCCTTTGCTTAGGGATTTCACTTGATTGGTTTTCATGATAAGGTGTATAACTATATAAAATGAACTAAGTTCAATTTATACAAGAATCATTTCATCGTAAACAGACAGCACATGGCGCCAAGCGGCTTACGGATCAAGATTTCATACCTTTCAGCCGCACTCACTGAAGCCATGGAGCTTTCATACATCCATTGGAGGGATGCTCGACATGAGACCACTGCAAATATCACCGGAAACAGCCGTCAAGCTGTCAGAAAAATTGGGAGTTCCGCTGGAACATCTCATGCACATGCCGCAGCATATTCTGCTGCAAAAAATCGCTGAGCTTGGCAAAGAACATCCAGGTGAGGATCAAGCGGACAAGAAGGACGATCAATGATCCCCTTCGCCAATACCTGGCCTTACGATAAGCAAATGGGTGACATTTATGTGCATGAATGCCCTTTTTGCGGAGCGGGAAACGTGAGGCTGAACCTCAAGCCCAGCGAGCTCAAAACGATCAATGAGGGCAGAAAAAAGCTTGTGGTTTTTCCCTGCTGCAGCAGCCGGCTCAACGTTCTTGAGACCGATAACGACTATCTGCGGTTCGATCAGCCAGTCCGTTAATCGCCGCCCTTATGCAAAACACGCATGATACATGCGTGTTTTGCTGTTATATAGCCTTCAGTTCTGCTTCATCTCTTCCGGGAGGTCCAGCTTCCGGGCAAGCATTTGTTCTCGGAGGACGCCCCATTGCTCTCTGGAAGCACGGATCATGGCCGCATCCATAATGTTCTTATCGTTGATGACCCTCGAGAACCATTTGACCGCCTGCCCGAATTCGCCGATGCGGCGATTCATCTCCCCGATCAAATAGAGCAGGCGGGCGTTGTTTGCCCCCACCCCTTCGAGTTCATAGACCTTTATGTAAGAATTCAGCGAGTATTTCAGGAAACGCTGTTCCTGCTCCTCGTCCCCCTTATAACGATAAAGCCAGGCAATATGGTGAAGCAGGCTGGCGATGATCCGCTCCTTCTCCCCGATCGTCTGCGCGACGAGCAGTGCCAGCTTGTACGTCTCCAGTGCAGCTTCCCATTCCCGGTGACCGCTGAAATCCCGCGCAATCCACCGGCTGCTGATTTTGTCTGCAAAACGCTGTTTCTGCGAATCGTTTAACCGCTCCGTCGAATTTTCCGTTGAAGCGAATCCGCATTTCGGACATACTCTGACAACGTAATAGTCCGGATTCTCATCCTTGTAATAGGCGCAAAAATCGGAATCCGTGCGTATGGCCTTCTTAAAGCTGGGACGCACGCGCGACGTATTGAATTCATGCTCGCAGTAATAACAGGTCACTTTAATGGAGTATAGAGGTTCTAAAGTCACATCCCCACGTTCCTTTCATGTCTTTCGTCTAGATCTCCCACGATCCAAGGTGCATATTGCAAAAAATGACAAGCAGGACCCGAAAGCCAAGGAGAGGCATTATGGCTCCATTATTGGCAAGTAAAAATTATTTCCATTATATCAAAAAACAAAAAAAGGCGCTAAACGTTTGTTTAGCACCTTAGCGTTATTCAGTAGCTGCTCCAATCCTCTTCGCCGGAATGGACCAGTGAGGCGCGAATGACATACACGAAAGCGCAGACAAGAACACCGGCGACAATACTCATGATCTCATCACTCCATCCATTTATTGAAATTTGATTATTGAATAGTATTTGGTTTGTATATTTTAACATACATTCGTCAAAAAAACATTATTTTTTGTAAACGCTTTCTATGTTTTTTTGTACTGTTTGTCCGATGCTTTTCATAAATTTAGGTATATGGTGTGAATCGAATGACCTATACATATGCAGGAAGGTGTGACTATGACCATTAAAAAGCTGGGTATGCCCCTGATGCTGACCTCCCTCGCCAGCTTAATGCTGCTTATGACCGTTTTTCCCGGGGCCTATCTTGAATCTGCCCTGCGTGGTCTGGCGATTTGGTGGGATGTCCTCTTCCCCTCCCTGTTTCCGTTTTTCATTATTTCGGAGATGATGCTTGGCTTCGGCGTTGTGCATTTATTCGGAACACTCCTCGACCCGCTGATGAAGCCGCTGTTTCGCATCCCGGGCAGCGGAGGCTTCGTGGCAGCCATGGGATACGTTTCCGGATATCCGATCGGAGCCAAACTGACGGCCAAGCTGTGGGAGCAAAATATGGTGACCCGCGACGAAGGCGAACGGCTGGTAGCTTTTACGACGTCTTCGGATCCGATCTTTCTGATCGGTGCCGTATCGGTCGGCTTCTTCCATGATCCGAAAATGGCTGTCATTCTGGCTACGGCCCATTACGGCGGCGGCTTTCTCATCGGACTGCTCATGCGATTTCACGGCAAACGGAGCGCTGCGGGTGCAGGGGATGTCCCCCAGGGCCCTTCCAACAAGCTGCCGGGCCATGCGCAGCCGGGGCCAAAGAGCGGACGCATCCAGAGAGCCTTTGCGGCCATGCATCAAGCGAGAATGCAGGATGGTCGGAGCATAGGCGAAATGCTGCGGCAGGCTGTTGAATCCTCTTTAAAGCTTATTATTGTCGTAGGGGGCCTTGTCGTATTCTTCTCCGTGTTTCTGGAGCTCCTCACGCAGGCCGGCGTCATGAGAAGCCTCTACTTTATTCTTGACCGGTTGCTTGCCGTCCTCGGCTTTCCGCCTTCATTATCGGAATCGCTGGTCGGAGGCTTGTTCGAGGTTACGCTCGGTGCGCGTTCTGCCGGGGAAGCTGCTTCCTCCGTGCCTCTCCCCTTTAAAGCGGCCGCTGCGGCCTTTATCCTGTCATGGGGCGGACTTTCCGTGCATGCCCAAATCGCAAGCATTCTGCATGCGACGAATCTGCGTTACCTTCCTTTCATGATTGCACGGCTGATCCACGCCGTCCTGGCTGCGGCTCTCGTGCTGCTGCTCTGGGAACCGTTGATGGGATCCGCCTCACCGGCTTTAAGCATGCCCGCTGAAGTCCCCGGCATTCGGCTTGAAGCAGGCTGGTTTGCGGACCGGATCGCCTATTTCTGCCTCCTCATTGTGTTCATGACCGCTGCTTCGGCGATAGGCTGCTGGATTCGGGCGATATGGCGCCGGGGAGACGGCAGAGCTTCCAAATGAACGTTGTGTTATGCTCCGATATTGTTTATGATCGTTATATAACCCAATAAAGGAGCTTAACTCTCTTGAGATATTATGTCCTGGATCGCGGTGATCAGTTGTCCGTAGATTTGAGCGAGCAGTTCCATAAGCTAGCCGCGCAGCGCGGATTTCGTCTGGATGCCGAATCTCCCGAAATTGTCATTTCGATTGGCGGAGACGGTACGATGCTTCATGCCTTTCATACGTTTATTGACCACATTCCCGATATTGCCTTCGTCGGCGTTCATACGGGCCATCTCGGATTTTATGCAGACTGGCAGGCAGACGAGCTGCCCCAGCTGATCGATTTGATGAGCTCGGCCAGCAAGTCCGGCTCCATTCGTCCGCGGATCGTCAGATACCCGCTGCTGGAGCTTGAAATCCATCGCAAATCGGGCAATGCTTCCTATATCGCATTAAATGAATTCACGCTTAAAGGCGTAGACGGGACGGTCGTAGCCCAAGTGGATATCAACGACCAGACCTTTGAAATGTTCCGGGGGGATGGGATTTGTATCTCGACGCCATCCGGAAGCACGGCTTATAACAAAAGTCTCGGCGGTGCCATGGTCCATCCGACGATCGAGGCGCTGCAAATCGCCGAGATTGCCTCCATCAACAACCGGGTTTTCCGAACGATGGGGTCACCGCTCCTGCTGCCCAAGCATCATCATACCGACATTTTTTCGCGAAAAGAACAGCGGCTGCTGCTTACGATCGACCACGTCAACATTCAGGTGGACGACCTCATCTCTGTACGCTGCCAGGTTGCGAAGGACAAGGTAAGCTTTGCCCGGTACCGGCCGTTTCCGTTCTGGAACCGCGTCAGAGAAGCCTTCCTTGGTTAGATATCAATGTAAAAAAGCGGTCCCTATTGGGGACCGCTTTTTGGTTTCTCGGATTTTTCCTGTCTTTCAGGTCTTTCCTGTCTTTCAGTTCTTTCCTGTTTTTCAGGTTTCTCAGGTCTTTCTTGTCTTTCCTGTCTATCCGCTTTGTCAGGTCTGTCCGACTTTTCCGGCTTTCCCGTCTTTTCCTGCTGCTTATCCGGTCTCTCGGCTCTTTCCTGCTTTTCAGGTCGTTCAGGCCGTTCATTTCTTTCTGGTTTATCCTGTTTCTCCTGTTTATCCTGTCTCTCCGGCCGTTCCTGCTTCTCCGTCTTCTCTGCTCTTTCCGGTTTCTCTGTTCTTTCCTGCTTCTCCGGCTTTTCCTTATCTTTCGGCTGGTTATCCCGGTTCTTTTGCAGGACGAAGTAAGCGCATCCGAAATTGCAATATTCATTGATGTAATCCACCATACCGGAGAAGGCCGAGTCCCTAGTGGATTTAGGATGCTTATCCCGGTAGAATCCCTTTAACCGCAGCTGGTTGTATCCCCAGTCTCCGACAATGTAATCGTAGCGGTCCAGCACTTCGCTGTACCGGTCGCGAAAGGCTTCAGGGTTCCATCCGTTTTTATGGTCTTTCAGCAGCTCGTAGCTTTTTCCGCCAATCAGGATCAATGATGCTCCCCCTGCCTTTCATTAAAAAATCATATCTATTATTTCTGTCCAGCCGCCGACTTCACCTGCTCATGAGCGTGATAGGAGCTGCGTACGAGCGGGCCCGATTCCACGTGGCTGAATCCTCTGCTCATGCCCTCTTCCTTGAGCTTGGCAAACTCGTCCGGATGATAATATTTAACGACATTCAAGTGCTGCGGAGACGGCTGCAAATACTGTCCGATCGTCATGATATTGCAATCGACCGCACGCAAATCGTCCATGGACTGCAAAATTTCGTCCCATTCTTCCCCTACACCAAGCATGATGCTCGATTTGGTCGGAATATTAGGCTGCATGTCCTTTGCTCTTTTCAACAGCTCCAGGGAACGGTCGTATTTCGCTTTGGCGCGAACCCGGTTCGACATGCGTTCAACCGTTTCGATGTTGTGATTCAAAATATCCGGCTTGGCATCCATGACCACCTTCAAAGCATCCCAGTTCCCCATGAAGTCGGGAATGAGGACCTCCACGCTGCACAGCGGCAGGCGTTTGCGGACAGCCTTGACGGTTTCTGCGAAAATCATTGCTCCTCCATCGGAAAGGTCGTCCCTTGCAACGCTAGTAATGACGCAGTGGTTAAGCCCCATGTTCTCGGCAGCCTCTGCCACGCGTTCCGGCTCCTGCAGATCAAGTTCGGTAGGTCTTCCGGTATTGACTGCGCAAAAACGGCACGCACGCGTACAAATGTCACCCAGGATCATAAAAGTCGCTGTACGGTTCGCCCAGCATTCGTATATGTTAGGGCAACGCGCTTCTTCACACACGGTATGTAGTGTCTTCGAGCGCATCATGCTCTTGATTTCCTGATAGTTGTCACCGGTCGTCAGTTTAATGCGAATCCAGTCCGGTTTTGGTTCCTTGACGGTTTCTTTAGGCAATGATCTGACCTTCTTTCGCTCATGATTAACTGCTGCACGCCCCATATTATATCATGAAATACCCCAAAATACTTCCATTTCCCATGCTGAAGCAATCGATGGATAAAATGGCTTCTCTTGTACCAATCTAAGGTATGCCCATCCCGTCCGGAATAAGAAAAAGCTGCCAGCAGGAGGTTACAATGAAAAGATCCGCTTCAAAGCCAAGCAAAATATCACGCATACTGATTAGCGTTGCAGCCGCAGCCATTGTCCTCGCCGAAGCGGCCACTCCTGCATGGGGAGTACCTCAAGCCCCTCAGGCGCCCGCCCCCACCGCGGAATCGCTGGACAAGCTGAGCCGGGAGGATATTCTGGCCTCGAGGAAAAAGCTTTATGATCAAGTGTCGGCCGCTACGCGCATTCCGTGGTACCGCCTTGCGGCGATTGACCAGTATGAGCATACGCTCACCAAGGTTCATCCAAAAGATCGCGCGCATCCGAAGCGCTTAACGGGCATTTTCATGAACGAACCGGTTTGGGCCGGGATGTTCAATCCCGACCAGAGCGACAATAATCCCCGTTCCATCGGTATTTTTAACGGGTATGGCAAAGACGGATCCGGTGACGGAACCGCAGACTTGAACAATGATATCGATGTGCTCTACAGTATGGGCTCCTACCTGCTCCGCTATGGAAAGTCTGAGGACGACTTCGGCATCGCGCTGTGGGAGTATTACCATAACAGCCGCTCCGTGCAGCGCATTCGGCAGTTTGCCAAGCTCTATGAAAAGTTTCAGACGCTGGATTTATCCGGCCATGCTTTTCCTCTGCCGATCTCCGACGCCTATTCCTACCGGGATACCTGGGGAACCGGACGCAGCTGGGGCGGGTACCGGATTCATGAAGGGACGGATATTTTTGCTCCCTACGGCATCCCTGTGCGCAGCACCTGCTACGGCATCGTGGAGCTTAAAGGATGGAACCCGTTTGGCGGTTGGCGGATCGGCATTCGCGATTTGGATAACCGGTATCATTATTATGCACATCTGCAGGGCTTTGAGAAGAGCCTGAACCAGGGAGATATCGTCTCACCCGGCCAGACCATCGGCTGGGTCGGCAGCTCCGGATACGGAAAGCCCGGTACGCAGGGAAAATTCCCGCCGCATCTCCACTATGGCATCTACCGGGATAGCGGACTGGCCGAGTGGTCTTTCGACCCCTATCCCCTGTTGCGCCACTGGGAAACCGAGGAACGGCAGGCGATCAAGAAGAAGAGAAAAGGCTCTTCCTGATTGGAATGGACCCGAATCCCGCATGAATACATCGAAGAAAAAGAGCCTGATTCCCCGGTAAAGGGATCAGGCTCTTTGGCATGCATGCTGCGGATTAAGGATGGGTATCTGAGGTCTCCGACTTCCCGCCTTCGTCAGTCTCTTCGGTTTGCCGGCTCGATATGCCCGGAATCGCAGCATTTTCTTTGCCTTGGCTGCCGTTCTGTCCGTTTTTTTCGGTTTGCGGCTGCGTGGAAGCTGCATTTCCGGTGATCCCCGGCAAAGCAATGTTCGGCGCGTTCGCTCCGCCGCCTACCGGCTGTCCCTGGCTGTTGTAGTAATACATCGGCACATCGCCGACCACCATCAGATAAGACACCGGAATTTCTGTGTCGATCACTTCGGGCTCCATATCAAACGGAACCACAACCGCCACCTCGACGGTCACATGAATGAATACCTCAACCAGCACCATGTTGATCCCGGCGTCTTTTTCCCTCGTATTCAGATCGACCTTCACGGCTCCCTGCGGCTCGATCCGGATGGGGACGTTCGGGCCGAAGGACGCGAGGAGCGGGCTGCCGAGCGCCTGGCCGAGAGGAATGCTTTCCGACAGCATATGCTTGTTCTGCAGGGTCGTCTGCACGACCTTGAACGTGTCCGACGTAATCTTCATATGTTCGGCATAATTCAACATGAATCCGGACACTTTGCCGGAGGAATCCATTTTCCAGTCGATCAGCTGCTCCGCATTTTCCCCCTGCGCCACCTGGGAAGCCACGGCTTCATTGATGGCATCCGTGCCGATCTGCTTCATGCGGATTTTGGCCAGATGCATGATCGGGGGCTTCATATGATTCTCCACGTAGGCAAAAAACTGCAGGAGAAGAATCAGGAACACGAGCGTGCCGATCAGCCACACCTTGCGCCGGCTTTTCGGCCTGCTCCCGCCCCTGCTGCGCCATCTTGCTCTTCTTTTCATGCCCGGCGATCCCTCCTTGGAAGAAGAGGTGCTTACCTTAACAGCATATGTCCCTGTCCCTGAAAAAAGACGAGCAAAGCCTGTATCCATGCACTCACTCAGACAGATTGCAGGGGTTATCCGCATCTTCTTTTTGATATAATGGGAAAAACAGGATGAAACTGCAAAAAGAAATTTCAACCCGGCCGTATCCTTTTGACGACCGCCAAACGTTCTATATATAGAGGCCTCGCAAGGAGAGTGATTAACATGTTAATCCACAAGGAAATGGAAGAGATGTACCCGAAGCTGAAAGGCTTCTGCCTGAACGTGACCGGAAATTCTTGGGACGCCGAGGATCTGGCACATGATTCGATGCTCAAAGCCATGAAATTTTGCCAAAAGGATCCTTCCGGCAAACGGAAAGCCAGCTTTCCCCTGCTCGTAACGATCGCCCGCAATCACTGGATCGACCAGCTCCGCAAAAAAAGCCGGGAAACCATCGGCCAAACGGCCGATGAGCCGTCGCATGACAAATCGACCGACCAGGTGATAAGCGGACTCGATGCGCTGATGGAGCGAATGACGCCGAAGCAGCTGCTGGTGTTTGTCCTGAAGGACATTTTCGAATACAGGCTGTCCGACATTGCGCATATGCTCGATATGAATGAGACAGCCGTCAAATCGCTGCTGCACAGGGCACGCCGTAAATTGGATGAGAAGCGGGATCAGAATGAGCCTGAGGATATTCCGGCAGCAAGCCAGGAATGGCAGCCGGTCGATGCAGACTGGTTCCAGCGCCAGCTGCTGGTAGCGATCCGGATGGAGCAGCCCGAGCTGCTGCAGCGGCTTGCCCTCTCCCTGCGGACGCCAAACCAGGGGCCACAGGCTCCAGCGCGGCTATCGCGTCCTTCCGGCTCGCCTTCCGCTCTCCTTTTACGCGCGGCATAGCCCTTTTGCTTCATATGAGAAGGAGGCTATCCCATGAATATGATTCCTTACGTTGTGGAGCAGACCCGCCTAGGCGAGCGCTCTTACGATATCTACTCCAGGCTGCTCAAGGACCGGATTATTTTTCTCGGCTCCGAGGTCAATGACCAGGTCGCGAACAGCATCATCGCCCAGCTGCTTTTCCTGTCTGCCGACGATCCGGACAAAGAAATCTCGCTGTACATCAACAGTCCCGGAGGCTCGATATCCGCCGGATTTGCGATCCTCGACACGATGGACTACATCAAGCCGCAGGTGAGCACGATCTGTATGGGCATCGCGGCCTCCATGGGCGCTTTCCTGTTCCTTGGGGGCGCCAAAGGCAAGCGGTACGCGCTGCCGAACAGCGAGTTCATGCTGCATCAGCCGCTCGGAGGCGCCCAGGGGCAGGCCAGCGATATTGAAATATCCGCGCGCCGGATATTGAGAACGCGCGAGAAGGTGAATCAGTTCATCGCCGACAAGACCGGGCAGCCGCTCGACAAGATTTACCGTGATGCGGACCGCGATTTCTATCTCACGGCCCAGGAAGCCCTCGAGTATGGCATGGTAGACCGCATCATCACGCAGCCTTTGGTGTAACGCCGCAGGCCCCTGAAACGCCCAAAAAAGCTGTCCGACTTCGGACAGCTTTTTTGTTCTATGACTAATTCGAATGAAAGTCCCGGTTACAGGAAGATCAGGGAGAAAACCAGAAATTGCACCGAGCCGATAATTTCCATGATTCCGACCTTCATCGGCTTCATCTGTTTGCCTGCGTACAGAAGCGTCTTGATCAGCGGGTAGAGAAAGGGCAGGCACATCCATGGATGAAGCGTAAACAGCGGCACGGCCAGCGCGAGTGTATGGTAGACGACGGCATAGACGCTCCAGCGTTTATTTTTCCGTTCGCGGAAGACGGACTTCACGAAAAACACGGTACCCATAAAATAGATGAAATTGAACAGCAGAACCTCGACCAGCTCCCGGCCCCATGTTCCTCCCCCCAACATGAATGCTGCGGCCCCGCCGGTGCAAAACAGCAGAATGGCGCAAATATCATTCAGCAGCGCCCGTTCGGACTTACGCCGCACATGCCAGATATTCACCGCGATCAATAACATCAGAACGGGCGCATACCAGAACAGCCAGGGCTCCTTCATGAGCACCGGAATCAGACACAGGACGGCCACGAATGCATAACCGGCCCCCCAGGCGAGCCACATGTTCCGTTTGGCCGTCTTTTTCAAAGATTGCAGCAGCGGATAAGAGGCTAAGTATAAGAAGAACCAGGCCAGGAACAGCGGGAGATGCAGAAAAACAGGCTGCGAAGCCATCATGGCTATGATAAAGGGCATGCTGACCATGGCCCAGCCTCCATGCTCCCTTGGAATGACAATGCTTGTCTTCTTCATCTCTTCAAGCTCCTTTGCCCATCATGGGCCGTTCTTCAATCCTGAATCGAAACCGCTCAACCGCCAATATAGGACATTCCGATCTTTTTCCGTCCTACGGCCGATTGCTCCGTCCGCTCTTCCGAGTAACGGTCCGTTCTTCTCTCCCATACGCCGCGGATGGCTGCGAGGAGCTCTTCATCCGTCGCTCCGCTGCGGAGCAGACTGCGAAGGTCGAACCCGCGGGAGGCGAAAAGACAGGTGTAGATGCTGCCGTCCGAGGATAAACGAATCCGCGAGCAGGTCGAACAGAAGGCTTCGGATACGGAGGAGATGAATCCGACCTCGGCTTCCCCGTCCCTGTAACGGTAGCGTTTGGACACTTCCCCCGGGTAACGCGGCGATACCGGCACAAGCTTGGCATCCCCGCCCAGCATTTCGTAGATCTCCCGCTTCGTCACGACCCGCTTCAGGCTCCAGCCGTTGTCATTGCCGACATCCATAAATTCGATGAAGCAGAGCGTGACGCCGAGCTGTTTGAAGTAGGCCGCCATCGGAATGATTTCCTGATCGTTCACGCCTTTCTGAACCACCATGTTAACCTTGACCTGAAGACCGGCTTGTCGGGCCTGTTCAATACTTTTCAGAATGGCGGACGACGAAATACCGCGGCCATTGATGCGGCCGAAGAGCTCCGGATCCAGCGCGTCGAGGCTGACGTTCACCCGCCGGAGCCCGGCAGCATAGAGACTCTGGGCCTGCAGTCCAAGCAAAAGGCCATTTGTCGTCAGGCCGATGTCCTCGATCCCCTCAATCTCCTTCAACCTACAGATGAGTTCGGGAAGTCCGCGCCGCAACAAGGGCTCGCCGCCGGTCAGGCGGATTTTACGCACCCCCAGCGAGGCGTACAGTTTGGCGACGCGGGCGATTTCGTCCCATGACAGCAGCTGCTCCTTCGGCATGAACGCATAATCGTCGCCGAAGATCTCCTTCGGCATGCAGTACGTGCAGCGGAAATTGCAGCGGTCCGTTACGGAGATCCGCAGGTCGCGCATCGGTCTAGCCAGCTGATCCATCATGGGATTCATCGCCTTTCCCCCTTCTCCTCTTCTCTATTCAGAATCACAAAGCCGCTGCGGCGCTTTTATCCCTGCAGCTGCGGGCTCGGCTTGATCTGTTGGCTCCCTTTGCTGGAGCGGCTTATGGGTTTCCCGTAATATCGCTAAATGTGCCGACATATTGGATCACGTCGCCGGAATCGTCTTTTACCGCATTAATCGTTAACAGCTCTAAATATTCCTCGCCGTTCTTTCTGCGGTTCCAGATCTCTCCCTGCCAGCTTCCCTGAGCCTTGATTTCCGCCCACATGTTGCCGTAAAATTCGCCCGATTGGCGACCGGATTTCAGTACGCTCGGATTTTTGCCGACGACTTCTTCCTCTGTATAGCCTGTAAGCTTCGTAAAGGCAGGATTCACGGCATTAATCTTTCCGTTTATGTCGGTCACGAGAATGCCTTGGCCGGTCGAGTTGAACACTTCGGAAGAAACGGCCAGTTTATCCTGAAAATACATCCATACGACGATCACGAGACTGGCCAGCGCCACTTGGGAAAGCGCCATGAAGCCGATTGAATACTGTCCTGTAACCGAATGGATGAAGGAAAGCATCAGCGGCGGGAAGAAACCGCCCAGGCCGCCCATCATGGATACGATCCCGTTGACAATCCCCGCTTGCTTGTTGAAATAAAAAGGAACGAGTTTGAAAATGATCCCGTTGCCGAGTCCCGCCCCGACCGCAATCGTCAGACAGCCGACCGTGTAAAGACCGATGGACGGCGAGAAAGCCAGGATAATGGCGGCGATCGTCAGACCGACGAATACGCCCATGAGCAGAAACAGCGGTTTGAACTTATCCGCAAGCCATCCGCCGACCGGACGCAGGAAGGTTGCCACCACGATGAAGCCGGCGGTCCGCATTCCCGCATCCACCTTGGCCAGCTCAAAGTTCGTGACCAGGAAGTTGGGCAGATATACGGTAAAGGCAACGAACGAACCGAAGGTAATAAAATAAAACAGAGAGAAGAACCACAGCTTTTCGTTTTTATAGACGCCCTTGATTTGTTCCACCAGCGGCGTTTTGACCTTTGTTTCTTTGCGGTCGCCCAGGAAGACGTTCAATACCGCGAATACGAGCAGCAGAATCAGGTACAGCTGGACGGTTCGGGACCATCCGATTTGCGTTGCGATGACAGGCGCGGCGAAGGTCGTGATTGCCGTACCGATATTGCCCATGCCATAAATTCCGTTTACCAGTCCCAGCTTCTCTTTCGAATAATATTTAGGAAGCGAGGTTACGCCGACGGAGAATACGGCTCCGCCGATCCCGAGAAACAATCCGCCGATGACAAGATGCGTGAAGGACGAGGCGGCACTGATAAAATAGACCGGAAACAGCAGCAAAATGAAGCTGGCGATAAAAACAATTCGTGCGCCAACGATGTTGGCGTAATATCCCAGCGGCAACCGCAGGATGGAACCCAGCACCACCGGAATCGCGGTCAGGATCGCCAGCCGGTCCGCCGGGATGGAAATATCCTCCCTGATAAACGGCAGCAGCGCGGAGATGATGACCCATACCATAAACCCTAGCACCAAATTCATTGTTTGCAGCGGCAGCTGCACTTTTTTGATCATTTCCAATCACCTTTTCTGAACGTAATGAATGGCTGCTTTCATTGATCCCCACGTCTCATTGTACGTGACATCATTCACAAAGATAATAGGGAAGTTCCCTGAAACTCATCAGGGAACTTCCCTATATCACGCGTTAGAAACATCCGATATCCCTATCCATACCCTATTAAAAGTCCAGCAGCTTTTTCTTGAGCGCATACTCCACCAGCTCCGGACGGCTTTTCAAATTCAGCTTCTCCATAATTTTGGACTTGTGGGCCTCCACCGTTTTCACGGATACATACAGCTTTTCGGCAATTTCTTTGTTGCCGTATCCTTTGGCGATGAGGGGCAATATCTCGATCTCCCGTTTGGACAGGCTGTTGAACGGATCGTTGTCCGCGCTCTCGCTGTCCTTCTTAATGAATTCCCGGACCAGCGAGGTAGCCATCTGCGGATGAATATAGGTACCTCCCTTATATACCATCCGGATGGCCGAAATCAGTTCTTCATCGGGCGCATTCTTCAGCACGTAGCCGGAAGCGCCGTTCTTCAGCACGTGGAACAGATAATCGTCGTCGTCGTACATGGTTAGTATTAAAATCTTCGTATTCGGAAAATCGCCGCTGATCTTGCCTGTCGCAATCAGCCCGCTCTCGCCCGGTGGCATGCTGAGATCCATCAGGAGCACATCCGGCTGATGCTTGGCCACCATCGCGTAGGCTTCCATGCCATCTGCAGCAGTCGCGACGACCTCCATATCCTCCTGGTAGTTCAGGATCATGGAAAAGCCGCTTCGGACCACCGCATGATCATCCGCTATGACAATTTTCACCGCATCTCGGCCTCCCTCTTGTTATCCTGTGTTAATGGAATTCGCAGTTCCACCTTTGTTCCCCCGCCGGGAACGGAGTGAAGCATAAACTGCCCTTCGACAAGCTCGGCGCGCTCGCGCATGCCGTACAAGCCGAGGCCAGTCCCCTTGGCTTCGTTCATATTCATGTTAAAGCCGGCGCCGTCATCCATCACGGTCAGCTGCAGGCTGCCGTTCTCCTCACATAAACGGACATGCACTTCGTCCGTGCCTGCGTATTTCAGCGCATTCAGAACGGCTTCCTGACATATGCGATATACGACCGTCTCAATCTCGCTGCTGTAGCGGGCCGCAGACAATTCTGCCGAGAAATCGACGAGCAGGCCATAATTTTTCTCGATCCATTTGAAATGCGAGCGGAATGCCGCCTCAAGACCCAAGTCATCGAGCGAAGCCGGACGCAGCTCCACCGACAAGTGGCGAATATCGTCCAAGAGGCGCGTCAGCGACACCTCGGTCTGCTGCAGCTTCTGCAGCACATCCTCGCCTACATCCATATATTTGACCACGCGCAGGTCCACAAGCGAGCTCAGCAGCTCCTGGGCGACGCTGTCATGCAGCTCCCTGGATATGCGTTTGCGTTCGTCTTCCTGTGCTTTGATGACGTATTTCAGCAAATTCGAGCGCTGGAGCATCTCCTGCGTCTTTTGCTGTTTGGTCAGATCCAAGAGCATGAGCACGCGGATCCCCCGCTCTTCGTCGATGGTATGGTAGCTGGCCGCATAAGGAACCACGCCTTCACCCCTCGTTTTAAGATACACCTGGAACGAAGAAAAATCCCCTTTTGGAAAATCCAAGTAGCATTTGGAGCAGGAAATCTGATCCTTTTCATCCGTATAGCCTTTGCAGGTCTGACAGAAAGAGTCATCGACGCCGGAATGCATCCGCTCGATCACGTCGACATCCAGAATATTCTCCGCTGCCGGATTCATGGCAACCACGCTGCCCTTTTCATCGATAAAAAAGATCGCTTCCATGCTGTTCGCGTACATCTTCTTCAGCAGGTCGCTTAAATGCCCGTCCGTCATCTGAATCAAGACTGCGTCACCTCCTTCGCATGAAAAGCGCCGAACTCCATTCCAAGCCCTTCCTGAAACCGCTCGAAAGCGGCTTGGTCCAGCCGGTTTTCATTGCGGTAGCCCACAAGCAAAACGCCTTTGACCCGGCATCCTTCCCACAGGGGAATGGCCCCCAGGCTTTTAAGCTGCTCCGCCACGATAATCGGATAATTGAACAAATCCCTCGATTCGATATCGGCGCTGACGTTCTGAATCAGCATCGGCTTGCCGGTTTTGAACACCATGCCCGCAATGCCTTTGCCGGAATGAAGCACAATCCGCTTATAGCGCTCGTTAATGTTGCCTGAAGCGTACTGCCAGGTTAATACGAATCGGTCCTCAGCCGGCTGCACCAGAGCCATGGACACGAAGTCGAATTGAAACCGGTCCCGGAGCTTGTCGATTTCCTCTTGGTAATGATAAATCGGCTGATTCTTCATAACGATAACTCCTCTGATGTAGAAAAGAAGGCTCTTCGCCTTCTTTGTCTACGATTCATATTTGCGGTGCTTTCTATAAAGGATATATCTTCTGCCGGCATAATTCAACGGAACACTCCACACATGCACGAGCCGGGTAAACGGCCACAGGGCAAAAATCCCGAATCCGGCCAGCATATGAATCTTGAAGGACAGCGGCACATTCGCCATCAACGCCGCATCCGGCCGGAGCATGAAGAGGTCCCGGAACCAGATCGAAATGCTTTCACGGTAATTGAACTCAGGCTGAACGGCGTTCGTGACGAGCGTGCTGTACATTCCCATGAACACGATAAACAGCAGCAGTACATTCACGATCATGTCCGAGGCTGAACTGAGCTGGCGGACGTTCTTGATCGTGAAGCGGCGCGAAGTCAGCAGAATCATGCCCCCCAAAGTCAGGAAGCCGAAGACACTGCCGATATACACGGCTCCGATGTGGTACATATGATTGCTGATCCCCATCGCCTCCATCCAGGACTGGGGAATAGCGAGGCCGGCCACATGGCCGCCAATCACCGGAATGATGCCCAGATGGAACATTAGGCTGCCCAGCTTCAGCTTCTTTTTCTCGATGAATTCGCTGGATTTGGCCGTCCAGTTGAACTGGTCGGTGCGGTAACGGTAAATATGCCCGACAACAAACACGGCAAGGCAGATATAAGGAAAAATAACCCATAAAAATTGGTTAATCATGCTCATGAGCCTCCGCCTCCTGATCGATGCATGCTTTGAACGTCTCCCGCAGCCCTTGGACGAGATGGAAATAAGGGCTTCCCGACGCCTCCAGCGCCTTCAGCAGATGGAAGGTGCCGTCCTCCATGACCGCGAGCATGAGATCCAGGCTTTCTGCCGCTTCCTTCTCATGCCCCTGCCAGTTTGCAGCATAAATAAACTCGCACATAAGCGGGAGGTAATCAGACAACTCGGAGCTGTCGATATCCAGACCAAACAGCGGATACGTTTCTTTGAGCTTCGCGAGCATTTGACCCCGGTCCCGGCTGTCTTCGAACTTATGGTAAGTCATGTATAACGTCGTCTTCTTCTGAAAATCGAACGTCTGAACGTACAGCTCCTCAATTTGCTCCATGCTGTATTCATGCATGAGGTTCCAGAAGGTCCGGACTGATGTATAGGCCGGATGGGAGGAGTCCAGCGACTCCTCCAGCACGTTAGGATGAAAATCCAGCTTCTCCGGGTAGGTCAGCATCTGCGCGAAAAAGCCGAACACATTTTTATATTCATGCAGCTTTCCGAGATTAATCACGCCAGATCCCCCCATAGAAGTTTTCCTCGTACAGTTCCTTGCCGGTTTTGCCCTGCGGGCTTGCCGGTCCGCAGCCGCTGCAGCCCGAGCTGAAGCCTTCCAAGCCCTGGGAGCGGTACACGTCCATATGGCTTTCTTTGTGCGACGTCGGTACCACGAAGCGGTCATCGTACTTGGCAATCGCAAGCAGGCGGTACATCTGTTTCATTTGGTGGGCTGTAAGGCCAACCCGCTCAAGCCGCGATTCGTCAAACTCGGCGCCGGAAGACTGAGCCCGCATGTAAGAACGCATCATCGCCATCTTTTGCAGGGCTTCCTTCACCGTTACGGTGTCTCCTGCCGTCAGCAGGTTCGCGAGGTATTGGATCGGCGTGCGCATCTCTTCGATCGCCGGGAAAATCATGTCCGGATTCTCGATCGAGTCCCGTCCTTCAAAATAGTTCATGATCGGGCTGAGCGGCGGCACGTACCATACCATCGGCAGCGTCCGGTACTCCGGATGGAGCGGGAAGGCGAGCTTGTATTCAATTGCAAGCTTATAGACCGGCGAGTTTTGGGCTGCCTCGATCCATTCCTCCGTCAATCCGTCTTTGCGCGCTTGCTCGATGACCGCCGGATCGTGCGGATCGAGGAACAAGCTGCACTGTGCCTCGTACAGATCCTTCTCATCCGGCGTAGAGGCCGCTTCTTGGACGCGGTCCGCGTCATAGAGCATGACGCCCAGATACCGGATGCGGCCGGTGCAGGTTTCGGAGCATACCGTCGGCAAGCCTGCTTCAATTCTTGGGAAACAGAAGGTGCATTTCTCCGCCTTGTTCGTTTTCCAGTTGAAGTACACCTTTTTGTAAGGACAGCCGGTCATGCAGTAACGCCAGCCGCGGCAGGCTTCCTGATCCACCAGCACGATGCCGTCCTCGTCCCGCTTGTACATCGCGCCGGATGGGCAGGATGCGACGCAGCTTGGGTTCAGGCAGTGCTCGCACAGGCGTGGCAAGTACATCATGAATGCCTGTTCGAAGTTGAATTTGATCTCTTCCTCGATCTTTTCGATATTCGGATCCTTCGGCCCCGTCACATGGGCACCCGCCAGATCGTCTTCCCAGTTCGGTCCCCATTCCAGGTTCATCGTTTCGCCGGTCACCGCGGATTTCGGGCGGGCCACCGGCTGGTGCTTTTTCTCCCCGGAATTGGTCAGATGTTCGTAGTTGTATGTCCATGGCTCATAGTAATCTTTCATTTCCGGCATATCGGGATTGTAGAAAATTTTCCCGAGCGCGATTTTGGACAGCTTGCTGCCGGATTTCAGCTGCAGCTTTCCCTTTTTCAGCGTCCAGCCTCCCTTGTATTTCTCCTGGTCTTCCCAGCGGATCGGATAGCCAACGCCCGGCTTCGTCTCTACGTTGTTGAACCACATGTATTCCGCACCCGGACGGTTCGTCCAGGTGCTCTTGCAGGTGACGCTGCACGTATGGCAGCCGATGCATTTATCCAGATTCATTACCATGGCGACTTGCGCTTTAATCTTCAAGCCAATCCACCTCTTTCATTTTGCGGACAGCCACGTATACATCCCGCTGGTTGCCGATCGGTCCGTAGTAGTTAAATCCATAGCTGAGTTGGGCATAGCCCCCGACCATCTGGGTCGGCTTCACATGTATTCTCGTCGGCGCATTGTGGCTGCCGCCGCGATCCTTCGTAATTTCCGAGCCCGGCACGTTGATGTGCTTATCCTGCGCGTGATACATGTACATCGTGCCTTTCGGCATCCGGTGGCTGACGACGGCGCGGGCGGTGACGACACCGTTGCGGTTGTATACCTCGAGCCAGTCGTTGTCCTGGATATCGTTCGCAGCCGCGTCCTCGTTGTTGATCCATACCGTCGGGCCGCCGCGGAACAACGTCAGCATGTGCAGGTTATCCTGATATGTGCTGTGGATGTTCCATTTGCCGTGCGGCGTCAGATAACGGAGCACGAGCGTATCCTTGCCCCCGGTAATCTGCTTGTCGCGCGGTCCGAATACCATCGGAGGTAGCGTCGGTTTATACACCGGCAGCGCTTCGCCAAACTGCAGGAAGATCTCATGATCGATGTAGAAATGCTGTCTGCCGGTCAGCGTCCGGAACGGCACGAGCCGCTCGATGTTCGTCGTGAACGGCGAATATCTTCTGCCCATTTTGTTCGAGCCGCTGAACACCGGCGTCGGGATGACTTCCCGCGGCTGGGCCGTGATGCTCTGGAACGTGATGCGCTCCGCCGCGCGGTCCGCGGAAATGTCCTTCAGGCTTACGCCCGTGTCCTTCTCCGCCGACTCCCAGGCGCGCTGCGACACTTTGCCGTTCGTCGCCGAAGAGATATGGAGCACGGCGTCCGCCGCGTTTCTGGCCGTATGGAGCTTCGGCAGGCCGTTTTTGATCGTGTCGTCATAATAGGTGCCATTCATGCGTTTCAGCTCATCGTACTCTTCAGCTACCGAGAAGCTGACGCCATGCGCTCCGACTTTGCCTGTCGCCAGGTTCGGGCCGAGCGTCACGAATTTATCGTAAATTTTCGTATAGTCGCGTTCGATCACCGTCAGGTTCGGCATCGTTTTGCCCGGAATCGCTTCGATCTCGCCTTTGCGCCAATCCAGCACTTTGCCGTAAGGCTGGGCAATCTCGCTGATCGAGTCATGGGCCAGCGGGCTTGTCACAAGATCCTTGTATACGCCCGGAAGATGCGTTTTGGCCATCTCCGAGAAGGTTTGCGCGATCGTTCTGTAAATATCCCAGTCCGAACGAGATTCCCACAAAGGATCCACCGCCGGATTAAACGGATGGACGAATGGATGCATATCGGTCGAAGACAAGTCGGTCTTCTCATACCAGGTCGCCGCCGGAAGCACCACGTCGGCATACATCGGCGTCGAGGTCATCCGGAAGTCCAGCGCGACCAAGAGGTCCAGCTTGCCTTCTACGTCTTCGCGCCACACCATTTCCTCCGGTTTATCCTCGTCGTTCGGCGTCGAGAGCAGGCTGTCGGAAGCGCCGAGCAGATGCTTCATAAAGTACTCCTGTCCTTTCGCGGAACTTGAAATCAGGTTCGAACGCCATACGAACAGCGATCTCGGGAAATTCTCAGGCGCATCGGGGTCTTCGGCCGCAAACTTGGTGTCTCCGGAGACGATTTGCCCCAGCGCATGGTTCACGATGTCTTCATTGCTCGTTTTGCCTTGGCCGGCCGCTTCCTCCGCGAACGTCAGGCTGTTCTTGTTGAACTGCGGATAAGATGGAAGCCAGCCAAGTCTGGCGGCAAGCACGTTATAATCTGCGGGATGCTGATAGCGGATATCCCCGCCCGTAGGCGATTTCAGGGAATCGGCCCCCATCTCCTCGTATTTCCATTGGTCGGTTGCAAAGTAAAAGAATGATGTCGCATTTTGCTGCCGCGGCTGTCCCTGCCAGTCTTTGGCGAAGGCGACCGTGGACCAGCCCTCAATCGGACGGCATTTCTCCTGACCGACATAATGCGCCCAGCCGCCGCCGTTCACGCCTTGGGAGGCCGTCAGGATGACCAGGTTCAGAATGGAACGGTAGATCGTGTCGCTGTTGAACCAGTGGTTGATGCCTGCGCCCATGATGATCATGGAGCGGCCGCCGGTATCCAGCGAGTTCTGCGCGAATTCTCTTGCGACCTGAACGACGACCGAAGCCTTCACGCCGGTGATTTTCTCTTGCCAGGCCGGAGTGTAGAAGCAGTCCGCATCCTCATATCGATCTGCATGCTGCTCGCTGCCTGCGCGTTCAATGCCGTACTGGCTGAGCATCAGATCGTATACCGTAGCCACCAGGCGTTCGCTTCCGTCGGCCAGTTGAATTTTCTTCGCCGGTATTTGGCGTTCGAAGGTGCCGTTGGCGTTGTTATCAAAGAACGGGAAGCTAATCGTCTGCATCTCCGCCCCTTGGGATTCCACCGATAGGGCCGGCGCAATGAGCGAGCCATCCTCGCGTTCCAGAATCAGGTTCCATTTCTTGTCCTGTTCCCAGCGCTGTCCCATCGTACCGTTCGGAACCGTGATCTCATTTCTGTTTTCGTCGATAATCACCGGCTTCCACTCGGCATGCTGCGAGGCGTCGCCCAAATCGCTTGCCCGCAGGAAGCGTCCTGCCTTATAACCGCCCTCATGCTCATCCAATAGCAGCAGGAACGGCATATCCGTATATTGCTTCGCGTAATTCAGGAACATCGGCTCCTGACGCTTGTGATAAAATTCGCTTAGAATAACATGCGTCATGGCCTGGGCGACTGCCGCGTCCGTTCCGGGATTCGGTGCCAGCCAGTTATCGGCGAACTTGACGTTCTCCGCATAGTCCGGAGCCACGGACACCACCTTGGTGCCTTTGTAGCGGACCTCCGTCATGAAGTGGGCGTCCGGTGTGCGCGTTAACGGCACGTTCGAGCCCCACATGATCAGGTAGCCTGCATTATACCAATCGCTGGATTCCGGCACGTCGGTCTGCTCGCCCCAGATTTGCGGGGAAGCCGGCGGCAAATCGGCATACCAGTCGTAGAAGCTCAGCATTTCGCCGCCGAGCAGGGAAATGAATCTCGCGCCCGAAGCGTAGCTGATCATCGACATCGCCGGGATCGGGGTGAAGCCGGCGATGCGGTCCGGGCCGTATTTGCGAATCGTATAGATTAACTGCGCGGAAATCAGCTTGGTCGCATCCGGCCAGGTTACGCGTACATGGCCGCCTTTACCGCGCGCTTGTTTATAGGATTTGGATTTCTCAGGGTCTTCCACGATGCTTGCCCAGGCAGCGACCGGGTCGCTGTGCTGGCTCAAGGCTTCATTCCACATGTGCCACAGCTTGCCGCGCATATAAGGGTATTTCACGCGGAGCGGGCTGTATTCATACCAGGAGAACGAAGCTCCCCGCGGACAGCCGCGAGGTTCGAATTCCGGCATATCGGGCCCGCAGGACGGGTAATCGATCTGTTGATTTTCCCAAGTGATGATGCCGTTTTTCACGAACACCTTCCAACTGCACGAGCCCGTGCAGTTTACGCCATGCGTCGTGCGCACGACTTTGTCATGGGACCAGCGCTTGCGGTACATATCCTCCCAGTCCCGGCTTTTCTCTTCAAGAACGGACCAGTTGTCCGAGTAGCTCTCCAATCGTTTGAAAAACTTTAGTCCTTGCTTCCGTTTCATAGGACGCTTCAACTCCTTCTGTGAATGACCATGATCGGGGAATCAATGTGTCGTCCATTCGTATGCCTTTATTATGAGCGTCCTGATTCGCGGTTCCTATTAGGGAAACTCCTATATCCCGGCGAGAAATCCCTTGATTGGCGGGATGAGGCATGAAACGTTCTTCAAATAAGATGCGAGAACCTCTGGAGTGAGAGCAGCCTTTTGCGCCAAAAAAAGACACAAGAAACGATCAGGGCCTCACCCCACAAGGAGATGAAGCCCTGAATCGTTCTTCTGTCTGATTTAAGCATCTAATGGTGGATAGCACATGTTCGTTGTCAGCTGAAAGATGGGCTTGCGGCCTTCGTTTGCTCCCAAATTCATTCATCGCAGCGGGAACCTTGAGATGGTTATCTCCCACGGGTAGTGTCTTACCCTAACTGGCGTTTAAATGCTCTATTCGCGAAAAAGTAAGCAATGATCATGATGCCGACGCACCAGGCCAGCGCAATCCAGATCCCGCTGCCAACCGATCCATCATAAAGAAGAGCACGGATCGCATTTACGATCGAGGTCACGGGCTGATTTTCGGCAAATGCGCGGACAATTTTGGGCATCGTTTCGGTGGGAACAAAGGCCGAGCTGATGAACGGCAGGAAAATCAACGGGTACGAGTAGGCCGTGGCTCCTTCCATAGATCCCGCTGTCAATCCGGGAATGACGGCCAGCCATGTCAGCGCCAGCGTAAACAGCCCGAGTATCCCGGCTACCGCAAGCCAATCCAGAATATCAGCGCTGGAGCGGAAGCCCATCAAGAGGGCAATGAGAAATACGACCACGACCGTTAGCGCATTGGAAACAAGTGAAGTCAGCACGTGAGCCCACAGTACAGACGAACGCTTGATGGGCATCGTAACAAAACGCGACATCAGCCCGCTTTTTACATCCGTAAACAGCCGCAGGGAAGTATAAGCGACACCGGAGGCGATAGCCATCAGCAAGATTCCCGGCAATAAATAATTGACGTAGTTGTCCGTACCTGTCTCTATGGCGCCGCCAAATACGTAGACAAACAACAACATCATCATAATCGGCGTAATGGCTACCGTAATAATCGTATCCGGGCTGCGCAAGATGTTGCGCATTAAACGACCCAGCAATACCCCTGTTTTACTTTTCATTTATTTCTCCCCCTTTTTGCCGATGACAGCGAGGAAGATTTCCTCCAGCGTCGGCTGCTTCTCAATGTATTCCACTTTCGCCGGCGGGAACATTTCCTTGAGTTCGGCAAGGGTACCCGTCGTGATGATTTTTCCGCCATGCAGGATGGCGATGCGATCTGCCAGTTGTTCGGCTTCCTCCAGGTACTGGGTCGTCAGCAAAATGGTCGTACCGCTGTCTGCAAGCTTCTTGACCGTATCCCAGACTTCAATCCGGGCTTCGGGATCAAGCCCTGTGGTTGGTTCGTCGAGAAAAATGACGGCCGGCGTCCCGATCAGGCTCATGGCGATGTCAATTCTGCGCTTCATTCCGCCGGAATATTTGTCTGCCCGGCGACCCGCCGCCTCGGTCAGGCTGAATCTTGCAAGCAGATCGTCGGCGACTTGAGCGGGATTCGACACACCCCGCAGTTTGGCAATCATCATCAGGTTCTCACGTCCGGTGAGCATGCCGTCTATAGCCGCGAACTGCCCTGTCAGGCTAATGTTCTGGCGAACGTGCTCCGATTGACGCTGGACGTCAAAACCGCAAATCCCCACTTCTCCTTGATCAGGCTTCATGAGCGTCGAGAGGATATTGACCGTCGTCGTCTTGCCCGCTCCATTAGAGCCCAGCAGCGCGAATATTTCGCCACGCCGCACCTGAAAATCCACTCCCTTTAAGACTTCCTTGCCCTTAAAAGATTTTTGTAGCCCTTTTACTGAAATCGCTGCATGATTCATACTATTTTCCTCCTTATTTAAAGCGCGGCAAGTCTGCTTGAGAGCTCTGATGTACGGCAATCGCCTGCGGCGCCAGTGGGTTGCAATGCTCTACTATTTAGTCATACAGATAATACGTTATACATAGTACCGGGGTAAAAATATAACTGAATAGCGAAGGCGGCAATTCACATTAGCAACCAGCTAATCAGTCGTGGATCTAAGGATGGGTTTTATTTTTTTCCAAACCGCTTCTGGATACTTTGATTCAAATCTTCACCATACTTGGCCGTGTAGGTTTTGGCATTTGCGATGAGTTCGTCGGCAAAGGACGCTACGTCCTGCCCGGTGATCTCCAGCACTTGTCTGCCTTCCGCCGCACCGCTTTCGAACAGCTCGATCAATTCATACTGGATGTGCAGCATATCCATCCCGTTGCCGCTCGCGAAATTCCACATATAGTTCTGGATATTTTTAAATACAAACTGGTAGTCCTCCGGCAGGGCTTCGACCCTTGCCATCATCATCTTGTATTCTTTTTTATCGCCAATCAACTTTTTGATTATTTCCAACATGTTATTATTCCTCCTTTTATAAATAAAGCTGAACAGATACTGCAAAAGATCGGTGCGAAACATTTTATGATGCTACATGGACTTCAAGACGTTGATTTTAGAGGATAGGAAATCCCACTTTTTCCAAAACAATTCGAGTTCCTGCCTTCCAGCCTCATTAAGGGAATAGAACTTGCGGGGCGGTCCCATATCTGACGGTTTCTTCTCGATGTTCACCAGTTTCTTCTTTTCCAACCGGACGAGAATGGTGTAGACCGTCCCTTCCACGACTTCAGCAAACCCAAGCTCGTTCAGTCGGCGGGTAATTTCGTAGCCATAGGTTTCACGGCGGCTGATGATTTCCAATACGCAGCCTTCCAGCGACCCCTTCAACATTTCAGTCAAATTTTCCATATGCAGAGCCTCCTGATTTCGTTCCTCCCTATTTAGTATAGCTTATATTCAGTATAACTTAGTACTGACTTAAACTTTAACTCAATAGCTTTTGGGAAGAATGCTATTAAGTATTACTTATTACAGGTAAATTGTATCACTGAGTAGAAAGAGTGTCAACTCCTTTTGCCAAAAACTTTTTGGAGCCTCATAATGCAGGTTCTCAAGAAGTAGGTATTCAGTAGTGCTGGTATTCAGTATTACTTTCTACAGGTAGATCGTAACACATAGTAGATCCGTTTTCAACTGCATTTACTAATTTTTTTTGAATCCAGCAAATTTCAACCAAGCTCAAAATAAAAGGCCCCTCTTCACCTCGTGAAGAAAGGGCCTCTAACCTCGGTACTCCTTATCGGCTACACCGCGGTGCGAATTCGTTCGAACAGAACGTTATTTTCCAGATGAATATGCTCGAAGGTATCCTTTTCAAGCAGTGCAAGACGCTGGTATACAAGCCGGTACGTGCCGCAGGCATCCGCTGGCAGTGCAAAATCGCTCGTGATTTCCCGCAGCTCCTTCAGCAAGTCCCCCGCCTGCTCATGCTCCTGCTCCAGCTCGGATACATGCGGCTTCAGCTGGGCCGAGGCCTCGGCATCGGGCTGTGCAACAAATTTTAATATCTTTGGAAATACGTTTTGATCCTCATCCTCGGTATGCTCAAGCAGCTCATTTTTCAGATCCGTAAAAATTTCCTGTACCCGCAGCAGCTCCGGATGACGTTCTCCATGCACGCGGGCCAGCTTCGTCACATAAGGGGTCAGCGCGGGAAGCTCTTCACGCAGGAAGGCATGGTGCTTGTTCTGGATGTAATCGATCAGCTCGGGCTCGGTCAGGTCTCCCGGCCGGCTCTCGTGGTACTCCGCCATTTTTGTCTCCAGTGTCTTTACCTGTTCCAGCACTGCGCCTGTATCCAGCTTCCGTTTGGCGGCTGCCTCCTCCAGAGGGATTTTGCCGCCGCAGCAAAAATCGATGCGCAGCGCGCGGAACAGATCTGCGGATTGGGGAATGGCGGTGACAATATCGGAAACTTGCGTTTGCAGCGTAATTTGGCTCATAGGAATAACCTCCAGTGAATTGTAGAATGAGACGTTTCGGATGATCTGAGCGAAGCATTCGGCGGTAACTCTCCCGCACCATCGCTTGCTATAGGTCCAGTATAAAGTTCGGCCGCCAGTGTCCTTGTGATTGCGGTCATACGAATAATCAACGATTTGTGAATTCCAATATAACGGGTGGATCTCAGCAATATTTACCAAAAAAATGATTCTCACTGCCATACTTGTATGGTAGTATGGTGAAAACAGGAGGTGACTCCCCATCGATACTTCGAAGTATACCGCTGCCTCTGCAGGCAGTATCGTTTACAATCGGCTGAAGCAGCAGATTGTCAGTCTGGAGCTCCCGCCCGGTACTCCGCTTTCCGAAAAGGAGGTCTCGCTGACCTTTGAGGTCAGCCGGACGCCTGTGCGCGAGAGCTTTGTCAGACTGGCCCAGGAGGGGCTGGTCATCGTGCTCCCGCAGCGGGGAACCCGTGTCAGCCTGATCGACTCCGAGCTGGTTGAAGAGGCCCGCTTCATGCGTGAGCAGCTGGAGAAGGCCGTGATTCGGCTCGCCTGCGAGCATTTTCAGGACGACATGCTGATCCGCCTTGAGAACAATGTATCCCAGCAGCAGGAGAGCATGGCACACCATGACGGCAAGCGCATGTTTGAGCTCGACGAAGAGTTTCACCGCATATTGTTCGAAGGGGTTCGCAAGCAAGGAACCTGGAACGTTATCCAGCAAATGAACGCGCACCTGAACCGCAGCCGCATCCTTTGGCTGTCCACAGACCCCCATTGGGGCGTGCTGTGCGAGCAGCACCAGGACATGGTTCACGCCATCCGCGGCCATGACGCGGACCGTGCCGAGCAGCTCATGAAGGAGCACTTGAGCTTAAGCATATCCAATTTGGCAACGCTGAAAGACCAGTATCCGGACTATTTTAAATAACACAAAGGCGGTGGGGACAATGCGTATGGTTTTCCGCTGGTTCGGCGAAGGCAATGACACCGTATCGCTGGATCACATCAAGCAAATCCCGGGCGTGGAGGGAATCGTGTGGTCGCTGCACGACGTTCCTGCAGGCGAAGAATGGCCAATGGACAAGATTGAGGAGGTTCGCCGGCAGGCTGACACATACGGCTTTCATCTGAATGTCGTCGAAAGCGTGAACGTCCATGAGGATATTAAGCTGGGGCTGCCCAGCCGTGATCTCTACATCCGCAATTACATCCGGACGATCGAGAAGCTCGCAACCGTTGGGGTCAAGGTGATTTGCTACAACTTCATGCCCGTGTTCGACTGGGTCCGGACCGATCTGCACAAGCGGATGGATGACGGCTCCACAGCACTCTTCTTCGAAAAGGCAAAAATACACGGCATCGATCCGTTCGAGCTTGTGCAAACCATTAATCAGAACAGCATGCTGACGATGCCCGGCTGGGAACCGGAGCGACTGGCCCATCTGACATCGCTGTTTGAAGCTTATCGGAACGTAACAGAGGAAGATCTGTGGGATCATCTCTCCTACTTTTTGGAGGCCATTATTCCGGCAGCCGAGCGCTGCGGCATTCAAATGGCCATTCATCCGGATGATCCGCCATGGCCCATTTTCGGACTCCCGCGAATCATGACGAGCCAGGATAATCTGCGCAGATTGTTATCGATCGTAGACAGTCCGGCGAACGGGATCACCTTATGCAGCGGTTCGCTCGGCGCGAATCCAGGCAACGACATCCCCGCGATGATCCGCGAGTTTGGAAGCCGCATCCCGTTTGCCCATATCCGCAACGTCCGCGTATACGACAACGGAGATTTTATCGAGACCTCCCACCGGACACAGGACGGCACGGTCGATATCGCAGCCATCGTCAAAGCTTACCATGACATTGGCTTTGAAGGTTACTGCCGGCCGGACCATGGACGCCATCTATGGGATGAAGAATGCCGTCCCGGCTACGGACTTTACGACCGGGCACTCGGTATCATGTATCTTTGGGGACTGTGGGATGCATACGACAACATCCATGCGAAAGAGAGGGGTTCCCATGCAGGCATGGCCTGATCATCCGTCGCTGAGAGGCAAAACAGCAGTCATTACGGGCGGAGCCGGCGTGCTCTGCCGGGCAATGGCTTGCGAACTCGGTCGGCAGGGGGCCCGGGTCGCCATCCTGAACCGCACACCCGGCAAAGGAGAAACCATTGCCGAGCAGATACGAAACGCCGGCGGCGAAGCCATTGCGATTACCTGCGATGTCACGGTCAAGGACAGCGTGCAGGCTGCAGAGCAAGCCGTGCTTGCAGCTTTCGGCCCTTGCGACATTCTCATTAATGGAGCAGGCGGCAATCACCCGAGCGCCAATACAACACATGAGACCTTTCGCATGGAGGACTTGGACCCGGTGGACATCACCAGTTTTTTCGACTTAAGCATCCCGGGCTTTCGGCAGGTGCTGGATCTGAATTTCGTAGGCACGCTGATTCCGACGCAGGTTTTCGCCCGCGGCATGCTGGGCCGTTCCGGTGCGGTCGTGCTGAATATCTCCTCCATGAGCGCCCCGTCTCCGATGACGAAAGTGCCCGCCTACAGCGCGGCCAAGGCAGCCGTCAACAACTTTACCCAGTGGCTTGCCGTGCATCTGGCAGAATCGGGCATTCGCGTGAATGCGATAGCCCCCGGTTTTTTCCTGACGGAGCAGAACCGGAAGCTGCTGCTGGATGAGAATGGATCACTTACCGAGCGTTCGCTTAAAATCATTGCCCACACGCCTATGCGCCGCTTCGGCGTCCCCGAGGATCTGCTCGGAACGCTGCTGTGGCTCGTCGACGAGACCACTTCGGGATTCGTGACGGGTGCGGTGATCCCGGTGGATGGCGGATTTATGGCCTATTCCGGCGTATAGTTTAAAGGGAGCTGTCCCTCGGGTCCATTGACCGGGCAGCTCCCTTTCTCCTATTCAATCATGAGCACAACCATACCGATGCCGGCAACAGTCAATTGCTCTGCTCTTAATTCCTGAACCTGTTCTTCCCCGAACCGTGGGCTCCAGGACCCCAGGGCAGGCAGCTCGACCTGCGTTTCTCCTGCCTTCGCGTGATAAAGCACGTATAGATGCTTGGCGGAATCGCCACCGGCATGCTCACGCAGCGTATAAGCTACGCTGCCTGCAGGCGACTCTTCGAAATGAAGATGCTCCCGGATCTGGGCAGCACTCCGCAGCCGGAAAGCCGGATGCTCCTTGCGGAGCCGGATAAGCTGCTGCATGTATTTTACGTCACCGAGATGCGCCGCACAGCGCTCCCAATCCAGCCAGTTGATTTCGTCCGGCGATTTATAGCTGTTCTCCACGCCCTGCTTGGTCCGCATAAATTCCTGGCCGGCATGGATGAACGGAACACCTTGGCTCGTCAGAATCAAGGCCGATGCCAAACGATGCATGTTCACGCGCTCTTCCTCGCTTACTCCTTCCGTAGACAGAACAAGCTTGTCCCACAACGTATGGTTATCATGGCATTCCACGTAATTGACGCATTGGATCGGCTCTTCCGCATACTGTCTCAGCCTTCCGTTATATTCGATTCCGCCTACAATTCCTTTGCGGATATCATTCTCAAAGCCGCTGGCCCCGCTAACAAATCCCTTATTCTCATGCATGAAGATGCTGCCCTTGATGGCATCGCGGAACCCGTCATTGAAATGTCCGATTCGCGGGAGCAGCCGGGCATTGGACTGGTTCGCCCGTTTCTCGGCCGGAAGTACGGTGTCCATATTCCAGCCTTCGCCGATCACGATGATGGAAGGATCGATTTCATCCAGTCTGCGGCGAATTTCATTCATCGTGTCTACATCGAGCAGCCCCATCAGATCAAAACGGAAGCCGTCGATATGGTATTCACGCACCCAATGAAGAATGGACTCGACGATAAACTTGCGGACCATTTTCCGCTCAGATCCGAATTCATTGCCGCAGGATGCTCCGTCCGAGAGCGTACCATCGCTTTGATAACGCAAATAGTAGCCCGGAACGAGCTTCGTAAAATTGATCAGATACCAGTCATACACATGGTTGTACACCACATCCATGATTACGCGCAGGCCTTTGTCATGCAGCGTTTGAATCATCTGCTTCATTTCGATAATCCGCACCGCAGGCTCATATGGATCCGTGGAATAAGAGCCCTCGGGCGCATTATAGTTTTTCGGATCGTAGCCCCAGTTGTACTGCGGCTGGTCCAGCTTTGACTCGTCGACGCTTTCGGTAGCATAATCATATACGGGCAGGAGCTGCACATGCGTCACCCCAAGACTTCGAATATGATCCAGTCCGGTCGGGATGTTTTTCGGTCCGCGGGTGCCTTCCTCGGCAAGTCCGAGATATTTGCCGGCATGGGTAATGCCGCTGCTCGGGTGAATCGATAAGTCGCGCAGATGAAGCTCGTAAATGACCGCATCTGTAGGCGAATCCAGTGGAGGCTTATCTTCCGTCCAGCGATTGGGATTCGCCGCTTGAATATCTATGATCGCTCCCCGGTCCCCGTTAATACCGACGGCCGCAGCATAAGGATCCACCGCTTCATTCCACTGCTCGCCGACCTTCACCTTGTACCTGTAACCGATTCCCTTGTAGTCTCCCTCCAGCCGGAGCGTCCACGTCCCCTGTACGTCCCTTGTCATCTCCATCTCTTCCGCAAACATGAAGTCCCATACCGGGTATAACAGCACCTTCGCCTCGGAAGCGGTAGGAGCCCAGAGCCGAAATTTTGTTTCTTCAGGCGTATAGCGTACGCCAAGATCATCGCCGTCGTAGGCGAAAAGCTCGTCGAATCGTGCATCGAAGACGGAAACGCCGTTCGTAACCGCCGGGTCGCCGTAATCCACAACGACATGATGTTCCTTTTGTACCGACACTTCAGCCACTCTCCATTATTTTGTAGTTATGCCAATATGCATGCCAGGCGGGGGTTGTGCCATGGCAGATCGTCGGTAAGCCGCCAGTTCTTTAAAAGTCTGTCCATGCTTGGTGAACACAACCCCTATGTTATTAACCATATGAGTCCCTCCCAACACCGTAAACGCTTGCATGAAGACTGATTCAGGATGTCCACCCTAGCCTACATGATTATGTTGGAAAAAAAATCCGCCAAACGAACCAGAAACCCTTGCAAACCCAAAAAAAGAAAGCCATTCACACCGCGAATAGCTTTCTGTCGTTTATTTATAAAACAAATGCTGCTTTCTTTCGTTCAATTGATTTCGTTAAAATCCCGCTGCCGCATCGCCTCGAACAGCATGACTGTCGAAGCCATCGCCACGTTCAGCGATTCCGCCTGTCCCTTCATCGGGATGATCAGCGCATCATCCACCAGCTGCTGCGCAGCAGCGGATACGCCTTTCGCTTCATTGCCGACGAGCAGCCACGAGGCCTTCGTAAAATCGTACCCGTAGCAGGTCGACGTTGCCTGCAGGCTCGTACTTACGATGCGCACGCCGCCAGCCTTGGCTTCTGGCAGAAGCTCCATCAGATCCCCTTCCACAACAGGCAGATGAAATATCGAACCCATGGTGGAACGGATCGTTTTCGGGTTATATATATCCGCCGAGCCCCGGCCGACGATCACGCCGTCCGCACCTGCCGCGTCCGCCGTACGGATAATCGTGCCGACGTTGCCGGGGTCCTGGACGCCGTCCAGAACGATGACCAGACTGTTATTCCGCTTCAAAAGCATGCCCAGATCCGCCGACTGCTTCCGGACAACCGCGAATACCGGCTGCGGCGTTTTCGTATCCGAGCACTTGGCGATGACGGCAGCGGAAACACCTATCCATTCCACTTCCGTGCCCGTTCCCGCGAGGGGCGACAGCTCCGATGGAATGCCCTGCTCGACGTCAAAGGCGACGCACTCCAGGTCGGCACCCGACCGGAGCGCCTCATGCACCAAATGAATGCCCTCGATAATGTACTTATGCTGCTTGTCCCTGTGCTTCTTCTCGAGCAGCTGCGCCCACTCTTTCACGCGGAGATTCTGCGTTGATAAAATATCCATGAATACCGTCCTTCTCAAGCCATGCGGATGAACTTAAGTTGCCCCGCGGGCTCACTTTGGATACGCAAGCTCCAGCTTCGTCAAATCACGTTTTTCGCCGACGATGACAAGAATGTCGCCTTCTTCGAGCCGATCATCCGCGTACGGCGAAATGTTCATTTTATTTCCCCTCTTGATCGCCATAACGTTGCAGCCGAAACGGGCGCGCACATCAAGCTCCTTGAGGTTTTTCCCTACCATATCTTGTGAAGCCTTCATTTCGAGAATGCTGTAATCGTCGGAAATTTCGATGTAGTCCAAAATATTCGGGGAGGTGAGATGATGCGCAACCCGCATGCCCATGTCCCGCTCCGGATAAATGACCTTGTCCGCGCCGATTTTGTTCAGTACCTTGCCGTGCAGCTCATTTTGCGCTTTGACGATGATCGTCTCCACACCGATATCCTTCAGAATAAGCGTCGTCAAGATGCTGGATTGGATATCTTCGCCGATCGCGACGACCACGACGTCGAAATTGCGGATTCCAAGCGCCCGCAGCGCTTCTTCGTCCGTGGAATCCGCCGATACGGCATGCGTTACAATATTGGAAACCGCCTGGGTTCGCTGTTCATCCGAATCAATGGCCAAAACGTCAAAGCCCATCTCGCTAAGTGCATTGGCTACACTAAATCCGAAGCGCCCCATTCCTATGACGGCGTACTGCTTCTTCGCCATTTGTTAACCCCCCGGGTTATAGAAGTCTATCCTGATTATTATATCACAGAGCACGAAAAACTTGAATTTTGGCGTGATCCCCGGGGAACATTATGAAGGCATCATGACTTTGCGAATGGAGGGAAAACAATTGCCGATAACACTTGATTTGCGCCAGGCCATCATTCATAAGGTGCATGGCAGCAATGATGCGGATCTCCGCGGGATGATCGAGGGCTCGGTCGACGGACCGGAGCAGGCTTTGCCTGGACTGGGCGTCATTTTCGAAATGATCTGGAAGAACATAGATAAGTCAAAACAGGATGAACTGGTCCAAATCGTGCAGGAGCATTTGAAGACCGTGACTCCGGGTCCGCTGACCTAGAATCCTAAAGCGCAAAACCAAAAACCCTCCGCGAAGGCCGCGGGGGGTTTTTGACGATCTATTAAGGAGCCGTATCCAGGAACTTGGCATTCGGGAACTTCTCCATGGCTGTACGCATCGCGTATTCATTTTCGAACAGGACGACGTAATTGCCCTTCTTATCCGTCACCAGCGTCGAGTTGATGCGGAATTTGCTTGCATCGATATCCTTGTCGACGATCCAGCGTGCGAATTGGTAAGGCATCCGCTGCAGCTGCACATCGACGCCGTACTCGCCCTTCATCCGGTATTCGAACACTTCGAACTGGAGCTGGCCGACGACGCCAAGAATGGTATCCTCGAAGCTGACGGTGCGGAACACCTGAATGGTGCCCTCCTCGGTCAACTGGTCGATCCCCTTCTGGTACTGTTTATGCTTCAGGGCGTTCTTCACCGTGACTTTAGCAAAAATCTCCGGCGAGAATGTCGGCAGTTCATCGAATACCACTTCGCTGCCTTGGCTGAGCGAATCCCCGATCCGGAAAATTCCCGGGTCAAAGAGACCGATAATGTCGCCCGGATACGCTTCTTCGACGATATCCCGGTCCTGTGCCAGAAACTGCTGCGGCTGCGACAGCTTGATGTCCTTGCCCACACGTATGTGCTTCACGCTCATGCCGCGCTGGAATTTGCCCGATACGATCCGCATGAAAGCGATCCGGTCGCGGTGGGCAGGATTCATGTTTGCCTGAATTTTGAAAATGTACCCGGCAAACTTTTCGTCCGAAGGCTCGATCTGCCCGGCCGTGCTGCTGCGCGGCTGCGGCTTCGGAGCCAGCTGCAGGAAGTTCTCCAGGAAGGTCTGCACGCCAAAGTTGTTGATGGCACTGCCGAAGAATACCGGCGTCAATTCGCCTTTCAGCACCTTCTCCATGTCAAACGGATCGCCGGCAACGTCCAACAGCTCCAAATCCTGGCACAACTGGTCATGAAGATAATCGCCAGCCATCTCGCGAATGATCGGATCGTTGTAGTCTTCTACCTTCTGCACTTGGATGGTGGAGTGGTCATTGCCTTGGAACAGCTCCACCTGATTTTTCATCCGGTCATATACGCCGCACAGATCGCGTCCGGTGCCGATCGGCCAGTTCATCGGTACAGAGCGGATGCCGAGCACCTGCTCAAGCTCTTCCATCAGCTCGAAGGGGTTGCGCCCTTCGCGGTCCAATTTGTTGATGAACGTGAAGATCGGAATTCCACGCTTCGCGCACACCTGAAAAAGCTTGATGGTCTGCGCTTCGACGCCTTTGGCCACGTCAATCAGCATGACGGCGCTATCCGCGGCGGTCAATGTGCGGTAGGTGTCTTCACTGAAGTCTTGGTGACCCGGTGTATCCAGAATGTTGATACGGTGTCCCATATAATCAAACTGCATCACGGAAGACGTTACCGAAATCCCCCGCTGTTTTTCAATCTCCATCCAGTCACTGGTTGCATGCTTGCTGGCTTTACGGGCTTTGACGGTACCGGCTAACCGGATGGCGCCCCCGAACAGCAGCAGCTTTTCCGTCAATGTCGTTTTACCCGCATCCGGGTGGGAAATGATGGCGAAGGTTCTTCGCTTATCGACTTCCTGCTGCAAGGCTTGATCTATCGCTTTGCTCATTTCACTATTCCCTTCATCACTAAAGTCATGTCTATTATTGTACCACATTCCCTACGCAAATCACCCCCATGCATAAGCTGCATGAGGATGATTATTTTCAATGTATTTATTTGTTAACCTGCCAAACGACGTTATCCTCGTCCTGACCGTTGACGGGCCACCAGTGGAAGCCGTCTTCCGCAAGCAGCTGATCCGCTTCTTTCGGTCCCCATGAGCCTGCCGGATATTGGCAAGGGCCTTCTGCGTCTTGCTTCCAGGCTTCTGCGATGCGGTCAACGAAGGACCATGCGGACGCAACCTCGTCCCAACGGGTGAAATAGGTCGAATCCCCGCGCGCTGCGTCATGCAGCAGGCGTTCGTAAGCTTCCGGCGAGTTGATGCCCACCATGCAGCTTTGGCAGAAATCCATCGCCAGCGGTTCGATCTCCGATTCCGAGCCCGGCTTCTTGGCATTGATTTTGACATAGATGCCTTCCATCGGATTGACCCGGATGACGAGCAGATTCGGTTCCAGCTTATGCTTCTGACCCAGGTAGACGTTGTTCGGCATCCCTTTGAATTCCACCACGATCTCGGTCGTTTTCACCGGGAGCCGCTTGCCTGTCCGGATATAGAAAGGAACTCCGGCCCAGCGGAAGTTATCCACGAATACGCGGGCCATGAAGTAAGTCTCGGTATTGGACTCTGGATCAACTTTATCTTCATCGCGGTAAGCAGGTAAATCGCGACCGCGCGAGCTTCCCTGAACGTACTGGCCGCGAACGACATTCTTCTTCACTTCATCATCGTTAGCGTACGGACGAAGCGAGCGAAGGACTTTCACCTTCTCGTCCCGGATATCCTCCGGAAGCAAGCGGCTTGGCGGTTCCATGGCGACCATCGTGAGCATTTGTAGCATATGGTTCTGACCCATGTCGCGCAGCGCTCCGGCATGATCGTAATAGCCGCCGCGTTCTTCGACGCCGACGGTCTCGCCGAGTGTGATCTGAATGTTCGAGATATGCTTATTGTTCCAGAGCGGTTCAAAGAAAGCATTGGCGAAACGGATCACTTCGATGTTCTGAACCATTTCCTTGCCGAGATAATGGTCAATCCGGTAAATTTCTTCTTCCTTGAACACCTGGCGGATTTGTTCATTCAGCTCTTCGGCCGATTTCAGGTCGTAGCCGAAAGGCTTCTCGATCACGAGACGCTGCCAGCCGGCACCGTCCAGCATGCCTCCCTTTTTCAGGTTGAAGGACACGCTTCCGAACAGCTCAGGCGCAAGCGCCAGATAGAAGATGCGATTGCCCGGGATACGGAAACGTTCTTCCAAAGCGATCGTCTGTTCATTCAGCTCGCGGAATCCGTCCACATTGTTGATATCCAGGGACTTAAATTCGAAATGCTGGGCAAAGGACTTGAAATCCTCGTTGTTCTCAGCCTTATAACGGCAAAATTCCTGGATGGAGTTGTAAATGTCCTCACGGAATTCTTCCTGCGTACGCGGACGCCGCGCAACACCGATGACGGCGAAGTCTTCGGCTAACTTTCCTTCACGGTATAAACTATAAATTGCCGGAAACAGCTTGCGTTTTGCCAAGTCTCCGGTTGCTCCAAAAATAAAAAATACAGCGCCTGGTGTCTGCAACGTTTCTAAATTTTGATTTTCAGCCATGGCCCTCATTCTTTCCTATGTAGTATAGTGTATTTTTTTATACAAAAAAGGAATGCCTGCACTCCTACAGGCTTTTCAAGACAGGTTAAAAATGATGTTACGTCATTTTAGCATATTCATGAAAATGATGCCATCCGTTTTCTTACAAAATCACTCCGATATTATAGCCATCCTTTGACGGGAGTATCCGGGGTTCAATATTCAATCGTAATGACGGGAAGCCCAATCGTAACGCGGTTTTCTCCGCTTGTCTCGTCCTCGTGGACAGCCACCTGCATGTTCAGCCACGTATTCCCGCTTCGTACGCGTGAGCTCAGCGAAGGCACCTGGTACGCATTACTTACCGTCGTCTCGTCTTCATAGGTTTCCATCGGTACGGCATCAAGACTGCGAGCCAAGCTTCCTTCGATCCGGTTCATCGTGTCGGCCGCGTTCCCTTCTTTATTACCCGTTCCCTGCAAAGATGCATTCCATTTTGCGTCAATGCCTGCATTCCGCATTTTTTCGCCGAATTCCTGCTGCAAGTCCGTTAGATCATCCCACCCTTTAGCCGCCTCAGCCTCCAGCTGGATGATAATGTAGCTTTGATCCGGGTTTATTTCCTGCCAATTGAAGCGTATATTAACGTTATTTTTCTCGTCCAGCACGCGATAAGTTTTGTGACCGTCTTCCATTAATTCGGCTACGGGCGGCAGTTCAAGCGATTGACTCAGGTTCCGGGCTGCGGCTTTCGTATTCTTTTGCCCGCTTGCGTCCCATTCTCCCTGCCATTTGATGACGACGCGCTGCGGCTGGTCTATCATGTCCTGACCAAGGTCCAGCAGCGTTTGCAGCTCAGTGGCCTCCCTAGCTTCCGCCTGTGTTACGCCGTTCCAAAAGTCCCCCCATGCGAATCCCATAACGGCTGCACAGATCAGGCCCATCCCGATCAGCTTGGCAGTTGCCTTCATCGTCACCATCCCCTTCATTCATAAACTATGAATCTACTAAAAAGGATGTCCGATTTCCGAGACTTTTATACTCCTCTACGCACACGGATAAATGGGTGAATAACCATGGCGCCAACGCCTAAGCTTGAATACATTGTTAACAAAAATAGAAGAGGGAGGATTGACCCTTACATGATCCCTATTTACCCCCTTACGTCTGAAAACATCAGTCAGCATCGCGGTAAAATGGTTCTTGCGTGCCTTCATGACGGAAGAACTTACGTTGGAAGATTAACGCATTGTAAAGATGGTCACATCATATTGAACGGTGAGGAAGAGTCAACTCTTCATGCTGCCAACCTTAAATCGAGCAAAAAGCGGCCTGCAGCCACCAAAAAGCATGGCCCCGTCGTCAACCCCAAAGCCCAGGTTAAAGCATTTTACCCGCCATATGGGTATGGGTATGGCTTCGGTTATCCAGGCTATGGTTACGGCGCTGGTCTCGCCCTGGGCCTGACTACGCTGGCTCTGCTCTTCCTGATCTAAACCTACAAAAATGCACCCATGTGCGATTCTTCAGGCACCTGTAAAAGGGTACCCCAAGTCGCATGGGTGCTTTTTTCGAATCCATTTCTATGGTTTTATTCGGCAAGCCCATTTTTGTAAGCATAGATCGCGGCCTGCGTCCGGTCATCCACGCCCAGCTTGGCAAGAATGTTCGTGACATGGAACTTGACCGTCTTAATGCCGATAATTAAATCATCGGCGATTTCCTGATTCGATTTGCCCTGCGCCAGCAGCCGCAGTACATCCATTTCCCGCTCGGTCAACTCTTTGTGGGCCGGGGCCTCCGACTCCGCATGACGGAAACGGTTCATCATTTTGGACGCCACCTGGGATTCCAATACCGATTGTCCGCGCGCCGCTGCGCGTATGGCTTCGGCAATCTCGCTCGCTCTGGACGTTTTCAGCAGGTAGCTGAACGCTCCTGCCTCAATAACCGGATACATCTTCTCATCGTCTAGGTAGCTGGTCAGCACGATGACCTTGCAATCCGGATACAGCTTGAGCAGCTGCCTTGTCGCTTCGATGCCGTCCATGCCGTCCATGACCAGATCCATGAGGACCACATCGGGCTTATATTCGCGCGCCAGGCGGATGCCCTCCTCGCCGCTTCCAGCCTCGCCTACGACTTCAATTCCGTCTTCCGTGCCGAGCACTGCCGCGAGGCCGATGCGCACCATCTCGTGATCATCCACGAGCAGCACCTTAATTTCCGGCTTTTCCAACTCCTCCATGTTCGTCATCCCCTCCCTTGTCTTCATTTACGATCGGAATCGTAATTTCGATTCGCGTTCCTTTGCCGGGAGCGGTGATGAATTGAATGGAGCCGCCGATTTCATTCACTCGTTCCTGCATATTGGAAAGGCCATAAGAGGCCTGTTTTTTCTCATCCAGCTCGAAACCCTGGCCATCGTCACGCAGCATCACCCAGACGGTATCCTGCTTTTGATGAATCCGGATTTCCATTTTTTCCGCCTTGGCATGCCGCAGCGTATTGGACATCGCTTCCTGAATGATCCGGAACAGATGGTTCTCGATCCCTTTCAGCAGATGAATGCCTGTATCCATCTCAAACACGATATCCATCGGTACCTTAACCTTAAGCTCTTTCACGAGTTCTTTCAAGCCCTGCTCAAGCGGCTTGCCTTCCAGGTACACCGGCCGCAGATGAAGCAGAAGCGCCCTCATCTCCGACTGCGCTACCGCAGCCATCTCTTCGATCAGAGCTACCTGGCGCTGCGCTTTGTCAAAATCCTTCGCGAGCGTCCGCCCCACCGCCGTTGCCGTCATCGAAATCGCGAACAGCTGCTGCGACACTGCATCATGCAGCTCGCGCGCAAGGCGCTGGCGTTCTTCCACAATGGCGGACACCCTTGCCTGCTCGGCAAGCTGCGCATTATTGGTGGACAGGCGCTGCAGCGAGGTGACCTGCTCCTCCCATTTTTTGCTGATCCGTCCAAGCTGCTCCCCAAGACGTCCCACCTCATCCAAGCCAAGCTCCGGAACATCCCGGGTCAAATTTCCCTTTTCCCAGGAGAGCAGCGTATCCCGCAGCATTTCCAATCTTCGTTTCGTACGATAGCTTTGGTAAAAGCCGTATACCGCCCCGATTCCTATCGGAACGAGAATCAGCGTTGTCACCGCCTGCACCACTCTTGTCCAAGAATCGAATGGAGCCAAATAACCGTATGTATACATCACGTACAAAATAATCAGCAGCAGTACAAAAGAAAGAAGGGCCCCCTCGCCCATGCTCCGGGAGACCATATTGACCGGCTTCTTTGATTTCATGCGGGGTACCCCCTTTTTTAGGATATGTGAATGTCCAAATCTCCAACGAGATATGAAACGATAAACTTCACTTTTTGATCGCTGGTATCGTAGTTAGGCGATTTCCAGTTCAGCCGGTTCATCATGCCGTTATCCCGATGTCCGCGGAAATCGATGGAACCAAACAGCACGAACGCCTCGATCTCTACGCCATAATACTCGGGAACATGAAGATCCATGTCGCCCATAATGCCCTGAAACATCATCACGGTTTCCTTGTCTTCCGGCATGGCCAGCGACAGGTCGAGATCCGCCTCTCCAAGCACATGCCAAACGCTCATGCTGCGCATGACCCAAGGCTGCTGGTCCCAGTCGAAATGCGACGAAAAATTCTGTTTTTGAACGAAACCTTCCTTCGGCTGCACCTT
Source organism: Paenibacillus sp. SAFN-054 (assembly GCF_051966755.1). Taxonomy (NCBI): domain Bacteria; kingdom Bacillati; phylum Bacillota; class Bacilli; order Caryophanales; family Paenibacillaceae; genus Paenibacillus; species Paenibacillus sp. SAFN-054. The sequence goes on from NZ_JBQCKS010000002.1 coordinate 923,389, forward strand.
CTTCGCTTTGACAAAAAAGAATCCCAAGGATAAGAGCGCGATGCCAAGCACCATCATTAAATGATCCAGCAGCAGCAAAATAGCGCCGACCGCCAGCAAGCGATAGCCTCTTTTCACCTTACCGCCGCGAATCGTATAGATTCCCATGAGCAAGAACAGGAGTGCGACGATGGTAAAGAACCCGACCCACTTGCCGACCAGCATGAGAAGGCCAACGCCGATGAGTATAACCGCAATCACGCGATTTCTATTGTCCATGCCGCACCTCCTTGTGATGTCTGCTTATAGCTATAGTAAAGTTTGAAAAGCCATATGGTGCAGGCTATCACACCAATATGGCTCTCCTCTTTTGAATCGAACAAAAGAATTTGCTCATTATTCACTTTTCATAGCATATCATACTGCCCTATATTGTGAATACTTATTCTTTCGTTGTTTTGGATGTGCTGCTTGAAGGGTTCATCTTGCTCTTCAACGCGTTCAGCTGCTCTTCCACCTTCAACTGCTTTTCGGCATCCTCAGGACTCGTGAATGTGCTTGCTGCCGGACGGTAAGGGGCACGCATGACATCGGCTTCCGCTTCCAGCTGCATGATTTTTTCTTCCATGCGGTGGAATCCAAGGGATGCACTGCCGCTTTCGATCGTATGCAGGCTGTTGATTTGGGACATTTGCTTTTTGGCCTTCGCCATTTGTGCACGTGTCACCAATTCGTTGCGTTTGTTGCGCATTTTGTAGAATTCGTCTTTCATGTCATGCAGCTGCTGTACCAGCTCTTTGGCTTGAGTTTCGGACTGCGCATGCAGATCGCGGTATTCGCCGATCTTTTGATCGAAGTAGATTTTTTCTTCCAAAAGCTTGCGTGCAACTTCCTCCTGACCATTCTTGAGGGCAAGCTCGGCTTGCGACTCACGCTGCACGGACATTTTCTCGGCTTCCTCCACGCGCTGCTTCATGCGGCGTTCGTTAGCCATTTGCTTCGCAACCGTCACCTCAGCCTCGTGAATTTCAGCCTCCATATCGCGGAGATATTGGTTCAGCATAACGATTGGATCCTCTACTTTATCCAGCAATTCATTGACCGACGCCTTTGTCATATCTTTCAATCTTTTAAATACTCCCATGTTTTACACTTCTCCCTTCTCGTATTTGGACAATTTTTTCTTCAGTTCTTCCAGCTCTTTCTTCATAGCCTTTTTCTCAATGTCTTCCATCATGGCATCCAGATTGGATGCTTGGGAAGAGAAGCTTCCGGCAGGTCTGCTGCCAAAAGACGGATCATTATATTTGCTTCTTGGGTCGAAGGATGGGCCGCCGTAGCCACCGTTACCTCCGTAACCGCCATTTCCTCCGAAGTAACCGTTATTTCCGGGCTGGCCGCCATAATAGCCGCCTGCTCCGGGACCCGGGCCTGGTCCATACGGATTGTATGGAGGCACCGGCTCTTTCGGCACAACCAAGGAAGCGATGAAATAAATGAACAGCGTAGTTCCACCCGTGAAGAAAATCGAGATGATGAACAGAATCCGCAGCAGCGTGGAATCGATGCCGATCGTCTCCGACAGTCCGCCGCAAAGTCCCGTGACCATCTTATCCCGCGTCGAACGGTAGAGTTTGCTCATGATGTTACTCCTTTCCGCTGTTGTTCAGCTTTTGTTTCAACCGGGCCAGTTCCTTTTCCAAAATGCCGGATACTGTTTCGCTGGCCTGATCTAAGTACTGTTGACCCATACGGCGCAGATCGCGAAGGCTTTGTGCTTCAAGCTCCCAATCGGAGATCCGGTCTTCGAGGCGGTTGAACATCTTTGGAACGTCCTGCCCGCCGCCGTAGCCGTCCATCCGCTGGTTCATGCGCTGCTGGAGCCGTAACGTCTCCATGCGGGCTGCATAATATTGGCGTTTGTTGTATACAGTTTGATACTCCATTTTGAGGTCGTTCAGCTGGCTTTCCAGATCGATCAGAGACCGTTTCGTGGTATCCAGCAGTTCGCTGTATTGCTCCAGCTTTTCTTCGTAAATGATCTTTTCCTGCAGAGCCAGCTTGGCGAGATGATCCTCCCCGGCCTTCAAGGCCAGTAGCGCCTGCTCTTCACGCTTGTTCTTCATCGACTCCGCTTGGTCCACCTGCTGCTTCAGTTGTCTCATATGTGCCGTAGACTGCTGTACCAGCTTCTCTGCTTCGACAATGTCTTCCCGCGTAGTTGCCAGAAACTGATCGATCAGCCGAACCGGATCCTGACTTTGTTCCAAACGTTCATTTAAATTAGCTGCGGTGATATCCCGCACCCGGCGAAAAACACTCATCTTGTGTAGCCCCTCCTTATTCGTTTTTTTCCTCGTCGAAGTTTATTTATGTTAGTAGGAATTTCTTTTTCCCTTCAGAAGGGAGATTCCGAAGATCACCAGCGCGATGCCGAGCAGCGGTCCGATGAACCAGGACAGTTTCGCCAGCAGGGACAGGATACCGAACCCGAGGATGATGGTACCGATCACCACTCTGCCTCTGCGGATACCGTAATAACCAAGCACGATCATCAGGATCGGGAAGAGCAGGCCAATCAGTTTACCAAACAGAGGTGCGAACAATCCGAGGAGCATCAGGGCCCCGATGACGATTAATACGATTGCTGTTCCGTTGTTGCGGTTTTTCATGCATTTCTCACTTCCTTTCATTGCATCAACCTTATGTCTTTATTTTAGGTGGTTCGGCCGTTTTCCAAAACAGACTGCAGACGGTTTTTCGTACTGGACCTTAGACGGGGAACGTTTCAGACCTAAGGCTATCCGGTATCGCATCTCAATGAACCTCTCCCCGGCAAAATGCCCTCAAACGCAAAAGGAGCGCTGGATTGGATCCAACGCCCCTTAGGCGACGAAGTTAGGTATGTTTGCTCTAACACCAGCGTTTAGATATTCGCCTGCACCGCTTCCTTCGGTACCTCTGCGCTTTTCCCGTGATGCTTTACGAGCGTAATGAACAAAAGCGCGACCAGCATGCCACAGGAAGCATAGATGAATAAGGAGCCATAGCCGAACTGATCGATGAACCAGCCCAGTAGCGGTGGCGAAGCAATGGCCGCGAGCGAAGATACCAGATAGTACAGTCCCGTCCGCGTCCCGATGCTTGTTTCGCTCCCGATCGATACGACGAATGGATAGGAGTTGATGTTGATCAAGGCCCAGCACATGCCGCCCAAGGCAAGAAGGAGCCTGAGCAGAAGGAGCGTCTTCGCCAGCGGAATGGCGGCAAACACGAGGAACAAGCCGATGACGCCTGAGATAATGATTTTCCTTTTGCCATACCGGTTTCCGAGCCATCCGCTTGGAATCGCGAACAATACGAAGAACAAGGAAAAGAACGTGAGCGAGAATCCCGCCGCTTTTTCGGATAATCCCATATGATGCTTACCATATAGGGTAAACATCGCCTCGACCCCCTGATAAGACACGAACCAGAAAAAGATCGCAATAAGCAGCAGCACGGTCGTGCGGTCCAGTTCGCCCTTCAGTTTAATTCTAGGCTGCTTCTCCACAGGCAGCGATACGATGACGTCCCTCTTCTCTTTAATGAAACGAACCAATATGAATAAACAGATTAAGGTAATGATCGCTGCCGCCACAAATGGGAAAGCAGGATTCGCTCCATACAATATCGATCCGGCACCGAAAGCCAAAATGCCGCCAAAGCCACCCATGAAGTTAATGATCCCGTTTGCTTTCGTGCGCTGATGATCCGGCGTGATATCCGGCATTAAGGCGACCGTAGGCGATCGGTACACACTCATGGAGAGGTTCATCAGCATCATGAATAGAACAAGTGTAATCAAGCTCGTATGTAAGGGAATGAGTATTACAAACACCGCTGCGAGCGGCATTCCGATCATCATAAACGGCATGCGCTTGCCGAAGCGGGTATTCGTCTTATCGCTAAGGTTACCAATCCAGGGCTGCAGGAACAGGGCGAAATAATTGTCGATCGTCATCATAAAACCAATCAATGCTGCACTCTTCAGATAAGGATCGAGAAAGAAAGGAACAAAGGCATTGTACAATGCCCAGGTGATGCTGATGCTAAAAAATCCGAATCCCAGCAGCCACGTCCTTTTCATGCAGAATCACCCTCCACTCCGGGACAATTCATCATTACATGTGGTGCATCCATTGTCACATCATGTATACTCATTGTTAGTTGCATTTGAAGCGCTTCCATATTGTATTGCCCTGAAAATCGACCCACACTCCAGCTGCAGGCTGCTGCGTAATGAACGTTCAATCGGCTGTCCCCCATTCGGCATTTTGGTTTTCTATATTATACAATAAGTTTACTTACTGATTGTTCATAAATTTTATAGGAGCAGGCTTGGAAAAAAATAAAATATTCATAACAGCTTGTGCAAAAATTGTGGACATCCTTTACTACCCAATTCTTGCACAAAAAAACCTTCATCTGATTATTCAGATGAAGGTTTTTCGATTCATCAATGCTGGTGAAGGGACTTGAACCCCCACTCCGTCGCCGGAAGCGGATTTTGAGTCCGCCGCGTCTGCCATTCCGCCACACCAGCAAGTGAAGATAATACGCGCCCTAAGAGATTCGAACTCCTGACCTTTTGATTCGTAGTCAAACGCTCTATCCAGCTGAGCTAAGGGCGCATGTGAAGTTGTAATGGAGGCGCCACCCAGATTCGAACTGGGGATAAAGCTTTTGCAGAGCTGTGCCTTACCACTTGGCTATGGCGCCATATAATAATTGGAGCGGACGACGGGAATCGAACCCGCGACCCTCGCCTTGGCAAGGCGATGCTCTACCGCTGAGCCACGTCCGCATAACTGGCTGGGGATATAGGATTCGAACCTATGCATGACGGAGTCAAAGTCCGTTGCCTTACCGCTTGGCTAATCCCCAACAGTTGATTTGAAAATAAATGGGGCGATCGAGGGGACTTGAACCCCCGAATGCCGGAGCCACAATCCGGTGCGTTAACCCCTTCGCCACGACCGCCATATCAAACCTATATACTTCACTAAAAACAATGTGGCAGGGGCAGCAGGAATTGAACCCACACTAACGGTTTTGGAGACCGCTGTTCTACCTTTAAACTATGCCCCTAAATACTGGTGGAGGCTGATGGATTCGAACCACCGAACTCGTAGAGAGCAGATTTACAGTCTGCCGTGTTTAGCCACTTCACTAAGCCTCCATAATGGTGCCGGCGAGAGGACTTGAACCCCCAACCTACTGATTACAAGTCAGTTGCTCTACCAATTGAGCTACACCGGCACAGTGTAATAATTATGAACGGGATTCTCATCCCTGGAGCTTTGTTATGAATGGCGGAACCGACGGGATACTCTCTCTTCGTTCGAGACTGCGAAGCAGCGCTAACGAAGCTGATGCTCCGACGAACCCGATATTCGGATTCTCATCCCTGGAGCTTTGTTATGAATGGCGGAACCGACGGGATTCGAACCCGCGATCTCCTGCGTGACAGGCAGGCATGTTAGGCCTCTACACCACGGTTCCACGGCCTTATGACATCCCCGGAAAGTATTCGGAATATGCTATGAAGCATTTCTTCACTTTTTGGAGATTAATTGCGGGGGCAGGATTTGAACCTGCGACCTTCGGGTTATGAGCCCGACGAGCTACCGGGCTGCTCCACCCCGCGTCAGTAATAATGTATTTAGTTCTTGGGCCCCTAAAGTATTCGGAATAAGCTGCAAAGCTTTAACTTCACTTTTTGGGGTATAGTGGTGGAGGCTGAGGGGATCGAACCCCCGACCCTCTGCTTGTAAGGCAGATGCTCTCCCAGCTGAGCTAAGCCTCCGAAAAGATCTTTAATATAAATGGTGACCCGTAGGGGATTCGAACCCCTGTTACCTCCGTGAAAGGGAGGTGTCTTAACCCCTTGACCAACGGGCCAAACTATAATGGCGGAGAGAGAGGGATTCGAACCCTCGAGACGCTTTTGGCGCCTACACGATTTCCAATCGTGCTCCTTCGGCCAACTCGGACACCTCTCCATAATGGCTCCCCGAACAGGACTCGAACCTGTGACAACTCGATTAACAGTCGAGTGCTCTACCAACTGAGCTATCAGGGAACAATATTTAATTCAGGTTTTGATCACCTGAAAACTAGATACGAAACGAATTTACATTTTAGAAATTGTCTCCGTAGCTCTTACTCCGATGCAAAGCGTAACGCTTCCGAAGCAAGTTTCCCTACGGAAAACTTTTTAGGATAAGCCCTCGACCGATTAGTATTGGTCAGCTCCATGCATTGCTGCACTTCCACCTCCAACCTATCTACCTCGTCGTCTTCAAGGGGTCTTACATACTGGGAAATCTCATCTTGAGGGGGGCTTCACGCTTAGATGCTTTCAGCGCTTATCCCGTCCGTACGTAGCTACCCAGCCATGCTCCTGGCGGAACAACTGGTGCACCAGCGGTACGTCCATCCCGGTCCTCTCGTACTAAGGACAGCTCCTCTCAAATTTCCTACGCCCACGACAGATAGGGACCGAACTGTCTCACGACGTTCTGAACCCAGCTCGCGTACCGCTTTAATGGGCGAACAGCCCAACCCTTGGGACCTACTTCAGCCCCAGGATGCGATGAGCCGACATCGAGGTGCCAAACCTCCCCGTCGATGTGGACTCTTGGGGGAGATAAGCCTGTTATCCCCAGGGTAGCTTTTATCCGTTGAGCGATGGCCCTTCCATGCGGTACCACCGGATCACTAAGCCCGACTTTCGTCCCTGCTCGACTTGTAGGTCTCGCAGTCAAGCTCCCTTCTGCCTTTGCACTCTTCGAATGATTTCCAACCATTCTGAGGGAACCTTGGGGCGCCTCCGTTACTCTTTAGGAGGCGACCGCCCCAGTCAAACTGCCCACCTGACACTGTCCCCATACCGGTT
>NZ_JBQCKS010000003.1:0-157377 GCF_051966755.1 Paenibacillus sp. SAFN-054
TCAAGTCCGCTCGACTTGCATGTATTAGGCACGCCGCCAGCGTTCGTCCTGAGCCAGGATCAAACTCTCCAAGAAAGTTTGTAGCTCATTTTGAAACTGACGAGATGTTACATCTCATTGTTTTGCTCAATAATCCATTCAGACAGTTGTCATGAACCGGATTATCTCGCGGTCGGTTTCGTTACCGAAACCTGTATCTCACTCGTTGTTCAGTTTTCAAAGATCAAATTCTTTCGTTTTCGAAGCCGCTCAGTTAGCTCAGCAGCAACTTTCATAGTATATCATGTGTTTCGTTTTAATGCAAGCTTTTTTTTGAAGAAACATTTCAAAGCTGCATCTTATTAATTCATGCCCTCAAGGGGACAAGAAATAATATAACACAGCTTTGCTAACTAAGTCAACTATAAGTTTGAACTAAGTAGAAGCTACTTAGTTCGTCTGCACGTTTATGAATTCACTGAGACATAAGATATAGATACAGTTGATTTTTCATCATTATTTTGAAGATATCACTTCATCAATATATAGATGCCTTTTTTGAATCAGATTAACGATTTCCCCTCCCACCGAAACCATGGGACGCGTGGGGTTATTGCTGTCCGTAAAGACAATTTCACCAATCTGGTCATTGCTCAAGCGTACGACGGTTCCTTGATGGAACTCGGTCGACTTTTTGATAAAGATCTGAACCAACGCAGGATCGAGCTTCCCGAAAGCCTCTGTATGAATCTGCTCCAACACCAAATAGGGCGACTGCGACTTTCTATACAGCCTGTTGAGCGTCATGGCATGGAATATATCCGTGATACCGACGATTTTGGCATAAATATGAATTTTGCTGCCATCCAGCCGGAGCGGATAGCCGGATCCGTCCACCTTTTCATGGTGCTGCAGTGCGGCAAGCCTTACACCCTCATTGATGGCAGTTACGTTCTTAAGGATCTGGTAGCCATACGTCGTATGCCTGCGCATTTCTTCAAACTCCGCCGCTGTCAGCGGCTGCGGCTTGTACAAAATAGACGGGTCTACCTTGGCGTTACCGATATCGTGAAACAGTCCGGCAAAGGCTGCCTGCATCCAATCCTTTTGCTGAAGCCCGCTCCATTTGGAAAGAAGAAAGGAAGAAAGGGCAGTAAGTACGGCATTATGGTATACATAGTCGTACTCATTCATAGACCTTGGCACGAACGTCAAAGGATTGTAGTCCTTAATATGCGCTATCACAGCTTCCAACTGGTTGCGCAGCTCATATATGGGCAGCTCAGCTGCAATGACAGACTGATGCGCGCTCTTGACGAGCAAAATCAATTTGTCGTATTCCTCGTGAAGCGAAGAGACTTTGCCGGGTGGGGGCTGCTCTATGGAGGCTTGCTCCCTCAGCTGACTTTGGGGTAGGGATTTCTTAGGCTGTAGACCTTGTTTCGATTCTGCTTCTCCGGTATCTACTTCTACGTACTGCACCATAAAGGCTCGCAGAATATCCAGATCACGCGGGAGCAATACCGTTCCTTTGTGTAGAAGCAGTCCTCCCAGTGGAGTATGTACATCTTTGGATAGCTTTATTCCCGGTTTTAATTCCAAAATTGATATGCTGGCCATCACGATTACCTCGCTAACTTCCACCTATGAATAAATGGCAATATACACCATTATATTACGTATAGTAAGGCTGTACAATCCATAATCAAGCGCATATTGCTTATGTATTCAATCCTGTGTGAATAAAAAAGAGCCTGGCTCTGATTGTCTCAAAAGCCAAGCTCTATTCTTGTTGATCTATTCTTCGTTCGGAGCTTCTCCGTCACCATCTTCAGCCTCGCCAGTGCTCTCGGAAGCCTCTACAGGCTCTCCATCTACAGCAGAAGGGTTCATACCATTCTCTTCGAACTCGTCCCCTTCTTCACCTTCCTCAGGCTCCTCGCTCTTATCCGCACGGCATACCGTTGCAACGAAGTCGTCTTCACGGATATTAATAAGCTTCACACCCTGCGTATAGCGGCCCATTTGGGAGATGCCTTCGATGCTCGTACGGATCAAGGTTCCGCTGGAGGTAATGATCATCAGATCCTCATCCGGTTTAACAACCTTCAGACCGACAACCGTACCGTTCTTATCGGTAACGTTCATCGTTTTGATCCCTTTACCACCTCGGGTCTGGGAACGGTAATCGCTTAGAGGCGTACGCTTGCCATAACCTTTAGATGTTACGATCAGCGCATCGAGATCCTTCTCAACGACGTCCATGCCAATGACCTGATCGTTCGCGTCCAGCGAGATTCCTTTGACACCGGTCGCACTGCGGCCCATGGAGCGTACATCGTTCTCGGAGAATCGGATCGACATGCCCTGCGCCGTACCCATGATCATTTCCCGCTGTCCGTCGGTCAGTTTGACTTCGATCAGCGCATCGTCTTCGCGAAGGTTGATCGCAATCAGACCACCCTTGCGGATATTCACGTAATCCTCAAGTGGTGTCTTCTTCACGATCCCGCTCTGCGTAACGAAGAACAGGTACTTGTCGCTTTCAAACTCTTCCACCGGAATCACGGCATTAATCGTTTCTCCCTGCTCGATCTGAATCAGGTTAATGATGGCCGTACCTCTCGCGGTGCGGCTCAGCTCCGGAATTTCATAAGCCTTGAGCCGGTACACCTTGCCTCGGTCCGTAAAGAACATGAGGTAGTGGTGAGAGTTTGTAACGAAGAGATGCTCGACAAAGTCCTGATCCTTCGTGTCCATGCCTACAACACCGCGTCCGCCGCGTTTTTGGCTGCGGTACGTATTGGCAGGGAGTCGTTTGATGTAACCCGTATGCGTAATGGTGATGACCACTTCCTCGCGCGGAATGAGGTCTTCATCCAGGATGCTTTCTTCACCCACCGTAATTTCGGTACGGCGTTCATCGGCAAAGCGCTCTTTAATTTCGAGCAGCTCGTTGCTGATGATTTCGAGTACCAGATGCTCGTTGGCCAAAATTTCTTTGTATTCCGCTATTTTGACCATCAATTCCTGGTATTCGCTCTCGATCTTCTCGCGTTCCAGACCTGTCAGGCGCTGCAACCGCATTTCAAGAATCGCCTGGGTCTGCTCGTTGCTGAGCCCGAAGCGTTCAATCAAGCGCTCACGTGCAATATCGGTCGTCTGGGAGCCACGGATAATCGAAATGACTTCGTCCAAATGATCCAGGGCTACGCGCAATCCTTCGAGGATGTGTGCGCGTGCTTCCGCTTTTTTCAGATCGTATTCCGTACGCCGGCGAATGACTTCTACCTGATGCTCCAAATAATAGCGAAGCACGTCGCGCAGGCTCAGAACCTTAGGCTCATTTTTTACGATTGCCAGCATGTTGATGCCGAAAGTGGACTGCATTGCCGTATGCTTGTACAAATTGTTCAGCATGACGCTTGGATTCACGTCGCGGCGCAGCTCAATCACGATCCGCATGCCGTTGCGGTCCGATTCATCCCGCAAGTCGGTTATGCCGTCAATTCTTTTCTCGCGTACCAGCTCGGCAATCTTTTCAACCAAACGGGCTTTATTCACCTGATACGGAAGCTCGGTCACAATAATACGTGCCTTGCTGTTGTGCTCCTCTATTTCGGCCTTGGCCCGCATCGTCACGGAGCCGCGTCCGGTTTCATAGGCTTGACGGATTCCGGAACGGCCCAGAATATAGCCGCTCGTCGGGAAATCCGGTCCCTTAATGTAATCCATCAAATCCAGCGACGTCAGATCAGGATCTTTGATGAGAGCCAAGGCCCCATCAATGACCTCGCCCAAGTTATGCGGCGGTATATTCGTTGCCATCCCGACGGCAATACCCGATACGCCGTTCACCAACAGATTCGGGTAACGTGCAGGCAGCACAACCGGTTCCAATTCTTCGCCGTCATAGTTTTCGGTAAAATCAATCGTTTCTTTGTTAATGTCGCGCAGCATCTCCTGCGCAATCTTCGAAAGGCGCGCCTCGGTATAACGCATCGCAGCCGGAGCATCGCCGTCAACGGAACCAAAGTTTCCGTGGCCTTCGACCAGCATGTAACGCATCGAAAAATCCTGAGCCATCCGGACCATCGTCTCATAAGCAGGCACGTCACCATGCGGATGGTACTTACCGATGACCTCGCCGACGATTCTTGCCGATTTCTTAAACGGTTTATCCGGGGACAAGCCAAGCTCGGACATGGCATACAGCACACGACGGTGTACCGGCTTCAGACCATCCCGCACATCCGGCAACGCCCGGCTTACAATGATGCTCATCGCATAATCCATAAAGGATTCGCGCATCTCGGTGCCAATGTCCCGTTCCTTAATCTGGGGATTATTTTCTTCCGCCATGATGGACCTCCTCCATTTCACTTACCAACGCATCTATATTCAATCCAAACTGAGACTCTCAGAGCTGAAGACCCTTTAAGATCAGGCTGTTCAGTGCTTCATGCCATAAAAGTCTCAGTTCCATACAAGCATAAAACGGCATGCCGCAAACCACCGGTTGCCGGAGGAGAGCAGTACCGTTTGATGATACAAAATACGATAAATCCACTAATCTTTATTATATTACTTTCACAAAAAGAGCACAATTAAACGTTTGGCAGTTTTCCAGCCCATAACCGCCCAACTTCATCACCTATGGGGATTCGCCCTACCTTCTTCCATCTCTGCACATATACTAATAGGCAAAGGGAGCTGTTTTGAGGGCTCATCTTTTAAAATCACCGCATCTTTATATTATACCACTCATTTGCTCCCTTGTCCTATGTTTTACGCATTCCCCGGTTGACTCTACTTTCGCGGAAAGGATGAAATATATTGGCCATTCAGCGTGTTTCAAGCAAATGGGCTAAAACGAAGGTTTTGCTTCGTGACAGCCACATCACACGTTATGTTCCACTCACTCTAAAGTACTCCCGGAATGCCCTCGGCGAAATGTTGAATCAACACTCGCTTGTATATATTAAGCCCGATACCGGTACTTACGGCAATGGGGTCATGTGTGTCGAACGACTGCATGAACCGGAAAATATCCATTCCAACCATGACCAGGATGAATCCGCAGGGAACGTGGCGGAGCATTACCGGCTGAACTTTGTGACCAGCAGCGAGGAATTCTCCTCTCTCGATGATCTTCACAAAGCCATTCGCGCGCGCACGCATCAGAAGCTTTACCTGCTGCAGCAGGGGATCCCCAAGCTTAAATTTAGGGACCGCTCGTTTGATTTAAGGGTTCTGACGCAAAAGACCCCTTATGGCAGCTGGGAAACCACGGGCATCATCGGCCGCGTCGCCGCCAAAAACAAAATCATCACGAATTATCATAGCGGGGGCACGATCGGGATGCTGGATGATCTGCTTAAAGAGCATGCTTCCCCAGGCCAAATCAATGCTCTCGAAAGGGAGCTTTATGCCCTTGGCGTGGACACGGCGAAGCAGCTGCAGAAGGATTACCCGCGGCTGAAAGAAATCGGCCTGGACGTCGCGCTGGGCAGTGACCTGTATCCGTGGATTCTTGAAGTGAACACGCTGCCGGCCATCTTTCCATTCAAGAAATTTTTCAAGGACAAAAGTGTGTATCGCCGGATTGAGCGCTATGCCGTGGCTTATGGTCGCCTGTCAGCTCCCGCAAAAGGACGAAGCAAAACAAAGACCTGACCTTTCTTCCGAGAAAAAGAAAAAGGTGCCGTTAAAGGCACCTTCTTTGGTGTGGATCGCTAGATATCCAGGTTCTTTACATGCTTGGCATGCTCGTGGATGAAATCGCGTCGCGGTTCGACATTGTCACCCATGAGCGTGTCAAAAATCAAATCCGCCTGCATCGCATCCTCGATGGTCACCTGCAGCATGGTCCGGCTTTCCGGATCCATCGTGGTTTCCCACAGCTGTTCAGGGTTCATCTCGCCCAGACCTTTATAGCGCTGAATGTTATATTTCGCATTCTCCCCGAATTCGGCGATAATTTCATCACGTTCCTTCTCGGTTCCCGCGTAACGTATCGTTTTGTTACGTTCGATTTTGTACAGTGGCGGCTGGGCGATGTAGACATATCCCGCTTCAACCAACTGCCGCATATACCGGTAAAAGAACGTCAGCAGCAGGGTACGGATATGCGCCCCGTCGACGTCGGCGTCCGTCATGATAATAAGCTTATGGTAGCGAGCTTTGCTGATATCGAAGTCCTCGTCGCCAATTCCGGTACCCATCGCGGTTACCATGGCCCGGATCTCCAGGTTGGAAAGAATCCGATCCAGACGGGCCTTTTCCACGTTCAGGATTTTACCGCGGATCGGCAGAATCGCCTGGAAGTGACGATCGCGGCCTTGCTTGGCCGAGCCACCCGCCGAGTCCCCTTCGACGATGTACAGCTCACTGATCGATGCGTCCTTGGAAGAGCAGTCTGCCAGCTTACCCGGCAGGGCACTGATTTCAAGGGCGCTCTTGCGCCGGGTAAGCTCACGCGCTTTGCGCGCCGCTTCACGGGCACGGGATGCCTGCAGGGCCTTCTCCAGCACGCGTTTGGACACGGCCGGGTTCTCGCCCATGAATTCCTGCAGCTTCTCGGAAAAGAGGGATTCCACGATACCGCGCACTTCGCTGTTGCCGAGCTTGGTCTTCGTTTGTCCCTCGAACTGGGGCTCAGGGATTTTGACGGAGATGATCGCCGTCAGGCCCTCACGGACATCGTCCCCGGACAGGTTGGAATTGCTGTCTTTGATCATGCCGCTCTTGCGGGCATAATCGTTGATGATCCGGGTCAGCGCGCTCTTGAAGCCGGATTCGTGCGTACCGCCTTCATGCGTGTTGATGTTGTTCGCAAAGGAATAAATGTTCTCCGTATAGCTGTCGTTGTACTGCAGCGCGATTTCGACCTGAATCATGTCGCGCGAGCCTTCAACGTAAATCGGCTGCTCGTGGAGCGGTTCCTTTTTCTCGTTCAGGAACTTGACGTACTCAATGATGCCGCCCTCGTATTTGAAATAGTTGGAGGCTCCTGTCCGTTCGTCGGTGAGCGTCAGGGCGATGCCTTTGTTCAGGAACGCCAGCTCTCTGATCCGCGTCAGCAGCGTGTTGTAATCGTACACCGTTGTTTCGGTAAAGATTTCAGGGTCCGGCAGGAACGTTACGGTCGTGCCGTGGTCATCGGTATCACCGATGATTTTGATGTCATATTGAGGAACGCCGCGATGGTATTCCTGCTGATAGATATGCCCGTCACGTTTAACCTGAACAACCACTTTCGTAGACAAGGCGTTCACGACAGAGACACCCACGCCGTGCAGACCGCCGGATACCTTGTATCCGCCGCCGCCGAATTTACCGCCTGCATGCAGCACGGTCATAACGACTTCGAGCGTGGATTTCTTCAGCTTCGCATTTTCACCGACCGGAATCCCGCGTCCGTTATCGACAACCGTAATGCTGTTGTCCTTGTGGACGATGATCTCGATATGATCGCAAATGCCGGCCATCGCCTCGTCGATACTGTTGTCCACCACTTCCCATACCAAATGGTGAAGGCCTTTGGCGCTGGTGGATCCGATATACATACCAGGACGTTTCCGGACGGCTTCCAGACCCTCCAGAACCTGAATCTGACTCTCATCATATTGCGGTTGATTCATAGACATGCCTGTCACCTACTTCTATAAATTCGATATATGCTGTTACGTTGGTTTGAAAAACGTTTATATATGTCAAGCGTTAGCCACGAATACCTTTGCCCGTTTCTTGAGCGTGGAGGATGAAATCGGGGAATAGTAAACGGTGCTTTTCGTCACGACGATGGACTTGGCTTCCTCTTCGCCGATAAATTCCACGTTCTTTTGCTGACATGCGTGGCTGGCAAACTGTTTGGATATTTTCGAGGATTTCTCGATCGATATATCAAAAATAGCGACCAGTTCGGCGGAACGGATAATTTTCTCACCGCCCAGATGAATGTACATAATCCTAAACCTCCTAAGAGCCAACGTGCCCGTCATGGACCTGATAAATGTTGGCGTTCTTCAGCTTATCCACGCTCAGGCTCTCGATCCCTGTCGCTGTTATAAAAGTTTGCACTTTGCTCTGAAAGGTCTCGATCAGCTGCGTTTGGCGGTAAGGATCCAGCTCCGACAGAACATCGTCCAGCAGCAATACGGGATATTCCCCGATCTCTTCCCGGATCAACTCGATTTCCGCCAGCTTGAGAGACAGCGCTGTCGTGCGCTGCTGCCCCTGCGATCCGTACGTATGCACTTCCCTGCCGTTGATATAGAAGGCCAGATCATCACGATGAGGCCCGGCAAGTGTCATACCGCGCCGAAGCTCCTGATCTTTCAGTTGTGATAATTTTAACATAAATTGCTCAAAAAGATAAGCTTCATCTTCCCCGGCCTCTTCGCCAAACGACGGAAGATAGACAAGCTTCAGGTCCTCGCTGCCGTTCGTGATGCCGTGGTGGATGGTTTCCGCCCATTTTTGCAGCTTCACTATGAATTGTTTCCTCTTTTTGATGATTTTAACACCATGCTCCGCCAGCTGCTGGTCCCAGACCTCGAGCAGCCCCTGCTGCGGCTTGTCCTTGCCCCACTGCTGCTTGAGCAAATTGTTGCGCTGGTTGAGCACTTTCTGATACTGCTGAAGGTGGTAGAGATAGCCAGGCTGCACTTGGCCAATCTCCATGTCAAGAAAACGCCGGCGTATGCCAGGCGTTCCCTTCACAATCTCCAGATCCTCCGGCGCGAACATCACCACATTCAGCGACCCGATAAAATCACTCAATTTCCGCTGCTCTAAACCGTTGAGCTTGGCCTTCTTCCCCTGTGGAGACAAGCTTAGATCGAGTGTAAGCGGCCCATACTTCTTCTCGATCACCGCAGACAGATGCGCGCTTTTATCCTGAAAGGAAATCAGCTCACGGTCTCTTGAAGTCCGATGGCTTTTGGTTAGAGCCAGAACAAAGATGGCCTCCACCAGATTGGTTTTCCCCTGGGCGTTTTGTCCGATAATCAGATTAACATCTCCGAAGGAATCCAGCTGCAGCGACTCGTAGTTGCGGTAATGCTGCAGGCTGATGCTTTTTACAAACACTTTTCGTTTCCTCCTCATTTCCCGCCTATTGCCACATGTAGCCGCGGCTTCGTGAGGGGTGTATCAAGACTTTTGGGTAACGGTAAATTCGCCGATCGTCTCGACCTTCACCTGATCCCCGGCATAGAGCTTGCGTCCGCGGCGCTCCTCCGGCTCTCCGTTCACAAGCACCTGGCCTTCCTGCAGCAGCGCCTTCGCCATTCCGCCTGTGGATACGCAGTCCGCCAGTTTTAAAAATTGATCCAGCTTAATATATTCACTGTGGATAACTATTTCTTTCATCGGTAACACCCTTCCTGTGCATAAGTTCCGGAAGCTATATTAGTTCGTGGTCCGGTAAGGAAGAATGATGTACGAGCTTTGGCTGTCATCCATCGGTTTGAGGATAATCGGGCTCATCATGCCGGTAAAGGCGATCATCAGCTGCTCGCTTTCCACGATCTTCAGCACATCCAGCATATATTTGGAGTTAAAGGAGATGCGCAGCGGCTCCCCTTTGAAATCGATGACTTCGAGTTCTTCGCGTACCTTGCCGAGCTCGGACGAACTGGAGGAAATTTCGATACCGCCATTTTCCATCGTCTGCAGGCGCACGATATTCGTTTTTTCCTCACGGGACAGCAAATAAGCGCGATCAATCGATTCGCTTAATTTTTTTGTGTCCAAAATGAGTTCTGTTTTGTAGCTTGTCGGAATAATTCTAGAAGTATCCGGATAAATGCCGTCCAGAATGCGGGAATAGAACAAGACGCGGTCCAGTTTGAACAGCACTTGATTGTCTGCAACGACGATATCCACGAGCGCATTTTGGTCCGGTACGATTTTGCTCAGCTCGTTCAGCGTTTTGCCGGCAATGACGACATTGCTGAATTTAACCTCTTCCGAACCGTCCAAATGAGCGGAGCGGGTCGCCAGGCGATGACGGTCCGTGGCTGTGAACTTCAGATCATTATTATCGAGGTTCCAGAGCACTCCTGTCAAAATCGGTGTCGTTTCCTGGGTGGAAATGGCGAATACCGTTTGGCGAATCATGTTTTTCAGCAGCACGCCTGGAACGGAAATGGTCTGATTGTCTTCAATGTCGGGAAGAACCGGAAATTCCTCCGGATCAAGGCCAACCATTTGAATTTCGGTGGCGCCGGAAGAGATAAAGGTTTGAAACTGTTCTTTAACCTCCATCTGCACTTCCTGGGAAGGAAGCTTCTTGATGATTTCCACGAAAAATTTGGCCGGAAGCACGACGCTGCCAATTTGCTCCACCTGCACGATCGTTCGGTTGTCATCCTCAATCGGAATAAACGATTGAATGGAGATATCCGTATCGCTGGCTGTTAAAGTGACGCCCTGATGAGTCACATCCAGTTTAATACCTCCGAGGATCGGAATCGTGGTACGGCTGGATATCGCTTTGGATACATGCTGAATGGATTCGTTAAGGACATTTTTAAGAATGCTGATCTTCATCTTTTCACTCCTAGCAGGAATTTCGGGCTGATGGGCGAGTAGGCTTTGGAACTCGCTGCGTGCAGCTCTTATGTTATATATTTTTATATTTTAAATAATAGTAATAGCAGTAGGGGCACTGAATATGTGGATAAGCCCGTCAAGCGTAATAAAATGAAGCCTATCCACATGTGTATAGATTGTGCATAGGCTTTGAACTTGTTCAGGTCGGATTTTTGATTTTTTCTGTAATGTTATTGATCACCTTAAACAGATCCTGGTCGTTTTTCAGCGACTGGGATATTTTCTCGTGGGCATGGATCACGGTGGTGTGGTCCCGGCCTCCGAAGGCTTCCCCGATTTTGGGCAGGGAAAAGTCCGTCAGCTCGCGCGAAAGATACATGGCAATCTGCCGCGGGAAGGCGACGGCTTTCGTTCGTTTGCGTGCCTTAAAGTCCTCCAGCTTCAGATTGTAGTATTCCCCAACCTTCTGCTGAATGTCCGCAATGGTGATCATTTTCGGCCGGCTCGAAGGTATGATGTCCTTCAGGGCCTCGGCAGCCAAATGCGTGGTGACGTCCTGATTGGTCAGCGACGAATAGGCGACGACCCGGATCAGGGCCCCCTCGAGCTCACGGATGTTCGTATCGATCTGATTGGCGATATACATCATGGCTTCGTTCGGGATGTCTAGATTCTCGGCCTTCGCTTTTTTGCGTAAAATGGCGATCCGCGTTTCCAAATCCGGCGGCTGAATATCGGTGATAAGCCCCCATTCAAAGCGGGACCTCAGCCGGTCTTCAAGCGTCGGAATTTCCTTTGGCGGTCTATCACTGGAGATGATAATCTGCTTTTGTTCCTCGTGCAGCGCGTTAAATGTATGGAAAAATTCCTCCTGAGTCGATTCTTTCCCAGCAAGGAATTGAATGTCGTCAATCAGCAGTATATCCACGTTGCGATACTTGTTTCGGAAGCTTTCCGCCCGGTTGTCCCGGATGGAGTTAATGAATTCATTCGTGAATTTCTCGGAGGAAATGTACACGACGCGGCTTGCAGGATTGTGCTCCAGGATGTAGTGGCCAATGGCATGCATCAAGTGCGTCTTTCCCAGCCCAACCCCACCGTACAG
This sequence comes from Paenibacillus sp. SAFN-054, assembly GCF_051966755.1. Lineage (NCBI taxonomy): Bacteria > Bacillati > Bacillota > Bacilli > Caryophanales > Paenibacillaceae > Paenibacillus > Paenibacillus sp. SAFN-054. The sequence goes on from NZ_JBQCKS010000003.1 coordinate 11,645, forward strand.
GAACAAAGGGTTGTACGCTTTTGCCGGCGCCTCGGCGACGGCGAGCGATGCCGCATGGGCAAAGCGGTTCCCGGATCCAATAACGAACGTATCAAAGGTGTATTTGGGATTCAGCATATGGGTGAATGCTTCTTCTTGGGTCACCTGAGGCATTGGAGCGGGCTGCTGGGGAACGACTTCTGCAGGCTTGTTCTCTTCGATGACGAATTTCACGTCGACTTGTTTGCCAAGCACTTCAAAGATCGTCGAGCTGACGAGTTTGGTGTAGCGGCTTTCCAACCATTCAACAGCAAAAGTGGTAGGCGCGGAAATGATAATGGAGTGGTCACTCATTTGGATCGCTTTCGTTGCTTTAAACCAGGTGTCGAAGCTTGGCTTGCTGAGCTTGGTATGAATAATTGATAGGATTTGCTGCCATAGTTCGGAAGTATGGCTGTCCACAGACTGTCACTCCTTTAAATCTTCCAAATGCGGGCTTGCCTTCCGCCACTTGAGTGGAATTGTCGAAAAAAAATGAATGCTGCTGAATTTTATCCCCATTATCACGGGAGGAGAAAATAAAAAAAAGTGGACAAATTAAAATTGTTCACAAGTTTATCCACAGCTTGTTGATAATATTATAGGTGTAAACAGATATTCACAACCAAAAGTAATATAATCATAGCAAAAGAATCCCTTTTTATCAATGTGTGCGTCCATTTTATCCACAAATTCAATAAGTTGTGTATAAATGATATTCACAATACTATATATTGTTTATAAATTGTTTAAGTTTCGACAGCATTCCTAAAATTAGCAAATCAGTTGTGCACAGCTTGTGCCGGAAAATAGAAGCTTGCGACGGTTCTTGTGAACAAGTGGATAAGTGGGGTCTGTGGATTCGTGCGCTTCACATCCGCTGAAGCCTGTGGAAAACTTCCAACCTAACCCGGAAGGCAATCGCACGGCTGTGATATGTGGGATGTGGATGATTTTGAGGAAGCATCCGCTGTGAATTTTTATATATAGAAGAAGTGCGGGAACGGATAAAATGAGGGAGGGTATTCTTTTTATTTGCGATTTTGCCGTAAAAAGAGGAAAGGGATCAGTTGACTTTTGGGCGGTGGCATGGTTAAATGTAAAAAGGCATTTTCTGTGTAAATGAAAATGAAGTTAACCATAAAGGTTATGAGATCCTGTAAGGGGGTGTGCAATACATGAGACCGACATTTAGACCGAATGTGAGCAAACGCAAAAAGGTTCATGGTTTCCGGAAAAGAATGAGCACGAAAAACGGCCGTAAAGTGCTGGCAGCTCGTCGCCTGAAAGGCAGAAAAGTATTGAGTGCGTAAATTTCGTGCATGAAGACCACTGCGGTGGTCTTTTTTTCTTCAATTTTGCAGGAATGCGGCTCTTTTTTGATGATGAAGTTATAGATATGCCGGAAAATGACTAAAAAGAGGGAAGAGCGTACACGGACGCCAGGCGGTTTATGAAGACTGCGAGATGACGATACTGTTAACGTTCTTTCCTTATATTATATGAAGCAAAAAATTAACGCGTATTTTTATTGAGAATTGCTTGGAAATGAAGCATGTTGTTTTGTAATTAAATGACCGCTGGGATCCATTGGGCGGATGAGCAGGCAGGGGATACGGTTGCACAAAAGTTTACGTTTACGAAACCGAGCGGACTTCAGCCGCGTATATCGTCATGGGAAGTCTTTTGCGAACCATCAGTTTGTCGTGTACTGGTTCCGCAAAAAAGAGGTAGAGAAATTTCGCGTCGGGATATCCGTCAGCAAAAAGGTGGGCAACGCTGTAGTCCGCAATCGGATGCGACGGCTCGTCAAGGAAATTGTCCGTCATCATGAGGGTAAGCTGATCGAGCATGTGGATATGGTATTTATTGTGCGAAAAGGGGCGCTCGATATGCCGTATAAGGACCTGGAAAAGAGCGTGCTGCATGTGCTCCGCAAAGCGTCGCTGCTGCGGCCTCCGGGACGCTGATAGCTGGTTTCTTTGTCCAATTAATTATGTTATGATTTACGTTGAACGGAAGTGTTCAGAGAGGGGTTATGAAGTGTCGCTATTCAAGACGAGACGAGGCAGGAAAGGGATCCTGCTCATTGCTGTAATGCTGCTTGCGGTGATGGTATTATCGGCGTGCGGTTCAAATACAGTGCAATATACGACCGAAGATATGAGAACCAGCGGAAGCTTCTGGCAGAAAAATGTAGTTTATTATTTCTCACTTGCGCTGGATACCTTTGCTGATTGGTTTAATGGCGCTTACGGGTTCGCGGTTCTTCTGCTTGTGGTCATCGTGCGGACGATTATTTTACCGCTGTCCATCAAACAGGTACGCAGCTCCAGGGCGATGCAGGCGATTCAGCCTGAGCTTGCCAAAATCAAAGAAAAATACAAAGACAATCCGGAGAAGCAGCAGCAGGAAACGATGCGCTTATTCCAGGAGAATAAGGTTAATCCGATGGCGGGCTGTTTGCCGCTGATCGTTCAAATGCCTATCTTTATCGCTCTCTATAACTCGATAATTCACAATAAATATTTGTATGAACATTCATTCCTGTGGCTTCAGCTCGGTAAGCCGGACCACACTTTCATACTCCCGCTGCTGGCCGCAGCGACGACATTCCTGCAGTCCAGAATGATGATGAAAATGAACCCAAGCCCGCAGCAAGGGGCGATGCAGTTCATGATGCTGGTGTATCCGGTACTGATTTTCTTCATGTCGTACCAGTTCCCGTCCGCTTTGCCTCTGTATTGGTTCTTCAGTAACCTGTACACGATCATTCAGAACTATTTCTTGTACCGCAACCACAAGCCAGCTGCCAATGTAGCAGCCGTTTCTTCCGCCGGTGGAAACACTAAAGGCGGCAAAAACAACAGCCAAGGCGCGAAGAACAACAGCCAAGGAAACAAAGGCAATAAAGGCAATGCGGGAAAAGGCAAAAAGGAGGCCAAAAAATCTAAATGAGCAAAGTCGTCGCAACAGGAAAAACCGTTGAAGAAGCTGTAAGACAAGGGCTGGCCCAGCTCGGGGTAAGTCAGGACCGTGTCACGGTCAATATCGTATCACAGCCGTCAAAAGGATTCCTGGGACTGATCGGCGTCAAGGATGCGAAGGTGGAGCTAACGCTGCTGCCTGAGCCCGCGCCAAAGCCAGTCAAGACGGCATCAACATTGCCATTAGATCCACCGGCGGTGCAGCCGGAGGCCGACGAAGTGAAGATGGGTCAAGACCCTTACGAAGAGGCCGTGAGCTTCATTCGGGATGTGGGCAGAAGCATGGGACTGGAAGTTACGGTGGACGTGCAGCATGCCAAGGATGTAACGACGCTTCATATTTTTGGACCTGATTTGGGACTCGTGATCGGCAGAAGGGGACAAACCCTGGATGCCCTGCAATATTTGGCCAATATCGTGGCCAACCGTTACTCGGACAGCTATATTCGCATCGTGCTGGATGCCGAGAACTTCCGGGAACGGCGCAAGAAGACGCTGGAGGATTTAGCGGATCGCCTCGCGGGACGCGTCATCCGGTCGCATAAGGAAGTCGTCCTTGAGCCGATGTCTCCACAGGAGCGGAAGGTCATCCACTCCAAACTGCAGGATCACCCGCAGGTGAAGACGTACAGCAAAGGGGAAGAGCCGAACCGGCGTATCGTCATTACATTAAAGTAGATGAGATCGCTTGATCTCCTAGATAAGAAATGGTGTGCAATGACTTTACTCAGCTTTTGCAGCTGATGGAGTCATTGCTTTTTTCGTAATAAAGGGAGCTGTTTATTCAGCGTAAAGGTCTTTGGTTTACTGGAATCGGATAGGATGAAGGTAAGCGCCTTTCGTTGAAGGACAGTTAAAAAAAGAGGTGGAAGACATTGCTTAGCGATACGATTACAGCCATTTCGACGGCCGTGGGAGAGGCGGGCATCGCGGTTATCCGTGTAAGCGGCCCTGACTCCATCGCCGAAGTGGAGAACATATTCCGCAGCAAAACCAAGCTCACGGAGGCAGCAACGCATACCGTTCATTATGGGCATATTGTAGATCCGAACGGAGGAGAGAAGGTAGAAGAGGTTCTTGTTACCGTTATGCGCGCCCCACGCTCGTTCACGACGGAAGACGTCGTCGAGATCAGTACCCATGGCGGCGTGATTTCGGTGAAACGGGTGATGGATTTGCTGCTGCAGCAGGATATCCGTCTGGCGGAACCGGGGGAGTTCACCAAGCGTGCCTTTTTGAACGGACGGATTGACCTGTCTCAAGCGGAAGCGGTGATTGACTTGATCCGGTCCAAATCGGATCGTGCCTTCTCCGTGGCCTTGAAACAAGTGGAAGGAGCCTTGTCCGACCAAATCATGCAGCTGCGTCATATTTTGGTGGAGACGATGGCTCATATCGAGGTCAATATCGATTATCCCGAACATGACGTCGAGTCGCTCACTGCCGAGTTTATCAAGGAGAAGAGTACCGAAGTGATGGAGGGCATTGCAAAGCTGCTGAAAACGGCGGAGCAGGGAAAGATTTTGCGTGAAGGGATTACGACGGCCATCATTGGACGACCGAATGTCGGCAAATCGTCGCTGCTGAATGCCCTGGCCCATACGAACCGCGCCATTGTCACCGATATCCCGGGGACGACGAGGGATGTGATTGAGGAGTTCGTTACGATCAATAATATTCCGCTGAAGCTGCTGGATACCGCTGGCATACGCGAAACGATGGACGTTGTTGAGAAAATTGGCGTAGAGCGCTCCAAGCATGCCGTGACGGAGGCGGATCTCATCTTGCTCGTCTTGAACGCCAGCGAGCCGCTGCATGAAGACGAACTGGAATTAATGGAACAAATCCGCGGTAGACAATCGATTGTCATTATGAATAAAATGGACTTACCTCCGCAGCTCGATAGGGACATTTTATCGCGTTATTATGGGGACGACTTGATCGTGCCGATGTCCGTGAAGACTCAAGAGGGGGTCGATGCGCTTGAAACGGCCATTTCCCAGCTCTTTTTCAGCGGCAGCATTGAATCGGGGGATTTGACGTATGTCAGCAATGTGCGTCATATTGCTCTCCTGAAAAAGGCGAACAAATCGCTTCAGGATGCTTATGACGCTGCTGAGCAGTTCATTCCGATTGACATGATCCAGATTGATGTGCGCCTTGCTTGGGAACAGTTGGGAGAGATTATCGGAGATACGGCGTCGGATACGCTGCTGGATCAGATTTTCTCGCAGTTCTGTTTAGGTAAATAAGTTAGTGATGATATAGATGGATTGTTCAGAAATAATAAGGAGGTTTTATTCATGAGTTATGATGGCGGCAGCTATGATGTCATTGTCATCGGCGCGGGTCATGCCGGCTGTGAAGCTGCCTTGGCGGCAGCCCGCATGGGAAGCAGCACGCTGATGATCACGATTAATCTGGATATGGTTGCTTTTATGCCCTGCAATCCTTCGATCGGCGGACCGGCGAAAGGACATGTGGTTCGTGAAATTGATGCGCTTGGCGGGGAAATGGGACGGAACATTGATAAGACGTATATTCAAATGCGTATGCTGAACACAGGGAAGGGACCCGCCGTGCACGCACTGCGTGCGCAAGCGGACAAATTTTCGTATCAGCATACAATGAAGGAAACGATGGAGAAGGAATCGAATCTGACGATGCGTCAGGGGATGGTAGAAGAGCTGATCGTTGAGGATGGCGTCTGCGTTGGCGTGATTACGAAGACTGGTACGGCTTACCGTGCCAAGTCCATCGTCTTGACGACAGGGACTTACCTGCGCGGCAAGGTCATTATGGGCGAGATGACGTATGAGAGCGGACCGAACAATCAACAGCCTTCCATTAAGCTGGCTGAGAACCTGCGTGAGCTTGGCTTCGATTTGGTCCGGTTCAAAACAGGAACGCCTCCGCGCGTGCATAAATCAACGATTGATTTTTCGAAAACAGAAATCCAGCCGGGAGATGACAAGCCGAAGTTCTTTTCCTATGAAACGGAAGGCTCGGATAACGAGCAGCTTCCTTGCTGGTTGACGTACACATCGCTGGAGACCCATCAAATCATCAATGCCAACCTGCACCGGGCGCCGATGTTCTCGGGGATTATCGAAGGAACCGGACCACGCTATTGCCCTTCGATTGAAGATAAAATCGTCCGCTTTAGCGATAAGCCGAAGCATCAGATTTTCCTTGAACCCGAAGGCAAAAACACATCCGAATATTATGTGCAAGGTTTGTCCACCAGCATGCCGGAGGATGTTCAGCTGGCGATGCTGCGCTCCATTCCCGGCCTCGAAAAGGTAGAGATGATGCGGAATGGCTATGCGATTGAATATGATGCGGTCGTGCCGACGCAATTATGGCCATCCCTCGAAACGAAGATGATTCCGGGACTGTTCACAGCCGGACAAATCAATGGAACATCCGGTTATGAAGAGGCAGCAGGGCAAGGCATTATGGCCGGCATTAACGCAGCTCGCCGGGTGCAAGGCAAAGAACCTGTCGTACTGGACCGCTCGCAAGGCTACATCGGCGTCCTGATCGACGACCTCGTAACGAAAGGCACCAACGAGCCTTACCGTCTGCTGACGTCGCGTGCCGAGTATCGTCTGCTGCTTCGCCATGATAATGCCGATTTGCGCCTGACGTCGCTTGGCCATGAAATTGGACTGATATCTGAAGAACGGTATGCCAAATTCCTTGAGAAAAAGGCAAAGGTTGAGCAGGAGATTGAACGTCTGCAGGCTGCCAAGGTCGGACCCTCTCACGTGAATGAGATGCTGGAGCGCCTAGGCTCCGCGCCGATCCAGGATGGCAGCAATCTGCTGACCATTTTGCGCAGACCCGAAGTAAGCCATGACAATATTGAAGAGATCTCCCCGTCTCCTTTTGAACTGACCGAGGAAATGAAGGAGCAGGTTGAGATTCAAATTAAGTACGCAGGTTATATCGAGAAGCAGCTTATCCATGTAGAACGTTTGAAAAAGATGGATAAGAAGAAGATTCCGGAATCAATTGATTACAATGAAATTGAAGGAATCGCGATTGAGGCGCGGCAGAAGCTGTCCAGCATCCGTCCGATTTCCATCGGGCAGGCTTCCCGTATTTCCGGCGTTACGCCGGCTGACATTTCTATTCTGCTGGTTTATCTGGAGCATTATAACCGGGTAACCGCCGCAAGAGGTTAATGCATGGATCAAATACAAGAAGCTTTTGCGCAGCGTTTGCAAGAAAAAGGGATAGAAGTAAGCACATCCCAGTTAGAACAGTTTGAGACGTATTATCGCGAACTCGTGTCTTGGAATGAAAAGATGAATCTTACCGGCATTACGGATCGCGAGCAGGTATACACGAAGCATTTTTATGATTCCATTTCACTCGCTTTTTATGTGGATATGAACAAGATGCAGTCTATGGCTGATATTGGATCGGGAGCAGGTTTCCCTGGAATTCCACTCAAAATATGCTTTCCTCATCTTCAGCTGACGATCATTGATTCGCTCAACAAGCGGATTAACTTCCTTCAGCATATCGTGCAGGAAACCGGTCTGGATCGGGTTCAACTGCTGCACGGAAGAGCGGAAGATTGGGCGCGTAAGCAGGAACACCGGGATCATTACGACTTGGTAACGGCCAGGGCGGTAGCCAAGCTCGCCGTGCTGAATGAGTTCTGTCTGCCCTATGTGAAGGTAGGCGGGGTATTCGCGGCTATGAAGGGAAGCAGTCCGGAGGAAGAAGTGAAGGAAGCCTCACGCAGCTTGAAAGAGCTGAGAGGGAAGCTGGACCGGGTTGAGGAGTTTAAACTACCGGTTGAAGAATCCGCCCGGCATATTATTGTGATTCACAAATCGGCCCCAACACCAGCGAAGTACCCGCGTAAGGTGGGTACAGCCATTAAGATGCCGCTATAACACTTCTGGGTTGGAGAAGGGAAGGATTAACTTCCTGGTTTTATAGAAAGAGGAATGTTTCACGTGAAACATTCCTTTTTTATGTTTGAGTTTCTTTTTAAACGAAAGGAAACTTTATTTACAGCCTACTGCCTATCACCTCAATTTCAAAAAATCTTCACAATTAAATCAATATTTTCACGTAACCATTGGCTTGAAAACCGCATTGAATTGTTGTTATTCAGAACAGGACATATCGTCAAAAAATAAGTGCACGGCAGGAAAAAAAGGGGACTTTGGAGAATAGGATTATATGAAAAAAAGTGGTAGAATAGAGAGAGTTGCTATGACCCTATAAATGGACTGTAGATTCATACTATATCTCTTTGCTTTTATAGATATACTGTCCGTTCTATAGCTCGATTCATATCGTTTGTCGGTTCGGATTTACGTAACGGTTGACCGAAGCTCAGGGTGCTTGAAGTGACTGTCCCTGGGGATGATCACGGGGTAGACTCACAGCTTGAAAGCGGTCTATAGGCATAGGCTCAATTTACGGATTACGAAAGCTAGTTGATTGCTGTGTATGATGCTGACCAAGCGCTTAGCCAAAGTGCTATTACGAAATTAGGTGGTAATATACGGAATGAAAGAACAATTTTCTAAATTGTTTGGATTGACGGAGAAGAACAGCGGCGATGAAGTGAAACAAATTCCGGTGGGGGAGATCGTAAGCAGTCCTTATCAACCCCGCACGATTTTTGATGATGAGAAGATTGATGAGTTGTGTCAAACGATCAAAACTCATGGCGTCATTCAGCCGATTGTTGTACGTGTCCGCAATTCCAGATATGAGATCATTGCCGGTGAACGGCGTTGGCGTGCTGTAACGAAATTGGGGATGGATACCATCCCGGCCATTGTTCGCGAGTTCAATGACTCGCAGGCGGCTTCGATTGCATTGATTGAGAATCTGCAGCGGGAAGGGTTAACATCGATTGAGGAAGCGGTCGCTTACCAGAAGCTCATCGATCTTCACCAGTTGACCCAAGAAAGCCTTGCTCAGCGTCTTGGGAAGAGCCAATCGACGATCGCCAACAAAATCCGTCTGCTTCATCTTCCTGAAGATGTGAAAACAGCACTCATGGAGCGCAAAATCACAGAACGGCATGCTCGTGCATTGCTGTCGCTCGATACGGAAGAACTGCAGCTCAAGCTGCTGTCCGAGATCATCTCCAAAGAGCTCAACGTGAAGCAGACGGAAGCCCGGGTTGCTTACTATAAAGAAGCTTCAAAAATCAAAAAGTCCAAACGCATCTCTTTTACCAAGGATGTACGGTTGGCATTAAATACGATTCGTCAATCCATCGATATGGTATCGGATTCGGGACTGGCCATTAAAACGACAGAAAATGATCATGATGACCATTATGAAATCGTTATTCAAATCCCCAAGCGTTAATCATGAGTTGCGTTTGTTAGCGGCTGGACAGGCCGCTTTTTTTGGGCTGATGGATGTGGCAAAGGCTGCACTGCTTCCTCGAATCGTTATTGAGGGGGATAATCTGCATTTGTGGCATTATTGAGCCGTATATAAAGATGAGAAAATAGATGCTTGTGGTTCCAGGCTCAGGATTTCCTTTTGAAAGGAATAACACCCATGCAGGGCGAAGCCGTTTCAGCTTGTACCTGAAAAAGCGGATCCTTTAAGTTTCATGAATGGGATCGACAGGCCTTTTCAGGAGATATGCAGCCGAGTGTTTTGCTGTGTAACACAATCCCGTGACCTACAAGAAGAGTTTTCATACACAATGAGGTGAAATTGAGTGTCCAAAATCATTGCCATAGCAAATCAAAAAGGCGGGGTAGGCAAGACGACAACCTCCGTCAATCTCGGTGCAGGTTTGGCTTCGCTCGGTAAAAGAGTGCTGCTTGTTGATATTGACCCTCAAGGCAATACCACGAGTGGCGTGGGTGTGAATAAAGCCGATGTAGCCAACTGCATCTATGATGTCATCATTAATGAAGTTCATCCCAAGGAAGCCATTCTTGAAACTCAGGTCGAAGGACTGCATATTATTCCGGCTACGATTCAGCTGGCTGGTGCGGAAATTGAATTGGTTCCAACCATTTCACGGGAGCTTCGTTTAAAAAAATCTCTTCATCTCGTGAAGGCCAACTATGATTATATTCTGATCGATTGCCCGCCATCCTTGGGTATACTGACAATTAATTCTCTGACGGCCGCAGACTCTGTCATTATTCCAATTCAGTGCGAGTATTACGCGTTGGAAGGGCTCAGTCAGCTGTTGAACTCGGTTCGTCTAGTCCAGAAACATCTGAATACATCGCTTCAAATTGAGGGCGTACTGCTCACAATGTTGGATGCAAGAACCAATCTCGGAATCCAAGTCATCGAAGAAGTCAAAAAATACTTCCAGGAAAAAGTGTATCGTACGATCATTCCACGGAATGTTCGGTTAAGCGAAGCACCGTCCCATGGACAGTCCATCATGACCTATGATCCCCGTTCCAAAGGTGCGGAAGTGTATTTAGAGTTGGCAAAGGAAGTGATTTCTTATGAGTAAAAGACTGGGCAAAGGACTCGATGCTCTGATTCCTTCCCTTTCCATCAACGATGATGACAAAATTGTAGAGATTCCACTCAGCCAACTGCGTGCGAATCCATACCAGCCGCGGAAGGATTTTAACGAAGAATCGATTCAGGAATTGGCGGAATCCATTCGTCAGCATGGCGTCATTCAGCCCATCATTGTACGGAGCGTTCTGAAAGGGTTTGAAATTATTGCCGGCGAACGCCGCTACCGGGCTTCACAGTTCTGCGGCAAGGCGACGATCCCTGCCGTTGTTCGCAGCTTCAGCGACCAGCAGGTTATGGAGATTGCCTTGATCGAAAACCTGCAGCGTGAAAATTTGAATGCGATGGAGGTTGCCGTTGCGTATCAAGGTTTGATGGACCAGTACTCGTTGACCCAAGAAGAGCTGTCTATGAAGGTGGGGAAATCCAGATCTCATATCGCTAACTTCTTGAGACTGCTGTCGCTGCCGGAGGAAGTGAAGGATTATGTTTCACGTGGAACATTGTCCATGGGGCATGCGAGAGCTATTGTTGGTTTAAAGGATCCGGCACTCATCAAGCAGCTTGCTAAGCAGTGCGTGGCGAATGAGTGGAGCGTGCGGGACCTGGAGGAAGCCGTAAAGGGCTTAGACCGAAAGGCTGCGGATAAGAATAAAGTGAAAGTCAAAAAACGGGATCCTTATATCGATAATCTGGAGGAGTCCCTGCGGGAGCGTTTCAGAACAACGGTGAAAATCAAACAAACCAAAGATAAAGGCAAAATTGAATTAAACTATTACAGCAAACAGGATCTGGAGAGACTGTTGGAGCTTTTGCAGTAAGAGTGATCTTATGGTAATGCCATGGTGACATGTCCGGCTGTACCCCTGGATGGGGAATGGATATGTCATTCTCTTTTTCTGAGTACATTGTAATGAGGTGTAGGGAAGTACTTCGTGTGCATCCTGATGTAATCAAAGAGAAGTATGGTTGGACTTTAAACTGCTGTATCTGAGTTGTATACTGCGTTGGGTTAGTGGAAAGGATTATGTGCTTAATGCATGCGAATTTAAAGACAGCAACTTGAGAGGGAGGGCGAGGGAATGATAGAGGGACGACAGAGCCATCCGCTAATCTATATGGACCATGCAGCCACTTCCTGGCCCAAGCCCCCTGAAGTGATGCAGGCAATGCAGGATGCGTTGATGCATGCAGCTGCGAATCCGGGTCGCGGGAGCCATCGGATGGCGGTTGAAGCCAGCCGAGTGCTTTTTCAAACACGCAGGGCAATATCCCGGTTGTTTCAGGTTCATAATCCGAATGACGTGGTATTTACTCATAACACAACGAGCGCCCTGAATTTGGCAATTAAGGGTTTGCTGCGTGAAGGCGATCATGTCGTGGCAACCATGGTGGAACATAACTCCGTAAGAAGGCCGCTTGAGTATTTGAAAAGAACGCTAGGCATTCAAGTAGAGTACATTCCGGTGAATAGCCATGGAGAGCTGGATATGATGAAACTCGAAGCTGCAGTTGCAAGACGACCTAAACTTGTTGTGTGCAGCCACAGCTCGAACCTGCTTGGCAGCATTTTGCCTGTAGCTGAGATCGGGTATATGGCTCACAAGCATGGAGCCGTGTTTCTGGTAGATGCTGCACAAAGCGCGGGATGCATGGATATGGACGTTGCCGCTATGCAGGTCGATCTTCTCGCTTTTCCTGGACATAAAGGACTGCTTGGTCCTCAGGGCACCGGCGGATTATACATATCACCTTCCATTGAGCTGGAGCCTCTTGTTCATGGTGGGACAGGGAGCCAGTCGGAGGAGCTTGAGCAGCCTATGGTAAGACCCGACCGTTACGAGGCAGGGACGCCGAATACGATCGGGATTGCCGGGTTAAGGGCCGGAGTGGAGAAGGTTATGGAATGGTCAGTGCAGCAGATATACCAGCATGAATGGGGCCTTACACAGCATATAATGGAAGGTCTATCGGATGTGAGAGGTGTTCGCATTTTGGGTCCGGAAAAGGGAGCTCCGAGAACGGGCATCGTATCTTTCGTTTCCTCGGAGATGGATTCGAGTGAGATTGCTTTTCGGCTCGACAGGGAATACGGGATCGCGGTGCGAGCGGGCATGCACTGTACCCCGCTGGCACATGAAGCCGCCGATACGCTGGCAACGGGAGCAGTCCGGGCTAGTGTGGGAAGCAGCACGACGGTTGATGAGGCGGATCAATTGATTGAAGCCCTGCATGCCATCTGCGGCAGGGTGTAACGAACACATGAGTTTGAATAGTTGTCGTTGGTCAGCAGAATTGAGATAACCGGTTAGATCAAGAATGAGGAAAAGGAATGAACAGCAATGTCGGACTTGAATAGTTTAATCATGGAACAGCTGCAGTGGTTTATCGGCGGGGTAGTACTCCTCATATTGATCTTGCTCGTTATGGTGCTTACGCAGGGTGCGAAGCTCAGGAAAATACGTAAAAAATATGATTTGATGATGGCTGGAAGCGGCGTGGAAAATCTGGAGACGCTGCTGATCGATTTAAAAGTGCAAATGGACAGCATCGAGGATGAACAAGAAGTGCAGCGCAAAACGCTCGACGTACTTCTCTCCAAGCTGCAGCAGGTGAAGGGACAGGTGGGCATTAAACGCTATAATGCCTTTAGTGACCAAGGGAGCGATCTGAGCTTTTCTCTGGCCATTGTGGATGAAAAGAAAAATGGAGTTGTCATATCGGCTCTATACAGCCGTGACAGCTCCTATGTATATGCCAAGCCGCTGACGGCCGGCGAATCGACGTATGCATTGTCTCCGGAAGAAGTGGAGGCAATCAGTCTAGCCGTGCAACAAGGGTAGCGCGGGACTTCCATTCCTGAATGGCGGAATGGAGGCTGGACGCTATAATTTCAGATAAACGGACAACCAGACTTAACCGTGTGTTTTGTAATACAAAATATTCCATGAAGCCGCCGACATTAACGATACCTGTCAAATGGATATCGCCAACCGGCGGCAATTCTTTATGCACGCCTGCACCGGGCTTGAGAGGGCCGCTGGCCACCTGAATGCATCCCACGCTGGCTGACTGCCCCAGACACGCATCAATGCCGATGACGAACGGATTATCATATAGAGAATAGATGGAGGCGAGAGTCTCCTGCAGGTTGACGGCATGGACAGGCTCCTCCAGGGTCCCGAACAGGTGGAACCACGGGCTCTTATAGCGTGCCAATGCCGTACCTACCAACGGGCCCAGGCAGTCCCCAGTGGAACGGTCGGTGCCAATACATACGACAATAACCTGCTGCTTGTCTTCGGCCTGAGACAAATAAAACAATAAACGGTGAATGATGGCAGAATGGATTTCAGGGTCCGTATGTGGTATTTTTAAGCATGAAAGCTGCTGTTGCTGAGAAGGTTTTGGCAGCTGAGGAGTCATAGAATCTTCCTTTCAAATGCAATTGGTAGTATCTAGTATATGGACGGTTGCACCATTTTATACTTCCTTTGGACAAGCAATTTATTAGAGCGGAAGGCGGGCATGAAGTTATGGAAGCGTGGATGGTTATGGCCTTTGACTCGACGCAGCAGGCGCTTCGGGCGGAAATGCTGCTGGAGTATGCTGATATCGAAATTGATTTGTTTCCGACGCCCAAGACGATTACGGCCGGTTGTGCACTGTCGATCCAGTTTCCGGAGGAGAAGCTAGCATCCGTTCAACAAATCATCATTCAGGAACAGGTGGAAATCAGAGGGATCTTCTACAAAGACAATCATGATAGATATATAAGCATCGAGGGATAGGAGGCCGATAAGATGATGCATCCATACTTACTGGATGATCAGGGGAGCGTTGATGAGGCTGTGAAAGAAGCCGTGAAGTTCAGCGACAAGCTATGGGATTGGTTTACGGATGTGGATATGTGGACAAACGTTTTATTCTCGGGGATTCGAATTATTATCCTCTTTCTGGTTACCAGGGTCATCATCCGCATCGTATCCAAATTGATCGACCGTTCGCTGGTGCGCCAGGAGCAGAGCCGCATCAATCCACGCAGGTTTGCAACGGTTGCGGAGCTACTGAAGAACATAACCGCAGTAACCTGTAATTTTGTGATGGTGCTGCTGATCTTGTCCGAATTCAACTTCCACTTAGGCCCGCTGTTGGCAGGTGCGGGTGTGCTGGGACTTGCGATCGGGTTTGGCGCACAGAGTCTGGTTAAGGACGTCATCACCGGATTCTTCATTATTTTGGAGGATCAGTTTGCGGTAGGGGATGTCATTCAGACGGGGACCTATAAAGGAACGGTTGAGCTTATCGGACTCCGTTCCACGCGCATCGTCAATATGAATGGGGAAACTTATATTCTTCCGAACGGTATGATTACCAGCGTTACCAACTATTCGTTTTCGAATGCACTAGCCATGGTGGATCTGCCTGTTAAGAACGAAATGCCGCTGGAAGATACAGTCGGATTGATCAAACAGGCGCTGGCGGGTCTGCAGGAGCGAGATGGGAATGTAATTTCCGTACCGGATGTGCTCGGCATTCAGTCAATGAGTACAAGCGAGTATGTCATTCGCATTGTGGCCCAGTGCGTACCGAATAGAAGGTCTGATGTCGAACGGACCATTTTGGAGAACATCAAGCAGGCGATGGAATTTCAGGATATGCAGAAACAAGCGCTTGCCGAATTATCGGCAGCCGACGAGGATAAAGGGGGAGCGTAGTGATGGAGCGTAAAGTGTTTCAGCTAGGCGATGTCGTTCAAATGAAAAAAAATCACCCGTGCGGCAGCAATGAAATGGAAATTATCCGCATGGGGATGGATATCCGGATCAAGTGCGTCGGCTGCCAGCATAGTGTGCTGATCCCGCGCGCCAAGTTTGAAAAAAACATGAAAAAAGTACTTCGTTCCACATTGCCGGCCGATGAAGCGGGAGAAAAATAAATAGTTAGGCTTAGGCTTGTATATTTTGTAAAGTTGTGATATAATCAATTTTGCTGCGGAAAGGTACCCAAGAGGTCCAAGGGGGCTGACTCGAAATCAGTTAGGCGTCGCAAGGCGTGCGAGGGTTCGAATCCCTCTCTTTCCGCCACATTCCCTTTTTCATCAAATATACTTCATAGAATAACGTAACCAGACAAAACCTTTGGCCCGTCATCGCCAGAGGTTTTTTGCTGTTTGCAGCAGGTTATTGCCATGTACACAAACCAAAGAAGGACCCGAAGGTCCTTCTGTTTGGCAGACGGTACTTAAATGGATTTTGGAATTCGTTCTACAACTAACACGTCAATTGAAACATTGGATAAGCCGAGGAGCAATCCGGGATTGCTCCAGACAAAGTGTCTTTGGCACGTCCCTCCGCTTCTTTAATGTTATGCTGTTTCAGACTTCCAGTGATTTGTTACGCAGCTCAGGCCCAACGGAACCACACCTCTCTCGTAACCGTCTGATTGTATTATCTGCAGGCTGCGTCTTTTTATGCAAGGGTTACAGGAAAAAATTAATGGACGATCGCTTTGCTCTTCTTTTTCCACTTCCGGTTTTTATTCGTGGTCTTCGGAAAGGTCTCGCCCCGCTCCAGTGTGATCATCTGGGGATCCTGGATTTCGGTGTGAAAGCTTTTCTCGCCGACCTCCATATATACCCCCTGATTCGGCGCCTTGTCGCCCGGTTCGAATTCGGTTCTTTCACCCATCGTTCATCGGCCTCCTGTACAAAGTAGAATGGACTGCCCTTGTAGTGTTTACACATGACCTCGGATCGTATAAGGCAATCCTCTACCAATTAAAGGTCGGAGCTTCCTGAGGTAAACAGAACCGCGGGAGTAATCTGCCTGCATGGTTCTTCCTGCATATAATTACATCCTTGCATCTCCTATGACAATTTGTTATATTAATATGGTGCGAGTTTAGGCTCGCTCCTTGTTCCTGACTTGATCAGGGGCCGAAGTCCATAAGGAGGTGAAAGTTATGCGCAAATATGAAGTGATGTACATTATTCGTCCGGACATTGAACAAGAAGCTGTTCAAGCTGCAGTCGAAAAATTCCAAGGCATCATCTCCAACGGTGGAGAAATCACGAAGCATGAAGTGATGGGTAAACGCCGTCTTGCGTATGAGATCAAAAAATTCCGTGATGGCACTTTTGTTCTGGTAAACTTCAGTGCAACACCTGAAGTCGTTGCCGAGCTTGAGCGTATCATGAAAATTTCTGACGAAGTCATTCGTTATCTCATTACTCTTGACGTTGCTTAAGACCCAAGCTTTTGGCGTAAGTGATGAATTCGTTCGAAGGAGGGGATTAGATTGTTGAACCGTGTAATTCTGATTGGCCGTTTAACCAAGGATCCTGAGCTTCGCTATACTCCTGCCGGAGTTGCGGTAACGCAGTTCACGCTGGCTGTAGACAGACCGTTTACGTCGCAAGGCGGAGAGCGGGAAGCGGATTTCATTCCAGTGGTGACTTGGAGACAGCTTGCTGAGACCTGTGCAAATTACTTGCGCAAAGGCCGTTTAACGGCAGTTGAAGGTCGCATTCAGGTGCGAAATTACGAGAATAACGAAGGTAAACGTGTATACGTCACCGAAGTCATTGCCGATAATGTACGTTTCCTGGAGTCGAACCGCGATGGCGGCGGCAGCAGCGGTGGTCAAGCTCCGCGTGAAGAGTCCTCTTTCGGAGGCGGAAACCGCGGGAATAATAATTACTCCCGGAACAATTCCAATCAAGATCCTTTTTCCGATGACGGAAAACCGATAGATATTTCGGATGATGATTTGCCATTTTAATGAAGGAAAGGACTGAACAGCATGGCTTTTAAACAAAGAGAAGGCGGAGACAACGATAAAAGACCGGCTCGCCGCGGCGGCCGTAACAAACGTCGTAAAGTGTGCTTCTTCACTGTGAACAAAATTACTCACATTGACTATAAAGACACGGACCTGCTGAAGAAATTCATCAGCGAACGCGGTAAAATTTTGCCACGTCGTGTGACTGGCACGAGTGCAAAATACCAACGCATGCTGACGATTGCGATCAAACGCTCCCGTCAAATCGCGTTGCTGCCTTACACAACGGAATAGTCCGTTACGCGTACAAAACCAGCATTCTGGGTAACACCAGGATGCTGGTTTTTTGCTGTCTACTAGGTTTATCGTTCATAATACTGCCATTTGTATTGGGTGAAATGAAAGGGTTATCATTAATATTGTCTTCTTTTTACCGTTGGCAGGTTGGCGCAGACGATTGACTTACTTTTGCATGCAGCCTCGCTACCGTATGTACATTTCCCGGGCAATTCCGGCGGAAGCATAGGGAGGTGCAATGGAAGGGCATTTCATGACATGAGGCGGGGGTATGCTATAATGGGATTCGGTGAAAAGGAGGGGAGGATCATGGGACTGGGCAGAATATACCGGAATTATTTTAAAACCAACATGTTTATGCGCATTCTGCTGATCTTTATGATCATCGCCATTTTAACGATTGTGATACTCTCGTATCTCATGTTCTCATCCTTGTCTCGTTCCATTGTCACCAGAGAGCTGGATAACCAGAAAGATGCGATGGAAAGTGTCAGCCGTTATCTCGATCAGCGCTATCAGGCGGTAGAGAACATGGCAAGGGATATGTACCGGAATGAAATGCTGTTCTCGAATATATCTTTTCTGATGGAGCATCCTTATGATCAATATGTGCAGTACCGAATGGACCAGTTCTATAATGAATCGAATAATAACTCGACGGACCCGCTGCAGTATTTTCAGCATGTGATGGACGGGAACGCCGATATCCGCAATATTATGCTGTACAGCTCGGAACGCGAGTATCTGTCGGTGTTCAAGGCCGACAAGCAGTATAAACAACTGCTCACCGACCTCACCCATTCATATATACCGGATGTCATGGCGATGGATTATAAAGGCATATCCGCTCCGAATATCTGGATACGAAAGGCTATTGGCCAATGGGAGCCGGAGTTGTATGCCATTCGTGTTCCGATCAATAACCGTCAGCTCAAGAATGCAGGGCATTTTCTTGTCTACCTGGATTCCGATGCGATATCGGGTGCTTTGGCAAGCTACAAGAGCAGCTTCAAGGGGGATATTGCCGTGCTTTCAGCCGACGGTAAAGTATTGTATGACTCAGAAGGTAAGTATTACGGTAAAACGTATCCCTATATGGACGTGACCGATTCCTTGTATGAGGGCGGCACCGACCGCCCGGCACAAGTCGGCAGCCGTATGTACATTAACAAGCTGACGTCAGCGGACAATGGTTACGTCGTTATAGGCGCCGTACCCAAGAGCGACGTGGAGGCAAGCTACTCGGGCATCCGCAAAGCCATCATTTTGATCAGCGGGATTTGTATATTGTTCGCGATCTTCTTCCCCGTCATTTTCGTGATCAACTTTGCCAACCGGACCAATCGGATTATCAAGTTTACGCGCAGGGTGAAAAATGGGGATTTGGCGGCGCGGATCGATAATCCGGGTGAAGATGAGCTTGGTCAGATTTCCAAAAGCTTCAACGATATGCTGGATGATTTGAACTTATATATTGAACGGGTGTACAAAGCCGAGATCAAGCAGAAGCAGACGGAGCTTGTCGCCCTGCAGGCACGGATCAATCCCCATTTTCTGTACAATACGCTTGAGGTCATCCGGATGCGGGCCATTTCCCAAGGAGCGAGGGATGTGGGGGAGATGATTTACAGCTTGTCCGTGCTTTTCAAGAGCCTGGTTCAGAAAAAGAAATTGTATACGCTCAAAGACGAGCTGGAAGCCTGCCGTTTATACCTGGAGCTGTTTCGAATCCGCTATAAAGAGAAGTTCAACTATACGATTGATTCGGACCCGTCGCTCGGAAGCAAAACAGTCATGAGGCTGTCGCTTCAGCCCCTTATCGAAAATTATATCGTGCATGGCATTCAGACCAATCGCGATGATAATCATTTGGAGATCCGGATACAGGAAGAGGAGGATATGCTCATAGCCGTTATTACGGACAATGGGCGGGGAATCACGCCTGAGCGGCTGACCGAGATTCGGGAGGAGCTCGATAAGCCGGAGGAATCTGGAGAGATGTTTGGCTTGCGCAGTGTGCACAGCCGGTTGCAGTTTTTGTACGGTCTGGATTACGGGGTGAACATTGAAAGCCGGATCGGCGAAGGTACGGTAGTAACCGTACGTTATCCTAACCGGGAAGGAATGGATGCGGAAGATGTATAAAGTATTTATTGTGGATGATGAGCCATTCATTATTGAAGGGCTATACGATATTATGGATTGGACCGCACTGGGGCTAGAAATCGTCGGACATGCGGAGAACGGCCTTCAGGCGCTGGAAGCCATGGCGTTTACACCTGTGGACGTGCTGATTACGGATATCTCCATGCCGGTCATGGACGGACTCAGCCTGATCGGCGAAGCGCGTAAAAGGCAGCGCGACCTAAAGGTCATTATTTTAAGTGGATACAACGAATTCGACTATTTGAAGCAGGGCATGCGGCTGGGCATTGAGAATTATTTGCTGAAGCCTATCAACGTGGACGAGCTGGAGTCGACTCTTCGGAATACCGTGGACAAGCTGGATAGCACGAAGTCGAGCCGATTGTACAGCGCCTTCGATGTGCAGATTCTAAAAGATAATACGCTGTACCGCTGGATGAACAGACAAATCGCCCCTGCGGAATTCATGGAACGGGCAGATCTGCTCGGCGTGAGGCTGGACAGGCCGTATATGGTAGCAGCTGTTCTGCGGGCCACATCGGACGGGTCGGTGTTCGAGCTGGCGGATCACTTGCTGGAGGGCTACCCGGGCATGACCCGATTCCGTGATGTGGACGGGGATGCCGTACTGATTACCAGTATGGAAGACGGGCAATCGGAGAAAACCCGCCTGATGGAGGCGCTGGACAAGCTGGGACTGGCGTTGGAGGAACAAGGCACCGCGGTGCATATCGGCGTTGGAACGGTGGTCGGCAAGCCCGAGGAGGTTCCGGAAAGCTACAGGGAAGCCAAGCAGTCCCTGGAATATTTCATGGTGCTTCCGAATCGCCGATTAATCGATTATGCCGGTCTCGAGGAGATCGGGGGCGGGCCGAAGCGGCATGTCGCGATTGCGTGGGATGAATACGCGAAGCTGATTTTGGCCAAGGATGAAAAGGGGCTGATCGGCAGAATCCGCGGCGACTTTGAGCATATGCAGCAGTCGGAGCATATTCGGCCGGAAGATCTGCACAGTGCGGCATTCGAGCTGGTAATCCGGTTCAAGATGGAACTGGAACAGATCAAGCACTCGGACGAGTCGGGCATTTTCATGAACGGTCTGGACAAGGTCCGCGAAAGCGCTTCACTGGAAAGCTTGATCCGGGCGCTGCAAGAGGTGGCCAAAGCAACGGTTCAGTCGCTGCTGCAGGATATGAAAAATCCCGTCGTGAGCCAGGTGCTGGTTCATATTCATAACCACTACGCTGACGAGCTGTCACTGAAAACGCTGGGGGCGCAGTATCACATCCATCCGGTATACCTGGGACAGCTGTTCCATAAGGAAACCGGGGAGACCTTTGCCGAGTACATTAACAAGTTCCGTATTGAAAAGGCGAAGCAGCAGTTGAAAAACACGAATCTGAAGGTGCAGGAAATCGCCCGTAACGTCGGGTATTGGGAAACAGGATATTTTTATAAGCAATTCCGGAAGTATGTCGGGATCTCTCCGACGGACTACAAGGGGTTGGGATAGTCGATAAGAAGCCTCAGACGGGATAGGCCATAGTATGCAGAATGGCGCCCGTTTGAGGCTTTTTTGTGTCCATTTATAGGTAATAAGCACTTATGAAAATGAAAGAAAAACAAATAAAGTAAGCGCTGCCGAACCTAAATTACAGATATATCCATGAGGAAAACCTTTTCTTTAATTTGTACATGGATTTATTAAGTTTATCTTCTATTTGAAACGGCTTACATCCGTTAAGGTTAAGTTAGTTAAAGAAATGAGCCGGGAAGCATAGAGATAGATCTTCCGGTTTTGACACCAGGGTAGGAGACATCAATAACTGTACATCAAAAGGGAGGAATACACATGAGCAAGGGTAAGAAAAGAGTCTCGTTCGCACTGACCATGTTGACAGCCTTTGCGCTGGTTCTCAGCGCGTGCGGAGGAGGCAACAAGGATGCGGAAAGCAGCGGTTCCGGGTCTTCAGCAGGCTCCGAAAAACCGGTCAATCTGATTTGGTACACCATCGGCACACCGCAGAAAGACGTAGACAAGGTAATGGCCGAGGTCAGCAAATATACGACTGAAAAAATTAATGCAACCGTCTCGATGAAAATAATCGATTGGGGCGACTATACGCAGAAGATGCAGGTCAACGTAGCGTCAGGTGAACCGATGGATATCATGTTCACTTCCGCTGGCGGATTTGATTACGTACAGAATGCAAGAAAAGGCGCATTCATGGAATTGGACGACCTGCTTGATAAATACGGCAAGGGCATTAAAGATACGATCGATCCTGCCTTCTTGGAAGGTTCTAAGGTCGATGGACATAACTATGGCATTCCAGCCAACAAAGAGCTTCCACAGCAAGAGGTGTGGCGCTTCAACAAAAACCTGTTGGACAAGTATAAGCTGGACATCACCAAGGTGCGGTCCCTGGAGAGCCTTGAGCCGATCCTGAAAACGATTAAAGAGAAAGAACCGAACGTAACGGCATTCGCTTTGGATAAGAACTCTGTGCCTTATGTTCCTTACGACTACGTCATCCAGAACCTGCCGATGGCGGTGAAGCTGGACACAACCGATTACAAAATCGTCGATGTACTCGAAACGCCTGAAATGAAACAGGCTTTGACGACGATGCACAAATACTATAAAGCCGGTTATGTGGCACCTGAAGCCGCAACGACAGGCTCGACGAGTGACCTCATGACTTCGGGCAACTGGTTCATGGACCGCGCCCAAACGCAGCCGCTGGCCGACAACGCTTGGTCTGCAAGCTACGGATATCCGGTCGTATCAACGCCTGCAAGTGATGCCACCATCACGAACACTTCGGTTCAAGGCTCGATCATGGCGATCTCCGCTAACTCCGAGCATCCGGAAAAAGCTATGGAGTTCCTGAACCTGCTGAACACCGATCCGGTTCTTCGCAACATGATAGACGCCGGCATCGAGGGTGTGCATTACAAGAAGATTGACGATAAGCACATTGAGAACCTTCCGGATTCCAAGAACTACGATATGCCGTCTTACTCGCTCGGAAACAACATGCTGCTTTACCTGAACCCGAATGACCAAGACGACAAATGGGATCAATTCAAGAAGTTCAACGCAGCAGGCAAGAATTCTCCAATCTTGAGCTTCAACTTCGACAGCACGAAGGTAGCCACTGAAATGGCAGCCGTACAAAACGTGAAGGAACAATTCTGGGCATCCCTGATGACCGGTACTGTGGATCCAGAAGCGTATCTGCCAAAAGCAATTTCGGCATTCAAACAAGCGGGTCTCGACAAAGTCATCGCCGAAGCCCAAACACAGCTCGACGCCTGGAAAGCTGAAAACGTCAAGTAATTGAGAAAAAAATCGGGAAGGATCGGGCGG
This sequence comes from Paenibacillus sp. SAFN-054, assembly GCF_051966755.1. NCBI lineage: Bacteria > Bacillati > Bacillota > Bacilli > Caryophanales > Paenibacillaceae > Paenibacillus > Paenibacillus sp. SAFN-054. The sequence continues at coordinate 34,739 of NZ_JBQCKS010000003.1, forward strand.
GTGGTTTAGCGTCCGGTCCTTTTTCACTGTATGACCAAATTCATATGTAGGAGGGAAACAGAATGGCCGCATTTTTCAAAAACCTCATCAAAAACAAAGTCATGCTGTTCATGGTACTGCCCGGTGCCATTTGGTTTTTCTTCTTTTCGTACCTGCCTCTGGTCGGTACCATCGTGGCGTTTAAGCAGTACCGGTTTAACCGGGGAGGCTTCTGGGCCAGTATCAGCAAGAGCGAATGGGTAGGCTGGGACAATTTCAAGTTCCTGTTCAGCACAAACGATGCGTTTACCATTACGCGCAACACGCTTCTATACAATCTGGCATTTATCTTTATCGGACTCATCCTGTCCGTCGCCTTGGCGATTTTGCTCTCTGAGCTTGTCGGCAAAGTGATGGCGAAGGTGTATCAAACCGGGATGTTCCTGCCTTACTTCTTGTCCTGGGTTATCGTCGGATACTTCGCATTCAGCTTCCTGAGCATGGACCGCGGGATGTTTAACCAAATCCTTGGATGGTTCGGCATGGAGCCGATTCAGTGGTATTCCGATCCAAAATACTGGCCGTATATCCTGATCTTCGTCAGTCTATGGAAATCGATCGGCTACAACAGCGTCGTGTATCTCGCTTCCATCATGGGTATCGACAAATCTCTGTATGAAGCGGCCATGATCGACGGCGCCAGCAAGTGGCAGCAAATCAAGAACATTACGATTCCGATGCTCTCGCCGATCATTATCATTATGACGCTGCTTGCGGTGGGCCGGATCTTCTATGCCGACTTTGGTCTGTTCTATCAGGTTCCGCGGGATTCGGGTACGCTGTACTCCGTTACAAACGTTATCGATACGTATGTATATCGCGGCTTGAAAACAACCGGGGAGATCGGCATGAGTACCGCTGCCGGCTTGTATCAATCGGTTGTCGGTTTTGTCCTCGTGATCATTTCCAACTTCGTCGTTCGCAAAATCGACAAGGACAGCGCATTATTCTAATTAAACTCGAAGGGAGTGTCAGGTTATGGCGGAGGTCATTCAAAGAAAAAAACGGGATTTTCATCATGTATCGCGCGGCTGGAATGCGGTTCTCCACGTGATTGCAGCGGCTTTTTCCTTCTTATGCGTATTTCCTTTTCTGTTCGTCGTCATTATTTCGTTAACCGACGAAAAAACGCTGGCGACGGACGGCTATCGTCTGATCCCGGCCAAGTGGAGCTTCGAAGCCTATAAATTCGTATTCCAGAGCGGTGACACACTGCTTCGTTCCTATGGCGTGACGATTCTTGTTACGATCGTAGGCACGCTCATCAGCTTGATTCTGATCTCGCTGTACTCCTATGCCATTTCGCGGAAAAGCTTCCGTTATCGTAGATTCTTCTCGGTGTTCGCGATTTTGACCATGCTGTTCAACGGCGGAATGATTCCGACGTACATGGTCGTGTCGCAGCTGCTCGGCTTGAAGGATTCCCTCTGGGCTCTCATTCTGCCGCTCGCAATGAATGCATTCTATATTATGATCTTACGTACGTTCTACAGTACCAGCGTGCCGGAGGCGATCATCGAATCGGGCCGGATCGACGGAGCGGGAGATTTCTATATTTTCCTCCGCATCGTGCTGCCGCTGTCGCTGCCAGGACTCGCAACCATCGGACTGTTCAGTACGCTCGGATACTGGAACGACTGGTTCAATGCACTGCTCTATATTGATAATCCGAATCTCGTACCGCTGCAATCGATGCTGATGCGAATCGAATCCAGCATTCAGTTCATTCAGCAAAACTCGGCGAACAGCTCGCTCAGCATGGCTGCGCTGCAGTCCATCCCGCAGGATACGTCTCGTATGGCGATGGTCGTGCTCGCTACGCTGCCCATTATTTTTGCTTATCCGTTCTTCCAACGCTATTTCGTACAAGGACTTACCGTAGGTGCTGTCAAAGAATAATAAACAACATCATTTTAAGATAGACGGGAGAGAGCTGTAGATGTTGGTTTACAAAGACAAAACGAGACCTGCTGCAGAGAGGGCCAAGCACTTACTGGATCTGATGACTTTGGAAGAAAAGGTAGGCCAGCTCGTGCAGCCGTTCGGCTGGCAAACCTATGAGCATAGAGATGGAAGGATTGCGTTAAAGGAATCTTTTATGGAGCAAGTCCAAAAAGGCGGCGTCGGATCCCTGTACGGGGTGCTGCGCGCCGACCCTTGGACCGGCGTGTCGCTGGAGAACGGCTTGTCCGCCAAGCAAGGGGCGGAGGCCGTCAACGAGATTCAGCGCTATGCCATCGAGAACTCCCGGCTCGGCATTCCGATCCTGATCGGAGAAGAATGCTCGCATGGGCACATGGCGATCGACGGCACGGTATTTCCGGTGCCGCTGCTCCTCGGCAGCACATGGAACGTCGACCTATACCGCGAGATGTGCCAGGCCGTTGCTGCGGAAACCAGGGCGCAGGGCGGGGCGGTCACGTACTCGCCGGTGCTCGACGTTGTGCGCGATCCCCGCTGGGGACGCACGGAGGAGTGCTTCGCAGAGGATCCATACTTGATCGGAGAGTTTGCAGCTGCTTCAGTCCAGGGTTTGCAGGGTGAAGCACTGGACGGCGAAGCCAGCGTAGCCGCGACATTGAAGCATTTTGTCGGGTATGGCAGCTCCGAAGGCGGACGAAATGCCGGCCCCGTGCATATGGGCTGGCGCGAGCTGCTGGAGGTGGATCTGTATCCATTCCGTAAAGCGGTGGAAGCCGGGGCTGCTTCGATCATGCCGGCTTATAACGAAATCGACGGGGTACCATGCACAGTGAACACCGAGCTGTTGGAGGACGTCCTCCGCGGGCAGTGGGGCTTCGACGGCATGGTCATTACCGACTGCGGTGCCATCGATATGCTGGCCGCCGGTCATGACGTGGCCGAAGACGGCATGGATGCAGCCGTTCAGGCCATCAAAGCGGGCATCGATATGGAGATGTCCGGCGAAATGTTCGGACGGTATTTACTGGAAGCCATCAATCAGGGTAAGCTGGGAATCGGAGTGCTCGACCAAGCGGTGCTGCGTGTGCTGACGCTGAAGTTCCGGCTGGGTCTGTTTGAACGGCTGTATGTCGACTCCGACCAAGCAGAGCGGGTCATCGGCAGCGCCGAGCATGTAAGGCTGGCCCGGAAGCTGGCCGAGGAAGGCATCGTACTGCTGAAGAATGAGCAGGGTGCGCTGCCGCTGGACATGCAAAAGGGCAGCATTGCGGTGATCGGACCGAATGCCGACCATGGGTATAACCAGCTGGGCGATTATACGTCGCCGCAGCCGGCGGATAAGGTAGCCACGGTGCTGAAGGGTATGGAGGCGAAGCTCGGAACTGACAGCGGACGCGTCCTGTATGCACCGGGATGCCGGATTAAAGGCGATTCCGTTGAAGGATTCGAAACGGCGCTGTCCTGTGCTGAGCAGGCAGATACCGTAGTAATGGTTATGGGGGGCTCAAGCGCCCGCGATTTCGGCGAGGGCACCATTGATCTGAAAACCGGAGCATCGAAGGTATCGGAGAGCTCCTGGAACGATATGGAGTGCGGCGAGGGCATCGACCGCATGACCCTTGGACTGGCCGGCGTGCAGCTGAAGCTGATCCAGGAGATTCACAAGCTGGGCAAAAAGCTCATCGTGGTGTACATCAACGGCCGTCCGATTGCCGAGCCATGGGTGGACGAGCACGCAGACGCCATCTTGGAGGCTTGGTATCCGGGCCAGGAAGGCGGACATGCGGTGGCCGACATCCTGTTCGGCGATGTGAACCCTTCGGGACGCCTGACCGTTTCCATTCCGAAGCATGTCGGTCAGCTGCCGGTATATTATAACGGCAAACGCTCTCGCGGCAAGCGTTATATGGAAGAAGACTCGAAGCCGCGTTATCCGTTCGGATACGGGCTCAGCTACACGACCTTCAGCTATAGTGAGTTTCAAATCAGCAAGGACTGCATAACGGCGGACGAGAAGGCCGTGGCTTCGGTGAATGTGACCAATACCGGCAACCGCGATGGTGCTGAAGTGGTACAGCTGTATATTTCAGATGCCGTCAGTTCCTTCAGCAGACCGTTGATGGAGCTTAAAGGATTTGTTAAGGTGGAGCTGAAAGCAGGCGAGACCCGGACGGTGCAGTTTGAGATCGGTCGCGAACAGTTGCAGTATATTGGCCGGGATTTGAAGACCGTCGTCGAACCGGGATTGTTCCGAATTCATATCGGCAGACACGTGAACGATACGCTGAGCAAGGATTTCATCGTACAGGAGGCTCAATGATGGAACGAATCAGACGTTTTATCAGAGAATTGTCGGACAACAGCTGGCTGGAGCAGACAGAGCTCCGCAGCTGGGATATTACCCGCTCTTATTACAAGCTCCCAGGCGAATATGAGAATACGGCTCCTTACCCGGAAGGGAAGGGGCTCGATTCTTTTCCAAGCACGCAAGGGACGACGTACTTTTTCAGAACGCGGTTGCAGATTCCGGAGGGCTGGCCCAAAGAGCCGTTCGGACTCATTTTCGAATCGGGCGGAGAAGGCCTGCTGCGTGTGAACGGAGCTTCCTATCAGGGCCTCGACCGCAATCATACCTATGTCACTATAGATCCTGCCATCGTGGGAGAGACGCCTGAACTGGAGATTGAACTGTTCGATCCCGTACCGGAGCCGGTCGATCCCCTCAACCGTCAGGCTGTCATCAACCCGCCGATTACTGCCGTGACGAGCCTTCTCGTACGGCCAAACCATGCGGTGCTGAGTCTGATGTATACGGCGACGGTCGTTCGCGACTCGATGGTGCTGCTGCCGCAGGAGGATTTTCGCAGAGTGCGCCTGATGGAGGCGCTTTACGCAGCGATGGACAAATTCGTGAACTTGAGTACCACGGAAATCCGCGACGGAGAGGCTGTAGCCGGTATTGAGGCTGAGCTGCATGCAGACGTAAGAAATGTCGGAGGCAACGCCGAAGGCATAGAGCATATGGTCGGGCAGTCGCATATCGACATCGCCTGGCTGTGGCCTGTCCGCGAGACGGTGCGCAAGGCAAGCCGCACATTCTCGACCGTAGACCGTCTGATGGAGGAATATCCGGAGTACCGGTATACGCAGAGTCAGCCGCAGCTATTCGCCTTTTTGAAGGAGAACGATCCAGAGCTGTTTGAACGGGTCAAAGCCCGGATTGCGGAAGGACGCTGGGAGCTGGTCGGCGGGATGTGGGTCGAACCGGATCTCAACCTGCCGAGCGGAGAGTCGCTGATTCGGCAGATGCTGTACGGACAGCGTTTCTACCAGGAGGAATTCGGCAAGACGTCGAATATTGAATGGCTGCCGGATACGTTCGGATACTGCGCATCACTGCCGCAGATTTTGAAGCACGGCAAAGTGGACTACTTCATGACGACCAAGCTCGGTTGGAACGACACCAACCTCTTCCCGCACGATCTGTTTCACTGGGTCGGAATCGACGGGACGCCAATCCTATCGTATCTGAATCACGGGGTAAACGAGCACACGTTGCCTAAAGATGTTCACGAGCACTGGCAGTCCTACCGGGAAAAGGCTCTGCATCCCGAGCAGATGCTCCTATATGGTCATGGTGATGGTGGCGGGGGTGTTACCCGCGAGATGCTGGAATACATCAATCGTTCACAGCTGATGGTCGGCCAGCCGGCCAGCCGCTATAGCACGGCCGCACAATTCTTTGAAGGCATTGAGCAGACGGCTTCCGCGCTTCCGACATGGCGCGGCGATCTCTATCTGGAGCTGCACCGCGGCACGTACACGACGCATGCCCGCAACAAACGCAGCAACCGCAAGGCGGAAGTGCTGTACCGGGAAGCGGAGCTGTGGAATACGCTGGCCCGGCAGGACATGGACGATGCACGGCGCATCGAAGTGACGAAGCAGCTGCATGACGGCTGGAAGCTGATTCTGCTGAATCAGTTCCATGACATCATTCCAGGATCGGCGATTACCGAAACGTATCAAACGTCGGAAAAGGAATACGAAGACATTTTTGCTCATGGGGAACACACGCTGGATGAGGCACTGCATACGATGGTGTCCGGGATTCATACTTCCGGTGCAGAGGGCATGCCTTACGTGGCCTTTAACAGTCTGGGCTGGAATCGGAGCGCGGTGGTTCATATTGACGTCGAACACGGCGAGGGTCATTCCATAGCCGCTTATGACGAGAACGGCACGCGGCTGGATACCGATCCCGAGGAGGGCGGCGTGTCCGTGCGGATCCCGGACGTTCCTGCGCTGGGGTACAAGACCGTATGGCTTAAGCCGGATTCCGCGGAAACAGCCGTAAGAGACGCATCTGGCTCTGCTGAAGCGCTTGGCGACACATGGGAGACAGCGCTTTATCTCATTCGGTTTAACGAGCGGGGCGAAATCACCAGCCTGCTGGATAAAGCGGCAGGACGCGAAATAGTGAAGCAAGGAGAACGGGCAAACCGTTTCCACTTCTTCCACGACCGTCCGACGCTCTGGGACGCTTGGGATATTGACACCCGTTACGAACAGCAGCCGGCAGGAGAGGCCGAGCTGATAGAGAAACGTCTGGTGCTGGCCGGGCGCACGAAGGACGTGCTCCGATTCCGCTGGAAAATCGGCCAATCGGAAATCGCGCAGGATATGATCCTGTATCACAACGACCCGCGCATCGACTTTAAAACGCATGTCAGCTGGAATGAAGCGCACAAGCTTCTGAAGGTAGGCTTCCCGGTGGATGTGGTGACGGAAAAGGCGACCTACGAAATTCCGTTCGGTTCCCTGGAGCGGGCCACTCACCGCAACACGAGCTGGGAGCAGGCGCAATACGAGGTCTGCGGACACCGCTTCGTGGACGTATCCGAGCATGGTTACGGCGTCAGCCTGCTGAATGATTGCAAATACGGTTACGACGTGCAGGGCAGCACGATCCGCTTGTCCCTGCTGCGTGCGCCGAAGTGGCCGGACGTAACGGCTGACCTCGGCGAGCATGACTTCACGTATTCTCTGCTGCCTCATCAAGGCAGCTGGAGAGATGCCCATACCGTGCGCCAAGCGGCGGAGCTGAACGTGGACATGCCTGTACGCCAGGCTGAGGGCGGGATGGAAGGCTCCCGGCCGGCTGCCGGGTCGCTGATCTCGCTGCAAAGCGGACATGTCGTGCTGGATACGGTGAAGCCGGCCGAGGACGGCAGCGGCGTTGTCCTGCGGCTCTATGAATCCTCCGGCGGACGGGAGCGGGTCCAGCTGACATGGCCGGCTGCGGTGGAAGCGGCTTACCTGTCCAACGCGCTCGAGGAACCGGTGGAGCAGCTGGAGACCGAGGAAGGACGGATGGAGCTGGCCTTCGCGCCTTACGAGATCCGTACGGTTCTGCTTAAGCTGGCCGAGTCCAGCTGCGAATAGAAACAGCGATCACAGCGTTCTTTTATGTACATGCCATAATATTAAATTAATCGTTGAATCTTAATTGCAACGCAAAAACGGTGAAATCCGCAGCCTAGTCGCTGCTTAGCCATATCAACGGAATATGCATGATTCCACCACCCTAACTACAAGTCATGTAAAGGAGCGTTTACTCTTGGAACAATTCAGACTTCCCAAAATACCGATGCCGACACTGGAGCTGCCTCAGGCGATCCAGGACGTGATGAAAGAAGCCGAGCAAAAGCTGGCCCATCGGCCAAAGCTGCTGCAGCTGTTCAAGAACTGCTTTCCGAATACGCTGGAAACGACGACAAAGCTGATGGATGACGGTACAACTTTCATTATTACGGGTGATATTCCGGCCTCCTGGCTGCGGGACTCCGTAGAACAAGTCGTTCATTACATTCCTTTTGCCAAAGAGGATAAGGATCTGCAGCGGATTATCGGCGGATTGATTAAGCGTCATGTCCACTACGTTCTGATTGATCCGTATGCGAATGCGTTCAATGAGTCGTCCAACGATTGGCATTGGAGCACGGCCGACGAAACGGATATGTCTCCTTGGGTATGGGAGCGCAAATTCGAGATCGATTCGCTTTGCTTCGTGATTCGTCTTGCGTACCTGTACTGGAAGGAAACCGAGCTGACGAACATTTTTGATGCCAATTTCAAAAAGGCCATGCGGTCCATTATCGATGTATTCAAAACGGAGCAGCGCCATTTCGAGCAGTCTCCGTACCGTTTTACGCGCAACAACGGCATTTTGACCGACTCCCTGCGCAATAACGGACTCGGCATGCCGGTCAACTACACGGGGATGATCTGGTCGGGATTCCGTTCAAGCGACGATGCATGCGATTTCCATTACAACATTCCGGGGAATATGTTCGCTGTCGTAACGCTCCGTCAAATGCAGGAGTTCGCTGAGTGGGTTTTCCGTGATACGGAGATGCTGGCCGAGCTCAAAGAGCTGGAGATCGAGGTTAACCACGGCATTCAGCTGTACGGCATTTACCGCCATCCGCAGTTCGGGCCGATTTATGCATACGAAACCGACGGCTTCGGGAATTACTGCCTGATGGACGACGCAGGCACGCCGGGTCTCATGTCAATTCCGTACCTCGGATATACGACCGCGGACGATCCGATTTACCAGAACACGAGACGCTTTGCGCTCAGCAAGGAGAATCCGTTCTACTTCGAGGGCAAGGCAGCCAAGGGCATCGGCAGCCCGCATACGCCGGAAGATTATATCTGGCACATGGCCTTGTCCATGCAGGGATTGACCGCCCAATCGGATGAAGAAAAGCTGGAGATGATCGCAATGCTTGAGGCCACCGATGCGGACACCGGCTTCATGCATGAAGGATTCCATGCCGACGATCCGGCGGTCTTCACGCGTAAATGGTTCGCCTGGTCGAACAGCCTGTTCTCCCAGCTCGTGTATAAGGCGATGAAGGGTGGATTGCTATGAGTCCAAATATCATCGTATTATGCGATCCGGCATTCCCGGCAGCGGGTTCGCTCCCGCAAGCAGGGGACTTTCAGGACGCCGAACTGTCGGTGGTTCGCGCCGAAGAGCTGGCCGAGGCGCTGCATGGCTTGAATAGCGGATGCTTCGTCAACCTGCACGCCCCTTATTTCCCGAAGTCTGCCTGGACCGACATATCAGCCTTTCTGCGCCGGGGAGGCAGTCTAATCAGCGCAGGTGGGGCACCGTTTAAAATTCCCGTCGTTCGCGAAGGGGAAGGATGGAGAGCGGAGACCGAGCAAACCGCATACCATCAGGAAATGTATATTCATGAGGCGCTGCGCGTGGATACCTCGAAGGTTGCCCGTCTGGCAGTTTCAGACCGTATTCCGCTCCTGGAGGGGCAGGAAGGGTTATTTGAGCAGGCCGATGCCTGGAACCTGGTGCCGCATACGACCAAAAGCAGCGATTTGCCGCAGCAGATGGGCTCTGCCGGCCCCATGAGCACGCAGATATATCCGCTGCTGAAAGGCATCACATCCGAGGGCCGGGAGATCGCGGCGCCCGTCGTGTTATGGGAGAATTCCCGCGTAACCTTCGCGGGCTCGCGCTGGATGTTCTTGTTCTATCCACTGACTGAACGGTTCTGGAACGGCGGTGGAGTGAAGCATCTGGTATCATGGGCGGGCTTCTGTGCCCGCGGCGTGACCGAGCTGTCGGTGAAGCCGAATTATGCCTCTTACGAGCTGGGAGAGCACGCGGTGCTGACACTGCAGACGCAGATTTTGCTGCGCGGGGAGCAACGCAGCGCGGCGCCTGAGCTGTGGAGCTTCGAGCTGGAAGTAAGCCATGAGGGCGGAAACGGCGAAACCTGGAACCACCGGTTCCAAGCCCAAGTGACGAAGGAACAGAATTTTGTCCGCATTCCGGTGCCGCTGGCCGTTCAGAGCGGCCTGTATCGCATCGTTTGCCGTGCGGAGGGGCCGGACGGAGAGGTCCGCATCCTGCGTCAGGGCTTCTGGGGCCGCGACGACCGCTTTTTGGCGGAAGGCACGCCGATTACGCGCAGCCGCGACTATTTCATCAAGGACGGACGTCCGCTGCCCGTCGTGGGCATGACGTACATGACCTCCGACGTGGCGCGCAAATTCCTATTCCTCCCGAACGTGGACGTATGGGAACGGGACATGGCGCAGATGGCGAAGGCGGGCATCAACTGGATCCGCACTGGCGTCTGGACCGCTTACCGGAATATCATGCAGATCGACGGTCATGCCTCGGAGGAAGTCCTGCGGGCGATCGATGCCTTCTTCCTGACGGCGAAACGCCATGGGCTGCAGGTGACCTTCACGTTCTTCTCCTTCACGCCGGAGACTTGGGAGGGTGTGAACCCTTACCTGGATCCGCAAAGCGTGGAGGCCCAGAAACGGTTTATCCGCAGCATCGTCAGCCGCCATACGGCAACAACGCATGTGGACTGGGATTTGATCAACGAACCGTCGATGTTCGATCCGCCGCGGATTTTCTCGGAAGGACCGCGTTCAGCCAGGGACCCGTTCGAGCACCAAGCATTCGTGCAGTGGCTGGAGCGCCGCCACGGTGATATCCGCAGCCTGCAGGAGGCGTGGAACATGACGCCGGACCAGCTGCCTGATTTCGCGTCGGCATCCATTCCGGAAGCGGAAGAGATCAACTTCGACGTGCAGGATATGCATAAAGCGAAAAAGGGAACAAGATGGCTTGATTACTGCCTGTTCTCCATGGATATGCACAACCGCTGGGCGGAACAGCTCGTCGGCACGATTAAGGAGCTGTGCCCGGATCATCTGGTCACGGTCGGGCAGGATGAGGCGCTTGGCGCGCAGCGTCCATCCCCGTTCTTCTATGAGCAGGCGGTGGACTATACTACCGTTCACTCGTGGTGGCTCAACGACTATCTGGTCTGGGACGGCATTTTTGCCAAAACGCCGGACAAGCCCAACCTGATCCAGGAGACCGGCATCATGTACGTAGAGACGCCGGACGGCCGCGCCAAGCGGTCGGAAGCCGAGCTGCGCAACATTCTGGAGCGGAAATACGCGTATGCCTTCTCCACCGGAGGAGCCGGCGCGGTCCACTGGATCTGGAATACGAACTTCTATATGGACAACGCGAACGAATCGCATATCGGTGCGCTTCGCGCCGACGGTACGGAGAAGCCGGAAGCGGACGTGTCCTATGACTTCGGACGCTTCATCGCCGCCACAAGAGACTTGTTCACGGATCGGGAACTTGAGGATATCGTCGCCGTCTTCCCGTATTCCAACGACTTCTCGAACCGCGCCCTGGCCTTCCAGTCGACGACGCGGCTGACGCGGCTGCTGGCGTACGACCTCAAGTTGCCGTTCCGCGCGGCATCGGAATACCATCTGGACGCCCTGCGCAAGCAGGCGCCGAAGCTGATCCTGCTGCCGAGCCCGCATAACATGGACAGCGGGGCGCTGGACGAGCTGCTGGAGTTCGTGAAGGACACGGGAACGACGCTGCTCGCCACCGGACCGCTCGGGCTTGACGCTTACTGGCGCAAGACGACGCGGCTGGATGCTATTCTCGGTGAACGCCGCCTCGGCAACGTGCGCCGGGAAGAAGTGCTCGGCGTAAACGGCCGCGCGCTGCCGGTATCCTTCAGCCATCGGCGTATTGCCGAAGTGGCCAAGGAGACCCCTGTAGCAGACACAGGAACGAGCGGTACGATGGACAAGATCCTAGATGTGCAATTGGGCAAAGGCCGGCTTATCTGGAGTCCGCTGCCGCTTGAGCTGAACGGCAGAGACGAGCCGATCCTGGAGCTGTATCGGTATGCAGCAGCCGAAGCTGGCATAGAGCAAGAGCTTCAGTGGCTTACCGGCGGGGAACTGCCTGGTGTATACGGCCGGAAGCTGAGCTTTAAGGACGGCAGCCTGTTCGTATTCGTTTCCGAATTCGGTCGGGACGCCGCTGTGAAGGTTCAGGACCCGCAGACCGGGAAGGCCTACAGCTTTACCCTGGAGAGCGATCGCAGTGTGCTGTTTGCGACGAACCGGGAAGGACATATCACAGCCGTCTATCGTCCGGAAGAGGTTGAAATTACGGCCGAACCGATCGAGTAAATCAGCTTTTCCTGCGGCAAGAAAACGGATGCCGGAGGGGCGCCATACGGCATCCTTCGCAGGATGAAGAGGTAATATGAGGAAGGTCCTATTGAGGCAACCCGATGGTCCTACGCTTATGCGATAAGATAATCATTGTCCTTCTACAGTGGACAAATGTTTTTGTGATTTACATGGCATGTGAGCGAGGAAGCGACGGGTCGCGGCAGGCATGATGCCCTGAGCGGTCTGCTTGCAAATCAAGCGATTGTCTTCGATTGACATTATTTTGGCAAAAACAGCTCCCGTGAGCCGCTTTTATCAGATCGCATCTCCACTATTTGGACTTGCCGGCGATTCTGGTGGCTATGACAGGGGGACGTGCGTTGAAAAAAAGACTTCCTATTATATATACGTTTTCTGCAGGCATTACCTTGCATGTAAAATTGTACGCGATGGATGGACATCAAAGGAAGGGTCACCGAATCGGTTTCCGATTCTTTGCATGACCGGTAACCGCATCGGGCAAAGAAAATAAACCCAGGATCCCGCCGGCCGTCCAGGCTCGGCCCGCCCTGGGTTTTATTCCACGAAAGACGACAGCATCATAACGAACGGCCCTAAGGAAAGGAGACTGGATTCCATGTCTACGCAACCGAAAAGAACCGCACATATCATTTCGCACACACATTGGGACAGAGAGTGGTATCTGCCATATGAAAAGCATCACATGCGTCTCATCCGCCTGATGGATGTGCTTATGGATACACTTGAAAACGATACGGAGTACAAAAGCTTTTATCTGGATGGACAGACCATTATTCTCGAGGACTATCTGCAGGTCCGTCCGCAGCAGAAGGAACGTTTGGAGAAATACATCCGTGAAGGGCGCATTTTCATCGGCCCATGGTACATCCTGCAGGATGCCTTCCTGACCAGCGGCGAGGCGAACATCCGCAATATGCAGATCGGGCACAAGGATGCCCGCCGTTATGGCCAGATTTCCAAAATCGGTTACTTCCCCGACACTTTCGGGCTGGTAGGCCAGACGCCGCAGCTCATGCGCCAATCCGGAATCGATAACGCCGTGTTCGGACGTGGGGTGAAGCCGACCGGCTTTAATAACACGGTAGCCGATTCCGATTATGAATCCTCGTTCTCCGAGCTGATCTGGGAAGGACCGGACGGCTCCCAGGTGCTGGGCATCCTGTTTGCCAACTGGTACAGCAACGGCAACGAGGTTCCGGTTGATCCCGAAGAAGCCAAGATATTCTGGGACAAGAAGCTCGCCGATGCCGAGAAGTATGCCTCCACGCCGGAGCTTCTGTACATGAACGGCTGCGACCACCAGCCGATTCAGACAGATCTGGCGCAGGCAATGGAGACGGCACGTTCCCTGTATCCGGATACGGAATTCGTGCATTCGAATTTCCCTAAGTACCTGGAAGCGGTAAGGGAAGCCAAGGAAGGCGAGCTGTCCGTTGTACGCGGCGAGCTGCGCAGCCAGCGTACCGACGGCTGGGGTACGCTCGTGAATACGGCTTCGGCTCGCGTATACCTGAAGCAGATGAACCAGCATGGCCAAGCGCTGCTTGAGAAAGTCGCTGAGCCGCTGGCTTCGTATGCCCGTCTCGCCGGTCAGGAATATCCGCATGACATGCTTACCTATGCCTGGAAAACCCTGATGCAGAATCATCCGCATGACAGCATTTGCGGCTGCAGCGTGGACGAAGTCCATCAGGAAATGGTTACGCGCTTTGCGAAAAGCCAGAATGTCGCCGAGTCTATCATCGAAGAGAGCAAGCAGGCGGTTGCAGACGCGGTGGATACATCCGTGTTCGCGCGTTATGGCGAGAATGCAGTACCATTCGTGGCGTTTAACACGACCGGATGGAAACGCAGCGGAACCGTGTCGGTTGATCTCGACATCGAGCGCGCCTATTTCCGTGACGGAGGAACGCTGGAAGAGATGAGCTCCCGGATGAAAGAGCTTGATCTCGGTCCGCGCGCCGTCGTGGATGCGGAGGGCCAGCCGGTGGCATTCACGCTGAAGGACCTGGGTCTGCGCTTCGGCTATGATCTGCCGGACGACAAGTTCCGTCAGCCGTTTATGGCTCGCGCGGTTCGCATTACGTTCGAAGCCAGCCGGATTCCTGCGCTTGGCCTTAAAGCTTATGCGCTCGTGGGAGGAGTGGCTGCTGAAGGCCTGTCCGTCCAGCAGGGCACGCTCGTCAAAGAAGGGCGCGTCATGGAAAATGACAACCTTCGGGTGGAGGCTGCTGCGAACGGCAGCATTTCGATCACTGACAAACGCACGGGCCGCGTATACAGCGACCTTTTGATCTACGAAGATACCGGGGATATCGGCAATGAGTACATGTACAAGCAGCCGGAGGGAGAAGAGGCGCTGACAACAAAGGATCTGACGGCCTCCATCCGCGTTGCAGAAGACACGGCTTTCCGTGCTGTCTTGGAAATTACCCATGACTGGGCCATCCCGGCCTCCGCGGACAAGCTGCTGGATCAGGAGCAGGTAGAGCTGATCTATTTCCCTGAGCGCAAGGCGCAGCGGGTCAAAGAGACCGTTCCGATGCAAATCCGCACACGGGTTACATTGGAGCGGGAAGGTCAGGGCGTCAAGATCGAATCCAGCTTCAACAATCAGGCGAAGGATCATCGCGTGCGCTTGCTCATGCCTACGGATCTCGATGCGTCCAATCACCATGTGGATTCCATGTTCGAAATTGCGACTCGTGACAACAATCCTGCCAAAGAATGGCAAAATCCTAGCAACGCGCAGCATCAACAGGCATTCGTGGATGTCAGCGGCGAAGGAGCCGGTTTGACCGTGGCGAACCTCGGCTTGAACGAATACGAAGTGCTTCAAGACGGGCGCAACACCATTGCCGTGACGCTGCTTCGCTCGGTGGGCGAGCTGGGCGACTGGGGACATTTCCTGACACCGGAGGCCCAGTGCATCGGAGAGCATACCGTCCACCTGGAGATCATCCCTCACAGCGGTGACGGCGTCGATGCAGGAGCCTACCAGGAGGCCTACCAGTTCCAGATTCCTTGGACGGTAACCCAGACGGGGCTGCATGCCGGAAACATTCCTGCAGAGCATACGGCGGTTGCCTGGGAAGCGAAGAATTTGGCTTTCTCTTCCTGGAAGGTGAGCGAGGAGTCCGGCGACGACATGCTGCGCTGGTACAACATGAAGCCGGAGTCCGGCGTGCTCAGTCTATCCGTGGATAACGGCTCTGTGTACAAAACGTCAATTCTCGAGGAACCGACGAAGGATCTGATCGTTCTGCACGATGGACGAGCCGAGCTTGCCGTAGGACCATGCGAGATCATAACGACGGGTATCAAGCAGCTTTCTTAATCAGCAATGGCTTTTTCGGAGGAGGGACGAGCAGCGTTCCTTCTCCGAATATTTTTCCTTAGAGGAGTTTCACCGAACTTGAGCGAATAAGAAATACAGATAGCGTAATTTTTTTCATTGACAGATGATTTTGTTTCCAGTAAATTTGAACGTATTATATTAAACCGTCATTTGTGTCAGATAACCTGACACAGAAAATAATAGTTTTACGATGTAAGCGGTTTACATTCTTGTGATCACTCCCGACTCACCATTTCTAGTTCAGGCATCCTCTGCTTTTAACATTAAAATTCGACATGAAATGGGCAGCCTTTTCTAAACAAACCCTTTGATGGCGCTAGTTTTGGATCATTAAAAAAATTTAATTCCAAGTGCCCAAAAAAAATATTGACGTGATATAAATTTACACGTATTATTTACATTAAATTTATGTAGGAAGTTTTAACCAGTCGGTTTATAGGAACTCTTGCTGAGTTCAATTGACCGATGGTCATTTAAAGCATTAATGCTTTATTGCGTTATTAGGTATATGTAAATTTGTCCGGTGTGTTCACAATTTCAGTCGTTTCTGATCAGGTCGATACCGGAAAATGCTTCTCCTAACATTTGGATATATTAATTTTTAATATATTGTTTCACCTGTTGCCGTCACCCTTGTTTTTGCATTTGCGGAATACAAGAGGGGGAATTGCTTCAAACGTAATTCGGGGGTCAGTAGAACGAATTCAACACAGGTGTAAGTCCCTAATAGCCAAGCGGTCCTGTACCGTTTGAACTATTAGCAAGGTCTTGGGATGCTCCATGCAGCTACTGCAGGTATCCATCATTTTTATTCTCAAAGGGGAGGAATATGGTAAATGGCAAGTAAGAAAAAATGGTTGTCGTTAATGGTATCATTGTCTGTTGTCAGTGCACTGTTTGTAGGCTGCGGCGATTCCAAAACTGCAGATGCTCCGAAAGACGAGCCTAAGAAAGAAGAACCAGCTGCGAGCGAGAAGCCGGCTGAAAACACTGGGGAGCCTAAACAAGGCGGAACTTTGACCGTTGGTACGTTCTCCGACATCGTAAACGTGAACCCGATCTTTGTACAAGATACGGCTTCCGGCGATGCTGAGCAATTCCTGTATGCCAAACTGTTCGATTATGACAAAGAGGGAAATGTCGTAGCTGAGCCATGGTCCTTGGCCGCTGAGCCTATGAAAATTTCCGAAGATGGTTTGACGTATGAAATCAAGCTGAAGGACAACCTGAAATGGAGCGACGGACAGCCAATTACAGCTGACGACGTGAAATTCACGCTTGAAACCATCATGAATCCGGAAACGGGTTCGCCAGCAATCTCCAACTTTGACAAGGTATCCAAAATCGAAGTTGTAGATCCTCAAAACCTGAAAATTACGATGAAGCAAGTATATGCTCCATTCAAATACAGCCTTGCTGCTGAAATTGCACCGCAGCATGTGCTCAAAGACATTAAAGTTACAGAAATGCAAAAAAATCCATACGGTACAGATCCAGCCAAAACCGTTACAAGCGGACCATGGAAATGGACAGAATGGAAACAAAAAGAATATTTGAAATTCGAAGCAAACGCGGATTACTGGGGTCCTAAACCAAACATTGCAACGGTTGTCTACAAAATCTATGCTGACCAAAACACTGAGGTTCAAGCACTGATCAAAGGCGACATCGACCTGGTAAGCGGCGTTCCTGTAACTCAGCTGGACGCAGTTAAGAAAAACGATTCCATCAATGTTGCATCCCTGCCAGGACCGCAATATGAATTCGTAGGTCTGAACCGCAAACCAGAAAACTTCAAGGACAAATTCGTTCCTTGGGAAGGCCAAAAAACAAGACAAGCGATGGCTCATGCCGTTAACCGTCAAGGTATGGTCGACAACGTTCTGAAGGGCGTTGGACAGCTGATGAACGCTCCGTTTATGCCTAACTCTTGGGCAGATCCTGGTGACGCGGCTGTAAACTACCAGTTCGATCCTGAAAAAGCGAAGCAACTGCTTGCTGAAGACGGATGGAAAGCCGGCAGCGACGGCATTCTGGTTAAAGACGGACACCGTTTCTCCTTCGAATTGCAATACAACTCCGGCAACAGCCGTCGTGAGCAAGTATCGCTCGTTATGCAGCAAAACTTCAAGGATGTTGGTATCGAAATGATTCCTAAAGCGATCGACTTCGCTGCATGGAACGAGCAGAACCTGACTCCTGGTAAATTTAACGCAATCCTGCTTGGCTGGTCCCTGAACAGCCCGGATCCGGACGGCGAATCTACATTCAGTTCCAAGTTCTATGCTCCTACGGGACAAAACATGGTCTTCTACAAAAACGATAAGCTCGACAAGTTGTGGGAAGAAGGAACGAAAGTCGTAGACCAAGAAAAACGTAAAGAAATTTACAAAGAAATCGCAACTGAAATTTCTACCGATCTTCCATACATCTTCTTGTACCAATACGGTACACCGCAAGCGCACAGCAAGAAAATCAAGTTCAAGGAAGAGGATGCACCAATCTCTAACTTGGCTTACGGAGAGTTCTTCCATGTAATCAACTGGTGGATGGACGACGCAAAATAATTCGTAAAAATAGGGCACAAACGGGTGCTGGAGGGGAAAGTTCTTCCCCTCCCCCTTTTTTGCGTTTTATCTAAATCGCGGTTTTGGTGTGTAAATTTGTTAGGAGGATCAATTATGACTGAATATCTCATCCGCCGCATACTGCAATCCATACTAGTGCTTTTTTTGATCTCGCTGGTAACTTTCGGATTGATTCATGCAGCTCCCGGCGGACCTACCCAAATGATGATATCACCCGGCATGTCTCCAGAGGCAGCTAAAATTCAGGCACACAATTTGGGTCTTGATAAGTCGATACCAGAGCAGTACTGGGTATGGATTAAAAACCTGATGACAGGCGATCTCGGCAAGACATTCAAAAACAATATACCTGTCGGGGATATTCTGTGGCCGACGATGAAAAACACCTTTGTCCTTATGGCCTTTTCCTGGGTACTCTCCATGGTAATAGCAATCCCTTGGGGGATTTATAACAGTACAAAGCCTTACGGTATTTCTGATCAAACGGCAAACTTTGTATCCTATATCGGATTTGCGATGCCGGCGTTTTGGTTTGGTATTATTTTGCAGCAGATATTTTCGTTACAGCTCAACTGGCTTCCGTTATCGGATATGTATGCCATGGATAAGCAAGGCAACTTTATCGATTTGTTGTACCATTTGATTCTGCCATGTTCCGTTCTCATATTGGCCAATCTGGCGGCTTATTCTAAGTATTCGCGTTCCAGCATGCTCGAAGTATTGGAACAGGATTATATTCGTACCGCGCGCGCGAAAGGTGTCCCTGAGCGCAAAGTAATTTTCCGACATGCACTGCGTAATGCCCTAATTCCGATAATTACAGTGTTGGGTATGGAATTGCCTGCTCTCGTCGTTGGTGCCGCATTAACTGAAAGTGTATTTAACTGGCCTGGCATGGGCCGTCTATTTGTTGACATGGCTAGAGCGAGAGAGTACTCCGTGTTGATGGCAATCGCCCTTGTAACCGCCGTCGTGGTGGTCCTGGGCAACCTGATCGCTGATATACTTTATAAACTGGTCGATCCACGTGTTCAGCTTGGACGTAAGGGAGGAAAATCCGCATGAGTGACATGAACGCAATGTCCGCGCCGAATGTGCAGCAGTCCGTTGAACCACAGGTGCCGGAGAACACTCCGCTTCCTCCGAGCGACAAACCACCGGGTCCATGGAAAACGGTGTGGACCAAATTCAGAAAAAACGGCTTTGCGATGACAGGCCTTGTCGTATTGTTTCTATTTATTCTGGTCGCTATTTTCGCGCCTTGGATAGCTCCATACAAGCCAGACAGGATTGATCTTATGATCGCCAACCTGGCTCCAGGAACGGATAACCATCTGTTGGGTACGGATGAAGTCGGGCGGGATATTTTCTCTCGCTTGGTTTACAGCAGTCGTATTTCCATGTTCATCGGTTTCTCCGTCGCAGCAATTACGGTCATCATCGGCTCCATTATCGGGGCGGTTTCCGGCTACTTCGGCGGATGGGTTGACGCCATTTTCATGCGCGTTGTCGATGTCATGAACTCCATTCCAACGCTATTCCTGAACATTCTCGTTATGGCTATTTTCGGTACAAAGATATCATATATGATCATGATCTTGGCATTTACCAGCTGGACCGGCGTCGCCCGCCTCGTACGGGGTAACTTCCTGCAGCTGCGCGAAATGCAGTATGTCGAAGCTGCCAAAGCGATTGGCGTTTCCAACGGGGGCATCATTTTCAGACATTTGATGAGAAATGCAAGCTTTCCGATCATCGTTAACGCTACCTTGATGGTAGGCGGCGCTATTTTGTCCGAGTCCGGCCTTTCCTACCTGGGTCTGGGCATTCAAGCTCCGGCAACAAGCTGGGGACTCATGCTGAGCAACTCGCAGGAGTTTATGCTGATCAATCCTATGCAGGCGGTTTATCCGGGTCTTTGTATCCTGATTGTCGTGCTTGCTGTTAACTTCATTGGCGACGGTATCCGTGATGCCCTCGATCCAAGACAGAAAAACCCGCGGAGGAGGTTAGCTAAATGGCGGAAAAACTTCTCGAAGTCCGAAATCTGACCACAGGCTTTTTAACGGAAAAGGGTTTTGTGAAAGCGACGGACCGTATCTCCATTAATATTGAAAAGGGGAAAACGCTATGCCTCGTCGGCGAGTCCGGCAGCGGTAAAAGCGTCACCTCTTTGTCCATTATGCGTTTGATCGATTATGCCGGCGGCGTCATCCTTGAAGGCAACATTAACTTTAAAGGACAGGACCTAGCGGCTAAGAAGCAAGAGGAACTGAAGGATATCCGCGGGAATAAAATCTCGATGATTTTCCAGGATCCGATGTCGGCTTTGAACCCGGTCTTCACGGTCGGGGAACAAATTGCCGAAAGCTTGCGTCTCCACCAAAACAAAAATAGTGACGAAGCCTGGAAGGAAGCCATCGATCTGCTTCGCATGGTCGGCATTCCTTCTCCAGAAATTCGTGCAAAACAGTACCCGAACCAATTGTCCGGCGGTATGTGTCAGCGCGTCGTCATCGCCATCGCCCTGGCTGCGAAGCCGGAGCTGCTGATTGCCGACGAGCCGACAACGGCGCTTGACGTAACGGTACAGGCACAAATCCTGGAACTGCTTCAGGACCTGAAAGAGCAACTCGGCACTTCCATTCTGCTGATTACCCATGATATGGGCGTCGCAGCAGAAATGGCGGACCATATTGCCGTTATGTATGCGGGAGCGATCGTGGAGCAAGGAACGGTGGAAGAAATATTCACGAATCCATCCCACCCGTATACGGTAGGACTTTTGCAATCCATCCCTGGCTTTGAAGGGGAGCGCGGCGGGGAATTGTACACCATAAAAGGCACGATTCCGGCGCTGGGCAATCTGCCGCAGGGCTGCCGCTTTAACCCGCGCTGCCCGCACGTGATGGACAAATGCCGCCAAGTGGAGCCGGGAGACATTCAAATCGGCAGTGAGCATTTTACGAAATGCTGGCTGTATGAGGATAAAGACAAAGCAGCAGCCGGGAAAGGGGAACGCATCCATGGCTAAGAATTTGGTTGAAGTCAATAACGTTAAGAAGTATTTCCCTATCCATAAAGGCCTCTTGAACCGTGTTGTCGGCAACGTTAAAGCCGTCGATGATGTATCCCTCTCCATTCGTGAAGGGGAAACCTTTGGCTTGGTAGGAGAATCCGGCTGCGGCAAATCGACGCTCGGACGCGTCATTTTGCGTTTGCAAAGCGCGACGGATGGTTCGGTTGTCATTAACGGACGTGACGTTCACAGCCTGAGCAATCGAGAGCTGAACAAAATGCGCGAGGAAATGCAGATCATTTTCCAGGATCCGTTCGGATCGCTTAACCCGCGTTTTCTCGTTAAGGACGTCATCGGAGAGCCGCTGAAGATTCATACGAAAATGTCCGGCAAAGAAATCGATGACCGCGTCGTGGAATTGATGAAGCTTGTGGGTCTCGACCCGACACGCCGCAATCGTTACCCGCATGAATTCTCCGGCGGTCAGCGCCAACGGATCGGGATAGCACGCGCCATCGCTTTGAAGCCGAAATTCATCGTAGCGGACGAAGCCGTATCGGCCCTTGACGTGTCGGTACAGTCGCAGGTTATCAATCTGCTCATGAAGCTTCAGAAGGAAATGGGACTTACCTTCCTGTTCATCGCCCACGGTCTGAATGTGGTACGTCACATTTCCGACCGCGTCGGCGTCATGTACCTCGGTAAAATGGTCGAAGTTGGTGAAACGGAAGCCCTGTACGCCAGCCCACTTCATCCGTACACGGCGGCGCTGCTTTCGGCTATTCCGAAGCCGTCTCCAACCAAAAAGCGGAACCGCATTGTTCTGCAGGGGGATGTGCCGTCACCGGCGAATCCGCCGTCAGGCTGTCGCTTCCATACCCGTTGTCCTTTTGCTCAAGCAAAATGCAGCCAAGTGGAACCGAAGCTGGAAGAAATTCTGCCAGGGCGCCAGGTTGCCTGCCACTTCCCGATCGGCGTGGAAGGCGGCTCGGATCTGAGCAAGCTGCAGACGACATAATGAACACAGGCCGGATTGGGGTCCGCCTGAGCGTAGTTTAAATACGAATTGCCATCAACAGCCTTGTGCCAGAGTTTCTGGTCACAGGGCTGTTTTTGTTAAGCGTCGGATTTTTCTTTTATAAATAGTCAGGCGTGAATAATCATGTGATTGACTGTGGGTCAGAACAGGTATATATTCTAACTGAAAAAAGAGTTCAAAGGCGATATTATAGGCCCCTCCGTTTAGACAACGGGCTGAAACGAACATAATGAACGGAGCAGCTCATATGGCTGAAGAGAACAGGATAAGGTTACGAAGTTCATTCATACTCTTTATTTACATAAGGGAGGGACGATTCCATGCAAAAAAAGCTGCAGGTTTCGCTGATTATTTTTGCGATCGGCGTGTTCATGGCCGCACTGGATAACGGCATCATTACTTCGTCGCTGACGACGCTGATCTATTCCTTTGGCGTCAGTCCGACATGGGGCGCTTGGACGATTACGCTGTATACCCTCGGACTTGCGGTCAGTGTCCCGATCGCCGGCAAGATGTCAGACCGGTATGGGCGGAAGCGGCTGTTTATTATTGAAGTCAGCTTATTCGGTATCGGCTCGCTGCTGGTCGCATTAAGCCCGAACTTCACCTTTTTTCTGATCGCACGGCTGATTCAAGCGCTTGGGGGCGGCGGCATTTTCATTATTGCTAGTTCTTATGTTCTGGCAACATTCCCGCGAGAGCGTCATGGACGCTCGCTGGGAATGCTGGGCGGCATGAATGGCATTGCCTCGGTGCTGGGCCCGAATATTGGTTCTTTTATTCTAGGGGCCACAGGGAATTGGCACTGGCTGTTTCTCATCAATGTGCCGATAGCCATTTTGTTGTTAATCTTCGGCATTCGTTTCATCAATGAAGAGCAGGAGCATAACCGCGCGAAAATGGACTGGAGCGGTATTTCCGTTCTGATTCTGGGCGTGCTCGGCTTGATGTACAGTTTCACCAATTTGGACGGAGTCAACATAGCCGACAGCTTGCTGTCCTGGAAGTTCTACGTATTCTTCTTGGCGGCGATCCTGCTTCTGGTCATCTTTTATTTTATGGAGAGACGGCTGGAGCATTCCGATACCGAGCCTGTCGTGCCTGTTCATCTGCTGCATCAATCGACGTTTCGCTGGGCGCTGCTGATCGCGTTCTTCTCCGGAGCCATCCTGGCATCCGTGATCTTCCTGCCGGGCTTCGTGGAGCAGTATCTGAACGTCAGCAGCACGGTGGCCGGCTACTGGTTCACACCAGTGGCGCTGGCTGCAGGAATCGGGGCGGCCGGGGGCGGGTTCCTGGTCGATAAGAAGGGGCCGACGTGGACGATCGCTCTCGCGAGCAGCCTGGGGATCATCGGCTTTCTGTTATTTGCGGTCTGGGTGCAAAGCATCTGGCAGATGATCATCGCTGGCGTATTCGTGGGCATCGGCTTCGGCTCCATGCTCGGCGCGCCCGTCAATGTCCTTGTGACAGAGGAGGCCGGCGAGAAGAATAAAGGGATTGCGGTTGCGACCAGCTCGCTTGCCAGGCAGATGGCGATGGCGATCGCGCCAACGATTTTTGCAGGCTTCCTCGCCCGTTCCTTCATGAACATCGGCAGCCATATCCAGCAGGGATTCGCGGCCAGCGGTATTCAGGTGCCAGCGGATGCCATGCAGAAATTCGTCCCGCAAGGAGGGGCGGCAGAAGGCAGTGATTTCCACAGTATATTGGAAGCTTTCCGCGGCATTCCGGATGAAGGAGTGCGCGGCATACTGCTCCATGCCCTGCATGTAACGGTCAAACAGGGTTATAACGGTCTCTTCTGGTCTGCACTTGCATTCAGCGCGCTCTCGCTCATATCGGCGCTAATCCTGGGCGCTATCCGCAGAAAAAAGGCTGCGCATCACGAAGTAAGCGAGGCCTGAGGAAATAAGGTACTGTTCCGAGGCTCTGCCACTGAGGCAGGGCCTCTTTTGCGTCTTGTAACCGATACGGTAAAAATGCAATTATTTAACGGCAAAGGAACCATTTTTTCATGGTTCGACACCGAAATACGGTTTCTTTTTGTAAAATTAGCGTTTACAATGTTAATGTCGTTTGTCTATGACGAAACTGGTCTTAATCTAGCTTGCGTCAATCATTCCATGATCCGTTTATATAAAGAAGGGAGGCCAGATAACTCCGTTTTTTCTAGATTTTAGGACTTTTATTCTAAATAAAAGAAGGAATCATTAAATGAAAAAGAGAACAAAAATATATATATCCTTAGCCGTAATTCTGCTGCTGGTTGCAGGGAGCGCCTTTGCCTTCCGCAAGCAGCTGGCGGTGATGGCGTTCGATCTGTTTCTTTCCAAGCGGGTGGAGAGCTCGCTGCAAAAATCCTACCAGCCGCTGGAGTCCCAGGACAACACGCCGAGCAAGCCCGCCGAACCGGTGGTCTATGAAAACAAGCCTTTTTCGGTCATGCTGCTGGGCTCCGATCAACGCAAGGACGAACCTGCGCGTTCGGATACGCTCATTTATGCGGTTGTACGCCCCAAAGATTCCAAAGTACTGCTCATTTCTATTCCCCGCGATACGTATACTGAGATTATAGGCAAGGGAAAAAAGGATAAAATTACGCATGCCTATGCTTTCGGCGGTCAGCAGATGTCCAAGGATACGATCGAGGCTTTCCTGGACCACAAGGTGGATTACTACGCAACCATCAACTTTCAGGGCCTGAAGGATGCGGTTAACGCGCTTGGCGGCGTCGAGCTGCCGATCGGGAAGGATATCGTGAACAAGGGTTACGATCATGAGAAATTCACGATCAAGGCTAATAAGCCGATCTATACGGGCGAGGAAGCGCTGAACTACGTGCGTTACCGCGAGGACAGCGATTTCAACCGGACCAAGCGGCAGCAGGTATTCCTGGATGCCGTCGCGAACCGGATGCTGCATCTGAATCAGATCTCGAAAATTCCCGAGCTGCTCGATATCATGGGCGACAACTTCCAGACCGACATGCAGCCGAAGTTCATCATCGATTTGGCCAAACAGGTATTAACGGGATCCGAAGCGCAAATCTCCAGTTATACGATTATGGGGGAAGGCATGAAAATCGACGGCATTTACTATGATGACCCGAATGAGAAAGATGTCGAGAAGGCCAAAAAGCTTATTGATAGCTGGAAAAATCCCAACACTTCACCGGAGCAGCTGATGGAGCCGGATGACACGGATGACACAGATAACAAAGATGACAAAGCAGAGGTAAGTACAGTAAAATAATGTATGGGTACGTTCTGCAATAAGAATGTGAACATCAGCAGCCACAGGTGCGGCTGCTGATTTTGTGTCCGCCTGAAACAGTGCCGGGATAGAAATGTAAGAAGTTATAACCATTTTATATAGGAGAAGCTTGAAGAAGGGCAGAGGAGGATTAACCCCACATGAATATAGCGTTTTTTCTGCTACCTAAACAGGAGGTCGTTACCGTAACGATGGACTCCACGCTGCGGCAGACGCTGGAACGGATGGAGTATCACAGGTACACAGCGGTTCCGATACTCAGCAAAGACGGCACGTACGCCGGTACGGTAACCGAAGGTGATCTGTTATGGCATATGAAAAACTCAAACGGCCGAGTGAACTTTGAGAATGCATCCAAGTTTTTGCTTAAGGATGTGCCTCTTAAGGTAGATAACAAGCCGGTGTCCATTGATGCCAATATGGAAGATTTGATTAACCTGGCCAAGGTCCAGAACTTTGTACCGGTTGTGGATGACATGAACCGTTTTATCGGCATCGTCCGCAGAAGCCAGATTATCGAATACTGCGAACGGTTCGTATCCAAAGAGTCGAAGGAATCCATGAATTCCCGCTAAGACGAACTTCGGTTTTGGCGAGGTCATGAACTTATCTCTTACCGATATTTGATGATGGCAATTCAATCGTTTGCGATTAATGGAGCGCCTATAGGCATAAAATGATAAAAAGACCTGCTTTTGATTCAAAGATCCGCAGGTCTTTTTGCCGCAGGCTGAAAAAGCCCGGCCTGACGGGAGATTTTCGTGAGCCGCAGTTTTTTATGATATAATGGAGAATAAAGCTTTTTTCAGGGAGTGTGACCTTCAGACATGCCAAAGGATTTGGATGTAGCCAAACGGGCGAAAGTCATCGAATGGCTAAAAACCGAAGTGGTTGACAACGTATCGAGGCTGTTCAAGGCATTATGGGAAGGCAGCACGACCCGGGTGGGTGACAGTCTAGCCAGTTTGATCATGAGTTCTTACATATTGGCTCGCAGGCTTGGGATGTCTTACCGGGATCTGGATGATCTTTTGCTCGAGAAATTAAAGAAACATAAACAGGAAGGCCACCAGCTTGAGGACTGGTATCAGGATATTTCCGCGCTGGAAGAACATATGCGTAAGAGGTGAAGACATTGAAAATGCGCTGGACAACGGTAGTATGGAGCGCCGTTTATCTGCTATTGCTGCTCTCCTTACTATCTCCTTTCTCGATCGTGACGGTATTTTTTCTGATACTGCCCGCCACGGTTCTTTTTGCAACACTGAGTACGAGAGCTTTTCTGCTGCATGTCATACCGGTATGGCTGATTGCGATGATCGTCCATCCGGTGAATCTGCTGCTGGCCGTGTATTTCGTGATTCCCGCGATCGTCATGGGCCGGGCATACAAGAAAAAAGCCCCCGCCCTGCGCACATTGATGATGGGAGCGGGCACGATTTTGGCCGAAATGCTGGTACTGCTGCTGATCGGTACGGTCTTTCTGAATTTCGATCTGTCCAGCTATGTGGATGACATTGTGAAAATGACGATGTCGCCGCTGAAGGATGTCGGCGGAAACAATCCGCTCATGAACGACATGAGCTGGACATCCGAAGACATGCAGATGGTAAGCAACGCGACGATGCAGATGATACCTTTTGCGATGATTATCAGCGCTTTTATGATGGCGGTCATCACGCATGCGCTGGCGCGTCCGATCATTGCGAGCACCGGCTTCCATGTACCTAAACTGAAACCCGCACGCGAATGGATGCTGCCGAGATCGCTGATTTGGTACTATCTGATCGGTGTCGTGATCGAGGTATTCGCGCGCAGCTCCAGCAATTCGTTTCTGATCATGATTGCCGCGAATCTGGTGCCGCTGCTGCATATTTGCTTCATGATCCAAGCTATCGGATTTTTCTATTATCTGGCTTATACGAGAAAATGGCACCCGGTTGTGCCTTTGCTGATTGCGATACCGATCCTGCTGTTTCCGCCGATGCGGATTATCGGGATTCTGGATCTTGCATTTCCGCTGCGTCAATTTATGACTAAATCAAAACGTTAGGGTGGGAGTCATGCCTAAATTTCTACAACAGCGCTGGCACGGCTATTATACCGTCTGGGCGTTTCTGCTCATGCTGCTTCTGGTCATTATCGTGACACGGTACAACTGGCCGCTCGGCATCATCAGCCTCATTCTTGTGGCGGCGCTCTGCTACCTGTTGCTGAAGGCGGAAATGCGGTATCGGAATAACCTGCTGGAATACATCAACGGCTTGTCTTTCCGTGTCAAAAGGGTCGAAGGCGAAGCGATCAGCACCCTGCCGTTCGGAATCGTGCTTTACGGCGAGGACAAGACGGTGGAATGGAATAACCGGTATGTATGCAAAATTTTCGGTCAAAAATCGCTTGTCGGCGACTCGCTTCAAGAGCTCTTCCCGTCGCTGGCCTCTACGATGGGCGACAAAAAGGACGGCCATAAAGAGGGCCATAAGGATGCACACAAGGATGGAAATAAGATTTTCCATACCGAGATTAAGATCGGCGAATCCTATTACCACTTGATGCTGAATACCGAAGAACGCCTGGTTTATTTGTATGATGTGACCGAAATGGCCGTGCTACGCGAAAAGTATGAAGCCGAGAAGCTGGCGATCGGTATTATCATGATGGACAATCTCGACGAGGCGGCACAAGGAATGGACGATCAGCAGCGCACCTCCCTGATTGCCAAGGTGACAACGGAGATCACGGAGTGGGCTAAGCATTATGAAGTATATTTGCGCCGATTGTCGTCGGACCGGTATCTGATGATGCTGAATTATAAATCGCTTCAGGAGCTTGAAAAAAGCAGGTTCGTCATTCTCGATGAAGTGCGCGAGATGACGGCTGAGCTGAAAGTGCCGATGACGCTGAGCATTGGGCTCGGCTTCGGCCCGGAAAGCATCAGCGAGCTGGGCGAGCTGGCCCAGTCTTCCCTCGATATGGCGCTCGGGCGGGGCGGGGACCAAGCCGCGGTCAAGGCCGGACAGCGTCTGTCCTTCTACGGCGGCAAATCGAATGCAGTCGAGAAGCGCACGCGGGTACGGGCCAGAGTCATTGCCCATGCGCTGCGCGACCTGATCCAGGAGAGCGACAAGGTGTTCATTATGGGACACCGTCTGCCGGACATGGATGTGATCGGAGCTTCCATTGGGGTGCTGAAGGCGGCCCAGATCTACAATGTCGAGGCCTATATCGTTCTGCCGGGCACGAATCCGTCCATTGAACGGATGATGGCGCAGGTGCAGAAGGATGAGAAGCTGGTCGAACGGTTCATTTCGCCCGAGCAGGCACTTGGGATGCTGAATCCGCATAGTCTGCTGGTCGTCGTTGATACGCATAAGGCCTCCATGACGATGGAGCCGAAGCTGGTGCAGAACGCCAGCCGGATCGTGGTCGTGGACCATCACCGCCGCGGCGAGGAATTCATCAACGATGCCGTGCTGGTCTACATGGAACCTTATGCCTCTTCGGCCTGCGAGCTGGTGACCGAGCTATTGCAATATATCCATGAAAAAGTCCAGCTTACGCCGATGGAAGCCACCATGCTGCTGGCCGGCATTGCCGTGGATACCAAGCATTTCGCGCTCCATACAGGGTCGCGGACATTCGAAGCAGCTGGGTTCCTGCGCCGCAGTGGTGCGGACACGATTCAAATCCAGCGAATGCTAAAAGAAGACCTGCAGGAATATCTGGCAAAGTCAGATATCATTAAGCATGCTAAAATGGTATATGATCATGTCGCTCTTGCAGTAACCGAGCCGGGAACCGTCATCCCGCAGCTGCTGATCGCCCAGGCGGCGGATACGCTGCTGAATATGACCGATGTCGTGGCATCATTCGTCATTAGCGAGCGGCCGGATGGCCTGATCGGCATCAGCGCGCGTTCGCTGGGCCGGATGAATGTTCAGGTCGTCATGGAACGGCTGGGCGGCGGCGGACATTTAACGAATGCGGCCGTCCAGCTGAAGGGCAGCGTAGAAGAAGCCGAGGAGAAGCTGCTTGAGGTTCTTGGGCAAATTGAGGAGAAAGAGGGGTTGTTCGAATGAAAGTGATTTTTTTGAAAGACGTTAAGGGTCAAGGTAAAAAGGGACAAGTGAAAGAGGTCTCTGAAGGATATGCTGGCAATTTTCTGCTGCCGCGCGGGCTTGCTCGCCTGGCGACGGATGGAAATATGAAAACGCTGGAGAATCAGAGTGCAGCGGAGCAAAGACGCAAGGAGCAGGAAAAGGAAGAAGCGCAGCAGCTCGGCAAAAAGCTGGAGGATATGATGGTTCAGCTGAAAGCGAAGGCGGGCGAAGGCGGGCGGCTGTTCGGAGCCATCACCAGCAAGCAGATCGCCGAGGCGCTTGCGGAGCTTGGCGTGAAGGTCGACAAGCGTAAAATCGAATTGGAAGAACCAATCCGGCACCTGGGCGTAACCCAGATGACGGTTAAGCTGCATCCTGAAGTGAAAGCAACGCTTAAGGTTCAGGTTACGGAGGAATAAGATGGGCGGAGAGCTCTTTTTCGACCGGATTCCCCCGCAAAACCTGGAGGCAGAGCAGGCGGTTCTAGGCGCGATTCTCCTCCAGAGTGAAGCGATGATCACCGCGATGGAGCGGGTGCAGCCGGAGGACTTCTACGACGCGCCGCATCAGCTGATCTATGAAGCGATGATCCAGCTCGGAGAAGAGAATCAGCCTGTTGACCTGATTACCCTGACTTCACGGCTCCAAGACAAAGGGCAGCTGGAGGATGTCGGCGGTGTCAGCTACCTTGCGAAGCTGGCCCATGCCGTACCGACCGCCGCCAACGTAGAATATTATGCCCAAATCATCGAAGAGAAATCGATGTTGCGGCGTTTGATCCGGACCGCAACGCAAATTGTCAGTGAAGGCTATACTGGCGGCGAGGATGTCTCCGGCATGCTCAGCGACGCCGAACGGAAAATCCTTGAGATTTCCAATCGGCGGACAGGCAGCGGCTTTGTTGCCATTCGCGACGTATTGATGGACGTCTTCGACCGCGTTGAAGTTCTCCATCAGCAAAGCGGGAGCACGACCGGGATCCCGACGGGTTTCGTCGATTTGGACAAGATGACCAACGGCTTTCAGCGTTCCGACCTGATTATCGTGGCTGCGCGTCCTTCTGTAGGTAAGACGGCGTTTGCCTTGAATATCGCTCAGAACGTCGCCGTAAGGGCCAACGAGACCGTAGCCATCTTCAGTCTGGAGATGTCCGCGCCTCAGCTGGTCAACCGGATGATCTGCGCGGAAGCCAACCTCGATGCGAACATTATGCGGACGGGCGATTTCAAGACCGATGACGATTGGGCCAAGCTGACTATGGGCATCGCGTCGCTTGCCGAGTCCGAGATCTATATTGATGATACGCCAGGCATTACGGTTGCGGATATCCGCGCCAAATGCCGCCGGCTCAAGAAGGAGAAGGGCCTTGGCATGATCGTGATCGATTACCTGCAGCTCATTCAGGGGCGCGGCAAGGCCGGCGAGAACCGCCAGCAGGAAGTATCCGAAATTTCGCGTACGCTGAAGCAGATTGCGCGTGAGCTGAGCGTGCCGGTCATTGCGCTGTCCCAGCTCAGCCGGGGTGTCGAGCAGCGCCAGGATAAGCGTCCAATGATGTCCGACCTTCGGGAATCGGGTTCCATCGAGCAGGATGCCGATATCGTAGCCTTCCTCTACCGCGACGATTACTACAATCAGGAGACGGAGAAGAAGAACATCATCGAAATCATCATCGCCAAGCAGCGTAACGGTCCGGTAGGCACCGTGGAGCTGGTGTTCCTCAAGAACTTCAACAAGTTTGTCAATTATGAAAGGGCGCATGCCGAACCATTTGCCATGTGACCGGTGCATTTATATATCCCTATGCGTTTGCCGAGAAGGAAAATGCGAATATGTAGTTCTATTTCCGAACAATCGTACATACCCATGTGCGATTGTTCGTTTTTAATTTGACTTTAAAAATGGGGACTGGTACACTGGTAATGCTGCTTTGCGAATCATGAGAATTGTTTATGTTCCGTGCAGCGATATGCATAGAGTTTCGGGTTTTCGTGCAAAATCCATAGAAATTATTAAAATGAGGTGCGAAAGCAGCACCAAGCGGAGGAATGAACATGTCAACAGTAGTCGTTGTGGGAACACAATGGGGAGACGAAGGCAAAGGCAAAATCACGGACTTTCTCGCGGAGAGCGCCGATGTGGTGGCCCGTTACCAGGGCGGCAACAATGCCGGACATACCATTCTGATTGACGGTAAAAAATATAAGCTCACGCTAATTCCATCCGGCGTGTTTTATTCGGATAAGGCTTGCGTGATCAGTAACGGCACGGTCATTAATCCGGCTGCACTCATTGATGAAATTAATTACATTCATGATAATGGTTTCACAACGGAAAATCTGGTTATCAGCGATCGCGCGCATGTGATCATGCCTTACCACCTGGTCCTGGACGCGCTTGAAGAGGACCGTAAAGGCGATAACAAAATCGGAACGACACGCAAAGGCATCGGCCCTTGCTATATGGATAAAGCAGCCCGTAACGGCATCCGGATTGTCGATCTGATGGACGCCGAGGAATTCGAACAGAAGCTGCGCCCTCTCATGGCAGATAAGAATCATTTGATCCAGCAGGTCTATGGCGGCGAACCGCTTGACGTTGAAGAAGTGCTGAAGCAGTACCTGGAGTACGCGGAAGTGCTGCGTAAGTATGTGAAAGATACTTCGGTCGTGCTGAACGATGCCATTGATGCGGGCAAAAAAGTGCTGTTCGAAGGCGCTCAAGGCGTCATGCTGGACATCGACCAGGGCACATATCCATACGTGACTTCTTCGAACCCGTCTGCGGGCGGCGTATGCAACGGCTCCGGCGTGGGCCCATCGCGCATCGAGCAGGTCATCGGGGTTGCGAAGTCTTACACGACTCGCGTAGGTGACGGACCGTTCCCGACCGAGCTGGACAACGAAATCGGCCATTATATTCGCGAAAAAGGCCATGAGTACGGTACAGTAACCGGACGTCCTCGCCGCGTCGGCTGGTTCGACAGCGTCGTGGTACGCCATACCCGCCGCGTCAGCGGCTTGACCGGCTTGTCGCTGAACTCGCTTGACGTGCTGACCGGCCTTGATACGGTTAAGATTTGCACCGGCTACAAATACCGCGGCGAAATCATCACGCATTATCCGGCGAGCCTGAAGATGCTGTCCGAATGCGAAGCGGTGTATGAAGAAATGCCAGGCTGGCATGAGGACATTACCGGCGCGAAGACGCTGGAGGATCTGCCTGAGTCGACCCGCAATTACGTGAAGCGCGTGTCCGAGCTGACCGGCATTCCGATCGCGATCTTCTCCGTCGGCCGCAACCGCAGCCAGACGAATCAGATTCTGCCAATCTACTAATTTTAAAAGGATATGCAGTAGCCGCTACGGTGAACGGATCGTTTCTCCGATCGCTGTTGCCCCCAGATTTTTTTGATTATATTTTCATGGAATAAATATGGGGACAAAGGCGAGCGCTGCGCTTCTTCAAAACGATTTCGTCCCTCTTCGCTATCGCATATCTCATTTAAAGATTAGAAGAAATAAACCCTTAAAGCCCATTCACCGGAGATTTCCGCCGGTGAATGGGCTTTTTTTCTATTAAGAGATTTAAAGCCGCCCGAATCCGTCAATACTTCTAATAACCGAACGAAAGCATAGATTTGCCTTGAACGGACGCATCGCGATGATAGGCTGATATCTTTGGTTCAATATATCCAAGCATGGTGTGGCATAAAGGAGGCAGGCGGCATGAAAGTAACACGTTGGCTGGTCAAAACCGTCCTGACGGTGGTCCTGATCAGCGGGCTGACCGTACTTACGACCGGAGCGATTGTAAACAGCTATGTGCAATCGCTGCTAGCGAGCTTTAATATCACGCTGGAGGGGCAGTCTCTCAGCCTCGGAGGCATGATGAAGGGCATGCTCGGTTTCAAGAGCGGCAGCAGTGCAGACAAAACGAGCGGAGCAGGCGATACGAAGGAATCCCCGGAAACGCCGGATGATAAGGAAACGAGCCGTTCGCCTGAAACGGGCGCAGCGGGATCCCTTACGGGTGATAGCATAGACAGCACTTCAGGCAGCAGCACTTCAAATAGCAGCGGCTCCGGCAGCGCAAATACGGAGACGGACGAATCCGGCGCAAGTGAAAAGGCAGGAACCGGCGGAACCAAACCGGGAAACGGGGAAGCGCCGATTGATGCCTTGCCGGTAATGGGGCAGGGACTGCTTGGGGAATCGGCGGCAGGGAGCCAGTCCGCCCAGGATCAACAGGTCGTGATCAGTCCGGACGATGTGGCCAAAAAGAAGCAGGAGCTGACCAATAGTGAGAAGGAGCAGATTTTTACTATTCTCATGACAAAGCTCCCTCAGCCTGAAATGCAGAAGATTTCAACCGCTATGGAGGATGGGCTGACCGAACAGGAACTGCAGGCGATCGAGGACTCCATAGCCCAATATTTAAGCACGGAGGAATTCAACGTCCTGAAGCAAATGCTTGAGCAGGAATAAGGGCCTTTCCAAGTTATGGCACCGAGGTATTCACACCGGATTTACAATTGAACGCAGGGGAAATATCAGTAAATGTTATTTTTTTGTCACCATTTGGCATTGCCGCGTTTGGAGACAATATGTACCAAACCCGCTCTGGGAGCGGGTTTATTTGCTAATTGTGAAGAGTTGAATTGTGAACGGACCTTGTGGTAAAGTAGACGAGGGTGTAAAAAGGTATCAAAATTTTAACCTTTTTGTCTATGGATTTGTAAAATCCGTGGCCCCGATACGCAAAGCACAAGGGAGAGTACTATGAAAGGTTTGAATGGTTTTCGCCAAACGGAAGAGAAGCGGACAGAAGCAAATTCGGCGGCTTCCGGGCACGAAGAACATGACGGCATGAACACTTCTACCCTGGATGGGCTGAAGCGGGGACGATGGAATGCTGCCCGGAAATGGATTGCAGGCACCGTAGGCGCTGCCGTGGTCATTACCGGCCTCGTATTTGCAGGCAATCAATATGTCGACGCCAAGACGGTCCCTTATTATCATGTGTACATACACGGGGAAGAAATCGGAACCATCGATGATCCGGCGCGGATTGAACAATTATATAGCCGGAAACGGCAGGAATATCAGGAGAAATACCCGGATGTGGCGATGGGTCTCCATACCGAAGGGATCACCACGAAGTTGGAAAAGGGCTTTAATGCGGAGCCCGAAACCCAGAAGACGATCGATAAGCTCGGTTCGATGCTGAAGGGCTACGCGGAAGGCGTGGAACTGAAGGTGAACGGCAAGGTCGTGGGCATCGTGAAGGATCAGGCCACGGTGAACGCCGCGCTGGAGAAAGTGAAGCAGAGGTACGCTCCGCAAACGACGGCGTCTGCCGGTGCAAATGGCGGAGTGATGAAGAAGCTCTCGGCCAGCACCACGGCCAAGCCGCAGAAGACGGCAGCCAGCCCGGTCAAATCGGTGAAGATCGAAGAGAAGGTTACGTCCGCACCGGTGGAGACGGATCCGAACAAAGTGCTGACTGCGGAAGAGGCAGCCAAGCTGCTGATTACAGGCAAGGATGCTCCGCTGCTCTATACCGTGGAGGAGGGCGATACAATCAGCTCGATTTCAAGCCAGTTCCGGCTCAGCCAAAAGGAGATCTTCGCGAACAATCCGCAGATTAAAGAAAAGTATTTGCAAATCGGTGACGAGCTGAAGCTGACCGTACCGAAGCCTCCGCTGACGGTCACGACGGTGGAAAAGGTATCCGAGCAGGTGGCGACGGCGCCCGACATTGAAATCCGCAAGTCCAAGGACCTTCCGGCGGGCAAGAGCAAAGTCGTTCGTCCGGGTCAGGAAGGCTTGAAGGTCATGAACTATGTCGTTACGAAGAAGAACGGCAAAGTCGTGGACGAGCAGTGGGTGGGCCAAAGCGTCGTGAAGGCCTCCCTCACCGAAGTCGTGCTTCAAGGGACGAAGGTTCCGGGCAAAGGCTCGGGACGATTCGCTTGGCCGGTCAGCGGCCCCCGCATCTCCAGCTCCTACGGTTCGCGGTGGGGCAAGATGCATAAGGGCCTCGACATCGTATCGGGCAACCGGGCGATTAAAGCTGCCGATGACGGTACCGTTACGTTTACAGGTCAGATCAGCGGTTACGGCAACGCGATTATTATCAGCCATGGCAATGGTTACGAAACGCTTTACGGGCATTTGAAGAGCATCTCGACCCATAGAGGAGCCCGCGTGAACCAGGGCGACAAAATCGGCATTATGGGCAGCACCGGCCGTTCCACCGGTACCCATCTCCATTTTGAAATCCATAAGTCAGGCTCCATTCAAAACCCGATGAAATATTTGAATTAAACACGAGCAAGTGCACTACACGTTCAGCACTCATACACGAATATGATCGATAAGCACTGCCTCTTTCCTTGGGGGCGGTGCTTTTGTTTTCAAGAAATAAGAAGATATATCCATAGGGAAAGCGCCTTGGCAGGATGTGACGTGAAGCCAGGTATGGTAAAATGAAAGAAGGACTGGACAAGTTCGGATGAACGAGGTGAAGAGCGGATGCAGGGAACCATTCTGGTGGTGGATGACGAACAGCCCATTGCCGATATTTTAAAATTTAATTTGGAAAAAGAGGGTTACGAGGTCATCTGCACCTTCGACGGCGTCAGCGCGGTCGAGATGGCATGTTCCATTCAGCCGGACCTGATGCTGCTTGATTTGATGCTGCCGGGCAAGGATGGGATGGACGTGTGCCGCGAGGTGCGCGCACAGGGATTACACATGCCGATTATCATGCTGACCGCCAAGGATGGCGAGATCGACAAGGTGCTGGGTCTGGAACTCGGGGCCGATGACTACGTCACGAAGCCCTTCAGCACGCGTGAGCTGCTCGCGCGGGTGAAAGCTCATATGCGGCGCCAGACGAAGCCGTCTGGCCCTGAGACCACAGCCGTGGCGGAGCCGGAAGCGAAGCAGGGCATTCAGCTCTTTGACCTTTTTATAGATACGGATATGTATTTGGTGTACAAGGACGGCGACGCGCTGGACCTGACGCACCGGGAGTATGAATTGGTATATTATCTGGTGAAGAACGCCGGAAAAGTCATGACGCGGGAGCATCTGCTCCAGGCGGTCTGGGGCTTCGAGTATTTCGGTGACGTCCGCACGGTGGACGTGACGATCCGCAGGCTGCGGGAGAAGATCGAGGAGAATCCGAGCAAGCCGGAGTACATTCTGACGCGCCGTGGACTCGGGTACGTCATGCGCAGTCCCAAAAACGGAGGCCTGTAAATGAAGTGGACCTCCTTTTTCCGCACCATTCAGGCGAAGCTGATCATCATTTACGTTCTGCTGATATTGATCGCCATGCAGCTGATTGGTGTTTATTTCGTGAGCGCCATGAAAAACTCGCTGACCCGAAATTTCACGCAGGACCTGCAGGAAAGAGCTGAGCTTCTGTCCGTACTGGCCGCGGAAAAACTGGAGAGCACCGCCGATACGGGAGAAAACAATTCCGTCGAAAGCCTGGGCGCGATCGTAACGAATCTGTTCAACATGGACGGTGCGGAGATTCAGGTGCTGGATGCCAGCGGCAAGGTGCTGATCACGTCCAACCAGTCGCACGGGGACTATGTCGGGCGCAAGAATACGCAGACCGTGGTCAGCCGTGCGCTGCAGGGCAGCAAGGACAACGAGGAATACGTCATCGACGAGGACAACGTCCGCAAGAAGGTCGTGGCCAAGCCGGTGATGAACAAGGGCAAAATCGTCGGGGCGGTATACATCGTGGCCTCCATGAAAGATTTGTATACGACGATGGGGCGGGTCAACAACATTTTTATTTCGGGCATCCTGCTTGCGCTCGGATTGACCGCCGTTCTGGGCGTGATTCTTGCCCATACGATTACCCATCCGATCAAAGAGATGACAAGGCATGCGACGGCCGTGGCCGAGGGCGATTTCGACCAGAAAATGCCCATATTCGGCAATGACGAGATCGGCCAGCTGAGCGAAGCTTTTAACTATATGACGACAAGGCTGCGCGAAGCGCTGCTTGTGAATGAGGAAGAGAAGGAGAAGCTAGCATCCATTCTCACCAACATGAGCGACGGCGTGATTGCGACGGATGAGGCCGGAAGGATCATCCTCATGAACCGCCGCGCCGGCGCGATGCTCGGCGTGGATGAAGAGGAGCTGTCCGGCAGCGGCATCGCCGAGGTGCTGGGCCTAAGCGCCGAACAGACGCAGACGTTCACCGAGGGCACCTATGTGACGATGCTGCTGCAGATGAACCCGGAAGCGGAGCATGCCTACATGGTCCGGGTTACCTTCACTCCGATCCACCGCCGGGAATTCGGGATTACGGGCACGATCGCCGTGCTTCAGGACGTGACCGAGCAGGAGAAGCTCGAGGCGTCGCGGCGGGAATTCGTGGCGAACGTCTCGCATGAGCTGCGGACGCCGCTGACGACGATCAAGAGCTACACCGAGGCGCTGGATGACGGCGCCCTCGACGACCCGCCGCTGGCGTCGCGGTTTGTGGGCGTCATCCAGAACGAGACCGGACGGATGATCCGGCTCGTAACGGACCTGCTGCATTTGTCCCGCCTCGACAACAAGGAAGCCTTGCTCCGCAAGCAGCCGACGGATGTGCTGGAAATGCTGGAGGACGTGGCGGACCGGTTCTCGTTCCAAATGCAGCAGAAGGATATCGGGTCCGAGGTCAAAGTCGGGGCCGGGCTGGGCAGAGCGCTCTGCGACCGTGACCAGATCGACCAGGTGCTGGACAACTTGGTGTCCAATGCGATGAAATATACGCAGCCGGGCGGAAGCATTGCCATGGGGGCATCGGAAACATCCGGCAATATGCTCGCCATCTCCGTTCAGGATACGGGCATTGGCATTCCGAAGAAGGATCTGGACCGGATTTTCGAGCGCTTCTACCGCGTTGACAAGGCGCGCTCCCGCAGCATGGGCGGTACCGGGCTCGGGCTGTCCATTGCCCGGGAGATCGTGCTGGCCCATGGCGGCACGATCTCCATCCAATCCGAGCTTGGGCAGGGCACGAAAGTGACGTTTACTCTGCCGCTCGCAGAGGATGAGGAGGTGGCGACATGAAGGAACGGATGAAGTCGCTTCTCCTGCTGCTGCTGGTGCTGGGCAGCCTGGTGCAAAGCTATTACCTGATTTATCGCCTTCCGGGCAGCGACACCGCCGCCAAAGCGATGAACAACTATATCAAGACAGACAATATGGGACCGCAGGACAAAGTGGAAAACCTGCTATACCCCGATAAAATGCTGATTCATATGGGTGAGGGCAAGCATACCATCTTCTACCCGAATTCGACGTTCTATAAATTGATTTACACGCGCCTGAAGGGACGCAGCTTCGAAAGCTTTCAGCGGCGTTCCGTCGAGAATATGGACTGGAACAAAATCCGCAGCGAAAATCCGGGCATTGAGATGACCTTCGGCTCCGGCATCCCGGTATCGCTTCTGCAGCGCGTGATGCAGATTCAGCCCGACTCGCTGTTCGAGGTGGAGCGTATTAACCGGATCTGGATCTGCAGCGCGCCGAGCGATTCGAAGGCGCATGCGCTGTTCTTCAGCACCGAGGGCGATGTGGTGTATGAGGCTGGCAAGGTTGACCTGACCGTGCAGGACATTCAGCAGCATGTCGACTTCGGCAAGAACTGGATCCCGTATGCCGTGCAGGGAGGCGGCTCGTATTACGTGCCAGAGAAGCCCATGGACATGGTGGAGGCGAATGTGGAGATCGGCTGGTATACGATCGCGCAGATGCAGCAGAGCCTGTTCTTCGATCCGGGGATTACCCGGTACATTCAGGAGAAGGATGGATCGGAGATCTACACGGATTCGAAGCGCAGCCTCCAGGTGCGGCAGGAACAGAAATGGATGAGCTATACCGATCCGGCGGCTCCACCGGCCGGGGAGAGCAGCGACAGCAAGGATATATTGGCGGCCGTGGACTTCGTCAATGAGCATGGCGGCTGGAATGGCGTGTACCGCCTGAACTTGTCCGGCACCGCGACGGAGCAGAGCCAGATCATGTTCCAGCAGTATTACGGTTCTTACCCGGTGCTGGATACGATGAATTTCCATTACGGCACGATGAAGCTGGATTTGCAGCAGGGCAACGTTTCGACGTATGAACGCTCCCTGATCTATATGAAGAACGGGCAGCAGCAGAAACAGATGAAGAAGCTGCCTGCCGGCGATGACTTGAAGGCGCTGCTGACGGCCTTCGGCAAGGAATCGCCGATCGTGGATCTCTACCCGGCCTATCTGCCGGAGCTTGTGACCAAGGGACTGAAGCTGACGCCGGTCTGGGCCGTAAAGCTGGCGAATGGACAGATCCGCACGATTCGGTAAGGATCAAGGATTATATCAGGGCTGGAAGAGGGTACCGAAATTGTACTGAAGGAGCGGCAGTGATCGGCGATCGGAAGTGCGTTCCGTGACCGCCCGGTCACACGCGAATAACAGACCGAAGGAGGCAAAGCAATGGATTGGGGACGGGCCAAAAATGTGCTGATTTACGCTTTTTTGCTGCTGAACCTTGTGCTGGGCTACCAGCTGTGGGCGGATGTGCGCGAGCAGGCGGATACCAATCTGGACTTTGCCTCCTTGTCCGAGAGCACGCAGAAGGTGATGAAGGAAAGGTCGATCCAGCTGCTGTGCCAGATTCCAAGCATGACGCCGCAGCTGCCCAAGATTACGTATCAGTACGCGAACGGGGAGAGCATCGGCGGGCAGGTAAACGTGAACGATAAAATCATGAGCCAGCTCATCTTCAGGGATAAGGAACTCGTGAGCGCCCTGAAGGAGGCCATCCCGGAAATCGGCAGCTACCGCTATGATCCGCTGGCCAGCGAGTATATGAGCAAAAGCGAAATGGAGCGGGTGCAGCAGGCAGGCGCGGCGGGACGATTCGTGATGCATGCGCTGGTCGATCAGAAATGGCCGCTGTTCAATGATCAGCTGGAGCTGTACTACAGTGATCAGCGGATTATTTCCTACCGCCAGTCGCCGATCCTCATTACCGCCTCAGGCGACGAGGAGGAGCAGAAAATGATGCCGGCCAGCAATGCGCTAAAGACGCTGGTGGAGCGACATTTGCCGCAAGGCTCGAACATTAAGGACATTCAGCTCGGATATTACGGGCAGGTATATAACTCGGAAAGCCAGGTCGCCGCCCCTTCGTGGCGGTTCACGCTGGAGAGCGGGGAGATGTATTACGTACAGGGCATCAGCGGCGACGTGACCGTGAGCAGCCCGAAGAATGAGAAAGAAAGGGAGTAATGGCAATGGGGATATCTTTTACCGTACTGTCCAGCGGATCGACAGGCAATGCCACCGTGGTCAGAAACGAAGAAACGACGCTGATGATCGACGCGGGGTTAAGCGCCAAACGGATTGATGAGCTGCTGAAGGAGCGGGACGTGACGGGGGAGGAGATCGACGGCATCCTGGTTACCCATGAGCATTCCGACCACATCAAGGGTCTCGGGGCCGTGGCCCGCAAATACGATCTGCCGATCTACGCGAATGAAAAGACATGGGAGGCCATGGAGAAGTCCATCGGCAAAATCGCAGAGGAGAAGCGGGTCGTGATGGACAGCGGCGAGGTCCGCGACTTTGGGTCGCTGCGCGTCGAATCCTTCGGCATTTCGCATGACGCGGCTGAGCCAGTGGGCTACTGCTTCTATGACGGCAATGAAAAGCTCAGCGTCGCGACGGACCTCGGCTATATGAGCGATAAGGTGAAGCAGGCGATCAGCGATTCGAACGTCATGGTGCTTGAAGCGAACCACGATATCGAGCTGCTGCGCATGGGCAGATATCCATGGAACATCAAGCGACGCATTCTGGGCGATATGGGACATTTATCGAACGTGGATGCCGGTGAAGCCATGAGCGAGCTGCTGACCGGCGATCTCAAGCGTACTTATTTGGCGCATCTCAGCCGCGACCATAATATGATGGATCTGGCGAAAATGACGGTGCGAGACAGCATGGAGGAACGCGGCTGCTTTTACAAAGACAGTGAATTCAAGCTTTGCGATACGTATTATGACCGCCCTACACCGTGGGATAAGGTGAGTGAACCATAAACTGGTCGAGCTCGGCCGCCTTCCTCTCCACTTCATCGCGGGTGAGGATGCCCTTGTCCACCAGCAGCTCGATGATCGTGCTGAGGGCAAGGGTATTGCGGTAATGCTCGTCCTTCAAATCTCCCAGCTTGGCCATCATCTGCACAACGTCCATACCGGACGGAAATCTCTCCATAATAAACTACCTCCTCTACTTTTTTAGGGTAAGCGCTCTTCTATCATTATTTCCAAAAATAACAAGTGCATTCCACAACTCACCAGCATTCCTTTTTCAAATTCATTAGGTACGCAGACCTCCATATGATACAATGGTCTGTACCGGCCGAATACCTGAAATGCCTTACAGCCATTGGGCTAAAGAGGTATTGACGA
This sequence comes from Paenibacillus sp. SAFN-054, assembly GCF_051966755.1. Lineage (NCBI taxonomy): Bacteria > Bacillati > Bacillota > Bacilli > Caryophanales > Paenibacillaceae > Paenibacillus > Paenibacillus sp. SAFN-054. The sequence goes on from NZ_JBQCKS010000003.1 coordinate 76,659, forward strand.
TACTCCATATTTTAGGTGAATCAAGGTGTTGTCCGGACTTTCACCCAGGGCTGTTCTGCTGCTGCCTGCTATTATTCTAGTAGCCGGAGGCCGGAAATATGCCTGTTTTCTGAGAGAGTGTGTCGCAAGTAGGGATATGGAGCATCAAAATGCTTTTATTTGATATAAAAAATGGATTTCTTGCTTAAGAGGGGCTTTTTTGTGGTGATTAAAAATAAAGGGATCATTCAACGCAACCTTTGGGGTCGCCATGCAGTTTATATAAATGGAGACTTTTGCACTACAGAAAAAACAGCGCCAAAAAGGTAATCTTTAGGTATTCATAACAAACTGAAGCTTGGCTCCGAGTTCAGGCATTGATACAAGAAGAGGAACGGTCAGGATTACATACCTAATGGGGTATTTGAAGTTCGTGACGGCAGTTGGATTTGGGTGCGTTACAACAAAGGGGAGAGGATCACATGGGGCTGTTTCAAGATGATTTTTATTCGACCAAAGTGACGAAGCGCAAGCGCGGATTCCGCAAAGCCCGCAAGACGCAGGAAGTGTGGCCGAGATACAGGCGCAGCCGGGGGCTGTCGACGCTTCAGATCGCCACGATCAGCTCGGTCATCAGCGCATTCGTGGCTGTGCTGCTGTTCAGCATGATCACGGGTCTGCCTTCCTCCGGGAAAGAGGCAGCTGCGGTCAGCGCCTTGAACTCGAAACAGCTGGACAGCACCGTCGATCCATATGACAGATTGGTTACGGCTGCAGCGAAAGTACGCCCTACCGTCGTGAGCATCGTGAATTACAAGGACGCCAAGAAGGATAAGAACAACCTGGAGGATTCGGCTTTGGGTTCCGGCGTGATTTTCAAGAAGGATAAAGGCCAGGCTTTTGTGATCACCAACAACCATGTCATCGAAGGCTCGCAGGAGCTTGAGGTGGTGACGGTCAGCGGTGAAATGAAAAAGGCGAAGCTCGTCGGCGCGGATAAGGTGAACGACATCGCCGTACTGGCCGTCAATGACAAGAACATTGATGAGGTCGCAGAGATGGGGGATTCCGGCAAGCTGCGTCTTGGTGAGACGGTGTTTGCCATTGGCAACCCGCTCGGGCTCGGCGATACGCTGACTTCCGGCATTGTAAGCTATACGAAGCGCGTTGTGCCGGTGTCGCTTAACCAGGACGGTGTATACGACTGGGAGCAGGAGGTCATTCAGACCGATGCGGCAATCAATGAAGGCAACAGCGGTGGTGCGCTCGTAGACTTAAGCGGTAAAGTCATCGGGATCAATACGATGAAAATCGCGGATGCCGGCGTAGAGGGACTTGGCTTTGCCATCCCGGTGGAACAGGTGATGAAGACCGTCGACGAGCTGATGGCTCACGGCAAAATCGCCCGTCCGTATATCGGCGTCTATTCCATGGACCTCGGCAATTCGTATGCCCCGATGGATGAGGAACAGCTCAAAGAGCTGAAGCTGCCAAGCGACGTAACCGAAGGCGTGGTCGTACTCGATGCCATCGGTCCGGCGCAGGAGGGCGGCTTGAAGCTCAATGACGTGATCGTGAAATTCAACGATGAACCGATTACGACGACGCTGGAAATGAAGAAATTCCTGTACGATAAAGTAAAAATCGGGGACACCATAAAGGTCACCTTCTACCGCGGCGGCAAGGAACAGACGACGAACGTGAAGCTGGCGGAGAAGCCGGATCAATAAGGAAAAAACAAGTGTGCGAAATGCCGGAAAAAGGGCTATAATTTGAGTAAGACATAAGCATTTTGCAAAGAATGGACTTATGACAACCGTGTACAGCACTAGAAGGGATGCTTTCATTTATGTATGTAGTATGCAAAGAACATTTGGAGCTTGCCATTGAAACGTTTGTGGACGAATACGAGGACGCTCCGGACGTGGTGGACCTGAAGGATACCGAATTCTCTGATTGGGACCCGCCCGTGCAGTGCGCGCACTGCGAGCAGGCCGGCAAATTTCTGGTCGTCTAAGAACGAAGTGCATGGGTAAGGAAGGAGCGTGCTGGCACGCTCCTTTTTTGTATCAATTGAACTAAAGGAAACGGAAGGCACTTCATCGGGATCGGATCAAGGAGAGGTGCAAAGGTAATCTTTAGTTCATTTTATATCGTTGTCATGATAAATGCTGTCTCTTCACTATCCGTGATTTATGCGCGTAAGGAGGCAGAGTCAGGTCATGTCAATACGAGGAAGCAGAATAGTCCTACTATCCAAACGGCCCCGGGTCGAGGGGGATGGAAGGCAAGGGAGCTTCCCATAATAGAGTACATATTCAGGTTTCATGAACGGAGGACATACGAACTATGTTGATTCAATTGATTGGCGTCGGCAAGCTGAAGGAGAAATATTTGGTGCAGGGCATTCAGGAATACGCCAAGCGTCTGACCCCATACATCAAATTCCAGATGATTGAGGTTGCGGACGAGAAGGCCCCGGACACCTTGAGCGAAGCGGAGGTGTCGATCGTGAAGGAGCGCGAGGGCGAACGCATCCTCGCGCATGTGAAGGAGAGCGCGCATGTGATCGCGCTCGCCATCGGCGGCCAGCTCTGGAGCTCGGAAGAGCTGGCCGCCGAACTCGACAAGCTCGGCACGTACGGGACGAGCCATGTCGTGTTCGTGATCGGAGGGAGCCACGGGCTCTCCGATGCCGTGCTGCGCCGCGCCCAGCAGAAGCTTAGCTTCGGGCGCATGACGCTGCCGCATCAGCTGATGCGGCTGGTGCTGACAGAGCAGATTTATCGAGCGGTGAAGATTAATCGGGGAGAACCGTATCACAAATAAAGGCAAGTTTTTTTGAAGATGTATTGAATCGAAAAGACGTAGCAAGTGTTCCCGCTAGGCTCGAAGCCGAATTTGGCGTATAGCCTCTGGGCGTCCTCCGTCACGAGTAGGAAGCGTCTTAGTCCTTGCAGCTCGGAATGATGGACGATCAATTCCATCATCCTCTTGGACAGACCCCGACCACGATATTCGGACACTACGAAGACGTCGGTCAAATAGGCAAAGGTTTCGAGGTCCGAAACGACCCGAGAGAATTCGGCCAGTTGCCCATTCATCGAAGAATCGTACGCACCGACCACAACAGCTGAAAGGGCTACGGCCCGTTGGAAGGCATCAAACGTAAGCGACTTCGCCCAGTACATATGGTCATGCAGATAGCGGTAGACAAAGGGGAGGTCAAGCAAGCTCCGATCTGTCGAAAGCACTATGCCATCCGCCTCAAAATGTCTTAAGTTCATACCAATCACCGTCCTCTGGAATGACGACTTTATCGAGCAAATTGTTCGTGGTGAGACTTGTCTGTAAGGCTTCCCGAGTGACGCGGCAATGGTTGATCGCATCCATATGGACAGCAACGATCTGTGTATATGGCGCGTAGGCGATAAGCTTTTTCACGTCATCTTCGTCCATCGTAATGGCATCGCCAAAAATAAATCTAGCCCCGCCCGCATTGACGATCGTAAGATCGGGCTTATAGCTATCGAGTGCTTTCTTCATATCATCACCCCAGATCGTATCACCAGAGATGTACAATGTGGGCTCTCCTTGTGTCTGAAGAATAAAGCCGGACACTTTCCCCATTTTTCGCCCGATCTCGCCTGTCCCGTGTTGGCCGTCTGTACGGTGAATCGTTACCCCTTGGAAGCACGTAGAAGTTTGGATCTCCGTAATTTGCGTAAATCCTGACGAAATGAACGAGTCTTCGTCCCCTTCTTGGCAAAATAGGGGCAAATCTTTTGGCAGGGCCCGAATTGCTGCTTCATCCCAATGATCGCGATGTAAATGTGTCACAAGTACAGCATTTGGTGCGAGCCACGTGTTCATATTACCAGGCAATGGGACGAGTGGGTTACGCCGTTCGTCGCCGGAATTGGCGATCGGTGGATTGATTGCCTTGTCACTAAACATCGGGTCAATCAGAAAGGTAGCTCCCCCATATTCCAACCATAAGCTCGCATGGCGAATAAGTTGAATTTTCATATGAATTCCTCCTTGGATGTTCATCTGATATGATGATAGCACCAGCCTATGTGTTCGATACATAACTTGATGAACGCATTCAGATGGATTTACTTTCACGTTGAAAGGATCGGTGCCGAGTGGTTGGCCAAGCGATTGACGAAATTGATTTGGGAATTTTGCAAGCGTTGTTGAAAAATGCTCTCCTCACCAATAAAGAAATTGGGGAGATTGTTCATATGACCGGGCAGGCGGTCGGTGCGCGGGTGCGTAAACTGCAAGACTTTGGGGTTATTGAAGGCTATACGCTTCGTTGGAATCCAGAGAAGATTGGATTGAATGTTCATGCGTTCCTTATTGTATTTATGAAATCAAATGATGCACATAAAGCGTTCCGGGACTTCGTCAGTTCGAGCGACTACGTGATGGAGGTGCATCGCGTAGGCGGAGAAGGCTGCTATTGGTTGCGCATAAGGATCGGCACGATATCGGATCTGAACAAGCTGTTGGAAGAAGTGCTGAAGTATGGCAATTATAAATTAAGTCTCTCGATTGAAAAGGTAAAGTAGTTTAATATATCGATACATGATTAGAGACTTTGTTGGATACTCGAATAAACAGACAAAGAACATCCCACAATGGATGGTTTTAAAAAACTTGCCGTTACAGACAGCGCGGAGAACCTTATCATAAGTGACGGCGAAAAATTGAAAACAACTAATTTATAACACGATAAATAGCAGTTGCAAGATTGTGAAGGAAGTCAATTGTGCTATTTAGTAGAGTAGCGTCTATAGGCCAGCGTTGATCAGGGTATGATGGATCCATGTCAGCTTCGTGTGCATTGTGACAGCTCCCTTATTAATATTCGTATTATGATTTCATTAACCGGCTTGTGGGAAGTTGTTTAGAACTGGTTATTAATTATCTTTGTTATTTAGGCGGCGTTCATCTTCCACCCATTTCTTACCCCATCCAGCTTCTCCACAGGTTGTACAAACATAGTCGCCAGTCTTACCATGACGACTGGTTTCACTGATTACATGTGGGTGACTACAAGGTTTGTTGCCCCATTTTTTGCGTAGTTCAGCAGTGCTGGGAACCCTGGTCTTCATCGCCCAGTCGGAGCGAGCGGAACTTCATGAAGCGGAGCAAGCCAGATCCTTCTTGAAGACTGCTACTTAGTGGTTTCCGTCGAAGAAGGAAGAGAAATCAAGCCTTATCCCATCTATCTCATGTGCCTATTTCGTGAGAAAAGCTCTTGGCAAATTGAATGCTTCGACCTAAAGGAGGGGAAGAGGCGGATTATTCCTGTCGACAATCTCACCGATGTCAAACCATACCCTGAGAAAAAAAGAATAAGCACGAAGAAGAGTGTAGAACTTCCATATTCATCATCCGGATGAGTTGACCGAGATAACAAACTGGCTGCTTTTCTTAGGTGGAGATATCAAGGTCAGGGAAATACCGAAGGAAGTTGTAGAAGGATTGCAGGAGAGAGCGGATGTATTGGGAAGAAGTAATTGACCCTAGCGCGCATCCCGGCGTGCGGTGTCTACCGACTGTAAAGCTCATTGAAGATACAGCGTTCGCATAGTTTCGATTTTCAAAGATGACATTTCCGCCCTCCACGAGGTTAAGGACGATTATTTTAGCCCTACTTGTGATACGGTTCAGCTTAACAGGTCTATCGGCGAAAACAAATGGCGGCCCTATGGCCGCCAAGCTTCACCTTCGCTAATGATCGCCGTGACTTTATCGGCTGCCGCTTTCCCCCACGTTTTAAGCTTCTGCTCAATCACACCTACGCCAATAAACCACTTTAAAATTCTCTACTTTAGAGGGCTTGGTCATGTCAGCCTTTTTACAGGGGGAGGCGAAACAGATGGTGGCCCTGTGTGGCAGACATTTTGGGACGGATAAGGTAGGGGTTTTTGACCGTTTCAAAAAGCATGCTTTTCGAAAGTTGAGAAGAACATCTTTATAAAAACCAGCGGTGTTGGAAGTTCGGAGTCGCTGAATTAAAATCGGACAGCGACTCGCTGCCGCCGAAGAAGAAAATACCAAGCATTGCTCGACAAACGGCGCAACAAGGAATGCCCCTACACCTCTAACGCAAAAGAAACGGCCTGCTCTCTCGTCATTCCTCTTCCAATCGCAATGGCCTCGTTAAACGGCGTATCGCCGCATTCTAGCCTGCAGGTTCGTTTCGCCTGCTCGTAAATCCATTGAAACTGGGGCTGGGCCGCGGAGCCAAGATTGGCTCGTAATTTCTCGGAGACTCCGATCAGCGTAGCGGCTGCCTGGTATTCTCCCAGCCCGCACAACGCGCTTGCAAGCCCCTCGACTCCTCGCGCGAGGAACCACGTTCCCGGATACGTTTGGCAGATGGCGATGCCTCTCTTGAAAAGTGCCAACGCTTCTCTGGGTTTCTGCCGGTTTAACGCAATATATCCCAAGGCCCGAAAAGGTCCCGACAACTCCAAGTCGTCTTTTGCTTTCTCGAATAGCGCGGCACTTTCGACGAGCAAGGGTTCCGCCCGTTCCCACTGCTGCTGCGCCACCAGGATGTAACCCAGAGAACCTAAGGATGACGCAAGGCTCCAATCGTCGCCTGAATTCCTGGCATGCAGCACGCTCTCTTCTGCTAGCCGAATCGCTTCGTCCGTCAAGCCCGAATGCGATGCCAGCTGAGTAAGCATGCGAAGCTGAGATGCTAGGAGCGCCGGATGACCGAGCTTGCGAGCTTCATCCGCGCTTTGTCTGGCCAGGTCTTCGGCTTCCTGGACTTCTCCCATGACCCACAGCAACACGCTAAGACCATGCTTCGCTTTTACCGCGTGTTCTTGAACGGAAGTTTGACTGTGCGTCGCCAGAGCCGCACGCAGCTGCGCGGATCCTTCCTGCAAGGTCCCTTCGTGCAGCCAGTAATAATAGAGGCAGGACGCCATTCGTATTGCAGCTTCCGCCCGCGGATGATCGCAGGCTAATTTCAGCGCGGAGCGAATGTTGGCGTATTCCCGCCGAATCGCCACGAATGCGGCATCCCGCTCTCGACTGCGGAACCCCCGTTCCGCTTTTTCTACAAATCGACAGTAGTACTCGACGAAGCGGCGGATCATCCGTTCGCGTTCCTCGCCGGTGCAGTGCCTCTCCCATTGTTCGCTTCCAAATTGTTTAATCGTCTCGAGCATCGCATATCTGCGCCTAGGTCCGCTACTCGCCAAATCAACAGTTAGGAACGATTTATTGAATAGGCTAGCAACCAAGCTTAAGCCCTCCTGACGATCGAACCGTCCGAGCGAGGGGTTCGATTCCTCATCCACGCAGATCTGTTCGACCGCTTCCAGCTCGAATCCCCCGGTAAAAGCACTCAGCTTCCGCAGCAACTGCCGCTCTTGCTCCGTGAGCAGGGCGAAGCTCCATTCCAGGGTGGCTCGAAGCGATTGATGACGGGGTGCGGCCGTTCGCTTCCCGGCTGTAAGGACGACGAACATATCGGACAGCCGTTCGTCGAGTTGCTCGATGCTGAGCACGTTCGTCCGGGCCGCTGCCAGCTCGATGGACAGCGGGATGCCCTCCAGACGTTTGCAGATTCGCCCGACGATCTTCACGTCCGCTTCCGATACGCGGAAGGAGGGAGATACGGCGGCAGCGCGCTCGATAAACAGCTGAACGGACTCACGGGACAGAATGGCTTCATCTGACGCATGATCCCGCAGCTCATTCTCCGTGGGGAACGTGAGCGGCGGAATCCTCCATACTCGCTCCATGCCGATGTTCAACGGCTCCTGGCTGGTGGCCAAAATGGCGACCCTAGGGGAGGCCGACAACAACCGCTCGATGAGAGAAGAGCAGAAATCGATCAAGTGCTCGCAGTTGTCGAACACGAGAAGCATGCATTTGTTCCGGATATGGTTGAGCAAGGACTCGATAAGCGGCCTTTCCTTCTGTTCCTTGACGCCCAATACCGACGTGATGATTCTCAGCGCCGAGAGCGTATCCATCGCCGAAGCGAGCTCGAACAGCCACACGCCGTCGGGATAAGAAAGGCAGGCGTCCGATGCGACCTTATACGCCAGGCGCGTCTTGCCACTTCCCCCGGCACCCGCGAGCGTGACGAGGGGGGAATCGGCAAGATGTTGCCGAATCTCCCCGACCTGTTCGAGGCGGCCGATAAATGAGGACATTCTGCTCGGTAGATTCGTTGCTCCATATGGTGCGATAGCACTTCGCGGCGATTCATCGGTCCTGTGTGCCGGCGAACCTGCCGATCGGATTCCGGGGCGAACGTAAGCCTCTCTACCGTCAGAAGAAGCTGCGAGAATCGCCTCGAACCATTGTTCGTCAAAAAGGGGATACCTCCGGTTGTTTCCTGACCTGTCGTCATGGAATCGACGGACCGTCTCCCAAAGCAACTGAGCCTCTTCGCGCTCGGATCCGCGAAGAAACTTTTGTTCAACGACAAAAAGTTGAATCAGCAATTGTAGATTATGAGCGCTCGGCAGCCGTTCGCCATTTTCCCACTGCTGAATCGTCCTTATCTCCACCCCGATCCGCTTGGACAGATCGATCTGCCGCAGCTTCGCCCTTCCGGCCGGGCCCGGTCTCTGCCGCAGTTTGCGAATCATCTCTTCCGGCCATATCCGTTCCGTTTGATTACCTGCCATTTATTCTCCCCCTGGTAACACGAACTTACACGAACTTATACGAACTCTTCGTACGAACTCGCCTGTATTCATAGCATAGACGTCATCGTGCTAAGATTCAATCATACCGAACACGCCGAGTAAGCGTGAGGAAAAGACTAAAGGAAACCAAGACGGAGGAATGTGGCATGCCATTGGTACGCATCGGATTGATGAAGGGCAAATCGGCGGAGTATCAATAGAATGATGTTCCCACGATATTTGGTTGATTTTGATGTGCAGAAGCTCCCTCGCGTCCGGACGGATGTGATCGTCATTGGGGCGGGGATTGCCGGCTTGTTTACGGCGATTAAAGCGAGCGAGACGAAGTCGGTGGTAATGATTACGAAAAAATCGCTGCTCGATAGCAATACCCGATACTCCCAAGGCGGCATCGCGGCGGTCATCTCCGATGAAGACTCGCCGGAGTTTCATAGACAAGACACTTTGGTTGCCGGGGCGGGTTTGTGCGACGAAGCAGCGGTTAGCGTGCTTGTGCACGAAGGGCCGGACGGCGTCCGCGACCTGATTCGGATGGGGACCGTATTTGACGAGGAGAACGGCGAATTGGCCTTGACGAAAGAAGGGGCACACAGCCATCGGCGTATCCTGCATGCCCATGGGGATGCGACGGGGGCGGAAATCGTGCGCTCGCTGTCGGAACGGACGAAGCAGGACCCGAACATCGAGCTGTGGGATGACCATTATGTGATCGATCTGTTAACCGAGAACGGCGAATGCCGCGGCGCGCTTGTGCAGAAGCCGGATGGGACACGAGTCGTGGTGGAGGCGGACGCCACGATTCTCTGCTCCGGAGGGGCAGGACAACTGTTCCGCTATACGACGAATCCGGACATTGCTACGGGCGACGGCATTGCGATCGCGCTCAGAGCCGGTGCGGAAATTCGCGACGTCGAATTTGTCCAGTTCCACCCGACCGCCTTGTGCTATCCGGGTGCGCCGCGGTTTCTGATATCCGAGGCGGTGCGCGGCGAGGGTGCGATCCTGCGCAACATGAAGGGCGAGCGGTTCATGGCCCGATATCACGAGCAGCTTGAACTGGCTCCGCGCGATGTTGTAGCGAGAGCTATTCTCGATGAGATGGACGCAACGAAGTCGACGTTTGTATACATTGATATTACGCATGAATCGGAAGAATTCGTCAAGCGCCGCTTTCCAACCATCTACGACTTCTGTCTGAAATATGGGCTCGATCTGTCCACGGACTGGATCCCGGTTGCACCGGCGGCGCACTACATGATGGGCGGCGTCAAGACGGATCTGCATGGGGAGACAGCGGTGAAACGGTTGTTCGCCTGCGGCGAAGTGTCGTCGACTGGCGTGCACGGGGGGAATCGGCTGGGCAGCAATTCGCTGTCGGAGGCGATTGTGTTCGGCCGCCGCATTATCGAGCGGATCGCAGAGCTGCCGCTGCTGGGCCACGGGGTGCGGCAGCTCTGCGCGGCGACGCACCGGCAAGAGCCGCCGTGGCAATCGATTGTGGAAAAGCGGCTGAAGCTGCAGAAAATCATGCTGCGCGAAGCCGGTATAAGGCGCGATGCGAAGGGGCTTCGACGCGGATTGGACGAGCTAAAGCGGCAAGTCGCGTTCTTTGACGGGGTATTAACGAAGCAGGAAGAATATGAATTTGCCAATTTGCTTACTTGCGCGTTGCTAACTACGCAAGCCGCTCTGCGACGCGAAGAGAGCCGCGGCGGACATTATCGGATCGATTACCCGCAGCGTGACGACGACCGCTGGATACGCCACATCGTCTTTCGGTTAACGCACGAGGGACAGTTGGAGGAGAGCATTTAAGCGGCTGGAGCTGAACCGTAAAACGGATACGCCGCAGGTTTGAGCCGCGGCGGCCCTAATGTCATAAAAGGAAAGTTTGAAGTTGTAGACGGGAATGGAGCATCTTTCGCTACAGGCGAAATGTAGAATATCTTTTAGCTTGCGGAAAAGACGGTTTCAGCGATCAAACCATACGATTATTACGGAAGCGAGGGAATGTACATGTTATACGAGCTGCGCATTTATACGATTCATGAAGGGAGAATGGATGCGATTCAGCAGCGATTCGAGCGGCACACGCTCGGTATTTTCGAGCGGCTGGATATAAAAGTAGCCGATTTCTGGATCGATCAGACTGGGCAACCGAAGCTGTATTACGTGGTGGAATACAAGAATATGGAAGATCGGCAGCTGAAGTGGGGCACGTTTGTGCAAGATCCGGAATGGGTCGAGGTGCAGCGCAAGTCCGAGGAAAGCGGTCCGATCATAGCGAAGATAGAGGAAATATTTATGAAACGGGCCGAATTTTTTATGCGTTAACGTCGCTTGCCCTAGCAGTGGATATATTTGAGATGAGTTTGTTCTAACATAGGATGGGGCAGATCTGATAGATCAAGCAGGTCAGGATTGTGGGGGTTGGTACCTTCGAAGAGCAAGATTTGATTTAACAGAACAGGATCATCTTGCTGGTTTTTAGAGATGAGGCCGAGCAATTTTTCGCTAAAGAGGGGCGGCTCTTGAGATAAGTGAGCTGCAGATTACGCGTGACCAAGAAGGCGATATAAAGAGCTTTAATCTCATTGTCGGTAAAGCGGATAGTGGGCAGGACGGAGTTTTTCATCACAAAGTAATCCCCGTCCCTGCCGACTTCGGCGACTAGTGGCATTCCCATCGCTTCAATTTCCCTGATGTCTCGAATCGCCGTCGAACGGGAGATGTTAAACTCATTCATGATTTTTCCGAAATGGTAAATGGTGTTAATCCGTTCTATTTTTTCATCGGGCCCTCTAAACAGTATCATATTTTGACATGATTTATTGTTATTATAAACCTATCAAGTAAAAAACAAATGATTTGATCAATCAAAAAAAGGAGCTGGATGATGGCAGCACATACCCTTGAGGAGAAAGACGGCTTCATCGTTGTAGGCGTTGGAATGGAACTGAAGAGCGATTACACGGACTATGCCGGCATGAACAAGGAAATGAAGTAGAAATAACGCCAGCCTATTCGTGACTTCAGTATACTTTTTCTCCCAAATATGCTATCATTAGGGGTTAAAGTGAATGAACAATTCATTCAAAAAAAGAGCGGGAATCATGGCAACGTATACCTTTGAGGAAAAAGAAGGCTTTATCGTTCTTGGTATTGGAACGGAGCTGAAGAGCGATTACACGGATTATGCAGGCATGAATAAGAAACGCCTATGTTGGCGGGCCCAATGCAACGGTTGAGATGGGGCAGCGGGACAGCCTTGTATATGGAAAAATGTGGATTCCGGTTGTGATGAAGTAAACGAGATCAGTAGGAGGAATGAGGGAATGTCAACTATCGTTGATTTTAAAAATGTGTCTGCGGTGGGTCTGGAATCTTCACCGGTAGCAGAAGCGCTAGCTGGTTTGCGTGCGAATGAAGCCCGTTACTTCATGAACAAATACAAGCACGAATTTACGATCGTACCAGCCGCTGAAAGCCAGGAAACGCTTGATTATGTGAAACGAGTTTTGAAAGAAGAACGTGGTATTGAGTTTGCGGCCCAACCGCTGGAAACATCGCGTTTTCAAGTAGAAAATATCAAATGGGCCTTCGTCTTTTATGAGGACGGTCTAGCGGTCAACGTCCTGTATACGGTGGATGATCCTAAGAAGCGGGCCGTAGGGTTTAAGCTATCCGAGGGGATGGAAGTACCCAAAGAGCTGGATGAGAAGAAATTCAAATTCGCGAGACAGAAGTCCAAACTGGCGGGGACCATTCGAGGTTCGTTCTTCGTCATTAAAGGGGAATATTGAAGCAGTCAAGCCAATGAGACAATTACCTTGCGGCAAGCAAAATTAAATAATAAAACTTGCGGCCCACATGAACGATAAGAAGCATTCGAAATACGAAATGATTGCAAGAAAACTGTTGACAAGAGAGTATATGGTGTCTAATTAGACTTTGAGGAGGAAACAAGTGAGCATGATAGTCGATGCGGTAACAAACTCAAAAGAAGAAACCTATCCCCGGGGAAAAGTTGTCGCCTATTGGATAACAACTGCGCTGCTTGCATTCGTTGAGGGAAGCGGTGGAATTGGGGAACTAACCCATCAATGGGGAACGCTCGATACAGTGGAGATCGTAGAGTACCCAGTGTACTTTCTGACCATTCTCGGGATTTGGAAAGTACTTGGGACGATTGCCATCCTCGTGCCGCGCTTTCCGCGGCTTAAGGAATGGGCGTATGCAGGAATATTCTTTGGAATGACGGGCGCAGCTGCATCACATGCATTCGTGGGGGACTACGGGGCTTATGGGTACCATATTTGGAGTACTCTTGGTCTTGCAATCCTAGCTGTCGTCTCGTGGTCGCTACGTCCGAAGGGCCGCAAACTTTAAAGAGGGAATGAAATGATTAATTGTCTATCTTGTAAAATAGGCTACTTTAAACCAACCATACAAGCGGGGAGAAGGTGATGAAGTAGCCCACCAAATCCAAAGAGCACGACCCGACCACAAGGGCGAGTTGTGAGATTAAAGAGTTTCCTCTATAGATGTATTGAAAAGTCTGGCGATTTTAAAGGCAATAAATAGTATCATTTTTTGATACATTCAGCATTATAGAATCAATCTTGTACAAAATAAAACCACAAGGAGAGAATAAAATGTCTAACTACTCAATCAAAACCATCTCGGAAAACTACAAAATGACTGCATTCGGTGTTTCTTTTGAAGACTTCAACGACTGGGCAGGTAATGCAGCAAAAACGGCAGCGAAAAAAGCTGAAATCACCGAAAACGGCAAGCTTGCTGAGCTACTCGCGCTCGCTGACGGGCAAGAATATCAAATCAACTACATCATAGACAGCAAGGCTTGGCGCGGCTTCGGCGTGATGGGCGAGTTCGACGTGGAAGGCGCTGTCGTCCTCGATTTCCTCGCTGGCGACTACCTTGCTGTGCCAGGCACAGGCGCTGACAAGGACCGCCTTGCTGACGAAATCACAGGTAAAGTTTTCGGCGGCATGATGCAAGAAATCACAGACTACAAATACGTTGGTCCAGGTAACTCAACATTCGTCAAAGCAGCCGAAAACGGTGAATTCTACGGCGAAATGTGGCTTCGTGTAAAAAAAGTCGAAGGCTAATACAGCTTTTGGTGGCAAAGAAGGCTTCTCATTTGATTGATTTGGGGATCGCTGGAATTATTCAAGAATAAATTAAAGGGCGCCAGAACAGGCGTCCTTTAATTTGCGTAATAAGTGATACGGAGAACCATACCACAAGTGACGGCGAAAAATTGAGGTGTTGCCGAAGCCACTCCTTGTACTCTTGCCGTTGCAAGCGAGAAAGCTGGTAGAGCAACCATTTAGGGGGACATTCCAGGCAATGGATACGTATTATCATCCGTTTATGTACTTTTTTATGCAGGCTGGGCTGGTTCCATTCCAACGGCATCATGGCCGACATTCTTGATCGGGGCGCAAAATCTTTACCCTTTACTTTTGAACGGGGTGGTGCTAATATTGACTTCGATAGTTATAGAACTGCGGAAGAGGTTCGGGGAGGTGATCATAATGGGAGAAAACCAAGAAGATATCGGGCAAGCGGTTAAAGTATATAAAGCTTTGGGGGAACCAACCCGGCTGAAAATCGCTTTACTACTCGCGAAAGAGAGCAATTTATGCTTCACCGCTGTCGGTGAAAGGCTTGAATCGGTTGCAGGCTCGACGCTATCGCATCATTTGAAGCAATTGACGGACTCTGGCTTGATTGATTCTCGCAAGAATGGATCGTTTATTCACTATAACGTTAATCGAGAAATAGCAGAAAAATTTGCGCCCTTTTTGTTGGCGTAATTTTTTTGAAAGTCACTTCTATATATCTAGAACAATAGAAGTGATAAGGCTTATACTTAAATGTAGTTTTATTGAGAAGGAGAGAATGACTATGAGCAGTCAAACGAATACGATGGAGATTGGAATGAGCACCTTTCTCCATGCAAATCCCGGAAATGGCGGTGTTTCGCATGCTGAGAGGCTGCGCCAGGCGATCGAAGAGATGCAATTAGCAGATCAAGTCGGTCTTGACGTCTATGCCATCGGCGAGCATCATCGCAACGAATATACAAGCTCTTCGCCAGCCGTCATCCTGGCTGCCGCTGCTGCTGCAACGAAGAGGATCCGGCTCTCGAGCGCAGTGACGGTGCTATCTTCGGACGATCCGGTGCGGGTATATCAGGACTTTGCAACGCTGGACGGTCTGTCGAACGGGCGAGCGGAGATCATGGCCGGACGGGGTTCTTTTATCGAATCGTTCCCGCTATTCGGCTATGATCTGAAACATTACGAGGAATTGTATGAAGAGAAACTGGAACTGCTGTTAAAGATTCGTGCATCCGAAAAAGTGACCTGGCGCGGCGGTCATCGCCCGGCGATTGATAATATGGGAATCTATCCTCGTGCACAGCAGGAGCCTTTGCCTGTCTGGATCGGTACGGGCGGCAACCCGGAATCGGCTGTTCGGGCCGGTTTGCTGGGACTTCCGATTGTCTTCTCTATCCTGGGCGGAGAGCCGCAGAGATTCGCACCCTTGGTGGAGCTTTATAAAGAAGCCGCCGCGAAAGCCGGCCACGATCCGAACAAGCTGCAAATTGCTACGCATTCGCACGGCTTTATTTCGGATACGAGACAAGAGGCGTCCGAACGGTATTATGCTGTCATGGCCGACCAAATGAACCGGATTGGCCGGGAAAGAGGTTGGCCTCGTTATACGCGTGACTCGTACGATTCAGCCCGCAGCCTTCACGGCGCACTTTATGTCGGAGATCCCGAATATGTCGCAGAGAAGATCGTGCTGCTGCACAAGAACCTTGGCTTGACTCGTTTCATGCTGTACATCGATTTCAGTTCGTTGCCGCATCGTGATTTGCTGCGGACGATTGAGCTCCTCGGCACCAAGGTAGCGCCGCTGGTCCGTAAGGAGCTCGCCCGTCAGACGTCTGCCCATAATGTATAAATCAGAGTACGAACGCTTGGAACGAAGAGGCTTGATTGAGCCGAGAAGTGAAGTCGGCGAATGGAGCATT
Organism: Paenibacillus sp. SAFN-054; assembly: GCF_051966755.1. NCBI lineage: Bacteria > Bacillati > Bacillota > Bacilli > Caryophanales > Paenibacillaceae > Paenibacillus > Paenibacillus sp. SAFN-054. The sequence goes on from NZ_JBQCKS010000003.1 coordinate 92,412, forward strand.
TTTTTAAATATAACTTCTATAGATTTAGATCTGTTGAAATGAAAAGAGGAGAAATAGATGGGGAATTCGTGGAAAATTTATATTCTGGCTATTGTCAGCTTTTTAGTCGGAACTTCGGAGTTTGTGATTACTGGCATTTTGGATATGCTCGCAAGTGATATTGGAGTGTCGGTAGTAGCGGCCGGGCAGTTGATTACGGTCTACTCGCTTGCTTATGCCATTGGTACCCCGATTCTTATTGCACTCACGGCAAAAATGGATCGAAGAAAGCTTATGCTATCGTCTTTGGGATTATTTTTCGTTGGGAATTTGATCACGGTCACAACTACAGGCTACGGCATGCTGCTCGGAGCAAGAATTATTTTGGCGATCAGCACGGGGGTATTTATGGTCGTCGCCATGACGGTTGCCGCCAAAATGTCTCATCCTGGAAAACAGGGCAGCGCTATCGCCACGGTTTTAGTGGGCTTTAACCTCGCACTTATTCTAGGGGTCCCGCTTGGGAGGATCATTGCGGGCTCACATGATTGGAAAATCATCTTTACGGGAGTCGGGGCCCTAAGCTTGGTCGCGATGGTGGTCCTTTTGCTTACGATTCCGAAATCGGAAGGAGAGGCTCCCGTTCCTATTCGGGAACAGCTCGCCTTATTAAAAAGCCCCCGAATCGCTGTCGCGCTTTCCATCAGTTTTTTCTGGATATTGGGCTATACGATGCTGTACACCTATATAACGCCGTTTCTTCTGGACATTACGGGGATGAGCGAAGGGATGATAAACGTCGGGTTGTTTGCGTTTGGGCTGGCCAGTCTCATAGGCTCCCAAGTTGGCGGCTACGGTGCAGATAAATGGGGTATCCCCCGTACGATGGTTGGGAGCCTGCTCCTTCACTCCGGAATATTATTGTTACTGACTGCGTTCTCCCACTCGTCCATGTTCGTGTTGCCTTTGCTTATGTTATGGTCCTTTTTCGCTTGGTCGATGGGGCCGGTTCAACAGGTTTATTTAATCGGCATGGCTCCTCAGGCTTCGGGGATCGTCCTGAGTTTGAACAATTCTATCGTGCAGTTGGGAATGGCCGTAGGGGCTGTAATTGGGGGTATCATTGTAGAAAACATCTCTCTTGCAGCAGTTGGTTGGTTTGGCGGAGTTGGCGTCGCCATTGGACTCATCCCGGCTATCATTTCTTTATCCATGCGTCGCCGATCTGCAGGCGGTGGAACGAAACAGAGCGTAACCGACAAAGCGAAAGTTTGAAAACCAAGCTTCTATGAAGTTGAACAAATGATATCAGCAGAAGGAGGTAGTGGTGAAGGTGCTTTCGCTTCGGAAGCATGAGTTTGCTTCTCCCGCATCCCATCACTCGCTTCCCTTTGAATCATAGACAGATCTGGCCGCCGATTTCTTCGGTGGCCTTCTGTGCATGTTGTGCATGATTGATTACATCCGCGCCCCGTTGAGCTTTTCATCCAACTTTGCCAACTGCACTCCGGCTTTAAAGCCGAATGCAGTTTTTTACTTTTAATATCAATAACCAATACATTTCCCCCGCTAATCCTACGGCAACTGCTTATATGGAATACCGAACTTTTGGAGCGCAAGCGCTGAGCGAATATCCCCGTAAACGGGTCTTGGTCTAAGCATTGAATTTGGCAGTAAACAGTGTTAATCTGAGGTGCAGCAGACTCCGTATTCATATTCTGCAGTACCTCTAATAAACCCCATTTCAGCTACCAAGAAAGGTAACACGATGATCAAAGTTGAACACCTATCCTTCTCGTTCCCGCAAAAAGAACTGTATACCGACATTTCGTTCACACTCGAAGAAGGGCAGCACTGCGCCTTTATCGGAACAAGCGGCAGCGGGAAAAGCACCCTGATCGAGATCCTGATGGACCCGGAAAAGCATTTGTTCGACGGCAAGCTTGCGATCGATCCGAACTGCCGAATTGGGTACGTCAGTCAGTTCTCGCAGGTGGACCCGGCGAAAGAAAAGACCGTTTTTGAATATATTAGTGAGGAATTTACCAAGATCCAAGAGAAGCTGGGCGTGATTTATGCCGAAATGGCGACGACATCGGATATGGATTCGCTGATGGAGGAATATCAACTCGCTCTGGACGCGTTGGAATCGATGGGCGGGGACGATTTCGAGAGCCGCATCCATAAGAAGCTGAATCTGGCCAATCTCGCGAAGTTAAAAGACGTTAGCGTAACCTCCTTAAGCGGCGGGGAATTCAAACTCATTCAAGTCATGAAGGAAATGCTGACGAATCCGGACCTCATGATCATGGACGAACCAGATGTATTTTTAGACTTCGAAAACCTGAACGCGCTCAAAAAATTGATCAACTCCCACAAAGGCATGCTGCTGGTCGTTACGCACAACCGCTATCTTCTAAATCATTGCTTCGATAAAATCATTCACCTGGAAAATACGGAAATTCAAGAGTTTGACGGAAGCTATATCGAATATCATTTCTCGCTGCTTCAGACCAAAATTGAGCTGCAGGAGATCGCCGTCGCTGAAGCAGAAGAGATCGAGCGATACGATCACATCATCGACAACCTCAGAGCGATCGCGACTTATAATTCTGAAGCATCCAGAGGCCGAGCGTTAAAAGCCAGAGTGAAATTCCAAGAAAGACTGGAAGCGCGCAGAATCAAAGCACCGTTCGTCGAGATCAAGCAGCCGGATATCAGCTTTGGGATCGAGCATGAAATGGAAGATGCTGTAGTTGTAAAAGTCGATCATTATAGCGCGGCCTTCGACGAGCTGCTGCTCCAAAACGTAAACTTCGAGATCAAATCCACGGATAAAGTCGCTATCATCGGTCCGAACGGTACTGGGAAAACGACTTTGCTGCGGGACATCTTCCTAAACAATCAGGAGTCGATTGAAGTCCATAGGGATGCGAAAGTAGCTTACTTATCTCAGCTTCAAGGCGAAACGCTGCAAGATTCAAATACGATCCTGCATGAATTCATCGACGCCGGATTCAAGACTTATGACGAGGTCAGAGCGTATCTGGTGAACTATGGCTTCGAAGGAGAGATCCTTGAGCAGAAGATAGAATCGTTGTCCGGCGGAGAAAAAAACATGCTCCAATTGGCTAAAGTCGCGGCCAGTCAAGCCAACCTGCTGCTGCTTGACGAACCGACGAGCCATTTGGATATCTATACACAGATTGCGCTGGAAAAAGCCATCATCGACTATAAAGGTGCGATCGTTATGGTTTCGCACGATTTCTATTCCGTCGTTAACGGGATGGATTATGTGCTGATCGTTGATCATAAGACCATTCGAAAAATGAGTATGCGAAAATTCAGACAGATGATCTACGCCAGTCATTTCGATAAAGACTACTTAGAGACTGAGCAAAAGAAAAAGTCGGTCGAAATGCAAATCGAATCGGCTTTGAAGGATACGGATTTTGAAACTGCAAAAGGATTGCTCGACGAGCTGGAAGGATTGATCAAGCAGCTGTCTGCGCTCTAGCATGCGCCACAGGCTTAGACGTTTCGGAAACAGTCGAATATTCGAAGAGAGGAACTCCGCTTCAAGCGAAGCTCCTCTCTTTTTCTTACGATCGCTTGCTCGGATTGTTACTTGTTCCATCGCCCAGCTTCGTTTTTTTATCGACATTACGGCTAAGGCTCGCCAAATTCTTATATAATGTAATAAGCGTGCAAGGTGGATTTGCCGCAAGCCGTGCATAAAATAGAGTTGAAAGTTGAGAAGGTTATGCCCAAAAACGATAATATGTTGGCGATTCTATGGTTGCTCAATTCTGGTGCTAAAATGACTGCACAACAGATTTCCGAAAAGTTGGAGATCAATATTAGGACGGTATACCGGTATATTGATGCACTATGTGCCAGTGGAGTGCCAATCATATCTGAATCAGGTCATCATGGCGGGTACAGCTTGTTGAATCAGTTTATCAGAGCACCTCTGCTATTTGATATGGAAGAGAAAAAGGCACTCCTTCATGCGGCGGTTTTTGCAAAAGAAGCGGGGTACCCTTTGAGCGAAGCATTAGGCAGTGCAACAGCAAAGTTAAAAATGTACTCAAATCAGGCGCAAGAAAGTATACTTAATCGCCATTTAGAAGGATTTGAAGTTATAAATCAGAAACGATCCTCTTCTATTCAGCCCGTATTGGTGGAACTGGAACAAGCTATAGATATTGAATTCTCTGTCGAAATTCATTATCGCACAAACCGTGACGAACAACCCAAGAAAAGGATGATAGATCCCTATGGGTTGGTTTACTGGAACAATAGATGGTATGTGGTTGCATTTTGTCACTTAAGGAATGAGGTCCGTTCCTTTCGAGCAGAGCGAATTTTGGAAATCAAGCATACGATAAACAAATTTCAGCGTCCCGAGGATTTTTCACCCCGAGCATTTTTTATGCGAAACCTGTTGCCTGATGTAGATGGCAAGGACAGTATCATTTCTTTCAAGATCGAAGGCAGGCCAGATGCATTGGATGATCTATGTCAGCATTGGTTTTTGGGTCATTATCTGAAAGAGCGGACATTACATCGAGCCATTTTTTGGCTTGAGGAAGAATTTATTCATCACTATGTTCCGAATTTCCTTCTACCTTACGGGAAATCGATTCAAGTCATCGAACCGCAGAGCTTGAAGGAAAGGCTTGTTGCTACTGCGTCGGAGTTAACGGAATATTATAAACAACAATAGCTTCACTGACTGCAGATGTCAGGGAAGCTGTTTTATGATGAGGATAATCACGGATTACCGCTGGTTGGTATCACTTGATAAATTGTAAAACGAGGGGAAATTAGAAATGAAAAATACAGTATATCTCTATGTATTTGACACCATGGCGGACTGGGAAATTGGTTACTTAACTGCGGAACTGAACTCGGGGAGATATTTTAAAAAAGGGCTGGCTCCATTAAAAATAGTTACGGTGGGCAATGATATGACTCCCGTAACGACAATGGGTGGATTGAGAATACTCCCTGACATTACGCTGGAAGAGTGCAGCTTCGAAAACACGGATACATTGATTTTACCAGGTGGAGATACATGGTCAGAAACTCTTCACCGACCAATCATTAGAGTTGTTGAAAAGTGTTTAGAAGAAGGTGTATTGGTTGCGGCGATTTGTGGTGCTACGATACGACTTGCCCAGACAGGATTGCTGAATTTACGCCCGCATACAAGCAATGATCTGGAATATCTCAAAATGATCTGTCCCACGTATACAGGTGAAAAGTATTTTAGAACGGAGCCTGTAGTAACGGATGGAAATTTGATCACCGCATCGGGTATAGCTCCATTAGAATTTTCTGTACATATTTTGAGGGCATTGGATGTATTTTCTCCTGAAGCTTTAGATGCATGGTATAGTCTGTATAAAACCCATGAATCCAAGTATTTCTATGAACTCATGAATGCAACGCAATCATAGGTCATATGTTTAACAACTCAGTATCATTTTTGGGTACCAACGGGAAGGACCTATCATAAATAGGCTGAACAGTTAGATTATGCATCTCGAGAGAGGTGCATTTTTTTGTCCCTAAATTACAGCAAGATGTGGAAAGTAGATCTTAAACCCGGTATGTTATCTTCTTTTCAAGAAAAGAAAGGAGTAGAGAAAATGATATTGGAGCCACTGCACTAAAGATGAGAATCCGCAGGGAGTTTTTTGACAGGTGCATAGATATGATAGGCCGAATCCGAATTGTGGACGTCCTCAAAAACTTGAATGAGTTCAATATCGGTTTCTGCCGTTTCCTGCCTGGAGATCTTTAAAAAACGAGCATAGTCGCTTTTCAGTACATCCCCAATGTCAAGGAGATCGCCACAATAGTTGAACCTTGCACAAAAAATTTGCGGCACATCGACCGTAAAATAATAAGGCTCATCGATCTCAATACGGCTTGGGACCCCGAATAGAACCTTAAATTTGGTTGAATCAGGTTGACAGTTTGAATAAATGACGTAGCAGGGGCCATTTATGGTTTCATCCATTTGGCTTAGCAGCATTTCGGAATGTGCGCGAATCTTCTTCTTATAATCATCATTGGCTAAATCCACTTCAAAAGCGATTCCGCTGATTCGGGTCTCCTCGAATTCAGTCAGGGTGAAATCCGCGACGATATCGCCGTTAATGTTCTTAATGGGCCTATTCACTACTGTAGGTATGGGGACCGGGGAGATGGTTGTGATTCCTGATTTTACAGAACTTGGAGCTGCACCGTATTGCCGTTTGAAAGCGCGAGTGAAAGAGGCTTGCGTACCGAAGTTCAGCTGATAGGCAATGTCGGTCAGAGACTTGTTGTTATCACGAATCAAGGTTAAGGATGCATTCAATCTTCTGGAGAGGATGTATTGGCTTAACGTACAGCCCATCATAGCAGAGAACAGCCGATGAAAATAATATTTAGACATATTGAAGGCATTGGCTACCGATTCCACGGTTAAGGAATGTTGTAAATGGTCCTCGATATGGATCAAAGCACGTTCGATGACTTCGTTATGGTTCATAATAACTCCTTCGATATACATTTGTACCAAGTATACCATACGGGCATCGGCAAAAAATGATTTCTCAGGAGGAAAAATGCGAGACAAAACGAATGCCAGAATACTGGGGATTTTTTATATTATAGCTGCATTGTCGTCCATCATAGCGGTGGTTTTGTATGGACCTGTCTTGTCAGAGCAATGGCAGATGGCCGTGGCAAATGGATCGGAGACAAAGGTCTTAATCGGTGTATTCAATGATCTTCTGCTTGTGGTTACGGCTGTGGGTACTTCAGTCATGCTATTTCCTTACGTTCGGCTCTGGAATGAGCACCTTGCATTGGGATACTTATGTTTGCGGTTTATGGAGGCTGTTTTTATTGCCATCGGAATCCTAAGTATATTAGGCTTGTTACGGCTTAGTACGTATCATAGTACGGCCAGCTTAGCCAATGCAGCGAGTCTTGAGCCTATAGGGTTATTGCTGCAGGATATTTATCGCTGGACGGCGATGTTGGGTCCCAATTTCATGTTAGGCATCAATACAAGTCTGTATAGTTATTTGCTCTATCGAACAGGCTATGTGCCTAAACCGTTAGCGATTTTCGGAATGCTCACAGCAGTTATGGTTTTGGTGGCTGGTTTATTACAAATGTTCGGAGTGATTGGACCTTATTCGGCAGTAAAAGGACTGGTCGCACTGCCTGTAGGCGTATACGAGATGACCCTGGCAGTCTGGTTAATTGTGAAGGGATTTCATCGGGATAACCTGCAAAAAATGAGAGCACCTGCTGCTTGATTCTCGCGAGCGCCCTCGTATTGTGAGGGCGCTCCCTATTCGTTTAGAATCATTAAAGCTGCAACCGTTATTAAGCAGCGATCCCTTAGATACGCTAGCCGGAATCCTTTCATTTTATAGTGGTAGTGAAATGTTGCGCTCGATCATAAAAGGGATTAATTTACGAAATGCTATTGTGCTTGCAGCCTGTCCATCCCGTTGATATGCATTATAATCGTTCTCGAAGGTTTTCTGCATTTCCTCCGATAAGTGGAGGATGTATAGATGCGCGCATTCACGTATTTGTTCAGGTGAGCCGAAATCAACTACCAGGTCTAGAACGTCAAGAATATAGAATTCCCTTGTTGGATTCGCCTCCGGCAAAAACCATCCAGTCTGGATGACTTCCTCAAGGATCTCGTCAAGATTAGTCTCATACTTGTCCATCAAAGGAACGACCTTATTTTGAATCAATGTGATGATTTCTGCCAGTTCCCGCTCCCGGGTGGCTTCCTTGGCCAAATTCCATACCTTGCCTTTGTGCCGGAAGCTGCTCAAGCTGATTTCCCAGTATACTTTTTCGCTGTGCGTATTTAGGATTCGGCAATTGGTATTAAACTCCAAATAAAGGCCGGCTATATTGGAAGAGTGACTTAAAAAATGTATCTCCGCTGTAAAGGGACCGAGTGGTTTAATCATCTTTCTTCTGGATTTATTGTATTTGAAACCGTATGGCGCGCAGGCCGCGGCAATCCTGGAACAACATTCCCGAAAAATATCCTTGCCAGTTGGATCATCTTTCATATCGTTTCATCTCCATCATTCTTATTTCGTTTAATCTAAAAAGGTATAGCTACGCAGCAATGTTCATTTGTCTCCAATCCTTCAGTTCCCACATATATCCTATTATAATCTTACAGGTATAACAAAAAAACGCCTGAAGCCTTTCGTTATGAAATAACTCAATGGAATACATGTAAGGAACGGGATAGATATATAACTTCTAGTGGCAATTCCTCCCAGGCATTATATAATTCTATTAATTAACATAGAAGGGAAGTTGGGGCGTGAGAGTAAAATTAGAAGGAATCACTGTATTAGCGCTGGATGTTTCGAGATTAACTAGCTTTTATCGTGATGTCCTGGGGTTTAAGGTTATGATTGAAGAAGATAATTACACGGAATTTGAGAATAATGGGGTTCGTCTGGCTATATTCTCGGCACCATTAATGGCGGATAATACAAACGGCCACCATTCTTTTGGAGAAGAGCGTAAAGGGCAAGCCTTTGAGCTTAACTTCGAATGTGATTCTCCTGAGATTGTGTACGCAATGTATGCTGATTTTGTTTCCAAAGGGGCTATAGGAATAGCAGAGCCTAAGGTGATGTCCTGGGGACACACTACAGGCTTCTTTGCAGATCCAGAAGGCAACATTCATTCCCTCTTTGCAGTTAATCCCAGTCACAACTGATTTAATTAATGGATTGTATTTGGGGCACCCGAATCGGGTGCCCCTAGCTTTCGTTCTATAGATGAAACGGTGAACCGTATCAATCAGATTTACATGCTGCAGAGCGACGTCGACGAATTCATTTGTTTTTAGAATCATACGGAATTCCCGTCCCTAATGAATTGTGTAAGTGGATTATTCAACGATTGGCTACAATGTGCGATACGTTGAGAAATGGTGCTGCTGAAGTGACACTTGGCGCACTATCAGAGCGAGATTCGATTTGTAACAGATCATTTCAATGAGTGGGTATAGAATTGAGTTGCGATAGTTGCGAGAGCTATTCATACCATTTTTGATATCACCTATATTACTTTCATTCATTTTATTTATGTTAAGGATTGATGTACCATTACTTTAGGAACGAGAGAAAGACCTAGAGTAGAGTGGAAGAGGTGTTAGGTTATGAAAGCTAAAGCATGGCTTTTTCTGGTATTGGCTAATCTGTTCTGGGCAGGGAATTTAATCTTCGGCAAATCGGTTACGGCCGATTTTCCTCCGGTCTGGGCTTCCTTCCTGCGTTGGGCGATTGCAGCTGTAGTATTAATTCCGATGGCTCAGCTGGTGGAGAAGCCGAATTGGCTTAAAGTGTGGAGAAATAACTGGGGCCTTTTATTATTCATTTCACTCGTAGGAGTGGTGTTCTACACGCTGCTTACCTATACTGCGCTCCAGCATACCTCATCTACCAACGGCAGTCTGATTAACAGCTTGACACCGGCGGTGATGACCCTGTTGTCTCTGCTGTTCCTGAAGGACAAGGTTTCGGTGCGGCAGGGAGTGGGGCTGCTATTATCTCTTCTGGGAGTACTAACGGTATTAACAAAGGGACATCTTCTGGATGTGCTCAGCACGCAATATAACCAAGGAGATGGCCTTATGCTCATAGCTGTAGTCTTATGGGCCATCTACTCCATTATCAATAAAAGAGCGCAGCATCTTCCACCGATTACATTTGTAGCATTTACAGCCTTGATCGGCGTCATTTGTTTGATTCCACTGTTATTTATTCAACCCTTGCAAACCGGGCATATCACTGCAATCGGTATTACTGGAGTCATTTATTTGGGTCTGTTTCCCTCTATCGGTTCATTCCTGTTCTGGAACCAGGGGGTTAAGGTGCTTGGACCGAGCAAAGCCAGTATCACGATGAATCTGATGCCAATTTTCACAGCTATCCTGTCTGTCATTACAGGTCAGGCATTACAGGCCTCCCAGATTGTTGGCGGTGTGATCGTTATTGCGGGTATGCTGCTGTCAGCTAACTTGAGGGTTCGACCGCGAAAAGCCGGAACGAAGCAGTTAGGCAGTCAGCAAGCCGCATGCTTTAAAAATGAAACAAGGAAAACGATAGCCTAAAGCGGGAACGGTTCTTTGGATATAGCCCTGACTCATGATACAATAATCTCAATTTTCAGATATGATGATGTTAAGGAGCATAGCATACCTGGTATGAATAGAACGCTAATCGAATTGATCTTAAAAATATCGGATACCAAAAGCTTTACTCGCGCGGGACAAGAACTCAATATGACACAACCGGCTGTCAGCCGGGCGGTGGCAACTCTTGAAGCCGAACTCGGCGTAAAGCTGCTGACGAGGAACCGCCGCCAGGGGGTCCTCTTAACGGATGTCGGGGAACGTACCGTACGCATATTCAGAGAGATTTTGCAGGGCTACGAAAAGATTGACCAAGAGATCGCCCGGGAAAAGGGCCTGGAAGTCGGGACCGTCCGAATTGGTGCCATTCCTGTTGCGGCGGCATCTTTTCTGCCCAAAATCATTGCCCATATCGCTAAAATCCATCCGAACATTCAATTTTCGATCATGGAAGGGACTAACGCGCAAATCAAAGATGGGCTGGACTCTCGGCAGATTGATGTAGGGCTTATCATTGCTGGTGACCCTAAGTACACGGTCTTTCCGTTATACCGCGAGCCGATGTATGCTGTGTTCAGGGACGATAACCCATTAGCTTCCAAAAAAGAGATTCGAGCAACAGATTTACTCGATCGACCGATGATTATTTGTAAGGCCGGCTATGAACCGCCTGTTTTCGAATGGTTTGAACAAACAGGCAATAAACCTTCGATTAAATATGTAATTAATCATTACAAAACAGCGCTGAATATGATCCAGGAAGGATTAGGTACCGCGATCATGTCAGAACTCTCATTAACGGATCTACCGGATGGTGTAGTAACACGGGCACTTCATCCGCCAGGATACCGCGATATTCATATCGCTGTTCCGTATTATGAGGATTCTTCCAAAGCCGTACGTTTATTTATGGAGACTGCGCAAGCATTATTTGGAACAACAGTTACAAAGGAATCAAACGACGATTGAACGAACGGATCCGATAGATAAAATAAACCGCCCTACACCCGGGCGGTTTATTTATGTTCAAATATCAAAAAGCAGCTTTCCGCAGCCTCATGTTGCGGGAGTGGCGCACAATGATGAACGTGTGAAGTAAGGAATTACAGAGCCTCACATTATTGCCTGTTTTGAGTAAGCTGATGAAGATGTTGGATCAGCTGCTGACGTGAGTCCATCGGAATTCCTTCAAATATTTGTTCTGCAGCTTGTTCCATGATAAGTCGTGCTTCGTCGATGATTGGAGAGGCTTTATCCGTCAATTTCACCAGTGTTGCCCGGCGGTCATTGGGATCCGTCATCCGCACAAGCAGATTTTGTCCTTCCAACGTATCTACATACTGGGTCATGACCCGAGCTTCCACGCCCAGGTTTTTGGCCAAATCACTCATCCGAATGCTCCCAAATTGAGAAACATCCAGAAGGACGCGCAAACGTGGTCCCGTTAAGTAGGAGGGTAATCCCAAGGTCGATAACAGTCTTTCGAAATCACGATGCACTTGGTGTGTGGTCTTAATCAGGGTCTGCAGCACAAAGGCAGCGGAGGCCGAATTTGCCGGAAAAGGGAAATTTGAACTGCTCATACATAATCTCCTTGACTATTTATAATTTACTGATCATAATCAATATCTAAATAGAGATACTGACCATAATCAATATAACGAAGATCTGTATCTGTAGTTTATCCTAACCAGAAAACGATGACAACAAAACCTCTCGGAAAGGAGAGAACGAGATGAGGCGATTTTTTGTATGCATGTCAGAGGAATTCATCGTTGTGGATGAGTTAACAACGAAGTATGAGGCAAAGACGCACCCACTGGTTTTAAATCCTGTATGTATCGCAGTGGATCCTTTTATGGCAAACCGCCTTTACTGTGGAACCGATGGTTATGGTCTATGGATGAGCGATGACGGGGGGGACCATTGGAGAAGGATTGGAGAAGACATCCCGGAAACGATCTTCACTTCGGTCTTCGTTAGCCCGATCAGACAAGATGGAAGTCATGGAAGGGTCTATGTGGGAACGGATCGAAGCGCCATATTTTATTCCACTGATGGCGGCCAAACCTGGACGGAATGGGAAGAAATCAAAGCATTACCTTCTTATTCGAACTGGTCGTTTCCTCCAAACCCCCAAACCCATAGTGTTCGCATGATTGCGGAGGACCCGTCCAATGGACATCTATACGCTTCTATCGAAGCAGGAGCAACAATTAAAAATGGGGGTGAGCACTGGCTGGATACAAAAGAGGGAAATCCTTTGGACGCTCATACCCTATTGACGCATCCCAAAGCACCCAATCGTATCTACGCTGCGTGCAGCGACGGTGTAGATCAGCCAGGAAGGAGTGTGTTAATGAGTTACGATGGAGGTGAGACCTGGCTGCCCTTTAGCGATGGATTAGAACATCGATATATGTTTAGCATGGTTGTTAGTAAAGATGACCCGGATATGATGCTTGTTTCCGCCTCTGCTGCTGCAAGAAATGCTCTGGACCCTTCCGCTGCCGAATCTTATATTTATCGTAAAGAAAAGGACCAGCCGTGGAAAAGGGTTGAGCAGGGCTTGCCCGTGGCGAAAGGGACCATGATTTCAAATATAGCAGAGGACCCGTGTGATCCCGGCACTTTTTATGCACTCAATAATCGGGGGTTGTTTAGGTCTTCGGATTGCGGAAAGACCTGGACCGCATTACCTGTGGATTGGAACGAGGGGCATTTGCAACATTCGCCTCAAAGGAGACATCGCAGCGCATTGTTGGTTATCGATTGGAGGGGAGAATGAACATGAATCGACTAAAGGGAAAAGTGGCGCTGGTGACAGGGGGAAGCAGGGGGATCGGTCGAGAAATCTCATTACGGCTAGCAAGAGAAGGTGCAATGGTTGCCGTTCATTATGGAAGCAAGCAGGCTGCCGCAAGGGAAGTAGTGGAGGCCATAATCGCGAATGGAGGCGAGGCATTCCCCATCGGTGCCAACCTGGGCTCGGTTTCCGGGGTTCATCAACTCCTTCAATTGCTTGATGAGGAACTCAAGGATCGAACCGGTGATATTCACTATGACATACTTGTCAACAATGCGGGTATCGGTATACCGGAATCGTTTGAAGAAACGACAGAAGCAGCCTTCGATGAAATCTTTGCCGTTAACATCAAGGCGCCATTCTTTTTGGTTCAACAGTCGATGTCTCGATTGCGCGATGAAGGGCGTATAATCAATATTTCTTCGGGTGTTACAAGGGTTGCCTACCCTTCTATGATGGCCTATAACTTAACAAAAGGAGCAATCAATACCTTCACTCTTCATCTGGCAAAACTGCTGGGTTCCCGAGGGATCACGGTAAATGCAGTTTTACCCGGCTTGGTTAGAACCGACATGAATGCGGACTTTCTTGATTCTTCAGAAGCGCCACAGCTGCCTGCCGACATGGTTGCTCTTGGACGAATGGGAGAACCCTCCGATATTGCCGATGTTGTCGCGTTTCTTGCATCCCGGGATGGCCGTTTCGTCACCGCCCAATTGCTGGATGCGACAGGGGGATCTCATTTATAGTCATTAAATCATCAGATAACATAAATGGCTTCTACACGACCCAAAGGAGCTGCCGTGGCAAGCTCCTTTCGTATTTTCGCCGTTATGCAGTTAAGCTGAATCGTACCGTAAGTCATGGCAAACCTGTTGTCGTTGCCCCTTATCTTTTAACCACAGGCATCCAAAATTCGCCGTAGAAAGTGCCGTCGCCGTTATCATTGCGATAAGTCGCATTCGGACCGCCGATGTAAGCATAGTCGGTGACTTTGGCCAAGACTTCGTAAAAAGCATGGTAAGTCAGTTGATCAAACAACGTTTCCTTGTCGCCATTTCCTGCGACTACGATATAGTCGCTCTCCGGAAACTCGATGATTCGCGTTGCATCAGCCACGGATTTGCCGGCCTCTACCGCAAAATAATTCCACGGTTTGCCTTGATAAACCTCATTGACTGACCATTCCCGGCCGTCCTTTGCGGCGTCTTTGAGCTTATTAAAACGCCCGTCAGCCTTGAGTCTGCCCCAAAACTCGGCTTTTTCCTTTTGCAAAGCCGTCATGTCTTGGAAGTTCGACTGGAGTGAAACACCGTAAGCGGTCAATGTGAATGATTGTTTGTGTTCAAGCGTGTAATCTGCCATGGGAGTGCTCCTTTGATCCGGGGGGATTAGCCCTCGACTTTTTGTGCACGAAGCCACATTTCGCCGTAGAAGCCACCGTTTTCAGCTGCTTTAACGAATGTTGAGTTTCCCGGCCCGACGTATTTGTAGTCCGTGATTTGTTGCAGCATGCCGCCGAAAACTTTGCCCGTGATTTCATCGGCAAGGTGGTCTTTGTCAGCGCCCGTGCCGGAAACGACGATGTAGTCGCCAGCGAGGAAATCGAGAACGACCGCACCTTCCACATCGAACTCGCCCTTCACGCCGAAGCCGCGCCAGGCCTTACCGTCGAAGACATAGTTGATTTGATATTCTTGCCCGTCAGCGAGCGCGAGTAGTTCAGCAAGCTTGCCGTTGTCAGTGATTTCGGTTTTTTTCGCTGCCGTCTTTGCGGCGTTACCCGCCCAATCGTTGAAGTCTTCAAAAAAAACACCGAAAGCCGTCATTTTGTAGTTGTCTGAGATGGTTTGGATGGAATAGTTAGACATTTTGAATCTCTCCTTTGTGGATGTACTCTTTACAGTTTTGATTCTATTTGCTGAATGTATCAAAAAATGATACTCTTTTTTGCCGCATCTGCTGTATTTTTGATACAATACAGTCATGAAAAAAACGGAACGAGTAAACCTGATCATGCGTTACATGAATAACCGTGCGCATTTTACGATTGCCGAGATTCAGCGGGAGTTCAAGATTTCCCGTGCGACGGCGATCCGCGATATTAACGAGATTCAGGCGATGGGTTTTCCTCTAACAACGGAAATTGGTCGCGGAGGTGGCTACCATGTCCTGCAAAATCAGTATCTGCCCGCCACCCGCTTCACGCCGGATGAGCTGAAAGCGATCTTTATCAGCTTTATCGCCTCGAAAAATTCGCAGCTGCCTTATCTGCAGAACCGCCGCTCAATTACGGAAAAGCTCATCGGTATTGCGTCGCAGACCCAGCAGGATGAGCTGATTGAGCTGAACAACATCCTGCTGTTCGAAAACACCAATCCTGGGAACCCGAATCTTTTGGAGCTCGACGATGCAGCTCCTGCGGAGCTGAATCAGCTGATTTCGCTTGCTGTGCGGGATAAGCATTTGCGCATGACTTATGAGCAGAGTCCTGGCTGGCCGCAATTGTTGGACGTTTTTTTGCTGCATATTTTTAACTCGAACGCGCAGTGGTTGGTCGAGGTGTATGATTTTGATACGGATGAGTTTCGCTATTTGCCCGTTGATATGCTCCGTGATTCGGCAATTTCGGAGCGGGAGATGAAATGGACCGAGCAAGAAATATTGAATAAGAAACGAAGTCGTGCACGTGAGGCCAATCTTGTTGTGAAGCTTGATACGACCGGAATACAGCGCTTTAAGCGTATGCACCCGCCGGGGATCATTTTGTATCTTACCGGGATGTTTCAGTCGAGCGGGATGTTCAATGTTCAGCTGGATGTGACGGATGCTGAGGCGCTTTCGTATTATGCGGATTGGCTTTTGTTCCTGGGAAAGGGGACCGAGTTTGAACGGATTCCCGAAGAACTGCGCGCCATTCTGGAGGAGCGTTTAGCATTATGGAAAAAGAGGTAAGGACCCTAAATCATGAGGCACTACGCCGAAAAAGCCGCTCATTCGAGCGGCATCTTTTTTGATATGGAAACAGGGATGCCCCAAAAATGTTACAGCGCTACTGACATAACGCTGTCAGCAACGTTGTTTTATTATCGGGTATGTGAACTTAAAGGATTATGGGAAGGATGATATCTTGTGAATTTCGCTTCTGTACGCATTATTACTAACGACGTAGGTCGTCTCGTCGAGTTCTACGAAAAAGTCTTGTGTGTTTCGGCGGAGCGCCCCGCGCCTGTTTTTGCCGAACTCGTTGTGCCATCATGTACCCTGGCAATCGGCCACTCCCAGACGGCGCAGCTATTCGGCGCTGGTTCCGTAATGGCAGCCAATAATCATACTGTCATTATTGAGTTCCGTGTAGACGATGTCGAAGCCGAATACGCGCGCTTGAAATCATTTGTCGATGATTGGGTAAAAGAACCGACCACGATGCCGTGGGGGAACCGTTCTATGCTGTTCCGTGATCCCGACGGCAACCTTGTCAACCTCTTCGAGCCGGTGACTGAGGAAGCAATTAAACGGTTCAATGGCAGGCATTGAATAGCTGATATTACGCACCAATACGAATTGGGACCGAGCTGTCAAGCGGTTACATCGCATTGCGTACCTCCATGGATGATACCGCATCGATCTTGAATTAATTGAATTTCATTTATCGCAAAAACTGATTTGGAACAGCCGGCGGTGAACCCCCCCGGTTAGAGACATCAAATATTTGCGTAATTCGGTTATTTCTCCCCCAGAATTCCTAATTTCCTGTAGGATGAAGATATGAAAAAGATATTGTCCTTTATGGATTGGGGCATATTTGCCCTTCGTTTTTGGCATTATATTTTGCTGGCCTCCCGTCTATTTGTAGAAACTGAATTTTCGATCCTAACGGTAGTGAACATCATCTGGCTGATCCTGGCGATTGTAGTCCCTCAGCTGTTCTGGTTCCCCGGGCGGAGAAATAACAAGACCTGGTTCTGCATCATGGAGCTTCTGGTGGGTGGTTCTTATTATGTGAATTCGGTCATCCATCCGGACTTAAGTTCAAGAGCAGATTATTTGCTGCTGAGTCTTATCATGGGATACTTATTGACGAAGCAGACGCTTTGGGTCATACCGGTTCTGGCTGTTATTCCTTTTTTAACGCAGTCTTACACGTGGGAGCAGGCCTTTAGTTTCGCAACAGACAATTTGTTGTTCTGCTTTATCGGCATATGGGCGAGCTCCGTAGCCAAAGCGTATAAGGAAAAAAATGAACTGGCACTTCAAGTGGAACAGCAAAATAAGCTGTTGACGCTCTACACTGCGGAGATCGAGAAAATGACGCTGCATGAAGAACGGAACCGCATGTCCAAGGAGCTTCATGATACATTGGGGCACTCTTTTATCTCACTCATTATGAGCCTTGATGCTTCGATTGCTCTTCTGGATCGCAAGCCTGAAGAGGTCAGAGACCGGTTAATCCGCTTAAGGGCACTAGCTGAACAAAATCTGGACGACATGCGGAACATTGTCCATGAGATGGGGGAAGAAGAGGAGTCGAGTCTGACGGAACAGGTAAGGTCGATTGTAACCCGTTTTCAGGAGCACACTGGCACGGCACTGACCGTCAATCTGCTCGGGACAGAGCCTAAGATGCGGTTTGAAGTGCGGCAAACGATCCTTCGGGTCATACAGGAATCCTTTACGAACGCATTAAAGCATGGAAAAGCCACTCAATTGCATTTGGAGCTTGAGTTTGGCGAGAGCACGCTACAAGTGATTGTCCAAAATAACGGCCAACTCATTAAAAAGCTGGATTACGGGTTTGGCCTCACAACGATGAAGCATCGAATTGAGCAATTGGGAGGCAGCTTGTCCGTGCATTCTAAAGAGGAATCTGAGGCGATCACCGAAGTCAGATGTGAAATTCCGCTGAAAGGAGTGCTGCTGCATGGCGAACATTAAAGTGCTGATTGCCGATGATCAGGAGTTAATACTGGAGAGTTTAAATATCGTGCTGTCCATGCAAGAGGATATTGAGATTGTCGGGCTGGCCAAAAATGGGGAGGAAGCTATTCAAGGCTGTGAGCAGGTTCAGCCGGACCTTGTGCTGATGGATATTAATATGCCCGTCATGGACGGCGTGGCTGCAACGGCCCAGATTAAGAAGCGTATGCCGGGTATCAAAATTATAATATTAACCTCGTATCAGGAAGTAGAATATGTGCTTGCAGCATTAAGCCATGGAGCGGAAGGGTATCTGCTTAAGGCTATTCATCCCACGGATCTTGCTGCAGGCATACGGGTGGTTCATGCAGGAGGAACCTTAATCACGCAGGAGATGGCGAACAAAATGATCAAACGCATCAACCTGAACAGTTCTTCCGCTGCGAAAAGTAATGAATACGGGCTCAGCGCTCGTGAGATTGAAGTACTGCATAAGCTGGCTGGCGGCCTGCGTAATCAAGACATCGCTGAGGCGCTGTTTCTTAGCGAAGGGACCGTTAAGAATTACATATCAACGATTTATTCGAAGCTTCAAGTGAACGGACGGCGGGAGGCTGCCCGTAAAGCCCGGGAATCGGGAATACTGGATCAGAATTAGCCCAATCATGACTAAACCGCATTCTTTCTTTATGACTTTCTCAAGCTACCAAACCATATAGGAGCCTTAGCCTGCGTTCCATATGGGCTAGGGCTTGCTACTTGGAACAGGTATTCTGTGAATTTCAATTTGGAGCATCAAAACTCTTCCAAAACCTTGGATTTGTCGCCATAGACCTTTTCCAGGTGATCTTCTCCCCAATAGCATAAATGGTCTAGCGCGGGCTTTAACCCCCAGCCGTAGGAAGTTAACGTATACTCCACTTTAGGCGGGATCTCGTTATAAACCTTTCGTGCAACAATTTCATCCTTCTCCAGGCCTCTGAGCTGAGTGGTCAGCATTTTCTGCGTAATGTCGGGCATTAACCGGCGAAGCTCAGAAGTCCGTTTCGGTCCTGACATTAAATGATAGATGATTAAAGGCTTCCATTTTCCGCCCATGACTTCGAGTGCCGCCTCTACTCCAACCTTATACTTCTTTGGAACGCTATTCTCCCTCTGTTCCGTCATCTTCTGTTCCTCCATTACAAGGATGTGATCTTCCTAAGAACATAACTTTTAGGGCAACGAATCCAGGGCACTTCCATGTTCCTATGGCACCTGTATCTTCCTATAGAACTTGAAAGTGCGTACTTCCAGGTTATTCTAGTCCTGTTTATAATAGCATCAGCCATGAATCATGGCTACAAGTCAGCTCTTGGGAAAGGTAGTGATGAAGCATGAGAGTGTTATGCGTGGTATCGCATCCGAGAAAAGATTCCTTTACCTTTAAGGTGGTCGATCGTTTCGTACAAGGTCTGGCCGAGGCGGGTCACGACTATGAGATATTGGATTTACACGAGATCAACTTTGACCCTGTTTTAAAGGGAGTAGATGAACCGGATTGGTCAGCTGGGGAGCAGCCTTTTTCCCCTCAGGTGGAAATGGAAATCCGGCGAATGAAGGAGCATGATGCCTTGGCATTTATTTTTCCGATATGGTGGTGGCATTTGCCAGCCATGCTCAAAGGTTATATTGACCGGGTATGGAACAATGGGTTTGCGTACGGCTCGAACCAGCTTCATCATCAGCAGGTCTTGTGGATTGGTTTGGCGGGCGTATCCCAAGAACAGATGAAAAAGCGCAGCTATGATGACATGATGACTCATATGCTCAATGTAGGGATTGCTGATTATTGCGGTATTTCGAATTCCAGGGTTGAATTCCTGTATGAGACACTGGATTCCGATTCCAGTCATTATGAGCTGCTGCTTAACCAAGCCTATCAATTAGGACTCCATTATGCCGAGGAACAGCAGCATTAAGCGAAGTCTGAGCTTTATGGGCATACTTGGCAGATGGACAGGCGGCGCACGTAACAAGCGGCTGCCTGCGGCAGCACCTTTGGGGGATATGCGTACAACCTTCGCCATGGACATACGCGTATAGCACTGCTATAATGGGCGTATGAACACATATGACAAGATATTGGCAGCTGCTCTTAAGGTACTCGAAGAGGAGGGCGGAGCCCAATTCTCGACGCGAGCCGTAACGGCGATCGCACAGGTTACGGCTCCCACGCTCTACCACCATTTCGGCAATGCCGATGGACTCCTGAGTGCAGCCATAGTGGAAGCATTCAAACAGTTATTTCAAAGCAAGATTGCCGCTGTGGAGTCGGCCATTCCAGAGATGGCTCTTCGTCAAGGATGGGATGACTATGTCCGCTTCGCGGCAGCCCGTCCTCGGATTTATGCGGCGATGATGGGGCGGTTGCTCGAGGGCGCCCATATCGAGGCGGCAGATCAGTCGTACCAGGCACTGGTGCAAAATATTCAGAGAGCCGATGCCGAAGGCAAACTGGCTGTGTCAACCGAGACTGCGGCGGATCTGGTCTGGGCTTCCGCCAATACGGCCTCCTGGCTGTATGTGACGGCCCAGATTCGTAAGGCACCCCCGCCTCAACCCGACGTCGTGGATCTCATTCGGGAAAGCGTAATGCAGATCATTTTGATCCAAAGGCCGGACCCCGATTCTAAATAGAGGGATTCGGGTGACAGAGCCTGGCGACCCCAGGCATAGCCCCAATGTAGAAAGACGCATAAGAAAGATCGCCTATCCAACCTGGATCTCCAGGAGGATGGCGGTCTTTTTTACGTTTGGAGGATGAGGGCATTAGTTCCCTTGGATTCCTGTTGTGTGACAGGTGAAATGTGGCTCGCCGAGTGCCTCACGCAGCGCCCGTCAAACGATGTTCGGACCGCAGGACAACTTTTCCAGAAAATATATAGCACCGCTATAGACAGTCTTGTATAGCGGTGCTATAATACCCGTATAGCAGTGCTATATCGTGATCAAAATCTTATCCAAACTTAGGAGGGTTATTATGTCATTCAAAACTCAAGAGCTGGTCGTCGTCACAGGTACGTCCAGCGGCATCGGCAGGGCTACCGCGGAGCAGCTCGCCGCTGAAGGGTTTCACGTTTTGGCGGGAGTACGTCGTCAGGAAGACGCCGACAAATTCAACAGCAAAAATATCGAGCCGGTGATCGTCGACGTTACCAAAGTCGAGACACTAAAGGCGCTGGCAGAACGGGTGGAGCAGGATCCGCTTGGTCGCCCTTTGCGGGCCGTGGTCAACAATGCCGGCATTGCCGTTAATGCACCTCTCGAGATGGTGCCGCTCGATGAATTTCGCCGCCAGATCGAAGTCAGCGTGATCGGACAGGTCGCGGTTATTCAGGCGCTTACCCCGGCCTTGCTGAACAGCGGCGGGCGCGTGGTCAATATCGGTTCGCTTGGGGGCAAGGTCTCCATGCCCGGTTTCGGAATTTATTCGGCCGCCAAGTATGCTATGGAAGCGATCAATGACAGTCTTCGCAGAGAGATGTCCTCGTTTGGATTCAAGGTTATCATGATCACTCCGGGCGGGGTCAGCACGGGCTTGTCGGAACAAGGGATTACGACAGCGGAGCGGCTGGCCAAGTTAATGACACCCGACCAGCACAGGCGCCATGATCGTCTCTTTGATGCCGTGAAGGCTCAGGCTGAAACGTGGGCAACGGACGGGATCCGCCCCGAGAAAGTGGCGGCAGTGGTTTCAAGAGCAATCCACGTCAGTAAGCCGCGCACCCGCTATACGGTCGGCCGCGATTCGGCACTGCTGACCCGACTGGTCCGTATTCTCCCGGACAGACTCCTTGATCGGATGCTCCGCAGCCAGATGAAATTGCAGTAACGGGAGAATGACGATGCCACAAAAACAGTTTGAACATGCCATTATTGTAGGTGGATCTTTAGGTGGTCTAATGATGGGGCTTGCGTTATCTCGTTCTGGTTATACCGTTACCATTCTTGAACGTGCAGATTCATCGTTAAGAAATGGTGCTTTTATTCGTTTACACACAAAGCCTTATCGTAATAGTGAAATTGAACGGGAATTAAGACACTTGGCATCCAATGGTAACAACCATGTTGAAGCCTGGTCAGCCATTCAAGAACGTTTGCGTTGTGCGGTGGCTAAAGAACCTGACATCATCCTTCAGCACAATACACGAATTGTTCGTGTTGGGCAAAATGAATCATCTGCTTGGGCTACCAGTGAAGAGGGGCAGACGTTTAAAGGAGACTTTTTGATTGGCGCAGATGGATATCGCAGTATTGTCCGCCGCTATGTAAACCCCGACAAACCATTCGCAGATTATGCTGGCTACCTGGTTTGGGTAGGGAAGGTGGACGAAGAACTGCTGCCAAAGAAGGACTGGACAAAACGGCAACTTTCGAGCGCATATTTCAACAATAGTGCTGCCGGTACATTAACAACTGCGGTGATGCCAGGCAGAGAGGGGGGGACCAATCCTGGGCAGCGATGGATAGGTTTTTGCTGGTTTGATCATTCGCATAATCCATTGCTGTCTGAATTAGGCGTGTTAAAGGACGGGGTTGCCCAGCATTCCTTATACGGTGAAGCTATTCCGGATGCGCTTCTGGAAGAACTATCACAAACCAGCCGAGCAAATTGGAATAAAGAAGATGATGCCATTTTGCAAATCGCGATTAAGGACCGCAGTTTAATCGGGGCACCTGTTAATGAATACATCCCTAATATATTGTCAAAAGGAAGAATAGCCATAATCGGCGATGCAGCCCATACCATGTCACCCATGACGGGCGCGGGCTTTAATGACTCCCTTGATGATACGGTTGCCATTATGGACTCCATTAAACGGTATCCGAATTCGATAACCCAAGCGTTGGGTGAATACCAAACACGCCGTTTGGATGTGGTTCGTCAAGACGTTCTTGCGGGCCAAGGCTTTAATCACTCTTTTGGACGATCATAACAGCATTAAAAAATACGAAGTATATCTAAATTAGGAGGAATTCGCATGAACGATACAAAGAACCGCAACGTTACTGTACTCTGGGAGGCGAGAGCTAGGGCCGGGAGAGAAGCCGAGATGAAGGCATTCATGACGGCTGCTGTCACCCCCTCGCGCAACGACCTGGGCAACATTGACTACGAGGCTCACGAGGTAGAGGGCCAGCCTGGCACATTCATCATCTACGAGCGCTGGGAAAACCGGGACGCTCTCGATCGGCACCTGAGCGCCCCCCGGATGCAGGAACTGGTGCCCCAGCTCTTAGAACTGATGGAGGGATCCATCGAGGATGGGATTCGGCTCCTGCAGCCGTTCCGCCCAGCGCAGTAAAATGCAAGGCGGAGTGGTATCTTCCAATAAGTCTCCAGCTATTCCTGGAGACTTTAAAAAAACATCCCTTAACTCCCCTTTATTTCCTTTATTTACATTTCCCAATTCAGATGCTATCATGCAAACATGACGTTAACGTTATATTATACCTTGGAAGGAGTGATACATCTTGAACCGCATGCGCATTGGTGATTTGACAGAACGAGCCGGTGTAACCCAGCGCACGGTTCGCTATTACGAGAGCATTGGATTGCTTCCAACTGGCGAGCGCGAAGGCAATGGTCATCATTACTACACGGAAGAAACGGTTGCTCGTCTGCGTAAGATTGATCAGTTGAAGAAGATTGGCTTAAGTTTGGAGGAAATCCGGGACACAATCGAGCTTTATTTTACGGATACGAGCGGGGTGCTTCCGAAGCGGAAAGTCCTCGGCATCCTACGCCAGCATTTGGCCGATACGGACGAGAAGCTTGAAGCGCTTGGGCAGTTTCGAAGTGATTTGCTGTCACACATAGAACGTTTCGAGCAATGGCTCGAGGCCAATGATCGAGAATAATTTTTTTTGACCAAAACATGACGTTAACGTCATGTTTAATATCCTGTGGAGGTTAAATGATGAGAGAAAACATTGGATTTATCGGACTCGGACTGCTAGGCTTGCCCGTCGCAACGAATCTGCTCCAAGCAGGATATGCGTTGACTGTATACAACCGCACCCCAGAAAAAGCGGAGCCTCTTGTGGCCCAAGGCGCGCTGCAGGCGGCCCGCCCGGCTGATGCCGTGACGACGGGTGGTATTGTCGTTACCTTGGTGTGGAATGATGAAGCAGTGGAAGAGATCGTTAGCAGTGAGGATTTCCTGGATCGCCTGGGGCCGGGTGGTATTCATGTGTCAATGAGCACGGTTTCGCCGGAAACGGGCCGGAAGCTGGCCGACCTGCACGCGCGGCATGGTTCCGTCTATGTAGAGGCGCCTATCTATGGACGGCCGGAGGCAGCCGTCGCCAAGCAATTGTGGGTTCCGGTAGCCGGTCCTCAGGAAGCGAAGGAGCGGGTACGGCCGCTGCTGGAAGCGATGGGAGCTAAAGGGATCTTTGACTTTGGCGAGGAGACCGGTTCAGCTGTACTCGTCAAACTGATCGGTAACTTCCTTATCGTCTCTGCTGCACGCTCACTGGAGGAAGCATTAGGAATAGCCGAGCGCTGCGGAGTTGATCCCACAGCGGCGGTCAATATGCTTACCAGCACACTGTTTCCCGCCCCAATTTATCAAAGCTATGGCAAAGTGATAGCCGAGAAATTATCCATAGCCGAAAGTAAAATTCCGCAGAAAGATGTCGGCCTCTTGCTGTCGGCGGCGCATAATTCACAATATCCAGCCCCGCTTGCCAGCCTGCTCCTTGATATGCTGCAAGAAGGAGATCGGAGCAGTTAAAAGACCCTGAATGGAGGAGGCAAAACGTTGGCAACGATCGATGATTTTACGGGGCTCCCAAGCAACATTATTTTCTTGATTCTGGAAAGGAATCATCTCTTCAGAAGCTAGGTTTCATGATAATATGGTATGCATGGATGACCTATTAATCGTTAGGGAGGCATACTTATGGACCAACAATTGCAGCAAGAGGGATACTTCGGAGAGTTCGGAGGCAGCTTTGTCCCGCCGGAATTGCAGGAAGTGCTGAACTATTTAAGTGAGCAATTTTACAAGTTTCGAGACGATCCAGACTTCAAGGAAGAGCTTAGCTATTACCTGCGTGAATATGTTGGTCGCAAGAGCCCGCTAACGTATGCCGAGCGGCTGTCCGAGGCTTGGGGTGGCCCCAAGATCTACTTAAAGCGCGAGGATCTGAATCATACGGGAGCGCATAAGATTAACAACGCGATAGGCCAGATTCTGCTGGCGAAGCGGATGGGAGCCAAGCGGATTATTGCCGAGACGGGTGCCGGACAGCACGGTGTCGCTACAGCAACGGCTTGCGCCATGTTTAATATGGATTGCGTCATTTACATGGGAGCTGAAGATATGCGCCGCCAAGCGCTGAATGTGTTCCGGATGGAACTGCTCGGCGCAACCGTCGTTCCGGTTCATAAGGGCCAGGGCCGCCTGAAGGACGCGGTGGATGAAGCGCTGGACGATCTGGTTAGAAACTATCAAAATACGTTTTATTTGCTCGGATCCGCGGTGGGTCCGCACCCGTTCCCGACGATGGTCAAACACTTCCAGGCGGTCATCAGCGAAGAGTCGAAGCTGCAGATGATGGAGAAGGAAGGCCGTTTGCCGGATGCAGTGGTAGCATGCGTGGGCGGCGGCAGCAACGCGATTGGTGCATTCGCCCATTACATCGACGAACCGGGCGTCCGTTTAATTGGCGTCGAGCCCGACAAAGCGCCAACCTTAACTCAGGGTGTGCCCAGCGTCATACACGGCTTCAAGTGCTTAGTGCTGTTGGACGAAGAAGGCCAGCCGCAAAAGACGTATTCGATCGCTGCGGGGCTCGATTATCCGGGGATCGGACCGGAGCATAGCCATCTGAAGGTGACAGGACGGGCTGAATATGTCACCGTCACCAATGAGGAAGTGCTGGAAGCCTTCCAAGAGCTGTCCCGCACGGAGGGAATTATCCCTGCTCTCGAAAGCGCGCACGCGGTTGCATACGCCAAGAAGTTAGCACCGACGATGGGCATGGATCAAATTCTCATCGTGAACCTGTCTGGCCGAGGAGACAAGGATGTTGAACAGGTGTTTGAAATGCTTAAATAATATGCGAGAGGTGTTTAGGCCGTCAGATCGAGGATCTGGCGGCTTTTTATTTACAAAATTGGTCGTGTCCGGCTGCATTTTGGATCGGGAACAAATGTTTGTTATTTTCCTTTTATTTCGAGTCCATACTTTGTATGATAAAAGAGGGGGTTCTGGGGTTCAATCCTTGGTAGGTACTCCTTAAAGTTAGAGGCTAGTAGCTGATTGTACAAATCTCGAGGTAGGTGTGAACATGATCCAATTAGCAAACCGCCAGGCACGGCAATTTCTGTTGATGAAGCATGGACTTTTGGGCGAATATAAATTCATCGGGAAGCAGGGCGTATTGGACTTTGCCCGGCAGGCCGGCTGCATTCAATTCGACCCCATCGATGTTTGCGGGAAAAACGCTGAATTGGTGCTGCAGTCGCGTATCAAGGGATTCACCAAAGGAATGCTCGCCGAGCTGCTGTATGAGGATAGAAGCCTTGTCGATTATCCCGACAAGAACCTGGCGATCATCCCTGTCGAGGACTGGCCGTATTTTGAGCGATACAGGCAAGCCGCGAGGCAACATGCGAAGCGCTATCCGGAAATGGAAGCGTTGACAGCACAAGTGCGAACTCATATCGAAAATCACGGTGCGCTAAGTTCGGATGATCTGGAATTGGATGGAGATTTCGCTTGGCGGTCGGCCATCCATTGGAGCGGTGGAAACAATTCATCCCGGTCGGTGCTGGAACAGATGTATTCGACGGGGGAGTTGATTATCCATCATAAGAAAGGAACGCGTAAATACTACGATTTAGCCAAGAAGTACATACCGGCCGATCTGCTGAATGCATCAGAGCCGCTGGAGGATGATCTGGAGCATTATAAGTGGCGAGTACTGCGCCGAATCGGCGCTGTGGGTCTCTTGTGGAATCGTGCGTCAGATGCATGGCTGAATATATGGGGGCTCAAAGCAGCACAGCGCAACGAGGTTTTTCGCCAGCTATTACACGAAGCTCGCATTGTTGCTGTTGCCGTGGAACACATGAAGGATATGTTGTACTGCCTCGCGGAGGATGTACCGCTTGTCGAAGCCGTTCTACTCAATCCGGAGCCCAAGCTGCGCTGCGAGCTTGTTGCTCCTCTGGATAATTTCATATGGGACAGAAAACTGATCAGCCAATTATTTGGCTTCGATTACACCTGGGAGATTTACACGCCTGCAGCCAAACGGAAATTCGGCTATTATGTGCTGCCCCTATTATATGGAGAGAGCTTCATTGGAAGAGCAGAAATCATCGTGGAGCGAAAAACGGGAACACTCGTTGTTAAAAACATCTGGTATGAGAAGGGCGTGAAGCAAACCACGCATTTGCGAACAGCCTTGAATAAATGTATCCAGAAATTTGCCTTATGGAGCGGGTGTGAGACGATTTCGGCAGAGTCCATATCCCATTAGGCCTGTTCTTATCCCAAAGCTCGGGGTACTATAGAAATAATACAGGCAAATGGAGGAACCCTCATCATGAATAAACGTATTGCTGCAGGCTTATTTATTTTTATTTTTGTCCTAAGTATGGTCCTTCCGGGACAAGCTTCAATGGAAGCGTCGGACCATGAACGAGTTATCAAAGATTCTCATCTCGAACAAGCGATTCATTCGTGGTTGGGTTTAAAAGGCGATGAACCCCTGACCAAAGCGGATTTAGAATCTCTCACTGAAGTATCTCTATCAGGTAAAGGCATTCAAGATCTGCAAGGGTTGGAGTATGCTGTTAATGTCACGCAACTCAATCTAGACAACAACGAAATTACGGATCTGACGCCGCTAAAGAAACTTTCAAAAATTCGTAATCTCAGCCTCAAATCCAACCAAATCTCATCCATTGAGGGATTGTCAGCTCTGAAAGAGATGAAACATCTGGAGGTAAGCTGGAATCAGATCTCATCCTTGGATGGCGTGAAACAATTGCCCAATCTGATCGAGCTCGACATCGACCACAATCAAATTTCGAATGTTCAAGCGCTCTCCGGTGCCGCAGAATTAAAGTATTTGAGAATGAGCGACAATGCGATTGAAGACATCGCTCCCCTCGGCAGCATAAGAGGTCTGGCATATCTGGATGTATCCAACAATAAAATCAAGGATTTGTCGACGCTGCGGATGCTGTCCAAAAGTCTGACGTATCTGGGGATTAACGGAAACCAGGTTACGGATCTGAAGATGCTGGAGGGATTGAGTAATCTCGGAATGCTCTCTGCGAACCATAATAACATCGAGAGTCTTGCCCCGTTAGCGAAATTAACAAACTTGTTTACACTGGATTTATCCTCGAACAAGATTAAAGATTTAGAACCGTTACAACATTTGAATCAGCTTGGTACGCTCTATTTGGATAACAACCGAGTGTGGAATCTGGAACCGTTAAGAAATCTGAAATCCCTAAGCATCCTCTATTTGAACAACAACCGGGTGTGGAATCTGGAGCCCATTCAGTATCACAGCTATGATTTTCATTGGGATACGGGGGCGGAACGATACGGACTGCAGTTGAGCGATAACTTTTTGGACTTAAGCCAGGGAACCCAAACGAATAAAATATTTACAAAATTGAATGCAGATCCTTATGGTACTAGGTCTCAGCATAAGACCCAACGCTTGACGATCGGCAGCAAGACAGCCTATTTGGGCGACAGGATCTACAATATCACCGCAGCGCCATTCATTCAGACAGGCCGTACCTATGTGCCGATTCGGTTCATTTCCGAGAAGCTTGGGGCTAGTGTAAGCTGGAACCAGAATACGAAAGAGGTAACGATTCAAAAGGACGGTAAAACGATTCGTTGGCGTGTGGGGAATAAGCAGGTCAAGGTAAACCAGCAAATCCTGATGTTTGACGCTCCATTACTGCAGAAAAACAACAGCACTTTCGTCCCTGTACGCTTTGTATCGGAGCAGCTGGATACTTCCGTTGAATATTTAAGCAGCAAAAAAATGGTCATCATATTCGAGAATTAAATGTAATGCTCGCGACTGCATAAATCCCCCATCCAAGGGTAATATTTTAATGATAAAACTGGAGGTGGGAATTTTATGTCTGAGGAACAGAAGGAACATCAAGACGTACATCGCGAAACCTTAACGACACGTCAGGGACATCCCGTTACGGATAATCAGAATATCAGGACCGTTGGTAACCGGGGACCGGCTACACTTGAGAATTACCACTTTATCGAAAAGATTTCCCACTTCGACCGGGAAGAAGTCCCGGAGCGGGTGGTTCATGCCCGCGGATCAGGGGCTTTTGGATATTTTGAAACCTATGGGAAGGTTGGGGACGAGCCGGTTGAGAAATATACCCGGGCGAAGGTATTCTCCGGGGCCGGCAAGCGAACACCGTTAATGGCCCGATTCTCTACCGTAGCGGGGGCGAAGGACTCGCCGGAGACAGCAAGAGATCCACGCGGCTTTGCGATAAAGATGTATACGGAGGACGGCAACTGGGATCTGGTGGGAAATAATTTGAAGATCTTCTTTATTCGCGATGCGATGAAATTTCCCGATATGATCCATGCATTTAAGGCGGACCCGGCTTCGAACGTACCCAACCCACAGCGGATGTTCGACTTCGTTTCCCGCACACCCGAGGCTACCCACATGATAACCTTTCTGTTCTCCCCTTGGGGAATCCCCGCAACGTACCGTCATATGCAGGGGTCTGGCGTAAACACCTATAAATGGGTAAACGATCAAGGCGATGCGGTGCTTGTAAAATATCACTGGGAGCCTAAGCAGGGAATCCGTAATTTAACCCAGGATGAGGCGGACTCCATTCAGGCAAAAAATGTAGGCCATGCGACACAAGATTTGTATGAGGCCATTGAGCGCGGAGATTTTCCGGAATGGGAGCTTTTCGTTCAAATCATGGAGGATGGTTACCACCCGGAACTCGATTTTGATCCGTTGGATGATACGAAGCTTTGGCCGGAAGATAAATTTCCTTGGCGGCCAGTAGGCCGCATGGTTCTTGACCGCAATCCGGTGGATTTCCATGCAGAAATCGAGCAGGCCGCCTTTGGGACAGGCGTTCTTGTCGATGGAATGGACTTCTCCGACGATAAAATGTTACAGGGCCGCACCTTCTCTTACTCCGACACCCAGCGGTACCGCGTAGGCTCCAACTATTTGCAATTGCCTGTGAATGCACCGAAAACGACTGTTCATACGAACCAACAGCGGGGCCAAATGGATACCCGCAATCCGAAGGAGTCGGGAGAAAGTCCGCATATTAACTATGAACCGTCCATGATTGGCGGCCTTCAGGAGGCAAGTAAGGAAGAGCGTCCCCCGCACCGTCCTACATACAATGCGGCGGTGATGAGCGAGCCTATTGATCGTCCGAACAACTACGGTCAAGCGGGTGACACGTATCGCAGTTTAGAAGACTGGGCACGCGAGGAATTGATCAAGAACCTGTCCGAAGCCCTTGCGGTTTGCGATCAGCGCATCCAGGAGGCCATGATCGAACACTTTACGCAAGCCGATGAAGACTACGGCCGTCGTGTGAAGGAAGGAATCGCCAAGAAAACGAAGGAAATCGAACAGACCCATACGGAATACAAAGTTCCAGGCCGGGATGCGGGGATTTCGAAATACGGCGAAGGCTCGGTCGATGCGAATCAAGCAGTCAAAAACGCAGTGAAGAAAAGCCACGAAGCGGATCCTTATTAATCATGGATCTTTAAATCATGAAGAAGGTTACCCTGTTGAATCAACCGGGTGACCTTCTTTTTTGCCGTTTAAGGGGTTGCATGGAACCGTATCCTAAATGACTCGAATCATTGATCAACAAACATGAGAGGCATTGGCTAACGCACTTTTTATTCTTTGTCCACATGTATACCTGACGAAAAGGATTCTATTGCATTTAATGAACATATCAAAACAAAGGAGGTTTTGAGTATGGGAACTAGAGGACCTAACGGTTATGATCCGGTTCGGATCTTTAACTCTACTTCATTTAATGCGTTTGGAAAGGTGGAATATGCATCGATCTTTTGCAGTGACGACAATTATAGTGTCGCGCGTGACGAGACTTGGGTAGCTTCCAGCCGCGGCGTCTGTTTGGTGACCAGAATCACCGCAACCGTCCGAACGCCAAGTGGAAATATTGAAGCGGAGCCGTATACTTCTTCCGGAACTTCGTTCAGCCGGTTTGCCATTATCCAGGTGGGAGTCAATAAGTTTCAAGTGACGCGTGTTGTTAGCAGAAGTGGCAAAGCAAGACGGAAGTGACATCCCAAGCGGGGTATGTGTAGGCTTCAACATGAAAAGACGACAGGCCAAGATACAAGGCTTGTCGTCTTTTTGGCTGGTATCGGCAGGAAGAACAACATCTTAATGCGGTCTATTTCCTTCGGGAGTACGCCGATAGCCGTGTTTCTTATACCATAATATTCTGCGATGCATTGAGGGATCCTTCATGCGCTTGAATGGGCGCAAGTCCGGTTGATAATTGCCTTCAATGATCCAGATCCGGCGGTCCCTGTCGATGCCGATATCAAACCCGACTTGTCTAAGCTTGGGGTAATGCTCTCCCAGCCGTTTGGCAGCAAGTAATGCGATCTGTTCCGCTTCGGCAAGCAGCCGGGGATCGCCGATTCGGGCTAATTTTAGCACCTCAAGCACGGGAAGGGGACGGTTAGTCACATTGGTGACCAGATATCCTTGCGCCGCTACTTTCGCATATGATCCTGTCACGTTCCAGGTGGATGAAGAGCCCTTTTTGCGCTGAGCCATGATCCGAATGTCGAACGGCTTGCGCCCGATTTGAGCAAGCTGAAGCCGCCTTTGGACAATATATCCGGAGCCTTTGTCTACGTTTCGAAGCTCTTTGAGCAGCTTATCGGTATCTTTCATGGTGACCGCACTTTTTTCGTTGCGAACCCGATAGGTATGCGAGCCGTTCTGTTTGATGAACACAATATTCCTTCCGTAACTCCCGTCGCGGGGTTTCAGTACGACGCTTTGATACTGAAGCAGCATCTCCGACAAAGCCTTCTTCTTCAGTAACCGTGTTTCTGGCAACCTTCCGGCGAGAGCGGACCCACGCTGAAGGATGCGGTATTGAAGCCATTTGTCCCTTTTTATGATCAGAATCACAGCCTTTTTCAATCCTTTACGGTCATTCTAAGCCAAATGAGGGATCGGCATAAGAGGTATTCGTCCATTTAAGTTTCATTTAAGTTTCAAGCCTCATATTGAGTACAGATGAATATGGAGGTGGCCAGAAGTGAAAAAAATAAATGCCGTTAAGTTTGCGCTTGATACGGTTATGGGCTTGTTGTTCGTTTTGTTTTTTAACAAAAATGTGTTGGGCGGGTTAGCTTTTCATGAAATGGCTGGCCTCTTCTTTGCCGGCGCATACCTCACTCATATTCTTCTGAATGTGAGGTGGGTCAAGAAGGTCACGTTGAAAATGTTCGACCGGAGCTTGTCCTGGAGGTTGCGCGTCAGTTATGTATTCAATTTTATGCTTCTTATTTCCATGACGTTCATCATCGTCAGCGGAATCATGGTTTCCCGCGTTGTATTTCCGAATATGCACGTAGGCAATGAGGGCTGGTTTAAAATGACTCATATTTCGGTATCCTTCTTGGTGCTGGCTCTCATCGGAGTCCATGTCGGGCTGCATTGGCAGTGGGTCGTGAACATGTGCAAGAAAATGACTGGCGTTAAAAAGAGCCGGACTTGGGTGCGGTATGCCGCTCAAGGCGTGACTTTGATGGTGTTGCTGTTCGGCGTATACCAGATCAATCAGACATCCTATGTCAGCCATCTGAGAAGCTCGGTGTCAGCATTTGGCGTGAAGACGCAGCAAGCAGGCTTCGAAGGCAGACAGGCATTCGGCAATGGAGAACGGGGCGGAATGAGGGAAGGGAGGCGTTCCCTCGGAGCAGGCCCATCCGGATTTCATCGGGAAGGAAAGGGAAGTAGTGTGAGCGTCGCTAACGTTATTTTGACTTATACCGGAATCATGGCCGTGTTCGTCATAGCGGTTTATTATTTGAAGAAATGGAGCCTTTACCGGAAGAAGAAAACCGCCGCAAACCCAAGAGTCTCTGGTTAGGATCGAATCTTTTTATACCGAAGGGGCGTTCTCATAACGCTGCATCTTTTTGATTTACGAAGGGAATTTCCTGAATTCAGGTAAAAGGTAGGTGGTTTTAGGACAACTGAACACTATAATGGAAATAAGATACACGGGGTACATCCGGGATCCGGCATAAGCTTCCGGGTACGCCGTCCGAATTTGAATTCATCACCTCCAAAAGCAAAGCGAATCAAGAAATACAGGATTCTTATCAAGGCTGGATCTCAACAATGGAGCATCTGAACCCATAGTGGAAGAAAGGATGATGGAAGTGCCAAATCATAACCAAGCCCGCCTAGCTTCGATTCGGGAAGATGGCTTGTACCCCATTGACCTGACCGGTCCGAGCAGCCACACGCTTGTCATTCGGCCCGGCGTGGGAAGCCTGTCGATCGGACCGTCACATTTGGGGAAAAGGGCGGACCTTCATGTCCCTGCCGACGCGTGCATCGATTGGACCGTATTCGATATCTTTGCGACGCCGGCGGGCTCGCCTTGGCCGCGGTTTTTGCACTATACAGGCAGCGATGCGGGCTTCTTGAAGTGGGCGCAGAAGCGGCCCATTGAAGAGATGACGTGGACTCCGGTCCTGTCTGCGGATACGATTGCGGACGCCAGCCAGTCCATTCTGCATGGCTTGCATATCGAGCTGGGCCCGTCCGGTGGGCATCTGAGCTTGAAGCTTCCGAGGGAGGCTTGCCGCCTGAGCGTGTCCGGCGATCTGTCCCGCTTCTCGGCCACTGGCGGTATGCCTTCTTCCCTGGCACTGGCACCGCGCACCAGCCGTCGCAGCAGCGATCCTCCATTCAGGATGCCGGAGCTCGGAGAACTGTATCAGGTGACAAGCCTGACGCTGCAGAACGAGCCGCTGGGACAGCCTATCTCGCTCGATTGCTTGGAACAGTTCCCGAGTTTGAGCTCCCTGAGCTTGTGGGGGAACTTTTGCGATTTGAACGTATTGGCCCGGCATGCCCGGTTAACGAATCTGGAGCTGCGCTTCATGCCGGATCTGGAGGACCTGCCGCCCTTGGATGCGTGGCCGCTGTTGGACAGATTTATCGCCTACAACGTCGAAGAGACCGCGGGCAAGCGCCTGAGGCAGCAAATGAAGGCACGCGGCAAGGTCCGCCCGTGGACCGAACATGCCTCGGTGAGTCAATTGCATAAGGCCGATTGGTGGACGACAGAATTCGGCCGCCCGTTCTCGTCCTGGCCGAAACGTCTGGCCAAGCTGGCTAACGAAGCTTACGACGCGGCACAGGCCGCACTGGCCGAGGCCCACAGCTTGGCCGCTGCCGAGGCGGCTATTACCGCTTTCACCGTGCGCTTCAATACCGTCAAAGGCATCGAAACCACCGAAAGGGAAGACCTTGGTGAAGCCGTATGGCAGCTCAGCCAATCCGGTCATCAGATTGGCCAGCCTATTACGGAAGAGATGGCTCAAGGCTGGTTCGATGCAGCGCGCGATTACTGACAAACTGGACGTAAAGATGTAATTAGGACAGCCGGAAGCGGAATGCTGAATAAAGAAGGCAGGTTCAGGGTGTTTCCCTGATCCTGCCTTTTTGACGCGTATAGGTTCTTTCCTGGTTATCGGTACCTGTTAATGCACGAGACTCTCCAAATCCGGCTGCAGCTTGTTCCGCAAAACATACAGCATGATGGCTCCGACGAGGAATGCAGCAGCATCCGCAATGACGAGCGACCTGACCACCCCGTGGAAGCCGTTCATTCGGCTCGCGATAAACAGCACAGGAATCAAAGTGACTCCTTGAATAATTGACATAATAAACGCAGCCGTTCCCTGCGCCGTGGCTTGGAAAATCCCCGTAAACAACGTGGTCATTCCTGTAATAAACAGCGATAAGAACGTCACATGCAGAATGTAGCTGCCCATTTCAATTAATTGCGGATCATTCGTGAATAATCCAATTAAGTGGTCGGAAACCAGATAGACAATGATGCCGAATAGGATGGCTAATGCTACGATAACCTTGACCGTGAATCCGATGGTTTGCTTCATCCGCAGCTTATCGGCTGTAAAAGAGAAAGCAATCAGCGGCACGACTCCCTCGCATAACCCCATCAGGATAAACTCGGGAAATTGCAATAAACGTGATGAAATCCCGTAAGCCGCTACGGCCGGATCCCCGTATTCCACAAGAAAATGGTTAAAGATGAGCGACATGGCCCCCAAAAAGATACTCATGATAAAGACCGGAACCCCGATTTTGAATACATTGCCCAGAATATCCTTGGAAGCCTTGAACCATTTAACGGAGACGGTTAAGAATGGGCTCTTCCTTCCCATGTGCAAGACGTAGAAAGCACTCGCAACCAGGTTGGAGATGACCGTGGCAGACGCAACGCCGATCACGTCCCAGTGGAACACGAAGATGACGAGCGCATCAAGAATAATATTCACGACAACGCTGAGCATCATTCCGATCATCGAGGTGACAGCTGCACCCTCTGAGCGGACAAGATTTTCCAGCGTGAAAAATAATACGACGAAGGGGGAGCCGATCAGCATAACCGTGACATAATCCTTCGTGTATCCGAAAGATTCAGGCGTTGCTCCCAGGCCATGAACGATAGGATCGATCCATGGCAGACCGACAGCCATGACGATCAGACCGAGAACTAAACTGCTATAAAAGGCGAATGAAGACACATGCTTCACATCATCCAATTTCTTCTCCCCCAGCAGACGGGAGATGAATGTACCGCTGCCCATGCCGATCAAGTTGCCCAGCGCCATAATGACCGCGAATAACGGCAAGGTTAGCGCGAGTGCGGTTAACATGGCGGTATTGTGAAGTGTGCCCAGGAAATAGGCATTCAAGATGGAATAGATGACGCTCATCGACGTGCCCAGCATCATCGGTATGGCGAAGTGGGCTACGGCTTTGGCGACCGGTGCTTTTTCAAAGTAATGAAGGTTTTCTGTATCCATGCAGGTCCCTGCTTTCCAAATATTTTTGAATTACAATCTTACAGTGTTAGTTTGAACCTTACAGTGTTAGATGATATCATGGGGTTATCCACTTGTAAAGCATAAACTTACACTGTTAGATAAAAGGACGGATACTTGATGAAAAAACAACAGCCTCAAATTTCGGAGGATAGAATCCTGGAAGCCTCGTGGGAGCTTCTTGGAGAGGAGGGCATCGAGAAGCTCAGCATGAGGCGATTGGCCGACAGGCTGGGGATTCAAGCTCCCTCTCTGTACTGGTATTTCAAGAGCAAGCAGCAGCTCTACCAGCGTCTTGCCAACCACGTATCCAAGGTGATTCTGGAGGAGTTTCACTCCGAAGGGGACTGGAAGGAGCAGCTGACAGGGCTTGCGTTCACGGTGCGGAGCGTGCTCGGCCGCTACCCTTGCTCCACGCAGCTCATGATGTCGACGCTGCCCCACGAACCGGACATTATCCGGTTCACCAACCGTATGCTGCTCTGCGTGGAATCGACGCCGCTTGCGCAAGAGCAGAAAATGCAGGTGGTTCTTACGCTTATGAATTATGTCTTCAACTTCGTTCTGGATGACTATGAGCACCAGCGCAATGTCTCCGCGATTCTTAAGGAGCATGGAGAAGGAGCGCTTCCGGGTGAGGCAATGACTCGTCTGCTGGACTCCATGAGCGAGACGGATGCGGGATTGTTCCGGAGAATGTTCACGAACGGGCTGTTCGAGATGATGGGGACCGACGAGGCGTTCGAATTCGGTTTGAAGCTGATCCTGCTCGGAGTTGAGCAGGTGATCAAGGAGCAGGAGAAGTAATATGCACAAAAAACCGCTCATCCGGTTATTGGATGGGCTGCTCTTTGCCCCACAACCTAATAAGAAGAACCTTGTGAAGGTTATTTTTTAAGAAACCTGTATATAAATGAAGCTTGTTTGTCAGGCTCATGTTGATCTCTTGAGCAAGCACAAAGAGGCGATTCTCCAATAACCGGAGAATCGCCTCTTTTTTTTGTCCACTGGAGCTGTCTTATATAGATCGTGCGGCAGTCAGCCGGTGCACGATTATTCTGTTACTGAATCCCTTTCATGTACCCTTGGATTTTGGATGAGAACATGTAGAGCACAATGCTGAGGAGGATGGCCACTCCCCCAATGACGCCAAAGTACATCATCTCTGTGGCCGGCGTATAGAATTTAACGATTTGCGCATTAATGGCTTGGGCAGCCGCATTGGACAAGAACCATAAGCTCATGGTCTGAGCCGAGAAGGCTGCGGGTGCCAATTTGGTCGTAGCGGAAAGTCCTACAGGAGACAAGCATAGCTCCCCGAGCACAACGACGAAATAGCTAAGCACGAGCCACAGCGGATTAACCAAGGCATCCTCGCCGCCAATATAAGCCGGCAAGAGAATTACCAGGAAGGAGAGTCCGGCAAACAATAAGCCCAAGGCGAATTTCTTCGGGATCGAAGGCTGCCGTTTGCCGAGCTTCATCCATAACCAAGCGAATACGGGGGCCAAAATGATAATAAATAGCGGATTAATAGACTGAAACCAGGCCGGCGAAATATGAATTCCGGCAAAGTCCAGCTGCGTCCGTTTATCCGCATAATTGGCCAGAATGGTTGACCCCTGCTCCTGAATGGCCCAGAACATAATGGCTGCAATAAACAGCGGAATATAAGCGATCAGCCTGGAGCGTTCAACGTTCGTGGTGCGCGGACTGCGGTACATGACAATAAAATATAAGGTTGGAATCAGAATCCCCAAAATGCCTACGACCACGATAAACGAATCAAACGTTAACAGGCCGAGCGGAATCGTAACGGCAACGATAACCGCGAGAAGCAAGACACCGATACCGATGCTAAGGAATACCTTCTTCCGCTCCGCCGGCGATAACGGGCTTGGGACGTAAGTGCCTGCAAGGCCAAGGTTTCTTTTCTTGGTAAACGTAAAGATGAGCAGTCCCAGAAACATGCCGACGGCAGCGATACCGAAGCCCAGATGGAAATTGTAATCCATGCCGACTGTTCCTACAATGAGCGGAGCAATGAAGGAACCCAAGTTAATGCCCATGTAGAAGATGCTGAACCCTGCATCCCGGCGCTGGTCCTGTTCGCTGTAAAGTTCCCCTACCACACTGGATACGTTAGGCTTCAGCAAGCCCGTGCCCAGCACGATCAGAACCATGGAAGCAAAAAATAAGGATATGCTTCCCGGGATGGACAAGACGATATGACCCAGCATGATTAAGATGCCGCCGTAGAATACGGCTTTGGACGCTCCGAATATCCGATCCGCTAACCAGCCGCCGATCAGCCCGGACATATAGACCAGTGAACCATAGATGGACATGATGGCGAGAGCGGTGCTCTCGTCCATGCCGAGTCCGCCTTGGCTTAATCCGTAGTACATATAATAAACCAGGATCGCTTTCATTCCATAGTAGGAAAATCGTTCCCAGAACTCTGTGAAGAACAGAGTGAACAATCCTTTGGGATGTCCAAAAAATCCCTGCTGCGGAACGCTCTCCACAATTTTTTGTTTGTCTAAATCAGCCATGCTGCGCTTCTTCCCCCTTGGTGCAATCCATGTTCTGCTAAAAAGCAGTATATTTAGTAAGTTTATCTATATATTATAAACCATTTCCGACTTTTTTCGACTATTTTTGACAAATTCGGGTTCAAATAAAAATTATATCACACGTATGGCGGGCTTTACTATTAAAAGGGTCCTTGCAGGAATTAATTGTAGCGTTATAGGGGGCGAGAAGCGCGGTGACCTTCAAAGGAGGAAGGTGGCCGGTTTGGCGGATGACATGCAGCTCTGACTGGCGAGGTACATTCTCTGATCTTTT
Source organism: Paenibacillus sp. SAFN-054 (assembly GCF_051966755.1). Taxonomy (NCBI): domain Bacteria; kingdom Bacillati; phylum Bacillota; class Bacilli; order Caryophanales; family Paenibacillaceae; genus Paenibacillus; species Paenibacillus sp. SAFN-054. Next base: position 131,368 of record NZ_JBQCKS010000003.1, read on the forward strand.
TACATAACTCCGGCCTCTGTTTAATCCCTCCTTTACCTTTGTGTCCTATAGTTAAGCAATAAATAAAGGTGGAGAGGAACAAGACCCTTATGAGAACCTGGAAAATGGCACTAACTACACTGCTTCTGGGGGGCGCGCTGCTCCCTGCGGCTGCGACAACTCACGCGGCTTCCGGCTCAGCCCTGCAAGGGTATGAGCTGCTGCGTAATCAGATGGACAAGATCGGCGCAAAGATCACGTGGGATAGCGATGACCAGTCCGCATTGGTGAAGCTGAAGAACGGACTCGCAGGCACCTTCACGGCAGGCGATAAGGCATACCGTCTGGCAGGGAAAGCAGGCGAATTAACAACAGAGGTCAAAATCGTTGGCGGAAGAATGTACATTCCCTCGAAGCTGCTGCAAGCTATTCTGGCGGAGAACGCAAAATTCACTGATCCTGTAGATGCCATCCTCTCTTATTCGGTAACCGCCAACGGCGAGACGGCAGCGGTGGAGGATGGTGAGGATGCAGCCGACGACCCGGCCATCTGGCTTGATCCAAAGAATGCCGCCAATTCTAAAATTATAGCAACCAACAAAGGCGGGGGCGTCCTCGTCTACGATCTGAGCGGCAAAGAGCTGCAAAATTACAAGGTTGGAAAAATGAATAATATTGATGTCCGTTATGATTTCCAGCTTGGCGGTCAGAAAATCGATATTGTCGGTGCTACAAACCGTTCCACAAACACGGTTGATTTGTTTGCGCTGGACGGCGAAACCGGACAACTGAGGGATATTGCTGCAGAGCCGATCAAAGCCAAGATGGAGGAAGTGTATGGATTCAGCCTGTACCACAGCTTACAGACGGACAAGTTCTATGCACTGGTACTGGGCAAAGAGGGTGAGTTCGAGCAGTATGAGCTGAAGGATAACGGGAAGGGCCAAATCGCGGGCAAGCTGGTACGCGAGTTCAAGCTGGCTACGCAATCCGAAGGCATGGTAGCAGATGACGAATACGGCGTAATGTATATTGCAGAAGAGGATTACGCGATTTATAAATACGATGCCGAACCGGAAGGCGGCACGGAGCCTTTGTCTACGGTGGATGTGGCGGACGGACGCCGGCTGCAGGATGATATCGAGGGGCTGACGATCTACTATGGAGCGGATGGACATGGCTACTTGATCGCATCCAGTCAAGGCAGCGACAGCTATGCTGTCTATGACCGCGAAGGTAGTAATCCCTATATTACCAGCTTCAAAATTGCTGACGGAACATTTACGGACGGAACCTCAGTAACGGATGGAATCGATGTACTTGGATTCGGGCTGGGCGACCTTTACCCTTATGGTGTGTTCATCGCGCAGGATGACTCGAACATGGACGGCGGCAAGGAGCTTAACCAGAACTTCAAAATGGTGGACTGGGCACAGATTGCGAGCGGAGCCAAGACTCCGCTTCTGATGGATAACAAGGTTGATCCGCGCATGCTTCAGAACCGCAGGACGAAGTAATCGCCACGGCTTAGAATCGGATGGGGCCGAATGATAGGAATCAAGAGGCCGATGGAAATTTTATAGGCATGGTAGTGTCAGGGAGGTGCTCCCGGCACGGCCATGTCTTTATTTTGGTTTATTACCGCTTATCTTAGCAGGTCATGCTTGGCAAAAACGAAGCCATACACAAGCGTTAGCGGTCCTGCCCCGGTTACTCATTTAAAATGCTTTCTTCCAAAACCGCATGCTTGTCCCCGTATACATTGATAATATGTCTTTCTCCCCATGCACACAGAGAGTTCAAAATATCCTGCAAGCTCCATCCGTACTCGCTGAGCTCATATTCCACTTTGGGGGGAATTTGATGATGAACAATACGATTGATGACACCGTCCTCTTCTAACTCGCGCAATTGTTGGGTTAACATTTTTTGAGTGATATTTGGCATCAGACGTTTCAACTCATTGGTGCGTTTTTTACCGTGTGTCAGATGGCAAAGGATCACGCACTTCCACTTTCCCCCGATGACTTCCAAGGTTGCTTCAACCGAAATGTTGTACTTCTTTTTCTGCATGTTCGTCCTCCTGATTTATGGGCACCAAAAGGTTCCTATAGTACTTGCAAGTATCTATATTACTTAAAAGTGCGTACTTTTCTTTAGTGGCTATATATCTCATAATAACATTTGCCGGTCGACATTCACAACAAGACGATAATTGAGGGGAGAATTATGACTTTACACCATAGAAGAAGTACACTCGCGCTGCTGGCTTTGGCAGTGAGTGCATTTGCGATTGGTACGACGGAATTTATAAGCGTAGGGTTGCTGCCGCTTATATCTCAAGATCTGCACATTTCCGTAACTACAGCGGGCTTAACCGTTTCCTTATATGCATTAGGGGCAACATTAGGTGCTCCCATTCTCACGTCGCTGACATCCAGCATGTCGCGCAAATCTTTACTGCTTTGGATCATGATTGTTTTCATTGTTGGCAATACTATGGCTGCCAGCGCTACGGGTATAGGCATTTTACTGGCGGCCCGCGTTTTATCTGCGTTTTCGCATGGCGTATTTATGTCGATCGGCTCTACAATCGCAGCGAATTTAGTCACAGAAGACCGCAGAGCGAGCGCCATCTCCATGATGTTTACGGGGCTCACCGTGGCAACCGTCACAGGCGTCCCGATCGGCACATTTATCGGACAACAACTGGGATGGAGATTTGCCTTTATCGCTATTGTCATTGTCGGCGTTCTGGCCTTCATTGCCAACATGATTCTTGTCCCGTCCGACTTGCCGAAGGGCAACCGAATTACGTTCCGTGATCAGTTCAGGCTGGTTACGAACGGGCGGCTGTTGCTTCTGTTCATCATTACGGCTCTAGGGTATGGAGGTACGTTCGTCGTATTCACTTATTTATCTCCAATGCTTCAAAATATAACAGGATTTAAGGAAGGAACCGTTGCCGTCCTATTGCTCGTTTATGGGGCTGCCATTGCCATTGGTAACGTCATAGGCGGGAAGGTCGCAAACCGCAAGCCGATCGTTGCATTGTTTTATATGTTTATCGTGCAGACGATTGTGCTCTTTGTCTTAACGTTTACGGCTCCATTTAAGGTAGCGGGGCTCATTACGATTATTTTGATGGGGTTGTTTGCCTTTATGAACGTACCAGGTTTGCAGGTATATGTCGTGATGTTGGCTGAGCGTTTCGTACCGGGTGCAGTGGATGTGGCCTCAGCGATCAATATTGCCGCATTTAACGCCGGAATCGCTCTCGGATCCTACCTCGGTGGCGTCATCACGGACTCTATCGGCCTCATCCATACGGCATGGATTGGAGCTTTGATGGTTCTTGGAGCCGTGATCCTGACAGGTTGGAGCCGAGCCTTGGAGCAGAAGGATCCATCTGCGACCTAAGCAGACACCAGTTCATCCTCACAGCAGAACCAGCCAGCGCTGCTTGAAGGGAGGCGATGAGTACTACGCTGGCAGGAAATTGCGATTCATCTTATTTTAAAATTTATCATCATCAGGAGGTTCATTTTATGATAGCTCGAAACTTACAAGATACAACAACATTGCATAACGGCGTGACCATGCCTTGGTTCGGTCTCGGGGTGTTTAAGGTAGAAGAAGGCCCTGAGCTGGTTGAGGCGGTAAAGGCTGCCATAAAACACGGGTACCGCAGCGTGGATACGGCGGCAATTTACGGGAACGAAGAGGGCGTCGGTCAAGGGATCCGGGAAGGGCTGCGAGAAGCAGGCATCTCCAGAAAAGATTTATTCGTGACATCGAAGGTTTGGAATGCGGATTTAGGGTATGAATCTACAATAGCGGCCTATGAAGCAAGCCTTCAGAAACTTGGTTTGGACTATCTGGATCTATACCTTATCCACTGGCCGGTAGAGGGCAAATTCAAAGAGGCATGGAGAGCGCTGGAGACCCTGTACAAAGAAGGAAAGGTCAAAGCGATCGGGGTAAGTAATTTCCAGATCCATCATCTTGAAGAGTTAATGAAAGATGCGGAAGTCAAACCGATGATTAACCAGGTGGAATACCATCCGCGTTTGACGCAGAAGGAACTGCAGTCGTTTTGCCGGGACAATGGAATTCAAATGGAAGCTTGGTCTCCACTCATGCAAGGCCAACTATTGGATCAAGAGGTCCTGAAGGATATCGCCGGTAAGCATGGCAAATCGGTTGCGCAGGTCATTTTGCGCTGGGACTTGCAAAACGGCGTCGTGACCATTCCCAAATCGACAAAAGAACATCGGATCGTTGAAAATGCAGCGGTGTTTGATTTTGAATTAACGAAAGAAGACATGGAACGAATCGACAGCCTGAACCAGAACCACCGGGTCGGTCCGGATCCGGACAATTTTGACTTTTAACTCAGGTGAAGAGGATATAGACGGTTTTTCGTCTATATCCTTTTTACAAACGTACAAACGGGAGGGACAAGCATGCAATTGAACATACAGGGAAAAACGGCAATGGTGACGGGCTCTACGGCAGGCATCGGCAAAGAGATCGCCATGTCATTGGCAGCAGAAGGGGCCACCGTTATTATTAATGGACGCCGTGAGGATAAAGTGAATCAGACCATGCAGGACATCCGGGCAAAGCATCCTGACGCGATCCTTCTGCCGGCCGTGGCCGACCTGGGAACCGAACAGGGATGCCAAAAGGTGATCGATGAGATCTCCGAAGTTGACATTCTCATCAACAACCTGGGCATCTTCGAACCCGTAGAATACTTTGATATCCCGGATGAGGATTGGTTCAGGCTGTTTGAGACCAATATTATGAGCGGCGTCCGGCTTACCCGCTGGTACCTGAAACAGATGATTCAAAAAAGGGAAGGCAGGATCATCTTTATCGCGAGCGAAGCGGCCGTGATGCCGTCCCAGGAAATGGCTCATTACAGCGCGACCAAAACGATGCAGCTCTCGCTCTCCCGCAGTCTGGCTGAGCTCACTCAAGGAACAAACGTGACCGTCAATACGGTCATGCCCGGTTCCACGTTAACCGAAGGCGTGGAGACGATGTTAAACAGCCTGTACCCGGATGAGAAATTGACGATCGAAGAAGCCGAGAAGCGGTTTATGAAAGAGAATCGGCCCACCTCCATTATTCAAAGGCTGATCCGGCCCGAGGAAATCGCGCATTTCGTCACCTTCTTAAGCAGTCCTCTATCCTCGGCCTTTAATGGCTCTGCGCTGCGAATCGACGGGGGATTGGTGCGCAGCGTGTTTTAATCAGCCCCGGGAACGCGCAGTACACTATACGGCAAATTTGCCATCATTATAATTCAACCCCAGTGGACGAAATGGGGTGCCCGTAACTTTCGCCAAACACACCGAAAAAGCCACTCCCTATAAGGAGTGGCTTTTCATTATGCTTTCATTTCCTTCTCAACCGTAGCCTTTGTCTTCATAGGCATGAATAAGGTGATCACAAACGCGATAACGGCGAGAATCATCATGAAGTAATAGGCGTCGCTTGCCCCTAAAATAGACGTAAGGGTTTTAAGAAGACCGGGAGCCGTGGAGGGATTGTCCTGCATCACGGCAGCCGCATGGCTTTTGGCCTGCACGGTATAAATCGTAATCACGACAGCGGTACCGATGGCTCCGGCAATTTGGCGGACGGTGTTGTTCACGGCTGTACCATGCGTACCGAGTTGTCTTGGCAGCGCATTGAGTCCGGCCGTATTGAGCGGCATGGTGATGAAGCTGAGACCAATCCGCAGGCCAATGGTACGAACCATCAAATACATGTACGTGGTCGATTCGGATAAATCGGTTACCGCCCACATGGAGGGAATAATGAACAGCAGACCGATAATGAACAGAGGCTTCGCGCCGAAACGGTCGTACAGCTTACCGGTGACCGGTGACATGAACGCATTGACGATCGCACCCGGCAATAGCAGCAGTCCTGCGTCAAATGCCGTAAAACCACGTCCATTCTGCAGATAGATCGGCAGCAGAATCATATCGGCGTACATCATCATCGTGACCAATACGTTAATGACAGACGTTAGCGTGAAAATTTTATTTTTGAAAACAGACAGGTTGAGCAGCGGATCCTTGGACTTGACTTGGCGAATACAGAAGATGGCGGTCACAACGATCCCGATTGCTAAGGAAAGGATGACGATCGCGTCGTCCCAGCCTTTGCTGCCGGCGCTGCTGAATCCATATAGAATCAAGCCGAAACCGACGGTGGATAACAGAACGCTAATGACATCCAGCTTCGACTTCGATGTTTCGGATACATTGACCAGATACTTGAAAGCAAGCAGGATGACAATGGCGACAAGCGGAACGAGGCCGATAAACAACCAGCGCCAGGAGTGGTATTCGACAATGAAGCCTGCGAGCGTCGGTCCGATGGCCGGAGCGAAGATCATCGCCAGTCCCAGCAGCCCCATCGCGCTGCCGCGCTTTTCGACGGGGAAGATGGCGAGCACGACGCTCATCATGAGCGGCATGACGATGCCTGCTCCGGCTGCTTGGACCATCCGTCCCAATAAGAGTACGACAAAGCTTGGCGCCGCCGCACAAAGAATGGAACCGATAAGCAAGAATGCCATGGCGCTAATAAACAACTGCCGCGTGGTAAAACGTTTCATTAGATAGGCCGTAATCGGAATCAGAATTCCGTTGACCAGCATGAATCCCGTTGAAATCCACTGCACGGTTGCGGGCGTGACATCGAATACTTCCATCAGGTTACTCAATGCGACGTTTAATAGCGTCTGGTTGAGCGTGGATAAGAAACAACCCAGAATTAAAATGGTCAGTAAGATTCCTTTATTGATTTTCTTTATGTCTTCTTGCATGGTTGCCGTCCTCTCTTCATTGCTTTTTCGACATAGTGTCAATAAAATATATCATATCAGCGATGAAGACCGATGCCTATTTGCAATTCCGCCGAAAGTGTCGACTAATCGACAGAAGGAGGAGATTCGTTGACGAAGTAATAAAATAACGGTAACCGGAGGATGAAATGCCTGAGCATAAAAGAGTCGATCCACGGGCCCTGCGCTCGAAAAGGATGCTGAAAAACGCCGTCTTTTCATTACTGGCCGACAATGTCGAGGTGTCGCAATTAACCGTCCAAAAAGTTGCGAGCCGCGCCGAACTGAACCGTGCCACGTTTTATTTGCATTATGAGGACCTGAACGATTTGCTGCGGCAGATTGTGCACGAGATTTTTGATGACCTTTCCATGAAGGTTGAACCGCTCTTACATTTAAAAAGCAGAAACGAACAGGAGCAGCTGGTTACGTTTTTAAGTTACTTTGTGGAGTACCGCAAGGTTTTCGCCGTACTGGTCGAGCATCCGGGCTTCAAAAAACATTTGTCAAACCTGCTGAAAAACACGATCGAAAGACGCAGGGAAGCAAGGAAGATTAACGGCTCAAGGGATGTTGCTTCGGTTGATATCGTTGCATCATCGCTTCTCGGGGTGATTCTGTGGTGGATTAAGGACGGCACGGAACATAGCGCGGAATATATTGCGGATCAAATTACCCTGATGTACAAAAGAAAATATATGTAACCCAAAAAGCCTTAACCCTTGTTGCAGGGTTAAGGCTATATTGCTTCATCAAGCCAGTCTTGTCTTAAAGTCCTGATAGCCGAACTCGCGCACGACACGGCAGTTGCCGTCCTTGTCCTGCACGGCGATGGCCGGCAGCGGCATGCCGTTGAAGGTGTTGGTTTTGACCATGGAGTAGATCGCCATGTCCTCGAACACCAACCGGTCGCCGTTCTTGAGGGGCTGATCAAAGGAATAGTCGCCGATGACGTCGCCCGTAAGGCAGGTCGGTCCGCCAAGCCGGTAGGTGTACGGCTTCTCGCCGGCTTCACCCGAACCGATCAGCGGCGGACGGTAGGGCATTTCCAGCACATCCGGCATATGACAGGTCGCCGACGTGTCCACGATCGCGATCTCGATGCCGTTCTTATGGATATCCAGCACGGAAGTAACCATGTAGCCCGCGTTGAGTGCGATCGCCTCTCCGGGCTCCAGGTACACCTCCAAGCCGTATGTATCCTGCATTCGCTGAATGCAGGCCTCGAGTCTCGGAATATCATAGTCGTCTCGCGTGATGTGGTGACCGCCGCCGAAATTGATCCATTCCATTTGCGGCAGCCATGGTCCGAACTTGTCCTCGACCGCATTCAGCGTAGTCTCCAGATCGTCCGAATTCTGCTGGCACAAGGTATGGAAGTGCAGTCCCGTTACGCCCTCCAGCAGCTCCGGCCGGAAATCTTCACGCTTGACGCCGAATCGGGAGCCCGGCGAGCAAGGGTCATAGATTTCATGCCCCACTTGCGTCGAGCATTCCGGATTGATGCGAAGGCCAACCTTTCGTCCGGCCGCGAGAGCCTTCTCTTTATACTTCTCCAGCTGGGAGAAGGAATTGAAGATGATATGGTCGCAGATGGAGACAATCTCGTCGATTTCATCCTCACGATAAGCAGGGGCAAAGACGTGGTTTTCCTTGGCCATTTCTTCGTGACCGAGCCGTGCTTCAAACAGGCCGCTCGCGGTCGTACCGCTTAAATATTGCCCGATAAGGGAATACATGGCGGTCATGGAAAAAGCCTTTTGCGCCAGCACGATCTTCGCTCCCGTACGCTGCATGACGCCGTTCAATATCTTCAGGTTCTTCTCGATGAGCGCTTCATCGACGACGAAGCAGGGTGTCGGTAACTCCTCGAACCGCATCTTAACGAACGAGCTCCGGCTCTTTCGCTTCTTCAGGCAGGGCATCCACCAGCACTGGATTGAAATCTTCTACCCAAGGAAGTCCCCATTTGTTCAGCTCTTCCATGAATGGATCCGGATTGAACTCTTCGACATTGTATACGCCCGGTTTGTTCCATTTGCCGGTCATAACCATCGCTGCGCCGATCATGGCAGGAACGCCCGTCGTGTAGGAGATGGCTTGGGAGCCCACTTCTTTGTAGCACTCTTGGTGGTCACACACGTTGTAGACGTAGTACGTCTTGTCTTGGCCGTCTTTTTTCCCTTTGAAGATGCAGCCGATGTTCGTTTTGCCCACCGTACGAGGTCCGAGGGAAGCCGGATCCGGAAGCACAGCCTTCAGGAATTGAAGCGGAATGATTTGCTTGCCTTCGTATTCGATCGGCTCGATCGAAGTCATGCCTACGTTTTCAAGCGCCTTCAGGTGCATGAGGTAGCTTTGGCCGAACGTCATGAAGAAACGGATGCGTTTCAGTCCAGGCATGTTTTGCGCAAGGGATTCAAGCTCCTCATGATAGAGCAGGTACATATCCTTTTGGCCGACTTCGGCAAAGTTATATTCGCGCTTGATTTCCATCGGCTTCGTTTCGATCCATTCACCGTTCTCCCAGTAGCGGCCGTTCGCGGACACTTCGCGGATGTTGATCTCCGGATTGAAGTTGGTTGCGAAAGGATAGCCGTGATCGCCGCCGTTGCAGTCCAGAATGTCGATATATTCAATTTCGTCGAAATAGTGTTTCAGGGCATAAGCGGAGAATACGCCAGTGACGCCCGGGTCAAAACCGCTGCCGAGCAGCGCTGTGATTCCTGCTTTTTCGAAGCGCTCGCGGTAGTCCCACTGCCACTTGTATTCGAATTTCGCCGTATCTTCCGGTTCATAGTTTGCCGTATCCATATAGTGCGTTTTCGTAGCCAGGCAGGCGTCCATGATCGTCAAATCCTGGTAAGGCAGGGCCAGGTTCATAACGATATCCGGTTTTACTTCGTTAATAAGAGCAATCAGCTCCTCTACGTTGTTGGCATCGACTTGTGCGGTCGTGATTTTGGTCTTGCCTCCGTCGAGTTTGGCTTTCAGCTCATCGCATTTCGATTTCGTGCGGCTGGCGATGCAGATTTCTTCGAAAACCTCGCTGTTTTGAACGCATTTATGAACGGCTACAGATGCGACGCCCCCGGCGCCAATGACTAGTGCTTTTCCCATGTTTCGATCTCCTATTCCGAATGAATTTTTTTACATGTAAAAACGGCAACAAAAAAAGCAAGCGAAACACGCATCATGCGCATCACACTTGCTTTGATATAGTCAAATAGTAAGATCGTCCCAATAAGCATGGCATGACAAACCTCTTGCGTGCTCGTCAGTCAGCCATAAAACGCAGTGCTTTATGGAAAGGCGCTCATATTCGAATATATCATGTTAGGATCAGAGTCTATATAGCAAATAATTACTTTTACCACTCTTATTGACCGTTTCACAAGTTGTGTGCATATGCACTGGTTGTAAAGTAACCAACTTATAAAATTTGAGCTTTTAACTCAATCAATAAGGCAACGAAAGTTGCCAATCGGCATTTGACCCGGCTGTCCGTATGGCCTTAACTTCCTCATGGAAGTGGTCAAAGATTATCTGCTTGGAAAGATCCTAAAATATATCGACTATTCGCTTTCCAAAAATCACGCTACTTCATAATAGCAGGCTGGCAAGCATAGAACAAGTAAAATTTTCGAAAAATATTTAATTTCCATCAGACCTGGCAGACAGATCGAAATCCACCTCCTCCATAAATTCGATGACTTCCCCGTTGGGACTGTGCAATTGGAACACAGGGTGGTCCTCTAACGCTAACTTCATCTTCGTCCACATACCTTGGAAAAGAACACAAAAAAACCCGGCAGATCTGCCGGGTTTACATATGCATAAATTCATATTGCGCGCAAAAAAGCACTATGGTATGATTGGAAAACCAGTAGCTACTTTTTTGCAAAAAATTAAAATTATCCCATCTTATTTACAACTTAATCTTATCACAGGAAATAGCGGTTTGTCAAACGGTATTTTTCAGCAGGTTGAAATGAAGGAGGAGGGTGTTTAGATGGTGAATGCGGAGGATTGGAAGCAGGAGCAGGGGCGGCTGGATCTGGTTATGGAAAAGCTGGGGAAAAGGATGGAGGAACTCGAACCGGAGGTGTCGGGTCTGCAAGGCCAGGTGACAGATATCCGCAAGCAATTCTGGGAGGAAGTCACCGTCAATACAGGTTCGGACGAAGATTTTGAAGAGACCTTCTACAGCATCAGGCAGCAGGAGGCGTTATTATCCGAACGGGAGCGAAGCCACCGCCTGCGCGTCCAGCAATGGAAGAACATGAAAAGGCTGCAGTCGTCCCCTTACTTTGGGCGCATCGATTTTCAGGAGGATGGATTGAAGTTTACCGAGCAGGTGTACATTGGGGTGGCATCCTTCGTCGATTCGGACGGCATGAGTTTCCTGGTGTATGACTGGCGTACTCCGGTCGCGAGCATGTACTACGATCATTCTCCGGGAGCGGCTGGATATGATACGCCCGGCGGAGCCATCACAGGCGAGATGAAGCTGAAGCGGCAGTATCAAATCCGTGAGGGCCAATTGCAGAACGTATTCGACACAAGCTTGACGATCGGCGACGATTTGCTGCAGCAGGTGCTTGGGAAGGGCGCGGACAATCAGATGAGAAGCATCGTCGCGACCATCCAAAAGGAGCAGAACGCCATCATCCGCGATGACAAAAGCCGGATGCTTATCGTGCAGGGGGCAGCAGGCAGCGGGAAGACCTCCGCAGCGCTCCAGCGGGTGGCATACCTCCTGTATAAGCACCGCGAGCGGCTTAAGGCCGACCAAATCGTTCTGTTCTCGCCGAATCCGATGTTTAACAGCTACGTATCTACCGTTCTTCCCGAGCTTGGCGAAGAAAATATGCAGCAGACGACCTTCCAGGAATACCTTGACCACTGGCTAGGACGGAAGTTTCGCCTGGAGGATCCCTTCGACCAGATCGAATACGTGTTGGCAGAGCAATCGACGCAGGCGTATAAAGCGCGTCTGAAAGGGATTCATTACAAGTCATCCGCAAGCTTTCTGCAAGCTCTCCGGGATTACGCGCAGTGGCTGGAGCAGGAAGGCATGTTATTCAAAAGCATTCGGTTTCGGGATCGGGATCTGATTTCTGCGGAGCAAATGAAAACCAAGTTTTACAGCTACGACCCTTCCATTCGCATAACCAATCGCATTGCGATGCTGCAGGAGTGGCTGCTGCAGGAGCTGGCCTTGCTGGAGAGTAAGGAACGGTCGGCGCGCTGGGTGCAGGATGAGCTCGATTATCTCGATAAGGATCAGTACGCCGAGGCATATCAGAAACTGCACAAAGAGAGAGCCGTCTTTGATTTTGCCGAACGATATGAAGAAGCCCGCGAAAGGATACAGGGTGAGCGCAGGTCGGATGAAGGCGATTTTGACTATGCAGAACGGGAAGAAAGCCTGCTGCGGCAGATGATTGTAAAAGAACAATTCGTACCGCTGAAGCGAAGCGTGAAGCGGTTGATGTTCATTAATATGGTCCAGCTGTATGTACAGTTGTTCGCTGATGAGGCCGTCTTTCAGAAGATGACGAATGGGGCCGACGTTCCCTCGCTCTGGCCGGAAATCTGTGAGCAGACCAAGGAGAAGCTCGGCCGGCTTGAACTGTTCTATGAGGACGCAACACCCTACCTGTATTTAAAAGAGCTCATCGAGGGTGTCCGGACGAACACGGAGGTCCGGCATGTATTCATTGATGAGGGACAGGATTATTCGATGTTCCAATACGAGTTCCTCAAAAGGCTGTTTCCCCGTGCCCGCATGACGGTACTCGGCGACTTCGGTCAGGCGATCTTTGCGCAAGCAACGGAGCTGTACGGAGAGGATTCGCCCCTCACCAGGCTGTACGGCGAGTCGGAGACGAATTTGTTCCGCCTGGTCCGCAGTTACCGGTCCACCCGGGAGATCGTGGAATTCACGAAGCATCTGCTGCCAAGCGGCAAGGAGATCGTCCCCTTTGAACGGGCCGGCAGGAAGCCGCTCCTCTCGAACGCGGGCCTCGGGGAGAAGCGGGCCGCAAGAATAGCGGAGCATCTGATGGCGCTTCGGGCTGAAGGCTTCACCTCGATTGGCGTCATTACGAAAACGGCGGCCGAGGGCCAAGAGGCTTATGATCTCCTGACGTCGCAAGGATGCCAGGGACTGAAGCTCGTGACGAAGAACACGCCGAACTTTGAGAAAGGGACACTGATTATTCCGGTCTATCTCGCCAAGGGCGTTGAATTCGATGCCGTGCTCATCTACGACGCATCTTCGCAGACGTATCGCCTTGAGAGCGAACGCAAGCTGTTTTATACGGCCTGCACGCGTGCCATGCACCGGCTGCTGTTGTTCGCGGCAGGAGAGTGGTCTCCATTCCTCCAGGCGTTGGATGCGTCTTTGTACGAGGTGGAGGGCGACGCGTGATCGCTTCCGAGTAGTGGAAAAATGATTTTTTTTTGAGAACGAGTACCGCGTAACCCGATATTTCATATACCTGAAAGGGTTCTGTAACATGCCGCCACTGATGATAAGTACGGTTTCGTGCTTTTTCAGTGGTTTTTTTTCATGGTTGTTCGAAGAGGAATATCCAAAAATTAGGCTCATACCTCATTGACTTCATATAATTCCGGTGATATATTGTGCATACACGATATACACAATTTGTTGAGGAGGTACGGCATGCTGGCATTAGACATTCGGCATTTAAATAAGAACTACCCGAATTTTCAGCTAAAGGATGTATCGTTCCAACTGGAACAGGGTTATATTATGGGGTTTATCGGTGCCAACGGTGCGGGAAAAACGACCACCATCAAATCGATCCTCAACATGATTCACATCGATAGCGGCGAAGTGCGTATTTTGGGCAAGGATATCGCCGAATACGAAATTGAATTGAAGCAGGAAATCGGATGCGCCTTTGGCGACGTGGATTTCTATAGGCGCAGCAAGATCAAAACGCTGACCGAGGTCATTAAGAAGTTCTACAAAAATTGGGATGATGAGACCTATTACAATTACCTGAGAAGATTCAAACTGGATGAAAACAAGAAAGTCGCCGAATTGTCGACAGGCATGAAGGTTAAGTATAATTTGGCACTTGCCTTATCCCATGGAGCGAAGCTGCTCATCCTCGATGAACCGACAAGCGGACTCGATCCGGTCGCAAGAGACAATCTGCTCGATATTTTTCAAGAGCTCGTCGTGGGCGGCGAAATCAGCATTCTTTTCTCGACTCACATTACATCGGACTTGGAAAAATGCGCGGATTTTATTACCTTTATCGAAAACGGGCAAATCGTCGCAAGTTCCGAGAAAAACGAATTTATGGAGTCCTATCGCTTGTTGAGCGGTAGCGAAAGCCAGCTGAACCAGGTCAAAGACAAGATGATTTCCTATAAAGTCAATTCATTCGGCTTTACCGGATTGATCCATTCCAGAGACTTCGACTCCACTTCCGATATTAGAGCGGCTACGCCTAATCTCGAAGAGATCATGATTTATTTCGCGAAAAAGGAGGATGCGTATGTATAATCTGGTGGTGAAGGATCTGAAATTAGGGATCGGTCCATTATTTTTTATCATGCCTGTTATTTTGGGCGCCTTAATGCTCATTCCCGGTTGGCTGTATTTTATTGTTATTCTGTATTTTTGCTGGATTACCATACCGAACATGTTTGGCCAGTTTAGAGCACAGAACGATTTGGTATTCACCTCGATGATGCCTGTCACCAAAAAAGACATCGTCAAAGGAAGGGTGCTTGTTGTCGTCATCATGGAGTTATTGCATATCGTCATGGCCATGATCTTTGGTATGATCAATATCCAATTGTACTCGAATCTGACCCAGGCTTTCTTTGCGCCGCACATGGGCTTTTGGGGACTGTGTTTTGTCATGCTGGCGATCTTCAACGTGATCTTTATCCCTATGTATTACAAGACGGCGTATAAATACGGCGGGGCGGCGACCGCATCCATTACGGCCGCGATGCTTTTTGCCGGAGTCGCGCAATGGATCGGGGTTCAAAGTTCTTATGTATCCGACATTTTCAATGGGACCGGGGCAGACAATATAGCACTTCAAGTATCCATTCTGATCGCAGGAATCGTAATATTTATTGCACTTACCATGATGGCTTATCGAATGGCGGTCAAACGGTTCCATAAAGTAGAAATATTATGAACATATTCATCTCAAACACATCCGACAAACCGATTTATCAGCAGCTTTTCGAACAAATCAGCGCCCAAATTCTGAAAGGGGAACTCGAAAGCGGCTATTGTCTGCCGCCGATCAGGCAGGCAGCCCAAGAGCTTCGCGTGAGCGTCATCACCGTCAAGAAAGCTTGGGAGGAACTCGAACGAAGCGGTTTGATCCATACCGTCACCGGTAAAGGGTGCTTCGTAGCCGAATTTTCGCCCGAAGAGATGCTGCGAATCCGCAACGAAATGATCCTGAAGCAAATGGAAGGCGATACATCCTACTACAAATCCTTTGGCCTTACACTGGACGAGGTAATCGAGCTGCTGAAAAAAATTTATTAGCAATCTTGCGACACCCTTCAGCCAGCGACAGGCATTTTATTTTATCGGATATTACATTTCATTGAATCATAATAAAAGGACCGATAATATATTTTTCATCCGAATGAACATGTCTTGCAGCCCAAGCAGAGCAGAATGCTTGGGCTGCATGTATTCGTCGTCTCATAATAGAGCGGCCGATAAAGGTCGGCTTGGCTTCAAAGGGAATCCGTATGGCGTTGATATCCGAAATCCGTCAGCGCAAAAATTTCCGTGAGAGCGTCCTGATTTAGTCTTGCACCTGACGTAACGTCATGTTTTACAATAAAGGTACCGGTACATAGCTAGCGTCAAAGAGTGGGGATGGTCTATGAAGAAATATTGGAAGGTTGGGGAACTTGCCAAGCTGTCGGGGTTAACCGTTCGAACTTTGCATTTTTACGACCAAATCGGCTTGTTGTCTCCTTCCAGCCAGACGGAATCGGGCCACAGGCTGTATAGCGAATCGAACTTGTCACGCCTGCACCAAATATTATCGCTAAAAGAGCTGGGGTTATCTCTCGAGGAGATCAAGTCCGTTTTAACGGGCGGTCAGATCAGCCCGCTTGAGATCGTGGGCCTGCAGATCAATCAAATTCAGGAGCAGATCAAACAACGGCAGCAATTATTGGAGCAGCTCAGACATGCATCCAAGCTGATACAGGGCAAGGAGGAGTTGACGGTCGAGGATTTCGTCAGCATCCTGCAAGCGATGAAGGCGGGCTTTGAGAAGCCTGTCATTGAACGGCAAAGAAGTTGGGAGCGGCATTTGGACCTGCTGGGAGACTATCTTGCCGAGGAGAACGGAATGACGAAACCTAAGGAGGAAGATCAATGAACGAACGATTCGTTAAGCATGCCACCTTCGTCGTGGAGCGGACTTATGCTGCCTCGCCGGAGCGTGTGTATCAAGCATGGGCCGATCCGGCTGCTAAAGCCCAATGGTTTTCGAAGCCGGACATCTTCGATTTCCAGGTTGGCGGACGTGAATGCAGCAGCGGCGGGCCGCCGGAAGGGCCGGTCTTTACCTTTGATGCGATCTACCAGGAGATCGTTACAGGGCAGCGTATCGTCTATACGTATACCTTGGATTCGGAGGGCGCGCGCATCTCCGTCTCGATCGTTACGGTCGAGCTGATCCGGATGGAGGGCGGCACGAAGCTGATTTTCACGGAGCAGGGCGCGTTCTTTGACGGGCATGATACGCCGGAAATACGGGAGCATGGTACAAACGTGATGTTGGAAGCACTCGGCAAGGCATTGGAAAAGGAGGCATGACGATGGGTGAAAATGAACTAATGGCTACGCGCGAGTATGATGTTCCACGGGAGCTTGTATTTCGGGCCTGGACAGAACCCGATTTGTTAACCAGATGGTGGGGGCCGGCAGGCTTCACGAATACGTTTCACGAGTGCGACATAAGGCCGGGAGGCGCGTGGAAGTTCATCATGCACGGACCCGATGGCGTGGATTACCCTAACCATAACGTTTTTGTTGAGATGATGCAGCCGGAGCGGGTCGTGATTGAGCATCTAAACGTTCATGAATTTCGCGTAACGGCTACCTTTGAAGAAGTCGATGGCCGCACTCGGGTCACCTTCCGTCAACGCTTTAAGAAGAAAGAAGAGTTTGAGCAAGCGAAGCCGGTCTGCATAGAAGCAAATGAACAGCAGCTTGACCGGCTTGGCAAGGTGCTGGCGGAGATGGCTTAGCGTTCTTGTACTGCAATGGCTATGCTGTAATGGCCCGTATATCGTCGCCGTCCTACGTTCCCTGCGGGGAGTCGGACGGCGATTTTTATTTGGATAGCGCTATTTGAGGGGATGAAGGCCGCTTTATGATATATTCAAGTAAAGTTGTCCTCACTCTGAACGTCAAACCAAGATAAAGGAAGTGTGAACGATGAATTTAGAGTTGGTCATGCAGGAGCTTGAAGCCCTCGGCAAGGAGCGCACCAAAAAGATGTACCTGTCAAACGGCGCGCATGAACCGCTTTTTGGCGTGGCTACCGGCGCGATGAAGCCCATTTTCAAGAAAATTAAACGCAATCAGCCGTTAGCTGAGCAGCTTTATGCTACAGGGAATTACGACGCCATGTATTTTGCGGGCGTGATCGCCGATCCGAAGGTGATGACAGAAGCGGATTTTGAGCGGTGGATCGACGGAGCTTACTTTTATATGCTGTCGGACTATGTGGTCGCCGTTACTTTGGCAGAAACGGATATTGCGCAGGAGGTTTCCGATAAGTGGATCGCAAGCGGCGTGGAGCTGAGAATGTCTGCGGGCTGGAGCTGTTACTGCTGGCTGCTCGGCAATCGACCTGACCATGAATTTTCCGAAGAGAAGATTGCCGGTATGCTGGAGCTGGTGAAAGGCGCGATACATGAGGCTCCGGAACGCGCGAAATATGCGATGAACAATTTCATATACACCGTGGCGGTCTCCTATTTGCCGCTTCATGACCAGGCGGTGGCCACTGCGAAGGAAGTCGGCCCGGTAGAAGTGGGTCTCCACGCTGCGAAAAGCAAGTTCCTGGACGCTTCCGTTAACATTCAAAAGGCGCTTGATAGGGGGCAGCTCGGCTTCAAGCGAAAATATGTAAGATGTTAGTCATCATTGAGAAGAAAGGACATGGGATATGACAAAAATCAGATTGGCCGTGATCGGCCTGGGACATATGGGCAAGCATATGGTTCACCGTTTGATTCCCCAATTTGCCGGTCGGGTTGAATTAGCGGCCCTATGTGATCAGGAGGAGGTGCTGCGCAGGGAAGCTGAAGCAGCCGGAGGTACCCCACGGCTTTACACAGACTACAGGGCTCTGCTTAATGAGGTACAGCTCGATCTTGTATATATCGCGGTTCCTCCGTCCATGCATTATGATGTGGCGCGGATGGCCTTTGAAAAAGGCGTTCACGTCTTCTGCGAGAAGCCGCTTGCGAACAGCTTGGAGGAGGCCAAGCATCTGCTGGAGCTGGGGGCGCGCTACGATCGGCTGCATGCCGTTCACTTTTCGTTCCCGCTCGAGCCGGAAGTCCTGAAGCTAAAGGAACTGATGGAAGAGCAGGCGGTTGGAGCGATCGAGAGCATGGACCTCTATCTGGAATTTCCGCAGTGGCCCCGTGCCTGGCAGCAGAATCCCTGGATCACGACGAGGCACGAAGGCGGGTATTTGCTTGAAGTGGGTATTCACTGGATTCATATGATCCAGCAGGTGTTCGGTCCGATCATTCAGGTTAGGAGCGAGGTTGAGTATCCGCCGGATGGACGGCAGTGCGAGAGCCGGGTGAGGGCCGTCATGCGTTTGCATAACCATATTGACATCCATGTATCTGGCACGGACCGCCGTGAAGGTGAAGAACGTGTCTCCCTGGTTGTCCGCGGGGAAAAAGGAACCATTGCGCTGGAGAATTGGAGCCATCTATATATGGGTGCGAATGAAGCCGATATGCATCCCGTACTTCCCGTTGAGGCGGAGGGACAGCTGCCTATTTTCAAACAGGTACTCTCGATTCTGAACGGCGAGCCGGGCCATATCTATGACTTCTACGACGGATATAATGCGCAGGTGGTTCTGGAGGCGCTGCGTAAGCCGGGCGAAGGCTTCACAGACCTCAGATCACAGCTGCTTCAGGCGGAATATCAATAGGGAAATGGAAACAAGGGCAGCTGAAATCGCTGAGGTTATCTATTGGCATGACAGCTCGCCTTTTTACCCGGGCAAAACCTTAACGCGAGCAGAAATCGCTGCCTTTGGGACTATAAATAGATGCTCCTTGCGGTCTCGTTGAAGAAATGCGTTACGTTGTCGTACTTGGTGATATCGATCTGCTGCTGCCTCATGATTTTCTGAATGAAGATGGCATCGGCAAAGATGGCGTTGATAATCTTCCCGCACCATAACGGGGCTGCTTTGAAGTAATCGACCAGTGAATGAATTTCATCAAAGTCAAAATAAAGGATATACGTGGCATAATTTTGGATCAGCATCCGGAAAGCGTGGTCACGGTAAGGGCTGGAGCGATGATCCGCGAGAAAGTCGGCCATGATTTTAAACAAGGCTGCTTTATCGGTCGAGTACCTATGCATCAGATCATCAACATTGTTGATCAGCTGCAATACATCCTCCAGTCCTTCCTCGGCTGGCATCGTCAGCTTGCTTGATTTGCCTTCGATGGTCTTTAACAGCTCCAGCGAAAGGCTTTTGCACGCATCGATTTCAGGAGGAGATAAGTCTAGTTGCTCCCTATACTTGCCGGGGTTCTCGCGATAGTGGTCATAATAGTTGGTAAAATAGTGTTTGACCGCAATATCGGTTGTCGTATGAACGAGATCCTTCCCGCGGAACGAAAAGGAGTAGAGGGTCTCCTCGTTGACCGGGTGCGTATAGAGATAGAAGAAGAGGAAAAAGTCCCGCAGCTCTGCTCGCTGCTCTTCCTTCAGCGCCTCCGCGTCCATGCATCGGGATAACTGAAAGAAGCAATAGTTTTTCATAAAATCGTTCATCGCGTTGTAAGGGTTAACCTTCACAATCGACGTCGTCGCGTTCACCGTAAACAGAAGATAGTAGAAGACCAATTCATCGTATACGCTCAGCTGCGGAAATTCCGCCGAAAGCACGGGCTCCCAATCCACATTCGCCGTGTAGTGAGGATCACGCGGTTGTAGTTCCGAGATCCATTCACTGAATGCCGTACACGCATGACCCGTTACAAACAGCTCCGCGCCACCATCTTCGCAATCGCAGTATTCAAATCCGTCCGTTGAAACGGGCGGGAGTCCCCGCTCAAACTTTATATTTATGTATTCATGATAGAGTGTTTGAAGATTCATATGTTCTCACCCCGGTATATTAGATAAGCTTACGGGTCCGTCCCCCGCAACCTGACTAATGGAATTATAAGGTACCCGCAAAGACAGATTCAAATAATCCGCTGGAATCCAATGAGAACAATCAGTAAAAAATAATTCTTTACTGATCGTTCTCAATATGTTAGGATGAACTCACGGAACAAAAGGGGCCATTCACCCAATGTAGAATGATCATTCTCGAATGAGTGTCAGGAAAAGTAACTCTGGAAGAATAGCACGGATTGTGCAGCCGGATGGAAAGGTAGCCCACCATGCCGACGCGGGCACCGCGCTGGCCGCGAGCGAAGGGTCGAACACACGCTCCTTGGCTTGTTCGATTCATGAAGTGCAGAAATGAGGACGAGGGAGTGATCACCATGAAACATAAAACGGATGTGCTTATCATCGGATTTGGCAAAGCCGGCAAGACGCTGGCGCCCTTTCTTGCCAAACAAGGGCTGAGCGTTACGGTCGTCGAACAGTCAGCGCAAATGTATGGCGGCACGTGCATCAACGTAGGCTGCATTCCGACGAAGGCATTGGCTCATCAATCGCATCTATTCTCACAACAGGACATCCATGACCCCGAAGCGCGGCAAGAGAAGTACGCGCAGGCCATCCGGGAGAAGGATGAACTGGTTTCCCTGCTGCGTGCGAAGAATTTCGACCAGGTGAACAATCAACCGGGAGTTACCGTAATGACAGGGAAAGCGTCTTTTCAATCCGCGCATGCGGTAGAGGTAAGTTCGCAGGAAGGCAGTATCCTGGTGGAAGCGGAACGAATCTTCATCAATACGGGTGCCAAACCGGTCATTCCCGAGATTCCCGGCATCGACAGCGATAAGGTATACACCAGCGCGGAAATTCTGGATCTGGCCAAGCTTCCGAAACGTCTGGCCATTATTGGCGGCGGTTATATCGGCCTCGAATATGCTTCCATTTATGCCGGGTTTGGTACCGAAGTCGCGATACTTGAGCATGGCGATCAGTTTCTACCCAAAGACGACCGGGATATGGCCGCTGAGGTGCGGAAGGTGCTGGAGCAAAAGGGCATCCAGATTCGGCTGCAGACCCGCGTGGATCGAATCGATGACCAAGGCTCTGAAGAGGTCACCCTCCATCTGTCCTCTCCAGACGGTCCGGTGGAATGGAAGGCCGATGCCGTGCTGGTAGCAACCGGCAGAAAGGCCAATACTGATGAGCTGAATCTTGAGGCAGCCGGCATCCAGCGTACGGCACGCGGTTTCATTCAGGTTGACGAGAAGCTGCGGACGAATCTTCCCCACATCTGGGCGCTTGGCGACGTGAACGGGGGACCCCAGTTTACATACATCTCCCTTGATGATTTCCGGATCGCGAAGGATCAATGGTTCGGAAGCGGGAAGCGGACCACGCTGGATCGCAAGCAGGTTCCATATTCGGTCTTTATCGACCCGCCGTTATCTCACGTCGGACTGACAGAAGCGGAGGCTCGCAAGCAGGGCTATAACGTCCAGGTTGCCAAACTGTCCGTTACGGCTTCAACCCGGGCCCGTCAACTGAAGCAGACCGAGGGTCTGCTGAAAGCGGTTGTCGATGCGGATACCGGGCTGCTGCTTGGCTTCACCATGTTCGGCGTGGAATCCAGTGAAGTGGTGAACATCGTTTCCGTGTTCATGAACTCCGGGCAGCCATACACGGTGCTGCGGGATACGATCTTTACCCATCCTTCCATGTCGGAGATCCTGAATGATCTTCTAGGTCTAATATCAGGATAAACGTGAAGTTCCAGCCTATTCTTTATCGATCATTCCCGAAATGGTATGATGTTCGTATACGATAGTCTGGGAGGGAAGCTGAAGTGGCCAGAAGCAAAGAATTTGAAGAAAATGCCGTCTTGGAAAAAGCGATGAAGCTTTTCTGGGAGCAAGGATACGAGAAGACGTCGATGAATGATCTTGTCGAGCATATGGGAATCCACCGCAGAAGCCTTTACGATACGTTTACAGATAAACACACCTTGTATCTTAAGGCAATGGACCGGTTTGAGGAACGTACGGATGCCCATTTGGCGGCAGGCGTCAAGCAGTCCCGGACCTCGAAGGAAGCCCTGCAGTTCATTTTCGATTATATGAGCAATGGGGAAGAAGGCGCGCCGCCCGGATGCATGTTTGTCAATTCAGCCGTTGAAATGGCATGCCGGGATGAAGACGTCGATGCCAAATCCGTAAGGTCCTTCGAGAAGGTGGAGCATCTGCTTGTAGAGATTGTATCCCGGGGGCAGCAGAATGGCGAGTTCACCGATCGGTACGAAGCCCAGGAATTGGCCGAGTATCTGCATAATGCCTTAACAGGGCTGAGGGTAATGGCCCGGACGTCGGTGCCGAAGGAAAAGCTCCAGCGCATTAGCGCTTTGACAATGCAAATTTTAGAGAAATAAGTAGATATAAAATTTTTTTGAAGTATTTAGAATGATCATTCTCAAAATATTATACAGAATGGAGCAAAGACATGAAAACATTGATTATTGCAGCTCATCCGAATTTAGGGGATTCCCGGATCAACCGGGCGCTGCTCGATGCCATGAGAGATCAGCCGGATACGACTGTACACGCGCTGTATGAATTTTATGGGGATGGCCCGCTGGATATCCTGCATGAGCAGGCGCTGCTCGATCGCCATGACCGGATTATTTTCCAATACCCGCTTTACTGGTACAGTACACCCCCGCTTCTCAAACAGTGGTTCGATGAGGTGCTGGCTTACGGCTACGCCTTTGGTCCAGGCGGGGATCGCCTGAAAGGCAAGGAAATCGGCATAGCGATCTCCACTTCGGGTACTGCCGCCTCGTATCAGCCCGGAGGGTACAATCTGTTTACGATCCGGGACATTGCCAAGCCGATGGAGGCGCTCGCCAACTATGTAAGTGCCCATTATTTGCCCCCATTTGCCGTCCATGACGCGCACCATATCACGGATGAACAGCTCGCCGAGGCTCAAGCCGCGTATGTTCATCACCTGAGAAACATAAGCCATGTACAAACCGCCGGCCTGATCACGATTAACAAATAACAATCGATATCCTTAAGGAGGACATGAAAATGACGGACAACAAAATTGCACTTGTAACGGGAGCTAACAAAGGAATCGGGTATGAAGTCGCCAGACAATTGGGAGAGCAAGGCATAACGGTATTGGTCGCGGCACGTACCCAAGCGGTTGCAGATAAAACAGCGGCTGAGCTGCGTGATCAGGGCGCTGAAGCAGTTGGCATAGAGCTGGAAGTAACGAATGCGGAGCATATTGCGGCTATGGCGAGATGGATCGGCGACACCTATGGACGCTTGGATATTCTGGTGAACAATGCGGGAATATGGGCCGAAAAAGGGTCATACGAAGGGGATGCACTGCGGGATACGTTTGAGGTCAATACGTTTGCTCCCTACTACATCACGGAAGCGCTGCTGCCGCTGCTCCTGAAGAGCGAAGCCGGCCGAATCGTGAATCAGAGCAGCGCCTTGGGATCCATTCAGTATCTGCTTTCAGATGAGCTTGCACAGCGTATTGCCACTCCTGCTTATTCCGCATCCAAAGCCGCCCTCAATATGCTTACAGCTTATTGGGCCCAGAAAACGCGAGGTACAAACCTGAAGGTGAACTCGGTGCACCCTGGCCTGGTCAAGACCCAAATGGGCGGAGACAAAGCAGAGCTTTCGCCGGAGGATGGAGCCAAGACGGCGGTCCGTCTGGCTACGCTGCCTGAAGATGGCCCGACGGGCGGCTTCTATTACATGGATAGCCAGCTTCCTTGGTAATCCTGGAGTCCAATCGCATCACAAGCATTTTCTGCAAAAGTCCAAACGAAATCATTCAAATTTAAATATGAGGAGCGATCAACGTATGACACAAGAAAAAATGAAAGCCGTAGGCCTGTACCAATACCTTCCGATTGAGGATCCGAACAGTCTGATCGATGCGGAAATCGACAAACCGGTTCCAGCAGGAAGAGATCTGCTGGTCAGAGTGAAGGCGATCTCCGTCAACCCGGTCGATACGAAGGTGAGAGCCCCGAAAGCACGCGTCGAGAGTGAACTCAAGGTGCTGGGATGGGACGTGGCAGGAGTGGTGGAGCAGGTGGGACCGGATTCTACATTGTTTCAGCCAGGCGACGAGGTCTTCTATGCAGGCAGTATCGTACGCCCCGGGGGCAACAGCGAGTTTCACCTTGTCGATGAGCGCATCGTCGGTCTGAAGCCGTCCAGCACGGATTTTGCAGAGGCGGCAGCGCTGCCTTTAACCTCGATTACAGCATGGGAAGGGCTGTTTGACCGGTTGGGCATTCCGGCCGACAGATCCTTGAATTCCGGCAAATCCATTCTGGTGATCGGAGCCGCCGGCGGGGTGGGATCCATTGCAGTGCAGCTTGCCCGGTATGCCGGATTAACGGTCATCGGTACCGCCTCCCGTCCGGAATCTGTCGCATGGGTGAAGGAGCAGGGTGCGGACCATGTCATTAACCATTACGATGCATTCGTACCGCAGCTGCAGGCGATCGGATTCGAACAGGTGGATTACATATTATGTCTGAATGGTACAGAGCAGCACTGGAAGGGCATGGCCGAGGCTATCGCGCCGCAAGGTAAAATCTGTTCCATCGTCGAGACGGATGAATTGCTGAATTTGACGCTGCTTAAAAACAAGAGCGCAACCTTCGTATGGGAATTCATGTTTACGCGCTCGATGTACCAGACGGCGGATATGATCGAGCAGCATAACCTGTTGAACGAAGTCGCACGGCTTGTGGATCAAGGGGTTGTCCGGACAACCGTGGCGCAGAAGCTGGGGGCTATCAACGCCGAGAACCTCCGCAAGGCGCATGTTCTTTTGGAAACCGGCCGGACCGTGGGCAAGATCGTACTTGAGCAATTCTGAGGAATAAACCGGGTCCGGGATTGATGGCTATGCCCTAAGCATCCCTTCACCCCTGAAACGTCGGTTTCAGGGGTTGTTTTTCTTTTTGTTGAGGAGCATATATCGGATCAACTCCGTGCGTGACATTAGTGATAAAAGTACGTACTTATTCGATGAAATGGACCCAAAGAGAATAGACATTAGAAAATGCCTCGGTTACTGTCCGCGTCGCCCATGTATTCGAATTTTCGCATACATTCGCCTCGGTTACCGTCCGAGCCGCCTCATGTATTCGGATTTCCGCATACATTCGCCTCAGTTACTGTCCGAGCCGCCTCATGTATTCGAATTTCCGCATACATTCCCCTTAGTTACTGTCCGAGCCGCCTCATGTATTCGGATTATCGCATACATTCGCCTCGGTTACCGTCCGCGTCGCCTCATGTATTCGGATTTTCGC
Organism: Paenibacillus sp. SAFN-054; assembly: GCF_051966755.1. NCBI lineage: Bacteria > Bacillati > Bacillota > Bacilli > Caryophanales > Paenibacillaceae > Paenibacillus > Paenibacillus sp. SAFN-054. The sequence goes on from NZ_JBQCKS010000003.1 coordinate 156,991, forward strand.
ATACATTTGCCTCGGTTACTGTCCGCGCTGCCCCATGTATTCGTATTTTCGCATACATTTCCCTTGGTTACTGTCCGAGCCGCCCCATGTATTCAGATTATCGCATACATTTGCCTCGGTTACTGTCCGAGCCGCCCCATGTATTCGAATTTCCGCATACATTAGCCTCGGTTACTGTCCGAGCCGCCTGATGTATTCGGATTTCCGCATACATTCGCCTTATTTACTGTCCGCGTCGCATCATGTATTCGGATTATCGCATACATTTCCCTTGGTTACTGTCCGAGCCGCCTCATGTATTCGGATTATCGCATACATTCCCCTTAGTTACTGTCCGCGTCGCCCCATGTATTCGTTTTTTCGCATACATTCCCCTTAGTTACTGTC